>NZ_AXWW01000036.1:67151-88304 GCF_000482865.1 Actinokineospora inagensis DSM 44258 | reverse complement strand
CCCGCCAGCCGGCTTAGGCCACCGCTCCCCCCAAACAAAACAACTCCACCACAACGGGCGGTTGGTGTCGGCGGGTCCCGAGGCGCGCGGTGCAGGTGTGGGACTTCGTCGATCAGGAGTAGGTTTTTTGGGGGTGCGGTGCGGGAGTGGCGCTTCGTCGGGGAGGGGTGGGTTTCGAGGGGCGCGGTGCCGGTGTGGCGCTTCGTCGACGAGAGGGGGGGTTGGGCGCGCGGTGCGAGCTGGGCGTGAGGGTTCTCGTGCGGCAATTTTTGGTGGGTGCGGGTGGGGCGAGTGGTGCGGTGGAGAGGGTGAGCGAATGAACGGGTGAGTGGGTGGGGTGAGCGGGTAGGTGGGTGGGGTGTTGGGAAATGGCGATGGGGCGCACCCCGCGCCGGGTGCGCCCCATCGTGTCTTTTAGGCGATTAGATCAGGGTTGCTCGTGTTGAGGCTTTTTGCGTTGCGGTGTCCGGGTAGGTGATGGACACCGTGACCGTCACTGCGCCGGTGGGGCGTTTGGCGGTTTTCCAGAGGTAGATGAATGAGTCGCTGAAGGGGTCGTAGAGGGGGGTGGTGGGGCGGAGGGTTTGGGTGCCGTCCACCGACAGTGACACGCGGCCGGTGAGGAGGAGTAGGGCGGAGGCGAGGGCGGGGATGGGGGTGCCGTTCGCGTCGACCAATTGGAAGCGGATTGTGGCCAGGTCGCCTGCTTTGAGTTTGCTGCCGTCCACGGGGGACAGGAACTTGATGCCCAGTTGGACGGTGTGGGTGGTGGTGCCGGTGCTGGCCGCGAACGAAACCGAGCCTGCGTAGTCGGCGCGGATGGTGTGGGGGCCGAGGGCCAGGCCGGTGATGGGCTGGCTGGTGGCGACACCGTTGACCAGGGTGACCGGGGTGCCTGCGGCGCGTCCGTCCACGGTGAACTGGATGGTGCCGTCGGGGCGGAGGCCTGCGGGGGCTGCCACGGTGGCGGTGAAGCGGACGGTGCCGCCGATCACGGAGGGGCTGGGGTTGCCGGTGACCGTGGTCGTGGTGGCGGCCTGGGTGATTCGCAGCGGGAACGGCTTGGTGACGGTGGAGACCGCGTTGGACGCGGTGACCGTCACGGTGAAGGTGCCCGCGACCGTCGGGGTGCCGGTGATGCGGCCGTCAGCGCCGATGGTGAGGCCCTGGGGGAGGCCGGTGGCGGTGACGGTTTGCGGGGAACCAGTGACAGCCAAGGCGCCGGTGTAGGCGACGCCGACCTTGCCGTCTGGCAGGGAGCCGTCGATGGTGACCGGGGCGATGGCGTTCACCACGACCGGCGAGGACACCGAACCCTGGAGGGAGTCGTTGCCCGCGTAAGAGGCCGTGATGGTGTGCGAGCCGGCAGTCAGCGGGACCTGCAGGGCCGCGACACCGTTGGCGAGGTCGGCCTGTCCGAGGACGTTAGCTCCGTCGAGGAAGGTGACCGTGCCGGTCGCGCCAGTTACCTGAGCAGACAGGCTCACCGGTGAGCCAGCCGCCACCGGGTTGGGCGAGGCGGTTAGGACGGTCGTGCTGGCGCCCTTGCCCACGGAAACGGTGACCGTGCGGTCTGTCGAGCCGTAGGGGTTGGTGGCGCGCACGGTGAAGGTGCTGTCACCAGCCTTGGTAGGCGTACCGGAGAGCACGCCCTCCTCGCTCAGGAACAGGCCTGCGGGCAGGGTGCCGGAAGCGAGCGACACAGCCGCCGAAGTGCTCAGGCCGAACGTGAACGAGTACGGCTGACCAACCACGCCGGGACCGGGGGTACCGGTGATCTGCGCTGGAGAACCGGGGCGGATGCCGACGAGGACCGGGTCGTGGTCGCTGGTGCGGAAGCGGTCCGGGGCGTAGAGCGACTGGACCTGGCCGGGGGTCTTGAACTCGGTGTTGTAGTCCAGCACCGACGGCTCGTCGGCGTTGGTGTGGGCCTCGGCGGCGCCGGTGACCTGGGGGACCAGCGACGGCGACGCGAGCGCGTAGTCGAGGTAACCCCACTGGCCGTCGAAGACGTACGAGTAGACCTCGTTGCCGCTGAAGGACTTGGGCAGGTTGACGTAACCCGCGTTCTCCAGGACCGCGATCGGGTCCTCACCGGCGTACGAGTTGAGGTCGCCGACGATCAGGACGTCCGGGTCGGCCGCCGCGGGCACGACGGTGTCCTTCAACCAGCGCGCCAGCTCGGTGGCCTGCTCGGTGCGGTGGGCGTTCCAGCAGCTCTGCCCGTCGCCCTGGTCGGTGTCCGGGCCGCTGGTCGGGCAGGACCCCTTGGACTTGAGGTGGTTGGCGACCACGGTGAACTTGGCGCCGTCCGGGGTGGCGTAGGTCTGCGCGACCGGTCGCCGCTCGAACAGGTCGTTCTGGTCGACGAAGGTGTCGCCCGCGACCGGGGTGACCCGGTCCTTGCGGTAGAGCTGGGCGGCGCGGATGGCGTCGGTGCCCGCCACGTCGACCACCCCGGTGGCGGCGTCGAAGTCGACGAACGACCAGACGTCGGCGCCCTCGGCCGCGTTGAGCGCGTTGACCAGGGCCTGGATGGCGCTGGTCGAGCCGTAGCCGTTGTTCTGCAGCTCCATCACGCCGGTGACGTCGGCGTCCAGCGACCGCAGCGCGGCGACCTCCTTGGCCAACTGCCGCTGGTACTCGGCGTCGTTGTTGGCGCCGCGGCAGTCGGTGGGGCCGCCCTTGGTGCCCAGGGTGCAGCCGGTGAAGGTGTTGAAGAAGTTCAGCAGGTTCGCGCCCGCCACGTGCACCGAACCGGCGCCGGTGTCCGGACGGGTGGTGGGCCGCTGGTTGACGGCGTCGAACACGGCCGAGCCGCCGAGCGCGCCGATCGGCCGGAGCCGGAAGGCGTTGCCGCTGGCCGCGTTGCCCGCCCACGTGTAGGTCAACACGCCGACCGGGGCGGTCACCGTGTCACCGCCGCGCAGCGTGTTCGACGCCGACAGCGGCTGCCCGCCGCGGCCGAAGACGATCGGGTCGGGGTTCTGCGTCTGGTCGGCGTCGTCGATGATCAACCGGCTCAGGTCGTTGGCGCGCTGCTTGGCCTGCACTGCGGCCTGGTCGGTGGCCCGGATGACCGAGGTGGGCTGCTGCAGCCTGCCGCCCGCGGAGACCACGACCTGGCCGAACCGGCCGAGCTGGAAGTGCTCGGTGACGGTCAGGGTCTGGTCGACCTTGACCAGCATGCCCTCGTACCGCTCCAGGTAAGCGGGGTCGGCCACCGGCAGCGTCACCGACACCGGCGCGATGTTGGCCCGCGTCCCGCACCCCTGCACGCCGGAGGCGCTCGCGGTGATCTGCGTCTGGCCCTGGTACTCCGACACCGGACCGGTCACCTGGACGACGTCGCCGTTGGACACCAGGTTGGCGCCGTTGTCGAAGACGAAGATGCCGTCGGAGGTGGCGTTGTCGCCGTCTCCGCCGTCCTGCAGGTAGAAGCCGCGCAGCGCGGGCTGCGGACCCTCGTAGTCCGCGACGACGGTGCCGCGCACGGACACGGTCTGCCCGGACTTCGGGCTGATGTCGCCGGTGCCCTCGACCGAGCCGATGGTCACGACCGGCGAGGTGCACGCGGGGGCGGCGCCGATGGCCACGGTCGTGCCGACGGCCTTGCGCTGCCACAGCGGCAGGTCCTTGGCGATGGCGCCGTCACCGTAGAACACGGTGTCGCCGTCGTCGCTGATCACCTGCGCGGACGACGAGTCGGTCAGCGGGTTCGGCACGTCCACGATCGCCTCGGGCTTGCCGACCGGGGTGAACCCGTCGAGCGAGCCCGCGCGCGGGAGCGGCTGGTGGGTGTTGTCGCCGTCCCAGCTGTAGAACTTGTACTCCCCCGCCGCACCGGTGCCCGCGTCGGACGGCCCGGCGATGATCAGGTACTGGTTGGCGGCGTTGCGCCGGATCTCCCGGATGCCGCGGCCGCCGAGGTCCCAGCGCAGCGGGGTGCCGAAGGCGGCTGTGACGCCGGTGGTCGGGTTGGCCGACACGAGCGCGGCGGCGTTGGTGACCGGGATGACCAGCGCCTTGCCGTCGGCGGTCAGCGGGCCGCGGAAGGCCAGCAGCAGCGTGGTGCCGTCGGGGGCGAACTCGGCGCCCTCGATGTTGACGCCGGTCGGGCCGCCCGCCCCGTCGCCCTCGGGGGCGCGGGCAGCGGCGGCGGTCAGGCCGAGCGCGTCACCGTTGGCGTGGTCCCAGGCGACCAGGTCGTCGCGCAGGTTCTGGTAGCTGCCGCCGAGGGCGATGGTGGTCCCGGTGCCGGTGCCGGTCACCGTGGTGGTGAACAGCTCCTGCCGGTTGAGCCGGGTCTTCGCCGAGGAGTTCTGGCCCTGCGAGCCGACCCAGAAGATCGTGTTGCCGGTGCGGGCCGCGGCCTCGATGTCGATCTCGCGGGTCACGTCGGTGTCGCGCAGCGCCAGACCGGCGGCACGGACGTCGATGCTCTGCGCGGGGTAGCGGGAGTGGTCGCGGTCGTAGACGCGCAGCACGTTGGTCTCGTCGTCGCCGACGACCATCGCGCCGTCACCGAGGTCGACGGCGGTGCTGGCGTCGCTGGCGCCGTAGTAGCTGTGCTGACCGGCGGGCAGCGCGCCGGACACGGCGACCGGGACGGCGGTGGACGCGGTAAGCGACCCGTCGGAGACGGTGACGGTCAGCGTCGCGTGGCCGACGGCGGCCGGAGTGAAGGTCAGCGTGCGGACGTCACTGGTGCCGGTGGCACCACCGGTGACGATGGACGGGTCGCTGCTGGTGACCGTCACGGTAAGACCGCTCGCCGGGGTCTCCTTGTCGCCTACGGTCACGGTGCGGACCGCGGGCGGGTTGTCCGGGTCGCCGACGGTCAGCGCCAACTCGGGCGCGCTGGTGATGGTCGGCGGGGTGTTCGGGGAGGTGGAGACCGTGACGGTCGCGGTGCGACTGTCGACCTGTCCACCCGGACCGGACACACGCACCCAGTAGCCGGTGGTGGCGGTCAGCGCGGGTGTGGTGAAGGTGTCGCTGGTCGCGCCGCTCACCGGGTTCGACGTGTCTCCCGCGGTGCCGCTGTACCACTGGTAGGTCAGCGGGCCGGTGCCGTTGGCGGCCACGGTGAGGGTCGCGGTGCTACCGGAAGCGACGGTGGAATCCTGCGGCTGCGTGGTGATCGACGGGGCCGTGGTGGCCGCGGCCGGGGCGAACGCGACGCCGCGCAGAGCCGTGTTGGTGGCCGCGGTGCGCAGCGTGGTCGCGGTCGCGGCGATCGGCGCGGCGGACGCGGCGGTGTCGTCGACCTTCACGAGGGTGTTGGTGGTGGTCGTGGCGAACAGGGTCGCCCCGGTGCCGCTCACGTCACCGACGAGACCGCGAACGGCGCTGCCACCCGGCTTGAAGGAACCGCGCGCGGTCCACGTGGTGCCATCGGAGGAGAACTTGAGGATGCCACCGGACGCGGAGTCGTCGGCGACATAGAGGGTGTCGACGCCGGGGACAGCGGGATCGCGGTCCACCGCCGCGAACGCGTACGGACTCGCGGCGGGAACCGTCAACGCCGGTGTCTGACCGCCGGTCGTGGGCAGACCGTTGCCGACCGCGTAAACGCCGGTGGTGCCGCTGCCGGTGCTGACGTAGAGCTGCCCGCCCGCGATACCCGCGACGCGGATGTTCGTCGGGTTGGCGGAGTTGATCTGCGTGCTGGCCCCGGTGGAGCCAAGAGGAACGAGACGGACGCCGCCGTTCGCGCCCACGGCCCAGAACCTGGAACCGTCGTCGGTGACCGCGCCGCGGATGTTGTTGCCGGAGAACGTGTCCGTGATGGTGGTGGACGTGTCCACCCCGCCCGAACCGTCCACGCGGGCGACGACCCGGCCGACCGCGGTGGTCGTCGAGCTCGCGATGCTCGCGGTGCCCGGGTCCGCGTCGTAGCCCGCGAGGGTCAGGTAGCGGCCGTCGGCGGACCGGGTCAACGCGCCTTCCGAGGTCGCGGACCCGCTCAAGGTCAGCCGCTTGCCCACGCCAGAAGTGGTGGGCAGCGGCACCGACTGCACGAGCGTGCCCGCCGGTGTGTACTCGTCGAGGAAGACCGCGGCCGCGGCGCTGCTCAGCGCCGAGTCACCGGTCCCCACCCTGGCCACCACGATGTTCCCGGGCGCGAACCCGGCAGCCGCGGCGGACGATTGGCCGGTGACCACCGCGACGGCCGAAGCCGCCAACGTGGTCACCACCAGCCCGCCGAGGAGACGACGCGGACGTGAGCGCACGTCACATTCCCCTTTGTTCACACAACATTGCCGGCTGAAACTAGATCGTGCGGCGAGTGGCCGATAGACCTGTTCGGGCAACGTTCAACGAGCGTGCATCCACCGTCCGTGGCGGTGGATTGCCACCAACCGGGCGGGACCGGACACCGTGGACCGGTCACCGTGACCACACCGAACCGGCGTTCGCGGTGACCTGGCGGGAATGTGCCGGGACTGCGCTGGGGTTCAGTCCCGGCGCTGCAGCAGGCTCGGCCCGATGATCCGGCGCACAACCCGCTTGTACAACGGCTTGGCGGCCTCCGCGGCCGCCTTCTCCGCCGCCGTCAACCGCTTCCCGTTCTTAGCGGTCGGCACTGTCGGCACTGTCGGGGCGGGTGGCGTGGCGGGAGCCGGGGGCTGGGGCGGCACCTGGGTGGTCGGGATGACCACCGTCGACTGCCCCACCTCGGCGGCCGGTGGCACCACACTTGGCGCGACCGCCGTCGGGTCGGTGATCACCGGCTGGGGCGCGGCAACCGGTGGCACACCGAACGCCGCGCCGTTCACCGCCTGCGCCCCATTCACCGGCGGCACCGAATCAACCGGCTGAGCACCATTCACGAGCGCCCCGTTGACCGGCGCCGCGTTGCGCACCTGGGCCCCATTGACGGGCGCCGCGCTCCCAGGCCGAACACCATTCACGAACGACCCGTTCACCAACTGGGCACCATTGGCAGGCGCCGCGGCCCCGGCGGGAAGGCTATTGACAGACGTCCCGTTCGCCGCTTGCGCGCCATTCACGGCCTGCGTGTTCAGTGGCTGGGCGCCATTCACGGGCACCCCGTTGACCGGCCGTGCGCCATTCCCGGACATCTCGCCCACGGGCTGAACGCCATTCACCGGCGCCCCGTTCACAACGGGCGGTGTGGGCGGCGTCACCTGCGCCGAGGGTGCGGGCTGAGGGCGCGGGGTGGGCTGGGGCGCGGGCCGCGGGGTGGCGGACTCGGCCGCCGTGAACCACGGGGAGGGCTCCGGCTCGACCGGCGCGGGCGCCTGCCCGGCATCGGTCTCGCGGGCGCTCACCGGCTCCGGCTCAACCCTGTTGACCTGCGGCGACCCCGGTTCCTGGGCGTCACCGGGCGCCTGGGCCCGGACTCCCTGCCGCTGGGTCGGCACCGGCGGCCGACCGGCCGCGGTGACCGGGGCGAACCGGACGGTCAGCGCGTTCTGGGCGGCAGGCTGGACGGTCGGGTGCGGTGCGGGACTCGGGGTCGGGTTCGGCACCCCCCGATCTTGTCATCCCGGTTCCGGCGATGCCATTCCGGGGTCCGTTCGAGCACCGGAATTCTCGGCGGTTGACCGGCCGATCGCGATTCGCGGACTCGCCCGGTCACCGGTGTTCGAATGGAGAACACCGCCTGATCACGAACAGATCAAAGGAGTGTCCCGCGGTCCAACTCGCCTGCCCGGTCACCGCGGTGGATCGGTCTGCCAGATGAACGAACCGGCGCCGACCTTGTCGGGCACGCCGAAGGCCAAGGCGCGGCGGTTGCCGGTGACGACGTCGGCGATGACGATGGTCTGGTCGAAACCGTTGGCCCGGACCGGCACCTTGGGCCAGGTGGAACCGTCCGGGGAGGTCCAGACAGCGCCGACCAGGCCGTCGGTGGTGCCGCCCGCGCCGATGAAGCCGGAACCCCAGTTGCGCAGGGCGGTGAGGTTGCGGTCCTGGACCGGGACGACGCCGGGGTCGGGGAGGTGGCCGGGCGCGAGGTCGGTGGGGTGCCAGGTGCCCGCGCGGCGGTACCAGATGTGGTGGCCGTTGTCCGGCCGGGTCGTGTCCTCCACCGGCCGCCGCTCGACGACCGTGGTGGACGAGTTGGCGCCGAGGTGGAACAGGTAGCCCGGGGCGTCCTGGGGAAACCCGACCGAGATGTCCTCCCACCGGTGGCCGTCGGGCGACGCGAGCAGGACGGTCGTGGCCAGGTCGGAGTCGACGACGAGGAAGCCGACCGGGGTCGCCGCGGCGTTCACGATGTGCGTCCAGCCCACGGCGGTGGTCGGGCGGATGTCCGGCTGGGGGAAGATCTTGCCGTCCGGCGAGTACCAGAGGTAGAGGTCGCTGTTCGGCTCGTCGAGGTCGTTGGCCCAGCCGACCACGAGGACCCCGTGTTCCCCGGTGACGATGGTGGCGTGCAGCGACTCGGTGTCCAGCACCTCGGTGGGGATCTTGTCCAGCGGCAGCGGGGTCGGCGTCCAGGTCGCGCCGTCCTGGGTGCGGTTGACGACCAACTCACCGCCGTGCCACCCGAGGAGGTACGCGGACGAGCCGTACCCGGCGACCGCACGCGGGTCGACGCGCACGGCGAACGGGCTCGTGTCGCGCCAAACGACACCGTCCGGCGAGGTATGAACCTGGACGGGGTGTGTGTAGTCGCTATACGCGGCGAGGAATCCGCCGTCCCAGCCCGCGAACTCGCTGCCGGAGATGAACTCGGGGGCGTTACGCGGCGTCAACCGGGTCCAGACGGGGTCCTTGAACGCGGGCGCGAACGGCGGGCTGACCGCGGTGGCACACGCGGCGATCAACACCACGGCCACCAGCGGAGCGGCCCGGGTCAGCATTGGCGGCGCCAGATCCCATTGTGGGCGTCGACGCAGAACGCCCGCGCCTGGGCTCCTCCGGCGATGTGAAATGGTTTTCCGTTGTCGTCGACCACGAGTTCGCCGCTGTCCGCCCCGGACGTCCACGCGAGCCGCAGCCGCCATTCGACATCGCCGTCCGTCACCATGGGAGTCATCTGCAACTGTTCGGGTTCGACATCGCTCACTCGATACGGGAATCCGACATTGCCAGGTTCCAGCACCACCCGCGGTGGCTCGACGTCCAGGTCGAGCCGGTACTGGCGTCGGGGGACCTCGCCCTGGCAGGAGTTCGGCAGGTAGTCCCCGGCGGGCGCGGGCGACCTGCGCACCACGTCGACCCGCATCGACTGCAGCACAACGGTTTTCCCGACCAAGCCCTGCACGGTCACCGCGAGTTCCCCACCACTGCCGCGCACGGCGTCCCCGCCTGGCGACTGGGCCAACGGGATCGTCTCCGCGCCGGTGTCGGGTACCAGCCACCCGGCGTGGCAACTCGGGCCGTAACCCGCCACCGCGGCCAGCGGGACCGCGGGTGCCGCGATTCCGGTTTCCGACCGCTCCGGCCGCAACACGATCACGACCACGGCGATGGTGGCGGCGAGGGCGATGCCGACGGCCCCCAACACCAGCGTCCCGCGTCGTTCGTGGCCGACGACGAGGTTGTCGACGTGCTCGGATTGCACGACGGTGCGCGCGGAGCCGCTCATCGAGTTCCGCGTCGGGTTCGGCGGCGAGTTCTCTGCGATGCCGACCACCATACCGACCCGGGAGGCGGGCGGACATTGACAAAAACCGCGCGCGGTTTTGCGACGGAAACGCGGTCCCGGGCCGTGTGGCGGGGTGGACCAGTCCAACACCCCGGGGATTGGACCGGTTTCCCGGGCGGTGGGAGCGGTACCTTGATGATCATGGACCGGGTATCCGACGCGAACAGCCTGGTGGAGTTGCTCGGGGACTGGACGACCGCGGGCGGGCCGCTCTACCGGAAGCTGGCGGGGGCGGTCGCCAGGGGCATCGAGGCGGGGGACCTGCCCGCCGGGGAGCGGCTGCCGTCCGAGCGGGACCTGGCCAGGCTGTTGACGGTCAGCCGGGCGACGGTGGTGGCCGCTTACGACGAGCTGCGCGGGCGCGGCCTGGTGGACAGCGTGCGCGGCAGTGGGACGCGGGTCAGTGCCCGGCCGCGGGGTGCCGGGGCGCGGGCGGTGGCGGTCCAGCCGCGGGCGGCGCGGATGATTTCGCTGGCGATGGCGATCGAGCCCGCGGCACCGGAGTTGGCCGAGGCGTACCGGGATCTAGCCGACGGCGAGCTCGCGGACCTGATGGCCGATGTCGGCTACCACCCCCGCGGCTACCCGCCGTTGCGCGCGGCCGTTGCGACCCACTACACCGAGATGGGGCTACCGACGGACCGAGACCAGGTCCTTATCACGACGGGTGCGCAGCAGGTGCTCGGTTTGGTCGCGCAGCTCTACTTACGTCCGGGACGCGTGGTGGTGGTGGAGTCGCCGAGTTGGCCTGCGTGTCTGGACGTGTTCCGCGCCGCGGGTGCCCGGGTGGTCGGGGTGCCGTTGGACGAAGAGGGGGTGCGCGCCGACCGGTTGGCGGCGGCGTTCGCCGAGGAGCGGCCCGCGCTGGCGTACCTGATGCCGACCTTCCACAACCCGACCGGCCGGTTGATGTCGATGGCCAGACGCAGGCGGGTGGCCGAACTGGCCGCCCGCTTCAACGTGCCGGTGCTGGAGGACAACGCGTACAGCGGGGTGCAGGCGCTCGCCCCGCCGCCACCGGTCGGCGCGTTCGCCCGCGGCAACGCCGAGGTGCTGACCGTCGGCTCGATGGCCAAGTCGGTGTGGGGCGGCCTGCGGATCGGCTGGGTCCGCGGCCCGGTCGCCATCACCGAGCGGCTTGCCCGGTACAAGATCCGCGCCGACCTGGGCAGCTCGGTGCTGGACCAGGCGCTGGCCGCCCGGCTGCTGCCCCGGCTGGACGAGATCACCGCCGCCCGCGCCACCGTCCTGCGCGCCCGGCTGAACCACCTGCGGGCGCTGCTCACCGCCCAGTTGCCCACCTGGCGCTGGCAGTCCCCCGACGGCGGTTCCGCGCTGTGGGTGACCCTGCCGGACACCAACGCGCAGATCTTCGCCCAGGTCGCCGCCCGGCACGGGGTCGAGGTGGTCCCCGGCTCGACCACCGACCCGTCCGGCCACCACGACAACTACCTGCGGCTCCCGTTCACCTTCCCCACCGACACGCTCACCGAACTGGTCCGCCGCCTGGCCACCGCCTGGGCCGACCTGCAACGGCACGGCCCGGTCACCGAGACCAGCCCGGTCGTCTGAGGCACCGCGCGGACCCGGGCTCAGTCCTCGGGCAGCGGCGGCAGCGGTGTGGTGATGCCCTTGACGGCCAGCAGCATCAGCGCGTCCGCCCTGGCCGGGTGGTGTTCGGTGGCGGTGGCGATGGCGTGCACGAGGTCGAGCAGGTCGTCCACCTGGACGTCCGGGTTGCAGGCGCCCGCCTGCTTGGCGCGGGTGATCAGCTTCTCGGCGGCGGCGCGGACCAGGTCGCGACAGGGTTCGCCGAGCCCGGCCTCGCTGGTCCTGTACGTCATCGCGGTGGCCAGGCCGGGGTTGGTCGCGGTCAGGTCGATCACGATGCGCAGCCAGTCGGCGAGGGCCTCGCCGGGGGCCGGGTCGGCGAGCAGGGTCTCGGCCTGGGTGACCAGGGACTCGACCCGGTCGCGCAGGACCAGTTCGAGCAGGTAGGCGCGGGTGGGGAAGTGCCGGTACAAGGTGGCGGAGCCGACACCGGCGCGCCGGGAGATCTCCTCCAGCGAGGCGTTGGCCCCCTGTTCTCGGACGACCACGTGCGCCGTGGCGAGGATGGTGTCGCGGTTGCGCCGCGCGTGCGCCCGTAGGCGCTTCTCGGTCGTGGGCGGCACTGGTTTCCTCCGTCGCGGCCAACTGGGGTTGCCTTCCGGATTGTACCGGGGTGTACCCCTGGGTCGGCGCCGAACCCGGTGATCCGTTCCACTGTGGACGACTTCCCGGCCGTCGTCACGCTGCGCTACCGGGGTCCGATCGGTCTTGACCTGGTCAGGGGCCTGCGCCCGGGTGGCCGGTCGCGGGCGTGCTGACCGCAAGCGACCGGTGCCGGATCAGCCCGGGGCCTTGCCCGACGAGGGCAACACCAGCCGGTTAAAGAGCCGGTCCAGGTCCGCGTCCGGGTCGCTGGTGAGACCCGGGTGCGTCGGTGACGTTTGGACCAGAGTGCTGCGCGGCGCCGTCAGCCACCGGAAGCGCTGCCCCAACGAGATGCCGGTGACCGGGGCCCGTTTCTCGCTGCCGTCGCACGCGCCGCACAACTGGGTCAACGCGGCGGTGAGCGTGTCCATGTCGAGCTCTTGGTCCAACGCGCGGAGGCGGTCCGGGTCGACGTGGCTGCGGCAGCGCAGGTAGTCCAAGTCGGCGCAGTACAGGAGGACGCCGACGTTCATCGACTCGCCGCGGTCTTGCCGGGGTACGGCGCGCAGCAGCGCGTACTCAAACACGTGCGGCACGGGTCGCCTCCACTTCCCCAACCCACCGCGGCGAGTCGGCCACCTTCGCCGCGAAGTACGCCCGGTAGGCCTGCCGGGCCCGATCAGGCGTGTCGAACGCCGGGTCCAACCAGTCGTCGGGCACCAACGCGAGCACGTCGTCCAAGGCGGGCAACACCTTCGGCCCCAACTCCGCATCTATGTCCGCGACCGAGCCCGCCACGGGCAGCATCACGTGGTCACTCGCGTCGTATCGATAAGAGGCCGCTGGTCGCCACCCTTCGGCGAAGCGGTGGTGGAAGTAGAGGGAGGCACCGTGATCGATGAGCCACACGTCGCGATGCCACAACAACAAGTTCGGGTTGCGCCAACTGCGGTCCACGTTGAGCACCAAAGCGTCCAACCACAACACCCGCGCCGCCAAATCGGCCCCCGGATCACGCACCAACGGCGTGAAGTCGAACGAGCCCGGCAGGAAATCCACCCCGAGGTTGCGCCCACCACTCGCGCGGAGGAGTGACTGCACCTCGTGGTCCGGCTCGGCCCGGCCGAGGTCGGGATCGAGGTCCACCACCACGAGCTCCGGCACCGGCAACCCCAACGACCGCGCCAACTCCCCCACCACGACCTCGGCCACCAGCGCCTTGAGCCCCTGCCCGGCGCCCCGGAACTTCACCACGTACATGCCGAGGTCGTCCGCCTCGACCAGTCCGGGCAGCGATCCGCCCTCCCGCAACGGAGTCACATACCTGGTCGCGGCCACGGTCCGCAGGGGTGACGACACCCCCGAATCATGCCTCACACCAGTTCGTCACGAACGCGGCGCAGGTAGTCCTGTTCGGTCATGTCCGGCGTCAGCTCTATCGCACGCGTGTACTCCTTGGCGGCTTCCGCGAGACGGTTAAGGCGGCGGAGCAAGTCGGCTCTTACCGCGTGGAAGACGGGATAACCCTCCAACTCCAGCTCGTCCACCAAGTCCAGAGCCTCGGCCGCCCCACGCACCTCCGCCACTGCCACCGCGCGGTTCAACCGGGCGACTGGAGTGGGTGCGTACAAGAGGAGTTGGTCATAGAGCGCCACCACCTGAGTCCAGTCCGTCGGCGGGTCCGTGTGGACGGCGTTGATGGCGGCCTGGATCTGGTACGGCCCCGGCGCGCCCCGCCGCAGACACCACCGGACCAGGTGGTGGCCCTCGGCGATCATGGCGTGGTCCCAACGCCGCCGGTCCTGGTCGGCCAGCGGCACCAAGACCCCGTCGACGACCCGGGCGGCCCGGCGGGCGTCGGTGAGCAGCACCAAGGCGAGCAGCCCGACCGCCTCGGGTTCGTCCGGCATGAGCTCGACCAGCAGGCGGGCCAGCCTGATCGACTCGACGCACAGTTCGGCGCGGTGGCGGGCGTGCCCCTCGGTGAAGACCAGGTAGACGACGGCGAGGACCGAGCGGAGCCGGTCGGGCAGGTCGGCGTCCACCGGCACCCGGTACGGGATGCGGGCGCCGCGGATCTTGTTCTTCGCCCGGACCAGCCGCTGGGCCATGGTGGTCTCGGGGACCAGGAAGGCGCGGGCGATCTCGGCGGTACCCAGGCCGCCGAGCAGGCGCAGGGTGAGCGCGACCTGCGCGGGTCGACCGAGCGCGGGGTGGCAGCAGGTGAAGATCATGCGGAGCCGGTCGTCGCGCACCGGGCCCTCCTCGTCGACCGGGTGGTCGGTGGCGTGCAGCAGGGCGGCTTGGGCGTGCCGGTCGTCCCGGGTGGCCTCGCGGCGGAGCCGGTCGATGGCGCGGTTGCGGGCGGTGGTGATGATCCACCCGTCCGGGGCGGGCGGCACCCCGCGGTCCGGCCACACCACCACGGCGGTGGCGAAGGCGTCCTGGACCGCGTCCTCGGCGATGTCGATGTCGCCGAGGACGCGGGTCAGGACCGCCACCGCCCGGCCGTACTCGCGGGCGAAGACCCGTTCGACCGAGTCGGTCACGTCAGCCGCGCGACACGCACGGGCGGACCTCGATCGGCAGGGTGGTCGCCACCGCGGCCCGACGACCCCAGGCCAGCGCGGCGTCCAGATCGGGCGCCTCGATCACCCAGAACCCGCCGACGTGCTCACGGCCCTCGGTGTAAGGGCCGTCGGTCAGTAGGACCTCGTCGTCCTTCGCGCGCACCACGGTGGCGGTGTGCGGGGGCAGCAGGCCCGCGTTGAACACCCACGCACCTGCCGCGCGCAGGTCGTCGTCGAGCTCGGTGACCCGAGCCATGATCGGCCCGAGGAACTCGGGCGCGGGCGGCTCGCCGTCGGGCTGCTGGATGTTGAGCAGGTACTGGGCCATGTCGGTTCCTCCCGGTGGTGACTGGTCACCTGGTACACGAACGGCTGCCTCGCGGATCGACACTTCGGCGAGAGCTGTTTTCGGCGAGTCCTGACTGTACGGTTCCGGTCATGTCGCAGCCGCCGTCGCAGGACCCACGCCGACAGCCCCACCGGCCCGGGGGGCAGCCGCAGGAGCCCGGTCATCGACAGGACCCGTACCGCCAAGATCCCTACCGCGAGGATCCGTACCAACAAGCCCCTTACCAACAAGATCCCTACTACGACCAGCAGGGCTCTTACGGCCAGCAGGACCCGTACCACCGACAGCAGCCGGGCTATCCACAACAGGGCTACCAACAACAGGGTTATCAGGATCAGGGCTACCGGCCGCCCGCGCAGCAACCCCAGCAGCAACGACCGGCCGCGCCTCGGGCGACGCCGAGCCAGGCGGCCCCGCCACGTCCGTCGGCTCCGTCCCGTTCAGGCGGTCTCCCCCGCGTCCCCGGCGTCGGCCTGGTCTTGGCCGTCATCGGTTCGGTCGTGCAGTTGCTGTGCCTGACGCTGCTGCCCTGGGCCACCGGGGACCACAACTCGCAGACGCTGTTCACCCTGGTCAAGAACCTCGCCGACGGCAAGGCGCACGGCTTCGCCGACTGGTACGTCCTGCTGTTCAGCTCCCCGCTGATGGTCCTGGGCATCCTGCTGTCCTTCGCCGCCGTGCTGGAGTCGGTGGCGATGAAGATCATCTGGGCCGGGCTGGCCCTGCTCGGCGCGGGCTACCTGGCGTTGCGCTTCGGTCTGGGGCCCGCGACCGGCCTGTTCGGTGTGCGGAAGGACTTCAGCACACGGGACGTGATCGTGGCGATAGTCGCCGTGGCCGTCATCGTGGTGGTGGTGTTCGTGTTGAAGGCGGCCGTCGCCAACTTCCGCCGGGTGGCGGGTTTGATCCTGTTGGTGCTGTCCGGCGTGCACATCACCGCGGCCGCCGATCTCGCGTCGGGCTTCCAGCACCTGAGCGTGGGCTCGTTCGGGCCGTCCCTCGGCTATCTGCTGACCGGTGTGGCAGCGCTCATCGGCCCCAAGCGCTTCGCGCCGTAACGATTCCTGCCCAACCCCAGTGCCGGGGTGATCGGACGGTGGTGGGCAGCCGCGTGCGGGCGTCGCCGCGGGCCGAGTCCACTTGCGACTGGATGAGGAACAGCGCGCCGGTGAGGTCGGCTCCGCGCAGGTCGGCGCCCCGCAGGTCCGCGCCGATCACATCGGCTCCGCGTAGATCGGCTTCGCGCAGGTCGGCGCCGATCAGGTGGGCACCGCGCAGGCTCGCGTCCCGCAGGTTCGCCCCGCGCAGCCGCGCGCCCACCAGGTCCGCGCCCCGGTGGTCGACGCCGCGGCCCCGAACCCGCGTGCTGACCGCCAGCAGCACCGTGTTGACCTTGCGCCGGTGCGCGTGGACGTCGACCGTGCGCGCGCCTGCTTCGGCAAGGCGCTCGGTCAGCCGCTCGGTCTCGGCCCTCAGGGCGACGACATCGGCCCGCACCGCCTCGGCGCCGGGAACCCGTTCCGCCTCGGTCAGGTACCAGAGCAGTTCGTGCAGGTCCCGCATGATCGGGAAGACGTCCTGGGCGTCGTCCGGCGCGACCCGGGTGACCTGCTGTCCGGCGCCGAAGCAGTCGTACACCGTGCAGCCGGTGAACCCGCTCGTCCGCAGGTCGGCGTGGATGCCGCACCGGTGGTCCGCCAGCAGGTTCGGACAGGCCCGACCGGCGGGCTTGTCGATGGCGAAGTCGGTCGACCTGCTGAACGCCGGTACCCGGCAGCACAGGGCGTCGCAGGAGGCGCAGTCCGCGCGCAGCGCCGCGAAGGGGTCCGCTGACAACTCCACACATGCTCCCCGGGTCGACGCCGAACGCCCAGCGTAGGCGGTGGGGCGGTGCGCACAACCGGCCGGGCCGCGGAAAGCCGGCATCTGTGAACCGGCATGTCGGATCGGTCAAGATAGGGGGATTTCCCCCATGTTGGGGGTCGGCGGGCTGCCTAGGGTCCAGACAAGTCTGCTGCCGGACCCTGAGGAGTGTTCGCCATGGCGGTGTCCCAGTTGTCCCTCTCCGGAGCCGGAGCGGCCAGCCTGGCCAACCCGGACGGCCGGGCGCGGGCCCGGTTCCGCGGCGCCAGGGGCGGGGTGGGCCCGGTGACCCTCGGGCAGCGCAACGTGCTGCGCTGGGTCGGGCAGGACGGCGACCGGTCGGGGGTGCTGCCCGCGTTCGTGGAGTTGGGTCCTGGCTGCACGGTGGCCGAGATCGTCGGCGCGCTCGGCGTGCTGGTGGCCCGGCACGAGGCGCTGCGGACCACGTTCGAGCTCGACGACCCGGAGGCGCCCCGGCAGCGGGTGCACGACGAGGGTGAGGTCGAGCTGACCCTGCACGAGGTGTCCGGTGACCGGCTGACCTTCATCGGCGAGCTGGTGTTCTGGGCGCTCGGGGTGCCGTTCGACGTGGTCAACGGGCTGCCGCTGCGGGTGCTGGTGATCACCGAGGACGGCGCGCCGACCGTGGTGGTGCTGGTGTTCAACCACGTGGCGGTGGACGCGGCGGGCGCGGCGATCGTGGGCGAGCAGATGACCGCGCTGCTGGCCGGCCGGGACGACCTGGCCGAGGAGCGCGGGCACCAGCCGCTGGACCAGGCCGAGTGGGAGCACTCCGAGGTCGGGCAGCGGCGGACCCGGTCGGCGTTGAAGTACTGGGACACCCGGCTGCGCCAGGTGCCGCAGGCGATGTGCGCGATGCCGCCGCACCCGGACGGCGCCAAGGGCTACCTGGAGCGCCGGATGGTGTCGAGCGCGATCGCCTCGGCGGTGCGCATCCTGTCCGCGCGCACCGGGGCCAGCCACTCGACGGCGGTGCTGACGGCGGCCTCGGCGCTGGTGGCGGTGCGGACCGCGACGCCGGAGGGGGTGATGGTGTCGATCTGCGGCAACCGGTTCCGCTCGTCGTGGCGGGAGTACGTGGGCCCGTTGGCGCAAGACGCGCTGGTGCCATTCAGGCTCAACGACGACGCCACCTTCGACGACGTGCTGCGGCAACTGCAGGCAACCACCATCAACGCTTACCGCTACGCGCAGTTCGACTCGGCGGAGCTGTGGGACGTGATAAACAAAGTCGGCCGCGAGCGCGGCACCCACTTCCACCGCGACGCGGTGTTCAACGACCTGGGGGCCGCGTCGGCCACGGCGGCGGTCAACGCGCCGGAGGACCCGGTGGCGGCCATGGCGGACACCGAGATCGTCCCGATGGGCGACCGGGCGCTGCCGACCGCGTTCCTGCTGACCCTGGGCGGGGTGGACGAGACCCAGGCCGATGTCCGCCTGCACGTGGACACCCGCCGGTTCGCCCCCGCCGAGGTCGACCAGTTCCTGCTGGCGCTGGAGCGGCTGCTGGTGACGGCCGCGACCGGCGAGGTGCGGGTACGCGACATCGGCGCGGTGACCGGCGTCGAACCCGTCGTGCGCGGCGCGAACTGGCAGGTGCTCGACTCGTCGTGGGTGGACCTGGTCGCCGTGCGCGACGTGTTGGAGGCCGCGGTCGGCCCGGACGGCTCGGTCGACGAGATCGACGTGGCGGAGGACCGCGTCAGCGTGCGGGTGACGTCGGCGGACGCGACCCCCGAGTCGCTGCACGAGTCGGTGTTGGCCGCGCTGCCGAAGAACCCGGGGGCGATGGCCCCGCACCACTATGTGATCCAGGACATCAAGGGAGTGGTATCGCGATCCGGTTCGGGCCGCGCTACTGCCGAATAGCTCGGTAATCTAAGATCGCCACCGTCACCAATTGCGTTGAGCGAATGTTGGGGGTGGCGGATGGAACGTCCTGCCCGCGCGCCCCTTGTCGGTCGGACGACAACACTTTCCGCACTCCACCGGTCACTCGACGCGCTGCTCAGCGGCCAGTCCAGGGTGCTGGCCGTCACCGGGGAGGCGGGCGCGGGCAAATCCCGCCTGCTCACCGAGTTGGCCGCGCTCGCCGATTCCGCCGGCCTGCCGGTGTTTTCCGCCGATTTGTCTCACCCGTCGAACGAGTGGCGATCCGACGTTTTCCCGGCGGTCGTGCTGCTGGACGGCGTCACCGGTTCCGGATGGTGGGAATCGTTGTTGTCCCGGGCACCCGCCGGACCGTTGTTGGTCGCCATTTCCTACCGGGACGGCTGCGCCGCCGTGCCACCTGTGCTGGCCCGCACGCCCTGGCACGTCACCCGCTTACCCCTCCAACCCCTCACAGCGGACGACGTCGCCGCGCTCCTGCCGAACAAGCCCGACCACGTAAGACGAGAACTCCTGCACGCCAGCGCCGGTAACCCCCTCTACCTCACCGCGCTGTCCGGGGTAACCGACCTCGGTTCCCCCCTACCGCCTGACGTCCTGTCTGTCGCCACCGGCGAAGTGATGTCACTCGACGAGACCTCCCGCGAGGTGGTTTTCGCGGTCGCCTCGGCGGGCCTACCGGCCGACCTCGAACTCGTCGTGCACATCACCGGTTTGCCCGAGGCCGCCGTACTGCGCGCGCTGGACGCTCTTGTCGTCGCCGGGCTCGTGACCATGTCCGACAACAAGGTCACTTTCCGCCATCCCCTCGTCCACACCGCGACCTACGAGTCCGCAGGCGTGGCCCGGCGCGTGCACGCCCACCGCCGAGCCGCCAAGTACCTCCACGAACGCGGCGGCCCCCTCCCCCTGCTCGCCTACCACCTCTTCCCCACCGCGACCTACGGCGACACCGAAGCGGCCAACACCCTGGTCGAGGCAGCCAAGTCCGTCCTCGACTCGTCCCCCACCACCGCCGCGAGCTGGCTCGACCGGGCGACGCAGATCCTGCCGCACGACCCCAGCCTGTCGCCCCTCCTGGGCTACGCCCTCAGCCTCAGCGGCAACCTCCACCGCAGCCGCGAAGTCCTGCACCGAGACCTCACCGACGACCGGTCCGTTGTCGCCTGCGCCCGCGTCGAACGCCTCCTCGGCCACTACGCGGAGGCCGACGCGCTGCTCACCCGAGTCCCCAGCTCCCCCGACCGGGCCCTCATAGCCCTCCTGCGCGGCGACCCGGCCGCCTGCGTCACCCTCGCGACCGACCCGGTCCTCCTGGCCCTGGGTCAACTGCACGCGTCCGGCACCTGTGACCCCCGCCCCGCCGCCACCGTGGTCGACGGCCTTGCCGATCCCGCCGCCATCGACCACCTCCCCTGGCTCGCCTGGGCCGAACTGGACACCGGCCACCTCACCGACGCCGCCCGACACATCCGCCGGGGCCTCGACTTCGCCCACTCCACCACCCGCCGATCAGCCCTCCCCGAACTCCTGACCGTCGCCGCCGCCCTCGCCACCACACGCGGCAACCTGAACGAGGCCCGCGCGCACTGCCGCGAGGCCCGCGCCCTCGCCCAGTCCATGGGCAGCGATGAACTCGTCGGGTTGGCGAACGCGGTAGAGCTACCGGCCATCTTGTGGCAGGAAGGCCCCGACGCCGTAGTCGCGCCCGCTGTGCAGTCTTCGTGGTGGGCGGAACTGGCCAACCTCACGCTCGCCACCACCCATCTCGCAGCAGGCAACTACGCCACCTGCCTCGCCCACATCACCACCACCGCAGGCAGCGACCTGGCCAAGGTGAGCCCCCTCCACCGCCCGACCTGGGCAGGCCACCTCGCCATCGCCCTAACCCGCCTCGGCAAACCCGACGAAGCCCACCACTGGCTCGCCTCCGCCGACCCCCTGGCCCGCTCCCAGGTCTTCGCCGACACCGCCCGTACCGAAGCCACCACCCCCCGCACCGAAACCCCCCTCCACCAGGCCATGGCCCGCGAACTCCTCGCCGACCACCTCGCCACCGAAGGCAACCTCGCCGCCGCCCGCACCGAACTCGGCAAAGCCAAAGAGGGCTACCAATCCTGCGGCGCCACCTGGCTCTCCACCCGAGTCCGCCTCACCGAAACCCGCCTCGGCGCCCGCGCCCCCCGCCCCCGCCGCCCCCACGGCACCGTAGAAGCCCTCTCCGGCCGCGAACTGGAAGTAGCCGAACTGGTCGCCGCAGGCCTCACCAACCGCGAGGTCGCCACCCGCCTCTTCCTCAGCAGCAAAACCGTAGAAGGCCACCTAGCCCGAGTCTTCACCAAACTCGGCGTCAAATCCCGCATCGGCGTAGCCCAACGCCTAGCCGCCCGCTCCACCTGACCCAACGAATGCCCCACCCCCCGAGAAGATCGCGAGGAGCAAGCGGCAGACCAGGAGGCGGGCATAGGGAGGGAGGGAGGGACGCCGAAACAGGAAAAGGGGAAAGAAACAAGGGAGAAGAAGAGCAAGAGAATGAAAGGAGGAGCAGGGAGCAGGGAGCAGGGAGCAGGGAGCAGGGAGCAGGGAGCAGGGAGCAGGGAGCAGGGAGCAGGGAGCAGGGAGCAGGGAGCAGGGAG
>NZ_AXWW01000036.1:0-67141 GCF_000482865.1 Actinokineospora inagensis DSM 44258 | reverse complement strand
GGGAGCAGGGAGCAGGGAGCAGGGAGCAGGGAGCAGGGAGCAGGGAGCAGGGAGCAGGGAGCAGGGAGCAGGGAGCAGGGAGCAGGGAGCAGGGAATAAAAAGGCAGGCGAAAAAGAAAGGAATCTCGATAAAAAACCAAAAGCCTCAGCACAACAACGCACTACCGCAAACCCGCACCACGAAGCTCGAAACCCGCCTCTCATCGACGAAGCACCACTCTCGCCCCGCGCGCCTCGAAACCCGCCGAACCCAACCGCCCGTTGTGGTGAAGTTGTTTTGTTTGGGGGAGGCGGTGGCCTAAGCCGGCCGGCGGGTAAGGCCACGCTTTCCAGTGGCCCCGCCTTTTAGCCTTACCCAGGCCACCGCTAGGGGCCCCAAACAAAACAACTTCACCACAACGGGCACTTCCGCTTTTATCTGGCGCCCGAGGCCGGCGTCGCCGCCAGGCGACAAGGCCGAACACCGAGGCGAAGCCGAGGCCCAGAGACCCCTCACACCAAGATCAACCAGCCGAAAAGCCCCCAAATACACAGCCTACCCAACCCCACCGACAAGATCCGCCCACCAACCAAGAACCATGATCAACCTGAACTTGAGCCCCTGAATACACAGCCTAGATGAACCCACCGACAGTCCCGGCCCCACACAAGAGCCACACAAGAGCCACACACAAGAGAGCCACAAGAGCCCCGCAGAGCCCCCGCACAGGAACCCTCACAGAGCCCCCCACAGGGCCACCTCACCCAGCCCCCACTTGACACACCCAGGACAATAAAAAATCGGCGCATCACCCGCACACTGCAGGCAATCGCCGATCGTAATGCCAGGTTATCCGCTGTGAGGGGCATGTGTCAAATCACGAGGACGAGCTGCGCTCCGAGCGCGCCTACGTCGCAGAGCTCTACGCCCAGCTCGACGCCGAGCGTGCTCGGGTCAAGTCCGCTTACACCGCCGCCTTGGCGGGCACCGGTGGTTCGCACATGGAACGCGACGACACGGTCCGGGCCCTCGCCAAGGAGGCGCGCAGGCTCGACGTCGCCGACAACGGGCTCTGCTTCGGCAGGCTCGACGCCCAATCGGGAGAGGCGTCCTACATCGGCCGGATCGGGCTGTTCGACGAGGCCAACGACTACGAGCCCGTTCTCCTCGACTGGCGTGCGCCCGCCGCGCGTCCGTTCTACACCGCGACCGGCGCGACTCCCGAGCGGATGCGCCGTCGTCGCCAGTTCCACACCCGTGGTCGCCAGATCCGTGATTTCACCGACGAGGTCTTCGGCCGTCCCAGCGACAACGACGGGGGCGACGCGGCCCTGTTGGCCGCCGTCAACGCCCCGCGCGGCAAGGGCATGCGCGACATCGTCGCCACCATCCAGGCGGAGCAGGACGAGATCATCCGCCTCGAACACCCCGGTGTCCTCGTCATCGAGGGCGGACCCGGCACCGGCAAGACCGTCGTCGCCCTGCACCGGGTCGCGTACCTGCTCTACACGCAGCGTGAGCGGATGGAGCGGCACGGTGTGCTCGTCGTCGGTCCGAACCCGGCGTTCCTCAACCACATCGGCCGGGTCTTGCCGTCGCTCGGCGAGTCGGACGTGGTGTTCACGACGACCGGCGGCTTGGTCCCCGGCCTGCGGGTGACCGCGGAGGACGCCCCGGCGGTGGCGAAGGTCAAGGGCAGCCTCAAGATCCTCGACGTCCTGACAACCGCGGTCACCAACCACCAACGGCTGCCGGAGACCCCGATCCCGATCGGGCTCGGCGGTGTCACCCTGCGTATCGATGCCGAGACCGCGCAGTGGGCCCGGGAGGAGGCGCGGGCGAGCGAGCTGCCGCACAACGACGCCCGCGCGGTGTTCACCGAGATCATCACCTATGTGCTGACCGAGCGGGCGATCGGTCGGATCGGTCGGGGCTGGCTGAACCGGTCGGACAAACAGGCCTGGGGGGGCCTGCGCGGTGAGCTGCTCAAGGAGCTCGCCGACGACGAGACCTTCACCGCGGCGCTGGACGACCTGTGGCCGGTCCTGACACCGGAGTCCGTGCTGGCGTCGCTGTTCTCCTCCGCCGAGCTGCTGGCTGCCGCGGGCGGGGACCCGGCCCTGTTCCGGACGGACGGCGCGGCCTGGACCGTGTCGGACGTGCCGCTGCTCGACGAGCTGGTGGACATCGTCGGTCGGGACAAGGCGGTCGACCAGGAGGCCGAGCGGGAGCGCAAGGCCGAGGCGGAGTACGCGGCGGGCGTGCTGGACCTGCTGGTCAGCCGCCAGGACTCGATGGACGACGAGGACCACCTGTTCGCCACCGACCTGCTCTACGCCGAGGACCTGGCCGACCGGTTCGTCGAGCGGGACACCAGGGACCTGGTCGAGCGGGCCACCGCGGACCGGGACTGGACCTACCGGCACGTGGTGGTCGACGAGGCCCAGGAACTGTCCGAAATGGACTGGCGGGTGCTCATGCGGCGCTGCCCGAACCGGTCGTTCACCGTGGTCGGCGACCTCGCGCAGCGCCGGTCGGCGGCCGGGGCGACCGCGTGGGAGCCGATGCTGCGGCCGTACGCGGGCGACCGCTGGGTGTACCGGTCGCTGACGGTGAACTACCGGACCCCGGCGGAGATCATGGCGGTGGCCGCGTCGGTGCTCGCCGAGTTCGCGCCGTCGGTCCAGCCACCGGAGTCGGTCCGGGCGTCGGGTGTCCAGCCGTGGTCCCGGCAGGTCACCGCGGCCGAGTTGGCCGGGGCGATCGCGGAGTTCGAGCGGGACGAGGCGGGCCGGGAGGGCACGAGTGTGGTGATCGGGCCGCCGGACGTGCCGGGGGTGGTGCCCGCGTCCGAGACCAAGGGCCTGGAGTACGACGCGGTGCTGGTCGTGGACCCGGACCGAATCCTGGCCGACGGCCCGCGCGGCGCGGCGGAGCTCTATGTCGCTCTCACCCGCGCCACCCAACGCCTCGGCGTCCTGCATCGGGGGCCGTTGCCACGGGCCTTGGGCGGTCTCACCGAGGTCACGCCCGCCGGGAGCCGGTAGTCGCCCGCCGCTCCCGCATCCCTAAGGGATTGTTAGGTTGACCGGCCACGGCTTGTCCTCGGCCGGTCACTCCCCGCACTGTGGTCCCGATCACCACGCAACGATCGGGGAGGCGTCATGGCGGTGCGGGAGCGGGCCGGGGACCGGCGGATGGCGGCGAACGTCGCCAAGGGGTCCATCGGCAACCTCATCGAGTGGTACGACTGGTACGCCTATACGGCGTTCTCCATCTACTTCGCGGCGACGTTCTTCCCCAAGGGAGACCAGACCGCGCAGTGGTTGAACACGGCCGCGGTGTTCGCGGTCGGGTTTTTGATGCGGCCGATCGGCGGGTGGCTGCTCGGGCGGTTCGCGGACCGGTTCGGGCGCCGGACGGCGTTGACGCTGTCGGTGACGTTAATGGCGTTCGGGTCGCTCGTCGTCGCGTTGACTCCGGGCTACGACACCATCGGGGTGGCCGCCCCGGTGTTGCTCGTAGTGGCGCGGCTGTTGCAGGGCCTGTCGGTCGGCGGCGAGTACGCGACTTCCGCGACCTATCTGTCCGAGGTAGCCGCGCGCGGCAAGCGCGGGTTCTACTCCAGTTTCCAGTACGTCACTCTTACCGCTGGGCAACTGGTGGCTCTGGGGCTGCAGATCGTGTTGCAGCACGTGTTGTCCGCGCAGCAGATGGAGTCGTGGGGCTGGCGGATCGCGTTCGTCGTGGGTGCTCTCGGCGCTCTTGTGGCGATGTACCTGCGGCGCACGATGGACGAGTCGCCCAGCTTCGAAGCCGAGTCGAGTGAGTCACGTGGCACGGTTAAAGCGCTGTTGCGGTACCCGCGCGCGTGCCTGCTCGTGGTCGGTCTGACGCTCGGGGGCACGGTCGCCTTCTACACCTACACCACGTACCTGCAGAAGTTCATGGTGAACACCAGTCACATCGCCAAGGACACCGTCACCTGGATCAACTTCCTCGCGTTACTGGTGTTCGTGATCCTGCAGCCGCTGGCGGGCAAGCTGTCCGACGTCATCGGCAGGCGGCCGTTGCTGTTGGGGTTCGGTGTCCTCGGCACGCTGGCCACGGTCCCGTTGCTGAGCGCGTTGGCGGGTACACAGGACCCGGTTCTAGCGTTCTTGTTGATGCTCGGCGCTCTCGTTATCGTGACGGGCTACACCTCCATCAACGCCATCGTGAAGGCGGAACTGTTTCCCACCAAGGTGCGCGCCCTCGGCGTCGGGCTCCCGTACGCGCTCACGGTCGCCATCTTCGGCGGCACGGCCGAGTACGTCGCGTTGTGGCTCAAACAAGCCGGACACGAGTCGGTGTTCTTCTACTATGTGGCGGGGTGCGTGCTGGTCTCCCTAGTGGTCTACGGGCTGATGGGTGAGACCTCCACCGACTCGCCCCTCGAGGACGGGGACTGACGATGCGCGTGCTGCTGGTCGAGGACGACGACGGAGTGGCCGCGGCGGTCAACGACGTTCTTACCGCGCACGGCCACCCCGTGGAGCGGGTCACCCGCGGCGCGGACGCCCTTATCCGCCACCGCGACGCGGACGTAGTGCTGCTCGACCTCGGCCTGCCCGATATCGACGGCCTCGACGTACTGCGCAAGCTGCGGCGGCTGGCGTCGACCCCGGTGGTCGTCATGACCGCGCACGGCGACGAGCGGACCGTGGTGCGCGGCCTGCGCCTCGGCGCGGACGACTACCTGGTCAAACCGGTCCGGCTGATCGAACTGCTGGCCCGGATCGAGGCGGTGACCCGGCGGGCGTTGGCGGCGGAGGTGACCCGCCCCGGTCTCGTCCAGGTCGAGGACGTGGCCGTCGACCTGGACGCGCGGCGGGTGTCGGTGGCCGGTGAGCCGGTCGGGCTGACCAACCTGGAGTTCGAGATCCTGGCCGTCCTGGTCCGACACGCGGGGAGCGCGGTGAGCAGGCAGCAACTGCTCGACGAGGTGTGGGGCGACGCCTACCTGGCGGTGTCCCGGTCGCTGGACGTGCACCTGGCACAACTGCGGGCGAAGCTGGGTCGCCCCGGGCTGGTCACCACCATCCGCGGTTTCGGCTTCCGCCTGGGCGACTGACGTGCGGCGCCGCCTGCTGCTGGTCCTGCTCGCGCTGTCCCTGGCCGCGCTCGCCGGGTTCGCGTTCCCGTTGCTGCACAGCACCTCCGCCGAGCGCACGCAGCGGTTCGTGCTCAGCCGCACCGCCGACCTGGACCGCTTCGCCGAACTGGCCGCCATCGGCGGCGACCGGCTGCGCGGCGAGGTCCAAGCGCACGTCGACCTCTACGGCGACGCGGTTGTGGTGGTCGACGCTCGCCGCATGCCCGTCCTGCAGTTGGGCATGCGGGCCGAAGAACCGGCGGTTCGAGCGGCGTTGGACGCCGCGTTGCGCAACCAACCGGCCGAGGTGCCGCCGGATGTCCGGCCGTGGTCATCCGGCCCGGTGCTGTTCGCCCGCCCGGTCGGCAGCGGCACCCGGGTCACCGGCGCGGTCGCCCTTCGGTCCACTGTGGACATCGCGGCGGCCGATGTCGGCACGAGCTGGGCCGTGGTGCTGGCCGGGGTCCTCGGCGCGGCGTTGGCGTTCGTGGCGTTGGCGTTCCTGTTGGCGCGGTGGGTGTTGCGGCCGGGCGCCGAGTTGGAGCGGGGGGTGCGGGCGGTGGGCGCGGGCTCGCCGGGCGCGCACGTGTCGCCGGTCATGGGGCCGCCGGAGCTGCGGGGGTTGGCGGGGTCGTTCAACCGGATGTCGGACGCGGTGGCCGAGTCGGCTGTGCGGCAACGGGCCCTGGTCGCCGACACGTCGCACCAACTGCGGAACCCGTTGGCGGCACTGCGGTTGCGGATGGACTCGCTGGCCGGGCGGGTCGCTCCGGCGGCGGTACCCGCGTACTCGTCCATGGTCGCGGAGCTGGACCGGTTGGAAACACTGCTCGACTCGATGCTGACCTTGGCTTCGGCCGACACCGCGGCCACCGAGCTCGCCGCCCGCCGCCCGACCGTGACCTGCGACGCGGCCGTCGTCGTGGCGGACAGGGTGGATTCGTGGCTGCCTGCCGCGGATGACGCCAAGGTCACGATCGTGGAATCAGTGGCGCCCGCGGTGGTCGGCTGCCCGGACTCGGACCTGGGTCAGGTGCTGGATGTGTTGCTGGACAACGCCATCAAGTACGCGCCCGGTGGCACCGTGCACGTGTCGGTCGCACCGGGCGCGATCACCGTCACCGACAACGGGCCAGGTGTGTCCGAAGAGGACCTACCCAAGCTGACGTCGCGGTTCTGGCGGGCGTCCCGCGACGTGTCCGGGTCCGGCCTGGGCCTTGCCATCGCGGACCGGTTGGTGACCGCCTACGACGGTCAACTCCGGATCACGCACGCGGAACCGCACGGGCTGACGGTCACGGTGGTGCTGCCATGACCTTGTCACGACGGGCTTTCCTGCTCGGGGCACTCACTGTGGCCGGTTGCTCCTACGCGGCCCCCAACGACCGCATCCGCATCGCCGCAGGCGAGCCCGGCGGCTTCTACGTCGAGTTCGCCCGCCTGCTGGCAGGCGAGATCAACTCGATCGGGCCACGGGCCGAGGTCGTCGAAACCCTCGGCAGCGTCATGAACATCGACCGCCTCACCACCGGCGCCGCCGACCTCGGCCTCGCCTTGGCCGACGCCCTCGCCGCCGCCCGCGCGGGCACACCCCCGTTCACCGCGCGACTCGACCTCACCGCCCTCGGCCGCGTCTACGAGAACTACATGCAACTCGTCGTCCGCGCCGACAGCCCCATCCACACCCTGCCCGACCTGGCAGGCCGCCCCGTGTCGCTCGGCGCCCCCGGCTCCGGCGCCGCCCTCTTCGGCGACCGCCTCCTCACCACCGCCGCCCTCTCGGTCACCATCGACCACAACCCCCTCCTCGACGCCACCACCGCCCTCCACACCGGCCGCGTCGACGCCCTCCTCTGGTCCGGCGGCCTCCCCACCCCCGCCCTCGCCGACCTCGACACCGCCACCGGCATCCGCCTACTCGACCTCGCCGCCTACACCCCGGCACTACGCGCCCACTACGGCCCCGTCTACGACCAGGTCACCATCCCTGCGGGCACCTACCGCGACCCAACCCCGATCACCACCATCGGCGTCCCCAACCTCCTCGTCCCCTCGCCCACCCTCCCGGCCCCCACCATCGACCTGATCGTCAACCTCCTGGTCACCCGAGCCACCCACCTCGTCCCCCAACAAGCCCTAGGCACCCAATACCTCGACGTCCGCTCCCTCATCGACACCGCCCCGGTCCCCCTCCACCCCGCAGCCGCCGCCCGCTACCGCGCCCTGCACGGTTGAGGTCAGAGGTCCTTGACCAAGTCGACCAACTGACGCCCGCCGTGCCGGAAGTGGCCGTCGCGGTGGACCGTCCCACAACCGCTGGTGTTGACCTGCAGAACGACGCGCTGGTCGGCGTAGTTGAGGACGAGGTCGAACCGCGGGCCACGGATCGCCGGGCACGCGGATCGCGGGTTGGCCGCGCGCAACGAGTTGATCGCGGTCACCACCCGCGCTGTGTTCCACTCAGCCGGATCGGACCAGTGCGCGGGAGCGTCATCAGTGCCAGGGCACAACTGCACCGAGACCGGCGTGGCGGCCGGCACCAGCGGCCCCGTTCCGTCGATCTCGGTGACCGCGGGCAGGGGGCCGCTCGGCGCCGGACACCCGGTGGGCGACAACGTGTCGACCGCGAGGATTCCCCCGACCACCAGCACGACTACCGCACCGCCGACCAACCACGAACCGGACCAGACGCGCATCGCGAAGCCGCTCCGCCACACCAGCCAACGTTCTCTTATGCCTCAGCGCGTACGCCGCGGATTGCCCAGGCTCTCGCGGTGAGGTGGATGCGACCGTCCGCTGTTGTGGGGAGGTTAGCGCGCAGGGTTTCGCGGAGGGTGTGGCGGTGGTCGGCTGGCAGGGACTGGATGTAGGTGGGGGCTGGGCCTTGGCCGCCCAGGAACGGGGTCCAGTAGTCGTCGAAGTCGGTGAATGTGGTGGGGATTTCGATGGGGTGGACGGTGACCTGGTCGAGGCCGGCGGCGGTCCACAGGTGGGTGAGGGGGTCGGGGCGGCACAGGGGGAAGCGGTGGCCCTCGTGGTGGGTGGCGGCCGTGGGGTCGAGGGCGGTGGCGGTGTCCCAGAAGGTGCGGATCATGGCCATGCCGTCGCCGTAGTCCCAGACGTAGGCGGCGATCACCCCACCGGGGGGCGTGACGCGGGTGAACTCGGCCAAGGCACGAGCGGGATCTGGGACGAAGTTGAGCGCCAGGCCGCTCACCACGACGTGCACGCTCCGCGCCAACAGCGGCAGCGACTCGGCGCCCGCACGCAGGAATGACGCCCTCGGGGCGGCGGCGCGGGCGGACGAGAGGAAGCCCATCGACGGGTCGACGCCGACGACGTGTGCGGGTTCGGCGGCGGACAGCACGTGCGCGGTCAGGGCGCCGGTGCCGCATCCCACGTCCAACCAGCGCAGGCCGGGTGGGGCGGCCAACCAGCGGACGAACCGGGCGGCGACGTCGCGGCTCCACCGACCGACGTACGCCTCGTACGCGGCGCCCGCCGCCCACACGTCGCGCTCTGTCATGATCGGACAGCGGCACCGCCGATCAACCACGGCCTGGGCCAAGAACGCATCACGCCACCCCCATCCGTCACATCAAGCCTATCAATGCCGTGTGGCGATCCAGCACGGGCGACCGTACGGGGTCCCCTGCGGCGGGTGCGCCGACAACCCGACCTCAGCTTCGCCGCCGCCCTCCGCATCTTGGACCGCCACGAGCCCGGCTTGGTGGACAAGCTCGACAAGGCCCTCGGCTTTACGCTGCTGACCGCAGGCACAGTGGCGGGCTTGGCCTCGTTGGGCACACCGATCGCACCCCTGGGTCTGTGCGCCCTGGTCTGGGGCTGGGTGGACCAGAAGAACGAGGCGTGTTCACTGTTGCGGGGTGTGCTGAAACCCGCCCGGTTCAAGTCTCCCCGAGGACGCGAACGGCGGGAACTCCTTGAGGCGGCACACGGTGCCCTGGTCGTCTCGTCGTTCCTGGACGTGTTCCGTGAGTCGCTCGCGACCCGAGCGACCAAGGACCTAATGCGGCAGGAGCACGCGAAAGCCGCCTTCGAGGCGATTTACCTCGCCGAGCTCCCGACCCCATCGTCCCAGAGCTTCCAGGAGAACCTCAGCGCGGTGAGCGTGTGGGCGGGCATCGCGTCGGAGAAGGCGGACAGACTGCTCAATGGGGTGGTACCGCGGGAGCTGCTGTCACAGGTGATCTCGCGGTACGAGTCGCGATTCCTCGAGCTGGCCGCGGACGTGTCGGAGTTCGCCGTATGGGCTTCATTGGGCGAACACGCCGCAACCAGGCGAGTGGTGGAAGCCCAGGGAGAGGCGCTGAGCCGCCTGGAAGTCCTACTGCGGTCGAACGACGACACAGAGCTAGACCAAGACCTCCGAGCGCTTCGCCGGTCGAACCAGGGAATCCTGAGCGAGCCGGTGATCGCGGCTGACGCGGAAAAGTACGGAGTGGATGTCACTTTCCCGACCGTGGAACGCGGCTTCATCGCGCCGCACTACAAGGTCGCCAGATATCTCCTGCAAAGCGCCAACGTGGCCAGCGAACGCTGGTGGGACGACCAGGGGCGGCACGCCGATCTCGACCTCATGCTGACCGCCTATTTCAACTCACCCGAGGCGATCAGGCTTCCCCTGTTGGTGTTGGGACACCCCGGGGCGGGAAAATCGTTGCTGACCAAGGTGATCGCCGCCCGACTCCCCGACTCCGACTACACGGTCATCCGGGTCCCGCTGCGCAACGTCGAGGCGACCGCACCGATCATCGACCAGGTTCAGCAGGCACTCGACCGCTCGACCCACCGGCGCACGTCTTGGTCCAGAATGGCCCAACAGAGCGCCGACACCATCCGAGTCATCCTGCTCGACGGCCTCGATGAACTTCTCCAAGCCTCCCATATCGACCGGCGCGGCTACCTCCAGGAGGCCATGGAGTTCCAACGGGGCGAACGCAACCAGGAACAACCGGTGGCGATCATCGTGACCTCGCGGACCCTCGTCGCCGACCGGGTGACCATCCCCGACGGCACGACCGTGGTCAAGTTGACCGACTTCAACCGGGCCCAGATCAGGGACTGGGTCACCCGACGGAACACCGCCAACAACCGGGCTATCACCGAGCGCGCGATCCCGTCGTTGAACCCGGCCGATCTCACGGACCTCCACGAATTGGCCGCACAGCCGCTTCTGCTGTTGATGCTGGCCCTCTACGCCGCCGACCCGGAGTCACCCAAGCTCGGGGCCGATACCTCTACTATCACGCTCTACGAACGGCTCATCGATAATTTTACCCGAAGAGAAGTCCTGAAGAGCGATCGGCCGAGCGACCTCAAAAGCGCGGTGGAGAAGCAGGTCGAACGGCTGTCAATTGCCGCACTCGGCATGTTCAACCGGGGCATCCAGTATATCAGCGATGTCGAACTATCCGATGACATCAAGGCGTTGCACAACGAGCCCAACGCAGGCAGACAGCTCCTAGGGCGCTTCTTCTTCGTACACTCGGCAGAGGCCGTACTACACGAGCGAGAAATATCCTACGAGTTCCTACACGCGAGCTTTGGGGAGTATTTAGCCGCGCTACATCGCCGATGAAGTCATCAGCCTCACCATGGCGGCACGTTTCAGCCGACGCGATCCCGACGACAGCAGGTTGTTCACACTGTTGTCACGTCAGACGCTGGCAGGCAGAGCAAATATGCTCACTTACCTTCGAGCCTTCTTAGGGGAACGTTCAGGCGTCGAACCGATACTGTACAACCTGATCACACAGTACCGGACTCAAACGCGGTCGGCAATATCGGCCAGCTACCAGCCGACTCCGCCGGACGCCTTGAGGCAGCTCACAATCTATTCGGCGAACCTCATCCTCATGATCGAGTCTCTCGTTCCGTTCAATCGGAAGATGATCGACTGGGAAGCCGTTGTCCGACTATGGCAAACCCTGTCGACACGGGAATTCGAAGACATTTTTCTCATATTTGAGAGAAATCGTGATCAATATACCAGTTTCGAAGAAGCAGGTGCCCTACTGCGGGGCCACAGGCATACGTACGATGCATTACTGCTCGGACACGCGATGGCCACGACTCCCAACGGCTACTGCGAGTGGACGAATCACGCCCTCGGCTCAATCTGCGGGATCGGCATTGGCTTTAAGGCTGCCGCGCAGTTCAACCGGCCGGGCGCCGCGGTGCCGCGGGACGAAATCGTGGTAGTGATCGACGCCCTGTCCTGGCTGCTGGCGAAGCCTCAACTAAACGACGCCGCGATAGTCGACGACTACCACCACTACCTGACTACCCTGGTCGACGAGCGCGACGCCACCACCTGGGCTTCGCAAGTAGCGATGGCGGAGCGGGCAGAGTGGGAGGCGGAACGTAGGTTTCGCGCCAGCGGGCGACGATCTCGTCGGGATCGACCAGGGGGACGGTGAAGTGGGTGTCCTGGCCGTTGCGCATCCAGGTTTTGATGCGGTTGTTCAGGTCTTCCACCACATCGCGGACGTGGGACTCACGTGGGAGGCCGCGGATCAGGGTGGGGAGGTGTTCGACTTCCTTGCGCAGGCGCAGGGGTTCGGGGAGGAGGGCTTCGGTGGGGAGGCCTTCGCGGCGGAGGTAGGTGGTGAGCCAGGCTTGGGGGTCTTCGAGGTTGGTGAGGGGTTTGCCGGTGCCGGGGAGGTTGTCGAACTCACCGCGGTTGGCGGCTTCGCGGATTTGGGACTCGACCCAGGATTCCATGTTGACGCCGGGGGGTTTGCGCCTGGTCATGGGAGGAGCCTGCGGTGGCGGTCCAGGGCGCGGTTGACGAGGGCGTCGGTGGCGCCGAGGTAGCCCGCGGGGTCCAGAAGGGCTTCCACGTCAACGGAGGCGAGTTCGGGGGCGGCGCGCAGGGCGTCCGAAAAGGACGGTTCGCGGGAGAGTCTGGCCAGCAGCTTCTTGGCTTCGACCTTGCCGAGGATGGGGGCCAACGCCACGTTGAGGCGTTCGGAGACGATGGTGCCGCCGGTGAGGGACAGGTTGGCCGACAAGCGAGCGGGGAAGACCTCCAGGCCCTCGGCGAGTTCGGCGGCGGTCGCGGCGGCGCCGCCGACGGTGCGGAGGAGTTCGCGGAGGGGTTGCCATTCGGCGTGCCAGGCGCCGGGGGCGCGTTCGTCTTCGGCGATCATGGACTGGGCCAGGACGGTGGCGTACAGCGGGACCTGGCGGGCGGCGGCCATGACGAGGGTGGCCAGCACCGGGTTTCGCTTCTGCGGCATGGCCGAGGACACGCCGCGACCCTCGGCGGAGGGTTCGACGACCTCGCCGACCTCGGTGCGGGACATGCCCTGCACGTCGAGGGCGAACTTGCCCAGGGCGCCGGTCACCACCACGCCTGCGTGACCGATGTCGGCGTACGGGGTCCGCAGGGCGTGCCAGGGGACGACGGCTTCCACCAGGTCCAACTGCCGGGCGAACTCCGCGCTCAGCACCAGGCCGTGCGCCGGGTCGCCCGCATACTCCACATAGGACGCGAGGGTGCCCGCCGCGCCGCCGAGTTGGGCCGGTAACACGACCGCGCGGAGCCGGGACACGGCGTCCAGCACGACGGTCAGCCAGCCCGCGGCCTTCAGGCCGAACGTCACCGGGACGGCGTGCTGGGTCAGTGTGCGCCCGGCCATCACCGAACCCCGGTGCTCGTCGGCCAACCGGGCCAACGCGGCGGCGACGCGCAGCAGGTCCGTTTCGACGGCGGCGAACACGCGGGTGGTGAGCAGCATCGCGGCGGAGTCCAGGATGTCCTGGCTGGTGCTGCCGCGGTGGACGTACTCGCGGGCGTCTTCGGCCACGCACGCGGTGAACGCGGTGACGAAAGCCACGATCGGGTTGGCGCCGCCCCGGGACTTGACGGCCAGGTCGACGACGTCGATGTCCACGGCGGCCGCGGCGATGGACGCGGCGGCGGCCTCCGGGATGACGCCGAGCTTGGCCTGGGCGCGGGCCAGCGCGACCTCCACCTCGACCATGGCGGCGACCCAGGCCTCGTCGGTCACCAGGTCGGCGGCGGTCGAGCCCGCCCACACCGGGGCGAGCAGGCCGGAGTCGGTACCGGTCACGGGGCTCCTTACGCCGGTCGCGCGACCCCGGGGGTCACGCGGTGCTGGTCGTCGCCAACGCCGCCCTGGCGATGGCGTCCGCGTCGGCGAGGATCATCGAGTTCACGCCGGGACGGATCCCCGCGGCGGTCACCCAGTGCACCGACTCGGTAGGAACACCGTATCCGAATCGCCGGGGGTGGGGGGTGCCATCGGCGCGGACCAGCCGGTACGGGCGAGGTGTCACGGCGAGCCCACCGGTCTCGACAGGCCCATCGGGATCAGGGATGCGATACGGCACACAGTCGCCGCGGCTGAGCATCGAGGCGATAAGAGGGTCTGATGTGCGGCGGATGTCGACTTCCGGTAGTCGGGCCTCGACCAGGGTCGTGCACAGCACCGCGGAGCCGCCCACGCGAGGTGAGCTGACGAGGTAACCGCGCTCGGCCAGGTCCACCCGCATACCCGGGCCGACCACCCTGACCACCTCGGCCTCGATCAGCGCGACGAGTTCCGCCACCCGCCGTGCGGGCGGTCCGATGGACAGATAAGCGTTGAGTGGGGTGTACCAGGAGTCAAGGTCGTCGCGGTAAGAGCTGCCGGTTACCCCACCGTGGTCGACGGCCAACCGGACCTCGTTGCGCAGGTCGCGCAGGACGTCAAGAGCGGCCTTGACCGGGTTGGTCACGTTGCCACCGGGCACATTCGCGCGCAGCAGGTCCAGCAGCCACTCGTCGAAGTCCTCGGGCGAGCGGAACGTGCGGCCACCATCGGGTCGCGCCACCCGCTCCCAGTCCCAGACCGGCACCTCGAAGGCGGCGGGCAGTCCCGGCTCACCCGCGATGAACCGGTCCGCGAACTCGTCGCCGCGTGGACCGAGCAGTGTGCGGTAGTAGACGAGTTCGACCTCGCGGGCGATCAGCGGCCAGATGTCGTCGAGGAAGGACACCGTGGGCCGAGACCGGAGCTCGGCGATCACGTCCAGGGTGAGGAACACCGGCTCGTGCCTGCCGTACGCGCCCTTCTCGTTCTCCCCGCGCGCGTGGTACGGGATGCCGCGCCGGGAGCCGGTGATGATGACGGGCTCTTGCCCAGACGGCAGGTACGCCAGCGTCCCGTCCGCGCGCTCTTTGAACTGGCCGCCCCGGTCGGACGTGAGCAGCGCCAGGTAGTCGAAGAAGGACAGCCCGAGCCCACGCAGCGCGATGACCTCACCGGGCATGATGGTCGCGAGGTCCGCCTCAGCCGGGTTGGTGGGCGGCACATAGCCCAAGCCGTGCTCGGCGGCGTAATCGGCCAACCGGGACTCGACGGCGCCAAGAGGCATGTCGACGTGTCCTTGCGCCAGTACGACAGCGGACAACCCGGCCAAGACAGTCCCGTCGGACAGCGTCACGCGTTGACCGTCGTCCGCGTCGGCGATATCCGCCGCACTGACGCGGTGAAGCCGGATCTCCACGCCGGGCGTTCGGCACAACTCGTCGAGGAACCAGTCCAGGTAGTGCCCATAGAACGCCCGGGAGGGGTAAGAGTTCGGGGTCAGCGCCCGTGCCTCGGCGGCGACCACGGCGGGCACGGCAGCCGAGAGCGCCCACTCGTAGAGCGACGGCCCCGGCCGGATCGGGCCCGCACAGTCGACCGAGGCGTCGGTGAACATCGACACCTGGCAGGCGATGGTGTTCATCAGCAGCGACGCGGGCTGCCCGGTCGACCACACCCGGCCACCGCGACCGGCGTGCGGGTCCACCAGGTGCACCACCAGCGGACCGGTGGCGTTGGCGCACAGCCGCTCGACCGCGCTGAGCCCGCGCGGTCCCGCTCCGACGACGCAGACCTCCTGGCCGAACCTGTGCATGAGCTTGTTCCCGGGGTGTGTGTGGAGGCGGGGGCGGGTCCCGGGAGGACCCGCCCCCGCGTCCGGTTGTTCAGCGAACGCGGAAGGGCCTCGAGTGCCCCCGCGCTAGCGCGGGGTTCACTTGATCTCGATCATCGGGCACCTCCCTCGCCAGTGTCCGCCCCGGCTCCGGCGGTGGCCGGGAGCTTGGGCTCGGCCCGCACGCCGGTCGGCGTGTCCGGGTCGAGGGCGGCGCGCACCGCGACGGACTCGATGCCGCGCACGACGGCCTCGGTCTCCGCCGCGGTGAAGTAGCGGGTGTCCACCGACATGGTGAACTCGATCGTGTCGAGCGGGTCGTCCACGTGCAGGTAGAGCTTCTGCCGCGGCATGCCGGGCTCGTCCTCCCAGTGCGTCTCGGACCGGGACAGCGCCGAGGCCAGCGAGTCGGCCGTCGGCTCGGGTCCCGCGCCGGGCGCGCGGTCGGACTTGCGCCGGTCGTTGAAGAAGCAGGAGAAGTCGACGGGCTCGCCGCGATCGGCGAACACCTGGTCGACGACGTCGTCCTGCGCGTCCGGGTCGTAGTAGGCGTGCTTGTAGGCGTTCATCGTGCTGCGCGCCGCCCTGGCGACCGCGTCACCGAGGGTGATGTCGGCGACGTCGATCAGGTAGGGGCTGATCTGCACGATCGTGCTGACCGACTCGGCGAAACCCGGCCGGAACCGGTTGCTGACCATCAGCATCGCCATGACCGGGTTGCTCGCCCCGGCTCGGGCCAACGCGACCGCGAAACAGGCCAGCAGCACCGACGAGGTGCTGACCCCGCCGCGCCGGGCGATCGCGTCGACCGCCAGCCGGGTGGCGGGCGAGCGGTAGCGAACCATCCGAAACGTCGGGTCGCGCAGTTCGCGCGGCTCGCCGAACCGCAGCGGCGACACGCTGCGCAGCACGTTGTCCAGGTACCGCAACGAGTTCGCCGACTGCCGCAACGCCGAGGGCTCCTCCTGGCTGCGGGCCTGCTCCAGCGGCTGGACGGCGGTGACCGGCGGCAGCGTCGCCGGGTCGGACCCGAGCTCGCGGATCAGCACCTCCAGCCCGCCCGCGTCCAGCGACAGGTGCAGGTAGACCGCGACCATGTGCGTGATCTCCGCGCCGACGCGGACCAGGGCGGCCCGCACCGGGAACTCGTGCTCGTAGTCGAACGGCACGCTCGCGTACCGCTCCTGCACGGCGGCGGCGACATCGGCCGGGTCGGACCCGCCCGCGTCGAGCACCTCCAGGGTGATCTCACCGGCCTCCACCAGGGACTGCCGCGGCCGCCCATCGGTGAACACCAGCCGGGTGCGCAGCGCCTGGTGCCTGCCGATGATCACGCTGAACGTGGCCGCCACCTGCTCGACGGTCACGCCGGGCGGCAGTTTGACCACGCCGCCCATGGTGCGCGACTCGCCGGACCGCGCGATGGCCTGCCAGATACCGATCTGACCCCAGGTCAGCCCCGCCTCACCACTGCCGTGGCCGCGGAAGGGAACGGGGACGCGCTCCACCTCCACCGGTCACCAGCCCGGACTCTTGAGCACCGTGCGGATGGCCTCCGCCAACTGCTCCTTGGTCGGTTGCAACACCGCGTCCAGTTCCGGCACCGCGCCGACGATCGCGCCGTCGGGCCGGGTGACCCGCTTGGGCGGCGCGGTCAGGTGCATCTCCTCGACGGCGGTCGCCAGGATCTCCGCGCCCATCCCGCAGGAGCGGTTGGAGTCGTCGAACACGACCAGTCGACCGGTGCGCGACACCGACTCGGCCAACCCGGCCCAGTCGAACGGGTACACCGAGCGCGGGTCCCACACCTCGACCGACGCCTCCTCGGCCAGGTCCTCGGCGACCTGCAGCGCCTCGTGCACCAGGTGTCCTAACGCGACAACCGTGACGTCGGTGCCCGACCGGTGGATTCGACCGCTGCCCAACGGGATCGGCCGCAGGTCCTCGTAGTCGACGATCTCGCGCACCGTCAGCGCGGCGAGCGGGCCGAAGAACACCACCGGGTCGTCATCGCGGATCGCGGTGGTCAGCAGGCCGTAGGCGTCGGTGGGGGTCGCGGGCAGCACGGTCTTGACGCCCATGTGCGCGAACATGCTGTACGGCTGGTCGGAGTGCTGCGCGCCCCACCCGGCCCGCCAGCCCGCGGCGGGCATCAGGTAGGTGACCGGGACGCTGCGCTGGCCACCACTCATCATCAGGAACTTGTTGGCCTGGTTGGTGATCTGCTCGAACACCAGCAGCAGCAGGAACGGGATCTGGAACTCGATCACCGGCCTGCGCCCGGCCATCGCCGCGCCGGTGGCGAAGTTGGTGAAGCCCTGCTCGGTCAGCGGCACCTCGAGCACCCGGTCCGGGCCGAACTTCTTCAGGAACCCGGCGGTGACGTTGGTGAGCGCGAAGTTCACGTCCTCGCCGAGCACGAAGACGGACTCGTCGCGGGTCATCTCGTCACCGAGCGCGCGGTTGAGCGCCTTGAGGTAGGACAGCTTCGGCACGGCTCACTCCTCTCCTGCTACAGCGAGACGCCGGGTCTCGGTCGGAAACCGTCGGCGTAGTAGTGGTCCATCGCGTCGGCCGGGTCCGGCCGGGGACTGTCCACGGCGAACCGGACGACCTCGTCCAGCTCCGCCTCGACCGCCGCGTCCACCCGGTCCCGGTCGGCCGGGTCGATCCGGGCGGCCTGGATGTCCAGCGGGTCGCGGGCCTTCCAGGCGTCGATCTCGGCCTGCTCCCGGTAGCGCAGCCGCACCAGCATCTCGAAGGTGTGGTGGCCGTGGTAGCGGTACGTGTCCATCACCAGCAGCGAGGGACCGCCACCGGAGCGCGCCCTGGCCACCGCCTCGGCGACCGCGGCGTGCACCACCTCGACGTCCTGACCGTCCACATCGGACGACGGGATGCCGAACGCCTCACCGCGGCCGGTGATCGTCCCGGCTACCGCCGTCTCGACCGGAAGCGTTGTGGCGTAACGGTTGTTCTCACAAATGTACACCACCGGGAGCTGCCAGAGGCCCGCCAGGTTGAAACCTTCGAGGAGCGCGCCCTGGGTGACCGCGCCGTCGCCGAAGAAGCTCAGCACGACCTTCGGCTCCCCCGCCTTCGCCGCCGCCCAGGCGATCCCGGCCGCGATGCCCGCGCCGTGCCCGACGGTGCCGGTCGAGTTGTACACGCCCGCGCTGAAGTCCGACGGGTGGAACGAGCCACCGCGACCCTTGTCGATCCCGGTGACCCGACCGGCCATCTCGGCCAGCACGCGCCCCGGGTCGCAGCCCTTGGCCAGCAGGTGCCCGTGGCCCCGGTGGCTGGACAACACGATGTCATCGGGGTCGAGCGCGCCGCAGGCCCCTGCTGCCACGGCTTCCTGACCGATGCACGGGTGGATGCCGCTGAAGATCTCCCCCGCGCGGACCAGCTCGATCGCGCGTTCCTCGAACCGGCGGATGAACCGCATGGTCCGGTAGAACCCCAGGGCGTCAGGCATCTGCGCCGCCGAAAGCCGCCAGCACCGACTCCGGCCACTGCCTGGAGTCCGCACCGTGCCGGTTGATCAGGGCGAGGGCGAGCCGTTCGAGTCCGAAAGCGACACACGACGTGTGCGCGAGCTCGCCGCCCGCGGTGATGCCGAAGGTCTCGCCGAAGTGCTCCTTGTGGTAGTTGGCCGAGGCCACCGCCTGCACCTGGCCGTCGGCCACCGGGACCTTCAGCTCCCACTTGAGCTCCTGCAGCCGTTGCGCCGCTTGGTAGAGCTTGCGGCCGGGACCGAAGAACGGGTCGTCGGCCACCTCGACCGACACGTCCAGCCCCAACTCTTGGAACCAGCCCTCGACCTGCTCCAGCCGGGCCGCCCGCCACTTGAGGCAGTGCTCCTCGGTGGCGACGGTCACCAGCTCCAACATCCGGAACGACCGCAGCCGACCGGGTTCACTGGTCGCCTCCTGGCGGAAGCAGGACGCCTCGACGGTGACCTTCGCGGGTTCGGCCAAGGCGCTGTCGGCCAGCGTCGCGTACACCGGGTAGCAGGCGGCGGGCAGCAGGACCAGGTCACCGATCTGCTGCTGCGCGTACCACTCGCCACCCTCCTCGACCAGTGGCTTCAACCGCGCCCAACCGCTGGGGGTGCCACCGTAGCCGTGCACGGTGCCCAGCAGGTTCGGGAACGCGGCGACGTAACCGGCGCGCTCGATGGTCTTGCGGGAGATGACCGGCGGGATGACCAGCCGGTGGAACGGTTCGTCGGCGGCCAGCGCGGCGACCCCGGTGCGCAGCAACCCGATGACCCGCTCGAACCCCGGCGGGGACAGGAACACCCCCGGTACGCCGGTCTCCAGCGGCAGACCCTCACCCAGCCTCGACATCGCGCCACTCCTCTGGCCAACGGTGCTCGCGCACCCGGTAGTCGTCCTCCCCGGCCAACGCGACCGCGGCCGCGAAGCCGGTGGGCGCGGAGAGATCCCGCACCCGGTATGGGCCGTCAGCCCGCCGTACCACCCCGCCGGAACCGCCGGGGCTCACCGATTGCCGCAGGCCCGGGAAAAGCCGCCCGCCCGCGGCTTTCACGCACGCCTCCTTGCGGGCGAACAACCCGGTGAACCGGGCCGCCCGCTGCCCGGGTGGGCAGTCGACGACGTGTCGCGCCTCCGCCGCCGGGTAGAACCTGGCCGCTATTCGCGCCGCGTCCAACTCCGGCTCGACCCGCTGCAGGTCGACCCCGACCGCGCGGGTGGCGGTGCGGGCGACCACGGCGAGGCCACCGGAGCGGGACAGGCTGACCCGCACGCCGTCGGTCTCGGGTTTGCCGTTCGGCCCGAACCGCCAGCGGACCCGGCGCGGGGCGAGCCCGAGGGCCTGTCCGGCGACCACCCTGGCCACCCCGTGCGCGGCCACGAACTCGGCCTTGCGCTCGGGCGGGAGTGCCGCGACCCTGGCCCGCTCGTCCTCGTCGAGGTGCTCGTGCAGTTCGACGAGAACCCGTTGCGGCAGAACGGAATCAACCAGCCAGATCGCGACCTCGTCCATCATGCCACCGCCGCCGACCACGTGTCCACAGCGGATTCCTCGACGGACACCCGGACATCGGCTGACATGTCCACAGTGGACAGGCAGAGCAGACCGTGTGCCGGCTCGTAGTCGGCCAGCACAACGGGTTCGTCGTGCCCCTTGGCCAGCTCGCACCAGATCCCGGTGTAGGGCTGGCCGGGATCGGCGACGACGTCGGCGATCCCAGGCACCAGCCCGGCCAGCCGCGCCGACGCGATCACCCTGGTCGAGCCCGGAACGGCCGCACGGAAGAGTTCCGGCAGGCGCAGACTGTCCACACCGGTGTGCTGCACCGTGGTGATCGGGCTGCCGTGGTTCTCCAGCCGCAGGGCGACGGCGGTGTGCCGGTCCGGTATCGGCGCGGGCCCCAGCGGCTCGTAGTGCAGTGCCGACTGCTCGACGACGAAAACCAGCGCCCGCTGACAAGTCGTGAGGTAGGACTCGGCCAGCCGCAGCGCCGTGAACGCCGCTCCCGCGCCTTGGTCGCACACCGCGAACGCCATCGGCCGACCGGGGCACCGGTCGCTCAGGTAGCACGCCGTCGCCCGACCCAGTCGCAGGTCGTGCATGGCGAACGCGAGCAGCAACAGGTCGACCGGCTCGTCCGGTCCGACGACCGACGGCAGCAACTCCTCGGCCATCTCCCCGAACGAGTGCCCGACGCCCTCGGTCAACAGGTCTTCCCGCAACGCGTTGCCGTACGGACGGACCAGGTCGGCGAGGAACGGGCGCAGCGCCGGGTCGAGCGCGGTCGGCGAGGTCCCGTCGAACACCTTGGCCCGAGCGGACACCAGGCGCGCCCGGCCACCGGCGGCTGTCGGCGGACCACCGGTGAACATCACTCGTCCGCGACGGTGTGGGCGGCGATGTAGGCCGCGAGGGTGCCGACGGTCTCCAGGTCGTCCTGGCCGATCTCCTCGACGTCGATCTGGATCTCCAGCTCGTCCTCGAGCTCCAGCAGCAGCTCCAGCGTGCTGGCCGAGCTCAACCCCAGCTCGGTGAACAGCTTCGTCGCCGCGGTCAGCCCGACGACCTCCCGCTTGAGCACCCGCGGCAGCAGGTCGCCCATGCTCGCCTGGACGCGGCCGAGCAGGTCGGCGTCAACAGTCTCCACAGACCCCATCGAGGTCCTCCCATCGGTGATGCCAAACCTCGAAGGCCCGGCTAGTGCTCGAAGACCATGGCGGAGAAGGTGGCGCCGAGTCCGGCGGCGCCGACCAGGTACCGGTCCCCCGGCCGCAGCCGACCCTGGTCGAGGGCGGTGCGGTAGTTGAGGAACGGGTCCGCCGCGAAGCTGTGCCCGGTCACCGGCACGTTGTCGAGCACGACCCGCTCGACCGGGTAGCCGATGCGCTTGGCGAGTCGCCGCCAGGACACCGAGTTCACGTTGTGCGGCACCAGGAGCGCGATGTCGTCCAGGGTGATGCCGGCCTGCTCGACGGCGGTGAGCAGCACCCCGGCCAGCAGCTCGGGGTACTCGTGCTGGAACCGCAGCGCCAGCTCCGGGTCGATGATGAGCCTGCCGTCGAAGTCGCCGCGCACGCTCGTGGCGTACGACAGCATCCGGTCGTTCGGCCCGGTCGCGCCGACCAGCGCGGCGGCGGCGCCCTCGCCGAACACCGCGGTCTCCGGCACCAGCATCGCGTCCGGGGTGAAGGTCTTCTCCCCGGACACCACCAGCGCCAACGCTTCCGGGTCGGGATCGGACGCGAGCAACCGCCCCGCGACGTCGAGCGCCAGCAACCCGGTGGCGCACGCCTGGTGGGTGACGGTGAAGGTCAGCGCGTGGCCGAGGCCGAGCTTGACGCACAGTTCCCGCAGCGGGTTGTGCGGGTACGGGACGGCCACCGGCATGCCGCGCGCGTAGAGCACGTACTTGACCCGGTGTTCGTTGCCACGCAAGGTTTCCAGCCGATCAGTGGCCGCCACCAGCAGGTCGAGCAGGGTGCCCGCGCTGTCCAGGCAGATCCGGTCCAGGCCGTGGAACCGGCGGAACAGCCGGATCTGGCGGTCGGTCATGGCGAACCGCTCGGCCAAGTCCTCCAGCGGGACCCGGTCCGGCGGGAGGTAGGCGGCGACCTCGCGCAGCGCGGTCACGACTTGACCCCGGTCCCGGCCCCCGGGTCGAGCGCGGCGTCGACCAGGACGGTCTCGACCTCCTGGAGCAACCCGAGCAGCGCCGCCGGGGCGACCCGGTGCGTGTCGCCGGTCAGGGTGAACACGAGCGCCTCCGTCCCGTCCATCGCCTCGTCGATGTCCATGTACAGCAAGGGCTGGTCCACGTCGGTCCACCGGACCCACTCGTGCCCGGTGCGGCCGCGGGCGGCGGTGATCTCCGCCGGGTCGGGGGCGGTGAGCGACTGCTCGGCCCGGCCGGGTGGGCGGCGGTCGTTGAAGTAGGTGTCCATCTCGACCGGTCCACCCAGGTCCTCGGCGACCGCGGCGACCATGGCCGCGCGCTTCTCCGGGTCGTAGTAGGCGTACTTGTAGGTGACCATGGTCGCCTGGCGGGCGCGGTGCACGGCCTCGGCGAACCCGATGTCGGCGACGTCCACCATCAGCGGGCAGGTCTGCGCCATCGTGCACACCGAGCCGAGCAGGCTCTGCCGGAACCGGTTGTTCACCGCGATCTGCACGGCCACCGGGTTGTTGCCGACAGTGCGCGCCAACGCGCAGGCGTACGCGGCGAGCAGCACCGGTGAGGTGTCGATGCCCAGCCGGACCGCGATGGCCCGGGTGGCGAGCGCGGCGGCGGGCGAGGTCAGCGCCACGTCGCCGAACCGGGGCGAGCGGTGGTCGTCGGACTCCCCCTCGACCCGCTTGGGCGAGACGGTGCGCAGCACCCGCTCCCAGTAGCGCAGGGCGGCCTCGCTGTTGCGCAGCACGTTCGGCTTGCGTTGTTGCTCGGCGAGGGCCAGCGGCTGGGTGGCGTCCAGTGGCACGGTCGGCCCGAAGTTCGTGCGGTCCATCGTGGACAGGTCGGCGATCAGCGCGTCCAGGCCGTGCGCGTCGATGGCCAGGTGGTTGTAGACCGCGACCGAGTGGGTCGGCGTGCCGTCCTTGGTGATCACCGCCATCCGGACCGGCCACTCGTGCTCGTAGTCGAAGTCGGCGTCCTCGTAGTCGCGGCGGACCCGTTCGGCGACCTCGCCCGGGTCGTCCGCCCCGGCCTCGACGACCGCCATGCCGATCCGGCCGCTGTCGTACACCCGTTGCCGCGGGCCGCCGTCCTGGCCGTCGAACACCAGCCGGGTGCGCAGCGACTGGTGCCGACCCATGACGTAGCGCAACACCCCGGCCGACTGCTGCACGGTGGTCCCCGGTGGCACCGGGGTGACCCCGCCCATGGTCTCCGAGTGGCCGGTCTTGACCACCGTCCGCCACACGGTGCGCTGCCCCCAGGTCAGCTCACCGACCCCGGCACCCTGACCGTGGAAATCGACGAGGACCTCGTTCGTCATCCCGCTTTACCCCCGCCGCATTGAGCTGCTTGCGCAGGCATTCTTGGTATCGAGTGGTGAAAGTGTCAATACTCCAGTTGCCGAGCATTCCCCTCCGCCGAGAATGTTCGTGACGGCCCGACCGGGGTGCGGTACCTTGGCGCGCAACCGGCGGGGTTTGGAGGTCGCGCGATGGCGCTTTTCGACGAAGTCGCGGGAATACTCCGGGAGGTGGTCGGGCCGTGCGGCGGATGTCCGCCGGAAATTACGCCGAATGCCACGCTGGAGGGCGACCTGCGTTTCGACAGCATCGACCTGACCCGGGTCGGCGCGACCCTGACCGCCCGCTACGGCGACCGGGTCGACCTGGCCGGGCACGTGCGCGGACTGGAGTTGGACGAGATCACCGGGTTCACCGTCGGCCAGGTCGTCGCCTACGTGGAACAGCGGGCATGAGCCGGTTCCTGTTCGTGGTGCCGCCGTTGGCCGGGCACGTCAACCCCACCATCGGCCTGGCCGCGGCGCTGGTCGGGCGCGGCGACCAGGTCGCCTGGTGCGGTCCGGAGTTGCACCTGCGCCCGCTGCTCGGCCCGGCCGCGACGATCTTCCCCACCGGTACCCGGCTGCACCGCCCGCAGTCGGACCACGGGCTCGCGGCGGTGCGGTCGGTGTGGGACCGGTTCATCGTGCCGTTCGCCCGGTTCAGCCTCCCGGCCGTGGAGAAGGCCGTCGCCGAGTGGCGGCCGGACGTCGTGGTCGTCGACCAACATTCCCCCGCGGGGGCGATAGCCGCGCACCGCCTCGGGGTGCCGTGGGCGACCCTGGCGGCGTCGACCATGGAACTGGGTGAACCGCTGGCGGACCTGCCGAAGGTGCACGCCTGGCTGCACGGCCGGATGCGGCACCTCTGGGACAAGGCCGGGATGCCCGCCGACGAGTTCTTCGACCTGCGCTACTCCCCGCACCTGGTCCTCGCCTGCACCACACCCGCGGTCACCCCTGCCCTACCCGTGGGCATCCTGGGGGTCGGCCCGGTGCTGGCGCCGAGGCACGGCCAGCCCGAGTTCCCGTTCGACTGGTTCGACCAGGGCAAACAGCACGTGCTGGTCTCCGTGGGCACGCTCGCCGACGACGTGTCCGCCCGCTTCCTCAACGAGATGGTCACGGCGTTGGCACCGCTGGGCGACCGGCTGCAGGGCGTGTTCGTCGCGCCGCCGGAGACGCTGCCCGACCTCCCCCCGCACCTGGTCGCGCGGACCAGGGTGCCGATGCTGGCGCTGCTGCCGCACGTGGACCTGGTCGTCTCGCACGGCGGCCTCAACACGGTGTGCGAATCGCTGGCACACGGGGTCCCGCTGGTCGTGGCGCCCATCCGGCACGACCAGCCGATCAACGCGAACGGCGTGGTCGCGGCCGGGGCGGGGGTGCGGGCCGGTTTCGCCCGCGCCGACGCGGGCCTGCTGCGCGCCGCCGTCACCGAAGTCCTCGGCGACCCGGGCTACCGGGCCGCCGCCGCCAAGGTCCGCGAGTCGTTCGCCGAGGCGGGCGGAGCCGACGCCGCCGCGGCGGCGCTGGTGGACCTGACCACCCGGTTGCCGGCAGCAGCCGGCCTGAGCAGGAGCACGTCATGATCGAGGTCAAGGGACTGCGCAAGTCCTTCACGCTGGGCAAACGGCGCAAGACCCGAACCGTCGAGGCCGTCCGCGGCGTCGACCTGTCGGTCGCCGAGGGGGAGATCTTCGGCTTCCTCGGCCCCAACGGCGCGGGCAAGACGACCACCGCCCGCATCCTGTGCACGCTGCTCGAACCCGACGACGGCCACGCCGTCATCGCGGGCGCCGACCTGCGCAAAGACCCGGCCGCCGTACGCACCAAGGTCGGCTACGTCCCGCAGGGCGGCACCACGACCGACGAGGTCACCGCGCGCGAGGAGTTGGTGCTGCAGGCGCGGATGTACGGGATGCACAAGACCGAGGCGGTGCAGCGGACCGAGGAGGCGCTGGCGTCGTTCGAGCTCACCGAGTTCGCCGACCGGCAGTGCCGCACGTACTCCGGTGGTCAGCGCCGCCGGGTCGACATCGCCATGGGCATCATCCACCGGCCGAAGGTGCTGTTCCTGGACGAGCCCACCACCGGCCTCGACCCGCAGTCCCGGGCGCACCTGTGGGACGAGGTGCGCAGGCTGCGCGACGCGGGCATGACCGTCTTCCTCACCACGCACTACCTGGAGGAGGCCGACGCGCTGTGCGACCGGATCGCGATCATCGACCACGGCGAGATCGTGGCACTGGGCACCCCGACCGAGCTCAAGCACGGGGTGGCCGGTGACGTGGTCACCGTCGGCCTCAACGGGGACGGCCCGCGTGCCGCGGAGCTGCTGACCGGCCGCGACTACGTGCACAACCTGGAGCTTGGCGACGACGGCCTGCGCCTCTACGTCGACGACGGCGCCACCGCGATGCCGCAGATCATGCGGGCGCTCGACGGCGGCGACATCCACTTCGACACGGTCGAACTGCACCGGCCCAGCCTCGACGACGTGTTCCTGATCAAGACCGGCCGCTCGCTCCGGGACAAGTAGGAGATCCCCCGATGAAGTTCCTCCGCGACACGTGGCTGGTCTACACCCGCCAACTGCTGCTGGTGTGGCGCACACCCGCCCGCCTGGTGATCGGGTTCTTGCAGCCGATCGCGTACCTGCTGCTGTTCGCCCCGCTGCTGAAGAACGCGCTGGCCTCCGCGGGCGCGCGGACCTACGCCGACGCCTACCGGATCTACGTGCCGGGCCTGCTGGTGGTGTTGGTGCTGCTCAGCGGCTTCTTCGCCGGGTTCCAACTGCTCGGCGAGCTGCGCTCGGGGGTGATCGAGCGGTCCAGGGTGACCCCGGTGAGCCGCACCGCGCTGATCCTGGGCCGGGCGTTCTCCGAGGTCACCACCCTGATGGGGCAGGCGGTGGTGATCACCATCGTCGCGCTGCCGTTCGGGCTGACGGTGGAGATCGGCTGGGTGCTGCTGGCGTACGTGATGCTGGCCCTGATGGCCCTGATGGCCTGCGCGCTGTCCTACGCGATGGCGATGCTGATCCCGTCCCCGGCCGCGCTCGGCCCGCTGATCAACAGCGTCTCGCAGCCGTTGTCGCTGCTCAGCGGGGTGCTGCTGCCGCTGACGCTGGCCCCGGGCTGGCTGGTCACCATCGCCGAGTGGAACCCGATCTACTGGACCACCAACGGCACCCGGGCGCTGTTCACCGGCAACCCCGGCGACACGTCGGTCTGGCTCGGCATGCTGATCGTGGTCGCGCTGGCCGCGCTCACGGTCACCTGGGCCACCCGGATGTTCGCCCGCCAGGTGCGCTGACGGGGCGAGAATTCACGGGCCTCGGGAGAATGTTCTCCCGAGGCCCGTTTCTTTATGCCGAAACCGCACCCGCTTAAGGCAGCGGAAACAGCCCGGTTCGGCAAACCGGGCTGTTTCCGTCTATCCAGAACAGGTTATTTACTGACCTCCGTCTTCACTTCCGCCACAGGGTCGGGCAGTAGTTCTGGTCGGCGTAGTCGGGCAGGCCGTCCTCGGTTCGGCGGACCAGCACGTCGTGGTTGTAGAAAACCGGCGTGCCGTCCGGCTTGAGGAACGGGCGGAACCGGTTGTCGCCGTCCTGCAGGTGCAGCGAGACGGCCCGGCGCGGCACGTCGGCCAGGTTCGCGCCGCTGCCGTGGTAGGTGCGGCAGTGGTGGAAGCTGACGTGGCCCTTGGGGATGATCATCGGGACCTTGCGCACCTCGGCGCCGTTGTGCGCGGCGTTGGCCGCCAGCAGCTCCTCCAGCTCGGCCCGGTCGCGCTGGGCGAAGTGCCGGGTCGAGTCGTCGCCGGGGACCTCGGTCCAGGCGTGGCTGCCGTCGACCATGGTGATGGTGCCCATCCGCTCGTCGCAGTCGTGGAACGGGATGAACGCGGTCAGCATCCGCTCGGAGGCGCAGGTCTGCCAGTAGTGCCGGTCCATGTGCCAGGGGACCTGGTTGGACGCCTCCTCCGGGCGCGGCGGCTTGAAGATCAGGGTGCTCTGCCAGACCCGGATCTCGTCGGCCTGGGCCAGTCGGGCGGCGACCGCGCCGAGCAGCGGTTTGCGCAGGATCGCGGCGACCTCGTCGCTCTCGTAGTGGATGTAGTCGTTGTGCCGCTGGACATCGCCCTTCTCGGGGGTCCAGTAGGCCAGGTTCGGCGGCCGCAGCGGCAGCCTGCGGTCGGTGTGCCCGGCGTAGAACCGCTCGGTGGCCTCGACCAGGGCGTCGATCTCGCTGTCGGTGAACAGCTTGCGGGACAGGTACCACCCGTGCGCCGCGTACTGGGCGACCTCGTCGTCGGTGGGCAGCAGCGCCCGCTCGGCCTCGGTCAGGGCGAACTGGTCGGTGAGTTCGGCGGTCACTGGGTGGCTCCTTGTGCCGGGTCGCGCCGGTCGCGTTCCACGGCCTGGTAGAGCGCCTTGATGTTGGCGCTGCCGAAGGTCAACGCGCCGAGGCGTTCGATCACCTCGAAGAACAGGGTGCGGCGGGGGTGGGTGGTCTGGGTGAAGATCTGGAACAGCTCGCCCTCGTTGTCCTGGTCGACCAGGATGTTGAGCTCCCGCAACTGCTCCACCGGGACGGCCACGTGCTCGAAGCGCTCGGCGAGCGCGTCGTAGTAGCCGCCCGGGGTGCTCAGGAAGCCGACCCCGCGCTCGCCGAGGGTGCGCACGGCGAGCGCGATGTCGTCGGTGCGGAACGCCAGGTGCTGCACACCGGGTCCGTGGTGGGCGGCCAGGAAGTCGTCGATCTGGCCGGGCTCGGCGGTGGTGTCCGGCTCCAGGATGGTCAGTGTGACCTCCTTGGACACGCTCTGCACCACCTTGGAGTTCATCGCCTGGCCGCCGACCTCGATGTGCTCCTCGAAGATCTGCTTGAAGCCGAGGACCTTCTCGTAGTACTCCACCGTCGGGTCCAGCTCGCCCGGCGCGACGCAGACCGCCACGTGGTCGATGGCCTCCAGCAGGTCCAGAGTGGACTCCTGCTCGTCCGGCGCGAGCTCCACCGCGTCGAGCAGCGTGTCCGGTCGGACGAACACGTGGCTGACGTCGCCGAAGCCGGTGATCCGCTCGCCGTGCGCGTCCGCGCCGCGTGCCACCGCCTCGGCGTAGGCCGCTTCGGGGTCGTCGGTGGACAACGCGACCGTGGCCAGGCCGTCACCGTGCTCGGCGACGTAGGCGGCGGCCGGGTGGTCGTCCTCGCGCGCGGAAGTCAGCAGCACCCGGATCGCGCCCTGGCGGAGCAGGACCGAGTGCTGGTCCGGTCGGCGCAACCACCCGTGCAGCCGGAACCCGTACTCGGCGCGCAGCTTGGCGGCGACCTCGTCGGCGTCGCCGACGTAGAACTCGACATGGTCTATGGCTTGCACATGCATGGTTGGACCTTCGGGTGGCGGTGGACTTGGTTCAGACCGCTGGTGTGGTGGTGCGGGTCAGACGGGTGCCTGGCTGACCGATCAGCAGGCTGACGTTGTGGCCGCCGAAGGCGAACGAGTTCGACAGGGCGGCGCGGACCGGACCACGGCGGGGCGCGGCGCGCACGTGGTCGAGCGCGCATTCCGGGTCCGGGTCGTCGAGGTTGTGCGTGGGGGCCAGCACACCGCCCGCCACCGACAACGCGGTCACGGCGGCCTCGACCGCGCCGGAACCACCGAGCATGTGCCCGGTGAGCGCCTTGATCGAGCTCACCGGCGGGCTCGCGTCGCCGAACACCGAGCGCACGGCGGCGGCCTCCGCGGCGTCGCCGAGTGGGGTGGACGTACCGTGCGCGTTGATGTAGTCCACATCGGACGGTGTGAGGTCCGCGTCCGCCACCGCCCGGCGCATCGCCGACGCGGCGCCCGCGCCGTCCGGTCGGGGGGTGGTCGGGTGGTGGGCGTCGGTGCTGACCGCCCAGCCGAGCAGACCGGCGTAGCTCGCGGCGCCCCGCGCGTCGGCGAAGTCAGACCGCTCCACGATCAGGATGCCCGCGCCCTCGCCGAGCACGAAACCGTTGCGGCGCTTGTCGAACGGCCTGCTCGCGGCCGTCGGGTCATCGCCCCAACCCCGGGCGAGCGCCCAGGCGTTGGCGAACGCGGACGCCACCGTCGGGTGCAACGCGGTGTCGCTCCCGCCGCACACCACCACGTCCGCCTCGCCGCCGCGGATGAGCCGCAGCGCCTCGGCGATCGACTGGGCGCCCGCCGCGCAGGCGGTGGCGATGCACGCGCTGTGGCCGCGGATGCCGTACTTGATCGCGATCCGGGCGGCGGCCATGTTGGCCAGCATCCCGGGCAACAGGTACGGGCTCACCTTCGCGCGGCCACGTTCCCAGCGCTGCGCGGCGAAGTGCTCGTAGGTCTCCAGGCCCGCGCCACCGGTCGAGACGACCACCGCGACCCGCTCGGGATCGACGTCGGTGCCGATCGTGATGCGGGCGTCGGCGATGGCGTCGTCGGCCGCGGCCATGGCCTGCAACACGAACCGGTCGACGGCCTTGGCGGACTTGATGTCCATCACCTCGGTCGGGTCGATGTCCGGGGCGATGCCCGCCGCGTCCAGCAGCCCGGCCAGCGGGTGACCCGGCGGCGGGGTGATCACCCCGGACCGCCCGGCGCACAAGGCGTCGAACACCTCGGCGGGCTTGCGGCCCACCGGGGTGACCAGCCCGATGCCGGTGATGGCCGCCGCGGGTCTCATCTCGCACCCAGGTTCTGCAGGTACTGCTCGCGCAGCGCGACCTTGCGGACCTTCCCGGTGGGGCCCAGCGGAATCCGGTCCTCGTCGACCACGACGACCTCGCGGAGCGTGGCCGCCACATCCGGTCCCAGAGCTGTTCGTATGGCCTCGGTGCGATCGGCGTCGGGATCACCGGCCGCGTCGAGCTGCACCAGGACGTCGGTGACAACACCGTCGTCCGTGCGCACGGCGACCACAGTGCAATCGGCGACATCGGGGCACGCGTTGAGGACGCGCTCCTCGGACAGCGCCGTGTGCAACCGCTTGCCGTCGCCGAGATCGACGGAGTCCACGAGCCGGTCGACGTGGTAGAAGTAGCCCTCCTCGTCGCGGTAGACGAGGTCGCCGGTGAGGAAGTAGCCGCGCACGCGGGTGCGGTAGGTGGTCACCGAGTCGTTCCAGTAGCCCAGGGACAGCGTGGGCGACTTCGTACCCAACTCGCCTACTTCGCCGTAGGGCAACTCGTTGCCGTCCGGGCCGAGCACGACGGGTTCGGCGAAGGCGTGCGGGCGGCCGATGCAGCGCCCATAGCGGTTGGTCTCGGTGGTGTGCGTGATGAAGAAGTGCGAGTGGCCCATCTCGCTGGAGCCCAGCCCGTCGATGAACGCCGACCCCGGCTTGCGGACCCGTCCCTCCTTTGTGGACACCTCGCGGTAGCCGAGGGAGATGAGCCTGCGGATGTGCGCCTCGTGCGCGCAGTCACCGGTGTTCCACCACAGCGCGACCGAGTCGAGGTCGCGGCCGCGCAGATCGGTCTTGGCCATCTCCGACCAGGTCGCCGCGAAACCGAGCACACCGCCGGGACGCCACTGCTCGATCGCGTCCACCACCGACGGACCGGTCTGCGTGGAGAGCGCCAGCAGCTCGCTCTCACTGGCCAGCGCCAGGTTGAGCGCGATGAGGGTGGCGGCGTGCGGGGCGGGGAGCGCGGACAGCAGCCGGTCGGTGCCCTGCGCCTTGGGCATCCGCAGCCGGTGCCGGTTGGCGGCGAACAGGCTGGAGTGCGAGTGCAGCACCGCCTTGGGCACGCCGGTCGTGCCGGACGAATGGGTGATCGCGACCGGGTCGTCCTGGTGGAACCGGTAGGGCTCGGGCGCCTGCGCCGGATCGCCCGCGCCGAGCGACTCGATGGGGGGCAACAGGTTCAGGCCGTGCGGCGCGAGGGCTTCGCGGCGGGTCGCGTCGGCGAGGACACCGACCGGTCGCAGCCGCTCGACGTAGCGGACGGTGATCTCCGGGGCGAGCTTGGCGTTGATCAGCGCCGGGATCGCGCCGAGGCGGGCCAGCGCGAGGAAGGTGAGGATGTTGTCGGCCACGCTGGTAGCGGTGATCGCGACCGGGTCACGCGTGCCGATGCCCAGCGCGTGCAACGCGGCGGCCCTGGCCCGGACGCGATCGTCCAACTGGCGGACGGTGAGCGCGGTCCAGGCCGGGATGTCGTCGACCGGGCGGTCGAAGGTGAAGGTTCGGCGGTCCAGGTCGCCGTTCGCCGCGACCAACGTGGTCAACACGTTGCCCGCGCCCAGATCCGGGTCACGCGCCAGCTTGGCCCGGGTGCTCGTGGCGGTCATGACCTCTCCCTCGCTCCGACCAGGACGGCCTCCGCCCGGTCACCGGTATCACCCGCGATGTCCGCGGTTATCAGCAGGGCCGCGTCGGCATCGCCCGCGGCGAACAGCAACTCCGCGCACGCCGCCGCGTCGGCCGTCGGGTCCCCGGTCGGACTGGTGCAGACCACCGGCCCGGCCAGGCCCCAGCGCGCGGCCACGTGCCCCAGTACCGCGTTCGGGTTGGACTGGAAGAACAGCAACGGCTGCACCCGCACACCGGCGGCCACCGCGGCGGCGACCACGTCGGCACTGGTCACGTCACCGTTGACGCTGGCGAGCACGATCGCCGTCCGCTCGCCGCGGGCCGCCGGGGGTTGCCCGTAGTAGGCCCGCAGGCACCGCTCGGCGACCTCGGCCACCAGCGGGTTGAACAATGAGACGACGAACCCGGCAACCGGAGCCACGGTGTCACCACCAGCAGCGTCCACACTGGACTCCGGCCACCGCGCCGAGGCTAGCACGTTTCCGACAGCGTCGGCAGGTGTCAGGTGTGCGGCCGCGTCGACTGTGGTCACACCCTCGATCGTCGGGATTACCTTGCTGGTCAAGGCTTTTCCGCTGTCCAGGGATGGCGCGCTCATGCCGCCTCCAGTAGCAGGGCGGTGTTCGCGCCACCGAAGGCCGCGTTCACGGTGAGCGCGTACCCCATGCGCGCTCGCCGCGGTTCGACCACCAGGTCCAGCGCGCACGTCGGGTCCGCACCGAGGTAGTTGGCGTTGACCGGCAGCACACCCTCGCCCGAGGCGAGGACGGTGGTCACCAGCTCGACCAGCCCGGACGCCTCCAAAGCGTGGCCGTGCACCGATTTCGTCGAACTGACCGGCGTCCGGTCCAGTCCGACGAGCGTCAGCGCGGCGACCTCGGCCTCGTCGTTGAACGTTGTTCCCGTGCCGTTCGCGTTGACGTAGTCGATGTCTGATATGGACACTCCGGCCCGATCAGCGGCACCCGTGATGGCTCGGGCCAGGCCGGTGCCGTCCGGCTTGGGCTTGCACACGTGGTAGGCGTCTCCCGACCGCGACCACCCGGCCAGTCGCGCCAACGGTGTCGTGCTGTGTGCCTCCAACAACACCGCCGCCACACCGTCGCCGAGCAGCATCCCCTGTCTGCCCAGGCTGAACGGCCGCAGCCGACCGTCGCGCGAGAGCGCCCTCCCGGCGTCGAACAGCGCGAAGGTCGACGGCTCGACCAGGTACCCGGCGGCGACCAGGACCCGGTCGGCCCGACCGGTCGAGATCATCGTCGCCGCGTCGGCCACCGCGGAGGTCGCCGCCACGCACGCGCCGGTGTAGACCCGCGACACGCCCGCGACCCCGGTCCGTGCGGACACTTCCCTTGCCAGTGCCCGGCTCCCGGCGTCAGCGTGCGCGGCGAGCAGCAGCGGCACTGACGCGCGCGGCCCCGGACACGCGCGCTCGATGACGCCAACCAACTCATCGACAAGGTCGGGTGAGCCGGGCAGGGTCGCCGCGTGTTCGGTGCGGCGGCCCACCGTGCTGAACCGGGTGACCGGCGCGAACGCCGGTTCCCCGGCGAAGGCCCCGGCGACCAGTCCGGCGTGGTCGCCGAAAGCGGTTCGCGCGGCGACGCCGGAGAGGTAGACGGGTCTGGCGGACTCAGTCATGGCGCTCGGCCTCGACGAGCGCCTTCGCCAGGGTGTCTACCGCGCCGGTCACCGTGCCCATGCCCGCGAACACCTCGTCGGTCAGGTCCAGTTCGACCCCGTAGCGCTGCTCGACCTGGGCGATCAGCCAGGTCAGCTCCAGGGAGTCCAGGTTCTCGCCGACCTCGCCGGTGCTGCGGTCGCCGAAGCCGGACAGCATCGCCAGCACGTCGGCGCGGTCGGGTGGGACGGGTGCGGCCATCTCAGGACGCGTCGGCGCCGGACGTGGTCGACAGCCGCTCGGCCAGCGCGTCGACGAACTCGTCCAGGTTCATCAGGGCCAGCGACTCCATGTCGTCGTCGCCGAACTTGATCTGGTACTTGTCCTCGATCTGCACGGCGAGGTCGGCCAGCGCCAGCGACTCCAGGTCGAGGCCCGCCGGGCCGAGGTCGGTGTCCCCGGTGACCTCGCTGACGTCGTAGTTCATCTCGCGCAGCGTGTCGAGCACGAACTCGCGAAGCTGGTCCTTCATCGCCCTGTCTCCCTGTCCTCGTTCCCTGCACTGCAACAAAGCCGCGGGCGTCAGCCGTTCTCGGCGGCGGCGAGCACGGCGGCGGCCCGGACGACCTTCCCGGTGGCGGTCCTGGGCAACGCGGGCAGCACGACCAACCGGCGCGGCCGCTTGAACGGCGCCAACGTCTCGGTGATCGCGGCGCGAACCTGCTCCAGTGACGCGCCGTCGGCCAGGCTCAGGTACGCCTGCACTCCCCCGTCGTGCAGCACCACGGCCTCGCGCACCGAGTCCAGGCCCGCGATCGCCTGCTCCACCTCGGTCAGGTCGACCTTCAGACCGCCGATCGACACCTGCGAGTCCAGCCGCCCCAACACGGTCAACAGCCCGGTGCCCGGGTCGAGCGCGGCGGCGTCCTTGGTGCACAACCAGCCGTCGACGAACCGACCCGGGTCCTGTTCGCCCAGGTACGGCGACCCCGGCCGGGCGATCCACAGCTCACCGCCGCGGATGCGCAGGTCCATCCCGTGCGCGGGGTCGACCGACGGCCAGAGCACCCCGTTGAGGTCGGTGGCGATCACGCCGACCTCGGTCATCCCGTACATGGTGCCCAGCGGGACGCCGAAGCGCTCCCGGAACCGCACCGGGACGGCGGGTCGGACCAGCTCACCGGCCACGATCATCCGGCGCAGTTGGGGAAGCGGGCGCGGATCGGTGGCCGAGGCGAGCAGTTCGGCGTGGAACGGAACCCCGATGATCGTCGCGGGCGAATCGGCCTCGGCGACCGCGGTGAGGATGCCGTCGGCGGTGAGCCTGCGCGGGAAGACGAGCTCGGCGCCGGTGTGCAACGCGTTGAGCAGGCCGCCGACCAAGCCGAGCACGTGCACGATGGACGCGAGCAGGACGACCCTTTCCCCCGCGCGGGGGAAATCGGGCAGCCGGTCGTAACGGTCCAGTTCGGCAATCAGGTCATCGGACGTCCGAGCGATCACCTTCGACGCACCGGTCGAGCCGGAACTGAACTGCACCAACGCGTGCGCCGTGTCGGCCGGGCGGCCACCCTCCCTGGCGGACACCGCGGCCACCACCTCGGCGTACCCGCACAGCTTGTGCCCCTTGACCTCCGCGGCCTCGACCAGGTACTGCGCGGCGATCCGGTCCAGCGCGCCGTCCACCTCGTGCTGGGTGAGCCGGTGGTCGAGCAGGCTGACCTGGGCACCGATCCGCCACGCGGCCAACAGGAAGGCGATGAAGGTCAGCGACGGCGGCAGTCGCAATGCGACAGTCCCACCCGCGACGAGCCCGGCCGCGCGCAACCGGCTCTCCGCCCCGGCCACCGATCGGCGCAACGCGTCCCGGTCGATCGGCCGATCCATGCGCAGGCACCCGGCCGCACCGTCGCCTGCCAGCAGCACCTGGTCCACCCATTCCGGGTTTGCCGCAGGCCGATTTGCCAGCGGAAGATCTGCGTCCGCCATTGGTTCCTTCACATTTTGTCTAGGCCGAATGCCGTATCGGGAGTTCATTACCCGCCCTGACCCGCCAAACAATCGCATACCGGCTCAACGAGAGTCAAGGTCGCCCGAAAGGCGTAACGGAGGCGGCTAAGGCAAGGCCACTACCAGGCGTTCTCACTGTGCGCACAGGGCAACCGGCCGTGCGTACGACTACTCGCCGCGCACGAAAGAAGTCAACTAAACCGCGTTCGGTGACGACACAACCGAAACCGTGGAAAATGCGGTGAACGGATGCCACGATATCGCGGCCCAGTGCCCCGAACGGCCCAAACCGGTGAAGGCGGACAACGGTGAAACCAGTAGACGTCGCGGACTACGCGGCCAACGCGGAGACAACCCTGGCACCCGACGTGCTGGGCTACCTCAACGGCGGCTCCGGCGCGGAGTGGACACTACGCGCCAACGCCGCCGCCTGGGACCGGATCCGACTGCGCCCCCGCGTCCTGGTCGACGCCTCGGCCTGCGACACCCGCGCCGAACTGCTCGGCTCTGCGCTGGCCGCGCCGATCGGCGTCGCACCGATGGCATACCACAGGTTGGTGCACCCGGAGGGCGAGTTGGCCACGGTCCGCGCCGCCGGTGCCGCGGGCGCCCTGTTCGTGTCCAGCATCTTCGCCAGCACCGACCTGGCCGAGATCGCCGCCGCCGCGACCGGTCCACTGTGGATGCAACTGTACTGGCTGCGCGACCGGGACGCGCTGCTCGACCTGGTCACCCGCGCCGAACAGGCCGGGTACCGCGCCTTGGTGCTGACCGTGGACGCCCCCAGGGTCGCCCGCCGGTCCCGCGACCTGCGCAGCGGCTTCACCCTGCCCCCCGACGTGCGCGCCGTGAACCTCAGCTCGGAACTGATGGCCGCCGCCCACGTCGCCGAGGTGGGCGTGTCCGCGATCGAACGGCACTCCCGCGAACGCTTCGACCCGACGATCACCTGGTCAGACCTCGCCTGGCTGCGTGCCCGAACCCGGCTCCCCCTGGTGCTGAAGGGAATCCTCACCGGCACCGACGCCATCCAGGCCATCGACCACGGCACCGACGCCATCGTCGTCTCCAACCACGGCGGCCGCCAACTCGACGGCGTCCCCCCCACCGCCGACACCCTCGCCGAGGTCGTCGACGCGGTCGCGGGCCGCCTCCCAGTCCTCGTCGACGGCGGCATCCGCAGCGGCCGTGACGTGCTCAAAGCCATCGCCCTGGGCGCCTCCGCCGTCCTGGTGGGCCGCCCCGTCCTCTGGGGCCTGGCCCACTCAGGCACCCCCGGCGCCGAACACATCCTGCGGCTGCTGCGGGAAGAACTCGAGGAAGCCCTGATCCTCACCGGCCACCCCACCCTGGCCACCCTGGACCGAACCGCCCTCGGCTAGCTTCCAGCCCCCAGGTGGCGACGCCGATGCCGTCACACGCGTACGCCACGAACCCCGCCAGGCACCGCTTCACCCCCGGTCGCCCCCGCCACTCCCCTTCCCACGCCGCAGTGGGCGCGGCCACCCAGGCTCGACAGCCGCGCCCACCCCCGGCAGCTCACCCACCGGCATCCTGACCTTCACTCACCCCACCGGGCTCACGCCTCACGAACGTTACGCATCCCAACCCACCCCCCTCCCCACCCATCCATCAGCGATTTCGCAGGAGCATAAGTCCGCCCAACTCAACCCGTCGATACGCCAAGGGCGCTAACCCCGCACTAGGCCGAATGGACACATTCCCTTGTCCTTAAAGGACTTCAGCCCACCCACCGCCCCACTCGCCCCCATCCCCCAAACGGCCCATTCCCCCTACTCCACCCCGGACACTCCACCCCTCACCACCATCAGTCCACAATGTCCGTCCACATCACCCACCCCACCCAACTCCCCCACCCCCACACACTTCCCCACCCCACCCCCACCACACGATCCAACGAACCCCACCCCACCCTCTTGACACCACCACCCCCACCGCCCTACGGGCGCCCCCCACCCTCCCGGGGGCAGCCCTCGATGCCAGTCTACTGGCGGGGTCCGTCAAAAGATCTTGGACGATGGAGCGGAGGGGGTCTCCTGTGGATAACTTGTGTCGCTGGATGGGGTGAAGTTCGGCGAGGGCAAGGGAAGGATCAGCAGGTGAGGGGGTGGTGGGCGGGCTGACGGGCGGGCGTGGCGGATGTTGGCCGGAGGGCGTTCGCAGGGGCCAGTTCGGGTGGGCGGTGGCAGGCGGGAAAGCGGCGGTGGACGGCTGGGGGGCGGCAGTGCGGGCGCCGAGGCTGGGCGTGGGAACTGCGGGGCAGGCGCCAGGACGAACATGGATCGACGGACGGCTGCCGAGGCCAGGGCTGGGTCGGGGAACTGTCGGGCGAGCCCCTACGCAGGAGCAGGGATCGACGGCGCGAGCACCAGGGAGATCTACGGGGCGGGCACGCGGGCGAGAGCAGGGATCGACGGCGCGAGCCAGGGCCGAGGCGCGGATCGACACGACAGGGTGTAGACCCAAGACCAGTGCCGGTTTGGGTATCTACGGGGCGCCCATGCAGGCGAGAGCGGGGACCAAGGCGCAAGCACCAGAGCGGAGGCGCGGATCAACGGGGCGGACGCCAAGACCAGAGCCCGATGGGGATCGGCGGGCATCCGGGTGCGAGCAGGGACCGGCGGCACGAGCACCAAGGCCAAGGCTCGGATCAGCGGCGTAGGCGTCAAGGTTAGAGCTGATTTGGGGATCTGTGGGCGGCCATCTGGGTGGGAGCGGGGATCAACGACGCGAAGATCCGAGGCGTAGCTCGGCGGGTGAGCGTCAACACCCGAACCGGCTTGGGATCGACGGGGCGGCCATCCGGGCGCGGGCACCAGGACCAAGGTGCGGATCAACGAAGTGGACGCCAAGGCCAGAACCGGACCAGCGGCGCGAGCATCCGGGCGGGAGCGGGACCGACGGCGCGAGCGCCAAAGCCGAGGTGCGGATCAACGGGTGGGCGTCAAGGCCCAATGCCACTGACTCAACGACTGTTTTTGCAGGTCAGAGCATGTTTGCCAGTGTCGACGGCAAGGCTGCCGCCACAGGGTGGGTGACGGGATGTGCCGACGCGACCAGCGCCTTCTGGTCCAGCGCCGCCAGCATTGTCCTATTTGGACAGTTGAGCAGTGGGCAATCTGGACTCGACACAGGTCGCGACCAGGGAAAACGTTAAGTTGGTGGCATTGTGTCAAAGCCAGAACCGGATCGGCGGGGCAGGTATCCGGGCGAGGGTGGGGACCAACGGCACGAGCGCTGGAGCCAAGATGCAGATCGACGGGTGAGCGTCAAGACCCGAACCAGATCGACAGAGCAGGCATCCGGGCAAGCATGGAAACCAACGACGCGAGCGTCAAAGCCAAGGTGCGGATCGACGGGTGAACGTCAAAGACCCCGAACCAGATCGACAGAGCAGGCATTCGGGCGAGGGTGGAGACCAACGGCACGAGTCTGGAGCCGAGGCGCGGATCAACAGGGTGGACGCCAAAGGCCAGAGACGACGGGGATCGGCGGGCGGGCATCGGAGGGAGCCGGCGGCGCGAGCGCCAGGGTCAAGGTGTGGACGGGACGGGCACCTGCGGGCAGGCGTCAAGACAGGAGTGGGGATCGGCGGCGCGAGTGGCGGGGGCGACGTGTGGATCGGCGGGCGGGTGCCAAGGTCGGAAACGGGTTCGGGATCCAGGGGCCTCCCACGAAGGAGTGGGCGGGTGATCAGCAGGGCGGGTCCCGGAACGGCTGGTCGTAGGACGGGGAGAGGTCTGGACAACATCGGATAATTGGTCTAGACAATATCCGAGCGGTGTCCCCCTGCGCACCGTGACATGGAGGTTGTCGACATGACACTCGTCCTTCGCCGCCGTGGTGGTTGGGGGGTGGTGGCCGCGATGGCCGCCGCCTGCTCGGTCGTCGCGGGGGTGCTCGTCGCCGGTCCCGCGGCGGCGGCCAACCTGTTGACCAATCCGGGCTTCGAGAGCGGGTCCACCGCCGGGTGGACGTGCGACTCGGCGGCGGTCGTGTCCACCCCGGTGCACTCCGGGTCGTACGCGCTCGCCTCCACCGCGAACGGCGCGAAGACCGGCCAGTGCGCGCAGACCGTGTCCGTGCTGCCCAACACCGCCTACAAGGTGTCCGCCTGGGTGCGGGGCAACCCGGTCTACCTCGGCATCACCGGCGGCGGCTCCACCTGGACCGCCGCGTCCGACTACTCGCAACTGTCGCTGGCCTTCACCACCGGCGCGACGCAGACCAGTGTCGAGTTGTACGTGCACGGCTGGTACGGCGCGGGCACGTTCCAGGTCGACGACCTCGTGCTCGACGGTCCCGGCGGCGGTGGCGGCAACCCGGGCGGCAACGCGCCGAGCACCCCGGCGAACCCGGCGGTCGGCGCGGTCAACGCGAACTCCATCGCGCTGTCCTGGGCGGCGGCGACCGGGACCGTCACCGGCTACAAGGTGTACGAGGGCACCACGCTGAAGGCGACGGTCACCGGCACGTCGACCACGATCAGCGGCCTGGACTCCTGCTCGACGCACACGTTCGCGGTGACCGCGTACAACACGACCGGCGAGTCGGCGCGTTCGTCCGAGGTCACCGGCACCACCACCGGCTGCCCGGACATCGGCCTGCCCAAGCACGCGCTGATCGGCTACCTGCACACGAGCTTCGCCAACGGGTCCGGCTACATCAAGATGTCCGACGTGCCGGACAGTTGGGACATCATCGACCTGGCGTTCGCCGAGCCGACGTCGGTGACCTCCGGTGACGTCCGGTTCAACCGCTGCTCGGTCACCGAGTGCCCGTCGGTGGAGAGCGACGCGGACTTCATCGCCGCCATCAAGGCCAAGCAGGCCAAGGGCAAGAAGGTGCTGATCTCGATCGGCGGCCAGAACGGCGAGGTGCAACTGACCACGACCGCGGCGCGGGACAAGTTCGTCAGCTCCGTGTCGGCGATCATCGACAAGTGGGGCCTCGACGGCCTCGACGTCGACTTCGAGGGCCACTCGCTGTACCTCAACTCCGGTGACAAGGACTTCCGCAACCCGACCACCCCGGTGATCGTGAACCTGATCTCCGCGCTGAAGTCGCTGAAGGCCAAGTACGGCGCCAAGTTCGTGCTCACCATGGCGCCGGAGACGTTCTTCGTCCAGGTCGGCTACCAGTTCTACGGCGGTACCAGCGCGGGCGACAACCGCACCGGCGCCTTCCTCCCGGTGATCCACGCGCTGCGCGACGCGCTGACCGTGCTGCACGTGCAGGACTACAACTCCGGGCCGGTCACCGGTCTGGACGGCCAGTACCACACCATGGGCGGCGCGGACTTCCACATCGCGATGACCGACATGCTCAAGGCCGGGTTCCCGGTGGCCAACACCGGGTTCACCTTCCCCGGCCTGCGCGACGACCAGATCGCGATCGGTCTCCCGGCCGCGGTCAGCGCGGGCAACGGCTACACCTCGCCCGCCAACGTGCAGGCCGCGGTCAACTGCCTGGCCCGCAACCAGGGCTGCGGCGGCTACACCCTGCGCGGCGGCACCCAGCCGGGGATCCGCGGGCTGATGACCTGGTCGATCAACTGGGACCGGTACTACAACTGGGAGTTCCAGAACTCGCACCGGCCGTTCCTCACCTCGTTGCCGTAACCACTTACCCGGATCAGCCCCACCCCACGTGCCCGGGGTGGGGCTTTTCCCCTGTTCGGGCCCGTTCGCCCAGTTGTTGCGGCTACCCTGGCGCGGGTCGCGGCGCACCGGGAGGGTCTGTGCTCAGGGTTGTCCAGGCGGTGGCGGCGGTGGTGCTGGTGGGTGCCACGGTGTGGTTGGCGACCCTGATGTGGACCGGCGCCATGACCAGGTCCGGCTACCGGGGTGATCTCGGTTCGTTCCAGGTGAACCGCTGCCTGGACGATGAGACCCCGGACGGCACCACACACTCGTGCACCGGCGTGTTCTTCCCCGAAGGTGTGGTGACGTCCACCGCCGCGGTGCGGCTCGACCCGGCGGACGAAGCCTTTGCCGACAACACCCGGCTCACGGTGCGCCGAGTGGGTGACCAGGTGTTCGTGCCGAAGACGTGGTTCGTGATCCTCCTGTTGGGCTTGGTGATCGTTGTCGGGGCGGCGCTGCTGGGGTTCGCGGCCTCGCTGGGCTACGCCGCGGTGACCGACGACGACTGGACGTTCGGCCTCGGCTGCCGGTGGTTGCTGGTGGCGAACCTCTGCGCGACCGGGTTGGTGCTGGTCGGCGCACTGGTCATGGCCGTGGTCCTGGCCATCATCCCGTGATGGTGGCATCTGGGTGAGGTCGTCGCATCCGAGGAGGACTCGTGGTGAAGCCGCTGCTCCGGGTTGTCCAGGCGGTGGTCGCGTCGGCTCTGGTGGGCATTGTGGTCTGGGTGGCGGTGCCGCTGTGGTTCCACATCCAGGAGGAGGCGGGCTACCGCGGTGAACCGGGGACGTTCCAGGTGAACCGGTGCGTGCAGGAGGAACTGCCGGACGGCGGCGGCACCATCTCCTGCACCGGCCGGTTCGACCCGGACAACTCGGCCGCGTCGTCGGGTGCCGTCGTCGAACTGATCCCGGCCGACGAGGTGTACGGCGACAACACCACGCTCGCCGTGCGCCAAGTGCGGGACAACGTGTACACGCCAAGGCCGTGGCACCGGATCCTCGGCATCGAGGTGATGGTAGGTCTCTCGGTCGGCGTGCTGGCGTTCGCGGGTTCCCTCGGGTTCGCCGCAGCGACCGGTGCCAAGTGGACGTTCGGTCTCGGCTTCCGATGCCTGGGTGCGGGTTACTTCGGTGTGTTCGCCTTGGCGGTTGCCTCAGTGCCGGTCGTGGCGGTCGTGTTCTGGGTTACCTAGCCAAGGCGCCAAGCGTCCACTGTGGATAGAGATAGCGGACAATCGGTCCACAGAGGCCGGACGGCGGGGTTGGCTCAGCGAGCGGGCAGCTCCAGCGCCCAGCGGTACGCCTGCACCAGGCCGCTGTCGAAACCGGACGCCGAGCCCCAGAGGAACAGCCGGAAGTGCCGGTACAGCGCCTCGCCCCAGTTGGACACGACGTGCTCGCGGTTGCGGTCGAGCTTCTCCGCCCAGATCTTGCAGGTGAGGTAGTAGTTGTGCCGCTCGTCGTCCACCGAGGTGAGGGAGAACGGCGACCGCGCCACCTGGTGCAGGTAGTCGTGCAGCAGCAGCGGCGTCGACACACCGGGGTAGACGTACCTGCTCATGAAGGTGGACATGCGGTGCTTGTGCCGCATCGCCAACGCGTCCAGGTAGACCCGGCCGCCCGGCTTGAGCAGCTCCGCGTACTTGCGCAGCGACGTCTTGTAGTCGGGCAGGTGCTCGGTGACGCCCATGTTGACGATCGCGTCGTATTTGGCGCCCTTGAACTGGTAGAAGTGCTGCCGCAACACCTGGCACGGCAGGTTCTCGCGCGCGATGAGGTCCTTGAGGAACAGCTCGGACGGCTCGGACAGGGTCAGCGTGGTGACCTCGATGCCCTTGCGCCCGGCGTGCTCGACGAACGCGCCCCAGCCGCCGCCGATCTCCAGCACCCGGTCGCCGGGCTTGACGCCGAGCTGCTCGATGGCCATGTCCATCTTGCGGGTCATCGCGTCTTCGATCGGCTCGTCGTCGGACTTGAACGAGCCCTGCGTGTAGCAGCGGTGCCGATCGTCCAGGAAGGACAGGAAGAACTCGGGGTCGCGGTCGTAGTGCGCGGTGATGGACCGGCGGTCGTGTTCGGTCTTACCGCGCACAATCGCGGGCAGGAACCGGTTCACGTACGACACGGGGTGGATGTCGCTGAAGAACTTGCGCATCGACAGGGCGGCGAAGATGTCGCCGTCGATGTCGAGGCTGCCGTCCAGGTAGGCGAGTCCGATCTGCACCTGGTCGAGCGAGTTCAGCGCCGAGATGGCCGCCTCGTCGTGCGCGACGAGGGTGAACACCGGTTCGCCGGAGCCCAGCGTGCGACCGTCCCCGGTGGGCGGCTCAATCCGGAAAGGCACCTCGGGCCGCTTGCGGAAGAAGGCCCGGTACCGCCGCGCGAACGCGCCCCAATCGGCTTTCTGCACCGTCACGGGGCCAGACTAGCAGCGCTCAACGGCGGGCCACTATGCCGACGCAGCCCGCTTTCCAGCCGGTGGGAGACCCTCCCCACGTTGCGTTCAAGGGTCGTCCGGTTTAACCGGCGATGGCGTTCAGGTCGGCCAAGTCCTCCTCGGTGAGCGTGATGTCACCGACGGCGAGGTTCTGTTCGAGGTGCCCGACCGACTTGGTGCCGGGGATGAGCAGGATGTTGGGCGAACGGGCCAGCAGCCAGGCGAGCGCGATCTGCCGGTCGGTGGCGTCGTGCCGGGCGGCGACGGTGTGCAGCACCTCGGCCTGCAGCGGCTGGAACCCGCCCAGCGGGAAGAACGGGACGTAGGCGATGCCGAGCCGGGCGGTCTCGTCGACGAGGGCGTCGTCGCCGCGCTCGGTGATGTTGTACTGGTTCTGCACGCAGGCGACCGGGGCGATCTCGCGGGCCTTGGCCAACTGCTCGGAGGTCACGTTGCTGACCCCGAGCTCCGCGATCAGGCCCTCTTCGCGCATCGCGGCGAGCACCGCGAAGTGCTCCTCCAGCGGCGACTCGTCCATCACCCGCAGGTTGACCGCGTCGAGCCGGTCTACACCGAGCCGGGTGAGGTTGTCGTGCACCGCGGACCGCAGTTCGTCGGGGGCGAGCGCGGGCAGCCAGTTGCCCTTGTCGTCGCGGCGGGCACCGATCTTCGTGACGATGACCAGGCCCTCGGGGTAAGGCCGCAGGGCCCGCGCGATCAACTCGTTGACCACGTACGGGCCGTAGTAGTCGGACGTGTCGATGTGGTCGACGCCGAGTTCGACCGCGCGGCGCAGCACCGCGATCGCGCCGTCGGGGTCGGCGGGCGGCCCGAAGACGCCCGGTCCGGCCAACTGCATGGCCCCGTACCCGATCCGCTTGACCTGTCCCAACGTCGCTGCCATACCGCCCACTATGCCCGGTCGGGCAAATGCGCGCGTGATCAACCCCTGTGTGGGAAGTGTGCGACGAGGACACTCCTGCCGTCGTGGTGGCGCAGGTGCACCTCGTCGGCGAGCACGCGCAAGAGCGGCAGGTTGAATCCGCCGTCGGGTATGTGTCCCTGCGCCGGTAACTGCCACGGGCCGGTGTCGGCGACAGTGACCACGATCGCACCTGGTCGGGCCTCGACCATGAGGGTCACCTCGCCGGTGGCCCGGTCGGGTCGGAACCGGTGTTCGACGGCGTTGGTCACAGCTTCGTCAGTGGCCATAACGATGTCCCGCGCGGTTTCGATGGCCACACCGAGGTCCGCCAACCACGCCCGGAGGTGGTTGCGCAGGGTCACCAGGTGGTAGAGCCGGGGTGGCATGGTCACCGTGAGCTGGTCGCCCTCGGTCGACGCGGTGGCCAGGACCTTGGCGGGTGCCCCCGCGCCACCGGCGTCCGGTGCGATCGACACCGTCACAACCCCCTCGTCACGCCACGAACTCGTCACCCAACGAGTCGCCCTCGGCAATATCGTTGTTACCGCAGGTTCATGATGAGGTGCAACTGGTCACCAGGGGAAGGGGGCACGGCCGATCGACCGGTGTGTTCGCCGGAGACGTCGCGCACAGATGTCCGGATTGTGCTGGAGTCGCGGCACCCGGTACGGCTGTGGTATGGACCACAACTGACCACACTCCACAACGACGCCGTCGTCCCTCTACGGGCTACGACGAGGACGTCGCGGTTGTCGCCCATCGCGCGAACCAGGAACAATCCTGACATGGGCGCGGCATTGATAACCGGCTGTTCCGGCTCCGGCAAGAGCACCGTCGCGGCAGAACTGTCGGAGCGCGGTTATACCGCCATCGATGCGGACAACGTGATCGCGCGGTGGCTCGACCGGTCCGGCAGTCCGGTGTGGATGCCCGACGACGCCTCCGCGACCTGGTTCGACCAGCACACCTGGTCCTGGGACCTCACCTGGCTCGACGACCTGATCGCGTCGGCCGACACCATGTACGTCTGCGGGGCGGCCGACAACATCGCCCGCGCCTGGACACGGTTCGAGCGGGTCTACCTGCTCGCGATCAGCGAGGCCACCATGCTGTCCAGAGTGGACGACCAGGACCGGCTGCACGACTTCGGCCGCCGCCCCGGCCAGCGCGAGTGGATCCGCCGGTGGCGCCCGCGCTACCAGGACGAGGTGCTGGCCCTCGGCGCCATCGAGGTGGACGCCGACCGGGACCTCGCCGCCGTGGTCGACACGATCGTGGGCGGCTGAACCCCAGCGACACGCCCACAACATGTGGGTGTGCGGTGGCCCGGCGATCACTATGTATTGTGGTCCGGTAGCTGGTTCGACCGGTCAGCCAGACCGGTCGTCGCAAGAGGGAACCCGGTGCGAGTCCGGGACTGCCCCGCAGCGGTGAACGGGAACGAAAGCCGTCAGATGAGCACTGGACGCCCGCGTCCGGGAAGCGACGGCCAGTAGGCGCCGGGTCGACGACCCGGCACGCCCGTGAGTCCGAAGACCTGCCAGCGCCCCGCGTGCGATCGCACGCGGGCGTCCACAGCCCCGAGGGAGGGCGGGCGGACGTGGCGGTCGCGCGCGCCCGTTCACTCCCCCGACCTCGTGGCACCGGCTCGCGAGGAGAGAGCTGTGACGGTCGTCGACTCTGTCGTCACCACCATGCGGGTGCGCAAGCGCGATGGCGCGCTTGAGCCCGTCGACGTGAACAAGATCGTGCGCGCGGTCGAGCGCTGCGCGGACGGACTGACCGATGTGGACCCGCTGCGGGTCGCCACCAAGACCATCAGCGGTCTGTACGACGGCGCCACCACCGAGGAACTGGACCGGCTGTCCATCCAGACGGCGGCGGCGCTGGTCACCGAGGAACCCGAGTACTCCAAGCTGGCCGCGGGCCTGCTGACCGCGTACATCGGGAAAGAGGTGCGCAGACAGGGCGTGCACTCGTTCAGCCAGAGCACCGCGCTCGGGCACGCCGAAGGGCTGATCGGCGACACCACGGCCGCGTTCGTCGCCGCCAACGCGCGCAAGCTGGACGACGCCGTCGACCTCGACGCGGACCGGCGGTTCGAGTACTTCGGCCTGCGCACCGTCTACGACCGGTACCTGCTGCGCCACCCGGCGCGGCGGTCGGTGATCGAGGTGCCGCAGTACTGGCTGCTGCGCGTCGCCTGCGGTCTGTCGCACACCGCCGCCGAGGCCATCGACCTCTACCGGCTGATGTCGTCGCTGGCGTACCTGCCGAGCTCGCCGACGCTGTTCAACTCCGGCACCGTGCACACCCAGATGTCGTCGTGCTACCTGCTGGACTCGCCGCGCGACGAGCTGGAGTCGATCTACCAGCGGTACGCGCAGATCGCCCGGCTGTCGAAGTTCGCGGGCGGCATCGGGGTGCAGTGGTCCCGGGTGCGCTCGCGCGGCGCGCTGATCCGCGGTACCAACGGCCACTCGAACGGGATCGTGCCGTGGCTGCGCACGCTGGACGCGTCGGTCGCCGCGGTCAACCAAGGCGGTAGGCGTAAGGGCGCCGCGTGTGTGTACCTGGAGACTTGGCACCCGGACGTCGAGGAGTTCCTGGAGCTGCGCGACAACACGGGCGAGGACGCGCGCCGCACGCACAACCTGAACCTGGCCAACTGGGTGCCCGACGAGTTCATGCGCCGGGTCGAGGCCGACGCCGACTGGTCGCTGTTCGACCCGGACGAGGTGCCCGAGCTCGTCGACCTGTGGGGCGCGGACTTCGACCGCGCCTACCGGGCCGCCGAGGAGGCGGGCCGGGCGGTGCGCACGGTGAAGGCGCGCGACCTGTACGGGCGGATGGTGCGGACGCTGGCGCAGACCGGCAACGGGTGGATGACGTTCAAGGACACCGCGAACCGCACCTGCAACCAGACCGCCGAACCGGGCAACGTGGTGCACCTGTCCAACCTGTGCACCGAGATCCTGGAGGTCACCAGCGACGACGAGACCGCGGTGTGCAACCTCGGCTCGGTCAACCTCGGCGCGCACGTCCGCGACGGCGAGGTCGACTGGGAGCGGCTGCGGGCCACCGTCCGCACCGCGGTGGTGTTCCTCGACCGGGTGATCGACATCAACTACTACCCGACCGAGCAGGCGGCGCGCAGCAACCCGCGCTGGCGCCCGGTGGGGCTCGGTGTGATGGGCCTGCAGGACGTGTTCTTCAAGCTGGGCCTGTCTTTCGACTCCGACGCGGCGCGCGAGCTGTCGACCCGGTTCACCGAGGAGATCTACCTGACCGCGCTGGAGTCGTCGGCCGAGTTGGCGGCGTCCGCGGGCGCGCACCCGGCGTTCGCGCAGACCCGGGCGGCGCGCGGTCAACTGCAACCGGACCTGTGGGGCGTGACGCCCACGCAGACCGCGCGGTGGGCGGCGGTGCGGGAACGGATCGCCGAGCACGGGCTGCGCAACTCGCTGCTGGTCGCCATCGCTCCGACCGCCACGATCGCGTCCATCGCCGGGTGTTTCGAGTGCATCGAGCCGCAGGTGTCCAACGCGTTCAAGCGCGAAACCCTGTCCGGCGAGTTCCTGCAGATCAACTCGTACCTGGTGCGCGAACTGAAGTCACGCGGCCTGTGGACCGACGACACCCGCGCCCGGCTCAAGCGCGACGAAGGGTCGGTGCAGGGCATCACCGAGTTGCCCGACGACGTGCGCTCGCTGTTCCGCACCGCGTGGGAACTGCCGCAGCGCGCGCTGATCGACCTCGCCGCCGCGCGCGGCCCGTACATCGACCAGAGCCAGTCACTGAACCTGTTCGTCGCGTCGCCGACCATCGGCAAGCTGTCGTCGATGTACCTGTACGCGTGGAAAGCGGGCCTGAAAACCACGTACTACCTGCGCTCCCGCCCGGCGACGCGCATCCAGCAGGCGACAGTGCCCACGGTATCCGCCGTGGCTTGTTCCCTGGAGAACCCCGAGTCCTGTGAGGCCTGCCAGTGACCGCGCTCGAATCCACCACCCGCAAGCACGCCCTGCTCGACCCGGGCATGGACCTGACCCTGCGCCCCATGCGCTACCCGCACTTCTACGACCGCTTCCGCGACGCGATCAAGAACACCTGAACCGTCGAAGAGGTCGACCTGCACTCCGACCTGGCCGACCTCGCGAAGCTCTCCCCCGCCGAACGGCACCTGGTGAACCGGCTGGTCGCCTTCTTCGCGACCGGCGACACCATCGTCGCGAACAACCTGGTGCTGAACCTGTACCAGCACATCAACGCCCCCGAGGCCCGGCTCTACCTGTCCCGGCAACTGTTCGAGGAAGCCGTCCACGTCCAGTTCTACCTGACGCTGCTCGACACGTACCTGCCGAACGACAACGACCGCGCCGACGCCTTCGCCGCCGTCGACACCATCCCGTCGATCCGCGCCAAAGCCGAGTTCTGCTACAAGTGGATCGACTCCATCTCGTCGCTCACCCGCCTGGACACCCCCGCCGACCGCCGCTCGTTCCTGCTGAACCTCATCTGCTTCGCCGCCTGCATCGAAGGCCTCTTCTTCTACGGCGCGTTCGCCTACGTGTACTTCCTCCGCTCCCGGGGCCTCCTCAACGGCCTCGCCTCCGGCACCAACTGGGTCTTCCGCGACGAATCCATGCACATGTCCTTCGCCTTCGACGTGGTCGACGTCATCCGCGCCCAAGACCCCACCCTCTTCGACGACTCCCTGCACACCCAGATCAACACCATGATCGCCGAAGCCGTCGACGCCGAAACCCAATTCGCCCACGACCTGCTCAACCAAGGCGTCGCAGGCTTGTCCCCCACCGACATGCGCACCTACCTAGAACACGCCGCCGACCGCCGCCTCGCCCGCCTCAACCTCCCACCCCTCTACAACTCCCCCAACCCCTTCCCCTTCATGGACCTCCAAGACGTCCAAGAACTCTCCAACTTCTTCGAACGCAGAGTGTCCGCCTACCAAACCGCCATCCCCGGCACCGTAAACCTCACCGAAGACTTCTAAGAAATAGAACGACACACCAAAGCAGCCGCGCAAAGACGCTCCACCCCACACCCGCACCGCGCACCCAAAAACCCAGCCCTGATCGACGAAGCCCCACACTTGCACCGCCCCACACTTGCACCGCCCCCCAGGAAACCGTCGTGCGGTGAAGCACCACACAGAACTGGCACCGCGCGCCTCGGGACCCGCCGACACCAACCGCCCGTTGTGGTGGAGTTGTTTTGTTTGGGGGGAGCGGTGGCCTAAGCCGGCGGGCGGGTAAGGCCACGCTTTCCAGTGGCCCCGCCTTTTAGCCTTACCCAGGCTGCCGCTAGGGGCCCCAAACAAAACAACTTCACCACAACGGGCACCACCGTTTTATCTGGCGCCCAAGCGCCGGCGTCGCCGCCAGGCGACAAGGCCGAAACCCGAGGCGCAGCCGAGGCTCAGAGTCCCCTGTGTCGGCCCTCATGCCCCCGAGACTGTCGGTGGGTCCGTCTAGGCTGTGTATTCAGGGGCTCATGGTCAGGTTGATCATGGTTGGCCGGGGTTGTCGGTGGTCCTGGCCAGCTGTGTATTCGGGGGCTTTCGTCCGGGTTGATCATGGTGTGAGGGGTCTCTGGGCCTCGCTGCGCTCGGGGTTCGGCCTTGTCGCCTTCGGCGACGCCGGCCATAGGCGCCAGATAAAACGGTGGTGCCCGTTGTGGTGAAGTTGTTTTGTTTGGGGCCCCTAGCGGCAGCCTGGGTAAGGCTAAAAGGCGGGGCCACTGGAAAGCGTGGCCTTACCCGCCCGCCGGCTTAGGCCACCGCTCCCCCCAAACAAAACAACTTCACCACAACGGGCGGTTGGTGTCGGCGGGTCCCGAGGCGCGCGGTGCCAGTTCTGTGTGGTGCTTCACCGCACGACGGTTTCCTGGGGGGCGGTGCAAGTGTGGGGCTTCGTCGATCAGGGCTGGGTTTTTGGGTGCGCGGTGCGGGGGTGGGGGTGGGGGTGGGGCTTCGTTGGTGAGGGGTGTTGGTTCGAGGTGCGCGGTGCGGGGGTGGGGCTTCGTCGGTGAAGGGGTGGGTTTTGGGCAGCGGTTTCGGGTGAAGTCCAGGGGGTTAGGGGAGGGTGTTGAGGAGGTTGTCCGCCCAGTCGGGGTTGTGGTCGTCCACCCGGGGGAAGCCGATAGGGGGGCGGGTGGTCCAGTGGAAGGTGATGCCTGGGTTGTGTTCGGCGAAACCCGCGGCGGTGAACAGGTGGGGGCTGCCTTGGACTTCTGGGCCTTGGGCGACTTTCCACTGCTCGTACACCGCTGGTCGGCCGGTTCCGCGGGCCAGGGCGTCGGCGAGGGCGTCTTCGTCGACGTGGTCGCAGGATTTCGCGAGGTCGAGGATGACTGAGTGGATGCTGATGCAGCGGTTGTCGACGTAGAACGCGTGGCGGAGGGCGGTGTCGAGTTCGTCGCTGCCGCGGAGGCCGCCGATGGTGGGGGCTTTCGCTGCCTGGACGGCTTCCAGGGCGGGGAGGGTGGTGACGGGGTAGGTGTAGTCGGGGGCGCGCCATTGGCGCCAGCCGTAGTCGGGGGCGATACCGGCGATGGCGACCAGTTCGGCGTCGAGGATGAGTTTGGGGGTGGGGCCGCTGTTGAACAGTTCCAGGGGGAACGCGCGGTGGTCGACGAGCAGGTCGCGGCCCTGGGCGTGGGCTCGGGTGCGCAGGGTGTGCAGCGCGAGGGTGCCCCAGGGGCAGGTGGTGTCCGACCACACGGTGACGACGTTGGCGGAAGGGTTCACCAGCTCGGTCATGTCGGGCGTCCGTTCGGGTCGGCCCCGGGGGAGCCGGGGCGCTCGAACCATCAGATCATTGATCAACTTGACTGGTCGTGTTGGCCCGGTCACACCGCGTCGCGCGGCAGGTGGGGGATCGGGTGTTCTCGGCGTCGCCGCACCGACGCCGAGGAACCCGAGTCCGGACTCGTGACGCGCCGCCGCACCGTGCGCGTGTGCCGGTCACCTGATCGCGATACCCGGGTGGAGCGCGTTGTACACACGGCCGATCGGGCGAATGTTCGGTGACGGGGCTTGAGCAGCACCTCCCGCCCCGCGGCCCGTTGACAGACCACAGTGGACTGACCGGCGGTCGACGACTCGGACTCCGCGCGGGTCCGCGTAGTGCCAAAGGGCGCGCGTGGGAGGAAGGTAGACGGGGTGTCCACCTCGACGGGTGATGCCCGGAACAGCGTCTTGTCGTCCGGTTCGGCGCGGGCGGGCGTCCAGTGACGGTGGGGTGGCACAGATATGCCGGGATCGGGCGCAGCAGTTGGGTTCTGGTGGCCTGCCAGGCGTTCTACTTCATGGGGGTCAGCATCGACCTCACGCTGACCGCCGTCGTCGGGTTGGCGTTGGCGCCCGCGCCGGAGCTGGCGACGCTGCCGTTGGCGACGATCACCATCACCGGCACGCTCTGCTCGGTCGGCGCGGGCCTGCTCGCGGGGCGGTTCGGCTACGTGCGGGTGATGATCACCGGTGCGCTGTTCGCGGCCGCGGGGGCCGCGTTGTCCGTGTTCGCGGTGTCGACGCACTCGTTCGCCCTGCTGTGCTGCGGGACGGCCCTGGTGGGCGCCTACCGGTCCACCGGCGGCTACATCCGCTACATGGCCGCGGATCGGGCGCCGGAGGGCAAGCGGGAGCTCGCGGTGTCGTTCATCCTCTACGGCGGCCTGCTCGCCGCTGTCATCGGCCCGTTCGCCGCGACCACCAGCGCCGACTTCCTGGGCGCCAAGTACGCGGGCGCCTACCTGATGGTCGGCGTCTACGCCCTGCTCAACATCCCGCTGCTGCTGTCGTTGCGCGCGGGCGACCTCCGCCCCAGGACGGCGTTCGCGGCGGCCCCGCTGCCGCTGTCCGCCGTTCGGGGCGACCGCCGTTACCTGCTCGGGCTGGTGTCCCTGGCGGGCGCGGGCGCGATGATGACCATGGTGATGGCCATCGGTCCGCTCGGCAGCCACCACGCGGGCCACTCGGACACGATCAGCGCCACCATCGTGCAGTGGCACCTGATCGGCATGTTCGGCCCGTCGATCATCAGCGGCAGCGTCCTCGCCCGGGTCGGCCCCACCTGGACCGCGGCCATCGGCGCGGCGCTGTTCGTGGCCGCCGCGTTGGCGGGCGGCCTCGGCACCGCGTTCCCGAACTTCCTGCTCGCACTGACCCTCAACGGAATCGGCTGGAACTTCCTGTACCTCGCGGGCACCACCTTCATGGTCCGCTGCTACCCGCCCGGCCGCGGTTCCCGCATCCAGGCGACGGCCGAGGGCGTCGCCGCCATCACCGCCGTCGCCGCGTCGCTGGGCGCCAGCACGGTCTTCGTCCTGCTCGGCTGGCAGGGCGCCAACCTCCCGGTGCTGGTGATCTCCGCGGCCCTGCTGATCACTCTCGGCACCATCGCCCGCACCACCCGCACCCCGGTCGCTCCCCCGGCCCAGTCGGACGCGGGCCACACCGCGTGACCACTGGTGTCCTCAGTGGACCGTCAAGCGCCGGGACCGGGCGGGGGCGCTCCCCTCCGGCGCCCCCGCGTCCGTGAGGGTGGCCGATGCCGTCCTCGTTTCGTCCTCGGCGGTGTCTTGGCTGGTAGGGTGGCACGGGTGATCATCGGGGGTGGGCGGTACGGGGTGCTCGGGCCGCTGCAGGTGCGGCTCGGCGCGTCGGTCGCGCTCGGTGGTCTGAAACAGCAACGGGTGCTGGCGGCGTTGTTGTTGAGCGCCGGGCAGGTGGTGCCGGTCGGGCGGCTGGTGGACGCGATCTGGGAGGTCGACCCGCCGAGAACCGCGGCGAAACAGGTGCGCAACGCCGTGTCGGACCTGCGTCGCGCGCTCGCGCAGGACGGCGCCAGGCTGGAACTCGCCTCCGGCGGCTACCGGCTGGACGTGGGCGACGACCTGGACGCGACCGTGTTCGTCCAACGGATCGCGCACGCGCGGACGCTGGCGGCGGACGACCGTGCAGCGGACGCGGTCGCGGTTTTCCGGGCCGCGCTGCAGTTGTGGCGCGGCGACGTTCTCGCGGGGCTGGAATGTCCAACACTGGGGCCGGAAATCGCCCGGCTGCGGGAACTGCGGCTGGCCGCCGTCGAGGACTGCGTCGACCTGCAACTCGACCAGGGCGAGCACCGCTCGTTGATCGGTGAGCTCTCGGCGCTGACCCGCGAGTACCCGTTGCGGGAGCGGCTGACCGGCCAGCTCATGCGGGCGCTGCACCGCTCCGGCGCGACCGGCGAGGCGACACTGGCGTACCACGCCTTCCACCAGCGGCTCACCGAGGAACTCGGCATCGACCCGAGCCCGGACTTGCGCAGGCTGCACCACGAACTGCTGGCCGACGGGGAACCGGCGCCGCGGTGCGACCTGCCGAGGGACACGAGTTCGTTCACCGGCCGCGGCCAAGAGTTGGACCGGCTCGCCGAATCAGCCACCCGCGCGGGTTCGACGATGGTGGTCTCGGCGATCGACGGCATGGCAGGCGTGGGGAAAACCGCCCTCGCCGTGCACGCCGCGCACCGGCTCGTCCAGCGTTTCCCCGACGCCCAACTGTTCCTCGACCTGCACGCGCACACCCCCGGTCAGACGCCGCTCGCCCCCACGGCCGCGTTGGAGGGGCTGCTGCGCGCGCTGGGGGTCGAGCAGGACCGCATCCCGCACGACCTCGACGCGAGGGCGAGCCTGTGGCGGGCGACGTTGTCGCGGCGGCGGGTACTGGTGGTGCTGGACAACGTCGCGAGCAGCCGTCAGATCGCACCGTTGCTGCCGAGTTCTCCGGGTTGCCTGACGATCGTCACCAGCAGGCACCGGCTCATCGATCTCGACTCCGTTGTCCTGGTGCTCGACGTGCTGCCGTTCGAGGACGCGCGAGACCTGTTCGTGAAGGTGGTCGGCGACGACCGACCGCTGGCGGAACCGCGGGCCACGGCCGAGGTACTCGACCTGTGCGGGCACCTGCCGCTGGCGATCCGCATCGCCGGGTCGCGGTTGCGGCACCGCGCGTCCTGGTCGGTGGACTACCTGGCGACCCGGCTGCGCGACCAACGCCATCGCATCGACGAGCTCAACACCGACGATCACAGTGTGGCGACGGCGTTCAACCTGTCTTACGAACAGCTCCCCCAGGAGGGCAAGGTCCTGTTCCGGATGCTCGGGCACGGCCCCGGTGTCGACGTCGACGCGCACGCGGCGGCGGCCTTGGTCGACGGCTCCCCCATAGACGCGGAGCGGACCCTGGAGGGCTTGGTCGACGCGCACCTGTTGCAGCAGCACAAGCCCGGCCGGTACCAGTTCCACGACCTCTTGCGCTCATACGCCGCCTCCCTGTCCCTGGAGGTCGACTCGACCGACGAGCGGCGCGGCGCGGTGGAGCGGTCGCTGAACTACTACCTGTCGACGGCGGCCGTGGCGATGGACCTGGTTTCCCCCACGGAAAAGGTGCACCGACCACCGGTGCCCGAACGGTCGACCCGGGTCTTCGCCACCTACGCGGACGCCCTGAGCTGGCTCGACGGCGAACGCCGAAACCTGCTCGCCGCGGCGGAACACAGCGCCGAGAACGGCTGGTACTCGCATTCCAGCAGGCTTTCCGGCACGCTGTGGCGCTATTTCCACATCAGCGGCTACCACCACGACGCGCTTGCCCTGCACAGCAACGGGGCGACCGCGGCGCGCGCCGCGGCGGACCCGCGCGCGCTGGCCGACACCTTGGCCAGCCGGGGCTACAGCAACTGGTGGCTGGGCCGGTATCCGCAGGCCAGGCAAGACCTCGACGAGGCCGTTCGGCTGGCGAAGCAGGCCGGCGACCTGAGCGTCGCGGGTCGCGCGTTGCACGCCTTGGGTCTCGTGCACACCCGCCTCGGGGACGGACCACGGGCGCGGGCCGCGCTGGCGGAGACACGGGACATCGGGGTGGCGACGAACGACCGCATCCTCGAGGGATACGCGTTGCGCGGACTGGGCGATGTGTACTCTCGGCTGGGCGAACAGGATGACGCCGTGACCGCGTACGAACAGGCGGTGGCCATCGCGCGCGAGACGGGAAACGGCACCATCGAGGGGTATTCGGCGCGGGCGCTCGGTGAGATCCACGCCCGGCGCGGGGAACACGACAAGGGGTTGGCGTACTGCATGCGGGCGTTGGAACTCGCGCGGTCGAGCGGTAACCGGAACGTGCAGACCCGCGCGCTGCGCACCGTCGGCGACATCCACCGCGACGCGGGCAGGCTCGACCTGGCGTTGGGCAGCTACGCCGACGCCCGGCGCATCGCCGAGGAGACCGGTCACCTCTACGAGGTCGCCTGCGCCCACGACGGCGCCGCGCGGACCCGGTTCCTGCAGGGCGACGCGACAACCGCCGCCGCCCACTGGCGGCAGGCCCTGGACCTGTTCGCCGAACTGGCTGTCCCCGAGGCGCACGGCGTGCGGGAGCAGTTGGCCGCGCTCGGGCGGGCCTGAGCCGTGCCGACCACATCCACGGCCGAGACGACCGCGCTGCTGCGCGCGGCGGGTGCGCTCCTGCCCGAACCCGACCTGCGCGGCCCGGACACGCTGGCCGTCCGGCTGTTGCCGTGGCTGCCGGTCGGTCGCGCGCTGATCAAGGTCCCCGGGCTGCGTTCCCGGGTGGTCCGCGTGATCCGCGCGACCTGGTCGCACGCCCTGTGGTACGAGGTGGTGCGCACCCGGTACATGGACGACGTGGTGCTCGCCGAGATCGATCGGGGCGCGCGCCAGGTCGTCATCCTGGGCGCGGGTTTCGACTCCCGGGCGCACCGGCTCGACCTCGCCGGGGCGGCGGTGTTCGAGGTGGACCAGCCGGAGATCTCCCGCCGCAAGCGGGCCCGCGTCGGGCGCCTCGGTGCCGACGTGCGCTACGTGACGACGGACTTCAACGCCGACAGCCTGGCCGACGCGATGGCTGCGGCCGGGTTCGACCCCGCGACGCGGTCGGTCGTGGTGTGGTCCGGGGTGACCCCGTACCTGGAGCGGCGCGGGGTGGTGCGGACGTTGCGCTGGTTCGCCGAGCAGGCCCCCGGGTCGTCGGTGGTGTTCGACTACTGCTGGCAGGAGATCCTCGACGGCACCGAGGAACGTCCGGACGCGTCGACCGTGATGCGCAACGTGGCCGCGCGCGGTGAGCCATGGCGGTGGGGCATCCCGAAGGGCGGGGTGACGCCGTTCCTGGGCGAGTTCGGGCTGGTGGCGGCCGAGCAGTTGGAGATCGCGGCGGCGCAGGAGCGGTACCTGCGGCGGCCGGACGGGTCGGTCCAGGGTCCGGTGTGGACGTTCGGCGGGTTCGTGCACGCGCGCGTTCCGTGACCGTCACCCGAGCAGTCCGGACTTGCGCCACAGCGCCATGGTGAGCCTGCCGCGCAGGAGGCCCGTCTCCCGGCAGTAGGCGACGAGCCGTTCGGTCATCCACCGCAGCGACTCGTGGTGGTGCGGGTTGCCCATGGCGGCGCGGTGGGCGGCCTTCGGGTCGAGACCGGCGCGGCGGTATGTGTCGGGGCGGAGCAGCGAGCGCTTCAGCGAGAGCGCCAACAATGCCACGCCGACCCGGTTGACCCACCTGGACACCGGTCCGGCGTCCGCCAGGGTCCGGCGCACCGCCTCCCGCGCGTAGGCGACGTGCCTCGACTCCTCGACGACGTGGATCCGGCTGACCATCCGCACCAGGGGCTGCAGCGACTCGTCGGCCATGCACTGCCGTTGCACCCGGTCGACCGGTTCCTCGAAGAACAGCGCGCCCGCCCAGTAGAACGGTCCGAACGGCACCAGCGCGGTGAAGACATTCAGCAACCTGGTGGCCAGGATCGACTGCGGTACGACCGTCCCGCCCATGGCCTGGATCGCGCGGGCGAACATCGTCGCGTGCCTGCACTCGTCGGCGACCTCGGTCAACGCGTACAGCGCCGAGTCGCCCAGGTCGCGCGCCTCCTGCACCGACCGGGTCAGCGACCGCACCAGGCTCAGCTCGGCGTGGATGATCACTGACATCAGCGTGATCATCTCCTGTTTGCCCAGCTCGGCCCGCTGCTCGGCGGACATCGCCGCCCACATCGCCGTCCCGTGCAGCGAGACCCGGCCCTCCGGCAGCCAGGCCTTCCCCTCGACCGGCGGCGCGTCCCAGTCGACGTCCACCTCCGGGTCGTAGAACCGCTCCCCCGATGCCTTCAGCAACCGCCGCGCCGTCATCCGTCCCCCTCGTCCAGGTGCTCGGTCACGGATTCTCCCCGTGCGCTCCGCCGGACCCCCGTGCGGATGACCGGGGCGAGTTACCATCACCGGCGACGTGCCTGCGGAAGGGGCCTGGTGTGGCTGATCTCCTGGCGATCACGGTGGACGAGCGCGCCGCCGAGGTCGTGGTGGGCGTGGTCGGGCAGTTGGACTTCGGGACGACACCGCGGCTGACCGGGGTGGTGACCCCGGTCGTCGAATCCGGGCGGCCGGTGGTGCTCGACCTCGGCCGACTGTCCTTTTGCGACTCCAGCGGGCTGAGCGCGCTGGTCCGGCTGCACAAGGCGGCGACGGCCGCGGGCGGGTCGCTGGTGCTGGCCAGACCGGGGCCGCAGGTGGCGGCGACGATCAGCGCCACCGCGCTGGACCGGCTGTTCACCATCGAGGCCGAGGTGCCGGACCGGTCCCGGTGAGCCCGCGCCGGACGCCCGACTCGCGCACCTACGACATCACCCGGTTCGGCCTGTCCGACATGGTCCGCACGGCCGCTGACCTGCGCAGGCGCGCCGAGCTGGCGAGCGGTTTCGACGCGGCGGCCGATGCCGTGGTGACCCGGCTGCGCGAGTGCTTCACCGACGGTGCCGGGCCGGTGCTGCCGATCGTCCGGCTGTTCACGATCCGGTCACGCGACGAGCTCCCGCCGGAGCAGTGCCCGCAGGTCGGGGAGTGGTTCCTGGTGCTCGCGGCCGAGGCCGGCGGCCGGTGCACGCCGGTGCGGGCGCTGCCGCCCGCGGCGGAGTTCGGCAGCATGCCGATGCTGTCCGCGATGACCCGCGAGTTCGGGCTGACCCCGGACGACGTGCTGACCGGATCGCTCGCGGGCGACGGGTTCGGCGTGTTCCACGTCCCGGTCGCCGCCGGTAGCCCGCACGTGCGGGACCAGGAGTTGGTGGCCGAGCTCGGGATCGCGTCGGTGCTCGGCTTCGGCGGGGTACTGCCGAGTGGCAATGGGATTTCGGGGATTTCGGGGATATCAGGGCCACCGGGGCTACCGGGCGGCACGCCGTTCGCGGTGGTGATGTACTCGCGGGCGCCGATCCCGGCGAGCACGGCCGAGCAGTTCAAGGCGGTCGCGATCGGGCTGCGCGTCGGGCTGCTCACGCACGGGGCCGGGCTCCCGGCCGAACGGGACGCGCTGCGCGCGCACCTGGCCGTGCTCGAACAGGCCGCCCGCGACCAGGCGACGGCGCTGGAGCAGGCGGTGGACCGGCTGCGCGCCGAGGCCGAGCTGGTCGACTCGCTGCAGGTGGTCGGGCGGCGGCTGACCGCCCAACTGGACCTGGACGCCCTGGTGCAGGACGCGACCGACGCGGCGACCAAGGCGACCGGCGCGGCGTTCGGCGCGTTCTTCTACAACCTGATCGACTCTTACGGCGAGTCGTACACGCTGTTCACGCTGTCCGGGGTGCCGCGGTCGGCGTTCGAGCGGTTCCCGATGCCGCGCAACACCAAGGTCTTCGCGCCCACGTTCAACGGGACCGGCACGACGCGCTCACCCGACATCCTCAACGACCCCAGGTACGGGCACAACCCTCCGTACCGCGGTATGCCCGACGGCCACCTGCCGGTGCGTAGTTACCTTGCGGTGTCCGTGGTGTCGCCGTCGTCGGGTGAGGTGCTGGGCGGCTTCTTCTTCGGTCATCCCGAGCCGGGGCAGTTCACCGAGCGGCACGAGCAGTTGGCCGAAGGCATCGCCGGTTATAGCGCGATCGCTTTGGACAACGCGCGGTTGTTCGCCCGGCAGCGGACGATGGCGACCGAACTCGCCCGCAGCATGCTGCCGACGATCCCACCGACGCCCGGTTTGCGCGTCATCTCTCGTTACCTGCCCGCGGCCACCGGCGCCGAGGTCGGCGGCGACTGGTTCGACGTGGTGTCGCTACCGGTGGGGCGGACCGCGTTCGTCATCGGTGATGTCGCCGGGCGGGGTGTCGCAGCAGCAGCGGTGATGGGGCAGATCAGGACGGCTGTGCGGTCGTACGCGCTGTTGGACCTGCCTCCGTCGGAAGTGCTGCGCAACACCTCGGAGTTGGCGATGGCGACCCCGGACGCGGACTTCATCACGTGCCTCTATGCCGTGCACGACCCGGCAGACAACACGCTCACCTTCTCCAGCGCCGGCCACCTGCCCGCGATCTACCTGTCGCCGGAAGGCACCCCGACTCTTGTCGCGGAGACGATGGGTATGCCGCTGGGCGTTGGCACTACCTTCACCCAACAGCAGATCGCGTTCCCCTTAGGAGCCAGGCTCGCCCTCTACACCGATGGCCTCGTAGAGACCCGCCACGGCCACCTCGACGACCGCATCGCGAAGCTCGCCCAGTCCCTGCGCGATCTCCCCGCCGAGGACGAAGCCCTGGACACCCTCATCACCGGCCTCACCGACGGCGCCCACGACGACGACGTCGCCTTCCTCTACATCGCCCACGAAGACTGCGACAGCCACACCGCCGTCCTCCCCCTCACCACGGCACCCGACGCCGCCGCCCGCGCTCGTGCCTTCATCGCGGCGCGCCTGGCGGACTGGGGCCTGACCGGCGTGCTCGACCGGGCGGTGACCATCGCCAGCGAACTGGTCACCAACGCGATCAAGCACACCGGCTGCCCGGCGACCCTCCGCCTGCACGCGGGCACCTCCCACCTCGGCATCGACGTCAGCGACAGTGACCTGACCCAGCCACGCGCGGTCCCGGTCGCCCTCGACGACGAGCAACACCGCGGCCTGCACATCGTCAAGTCCTTCGCGACCCGGTGGGGCACCCGCGCGACTCCCGACGGCAAGATGGTGTGGGCGGAGATCGCCCTGCCGCGCCAGTGACGTGACCCGATGGGTGGGCACGGTTCCGAACTCCGTCACCGGACGGATGTCTCGCGCCCCGGCGAGGACGACGCTGGTGGCTCGGACAACCCCGACTGGAGTCATGGATGAACACCGAGCAGGAGACCCCGCACCAGCGGCTCACCCGGAACTACGGGGAGATGCTGCAAGAGATCCGCGTCGCGCAGACCGGGGTGCAGTTTTTGTTGGCGTTTTTGTTGGCGTTGGCGTTCACGCCGAGGTTCGCCGAGACCACGGAGTTCGAGCGGACCGTGTACGTGGTGGCGTTGTTGGCGGGCGCGGCGGCGACGGCGTTGTTGATCGCGCCCGCGCCGTTCCACCGGCTCGTGTTCCGGCGCCGGTTGAAGCGGCACCTGGTGGCGGTGACGGCGTGGTTCACGTTGTGCGGGCTGGGTTTCCTGGTGCTGTCGCTGGGGGCGTCGATGCTGCTGATCCTGGACGTGGTCCTGGGCACGCGGCAGGCGGTGTGGCTGTCGGCGGGGATCGTGGGCTGGTTCCTGGTGTGGTGGTTCGCGGCGCCGATGGCGAGCAGGCGGATGGGCAAGCGGCATCAGGCCGACTGATGCGCGGTGGCCTCCCGGGCGATCTCGGTCCGGGAGGCCACGCCGAGTTTCGCCAGGATGTGCGAGACGTGCGTCGCGACAGTGCGCGGGGACAGCACCAACCGGTCCGCGATGGCCGGATTGGACAGTCCACGCGCGACAAGAGCGGCGACGCGGGTCTCGGTCGGGGTGAGGCTGCCCCATCCGGTGCGGTCGACACGGTGGCGCGCACGGGGACCGCGGCGGATTCCGTAGTCGTGCAAGGCAGACCGTAGACCGGCCGCGTCCCAGGCGGCGCCGAGCGTGTCGTAGACGTTGTCGGCGGCGGTGAAGGCGGCACGCGCCGCGACGGTGTCACCAGCCTCGGCCCACGCGACAGCCGCCGCATGAAGCGCCCTACCGCGCGCGAACGGCCGCCCGGCCTCCGAGTAGTGGTGTGCGGCACGCATAAGAGCGTCAGGATCGTGGTTGATGAGGCCCCGGCACAACGCCGCCGCTGCCAACCGGTGCGCGATAGTGCCACCGGACTTCTCAGCCAAGCCCGCCGCGTACTCCGCTGCCGTGTGGTCTTCCAGCAGCACCGCGAGCCGGACAGTCTCAGGCAGCAGGTCTTCCATCTCCTCCAGCTCTTGCGCGGTCTCCGACAGACACGCCAACAACCCCGCCAAGGCAAGGTCGGTTTGTCCGTGTAGTTCGTGGCCCAACGCGCGCGCGAGCGCCAACGAGCCGATCACACGGTTGCCGATACCTCCCGAAGGTTCTGCTACCGCCGCGAGGTGACCGACAGCGCTATCCGGATCACCTCGGTGGAACGCGATCAGCGCTGCGATGCCGTGATCGCAGCAGGCGACACCGGGGTCCTTGACGTCGTCGGGTAGCGCTGTCACCTCGACCAGGGCGTCATCCCACCGGCCAACGTCGAACAACAACTCCCCCAGCGCGCTGTGCGCCTGCGCGAGCCGGACAAGCCCACCGGCCTCTTGCGCGAGTGTGCGGACGGCGGTGGCCGCGACGATGGCCTCGTCGTAGCGGTCGACGTCGCCCAGCGCGACAGCCTGGTTGATCTGCAGCAGCAACCGGAGGTCGAGCAGCGCCGGGTCACCGGTGACCGCGAGCGCCCGGTCGAACAGGGGCAGAGCGGCCGCCACGTCGCCGCGCATGACCGACACGATGGTCAGCACGTGCAGAGCCCAGCCGATCGTCCACCGGTCGTCCTCGGCGGCTTCCAGCGCGCGGGCCGCGACGACCCCGGCCAGCTCAACCTCACCGAGGTCGCGGTGGGCCCGCGCGGTCAACACGAGCAGCCGCGCGCGGTGTCGCTCGGGCAGGTCTGCTCCTGCCTCGGCCAACGCGGCAAGCGACTCGCGCGATCGACCGGTCAACGCGCGGCACTGTGCCAACGTCCAGTGCAGGTCGACCACGATGTCTGGATCGGTGGTCGCGGCGAGCGCCCGAGAAGCGATCTCCTCCGCGCCTGCCGGATCTCCGGTGCGGTACCGAGCATCAGCCAAGCGAGCCGCGAGCGGGCCGCCGTCACCGGTATCGCGCACCGCGCGGTCCAGCAGGCGAGCCGCAAGAGCGGGCGCTTGAGCGATAAGAGCCGGTGCGGCATCGGCGAGCCACGCGGTCGACCACGTGTCCAGGCGAGCCGTGCCCGACAGGTCTACCGCGCGCAGGAACTGCTTGGCGACTCGGCGAATGGGCGCACCTGCCTCCGCGAGAGCAACAGCGGCGTCACGGTGCAGGACAGCCCTAACGGCCGCAGGTAAACCGTCGTGGATGGCCGACCGGATAAGTGGGTGGCGGAAGGCAAGCCTGTCGGCCGACTCACGCAATACACCCGCCGCACCGGCTTCCTCAAACGCGTCGACAAGGTCGGTAGCCCGCTCGCCAAGGACGGTGGCAACATCGGCCGGATCGAACTCGACACCCAGCAGTGCCGCCGCGCCTAGAACCGCGCGAACCCGGTCAGGCAGGAAATCCAACCGGTGCGCGATGGCGGCAGCGAGTGAGCCCGGCGCCAGATCAGCCGTTAGCTCCACCTCGCCCTCTTGCGTCGATATCGCTCCCGCACGTCTTAACGCGTCAACGAGTTCGGTGAGGTACAGCGGATTCCCGGCGGCCCCATCGGCGAGAGCCAGTAGCCGCGCGCCTGGCTTACCGCCGACGAGATCACCCACCAACTCGGTAACGGCGTCCCCGGGAAGCCGATCTAGCGTCAAGATGCCTGCCCGACCCGCAGCGCGGCGGATGGCGAGCAACTCCACACCGCGCGGGACGTGCCGGGTCATGCCGATGAGCAGCAGCGGGAGGTCACGGGCGAGGCGCGCCAAGTGGGACCACAGGGCGGCGGTCGCTCGATCCACCCACTGGAGGTCATCGACGACGAGCACGGTCGGCGCGGCGGCGCACTGCTCCGAGACCATCGCCAGCAGTTGCCGGGACGCGGCCGCGACCGGATCAGCGGCGCCGGTCTCACCGCGTAGCAACCGGTCTGCGGACACAAGCCTGGGATGGTCACCGCGCAGAGCGTCCAGCACGGGTAAGAGCGGCAGGTCTTGACCGAGTTCGTCGCCATAACCCCAGCGGACAACACAATCCAGCGCGGTGGCACGGTCGGCCGCGGAGCGGACAAGGGTTGTCTTACCGATCCCCGGCTCACCCTCGACGAGCACGACCCGCCCGCGACCGGCGCGCAAGGCGTCGACCGCCGCGTCGAGGCGGCGGCGTTGCGCCGTCCGACCGAACGGGTGTGCCGACATCGGGCCAGGATACGGATGTGAACAAAAGGTGAACAACCGCTGTTGACCAGGACTGACCCAATGGCGTAGCGGTGGTCACGCGCCGTGGTCGTCTGGGGTTACGCGCGCATTCACCGGGCGTTGTCCGCGGTGTGGCGCCACCGTGGCGTGCCGTTGCGACCATCGGACCGCTCCACACCGTGCACAGCCCGTCCGGGCCGCACCGGCCCGACGGCCGACCGACGGAGAACCCCATGCGCGCCACGCGTTCCCTCATCGCCGCCCTGGTCACCGCCGCCGCCCTCATCACCGCCATCGCCCTCGCCGCCCCCGCCTCCGCAGGCACCAACCCCGGCATGACCCACAACTCGACCCCCGGCATGACGCATAACTAGACTCCTCCCGCCGCCCGCCCCCTCATCCCCGCCCGGCATCGTTCCCCGGCTTGGCACGTGAGGACCGGCATCGTTCCCGACTTGGCAGGTAGGGGTCCGGGCTTGGGCGGGGTCCGTTTCAGCACCGCGTTGGTCGGGTAAACATCGTCAGGTGACTGAGCGACTGGTTTCCGGCCGCTACCGACTGGTCGCACCCCTGGGCAGCGGTGGTATGGGCGAGGTCTGGCAGGCCTACGACGAACGACTGCACCGCACCGTCGCGGTGAAGCGGATGCGGGTACCCGCAGGCCCTGAGGCCGAGCGGGTGGCGCGGGCGGCGGTGCGGGAAGGGCGCATCGCGGCCAAGTTGCAGCACCCGCACGCCATCACCGTGTACGACGTGATCGACGACGACGGCAGTCCGTGTCTGGTCATGGAGTACCTGCCTTCGACGACGCTGTCCGAGCTGTTGGCTTCCTCCGGCCCGCTTACCCCGGAGGAAGCCACTCGCGTGGGTGGCGCTGTCGCGGCCGGGTTGGCCGCCGCGCACGAGGCAGGTGTCGTGCACCGAGACGTCAAACCGGGCAACGTGTTGCTGGGCGTGGACGAGCGGGTCAAGATCACCGATTTCGGAATCTCCCGGTTGGCCGCGGACGCCCCTGGCACGGTTACCGCTACCGTGCGCGGTACACCCGCGTATCTTGCTCCCGAGGTCGCCCGTGGCGAGGTGGCCACATTCGCCTCTGACGTGTTCTCGTTGGGTGCCACGCTGTACACCGCGGTCGAAGGTGAGCCGCCGTTCGGGCGTGACGACAACCCGATGGCCTTGTTGTACCGGGTTTCCACTGGGGTGTTCACGCCACCGACGCGGGCGGGGTCGTTGACGCCGCTGCTGCTGCGGATGTTGGATCCGGTACCTGGCGCACGACCGACCATGGCCGAGGTGCGCGACCATCTCGCTGGGGAACCGGAAGTGCCGCTTGTCGACTTGGCGCCGGAGACAGAGCAACTGGAGCCGGTAGCGCCACCGGGGAAACGCAAGAAGGCCGCTCTGGTGTTCATAGCGGCGCTGGCTGTCCTGGCTGCCGGGACGATCGTGACTCTTGCGGTGGTCGACAACGACTCGCAGGCACCCGTGGCTGCGCCGGCGGCCACTACTACTACGGAGGCCTTACCTCCCTCGGTACAACCGTCTCCCACCACGATTGCGTCGACCTCGGCCGTTCCGACTACCGTGCCGCCGACAACAACGCCCCCACCCCCACCACAAAACCAGGGTGATCCGGTAGCGGCGGTGACGAGCTACTACGCGTTGATGCCCGGCGGCCTGCAACAGGGCTGGACCCTGTTGACGCCGAAGTTCCAGCACAGCCCGGCGGGCGGGTATGACGGGTACCAGCGGTTCTGGGGTGGTGTGCGCAGCGTGCGGGTGTCGAACGTGACGGCGAACGGGGACAACACGGTCAACGCGACCCTGGACTACCGGTTCGCGGACGGTCGGGCCATCCGCGAGGTGCACCGTTACGTGCTGGTGAATGCCGGTGGTCAGTGGAAGATCGACCAGACGACGGTGCTGAGCAGCCGTCCCGTTTGATCAAGTGGGCGGGTAACTTGATGGGGTGGTTCGGCGTTCAGCGGAGGGCGATGCGGCGGCGCTGCTGGCCGCCGTCGCCGTGCTGGTGGCGGAGCGGGACCCGAGGCCCGCCGCGGTCGCCGAGGCCGTCGGGTGGGCGCTCGACGCCGACGGCTGCGAGCTGCGTCTCGACGGTGAGCGGTACTCGTGGGGTGCGGGCGGGGCCGGGTTCCGCGCGGTGATCTGCCCAGGCGCGGAGCTGCGGGTGCGCCCAGCGCGGGGCCGGTTGGGCGCGCTGGCCACGGTGTTGGCGCCGGTCGTGGAGCTGGTCCGGCTGACCCGGTCGGTGGACGAGCTGCGGCGGAGGCGCCAGGTAGCCGCCGCCGAGCTGGCCGACGGGCGGTGGCGGGCCGCCGCCGACATGGACACCGAGCGGCGCCGGATCGAGCGGGACCTGCACGACGGCGCCCAGCACCACCTGGTCGCCCTGCGGATGGCGGTGGCGGTCGCCGAGCACGATCCCACGTTCGTGCCCACGCTGCGGAAGCGGCTTGACGCGGCTCAGGAGAGCCTGACCCGGACGGCCGGTGGAATCTTGCCCGCTGCGCTGGCCGAGGGCCTGGCGGCGGCGTTGGGGGCCGAACTAGGCGGGCACAGCGATGTGCGGCTCGATCTGGGGGAAGTTCCGCGGTACCCGGAGCCGGTGGAGACAGCGGTGTACTTCGTGTGCTTGGAGGCGGTGAACAACGCGCACAAGCACGCGGTGGGGGCCAACATCGACGTGCGGTTGCGACCCGCGTCGGATGGTTTGCACTTCTCGGTTTGTGACAATGGGCCGGGGTTTGCGGGGGGTGGGGGTGGGAGTGGGTTGGTCAACCTGCGGACCCGGCTGATGGCGGTTGGGGGGACTGTGCGGGTGGACTCGGTGGTGGGGAATGGGACGCGGGTGGAGGGGTTTGTTCCTCGGATTCTTGAGTGAGGACGCGGGGTTGTTGGGGTTGGACTGTCGGTGGTTGTGGTTAGGCTGTGTATTCGGGGGCTTTGCTGGCGGTTGATCTTGGTGTGAGGGGGCACTGGGCCTCGGCTGCGCCTCGGGGGTCGGCCTGGTCGCCTTCGGCGACGCCGGCGCTTGGGCGCCAGATGAAAGCGGGGGTGCCCGTTGTGGTGAAGTTGTTTTGTTTGGGGCCCCTAGCGGCAGCCTCAGGTAAGGCTAAAAGGCGGGGCCACTGGAAAGCGTGGCCTTA
>NZ_AXWW01000035.1 GCF_000482865.1 Actinokineospora inagensis DSM 44258 | reverse complement strand
GTCGACGTCAACGACGACAACTCCGGCCTGGCGGTCGACCGGGCCTGACCCGGCCGTCGACAAAGCCGCCCCGGTCCACACCGGGGCGGCTTTTTCTGTCGCCTCAGAACAACGACGCCAGTTCGTGCGCCCGGTGCACGGCCGCGATCACGCCCGGCCCGAGCGAGCTGCCGCTCCAGATGACCCCGATCAACCGAATGGCGTCCCGTCGGTGATCGGCCCTGGTCGACCGCACTACGACGCTCACCAACCGATAGGTGACCAGGCCCGCGAACAAATAGCTGATGAGAAACAGAAATGCCATTCCAACCGCCTTCATCGACAAGATTGCCAGGCTCAATGCAAGCCTGTGCGCGGCGATTGATCAAGACTGCTGTGCCCACCTTTCCGGCATGCCACCGACAAGTTGGTGGCAACTTTGCGACTTGCCGCCCGGTTGCCGTTGACATGCCGGGAAGTCGAGCCTGAAGTGCGGAGACTGTCCACGTTCTTTCCGGTGGCAACTTCGTGGCAAGTCCGTTCCCGCTGCCGTGGCACCCGGCAAGTTCGTGGCAAGTTGGGTCGTCGGCCAATTCACGTGGCAAGTCGACGGCAAGTCCGCCAGCCCGGCGTACGTCATATCGCGCGGCTTCCGCGGATCGGATACAGTCGCTGCTCGCTGCGGTAAATCGCGCAGTTCCGCGCCCGGTCGGGGGGCGCTTTCGTGCTGTTCGCACAGGCCCTGTCCGAAAGGGGAACGATGGTCGCGCCCGCCGTCGAGTCCGCCTTGCGCACCGGCCGCGGCGTGCGTCGGGACGATCTGGCCGAACGCCTGCCCACCGAACTCGCCCGGCGGATGCACGTCGACCTCACCGCCGCCGCCGAGGTGGTGCTGGCCACGGTCGCCTGGCAGGTGGCCGGGTTGATCGCCCGGACCTTCCGGCAGCCGCGGGACCGGGTTCTGCTCACCGGCGCGTACAACCTGCGCAGAGACCCGGACCTCACCTCTTTGTTGCTCAAAGACCGCGTCGTCGTCCTCAGCGGTCGCATGGGCCTGTCGGTCAGCAGACTCAACAGCCTGATGTCCGAGCTCACCAAGCGCACGTGCCCGGCGTTCGACGCGCCGTTCCCGGTGCCGGATCTGCGGGAGATCGACCGCGAAGCCGCCGCCGAGGCCGAGTACGCGCGGCGGGAGCCCACCGGGGAGGACACCGAACCGCGCCTGGCGGTCGCGGCGGAGTCGTTGACCCGCGCAGTGACCCGCGCGCTGACCGGCGAAGACGGTCGTGGCTTGGCGAGGTTGGCGCTCGACGGCGTCCTGCACGTCGAGGCCGTTCCGGGCGAGGGCCTGGTCACCACCCGGGCGGGCGACGGTGAGTACCTGTGCGCCTTCACCGAGGTGGCGCTGCTGCGCGCCCACCGGGTCGCCGCCCGTTCCCCGGTTGGCAGCCGGGAACTTCCCGTTCCGGGACGTGAGCTGGTCGCGGCGCTGGCGGAGCGGGGCGGGATCGGGCTGGTGCTCAACCCGCCCGCCGACGGGACGCGGACGGGCGAGCTGCGTACCTGGATCGCGGCCGAGTTGGCCCAGTTGAAAACCGAGGTGTGCGGTGACTGACGGGTTCGAGGTCGACCTGGACGAGCTGGACCGGCTGGCGCGGCGGTTGGGTGGGCTCGGCGACGAGGTGCGCGGCGACGTGGCGTGGCGGTACGGGGTGGACGCGGAGAAGTGGCCCGCGGACGACCCGATCGGCGCGGCCGTCGTGGTGTACCTGCGCAGCCTGGCCGAGGCGCGGGACCGGCTGTGCCGCAGGCTGGCCGATACCGCCACCGACCTGACCAACACCGCGGCGGCCTACCGGGACGTGGATGACGCGGGGTGGCGGGAGGGGCTCGGCGATGGCTGACGGGATCCGGCCGCCCGGCAACCAGGCCTGGGTGCGCAACCTGGCGGAGACCCTGCGGGCGCAGGGGGTGCCGCTGACCGAGGCCGCCGAGCTGCTGGCCGTGGTCAGCGCCGACGGCTGGTCCGGTCCGGCGGCGACCGCGTTCGGCGAGTTCACGGCGGGTACGGCGGCGGGTGCCCGGCAGATGGCGGACATCCACGCGGCGGTTCGCGACCGGGTCGACGGGCACAGCACCTTCGTGCACCAGTTGCCGCACCTGTGGCCGGATGCCGACGCGGGCGAGCGGCAGCGGCTCGTGGGGTTGTGGCGCGGGGCCGCCGAGGACGTGGCCGCCGAGATCCGGAAGCAGGCCGCCGAGCTCGACCGCGTCGGCGTGCCCCCGCCGAAGGTGGCGCGGCCCCGCGAGCCGGTCGAGCCCGCGCCGGTCGCCCACCGCTGGCCGACCGTGGACCCGGACGTCCAGCCGAACCGCCCGCGGCCCGCGGCCGTCCCCGCGGCGGTGGCCTACGGGCACCGGGTGGTCGCCGAGGAGCAGTTGTTCCCGCAACTGCTGGTCGGCTCGCGTCGGGTCGGTCTGCCGTGGCCGCGCGACACAGTGGGCGAAGTTGGGCCGTGATCTTGATGACGGGCCGGTGACGACTACGCTGCCCGGTGTGGGTGTTCCCGCGTGGGTGTGGTTCCTGGTCGCGGTCGTCGCGGGTGTCGCGGGCGGCCTGTTCCTGCTGCGTGATCGTGCGCTGTTGACGTCCCGGAACCGGGAGCGGCGGCGGTGGGCGGCGTTGCGGGGGTGGCAGTTCGCCGAGGATGATCCGGCGTTGCCGAAGCAGTGGTCCAGTGGGGCCATCGCGTACTACGGCGACGGGGTGGCCAGGGACGTCGTCGCCGGGACCACGTTCACCGCGGACGGGCGGCGCAAGGTCTACGTGTTCGACCTGGAGGCCGGTGGCCGGGTCAACGTGGTGGTCACGGCTGTCCAGTGCAAGCGGGTGCACTCGGTCGTCCTGGAGTTGTGGGTGCCGAGCACGCCGTTCCAGCGGGAGCACATGCCGGAGCTCCTGGGTCCGGTCGGGCAGCGGTACGCGTTCGTGTCGGACATCGCGGCGGCGCGGGCGTTGATCACGCCGGACCTGGTGGACGCGACCGAGGACATCGGGCAGGACGTGGCGGTGGCCTGGATCGAGGGCGGCTGGGTGTTGGCCGCGGCGGCGCCGGGGTCGAGTCCGTCCAGGTTGGAGCGGTTGCTGCGCGGGATCGGCGAGATCGCGGACGTGGTGGACCCGTTCGACAAGGAAGAGGCCGCCGTGCGGGCGGCGGACGTGGAGCAGACCGACCGGTAGTGGTTCCGGCCGCGGTTACCTCTTAGTAGGTTGGCGGCATGCCGACCGCGCTCATCACCGGGGCCACCGCTGGGATCGGGGCCGCTTTCGCCCGCAGGCTGGCCGCCGACGGGTACGACCTGGTGCTGGTGGCCAGGACGACCGAACGCCTCAAGCAGACCGCCGGGGAGTTGACCTCGTCGTTCGGGGTCGCCGTGCAGACCCTCACCGCGGACCTGTCCACCACCCGGGCGCGCAAGCGGGTGGAGGCGCGGTTGGCCGACCCGGAGCGGCCGGTGGACCTGCTGGTCAACAACGCCGGGTTCGGCACCCGGGGCGCGTTCGCGGACGCCGACCCGGACTGGCTGCAGAACCAACTCGACGTCAACGTCACCACGGTCATGCGGCTGACCAGGGCGGTCTTACCGGGGATGCTGGCCCGCGGGCACGGCGGGGTGATCAACGTGTCGAGCGTGGCCGGGTTCTTCCCGGTAACCGGTCCCTCTTACTCGGCCACCAAGGCGTACGTGACCGCGCTGTCCGAGGGTCTTGCGGCGAACCTCACGGGTACCGGTGTGCGCGTTGTGGCGCTGTGCCCGGGGTTCACCCGCACCGAGTTCCACGCCCGCGCAGGTGACGACATGGAGTTGCCCGAGTTCCTCTGGCTCGACGCCGACCGGGTCGTCGCGGACGCGTTGGCGGACCTGCGGCGCAACAACGACCGCTCGGTGCCGGGCATCCAGTACAAGGCCCTGCTCGGTGTGACGAAACTCCTGCCCAGGGCGCTGCTGCGATTCCTCGGGAAGCGGGCGTCGGCGGGCCGCGACCGGGGTTAGGCTCCCGGCCATGACGAATCCGCAGCCGGGGTGGTACCCGGAAAGCCCCGGTTCCACCACTCTGCGCTGGTGGGACGGTACCCAGTGGACGAACCACACCCAGGCCGCCCAGCAGCAGCCGAGCAGCGACGCCAGCGGCTGGGAGATCCCGCTCGGCGGCGGCCAACCCAACCCGGACAAGATCCGCGACCAGCAGCGCCGGGCCGGGGTCGGGCAGGTCGGCCAGGGCGGCGGCACGCTGTTCAGCGAACCGGTGCTGGTGGTCAACCAGAAGGTCAAGCTCATCGAGATGGCCAACGAGTACTCGGTGTTCGACCAGCACGGCCGCCAGATCGGCTCGGTCGCCGAGGTCGGCCAGAGCGCGCTGAAGAAGGCCGTCCGGTTCCTCAGCAGCTACGACCAGTTCATGACGCACCGGCTGGAGGTGCGCGACGTCAACCACCAGACCGTGCTGCGGCTGACCCGCCCGGCCAAGCTGGTGAAGTCCCGGATGATCGTCGAGCGCGGCGACGGGGCGCAGCTCGGTGAGATCGTGCAGCAGAACGTGTTCGGCAAGATCCGGTTCAGCTTCGTGGTCGGCGGCCAGGACATCGGCGGCATCCAGGCGGAGAACTGGCGGGCGTGGAACTTCGCCGTCGTCGACCACACCGGGGCCGAGGTCGCGCGGATCACCAAGACCTTCGAGGGCATCGCCAAGACGCTGTTCACCACGGCCGACAACTACGTGCTGCAGATCCACCGGCAGCTACCGGACCCGCTGCTGAGCATGGTCGTGGCGTCCGCGTTGACCGTCGACACCGCGCTCAAGCAGGACAACCGGGGCTGGAACTGACCGGCGCGGCGCGGCGGGTGTCGGCGCGACCCGCTGTCGGTGCGGCATGAGAGGCTTGCGTCCCGTGCGAACCGCTCCGACTGTCGACCCCTCCGCCAAGGGTGAACTGGCCCGCCTGGTGACCGAACTCGCCGTGGTGCACGGCAAGGTCACGCTCGCGTCCGGTAAGGAGGCCGACTACTACGTCGACCTCCGCCGGGCGACCCTGCACCACGCCGCCGCCCCGCTGATCGGCAGGTTGCTGCGCAGGCTCACCGCCGACTGGGACTACGTGGCCGCCGGGGGCCTCACCCTCGGCGCCGACCCGGTCGCGCTGGCGATGATGCACGCCGCGTCGGCGGCCGGGGAGGTGCTCGACGCGTTCGTGGTGCGCAAGGACACCAAGGCGCACGGCATGCAGCGCCGCATCGAGGGCATCGAGGTCACCGGCCAGCGGGTGCTCGCGGTCGAGGACACCTCGACGACGGGCGGCAGCGTGCTCACCGCCGTCGACGCGCTCAACGAGGCGGGGGCCGTGGTGATCGGGGTGGCCACAGTGGTCGACCGGGACACCGGCGCCCGCGAGGCCATCGAGGCGCGCGGCCTGCCGTACCGCTCGCTGCTGGGACTGGGTGATCTCGGTCTGCCAGTGGGTGACTGACCAGCCCCGACAAAGGTGATCATCCCCCAACTGCGGGTACCGTGGAAGGTGCTCGCTCGCCGTGTCCTCGGTGGTTGGGGAGGTGGTCCGATGTTCGGTCTGCTCGCCGCCGCGACAGTGGTCGTGCATGTCGTGGCGTTGCTGTACATCGGCCTGGGGGGCTTCCTGGCGTGGAAGTGGCCCAGGTCGATCGTCCTGCACGTGTTCTTCGCGATCTGGGGCGTGGTGGTCAACGTGACGCCGGTGCCGTGCCCGCTGACCGCGCTGGAGAACTTCTTCCGCGCGCGGGAGGGCCGCGGTCCGCTACCCGGCGGTTTCAACGACTACTACATCTTCGGTCCGATCATCCCCGACGCGTACGCCGGGCTGGTCGCGACGGTCGCGGTCGTCGTCCTGGTCGTCTCTTATGTGGGTGCGTACACGCTGTGGCGGAATCGGAAAAGCCTGATGGTGCCGGTGAAGTAGGACCCACCGAGTGGGTCTTCGGCGAACCGGTCGGTGTCGGCCCGTGGCCGGGTGACCGGCCGGTCGGCGACCACTACGACCCGGAGCTGCTCGCGGGCGGCGACCGGCGCAACGTCGTCGACGCCTACCGGTACTGGCGGCGGGACGCGGTGGTCGCCGACCTCGACCGGCGCAGGCACGGCTTCCACGTCGCCATCGAGAACTTCCAGCACGACCACAACATCGGGACCGTGGTTCGCACCGCCAACGCGTTCGCCGCCCGCGCCGTGCACATCGTCGGCCGCAAGCGCTGGAACCGCCGGGGCGCCATGGTCACCGACCGCTACCAGCACGTCGACCACCACCCGACCGTCGAGTCGCTTGTGGACTACGCGCGCGCCGCGGGGTTGGTGGTCGTGGGGGTGGACAACACACCCGGGTCCGTTCCGGTTGAGACGGTCGACCTGCCGCGCGACTGCGTGCTGCTGTTCGGGCAAGAGGGGCCGGGGCTCACCGAGGGGGCTCGGGCGCACGCGGACCTGCTGGTGTCCATCGCCCAGTTCGGGTCAACCCGCTCGATCAACGCGGGGGTGGCCGCCGGGATCGTCATGCACGCCTGGATCCGCGCGCACGCCGATCTCGACCAAGCCTGGTAGCCCGCCCTTGGCGCGGGACGCCTCGGCAACGCACCATGGAGTATGGCGATCGGCTGGGCGGCACGCGCGGGAATCGCGGAGCGGTCGGTGCGTGACCGGTTTCTGCGTCCGATGCTCGGAATGCCCGGAACGCGGCTGGGGTTACCGCGGCCCGGTCGCCGGTTGCACCTGTCGTGGAACTACTGGTGGCAGGCGCATCTGCTCGACTGTCTGGTTGACGCCCACTTGCGTGATCCGTCCGAAGACCGGGCGATCACGGCACTCGTACGCGGTATCCGCCTCCGCAACCTCGGCGCCTGGACCAACTCTTATTACGACGACATAGCCTGGCTCGGTTTAGCCCTCCAACGCGCGGGCGGCCCCGAACGGGCTCTTACCGCCATCGAGTCCCGCCTGCGTTCCGGATGGACGGACGATTTCGGCGGCGGGATCTGGTGGCGCCGAAGGGACGACTTCAAGAACGCCCCCGCCAACGGCCCCGCCGCCATCTACCTCGCCCGCCGCGGCGACCACGCCTGGGCCCGCGCCACCGTCGACTGGCTGGACCGCACCCTGGTCGACCCGGCCACCGGCCTCGTCTGGGACGGCATCCGCCCCGGCGAGACGGTCCGAACCACCTACACATACTGCCAAGGCGTGTTCCTCGGCGCCTGCGTCGAACTGTCCCTGGTGGACCAAGCCGCCCGCACCATCCGCGCCGTCGCCGACCACCTCGCCCCCGACCACGTCCTCCCCGGCCAAGGCGAGGGCGACGGCGGCCTGTTCGCGGGCATCCTCGCCCGCTACCTCGCCGACTCCGCCCTCCGCCTCCCCGCCGCCGAGGCCGACCTGGCCCGCTCCCTGGTGCTCACCTCGGCCAAAGCGTTGTGGCGCAACCGCGTCACCACCCTCGACGGCCCCCGCTTCGGCGTCGACTGGCGACACCCCGGCAACCCCGGACGAGACCTGTCGGTCCAACTGTCGGCCTGGATGACCCTGGAAGCCGCCGCCCGACTCGCCCACTCAGGCGGACCTGATCACCCACGAGTGTGACACCACGCCGCACGGGGTACCTCGGCCGCACACGACCCGCCCTCGCCCGAACGGAGCCCCACCCATGTCCGACGACCTCGGCTACACCGGCGACCTCGACACGACCATCCCCACCGACCACCGCCACCGCGCCACCCGCGTCGTCGCCGCCACCGCCACCGACGCCGCCGACTGCGCCCTCCTCCTCGACATGCTCGGCCTCACCCCCGAATCCGGCCTGACCCACAACGAACACCGCGCCGCCTGACTCCCCTCGGCAGCCCTCACCGCGCGGTTGCCCTTGCGGTTTACCGTCTGATCAGGCGTCGCGCGTCCCCGAAATCTTCACCTCGCCAACGCGCCACTCCCCGCACGCCACAGCCTCTTACGCGCGCACGCCGGGCAAAGCCCGGCCCCCACCCGTCCCGGGGGGCGTCCCTGGTCCAGTCTACCGGTGCCTGGGGGAAAGTGGGGTGGGAGTGCGGGGCCTGTGGACAACTCTGAGCATTGTGGACGGATCGGGGGCGGACCGGCCAGGGTGGGTCGAAGTGTCTTGAAGGCTGTGAGAACCGTTGTGGGCAAAGGGAATCGTGAGAGGGGGGTGCTGGGATGTGTAGGGGTGGGTGTGGCGGGTAGGCCTGGGGTGGACCACAGTCACGAGGAGGCTGAAATACGTGAGCACGATCATTGAGACCGTGGATGTCGCCGTCCCCGTGTCGACGGCGTACAACCAGTGGACGCAGTTCGAGTCCTTCCCGCACTTCATGGCGGGGGTTGAGGAGATCCGGCAGGTCGACGCGCGGCACACGCACTGGGTGACGAAGGTCGGCGGGGTGACCCGGGAGTTCGACGCGACGATCACCGAGCAGGTGCCGGATGAGCGGGTGGCGTGGAAGTCGGACGCGGGGCCGGACCACGCGGGGGTGATCACGTTCCACCGGTTGAACGACCGGGAGACGCGGGTGACGGCGCAGATGGAGATTGACCCCGAGGGGTTCGCGGAGAACGTGGCGGACAAGCTCGGGGTGATCGACCGGCGGGTCAAGGACGACATGAAGCGGTTCAAGGACTTCATCGAGCAGCGTGGTGGCGAGACGGGGGCGTGGCGCGGGCAGGTCGACGCGCCCGGTCAGCACCACTGACCACACGCGACTGAGCCCCCGGGGGTCATCCCCGGGGGCTCACGCGCAGCCGCAGGAGCCGCGGTGGATGAGGGTGGGGTGCAGGAGCGTGGTTTCCGGTGGGCGCTCGGGGTCGTCGAGGCGGGCGAGGAGCAGGCGGACGGCGGTGCGGCCGATCTCGTCGACGGGGTGGGTCATGGTGGTGATGGCGGGGGTGACGAGTTCAGCCCAGTCGACGTCGTCGTGGCCGACGATGGCCATGTCGCGGCCGATGTCGAGGCCGTGGGCGCGGGCTTCCCGGTAGGCGCCCGCGGTCATGGCGCCGTTGCCGGAGATGACGGCGGTGGGGCGCTCGGGGACGGTCAGCAGGCGGCGCATGGCCAGCACGCCGTCCTCGTGGGTGGCGCCGCCGCCCGCGACGAGGTTGGAGTCCCAGCGGAGCCCGGCGCGGCCGAGGCCGAGGCGGTAGCCGAGGGTGCGTTCCTCGCTGGCGCTCATCCACTCGACGCCGGAGATGAAGGCGATGCGGCGGTGGCCCGCGGCGGCGAGGTGCTGCACCAGGGTGGAGGTCGACTGGATGTTCTCCGGGCCGACCTGGTCCAACTTGATCTTGTGCGAGACCCGGTCGACCAGTACGGCAGGCACCCCGGTGCGGGCCAGTTGCTCCAAAGTGGACGTGTCGCCGGGTGCCGGGGTGAGCAGCATGCCGTCCACCCGGCGGGCCTGCAGCTTGCGCACCGCGGCGCGTTCGCCGTCCTCGGTGTCGAGGGTGTCACCGAGCAGCACGGTGTAGCCGGCCGCGGTGGCCTCGGCCTCGATGGCGTGCAGGAGCTGCGGCAGGTGCGGGTTGGCCAGCAGCGACATCGCCACGCCGATGGACTTGGTGCCGCCGGTGACCAGGGAGCGGGCGATCGCGTTGCCGGTGTAGCCGGTGGTCTCGATGGCGGCCAGCACCCGGTCCCTGGTGGTCGCCGCGACGGGTCTGGTCTCGTTGACCACGTGTGAGACCGTGCTGATCGAGACTCCCGCCAGCTTGGCGACGTCCTCCATAGTGGCCACTGCGGATCTCGCTCCACCTCGTCTGAGCAAACGCTTGCGGGAACCATACATACCGGGAGGTAACGCGCGTGCACTGGGCGGCACTGATCGATCGCGCCGCGGCGTTGGCCATACCGGGTGAGCGGCGGATCCTCGGCATCGCGGGTGCGCCGGGGGCCGGGAAGTCGACGCTGGCGCGCGCCGTGGTCGACGCGCTCGGCGACCGGGCCGCGTTGGTCGGTATGGACGGATTCCACCTGGCCCAGGCCGAACTCGACCGGCTCGGCGCCGCCGACCGCAAGGGCGCCCCGGACACCTTCGACGCCGACGGCTACGTCCACCTGCTGCGCCGCCTGGCCGCCAACACCGACCCGGTCGTGTACGCCCCGGAGTTCCGCCGGGAGATCGAGGAGCCGGTCGCGGGCGCCGTCCCGATCGGGTGTGACGTTCCCCTCGTGATCACCGAGGGCAACTACCTGCTGCTGTGGCCCGCCGTCCGGCCGCTGTTGGCCGAGGCGTGGTTCCTCGACCCCGGCCAGGACCTCCGGCGGGATCGGCTGGTGGCACGCCATATCCGCTACGGCCGCACCCCGGAGCAGGCCCGCGAGCGTGCCGACGGGTCCGACGAGCGCAACGCCCGGTTGGTCGCCGCCACCGCCCCGGCCGCCGACCTGGTGATCCACGCCGTTGACCCGCCGCCCGCCGCGTCGTAGCCCGCCTGGGGCACTATGGCGTACGGCTCGCCCCCGAACGGGCCAAGGAAGGACTGACCCCGATGCCTGCGCTGACCGGCGTCCACCACGTCGCCCTCACCGTGACCGACGTCGACCGCAGTGTCCCCTGGTACGAGCGCGTGCTCGGGTTCGCCACGCAGAGCCGCGAGGAGCCGGCAGAGGGCCCGCGCCGGGTGCGGCTGCGCGGCCTGGGGGTCGCGCTGACCCTGGTGCAGCACCCGCGGGGCTGCCACGCCCCGTTCGACGAGGGCAGACCCGGCCTGGACCACCTCACCTTCTCCGTCCCCGACGTCGACACGTGGCCCCGCCGCCTCACCGACTGCGGCGTCCCGTTCAGCACCACCCCCGACGGCGTGGCCCTGCGCGACCCCGACGGCATCCCGCTGGTGCTGGCGGGTTGACCGCCCGCCGGGCTCACTTCCGCGAGACCACCGCGGTCGCCTCCTTGATCCGGTTGTCCAGCAGGACCCGGTAGTCCTTCAACGCCTCCGCGTTCTTCTCGATCAACCGGCTCTGGTAGGCCGTCTCCACAGCCAGGTTGACCCCGATGACGTTCGTCTTCTCCTTGCACCCCACATCCGCCTTCGCCGTGGCGATCTCCTTGTCGCTGGGGTTCTGGTCCTTCCACCACGCCCCGTCGTCGTTGGCGTCCCAGGGGGTGGCGTAGTCGTACCCGGCCTCGTCCATGCACTTGCTCCAATTCGCCCACGCGGCGATCAGCCGGGAATCACCCCGGGCCGACGCGTTCGACTCGTTGGACAGGTTCTGCACGAGGTCGTCGGCGGTTTCGTGGCTGGTGTCGTTGTTCGCGTAGAAGTTCAGGGTTTTGCCCGCCTCAACCCGACACCCACCGTCGGGCACCTTCTCGCCGTTGACAACGGTGGAACCGTCTCGCCCGGTGAAGACCTGCCATTCCGCGTCGGAGTGCTTCTGTTGGTTCGGGTCGTTGGCCTTGCGCTGGGGGAACTGGTCCGGAGACGGGTGGTAACCCCAGTTGGCGTAGTCGTCCGAGGCGCTGATCCCGTACCGGCGGTTCGGCTGGCGCGGGTTCTCGTGCGAGACCACCGGCGTGTCGAACCCGAAGCGCCGCATGCACTGCTGGACCAGCATGTCGTTGGCGGTGCCGATGGTCGCCAACTGCTCCGCGGTCGCGCGGTAGCTGTCCAGCGGGAGGACGAGGTCGTAGGTCTCCCGTACGGTCGCCACCTCCCCGAGCGGCGGCTCGTGCGCCGGATCCGCCGCCTTGGGCGGCTCCGATGACGAACACCCGGCCGTGAACGCGACAACAACCACGGCGACCGCCGTTACGGCGCGCAATCCCATGTGTTTCGACTCCCCATTCTGCAAACAATGGTGAAGGCCAAAGCCATCTTTGGTGGTGACTTGACCTCAGAACTATTCCGCAGTGCGGCTACGGTACCGTTTGGTCTGGTTTTGCCGGCAATTATCCAATCGGCCCAACGAATGCGCTGGGGGCACTGGTGGTCGAACAGGACAAGGCGACTCCCGGTGGGGCCAGGGTGCGCGGCCGCAGGCGGGCGTTGTGGCTGGTGGTGGCGGTGACGCTGGTGTTCGGCGGTGGGGCGTTGGTGGTGGCGAGGTTCGTGAAGTCGCCCGCGCTGGTGGCGGCGGAGGCGGAGCCGCCTGCTTCGGGGCCGGTGACGGTCGCGGTTGAGCGGCGGGTGTTGCGCAGCACGGTGACGGTGCGTGGGGACGTCGCACCCGCTCGGTCGACGAAGATCACCTATCCGGGGGCGGGTACGGGTGGGAAGCCGGTGGTGACAAGGCTTCCGCTCAGGGCGGGCGACGAGGTGCGGTCCGGGTCGGTGGTGGCGGAGGTGTCCGGCAGGCCCGTTCTGGTGCTGCAAGGGGCTTCGCCCGCGTACCGCGACCTGGCCCCGGACGCCTACGGCGACGACGTCCGGCAGCTTCAGACGGCCCTGTCCGGGTTGGGGTACTCGACCAAGCCCGATGCCGCCGGTGTTTACGGCGCGGGCACCAAGAAGGCGGTCGCCGCCCTGTACGCCAAGGCCGGTTACCAAGTGGCGACGGCGAATCCCGATGAAGCTGCCGGTTTGCGGGTGGCGGAACGGCGGGTTCGCGACGCGAAGATCGTGCTGGGGAAGGCGGCGCCGGACGCGGCCGATGACGCGAAGCGGGCGGTGCGGGACGCCGAGGAGGACTTGGCGGCGTTGCGGGACAGCACCGGCGCGATCGTGCCGATCGGGGAGGTCGCCTTCATCGACGCGTTGCCCGCGCGGGTGACGAAGGTCGGCGCTGTGGTCGGTGACAACGCGACATCCGCCCTGGTGATCGTGTCCAGTGGTGACCTGATCGTCCACGGTGGACTCAACCGCACGGACGCTGCCCTGGTGCGGCCCGGTCAGCACGTGGACATCGCGTCCGAGGTGTTGGGGGCCACCGTGTCCGGGCGGGTGGAGCGGATCGACACCCCGCAGGCAGCCAACAGCGATCAGTCCACCAGCGACCAGTCCGGCGGTGGCCAGGCAGGCAACGACCAGAACACCGCGCCGCCGGGGCAGATGTCGGTGTTGGTCATCCCCGACAGCCCGCTGGACCCCAAGTTCGACGGGCAGGACGTCCGGCTCACGGTGGAATCCGCCAGCACCCAGGGGGGAGGTCCTGGTCGTCCCGCTGGCCGCGGTGTCGGCGCGGGCCGACGGGCAGTCGCAGGTGGTGCGGACCTCGGCGTCCGGTGAGGAACGAATCCCAGTCACCGCAGGGGTTTCCGGCGGCGGCTACGTCGAGGTTCGCGGCGAGCTGCGCGTGGGTGACCGGGTGGTGGTGGGGCGGTGAGCGTCCCGGTCGTCGAGTTGCGCGGCGCCGGGAAGACCTACCCGGGTCCGCCGCCGGTGGTGGCGTTGCGCCCGTCGGACCTGGTGATCGACCGGTCCGACTACGTCGCGGTCACCGGGCCGTCGGGTTCGGGCAAGTCGACCTGGTTGAACCTGGTCGGTCTGCTGGACACGCCCACCGAGGGGCAGTACCTGATCGACGGGGTCGACGTGGGGTCGTTGCCGGAGCGGGTGCGCATGAGCATGCGGGCGGAGCGGATCGGGTTCGTGTTCCAGTCGTTCCACCTGCTGCCGCACCGCACGGCCGTGGAGAACGTGATGTTGGGGTCGCTGTACCTGGGCAGGCGGCGGGCCGACCGGCAGCGCGCGGCGGCGGCCGTGTTGGAGCGGGTCGGGTTGGCGCCCCGGGCGGGCGCGCTCGCCGGGGAGTTGTCCGGTGGGGAGCGGCAGCGGGTCGCGATCGCCCGCGCCCTGGTGGCGGACCCGAGTCTGCTGCTGTGCGACGAGCCGACCGGCAACTTGGACAGCGCGTCGGCTGCCCGCGTGCTGGACCTGATCGAGGAGGTCCACCGCAGCGGTCAGACGGTTGTCGTGGTCACGCACGACCCGTCGGTGGCGGCGCGGGCGCGGCGGCAGGTCACGATCCACGACGGCCGGTTGGCGGTCCGGTGAGCCTGCGACCGGCGGACCTCGCCGACGAGGTGATCAGTGGTGTCACACAGCGGGCGGGGCGGTCGGTGCTCACCGCGTTGGGGACGGCGTTGGCGTTGGCCGCGTTCGTCGCCGTGCTCGGGTTGACCGCGACCACCCAGGGGCAGGTCAGCGCCCGGTTCTCCGAGCTGAGCGCGACCGAGGTGTCGCTGGAGCGCACCGCCACCGACCCGGCCGAACCCGCCGCCTTCCCGGCGGACGCCCAGGAGCGGGTGGCCGCGCTACCCGGGGTGAAGGCGGTCGGCGTGTCGTGGCCGGTACCCCTGGGCAACGCGAAGGTCGGGGTGCGGCCGGAGGACGCGGACCGCACCGGCGAGACGCTGCCCGTGCTCGCGGCGACCCCCGGGTACTTCGCCGCCGTGCACGCCAGGATGGCGCAGGGCGTCGCGTTCGACGCGTTCCACGACGGCCGCGCCGAGGACGTCGCGGTGGTCGGTCGCGCGGCGGCCGCCCGGTTGGGGCTGACCAGGTTGGACGCCCAGCCCGCGATCTTCGTCCAGGGTCGGGCGCTGACCGTGATCGGCGTGGTCGACTCGGTGGACCGCAGACCGGAGACCCTGCTCGACGTGCTCGTCCCGGCGGCGACCGCGGCCAGGCACTGGGGGCCGTCGCCCGCGTCCGGCTCGGTCACCAGCATGCTGGTCGACACGGCCGTCGGCGCCGCGCAGCAGGTCGGCAGGCAGGCCAAGGTCGCGGCCCGGCCGGACAGCCCGGAGCGGACCAAGGCCGTCGTGCCGCCCGACCCGCGCACCCTGCGTGACGCGGTGTCCACCGACCTCAACGGTCTGTTCCTCGGCTTGGCCGGGGTGTCGCTGGTGGTCGGTGGGGTCGGCATCGCCAACACCAGTCTGGTCGCCGTGCTGGAGCGGGTCCCGGAGATCGGGCTGCGCCGCGCGCTGGGTGCCCGGCGCAGGCACATCGCGGGCCAGTTCCTGGTGGAGAGCGCCACCCTGGGGCTGCTCGGCGGTCTGGTCGGCACCGCGATCGGGGTGGTGACCGTGCTGGTCGTGTCGATCGTGCGGGGCCTGACCCCGATCCTGGAACCGCAGGTGGTCTACCCGGCGCCGGTGTTGGGCATGGTCACCGGTCTGCTGGCGGGCCTGTGCCCGGCTTGGCGGGCCACCCGCATCGAACCGGCGGAGGCACTGCGCCGCTAGTCCGTGACCGACACCGTGTCCACCGGCTTGCGCATTTCCTGGCGGTAGCGCCAGAAGCCCCAGATGGTGCCGAAGACGAAGAACGCGATGCTGGCGACGACCGCGACCGTCTTCAGCCAGGGGAGTTCGTCGAGCAGGCCTGCCGCGTAGTAGCCGATCAGGACCAGGGTGGGGACCCAGGCGACGCCGCCGACGGTGGTGGCCAGCAGGAAGCGGCGGGCGTCCATCTTGGCGGCGCCCGCGACGAGGGGGGCCAGGGTGCGGATCCACGGGATCCAGCGGGCCACCACGATGGCGAAGAAACCCTTGCGGTCCAGGAAGTCGCGGGCCCGGTCGAGGTTGCGCTGGTTGAGCACCTTGCCGCCGACCCTGGTGACGATGGCGTGCCCGGTCTTCGAGCCGATGTAGTAGCCCAGCTGGTTGCCCGCGACCGCGACCACGGTGGCGACCACGGAGAGCCACCACGCCTGGTGCTCGTGGCCCTGCTGGGCCAACACCACCCCGGCCGCGAACAACAGCCCGTCGCCCGGCAGGAACAGGCCGATGATGAAGGCGCACTCGAGGAACACGAACCCGAGCACGATCGCCCACACCACCAGCGGACCAGCGGTTTCGGACAGGCCAAGGGCGTAGGTCACGGCCGTAGGGTACGTGGCGTAACCGGGCGGGCGCAGACGAACCACGGCCTGTTCACCGACGTTTGGCTGATCGGAAACGCCGTTGCGACCGGCCGCCGGTTTCGCTCGTTCGAGTGGAACCGGGGCGGTGCTCCGGTCGTTGGCTGTCCGTGTCGGACCGGATCGTCCACGCCAGTGGACTTGGGGTGCTCGTCGGCGGCGAGCGCTGGCTGTTCCACGACCTCGACCTCGATCTCCACCGGGGCCAGTGCCTGGCGTTGACCGGGGAGAACGGGTCGGGCAAGTCGACGCTGCTGCGCTGCCTGTACGGGCTGCAGGAGCCGACGGAGGGGAAGGTGCTGGTCAGCGGGCAGAAGCCGGACGAGCGGGACGCCGACTTCCGGGCGCTCGTGTCGGTGCTGCTCGACGACTCGGCGCTGTTCGAGGAGTACACCCCGGCCCAGCACTTCGACCTGCTCGGCGTCGCGGCGCCGGAGCACGACCTGCCGCAGGTCCCGGCCCGGCAGCTTTCGGCGGGGCAGCGCAGGCGGTTGCTGCTGCTCGGCGCGGTGGCCCGCCCGCACCGGTTGCTGCTGCTCGACGAGCCGGAGCGGGCGGTGGACGCGGCGGGTCGGGCGTGGCTGGCGCGGTTGGTGTCGGGGGCGAAGGCGAACGGGTCCGCGGTGGTCATCGCCAGCCACTTCCCGCCGCTGGTGACCGCCGTGGCCGACCTGGTGCTCGACCTCGACGACGAATGACCCGGCGAATGACCCGACGAACGAGGCGGGCGCTGACCTGGCTGGGCGACGCGGCCCTGCCGATCTTCGTCGGGGGCGGCCTGCTCGGGCTGCCGTTCTACCAGACCGCGCAGGTGCGCGGCCGGTTCCTGGGCACCCACCCGGCCACGGCGGGGGCCACGCTCGCCTTGGTACTGCTGGCATTGGCCATCGCGGTGTTCTCGCTGCTGCGTCGCGACCACGTGTGGGCCAACCCGGCCGAGCTCACCTGGCGAGACCGCCCCGACCGGGACCGGCCGCTGCGGACGCGGCTCACGGTGGCCCTGCTGCTGCGGTATGCCGTGGTCGGATACCTGTTCGCGGCGGGCGGCGTGCTGTTGGGCTGGCCCGATCTCCCGCTCACCGCTGCTTTGGCGGCCTCGTCCGCGTTGTTCGCCTTCCGCTGGGCCAACCGACCCCGCACGTGGGTGGAACTCGTCGCGCCGTTGGGTTTGGCCGCCGCGGGCGTGCTGTTCGCCGCACCGGTCGTGCTGTGGTGCGCGGTGGGCGTGTTGACCGTGGTGGCTCTTGTCCCGCTCAAGCGTGCGTTGCCCGCCCGGCGTGATGAGCTGGTGGCGGGGTGGAACGCGCGGGTCGTGCGCTCGGTGTCCGCCGCCTTCGGTGACGTGCTGATGTTGTTGCCGCGCGCGCACCCGGTGCGGATGCGGTTGATCGACCCGCCGCGGATCGCCCTGGCGAGCTTCCTCGGTCGGCGCACCGCGTTGCCGTTCGCCGTCCTGCTGGCGTTGGCGGTACCGGTGCTGCACCACGTCTTCCCGCTGGTGGGCTCCACTTGGTGGACCGCGCCGGGCGCGTACCTCGCGGTCATGCCGTTCGCCGGTGGCCTCTCCGACATGACCAGGGTCGACGGCCTGCGCCGCTGGGTGCACACCGACGCCAAGGCGCTGAAGTACGCGATGTTCGCCGTGCTGACCGCCGCGGCGGCGGTGTGGGTGACCGTGACCTGGTTGCTCGGTCTGCCGGTCGCCCCCTATGCCGTCCCACTGGCCGCGGCGGCTGCCGTGCGCACCGTCACCCGCCCCAACCTCGACTACGGGGGCGGCGGCGCCTCGGTGGACGCGGGCGGCGTGTACACCCCGGTCGGGCTGCTCGGCCAACTGTTCCGAGGACCAGACCTGCTGGTCCTCGGAACAGTCGTGCTCGGCCTGGCGGCCTGAGCTACTTCCACTCGTCGTAGCCGAGGACCACGTCCCGGACACCGGACTCGCCGCGGCGCAGCGACACCTGGTGCGCCGAGGGCGAGTAGCCGCTGGCGATGATCGTGTAGTCCCCCTCGGCGAGCCCGTCGAGGGCGTAGCGGCCGTTGTCGTCGGACGTGGTCACCGCGACCACCTCACCCGCCGAGTCGAGCACGGTGATCCGCGCGTCCGGCACGATCACCCCCGCCCCGGTGTGCGCCGTGCCGGACAGTGTCGCCGCGCCGACCAGTTCCACGTCCTGGCGCATCGGCCCGGAGTCCGGGACGGTCAGCGTGACCGCCGCGGGCTGGAACTCGTCGGCGGCCACCACCAGGGTCAGCTCGCCGCCGCGCACGCCGACGAACCGGTAGCTGCCGTCGGAGGCGGTGGTCTGGTTCTCCACCACCTCGCCGAGCGCGTCGGTCAGCGTCACCTGGGCGAGGCCGACCGCGCTGTGCCCGTCCGCGGTCATCACGAACCCGTGCAGCACGGTCGCCCCCGGCAAGATGACGTCCACAGTGGACTGCCCAGGGCGGACCTTCACCTGGGTCGCCCTCGGCTGGTGCTCCGGCGCCGAGGCCAGCAGCACGTACGAACCGGGGGTGGGCGCGTCCAGCAGGTACTCGCCCGCCCCGTCCGAACCGACCCGGCTGACCTGGCGGCCGCCCGCGTCCAGCAGGGTCAGCGCCGCACCGGGCACGATCGTCCCGTCCGGACGGCGGACCTGACCGCGCAGGCCGGTCAGCTCGCCGCGCAGCGACTCGATCGGGTGGAAACCGTTGTGGCCGTTGGATTCCGGCTCGGCGGGCGCGTCGGCCTCCCCGGTGGGCTCGGTCTCCGCCGCCTCCGGGTGCTCCTGCCCGTCCATGCTCTCCTTGGCCTCGTCCGGCAGCAGCGCCTCGCCGCCCTCCATGACGACCGCGGGCGACGAGCCGGAGCGCAGCGGGATCTCCTTGATGAACAGCGAGACCAGGAACGCCAGCACCATCACGCCCGCGCCGACCAGGAACACCAACTGGATCGACTCGACGAAACCCTCCTGGAACGGCCGGGCCAGCCGCGGGTCGATGCGCTGCAGGAACGACGAGTCCTGCAGCACGCCACCGCCGCCACCGCGCAGCGCCGCGAACACCGGGTCGTTGACCGGGTTCGCCCGCACCGCCGGGTCCGACAGCGCCGCCTGGAACTGCGGGGTGCCCACCGCGGCGCGGAAAGCGCTGCCGATGTTGTCGGCGACCGTGCTGAACAGCAGCGACAGGAACACCGCCACACCGAGCGTGCCACCCAACTGGCGGAAGAAGGTGATCGCCGCCGTGGCCACGCCCATGTCCCGCACCGGCACCGAGTTCTGCGCCGCCACGGTCAGCGTCTGCATGCAGAAGCCCAGTCCCAGTCCGAACAGGACCATGAACACGATCGGCTGCCACATCGGCGTGTCCACCTCGACCGTGTGGAACAGCAGCAGACCACCGATCAGCAGCAGCGTGCCGATGATCGGGAACAGCTTGTAGCGCCCGGTCTTCGAGGTCAGTTGCCCGGACACGACCGACGCGGTCATGATGCCCAGCATCAGCGGCACCATCATCAGCCCGGCCTCGGTCGGGCTGTAGCCGCGCACGATCTGCAGGTACTGCGGCACCATGGTGATCCCGCCGAACATGCCGACACCGAGGATGGTGCCCGCGATGATCGTCATGGCGAAGGTGGACGTGCGGAACAACCGCAGCGGGATCAGCGCCTCGTCCTTCATCACCTTCTCCACCAGCAGGAAGCCGACCAGCCCGACGAACCCGATCCCGTAGCAGAGCAGGGCCTGTTGCGAGTGCCAACCCCATTCCCTGCCCTGTTCGGCCACGATCAGCAACGGCACCACGGTGACCGACAGGAATATCGCGCCGAAGTAGTCGATGCGGTGATCGTGCCGTTCGTGCGGGACGTTGAGCACCCTGGCCACCACGATCAGCGCGATGATGCCGATCGGGACGTTCACCAGGAACACCCAGCGCCAGCCGGTGATGCCCAGGATCTCCGACTGCCCGGCGAAGAACCCGCCGATGACCGGGCCGAGCACACTGGACGTGCCGAACACGGCGAGGAAGAAACCCTGGTAGCGGGCGCGTTCCCTGGGCGAGACGATATCGGCGATGATGGTCAGCGCCAGCGACATCAGGCCGCCCGCGCCAAGGCCCTGGAACGCGCGGAACGCGGCCAGTTGGTACATCGACTGGGAGAACGTGCAGGCCAGCGACCCGATCACGAACAGCGTGATGGCGGTGACGAAGAACGGCTTGCGGCCGTAGATGTCGGACAGCTTGCCGTAGAGCGGGGTGGAGACGGTCGAGGTGATCAGGTAGGCGGTGGTCGCCCACGCCTGCAGGCTCAGCCCGTTGAGGTCGTCGGCGATGGTCCGGATCGAGGTGCCGACGATGGTCTGGTCGAGCGCGGCAAGGAACATGCCGAGCATCAGCCCGGACATGATCACCATGATCTGCCGGTGGGTCAGGCCGGACGACTCCGGCGCGGCGTGCTTCGCCGAGGGCTCCTCGGCGGTGTCGGCGGTCATGCTGGTTCCCCTTGCAGGTGTTCGGTGCGATGTGCGGTCGGACGCGGGTCCTCGGCGGGCCGCCCGAGCGGGAGACCGGTCGCGGAGTACGCCTCGAGTTCGGTGTTCAGCCTGGTCAGCAGGTCTACCAGGCGGTGGCGGTCCGGTTCTGGCCAGTGCGCGAGCAACTCGGCGAGCACCCGGCTGCGGTGCGCCCGGCTCGCGGCGAAGGCGCGTTCCCCCGCGGCGGTGGCGGCGATGACGCAGGCGCGGCCGTCGCCGGGGTCGGTCCGCCGCTCCAGCCAGCCGTGCCCGACCAGGGCGCTGATCTGCCTGCTCACCGTGGACGGATCGGCGTGCACCGCCTCGGCGAGCGCGTTGGCCCGGAGTGGACCGAGGTGGTCCAGGGCGGCGAGCAGCGCGTAGCTGGACCGCTCGACCGCGTCGTGCCCGCCGAGGTGCTGTTTGGCGTGGTGGGCCAGCCGCAGCAGCCGGACCAGTTGCAGCCCGAGGTCGTCCGCGGTCGCCAGGTTGATCGACAGGTCAGTCGACAGGTCAGTCGACAGGTCGGTCGGCAAGGTGGTCGGCGCGCGGTCCGACAGCGGTTCCGGCATCCGGCCTCCTTGGTTGCATGGGACAACTGGTTGCGTTGCCCAAGCATGTTCCGGGGCGCGGAAGATCGCAAGCCGGGATCGATCACTCAGGCCGCCAGCGGCCGCGCCACCACCTCGCGCAGGAACACACCGGCCTGTCCGATCGCGAGCCGTCCTTCCGGGACGATCGGGTAGAACGCCGGGAACACGTGCACCTGACCCGGCCACACCTGCAGTTCGCAGTGCACACCCGCCGCGGCCAGCACGTCGGCCAACCGCCGGGAGTCGGCTAAGAGGCACTCCGTGCCACCCACCTGGACCAGGGTCGGCGGCCACCGCCGCTTCGGACCCCGGAACACGTCCAGTCCGGGGTGGTCGACCCCGAAGGACCCGGCGTACAGCGCGGCGACCTCGCGCGCCCGCACGGGTGGGATGTACGGGTCTCGACACTCGGCGTCCCGCGCGTCCAACTCGGAGCAGGTGAGATCCAGGAACGGGGACCAGAACACCGCCGCACCCGGCATCGCGGCCCGCCGCCGGGCCAGCCCGCGCAGCAACCACGCCGCCAGGTGACCGCCCGCCGAGTCGCTCGCCAGCACCACCTTGTCGGCCGGGTGGCCCTGGTCGAGCAGCCACTGGTACGCGGCCAGCGCGTCGTCGGCGGCCGCCGGGTACGGGTGCTCTGGCGCGCGCCGGTAGTCCAACAGCAACACCGGCATGCCACTGGCCTGGGACAGCAACGCCGCCAGGTGCCGGTGCGTGCGCGGCGAGCCGAGCACGAAACCGCCGCCGTGCAGGTACAGCACGACGCCTGCGCTCTCGTCGGCGTCCCTCGCGGTCAGCCACACGCCGGTGACCTGCCCGTCACCGTGCTGTTCGGACACCGCGTGCACCTTGGTCCCGCGCGGCAGCGGGGTGAACCCGACCGTGTCGTACGCCTCGCGCACCACCCGCAACTGGGCACCGCCGAACCGCAGCCGGTCGGCCACCGGGCGGGCGCAGGCGCGCAGGTACCGGGCCAGTGCCCTGGCCCGCACACTCGGTCCGGGCGGTCCCGCCCAACCGGTTCCCCGCACGCGACACCCCCGACCCGGGTGTCGTAGTGACACCCACCACATCAACTGTAGGTCAGTGGTGGGGCGATCGCCTACGGTGACATGCGTGCACACCTCGGCGACATCAGCGGAGTTGCTCGACCACCTGCGGACCGCGCTCGGCCAGGACGGGGTGATCACCGATCCGGACGTGCTGCCCGGCTACCAGCGGGACATGATGCCGCTGGCCCCGTACGGCACCCCGCTCGCGGTGGTCCTGCCCAGGTCGACCGAGCAGGTCCAGGCGGTCGTGCGGGCCTGCGCCCGGCACCGGGTGCCGATCGTGCCGCGCGGGGCGGGCAGCGGCCTGTCCGGCGCCGCGAACGCCGTCGACGGCTGCGTGGTCCTGGTGACCACCCGGATGAACGCCATCGTCGAGGTCGACCCGGACAACCGGCTCGCCGTCGTCGAACCCGGCGTGGTCAACCTCGACCTGCGCGACGCCGTCGAGAAGCACGGCCTGTTCTACCCGCCGGACCCGTCCAGCTACGACTGGTGCACCATCGGCGGCAACCTCTCCACCAACGCGGGTGGCCTGTGCTGCGTGAAGTACGGGGTCACCACCGACTCCGTGCTCGGCATGCGGGTTGTACTGGCCGACGGCGAGGTCCTCGACACCGGCCGCCGCACCGTCAAGGGTGTCGCGGGCTACGACCTGACCAAGCTGTTCGTCGGCAGCGAGGGCACCCTCGGCGTGATCACCCGGGCGACCCTGGCGCTGCGGCCGTTACCCCAGGCCCCGGGCACCCTGGTGGCCGCCTTCGGCTCGACCGGGGCGGCGGGCGCCGCGGTGGCCAGGGTCGTGCGCGAGGGGCTGGTCCCGTCACTGATGGAGATCATGGACGCCACCTCGATCCAGGCGGTCGAGGCGCACCTGAAGACCGAGCTCGGCGCGGGCCGGGGCAGCGCCGCCCTGCTGCTGTGCCAGTCCGACTCCGGCGGCGAGGCGGCCCGCCGCGAACTGGCCGCCATCGAGCGGATCTGCGCCGACGCGGGCGCCACCCTGGCGCACACCACGTTCGACGCCGCCGAGGGCGCGATGCTGCTGACCGCCCGGCGCGCGGTGCTCACCGCCCTGGAGACCTACGGCGCCTGGATGACCGACGACGTCTGCGTGCCGCGCACCAAGATCACCGAGCTGATCGCCGGGTGCGCCCGGATCAGCGACGAGGTCGGCCTGCGGGTCGCCGTGGTCGGCCACGCCGGCGACGGCAACATGCACCCGACGATCGTGTACGACCCCACCTCCACCGACGAGTTCGACCGCGCCACCCGCGCCTTCAACGACATCCTGGAACTGGGTCTCGCGCTGGGCGGCACGATCACCGGCGAACACGGCGTCGGCAAGATCAAACGCGACTGGCTGGCCCGCGAGATCGGCCCGGTCGGCCTGCGCGCGCACCGCGCCATCAAGGCGGCCCTGGACCCGGACAACCTCTTCAACCCCGGGTCGATGTTCACAATGGACTGATTCCCGCCAGTCGCACGCACCCCTGGTGACCGCCCGGCCTCACTACAGTGATCCATCCGGACCCGACGCCCACCAGGAGAAGTGACGGTGACGATGGACCAGGTGCAGTACACCACCGCGGCGGAGGTGTGCCGACGGCTCGCGGGCAGGCTCTCCGACGACGTGATCGGGGTCGTGCAGTCGCAACTGTTCGCGGGCGAGGACGAGTTGGCGCGGGCGGCGCTGCTGCTGAACCTGCGGCACGAGGGGGTCGGCGTCACCGCGGAGGAGACCGAGCTGATCCGCACCCTGCTCGACGACCCGCAGGACCCCGAGCTCACCGAGTTGACGGCGGTGGACACCGCGCCGCCGCCCGCGTACCGGTTCAGCCCCACCGGGCCCGCCGACGCCCCCGACCCGTCCGGCGCCGACCGGGTGATCGCGGGCGAGGCCGCCGCCTCCGGTGGCCGCCGGGTGCGCCGGGCGTGGCGGGAACCGCTGCCCGAGGCCGCGAACCCGGCCACGTGGGTCTACCTGGTGCAGGTGGTACCCGGGTCGGACGAGTTGCGCGCGCACAGCGCCATCACGTCCCGGCTGTGGGTGACCCGCCAGGAGAAGTGGCCGGTGGAGGTCGTGGTGGAGGGCAGGTTGCTGCCCGCGTACCAGGCCGCCGCCGTCACCGCCGCCCACCAGATCTGGGCGGCCGCCTGAGGATCAGCGACCCGACGGGCCCGCTGACCTGCGCTCGCGGCGGGCCCGGACGAACTCGATGACGATCGGCAGCACCGACACCAGCACGATGACGACCAGCATCGCTTCCAGGTTCTTGTGGATGAACTCCACCTGGCCCAGGAAGTAGCCCAGCACCGTCACCCCGCACACCCACAGGACCGCGCCGATGGCCGAGTAGGTGAAGAACTTCTTGCGGTCCATCCGGCCGACGCCCGCGACCGCGGTGATGAACGTCCGCACGATCGGCACGAACCGGGCGAGCACGATCGCCCGCGGCCCGTACTTGTCGAAGAACTCGTGCGTCTTGACCACGTGCTCCCGCTTGAACAGCTTGGAGTCGGGCTTGCTGAACAACGCGGGACCGACCTTGTAGCCGATGTAGTAGCCGACCACGTTGCCGAGGAACGCGCACACGGTCAGCAGCACCAGCACGGCCCACATCGGCGCCGAGAGCTTCCCCGTCGCCGCGAACAGGCCCGCCGTGAACAGCAGCGAGTCACCGGGCAGGAAGAAACCGAGCAGCAGCCCGCACTCGGCGAAGATGATCAGGCACAGGATCGGCAGCAGCCACGGCCCGAGGCTGTTGAGGATGACCTCGGCGTCCAGCCAGCTCGGCAGCAGGCCCATGGTCGTGATGTCGGCGCGCACCGGGCCAAGGTACAGGGGCCCCCGGTGACCAGGGGCCGCCGGGCGCGCCTACCGGGTGGCGCCGGTCACCAGCCGCAGCCCCGGTGGATCAAGCTAGTGGATCAGGGTCAGGAAGCCGACCAACGCGCCCGCGGCGAGGCCGAGCAGCAGGGCCAGACCCAGCACCCACCACGCCCGGGGCGGCAGGTCCTGCTCGACCCGCGTCGGGCGCTCCCCGAGGTAGACCGTCTCCTCGGCGAGGTCCGGCTCGACCACCCGGTCCGGGACCGGCGTCCGGGCCGCCTGCGCGCGCAACGCGTCGGCGAGCAGGCGTTCCGGGTCGGCCGTCATGTCCAGGACGCTAACCCACCCAGCCGCCCCGGCGCATGACCGAGGTGACGTGCAGGCCCCCGTCCAGCACGACGAGGTCGGCGGCGAGGCCCTTGGCGAGCTTGCCGGTGGTGTCGGTGAGGCCGAGCAGCGCGGCGGGCCGGGTCGAGGTGGCCGCGACGGCCTCCGGGACGGACAGACCGCAGCCGTGCACGAGGTTGCGGAAGGCGACGTCCATGGTGAGCGTGCTGCCCGCCAGCGAGGTCCCGCCCGCCAGCGTCGGCACGCCGTCCTTGACCACGACCTCAAGGCCGCCGATGTCGTAGCTGCCGTCGCCGACCCCGGCGGCCGCGATGGCGTCGGTGACCAGCACGGTGCGGCCGAGACCCGCGTGCCGGGCGGCCAGCCGGACGATGGTGGGGCTCAGGTGCACCAGGTCGCAGATCAGCTCGACGGTCACCCGCTCGTCGTCGAGCAGGGCGCCGATCGGGCCGGGCTCGCGGTGGTGCAGCGGGCGCATCCCGTTGAACAGGTGCGTGGCGACCGTGGCGCCCGCCTCGACCGCGGGCATGACCTGGGCCTCGGTGGCGTCGGTGTGCCCGATGGCCGCGATGCTGCCCTCGTCGACCAACTGCCGGACCGCGTTGACCGAGTTGTCCAGCTCCGGCGCCAGGGTGACCATCCGGACCGCGCCGCGCCCGGCGGCGAGCAGTTTGCCGACCGCGTCGGTGTCCGGCGCGCGCAGGATGGCGGGGTCGTGCGCGCCGCAGCGGGCCGCGGACAGGAACGGACCCTCCAGGTGGACGCCCGCGAGCAGGCCCTCTTCGACGAGTTCGCGCAGCGCGGCGATCTGGTTGACCAGTTCGTCGACCGGTCGGGAGACCAGGCTGGCCAGCATGGTCGTGGTGCCCCGGCGGGCGTGCGTGTCGGCGGCGACCCTGGCCCTGGCCGGGTCGGTGCTCATGAACGGCTCGCCACCGCCGCCGTGGCAGTGGATGTCGACGAACCCGGGGACCACCCAGGCGCCGCCGACGTCGACCGTCTCGTCGGCGCGCGGACGCTCACCGGTGCCCAGGGCGGAGATGTAGCCGTCGTCGACGAGCAGCCAGCCGTCGTCGACCACCCCTTCCGCGGTGACGAGTCTGCCTCCTGCGATGAGCCGTCCTGCCATTTGCTGGTCCTCCGAGCGTCCGTGCACGCGACAGTGCACAGTGGCAGTGTATTGGTCTATACCGCAATGGTCTAAACCAACTTCGCCCAGTAGGAGTACGCCTACGGCGTGTTCATGATCTTCTGCAGCGCCTCCAACGCCCGGCTCGCCGTCGACTTCACGGTGCCCTTGGAGATGCCCGCCGCCTCGGCGATCTCCGCCTCCGTCAGGTTTCCGTAGTAGCGCAGCACCAACACCTCGCGCTGGCGCGGCGGCAACTGCGACAGCGCCCGCACGACGCTCTGGTGCTCCGCCGTCAGCATGGCAAGGCTCTCCGCCGACCGCGCGTTGACCGCGTGCGGCGGCGTGTACTCGCGAGCGGTCTTGCGCCTGCGCAAAACACTGCGTGAACCGTTCACCACCGCCGTCCGCAGGTAGCCGACCGCGGCCGCCGAGTCGCGCAGACCACCCCAGTTGCGGTGCAGCCCGGTGAACGCCTCCTGCACCACGTCCTCGGCCGTCGCGGGCTCGTCGACCAGCAGCAGCGCCAGCCGGACCAACCGCATCCGGTGCGTCCGGTACAGGTCCTCCAAGGTCAACGGCGCCTCGGGCTGCGGAGGCGGCGCGCTCTTGAGATCGATCGCCCGCAGCCGGGTCAGCGTCTGCTCGACCGTTCGCTCGGCCTGCTCGGCACCGCCGGGGCTTGCCCCCGCAGGTCCGGCCGCCTGGATGTCATCCCCTGCCACGGGGTGACCTTACCCGCCCACCACCCGGGGGGACATCGCCCGACCTGCGCTTTGCGATGATGGCGGCATGACCTGGTTCACCGTGGACACCCGTTACGTCGAGGACGCCGACCTGCTCGCCGCCGTCCGGCCCCAGCACCGCGACTACCTGCAGTCCATGGTCGAGACCGGCCAGGTGCTGGCCGCGGGCCCGTGGGCGGACGACTCCGGCGGTTTCCTGGTCATCAAGGCGGCCGACCGGGCCGAGTTGGACGCCCTGCTCGCGGTCGACCCGTACACCGTCGACGGCGTGGCCGCCGAGCGCGTGATCCGCGAGTGGAAGATCGTCCTCGGGCAGCCCGCCGCGCTCGCCTAGCCACTGGCCACCGGCTACCGGCCGCGCATCGCCGCCGCCCCGCCCGCGCCGACCGGCCGGGACGAGACGTCGGCGCCGCGCGCGGCGATGTCGGCCAGGGCCGCCTTGTCGGCCCTGGCCACCAGGTTCCCGGTCAACCGGGCGCCGATCTCGATCACCGGCGGCAGGAACGCGCGCACCAGCTTGAGCGCGCCGACCCAGCCGGGCACGTGCACCGTGCGGTCGCGGCGCAGCACGCCCTTCTCCAGGGCGTCCAGCGCGACCGGCACCGGGTAGGTCCGGCCGATCGGGCCGGGCATGCTCGCCCGCAGCGGGCCGAACACCGGGTGCTCGTCGGCGGCGTTGACCAGGTCGGTCGCGATCCAACTCGGGTGCGCCACGCCGACCCGGACCCCGAGGTGCCGGACCTCCGCGCGCAGGCTGTTGCTGAACGCCTCCACCCCGGCCTTGGCGGCGGCGTAGGCGGCCATCGCGGGCGCGTGCGCGATCGCGGCCATCGACGAGACGACCAGCAGGTAGCCGCGTCGCTCGATCAGGTGGGGCAGCGTCACCCGGGTGGTGCGCCAGACCCCGAGCAGGTCGACCTCGATGGTGCGCTCGAAGGCGGCCGGGTCGATCGACCGGACGAAGCCCGCCGCCGCGATGCCCGCGTTGGCGATCACGATGTCGATGCCGCCGAACCGCTCGACCACGCCCTGCACGGCGGTCTCCAGGTCGGCCCAGTCGGTCACGTCGGCCTCGAACACGGCCGCGTCCGCGCAGTCGGCGGCGACCTCGGCCAACTCCGCAGGCTCCAGCCCGACCAGGGCGAGCTTCGCGCCCCGCGCGGCCAGTCGGCGGGCAAGACCCGCGCCGAGGCCCCGGGCGGCCCCGGTGATCACGACGACCTTCCCGTCGACGGCCCGCTCGCGGGTCAGCAGGTTGGTGATGCCCATCGGTGCCCTCCCAAACAGCAGCTCAGGAGCGCACCGTACCTCAACTTACCGGCGGTAAGCTACCGCGAGTAACAGGTTTTCGACATGCCGGTAACCCACGGCCGGGGTCCGTCGATGTGATGAGGGCCAGCCACGCTCCGTGGCGCCTGGGTAACCGCAGAGGAGCCGTTCGTGACCGTGGACCTCGTCGTGACCGCGTTGCTCGCCGGGGCCGCCGCGACCGTGTCCGGCAGCCCGGTGCCCGCGGCCGCCGCCGACGGGTACACCGCGCTGACCGCCGAGGTCCGCCGCGTGCTGCACCGGCGCGACGACGACGAGGTGATCGACGCCGAGGTCGCCGAGGACGTGCAGGTACCCGAGCAGCGGGCCGACATCACCGCCACCCTGGTGGCCGCGGGCGCGGGCGAGGACCCGGCGGTCATCGCGGCGGCCCGCCACCTGCTCGAAGTACTGGGCCACCGAACGTCGATGGCGGACTGAGCCTTCGCCGCCTTTCGACGCCTACGACGCCTTTCGACTAGACCCAGCCCGCCATCGGTGACAACTACTCCGATGCGGCCGTCAGCTTCGCGACCTCGTCGGCGGTAAGAGCGAGTTCGGCCGCCGGGAGCAGGTCGGCCAGTTGCTCGGTGGAGCGCGCGCTCGCGATGGGAGCGACGACGTTCGGTTGCGCCGTCAGCCAAGCCAACGCGACAGCGGCAACGGTGGTCGAGTGCGCCGCCGAGACCTCGTCCAGCGCGGCCAACACCCGACGACCGCGGTCATCGAGGTACTGGGCGGCCGCACCCGCGCGGGGGCTGTCGACGGTCGGGCCGCCGTCGCGGTACTTGCCGGTGAGGAAGCCCTTCGCCAGCGACCAGTACGGCAGGACGCCCAGGTTCTCCCGCGCCACCAACGCCGCGTACTCGTCCTCGTAGCCCGACCGCTCGATCAGGCTGTAGTGCGGCTGCAGCGCCACGTACCGGGCGAACCCCTCCCGGTCGGAGATCGCCAACGACTCCTCGACCCGCTTGGCCGACAGGTTCGACGCGGCGATGTAGCGCACCTTGCCCGCGCGGACGAGCTCGTCGAACGCCGCCAGCGTCTCCTCGATCGGCGTGTCCTCGTCGTCGTAGTGCGCGTAGTACAGGTCGATGTGGTCGGTGCCGAGCCGCCGGAGGGAGCCCTCCGCGGCCGCCTTGACGTTGGCCGCGGAGAGGCCCTTGAAACCCTCGAGGGCGGACAGCTTCGTCGCCACCACGAACTGGTCGCGCTTGCCGCGCGCGGCCAGCCACTCGCCGATGATCGTCTCCGACTCGCCGCCGGAGTTGCCCGGCGCCCACTGGGAATACATGTCGGCCGTGTCGACGAAGTTGCCGCCCGCCGCCGCGTACGCGTCCAGCACCGCGAACGACGCGTCCCTCGAAGCGGTCCACCCGAACACGTTCGTGCCCAGGTTCAGCGGGTACACCTCAAGGTCGGTACTGCCGATTCTCGTCATACCGCGAACCTACCGCGCCGAGGTTCGCCAGTCACCGAACTAACCGGATCAGCCGGTGACCTCGACACCCTTCCAGAACGCCACCCGGTCCTTGATCTGCGCCGCCTCCGGCTTCGGTTCGGCGTAGAACCAGACCGCGTCCACGTTGTCCTCGCCGTTGACGTGCAACGAGTAGTAGTTCGCTGTCCCCTTCCACGGGCAGACGGACGTGGTCTCCGACGGGCGCAGGAACTGCTGGTGCACCGAGTCGATCGGGAAGTAGTGGTTGTTCTCGACGATGACGGTGTCGTCGCTCTCCGCGACGACCTCGCCGTTCCAGGTTGCAGTGGCCATGCGGCCAGTCTGCCCAACACGCGCGGCCGCTGCTGCTCGTAGGATGCGCCAGAACGGCGCAGGCCACCCCGAGGAGGAGCACGATGCCCATCGCCACACCCGAGGTCTACGCGGAGATGCTGGACCGGGCCAAGGCGAACGAGTTCGCTTACCCCGCCATCAACGTGACCTCGTCGGAGACCCTGAACGCCGCGCTGCGCGGCTTCGCCGAGGCCGAGAGCGACGGGATCATCCAGGTCTCGACCGGCGGCGCCGAGTTCGCCTCCGGCACCAAGGTCAAGGACATGGTCACCGGCGCGGTCGGGCTCGCCGAGTTCGCGCACGTCGTCGCCGCCAAGTACCCGGTGAACGTCGCGCTGCACACCGACCACTGCCCGAAGGACAAGCTCGACGGCTACGTCCGCCCGCTGCTGGCCATCAGCCAGGAGCGCGTCGACCGGGGCGGCAACCCGCTGTTCCAGTCGCACATGTGGGACGGCTCCGCCGTTCCGCTGGACGAGAACCTGCAGATCGCGAGCGAGCTGCTGGCCAGGGCCGCCGCCGCGAAGATCGTGCTGGAGATCGAGGTCGGTGTCGTCGGCGGCGAGGAGGACGGCGTCGCCAACGAGATCAACGACAAGCTGTACACCTCCGCCGAGGACTACCTCAAGACGGTCGACGCGCTCGGCACCGGCGAGAAGGGCCGCTACCTGCTGGCCGCGACCTTCGGCAACGTGCACGGCGTGTACAAGCCCGGCAACGTCAAGCTGCGCCCGGAGATCCTCAAGCAGGGCCAGGACGTCGTCGCCGAGAAGCTCGGTCTCCCCAGTGGCGCCAAGCCGTTCGACCTGGTCTTCCACGGCGGGTCCGGCTCGCTGCTGGAGGAGATCCACGAGGCGGTCTCCTACGGCGTCATCAAGATGAACATCGACACGGACACGCAGTACGCGTTCACCCGGCCGATCGTCGGGCACATGTTCAGCAACTACGACGGTGTGCTCAAGGTGGACGGTGAGGTCGGCAACAAGAAGGTGTACGACCCGCGCAGCTACCTGAAGGTCGCCGAGCAGGCGATGGCCGCCCGCATCACGCAGGCGTGCGAGCACCTGAAGTCCGCGGGCCGCATGATCGCGGGTTGATCCCAGGGGCCCTCTCCGCCGGTGCGCCGGGGAGAGGGCCTTTTCATGTCAGCCGTCGACTGAGTGGACGACCGAGAGACCACAGTAGACCGACCGCGCCGAGCGCGATCGGCGCCGACCACCAGGCGACCGGCGGGGCACCGACGAAGGTCTTCTGCAGGTACAGGGCGCCGTAACCGAGCGCGGTGACCAGGACCGCGCCCACGACCGCCTCGACAGGACGCGGCAACCGCCGGGCGACGTCCACGGCGAGCCCGACGAACAGCAGGTAGAACGGCACAGTGGACGGTGGGAAGTGCGCCGCCACCAGTAGTGGCCAGATGACCGCCCGGTAGGCCACGTACCCGCCCGCGACAGCGGTGGCCGCCCACGGTTTGCGGATCGTCTTGGCGGCCACGGCGAGCACGAGCGCCGCCGCGCCGATGCCCCAGAGCGGGTAGACCCACGCCGGGATGGGCAACGCGAAATGCTCGATGGCCTGGTAGTCCACCGGTCGACCGATCTGCCGGGCGGCGAACTCGAGCAGTTCTCTTTCGGCGTAACAACTCTGCGGGTCGAGCACCCCGTGCGGCAGGCACGACTTCATCTCCAGCGCGCCGTACTCCTGCTGCCCGTTCGGGAAAACGGTGTTCTCCAGGAAGAAGACCCAGAGCGCGACCAGCACCGGTGTGGTCCGCGGCCCGGCCACCCACCCGTCGATCAAGCCCGCGATCATCAGCGCGGTCCCCAGGTAGAGCAGCGCGTGCGACGGGCTCCACGCGGTGAGGTCCAGCCCGTTGACCCGGTGGTTGATCACATCCAGCGGCGCCGCGACGAGGAACACGCAGATCCCGGCCTGGACCAGCCGGATCGACCGCCTGGTCCCCGCCATCCCGGTGTACGTGTGGATCGCGACCAGCACGATCGCGATCCCCGTCCCCACCGTGTTGATCAGGTGCGGCGGGGCGAGGTCGTCGCGCAGGAACCGGAAGTGCCACGACTCGTCCCAGGAAGAGCCGAGCAGCTTGAACACCAGCGCGACCAGCCACGTGCGGTAGGCGAAGCGCCACACCCACTCGGGGGTCTCGCGGCCCGCGGCACCGCGCGTCCAGTGCTGCCGGAAGAAAGCACCGACGGGGGCGATCTGATTCACGTTCCCCATGATGACGGTGCTTGCGCCGGAGGTCGCAGCCGGTACGGCAGGATGGCGGACATGAACCAGAACCTCCTCGGCCCCGAGCCCACCCTGCTGCCCGACCGCGCCGAGCCGCAGACCGCCCTGGCCGAGGGCACCGACCCGGTCGACGTCGCCACCCGGTGGCCCGACTTCAGCGAGGCATGGGCCGCCCTGGCCGAACGCGCCCTCGCCGCGGGCGACCCCATCGCCGCCTACGCCTACGCCCGCACCGGCTACCACCGCGGCCTCGACCAACTCCGCCGCTCCGGCTGGAAGGGCTTCGGCCCCATCCCCTGGTCGCACCGCCCCAACCAGGGCTTCCTGCGCGCACTCGCCGCCCTCGCCAAGGCCGCCCACACCATCGGCGACACCGAGGAATACACCCGCTGCTCCACCTTCCTCGCCGACTCCGACCCCACCGCCCCGAGCGAACTCGGCCTCCGCTGACCGATCGCCTAGTGGCAGTCGTCGGGGACCTGCAGGGAGGAGTTCGGGTCGAGGTAGCGCTCAGGTCCCGCGAGGTCGCCTGCCGGGTCGTGGCTGTGGTCGCTGTAGGCGGGTGCCAGTTCGCCGCGATCGGCGGCCGTGCAGGACATCGAGTAGCGGTAGCCGTCGGCATGGCTGAGTCGGATACCGAGGGTGTCGGCGTCCCACTTGGGATCGGTGTAGTGGACGTAGTCGGCGGCGTGCCGTTCGACGGCGACGATGTCGAAGGGGCCGCGAATCCGGCTCGGGTCGTCGATGGCGAACGCGTAGGCGACGACGTAGTCGGTGTGGATCAAGATGTTGCCGGTGTTGTCGATGTCGGCCCACATCCGGCCGGACACCTTCGGTCGCACCGGCAGCAGCGGGTACTCGTTGGCGATCTTGGTGACCCAACTCGACCGCGAGTGCGGGTCCTCGTCGAGGAATCGCTTGCTGTAGGCGGACAACAGCGTTGTTGCCTTGGTGAGGTCACCGCGTTCGATGACGTCGGGGTCGAGCCGGGACGCGATGACTACCGCTTTGGTGCGGTCGAAGGCGTCTTGGACCTCTTTGGCGCTGTGGCCGCGCAGTGGTGTCGCGATGGGGGTGACGATCCCGGCGGCCCCGTCGCTCCAGCCCGATGCGGGGGTGTTTTCGAAGGGGTGGGTCATGTCGACCCGGAAAGCGAGATCCGCCGTCGTGGCCGTCGTGTGGTCGTGTTTGGTCCACAGCTTGGGCAGGTAGGTCGCGGCCGACACGACGACCAGTGCGCTGGTGATGATCAGGCCGATTCGCGTGGTGGTCGAGAACCGCCGCGGTCGGGGCTCGCGCGGACGCGACTTGCGTTTTCGGACGCGTGGCGGTCGGGCTTTTCTGGCGGCTTTCTTGGCGTCCTTTTCAACGCGCGCCAGCCACGTCGGGTTCCGTAGGTCCGGGTGGTCGAAGATGTCGCCGTCGTCGTCGCGTAAAGCCACGGTGTATCCCCCAGGATGTGAGCCGAGCCCGGGGAAGTGTACGGCTATGGCCACAGTGGACAAAGCGGCCGCGGGGGTTGTTCGTTCGCGGTGCAGGTCGCCGAAACGTCCGGTTCGGGGAGAACCGGACGTTTCGGCGCAAAGGGTCAGCAGCCGTCGAGCATCGACGACAGGGCCGACTTCTCCGACGAGTTCACGGTGAGGTTGTAGGTGTACTTCACCTGCGTCCACATCTTGGCGTAGGTGCACCAGTAACCGGTGAGCGGCGGCTTCCAGCTCTCCGGGCCCTTGTCGCCCTTGGCCTGGTTGACGTTGTCGGTGACGGCGATCAGTTGCGGGTGGGTCAGGTCGTTGGCGAACGCCTGCCGCTGCGCGGTGGACCAGCCGGACGCGCCGGAGCGCCAGGCGGCGGCGAGGGGGACGACGTGGTCGATGTCCACATCGGAGGCGGCGTGCCAGGTGGCGCCGTCGTAGGGGCTGTACCAGGCGCCCGAGGTGGCCGCGCAGGACGAGTTGGTGACCACGCCGCTGCCGTCGCGCTTGAGGACGGTCTCCCGGGTGTCGCAGGCCCCCGAGATGGTGATCCAGTGCGGGAACTTGTCCCGCGAGTAGCCGGTCATCGAGCCGTCGGCGCGCACGGTGAGCGCGGACAGTTCCGAGCGGGCGGTGCTGACGCTCGGGATGCCGGGCGGGGTGGCTCCCGCCGGGCTGGCGAGGGCGAACACCCCGATCAACGCGGCGAGCAACGCCGCAACGCGGGTCTTGGTCGTCATCGTTCCTCCGGGTAGCGGGGAAGGCGGTCCCTCACCGTGGGGCCGCCAGATGGCCGATCATGCACCTGAAAGTGACTGGCTCATAACGGACGGTGAAAGGTCTGGGTTACACCGGGCACGCGGGGCGGTTTTCGGGCTGGGGGTCGGGCCAGTAGCCGAAACTGGGGTAAGAGGGGCTGGCTACGGCCGCCGAGCACCCGCGCTTGCGGACGCTGCCGTCCGGGTATTGCACCCCGGTTTTGAGCCCGTCCAGGGTCGTGACCTGCACGACCGGCTCGTTGAAGTAGACCGTCGCGCGTCCCTTCGGGACAAGACACGTGGACGGGACAAACGCCCAGACCCCGTAGGAGCTACCGGAGCGGGGCGCGCTAACCAACGCCACGGCGCCGTCCGTGGTCACGTACCGGTAGGACACCTGGCCGAGATCGAGATCGGTGACCTGCTGCGTCGGGTCCACCACGTCCGGCCCGGTGCCGACGCGGGTGTAGTTGAGGCTCGGGACGCAGCCCGCCGCGAGCTTGACGCCGGTGCCGAAGGTGATTCGCCGCCAGCCGGTCACTCCGTCGACGGTCGTCTTCCGCAGGGAGTGGAACGGCGCGTTGATGGCCCCCACCCAGTCCCGCCAGCGGTCGCCGTCGGTGCCGCACTGCTCCGGGACGCTGTCGAGCCCGCCCGCCTGCGCCGCCTTGGTGAGGTTGCCGCGCAGCACCCAGCCGACCGGGGTGGCCATGGTGTGCGCGGCCGTCACCCTGACCCGCACCCAGTCGCCGCAGTGGGCCGTCAGTTCCGCCTTGTCGCCCTTCGCCGCGTTCGCGAGGACGAGCCTGCCCGGGTAGTCGCGCACGGTGGCCCGGTCGGCGGAGAACGTGTCCATGGTCGCTGCGTCGCTGACTGGCGCAACCGCGACACCGGTCGCGATCACCGCCGCGAGCACCAGCGCGATTCGGTTCATACGTCGCTTCACACGTGCCAGTAGCCCGCGGAACCGGCTTCGGGCGACACCGCCGCTGCCCAGCCGATCAACCACAGTGCACGGTCACAACAGGCCGCGCGCCACCCGCAGGTCCTCGGTGTGCCGGTACCACGTCCACTTCGCCACGTCCTTGACCTCGCCGTCGCGGGTCAGCCGGGTCCGCACGCAGCCGATCTGGAACGCCCGCCCGGCCACCGCGGTGACCCGCTTGCCGAGCAGACCGCCGCGCACCACCCTGGCCACCAGGCCCGCGCCGCCGTCCGGGTCCGGGGTGACCTCTATCCGCTTGGCCCGACCGCGCAGCGCGACCGCGTCGTCGCAGTAGGCCACCCCCTGCGGCTGCTCGATCACGCCGAGTCCGACCAGGACACCGCCCGCGTCGTCCCGGATCAACGGGAACGGGTCGATCTCGCCACCCAGCGCGATGTCCACCAGCCGCCCCTGGTCGCGGGGCAGCCCCCACAGCGGCGGGACGGCCGACGCGCCCGGGTCGACCGGGATGAACCCGATCGGCGTGTCGGCGAGGCGGTCCAGCCGCAGCACGCGCAGTACGACCGCGGCGAGGTCGGCGTCGGTGCCGAACACCACCACCCGGTCCTGGTCAGCGGCCTTGAGCAGCGGGTCGACGGCCGCTCGGCCGGGGGTCGCGGGCACCGCCCGCCAGGTGATCCCGTCACGCTCGGTGAGCGTCGGCGGGCGGCCGGTGGCGGTCGCGTTTCCGCAGGCCAGCACGAGTGCGCTCACGGTCGTCTCCTGGTCTAGTCTCAATCACCGGCATTCGCCCGAGGACCGCCCGGGTACGGGTGTCCCACAGGTTCCGCACTGTCAACACCTGGAGTTTCACATGCCGGCTATCGTGCTGATCGGCGCCCAGTGGGGCGACGAGGGCAAGGGCAAGGCGACCGACCTGCTCGGCGACCGCGTCCAGTGGATCGTCCGCTACCAGGGCGGCAACAACGCAGGCCACACCGTCGTGCTGCCGGACGGCCAGAAGTTCGCCCTGCACCTGATCCCCTCCGGCATCCTCAGCCCCGGGGTCACCAACGTCATCGGCAACGGCGTCGTGGTGGACCCTGGTGTGCTGCTGACCGAGCTGTCCGGACTGGAGGAACGCGGGGTGGACACCTCGCGGCTGCTGATCTCCGCCGACGCGCACCTGATCATGCCGTACCACGTGGCCATCGATAAGGTCACCGAGCGCTACCTGGGCAAGTCCAAGATCGGTACCACCGGCCGCGGCATCGGCCCGGCCTACCAGGACAAGGTGGCCAGGGTCGGCGTGCGGGTGCAGGACCTGCTGGACGAGAAGATCCTCCGGCAGAAGGTCGAGGCGGCCCTCGACGTCAAGAACCAGATGCTGGTCAAGATCTACAACCGCAAGGCGCTCGACCCCAACCAGGTCGTCGACGAGGTGCTCGCCGCGGCCGAGCGGTTCGGCCACCGCATCGCCGACACCCGGCTGCTGCTCAACCAGGCCCTGGAGCGCGGCGAGACGGTGTTGCTGGAGGGCTCGCAGGGCACCCTGCTCGACGTCGACCACGGCACCTACCCGTTCGTCACCTCGTCCAACCCGACCTCCGGCGGCGCCTGCGCCGGCTCGGGCATCGGCCCGACCCGGATCACCACGGTGATCGGCATCCTCAAGGCGTACACCACCCGGGTCGGCTCCGGGCCGTTCCCGACCGAGTTGGACGACGACATGGGCGAGCGGCTGCGCAAGGTCGGCGGCGAGATCGGCGTGACCACCAAGCGGCTGCGCCGCACCGGCTGGTTCGACGCGGTGATCGCCCGCTACGCCACCAGGGTCAACGGCATCACCGACTTCTTCCTGACCAAGCTGGACGTGCTCTCCGGCCTGGACACGGTGCCGGTGTGCGTCGGCTACGAGGTCGACGGCCGCCGGGTCGACGACATGCCGATGACGCAGACCGACGTGCACCACGCCGTCCCGGTCTACGAGGAGCTGCCGGGCTGGTGGGAGGACATCAGCGAGTGCCGCACCTTCGACGAGCTGCCCGCCAACGCCCGCGCCTACGTCGAGCGGCTGGAGGAGCTCTCCGGCGCGCGCGTTTCCGCGGTCGGCGTCGGCCCCGGCCGCGACCAGACGATCGTGCGCCACCGGATGGCGTAGTCGAATAGGCCGAAAACCCCCGGGACAATTCGTTCCGGGGGTTTCTTCTTTTCACACAGAAAATAAGGCGTCAGGTTGTTGCGCGAATTCCGGTAAAGGTGACCAGGCGGTTTCCAGGATTCGAGACGCGGCGTCCGGGCCGTTGACTTCACCCCGGCGGGATCGAACACTCATCGACATGAACGGCGGCCCCCAACTGGTGCACCGCCTGCACGTCGACCTGCGGCGGCAGGCGAGTTCGATCTGTCCGGCCTGACCGGTCCCGCGAACCAGCTCCTCGTAGCGCCTTCACCAGGGAGACACCGTGTCCGTCTCTGCCCTGGGCGCCCCCGCGCGTGCGGAATCGCCCCCGTCCCCCGTCCCGGCCAAGCGAAACCGGCGAAAACCACCCGACCTGCGCCGGTGGATCAGTCCACTCGCGATAGTCGTGCTGTGGCAGCTCGCCTGCGCCACCGGACTCCTGCCACCCGACAAGCTCAGCTCGCCGTGGACCGTGCTGCGGTCGGGCGTCGACCTCGCCCGCAGCGGCGAACTCGGTGACGCGTTCGTCGTGTCCACCACCCGCGTCGGCATCGGGTTCCTGATCGGCGCCGCGGTCGGCCTCGGGCTCGGTGTCGTCGCCGGGCTGTCGCGGTGGGGGAACCACCTGGTCGACCCGCCGGTCCAGATGCTGCGGACGCTGCCGTTCCTCGGGCTGATCCCGCTGTTCATCCTGTGGTTCGGCATCGGCGAGGAACCGAAGATCGCCCTGGTCGCGCTGGGGGTGGCGTTCCCGCTCTACCTCAACGTGCACGCGGGCATCCGCGGCGTCGACAGCCAGTTGGTGGAGGCGACGACCGCGCTCGGGTTCACCCGCGCGGAGCGGCTGTTCCACGTCGTGCTGCCGTCGGCGTTGCCGAGCACGCTGGTCGGGTTGCGGCAGTCCCTCGGTGTGGCGTGGCTTTCGCTGATCGTGGGCGAGCAGGTCAACGCGAGCAGCGGACTCGGCTACCTGATCAACAACGCCCGGGAGTTCCTGCGCACCGACGTCATCGTGGTCGGGCTGGTCGTCTACGCCGCGCTCGGACTGGCGACCGACGCCATCGTGCGGCTCGTCGAGCGGAGGGCGTTGCGATGGCGGGGCTGACCGTGGCGGTGCGCGGGCTGACCAAGCGGTTCGGCGAGCGGACCGTCCTGCGCGACCTGGACCTCGACATCGCGCCGGGGGAGTTCGTCGCGCTGTTGGGGCGCAGCGGCTCCGGCAAGTCGACCTTGCTGAAGGTGTTGGCGGGACTGGACACCGACACCACCGGATCGGCCACTGTGGACGGTCAGGTCTCGGTGGCGTTCCAGCAGCCCAGGTTGCTGCCGTGGCGCAGGGTCTGGCGCAACGTGGTGCTCGGCCTGCACCCGGTGGTCGGTCGGGACGCCGCGCTGGCGGCACTGGCCGAGGTCCGGCTGGTCGACCACGCCGACGCCTGGCCGCGCACGTTGTCCGGCGGCGAGGCCCAGCGGGTGTCGCTGGCCCGCGCGCTGGTCCGCGAACCCGACCTCCTGCTGCTCGACGAACCCTTCGGGGCGCTCGACGCGTTGACCCGCCTGGCCATGCACCGGCTCGTGGAAACCCTGTGGCAGCGGCACAAACCCGCCGTGCTGCTCGTGACCCACGACGTCGACGAGGCGTTGTTGCTGGCCGACCGGGTGCTCGTGCTCGACGACGGCCGTATCGGGAGCGAGTACGTCCTCACACACCCGCGACCGAGAGAACTGTCCGACCACATCGACATCCGCGCCCGTGTGCTGCGCGACCTGGGAGTGACCGACCGTGCGACTGCGTAACCTGCCCCTCTTAGCCGTAGCTGCCCTGGTTCTGACCGCCTGCGGCAGCACCGACTCGGAGAACAAGGCGGCGTCCGTCCCCGCCGCGGTCAACGCCGCCGACCTGGCCAAGGTCACGCTCAAGGTCGGTGACCAGAAGGGCGGCCAGAAGTCGCTGCTGGACGCGGCGGGCCTGCTCAAGGACCTGCCGTACAAGATCGAGTGGTCGACCTTCACCTCCGGCCCGCCGTTGCTGGAGGCCGCGTCCGCCGCGGCGATCGACATCGGCGCCGTCGGCAACACCCCGCCGCTGTTCTCCGCCGCGGCCAACGCCAAGGTCGCCGTCGTCGCCGCGCAGAAGGGCGACGTCACCAGCGACACCTTGTTGGTCCCCGACGGCTCGCCGCTGCGCGGCCTCCAAGACCTGCGCGGCAAGACCATCGGCGTCGCCAAGGGCAGCTCCGCGCACGGCCTGCTGCTCAACGTGCTGCGCGCGGCGAAGCTGAACCCCGGCGACGTCACCATCAGCTACCTGCAGCCCTCCGACGCGTACGCCGCGTTCACCCAGGGCAAGCTGGACGCCTGGTCGATCTGGGACCCGTACACCACGCAGGCACTACGAGACGCCAAAGCCAGGATCCTCGTCGACGGCACCGGCACCATCGGCGGTGGCAAACCCAACACCGAAGCCGGACCCGACTCGCTCGCCAACGGCTACAGCTTCCTCGTCGCCGGTAAGGCGGCCCTGGGAGACGCGGGCAAGAACACCGCTTTGCGCGATTACGTCGTCCGCTACGCCAAAGCGCTCAACTACGCCAAAGCCCACGTCGACGAACGAGCAGCGGCCTGGTCGAAGGAAACCGGCCTCAAACCCGAGGTCGCGCTGGAGGCGGCCCAGCGCGGCCTGGACCGCCCGATCAAGCTCGACGACACCCTGAACGCCGACGAGCAGAAACTGGCCGACGCGTTCGTCGAGGCCAAGATCCTGCCCGCCAAGTTCACCTTCGCCGACTTCGTCGACCACCGCTACGACGCCGACATCGCGGCCGTCGCCGAGTCAGGAGCCCAACGATGAGCGTCACCCTGCACTGGTTCCTCCCCACCTCGGGCGACGGCCGCACCATCGTCGAGCGCTTCCACGCGGGCCGCGCCGAGTCCTCCGCCCGCCGCGAACCCGACATCGACTACCTCGCCCAGGTCGCCCGCGCCGCCGAACAACTCGGCTTCACCGGCGTGCTCACCCCCACCGGCACCTTCTGCGAGGACGCCTGGCTGATCACCGCCGCCCTCATCCGCGAGACCAGCAGGCTCAAGTTCCTCGTCGCGTTCCGCCCCGGCGTCATCTCCCCCACCCTGGCCGCCCAGATGGCCGCCACCACCAGCGGATCTCCCGCGGCAGGCTGCTGCTCAACATCGTGACCGGCGGCGACGCCGTCGAACAGCAACGCTTCGGCGACTTCCACGACCACGACGCCCGCTACGCCCGCACCGACGAGTTCCTCAGCATCGTCCGCGGCACCTGGACCGGCGAACCGTTCGACTTCGACGGCGACCACCTGCGGGTCGTCGGCGCGACCACGCTCGCCGCCCCGGACCCGCTGCCGTCCATCTACTTCGGCGGCTCGTCCGACGCCGCCCTCCCCGTCGCCGCCCGACACGCCGACGTCTACCTGACCTGGGGCGAACCGCCCGCCCAGGTCGCCGAGAAGATCGCCAGAGTGCGCGCGCTCGCAGGCGACCGACCACTGCGGTTCGGCGTCCGCCTGCACACCATCTCCCGGGACACCCCGGACGCGGCCTGGGCCGAAGCCCAGCGGCTCCTCGACGCGCTCAGCCCCGAGCAGGTCGCGGCGGCCCAAACCCAGTTGGCGACCAGCCAGTCGACCGGTCAGCAACGCATGCTGGCACTGCACCGGGGCGCGCTGGACAAGGGCGTGCGCGGCCTCGAGGTGCACCCCAACCTGTGGGCCGGTATCGGCCTGGTCCGCGGCGGCGCGGGCACCGCCCTGGTCGGCAGCCACACCGAGGTCGCCGACCTGATCGAGGAATACCACGGGGTCGGCATCACCGAGTTCGTCCTCTCCGGCTACCCACACCTGGAAGAGGCGTACTGGTTCGGCGAGGGCGTGCGGCCGGAACTGGCCCGACGCGGCCTGCTGGCCCCGCAGGAGGCGACACCCGCACGCGAACTGCGGGTCGCCGCGTCCTGAATCGAGTGGCGGAGGGCCGGTTTGAGCAGGGGCCTGCCCTCCGCCCTCACTCGTCCGCTCATCCGGCCTGGGGATGGATCACGCTCAGCCGGATCGCGGTGCCGACACCCAGGTCGACATGTCGGCGCCGCAGCCGTTCTACGCACATCGCGGCCGTGGGTCAGGCGCTGATGATGCACCACCCGCACTCGCTGTTCACCCAGGTCATCACCTGTCTCGCCAGGTGGTCACGCCGTTCGCCATCGAGGTGATCGGGTCGAGTTGTCCACACTCCACACCAAGGTCGTCGGGTCGAGTTGTCCACATTCCGCTCGCCTGTCCACAGCCCCCGACACCCACCCCTGTCGATCTTGCCCACCCGGTAGACTGGGCCTGGGGACGCCCCCCGGGAAGGGTGGGGGCCGCCCGGGGCCAGGTCCGGATGCTGTTGAAGTCGGTTGTGCGCAGGCGGCACGCTCCCAGATCGCGACCGTGCCGCGTGGGTACGGCACATCGACAACCGGCTGCACCGGGTCGGCGACGTCACTGTCCGCGAAAGCCAGTCCCGAGTACGCGTCGGCACCGGACCTCACGTCGTGGCCACTCCGCGCAACCCCGCCATCAGCGCCTGACGCCTCGTCACCGTCGCTCACGCGCCGTGACCTGGCCGCTGTAACCACCCAGGCTCCTGCTCCGACCAGCACAAACTAGCGTCCGCGGAACCCCTGGGAAGGGGGCGGTTGCCGAAGTGCGTGTCCGGTCCGTCACTCCCGCGCGAGCGCTGCCTCCTCCAGGTCGAGTTCGCGTTGCACCTGCCGCAGGATCTCGTCGTCGATTTCGCCGCGGTCGCGGGCGGTGACGAAGACAGCGCGCTCCGCGGCCAGCATCTCCCGCCGCAGCCGCCGGAACGCCGCGGCCGGGTTCTCCTGGGCTTGGCGGCCCAACCGCTCCCACACGGCGTTGCCGCGGTGTTGGGCCAGCGCCCGCAGTTTCGCCGCGACGTGCTCGGGTACGTCGTCGCCGTCGAGCAGTTCGTCCAGTCGGTCGACGGCCGCCCGTGCCGCTGTGCTCTGCACCTGGGCCTCGGCCAGCACCCGGTCCTGCCCGTCCTCGGCCCGCACACCCAGCCGCCGGATCAACAGGGGCAGCGTCATGCCCTGCAGCAGCAACGTGCCGACGGTGATCACGAACGTCAGCAGCACCACCACGTCGCGGCCGGGCATGGTCAACGGGATCGCCGCCGCACCCGCCAGCGACACCACGCCGCGCATCCCGGCCCACGAGATCACCGTCAACTGCCGCCAACTCGGTTTCGCCTCGCGCCGCCGGATGCGCGGGGACAGCCACCGCGGCACGTACGCCGACGGGAACATCCACACGAACCGGATCGCGATCACCGCCAGCAGCACCAGCCCGGACGCCGCCAGCAACCCGCCGTCGATGTGCACCGAGGACACGATCGTCCGCATCTGCAACCCGATCAGCGCGAACACCAGCGACTCCAGCAGCATGTCCACCGACTGCCACACCGCCGTCTCCTGCAGCCGCGTCGCGTACCCCGCCGCGGGCGCGTTGTGCCCCAGGTACAGCCCCGCCGCCACGATCGCCAACACCCCGGACGTGTGCACCTCCTCACCCAGCAGGTAGGCGGCGAACGGCACCAGCATGCCCAGCGCGCTCTCCAGGAGCCCGTCACCCAACCGCAACCGGATCTTGTGGACGACCACGCCCAGCACCAGACCGACCAGGACCCCACCAACCGAGGTGACGAGCAGCGTGACGATCCCGGTCGTCCAGGAGAACGCCGCCACCCCGGTGGCCGCCGCCAACGCCACCTTGAACGCGGTCAGGGCGGTCGCGTCATTGCCCAGGCTCTCCCCGGTGAGCAACGTCATCGCCCGCCGTGGCAGCCCCAGTTTCCGTCCGATCGAGACCGCCGCCACCGCGTCCGGCGGCGCCACCACCGCCCCCAACACGAGCGCCGACGCCAACGGCAGCCCCGGCAGCACCATGTGAGCGACAACACCAACCGCGACCGTGGACGCCAACACCAGCCCGACGGCCAACAGCCCGATCGGCCGGATGTTCGCCTTGATGTCCAGGTAGGAACTGTCCAACGCCGCTGAGTACAACAGCGGCGACAGCACCAGGACCAGCACCAACTCCGGGTCCATCCGGAACTCCGGCACCCCCGGCACGAACGACACCGCCAACCCCACCGCCACCAACAACAACGGCGCGGGCCAGTCGAACCGGCGCGCCGCAGCCGCCACCGCCAGGGCCCCCGCCAGCAGCAGGAGTAGTTCCACCGCAGCCTCCTCCGTGTCCGTGCGCAAGGATTGCCCATGCCACACCCGGCACGGAAGGAGCCGCCCCATGTCCTGCGACCACACCACCACCCTGCCCACCCTGCCCGCCGACCCCACCGACACCTGCGGCGACTGCGTCGCCGAGGGCAACCGCCACTGGGTCCACCTCCGCCGCTGCCTCACCTGCGGTCACGTCGCCTGCTGCGACTCCAGCCCCCGCAAACACGCCACCGCCCACCACCACGCCACCACCCACCCCGTCATGCAATCCCACGAACCCGGCGAATCCTGGCGCTGGTGCTTCATCGACGAACGCATCGTCTAACCCCTGCCCCAAACGAGCTACCAGCCAACTCCCCCACGCGCGGCGTCACCGGCCCCACACCCGCGCGACGCACGGCTCCACACAACTCGCACCCGCTCGCCCCACAGCTCCAACAGCCCGAGATCCGAGCCCCACTCACCCGATCCGGCGAACCCGCCCGTACCCGCTTGCCAAGCCGCCCCACCACCCCCAGGCGGCCCCACCCTTCCGGCAGGGTTTCGGCACTGTCGGTTTGTGCTGGTCAGAGTGTGATTCGGGTTGGTGTGGCGGTCGTTGTGGGCCTCGGGTCATGTGTCGTGGTCCTGCGGTGATCTTGGTGTGTCGGGCCGGGCGGGGTGCAGCCGCTTTGCCGTCAGGGTCGAGGCCGACGGCGTGGTATTTGCCCCTGTCGACGTCCAGGCCGAGGAACACGCCGACAGCGCTGCTCATCCACCCTGCCGATCGTTCGTCGCGGGTGGTCACCCGGACGGGCATCGATGGCCCGGCTCCTACAAGGCTGAGCTCGCCCGCCACCTGGCAGCCGCTGACATCGACGTGTTCGAGGTCACCGGCTCAACCGCGCCGGCGACTGTCCAGCGAACTCGGCCCTGCGCAGCATCGAGCTGGTGCGCCTACGCTGGGACCACCACACCCGCGACCACATCGACCGCGTGTCCGTGAAGGCAAAGCCAGACGCGAGCCACCCAGTGCCTCAAACGCCACATAGCCCGCAAGCTCTACCGCGTCAGCACCCACCCACTCCACGGACAGCCCCAACACCCCAGGCCGGCGGGCACCCGCAGTGGATCTTGCCAAGCCACCCCCCACCACCCCCAGGCGGCCCCCACCCTTCCCGGGGGCAGCCCTCGATGCCAGTCTACCCGTGGGGTCGGACAAAAGATCTTGAAACAAGGGGCGGAGAAGCTCTCCTGTGGATAACTTCTGTCACCGAGATGGATTAACCTCCGGAGCGGAACATGGGCCTGACCTGGGAAAGGTGAAGGGCCGCCACCCCTAGGACAGAGGTGACGGCCCAATCGGAAGAAGGTCAGTGGCGCGGGAAGGTTTCCGCACGCGACGCGACCCCGATGTCGGCGTTGTCGGTGAAGACCCCGTCCACGCCCGCGGCCCAGTAGGCCGACAGCTCACCGAACAGGTTGCCGTACTCGTTCGGCACGGTCGAGGAGCGGAAGTTCAGCGGGAGGAAGGTGTTCTCGGCGCGGAAGGTGTACGGGTGCACCTTGAGCCCGGCCTTGTGGGCGTCCGCGATCAGGCTGGTCGGCTGGGCGAGGTTGCCCGCGGCGTCCCGGGGGATGACCTGGTTCTTGTCGGGGCCGATCCCGTACGCGTACTTCGCCACGTCGCGCAGGCCAGCGGCGGAGACGATGTCGGCGTAGGTGCGCTTGTCGCCGCGGTCGATGAAGTCGTACGGCGCGCCGGACGCCGAGGTGAGCTGGATGAGCGGGAGGCGCAGTTTGTGGCTGAGTTCCTGCAGGTTGCCGACCTCGAACGACTGCACGAACACCTTCGCGTTCGGCCGGTTGAGGCCGTTGCGGTTGAGGATGTCGACCAGCTTCGGGTTGAGGTCGAGGCCGAGCTTGCGGAAGTACGTGGGGTGCTTGGTCTCGGGGTAGATCCCGATCTCCCGGCCGAGTTCGCGCGAGAGTCGCCTGCTCAGGTCGATGACCTCCTGGAAGGTCGGCACCTCGTAGCGGCCGTTGTAGATCGTGTTGCGCTGCCGGACGTCCGGGATGCGCTCGACGGCCCGCAGCGTCTTGAGTTCGGCGAGGGTGAAGTCCTCGGTCCACCAGCCGGTCACCGTCACACCGTCGAGGACCTTGGTCTTCTTCCGGTCGGCGAACTCGGGGTGCTTCGAGACGTCCGTCGTGCCACCGATCTCGGGTTCGTGCCGGGCGACCAGGACGCCGTCCTTGGTCGACACCAGGTCCGGCTCGATGTAGTCGGCGCCCATCCGCGCGGCCAACTCGTAGCCGGCCAGGGTGTGTTCGGGCCGGTAACCGGCCGCGCCGCGGTGGCCGATGACCAGTGGGGGCGCCGTGCCGTGCCGCTGGTCGGCCTGGTCGGGGGTGGCGCTCGCCGTCGTCATACCGACAACCCCTAACAGGGCCAGGGCGGACACGGCAACGCCGATCGTCCGGGTAGCAGGCATTCTTCCTCCTCGTCGACCGCTGGTTGACCGGCGTCACCCTGGTCGCGCACCGCGAAATCCCGGTCACGTTCCGGCAACGCCGGGATCACCGCCGGATGAACGCTCTGTCCGGCTTCGCCGGGTTTGCACCGGCCCGCCGCGTGCCGCCCACCCGGCGGCATCTACCCTCACTGACCGTGCGAGTCCTGGTGATCGGGTCTGGTGCCCGCGAACATGCCCTGGTCCTGGCGCTGTCGAAGGACCCCGAGGTCGTCGCGCTTGCCTGCGCCCCCGGCAACGCCGGCATCGCCGGGCTCGCCGAGATCTACGGGGTCGACGCGCTCGACCCGGCCGCCGTGGTCGAGTTGACCGCTCGGTGGAACGCGGACCTCGTGGTCATCGGGCCGGAGGGTCCGCTGGTCGCCGGGGCCGCCGACGCCGTGCGCGCCGCGGGGGTCGCCTGCTTCGGGCCCAGCGCGGACGCCGCCCGCATCGAGGGGTCGAAGGCGTTCGCGAAGGACGTCATGGCGGTGGCGGGAGTGCCGACGGCGCACAGCGAGATCGTCGACAACCCGGCCCGGCTCGACTCGGCCCTCGCCCGGTTCGGTCCCACCTGGGTCGTGAAGGACGACGGTCTCGCCGCGGGCAAGGGTGTCGTGGTCACCGCCGACCTCCCCACCGCGCGCGCCCACGCGATGACCCTGCTCGAAGACGGCCACCCGGTGCTGCTCGAGTCGTTCCTCGACGGCCCCGAGGTGTCCCTGTTCTGCGTCGTCGACGCCGCCGGGGTCGTCGTCCCGCTGCTGCCCGCCCAGGACTTCAAACGCGTCGGCAACGGCGACACCGGCCCCAACACCGGCGGCATGGGCGCCTACGCCCCGCTCCCGTGGGCGCCGGACGGCCTCGTCGACGACATCGTCACCCGCGTCGTCGAGCCGGTCGTCCGCGAGATGGCCAACCGCGGCACCCCGTTCACCGGCCTGCTCTACGCGGGCCTCGCGCTGACGTCCAACGGCCCCGAGGTCATCGAGTTCAACTGCCGCTTCGGCGACCCGGAAACCCAGTCCGTGCTGGCACTGCTGCGCAGCCCGCTGTCGCTGCTGCTGCTGTCCGCCGCCCAGGGCACCCTCGCCGACCACCCCCCGCTCGACTGGGCCGACGGCTCCGCCGTCACCGTCGTCATCGCCGCCGACGGCTACCCCGGCCGCCCCCGCACCAACGACCCCATCACCGGAGCCGAAGCCGACGGCGTCCTGCACGCGGGAACCCGCCGCCGCGACGACGGCGCCCTCGTCTCCGCAGGCGGCCGCGTCCTCGCCGTCGTCGGCACCGGCCCCACCCTCCCCGACGCCCGCGACGAGGCATACCGCAAGGTCACCGCCATCCACCTCGCAGGTTCGCACCACCGCACCGACATCGCCCTGCGCGCCATCAACGGCGAAATCGGCGCCCCGGTCTGACCGCAACCAGGGGTGACGCCCCGCCCCCCGTTGGTAACCTCGACCAGGACACCGACGCCGACCCCCGGGGGTACCCGCCATGACCGACGACACCCAGGTCGTCGCGGGCGCGATCGCCGCCGTAGCGGCCACCGCCCGCATGGCAGCCGAGGCCATCCACCAGTCGACCCGCACCACCACCGGCCAATTCGTCATCAACCGCGACAACGTCCTGGCCGCCGCCAAGGTCATCCAGGTCCAAGCGGACACGCTGCAGAAGCGGCTGGACGACGCCGCACGCGATCTCCAGGTCGTGCCGCCGGGGAATGACGATGTCAGTCGGCACATCGCGACCGAGTGGAACGACCGGCTGATCTTCCAGGACGGGTCGTACAGCATTCGGGTCAACGACTACATCACCGGGCTGCGTGATCTCGTGAACCAGCTCAGGACGAGCGCGAAAACCTACGGCTACAACGAAGACGAGATCAAGGCGGCGCTTGGGAGCGCGAGTGGGTAAGCGGGCCGTCCTGGCACTGGTGATCGTGATCGCCTCGGTCGTCGCCGGGTGCACCGCCAGGGAGCCGGGTACACCGACCTCGATCCAGGGGACCGATTCGTCGCAGCCGTCGCCGACCGCGGGGCGGCCGGACAAGACCGCGGTGTCGATCCCGCCGCGCCCGAAATCGCTCAAGCTGGACGCAGTGGATCCGTGTGCGCTCTTGACCAGTGGCCAACAACAAGATCTGAAGGTCGACAGGCATCATGCGGAAACCAGCGACGTCGAGATCTACCACGGCGCCAAGGAATGCGTTTTCGAGGTCTCCGCGCAGGCACCTTATTACCGGTACTACGCGACGTTGATCACGACTGAGGGGATCGACGCCTGGTTGACCGGCAAGCGGAATGTCGACGCGAGACTCGTGTCCGTGGGTGGGTTTGCCGCGGCCGAGTTCACCCTCGCAGGTCAGGGGAAGAACGCAGCGCCGTGTACCACGGCGCTGGATGTGGCCCAGGGGCAACAACTGCAGGTCGTGATGACCTCCAGCGGCAAGGATTTCACGCAGGACCAGGTGTGCCAGATGAGCGAGCAGGCGGCCGGACAGGTGTTGGCGACGTTGCAGACCCTGGAGTAGGACCACTGAGACCTGAGGGGCGGAGATGGCGGAGAACGGGTTGGCTGACCTGCGGTTCGACGGGTACGGCTATGACGCGTTGGCCGATCAGTTGGACGGGTTGCGGCAGGGGCCTGGCTCGGAGAGCCTGTTCAAGGCGGTCGGGGCACTGCTGAAGATCGCCGACGGGTTGGCCGAGACGGATCTCACGCTGCGCGCCGAGTTGGCGAAGGTCGGGGTCGCGTGGCAAGGCGCGGCCGCTGATGGCGGTGTGGCGGCGACGCAACACGCCGGGGTCTACGCGTCTGACGCGGTACCGGTGGTGACCCAATCCGCCCGTGGCGTGGGTGAGCAGGGGGACTCGTTCTCCACGACGCGGAATGCTGCGCCGGAGGGGAAAGATCTGCGGGGTGCGAATCGGACGACTGTGTGGGATGACGGGTTGGGGCTGCTCGGGCACACGACTGATCACGCGGCTGAGGTGCAGCGGACGCAGGCGGCGCGGCAGCAGGCGATCGTGGCGATGAACAATTACGTGCAGGGCAGTCAAGGCGCGTTGAACAACTTCCAGGGTCTGCCCGTCCCGCCGACGGTTGGTGTCGTGACTGAGCAGCCGCCGGAGCGGGGTTCGACGGCGGTTCAAGGGTTTTCGACTGGGGAGGGCTCGTTCAGCCCCTCGGGGAACAGTGCTGCCACCGGTGGTCCGTCATTCGCTCCGCCGGGTTCGCAGTCGGGTTTTACCGGTGTCGCTCCGCCTGGTGGTGGTCCGGCTCCGTCGGTGGAGTTCCGGCCCGGTGGCCAAGCGGCGCCTGGGGTGTCGAGTGGTCCGGTTCCGGCGCTTGGGCGGGTTTCCGGGGTTGGGCCGGTGGTGTCCGGTGTTGGGGGGATGCCGGAGAACTTCGCGACTTCGGGGGGGATGCGGCCGGGGTTTTCCGGGCAGCTCATGGGTGAGATTGCCACTGCTGCGGGAATTGCGGGGGCTGGTGGGGCGGGTGCGGCGACTGGGGCGAGTCTTGAGCAAGACCGGCTTGCCCGTGGTGGTAGGCCTGTGAACGCGCTCGCGCCGGGGAAGCAGGCTGGGCCGGTGGCCGAGGTGCCTGAGGAAGAGGCGAAGGCGGCTAGGAATGCGGAGAAGTTGGGTGGGGTCAAGAGTGGTAAGCAGCCGTCTTCGTTGATGCAGGCGGCGGCGGGGAGTGGGGCGGAGGGGGAGGATGAGGACGAGCATGTGCGGAAGTACGGGATTGACTCGGAGGATTTGTTCGGGGATGAGCGGTTGGTGATCGCGCCCGTGCTCGGTGAAGACGACTGAAGTTGTCCGGGAGCATTGTTCTGTCGGCGCTTGAGTTCGACGTGTTGTGGGAGGCGGAGGGGCTTCCGTTGCGGCACGTCGCTATTGACGTGCCCAGTCCGGGGATGACCTATACGGAGCGGTCCGTGTTGGTGGCGGGGGCTTTGCGGCAGTTGGAGTTGCGGGGGTTGGTGCGGCGGGGTCGGGCGTTGCCCGAGTTGGGTGATCAGTTGGCGTTGTTGGCGCACGCGCGGACGACCATTGACGCGTGGGTGTGGGCGGATCGGGAGATCAGGGCGCTCGCGGTGGCGAACAGTGATCAGGCGGCGCTCGCGGTGGTGGACGCTGATCAGGTGTGGTTGATTCCCGCGCGGGTGACGGCGCTTCCGGAGGCGGCGGTTTCCGTGGCCGGTGAGTGTCCTGCCGGGCCGGGGCGTTCGGTCAGTGTGCCGACCGATGTCCTTGTCGCGGCGGATGGGAAAGCCGGTGGTGAGCCGCAGAACCTGGTGACGCCGTTGCAGAAGGCCGGGCTTCCGTTGTACGAGGCGCAGACATTGGCGGCGATGTTCGTCGGGATCGGTGTGCGCGGGCAGTTCGGTCTTGAGCGGCTGAACCAGCGCAGGCAGCGGGCGAGTCGGGTGGTGGCATTCCACGACACCGCTCAGGGCCGTTATTTGCACGTGGCGAAGCCGAGCAATGACGGTGAGATGTGGAGCACGGTGGCGCCCGCGGACAACGCCCGGCTCGCGGCCGCGGTGGGGGAACTCCTCGACGATCTGTGACCGGCGGGGAACCGGTGCCCGCCGGGGGGCGTCAGAGTCGGGCACCGAACCGCTGAGGGGGACGTTGTGGCAGGCGCCGACTACAACCTGCAGGCCATCGAGCAGTGCCGGGCGGCGGTCGCGGGTCAGGCCGGTCCGGTCGCCGCGGCCGGGGACCACTTACCCGTTGACGCCGATGGCGCGGTTTTCGGCACCTTACCCAGTTCGTCCGCTTTGGCCGACGCGGTCCGGGCGCTGGCGAAGACGTCCGGTGACGAGTTGGACAAGGCGGGCGCGCTGCTTGGCGCGGTCGACCGGGCGTTGGACGCGATCGGCACGACGGTGACCAACAACGAGCAGGCCGCCCAGCGGTCGTTGACGGTCTGAGGGGGCTGCGGTGACCGCGAGGGATTCGGCGGCGGGCCTGGGCGGGGCGGCGGCCGCGCTGGCCGACGACGCGAACAAGGTGTACTTGGCGAAGCCGGGCGCCATCGGCGACCTGGCCGAGAAGTTCACGCAGGCGGGGGCGGCGAGCACCGATTCGGTCGGCAAGGTGGACAGTTCGGTGAAGCAGTTGGACGGCGCCTGGCAGGGCACGTCCGCCGACGGTTTCGTGGCTTATATGGCCAATTTCACCAAAGCGGGCCAATCGCTCAACGAGGCTCTTACCGCTGCCGCGTCCGACTTGCACACGGCCGCGACCGGCATTCAAGGCGCGCGCGACGCGCTCGAAGGCATCTTCGGTGAGCTCTACGACAATGCCACCGCGTGGATCAAAGCGAATCCGAAGGCCACGGAAGACGAGAAGCGCAGCCACATCGATGGTCTCGCCGGTGGCTACAAGGGGCGCGTGACCCAGCAGATCGACTACGCCGAACAAGCGGTGTCGACGGCGGCTTCCGCGCTTAAGGGCCACCAACCCAACCCCACGTTCTCCAGCATCCCCGATCCGAACACCCAGTCGTTCACGCCCGCCCCGGGTAAGAAGATTGAGTGGACGCCCACCCAGCCCGGCGCGACTACCCAAGCCAGCACTACGAACTCGCCGCAGCAGCCTGCCGCGACACCCCCGGCAGCCGGAACTAGCAGCGGCCACCACAGCGGCGGCGGCTCAGGTGGAGGCCACAGCGGTGGTGGTGGCCACGGTGGCGGTGGTGGTGGTCACAGTGGTCACGGTGGCGGTGGGCTCGGGTCCAGCGGTGGCCCGCCGAGCGGCCCACCCCCCGGCAACGTGCAGGAGTGGATCCGCGAGGCGATCGCCGAGCTGCGCGCCCGCGGCATCAACGTCACCGAGGCCGACTCGCAGCTCATCTGGGAGATCATCCAGCACGAGTCGGCAGGCAACCCGAACGCGATCAACAACTGGGACTCCAACGCGGCCAAGGGCACCCCGTCCAAGGGCCTGATGCAGACCATCGACCCGACCTTCAACTCGTACAAGTTGCCTGGTCACGACAACATCTGGAACCCGGTCGACAACATCTGCGCAGGCGTGAACTACGCGGTGTCGCGCTACGGGTCGCTGTCGAACGTGCCCGGAATCAAGGCGACCCACCACGGCGGTGGCTACGTCGGCTACTGAGCCAGGTGGCGGGCGTCACTAGGCTGGGGCCATGCACGCGCTGCTCAAGGTGGCCGAACGGGCCGCGATCCCGCCGTTCCACGTGATGGATGTGGTGTCGGCGGCCAACGCGCGCCAGCGCACGCACGGCGACATGCTCTCGCTGGCGGCCGGTCAGCCGTCGGCCGGCGCCCCGCAGGCGGTCAAGATCGCCGCCGCCGAGGCGTTGGGGTCGCAGCCGCTCGGCTACACCGAGCCGCTGGGCATCCCGGAGCTGCGCGAGGCCATCGCCGGGCACTACGGGCGGCGGTACAACCTGGACGTCGCACCGCAGGACGTCGTGGTGACCACCGGATCGTCCGGCGGTTTCCTGCTGGCGTTCCTGGCCGCGTTCGACGCCGGTGACCGTGTCGCCCTCGCCCGCCCCGGCTACCCGGCGTACCGCAACATCCTGGCCGCCCTCGGTTGCGAGGTGGTCGAGTTGCCCTGCGACGAGCGGACCCGGTTCCAGCCGACCGTGGACGTGCTCGACGAGATCGGCCCGATCGACGGGTTGATCGTCGCCAGCCCGGCCAACCCGACCGGCACCGTGCTGGACCCGGCGGAACTGGCCGCGATCGCCGGGTGGTGCGCCGAACGCGGGGTGCAGTTGGTCAGCGACGAGATCTACCACGGTATTTCCTATGGCGCGGAAACGGCGTCGGCGTGGCAGTTCTCCCGCGAGGCCGTGGTGGTGAACTCGTTCTCCAAGTATTTCGCGATGACCGGGTGGCGGCTGGGCTGGCTGCTCGTCCCGCAACGGCTCCAGCGTGCTGTCGACTGCCTCACCGGCAATTTCACGATCTGCCCGCCCGCCATTTCCCAGCACGCCGGCGTGGCTGCTTTTGATGACGGTGTCTACGCCGAACTCGACGCGCACGTGGCGCACTACGCGGCGAACCGGACCCTGCTGCTGGACGGTCTGACCTCGATGGGCATCACCCGGGTCGCCCCATCGGACGGCGCCTTCTACGCCTACGCCGACGTGTCGCACCTGACCCGCGACTCGATGAGCTTCTGCCAGCGGTTGCTCGCCGAGACCGGGGTCGCCATCGTGCCCGGAATCGACTTCGACCCCGAGCTGGGTGGGCGTTTCCTGCGGTTCTCCTTCGCCGGTGCGACGCATGACATCAAAGAGGCGGTGAACCGGCTCGCGGGCTGGCTCTGACCCGGCCGTCAAGCGAACCCGGGTCCGTTGGGGAACGATGGGCCACCGGTGCTCGTTCAGCGGGTACAAGAGGTTCTCGGGGAGGCGGCGGGACATGGTTATCAGGATCATCGGCGCGATCATCGTCATCTGGCTGGCGTTCACCTTGATCGGCGTCGTGTTCAAGGTGCTCGGCACGCTGCTGGTCGTGGCCGCGGTGGCCACGCTCGGTGTGGCGGCGTACGGCGCGATCAAGGGCCGCTCGCACCGCCAGATCCGCTAGGACGCAGGGCTCCGCCAAGACGCAAGGCGTCGGGGATGCACAGGGGGCATCCCCGACGCGGTCTACGCGGCTGGACTGGTGCTGCGCGCGGAGTTGATCCGGCGCAGCACCTCGTTGATGTCGGCTTCCGGCACGTCACGGTGGGTCACGAACCGCACCCCGCCGGGCACGCTCGTGGCCTGCACGCCCACCCGGTCCAGCGAGGTAAGGGCGGCCGCGACATCGGGCACGGCCGCGATGACGATGTTGGTCTCCGGCACCCCGACCTCCCAGCCCAGTTCGGCCAGCCCCGCGGCCAGCCGGCGGGCGTTCGCGTGGTCGACGGCGAGGTCGTCGATCCGCTCCAGGGCGAGCAGCCCGGCCGCGGCGAGCACGCCACCCTGCCGGACCCCGCCGCCGAGCATCTTGCGCACCCGGCGGGCCTCGGCCACGAACGACGTCGACCCGGCGACCAGCGACCCGACCGGCGCGCCGAGCCCCTTGCTCAGGCACACCTGAACGGTGTCGACACCCACCGTCAGCGCGGCGGGCGGCACCTGCAGGGCGATTGAGGCGTTCCACAGCCGCGCGCCGTCCAGGTGCACCAGCAGCCCGGCTTCCCGTGCCGCGGAGACCAAGAGGGCGTGTTCGTCCGGTGGGGTTACCGTGCCGCCCGCGAAGTTGTGCGTGTTCTCCAGGCAGAGCAACCGCGTGTGCAGCGCGTAGTAGGGAGCGGACGCGGTAGCGAAGGCGCGCACGTCTTCCACACCGATCCGCCCGGGGCCGACAGTCCACTCGAGCGCGTGCGGCATTCCCCCGGCCAGCCACGCGGCTGTCCCCAGTTCGGCCTCCAGTACGTGCGCCGCGCGCGGGGCGAGGAAACGGTCACCGCGGCGCAGGTGGACGGTCAGCGCGATCAGGTTGCCCATCGTGCCGCTGGGCACCCACAACGCCGCCGCCATGCCCAGCCGGGCGGCCGCCTCTTCTTCGAGTCGGCGCATGGTGGGGTCGTGGTCGAGCACGTCGTCACCGACCTGCGCGGCGGACATGGCCACCCGCATGGTCTCGTCCGGCTGGGTCACGGTGTCCGAGCGGAGGTCGATCCGGCGCGTGTAAGTCACGATCCGATCACACCACAGCATCGGCTGTTCGACCGATGCCGGGGGTGGCGTATGTCTCTGCGGTACCCCGTGCAACCGTTGTCCGGGGCACGTCCGTCCCCCACCCGTAGACAAGACGAGCGGAGAGCGTCCGCGTGGACCAGCGCGACGAGCAGGAGTTCGCGGAGTACTTCACGGCACGGCGCGACGCCGTGCGCAGAACCGCTTACCTGCTCTGCGGGGACTGGCACCGGGCGGACGACCTCACCCAGACGGCGTTCGTCGCGTTGCACCGCAGGTGGCGCAAGATCCGGGACCGCGGGGCCCTGGACGCCTACGTCCGCCGGTCGGTGCTGCGCGCGATGATCGACGAGACGCGCAGGCCGTGGCGGCGGGAGCGGCACGTCGAGGTCGTCCCGGAGGTCGCGGCCACCGACGCCGAGGTCGGCGAGGTGGTGGCGGTCCGCTCGACGTTGGTGGACGGGCTGGCCAAGGTGCCACCGCGGCAGCGGGCCGTGCTCGTCCTGCGGTTCCTCGAAGGGCTCGACGTCGCCGCGACCGCCGTGGCGATGAAGTGTTCGGAGGGGACCGTGAAAAGCCAGACCGCGCGCGGGCTGGCCGCGTTGCGCGACGTGCTCGGCGACGCGGTCGACGACCTGCGGTCGACTTCGTGACGGGGAGGTGGGTGTAGGTGGACGAGCACAAGATCTCAGAGCTGTTCAACGACGCGGTCCGCGACGTGCCCCCGCCGTCGTTCGACCGGGACGACGTGCTGGCGGCCTCGGCCAAGGCGACGAGGCGGCGCACCGGGGTGATCGCCGGTGCGGCGCTGGGGCTCGCCGTCGTCGTGGGCGGGGTGGCCGTCGGGGTCGCGTTGTGGCCCACGACGAACGGCACGTCGAGTAACGATTCGGCCGCGCTCGGCTCGGCGCCCGCGGTTCCCGGTAACGCGAATCCTGTTCCGGGCGAGACGCAGAGTGCCACCCCGCGCCTCGCGGAGGCGGCACCGGACGCTCCGTCGGCGACGCCCAAGCAGGGGGGCTCGCCGGGTGGAGAGGTCGGCCTCGGTGCCGACAGCACTCCTGGTGGGTGCGGACCGGCGGACCGGAAGCTCGCTGCTGCCCTCGCGGGCGAGCTTCCGTCCGCCGTTTCTCCCGGCGAGTACCGCGCTTCCCCGCTGACCTGCGCCCCCGGTTCGACGTCGGCGGCCTTCCAGATCACCAGGGGGCCGGAGCGCGGGCTGCTCTCGATCATGGTCACCCCGAAGGGCAAGGCGCAGGTCATGCAGCCGCCGTGGGCCGACCGGTCGGGCGCGCAGGGCTTCGTCATCGCGGCGAAATCGGGTGCGACGGTGGTGCTCGAGGTCGAGTCCGTGTCCGGCTCCGCCGCCCCGCCGATCACCGCGGACGGGCTGCGCGACATCGGCAAGAAGCTGGCGGGCCGGTACTGACCCTGCCCGACCGCGTCCGGCGGCAGAATCCAGGCATGACCACCGCGAGCACTCCCAAGGGTGAGCGACGCAGGCACGCGCTCGTCGAGGCCGCCGTCGAACTGCTCGCCGAGGGCGGTTTTGACGCGGTCCGGCACCGGGCCGTCGCCGAGCGCGCCGGGTTGCCGCTGGCGTCCACCACGTACTACTTCCAGTCGCTCGACGAGCTGATCGGCGCGGCCATCGAGTACCACGGCCGCTCCGAACTCGCCCGCGGCCGGGCCGTGCTCGCCGCGATGACCGAGCCGGTGCGCGGCCGGGACCACCTCGTCGAACTGGTCCTCGACCAGCTCCTCGGCCCCGTCGAGCGGGACGACGCCGAGAACGTGCTGCTCCGCTACGAACGGCTCGTCGCCACCGGCCGCCGCCCGTACCTGCGTCCGCTGATGCTGGAACTGGGCGCCGAGCTGCGTGCCCTGCTCCGGGAGACGTTCGCGCTGGCCGCCGCCGACATCGACGACGCCAGGCTGGAGCAGTTGATCGCGCTGGTCGACGGGGCCGTCGTCAACGCGCTCATCGAGGTCAACCCCGATCCGCGGGCGGCGGCGCGGCGGATGCTGCGGACGGCCCTCGCGTAAGCTGGCCAGACGTGACCGCAGCGCAGAAGCCCCGCATCCCCAACGTCCTCGCAGGCCGCTACGCCTCCCCCGAGCTGGCCGCGCTGTGGTCCCCGGAGGCGAAGGTCCGGCTGGAGCGGGAGCTGTGGCTGGCGGTCCTCTCCGCGCAGGCCGACCTCGGCATCGACGTCCCGGCCGGTGTGGTCGACGACTACCGGCGGGTCCTGGACCGGGTCGACCTGGGCAGCATCGCCGACCGCGAGCGGGTCACCCGGCACGACGTGAAGGCCCGCATCGAGGAGTTCAACGCGCTCGCCGGGCACGAGCACGTGCACAAGGGCATGACCTCCCGCGACCTCACCGAGAACGTCGAGCAGTTGCAGGTCCGCCGGTCGCTGGAACTGGTCCGGGTCCGGGTCGCCGCGGTGCTGTCCAGGCTGGCCCGCCTTGCCGCCGAGCACGCCGACCTGGTCATGACCGGCCGCTCGCACAACGTCGCCGCGCAGGCCACCACCCTCGGCAAGCGGTTCGCCACCGCGGCCGACGAGCTGCTGGTCGCCTTCACCCGGCTCGACGAGCTGATCACCCGGTACCCGCTGCGCGGCATCAAGGGCCCGGTCGGCACCGCCCAGGACATGCTCGACCTGCTCGGCGGTGACCAGGACAAGTTGGCCCGGCTGGAGCGCGCGGTCGCCGGGCACCTCGGGTTCGACGAGCACCTCGTGAGTGTCGGGCAGGTCTACCCGCGGTCGCTCGACTTCGACGTGGTCACCGCGCTCGTGCAGGTCGCGGCCGCACCGTCCAGCCTGGCCAAGACGATCCGGCTGATGGCCGGGCACGAGCTGGTCACCGAGGGCTTCAAACCCGGTCAGGTCGGCTCGTCGGCCATGCCGCACAAGATGAACACGCGTTCCTGCGAGCGGGTCAACGGGCTCGCGGTGGTGCTGCGCGGGTACGCGTCGATGGTCGGCGAACTCGCGGGCGACCAGTGGAACGAGGGTGATGTCTCGTGCTCGGTCGTGCGCCGGGTCGCCCTGCCGGACGCCTTCTTCGCCCTCGACGGTCTACTTGAGACATTCCTCACCGTACTCGACGAGTTCGGCGCCTACCCGGCCGTGATCGCCCGCGAACTCGACCGGTACCTGCCGTTCCTGGCCACCACCAAGGTGCTGATGGCCGCCATCCAGGCCGGGGTCGGCCGGGAGACCGCGCACGAGGCGATCAAGGAGAACGCGGTCGCGGTCGCGCTCGCCATGCGGGAGAAGGGGATCGCCGACAACGACCTGCTGGACCGGCTCGCCGCCGACAGCCGTATCCCGCTCGACCGCGCCGCTCTCGACGGGCTGCTCGCCGACCGGCTGCCGTTCACCGGCGTCGCGGGCGCCCAGGTCGCCGCGGTCGTCGCCCGCGTTGAAACCGTGCTGGCCCGCTTCCCCGAGGCGGCGGCGTACGCGCCGGGAGCCATCCTGTAGCGAGCGTCACCAGGTCGCCGTCCTGTCATGTGGGAAGACGGCCGCCCGTTGGCGCTCACGGCCGGTTGGTTCCTACCGTCGGTGCCGAACGCGGGTGGGGATCGGACCTCCTCACCCGCGTGATCCTCTTGTGCGACAAGCACATGAAGACGGGAAGACCGATGAGAACCTCACTGCGGCGCGCGATCGCGCTCGCCATCGCCGGGATCGCCGCCACCACCGCGTTGGCGGGCTGCGGGTCCTCGTCGGCCGACGCAGGCGACTCCAGCACGCTGCGCGTCGGCACCCTCGGCGACGCCCCGCCCAACGTCTACCAGGAGAACGGCGTCTACACCGGCTTCGACAACGAACTGTTCAAAGCCGTCGCCGCGAAAGCCGGGTACCAGACCGAGTTCGTCGGCACCGACTTCTCCGCCCTGCTCGGCCAGGTCGCCAACAAGACCTTCGACGTCGGCTCGTCCGCCATCGCGCAGACCGACGAGCGGCGCAAGACGGTGGACTTCACCGACCGGTACAACTACGAGTACATCAGCGTCCTGAGCAAGGACAAGACCATCACCGACGCGAAGCTGTTGAGCGGCAAGCGGGTCGCGGTGATCCAGGCCACCGTCGGCGACAAGTACCTGGGTGCCAACGTCCCCGGCGCGCAAGTCGTGCGCTTCCCCAGCTACGACTCCGCCATCGCCGGACTGCGCAACGGCACCGTCGACGCGTGGGTGGTCGACCTGACGATCGCCGAGAAGTACGCCAAGGACGACCCGGCACTGTCGGTCACCACGACCATCGCGGCCAACGACCTCCCGCACGGTTTCGCGGTGCGCAGGGGCAACGACCAACTGCGCGCCAAGCTGAACGACGGCCTGCACGCGGTCATCGCGGACGGCACCTGGCTGCGGTTGCACGACAAGTTCATCCCGTCGGTGCCGGTGCCCGACGAGTTCAAGCCCAAGTCCTGATGTCCGACCTGGTCGACACCTTCCTCAACTGGGACCACATCACCGCGGTCCTGCCGGACCTGCTGCGCACCGGCCTGGTCAACACGCTGATCCTGGCGGGCAGTTCGGCGGTGCTCGGGACGGTGCTGGGGCTCGGGTTGGCGCTGCTGGGGTTGTCCCACCGGCGGTGGCTGCGGTGGCCCGCGCGGGTGTACACCGACATCTTCCGCGGTCTGCCCGCGATCGTGACGATCCTGCTGGTCGGGCAGGGTCTCGCGGTCGTGGCCCGGCCGGTGATCGGCACGAACCCGTATCCACTGGGGATCCTCGCGTTGAGCCTGATCGCGGCCGCCTACATCGGCGAGATCTTCCGGGCAGGCATCCAGAGCGTCGACAAAGGACAGTCGGAGGCGGCGCGCGCCCTGGGCATGACACACGTGGCGACCATGGCGAAGGTCGTTGTGCCGCAAGGGGTTCGACGGGTGCTGCCCGCTCTCGTCAACCAGTTCATCGCGCTGGTGAAGGACTCCAGCCTGGTGTACTTCCTCGGGTTGCTCGCCTCGCAGCGGGACCTGTTCCGCATCGGGCAGGACGTGGCGGCCAACACGGGGAACCTGTCGCCGCTGGTCGCGGCCGGGTTGGTGTACCTGCTGATCACGGTGCCGCTGACGCACCTGGTCAACTTCGTCGACCGGCGCCTGCGCGACGGTCAGCCGGTTCGGGGAGGTGACACCCTTGCCGAGTTCGAGCCTGCTCGTGCGTGACCTGCACGTGTCGTTCGGCCCGGTCGAGGTGCTGCGCGGGGTCGACCTGGAGGTGCCGCGCGGGACGACGACGTGCGTGATCGGCCCGTCCGGTTCGGGCAAGTCGACGTTGCTGCGCGCGATCAACCAGTTGGAACCGCCCAGCCGCGGCGAAGTGCTGCTCGACGGCTCGGGCGTGGCCGACGTCAACGTCCTGCGGCGGCGGATCGGCATGGTGTTCCAGCACTTCAACCTGTTCGCCCACCGGACAGTCCTCGACAACCTCGTGCTGCCGCTGCGGTCGGTCCTGCGGCTGTCCCAGGAAGAGGCGCGCGACCGGGCGTCGCGCTACCTGGACCGGGTCGGGCTCGCGGACAAGGCGCCGTTCCGGCCGTCCGCCCTGTCCGGCGGGCAGCGGCAGCGGGTGGCGATCGCCCGCGCGCTCGCCATGGAACCCGAGGTCGTGCTGTTCGACGAGGCCACCAGCGCACTCGACCCGGAGCTGGTGAAGGGCGTGCTCGGGTTGATGGCGGAACTGTCGTCGGCGGGCATGACCATGGTCGTCGTGACGCACGAGATGGGGTTCGCCCGCGAGGTCGCCGACCAGGTGTGCTTCCTCGACCACGGCTTGGTCGTCGAGTCCGGTCCGCCCGCCGCGGTGTTCGGGTCGCCAACCGCGCCCAGGCTCCGGAAGTTCCTGGACCAAGTCCTGTGAGCAGGTAGCGTGGACGGCGTGGCAACGGTTTCCGCGCTGACGTACTACCCCGTCAAGGGATTCCACGGCATTTCGGTCTCCACGGCGGACGTCGTGCGGACCGGCCTGCGCGAGGACCGCGCGTACATGGTCGTCGACGCCGCCGACGGCACGTTCCTCAGCCAACGCAAAGTCCCCGCCATGGCCGTCGTCCACGCCAACCCGACCCCCGACGGCCTCCGGCTGTCCGTGGCCGGGTACGACGACATCCTGGTCGAGCCGGTCGTGGACGGCCCCCGCCGCGAGGTCAGCCTGTTCAACAAGTGGTTCGGCCCCGCCGTGGACCAGGGTGACCTGGCCGCCAAGTGGTGCAGCGAGGTCCTCGACCGCGACGTCCGCCTCGTCCGCGTCCCCCCGGACCACGACCGCGACGGCTGGGGCCTGCACCCCGGCAAAGTCGGATTCGGCGACGCCCACGCCGTCCTGGTCACCTCGGACTCCTCGTTGGTCGAACTCAACACCCGCATCACCGCCGCTGGCGGAACCCCCATCCCCATGGACCGCTTCCGCCCCAACATCGTCATCACCGGCTGGCCCACCCCGCACACCGAGGACACCGCGGCCACGTTGACCATCGGCCCCGTCCACCTCGGCTACTCCACCGAAGCCATCCGCTGCGCCGTCCCCACCGTCGACCAGTCCACCGGCGAGCGAAAAGGCCCCGAACCCACCCGAACCCTCGCCACCTACCGCCGCCACCCCACCCGCCCCGGCGTCACCTTCGGCGCCAAATACGCCACCCTCACCCCCGGCCCCCTAACCCTCGGCGACGAGGTCCACCTCACCAGGCGCTAGACTCCCCTCCACCAAGTCCGGGTGGCGGAATGGCAGACGCGCTAGCTTGAGGTGCTAGTGCCCTTAACGGGCGTAGGGGTTCAAGTCCCCTCTCGGACACGCTTACTACCCCTACCAGACCTGATGCTGACGTCGAGCATCCGGTCTTGTGCGTTGTAGAGCAGTTCCAGGTCGAGGGCGGCGTAGAGCTCTTGGAGCCTGGCCGGGCTGGCGTCATTGATCTCGCGGCCGATGGTGTCGAGGTGGTCGAGCATGGTATTGGCCTCCGCCTGGCGAACCATACGGCCAGGCGGAGGGCCTGAAGCTCTACCGGTCCTGGGGTGTGTCGACACCGACTTGGTTCACCCGGTACCTGAACGAGATCGGGGTCAAGTCGGTCGCCGCTATTCGCCAAGGGTGTGCCTCTCGAACCGAACCACCTGACGCATTCGGTGGAATGGTGGTGCGGTCGAGGTGGATACCGCTTACGATGATCAACATCGTATTCGGGTACTTCTCGTCATTGAGGTCGACTTCGTTCTTAGTCAGGATCACCTCCTCGCCAAGAGATGTAGTACCTTTCACCTCTACGTAGAGGCGTTCGCTTCGGCGTCTGGCGTCGAGGTCGTAGGACTCGGTGGCTCCGAAATCGCGAACCGAGTAGCCCTTCGCCTCCAAGTGGCCGCGGGCGAGGGCGACAGAATGGTCCTCGATTGCCGCGCGCTCGGCGTGGCTTAGCCGCATGCCCTGGCCTGCGCGACGTCGTCCCGCGACGCGGTCTGCCACACTGATCGCATCAGAGATTTCCGGGGCCAACTCGCCGGGCACCGCTTCCGAGCCGCTTTCCGCCACGTGCAGTTCTTGTAGCACGGAGGCCATGAACAGCAGGTCTGTCTTGAACACCTCCTCAGTGGGGAGCGTATCGATGCGGTATTCGAAGGCTGCGACCATGCCAACCTCATATCCAAATGCGCGTCTACTCGCTCGGCCCTTCAACGAGATCGCCTAGACCAGGTCGGGCCGCTGCCCCAGGGCAGGTGTGAGCGCAGTTCTTGCCCATGCGACACGGGCACGTAACTCGGCCAAGGGCCGGTCCACTGGTGAACCACCATTCCACTTTGTGGTGCCCTGTATGAGTGTCAAGAAGACAGCTTCTCCGCAGGCGTCGAACAGGTAGACGACATACCATCCATCGGTGGCCCTGGGAGATCTGCTGGCCGAGTGAACGCGCACCCATGGGATCTCGCTGCGGAGGCCTTTTCCGTCACTGGCGTCAACTCGCAGATCTTCTACTGACACGGCCCGGAGCTCAGGTAATAAGCCCTCAATCCAGCCCGTCATCTGTTTGCGGATCAACTCTCCGCGACGCTGCATCGCCGGGGTGTTCTCCGCGCTGTACTCCGGCTGAGCTTCCAGCACTCTTCGTATCACGTCACGCACCATGCGAAGATCATCACACCCTCCCGGATCCGTCCCGCATCGCGCGGGACCTTGCTCGCACAAGTGCGCCACTGATCCTTCGGACACTTGGGGTAAGCCCTGCCGCGTTACGGCCCGGGTGGGACCGGAGTAGTTCCTTGCACGCAGGATCACGGGCGGTGGCGGTTCCTTTCCTGCCGAATGATTCGCGCTGGTGTGGTGAAGAGGGCGTGGGCGGCCAAGAAGGCGGGGGGTACGAGGGTCGCGAGCAGGAGCCAGGGGTTGGCCTGGTCGGCGATGGCGGACCACTGGGCCACCACGATCAAGGTGCTGACGAAGAGGACGCGAGCGGTCAAGGGGGCGTGCATCTGACCTCCGATGTGGACGGCTTCAGCCGACTTAGGCGATATCGGGTCAAAATATTCCCAGTGGTCGGGCCGGTATGTCTACACCGTTGATCGAGGGGCAACCTATAAAGTCGGTCCCGGGTGGACGTGGGAGGACCGGTGACCGAGGACTGGGCCGCGGTGGCGTGGACCATCGTGGAGCGGATGCGGGTGCTCGGCCTGTCCCAACAAGACGTGATCGACCGGTCCAACCTCTCCAAGGTCGTCGTCCGCGAACTCCAGCACAACCTGGTCCAACGCCGCCGCAGCCCCCGCACCCTGGAGGCGATGTCCGTCGCGTTGGGACTGCACCCCCGGCACCTCTCGGGCATCCTCGAAGGAAGGACCGTGGAAACCATCCACAGCCCCGAAGACCGGTCCTACGTCATACTCGACCGGCTGGCCGCCCTGGAGAGCCGACTCGACAAGATGACCACTCTGCTCAGCGAAATGGACGACGACCTGGGCATCCTGGGCAGACACCTCCGCGAGCGATGACCCGTAGGTGGGCTTGCGTTGCGCAGGCCGGAGCTACCTCATCGTTGGATTCCCGCCCGGCATCAACCTGCGGAAACATGCCCCAGGTCGAGAAATTCGCCTTGTCGTTCGCGATACCCCGCGACTCCTGTAGACGGCATCGGACGCGCGTATTCACGACCACCCGGGGCGAACGGCTCTGGGGTTGCGGCATCATCGGCGTCCCAGTGCGGCGCTCGATCACTGCTTCCCCTTTCTCCTCCAGGTCCTCCAGGTGGCGAGAGTGGCATCCTGGATCGGCGCGGTGTAGATCGGTTTGATGTCTTTCTTGATCGCGTCCCAGTGCTGTCGGGGGATAAGCTGGAGCGTGTTCCGAATGAGGCTCGGTTTCGGTCATGGTGACCGTATCGGGCGGCTGCCGCAACAAGCCCAGGCATCGGGGTGCGGTGGACGTTTCGATGGAACTGTTTGGCGGACACGGCGTCGGTTGCCTCCACTGCCCACTACTGTGTGCGCGGCCAGAAGCGCCGGGACGGCGAACACGGTGATCGTGGGCCACGTGTTCGCCGCGTACTCGGCGACCAGCAGTTGGGTGGTCGAGATCAAGCCTGCCACGAAGGCCACCCGTGCGGCAGGTGATGACAACGCAGTGGTCGCTACTTGGCGGTGGTCGGGTCTCTTCACGGGTGCGAGCCGTTCGTTGGGCTGTATTGACCTATAATTGGTACCATATTGACCGCATGTGGTGGGTTGGAGGGTGTGTGGGTGATGACTGGGGCGCGGTCGCCAGGTGTGTCCGGGAGCGCTTGGTCGAGCTTGAGATGCCGCAGGCGCGGCTGGTCCAGCGGTCGCAGGTCTCGAAACTGGTTGTCCGGGAGATAGCAGGCGGGACTGTGATCCGGTCCCGGAGCCCGCGGACCCTGGAAGCTCTCTCGGCCGCGTTGGAACTGCACCCGCAGCACCTCCTAGCGGTCTTGAGAGGGGAGAGTCCACCGAAAGTGGGTGGAACGGGAGACCCGGCCCTGGATCGCCTCGACGACGTGCGGGAGTTGCTTGGCTTCATTCTCGCTCGTCTTGACAGGATCGAGAGCAGGATCGCGCCCCTGAATGCCCACGAGCGGCAAGACGGTCGTACACGGTGGTAGAAGGAGACAGTGCCTCGATACCTTTATGTCTACGTCGGCCAAGCGGCGGCGCGTGAGAACCTCGGCATCGGGATGGACAGCCTCACGTGGGGGTGGAAGACCGATTCGCATGGTGACGAGGTGAGAGACGCTATGGCCGTGCTGCGCAACCCCAAGTCCACCAGCTACCTCGTCTTCGTCCAGGGAGTGCGGGCACCCGATCAACCGGTGGGGTGGCCGCGGGTCCCCCTGGGTGATCCGGCGTGAACGCGGACCTCGGATCGGCCGAATCCTTGCGCTGCAGCCTCTGCCACCGCGAACTACCCGTATCACTGCTGCGCCTCGCCCACATCAAACGGCGTGCCGAGGCGACCGCGAAGGAACGCCTCAACACCGCGAACACGATGCCCACGTGCACCCTGGGTGCGATGAACTGTTCGAACGCGGCTTACGTCCTGGTCGATGCGTGTGGTCGGTCGTACCGCAATGCGCGCGTCTCCGGTATCACTGACGACCTCGACGTGGCCTTGGCGCGATTCGACGGACAGAAAGTGCTGGCGTTCAATTCTGCCTCGGCCCCGTTTTTCGCCGAACACGCCCTCCGTCATACCGGGGTGCTATGACGGTAACGGGGGAATGCCGAGTTCTACCAGCATCGCCCGTGGCGACGTAGTAGCTCGTCAGTTCGAGGCAGTACGCCCAGATCTGGTTGCACGGGTAGTTTGGGCAGCGAGACCATGTTGGATTCGGCCACGGCATCGACCGCCGACCACTGCTTGTTCTCAACGACCACAACCACGATCTGGTTCTCGTCACCTGGCCGGCACCCAAACCCGCCTGGATCAGCGGGTCAACCACGGTCGGGATGCTGTTCTCTCAGGAACGACCCCGCTCTCGGTGAGCCGTACATCGAACGGGTGTCATCCTAATGTGTGATGACTGTGGGTCTGACCCGGCTGGATGACTCTGTGAGTGACGGTCTGCCGGACACTCGTCGCGAACCGGGTGGTGTCGGGGGATCAGGCAGAATCAACGCTCGGGTGTGCGGCGTGGTGGATGAGAGGTGCCGGATGGGTGGTGGGCTCGGCCGGGTGGATGCCGCGGAGGTCAAGCGTCACGGGAGGCATTACACGCCGGTGGGGTTGGCTGAGTTCTTGGCGGAGTCGGTGGCGCGCAACATGTCTGGTCTGGATGTGGTGCGGGTGTTGGACCCGGCGTGTGGTGATGGCGAGTTGCTGTTCGCGGCGGCGCGGGTCGTCGGGCGGCTTTGGGCGGGGGTCGCTGTCGAGTTGACGGGCTATGACCTCGATGGGGAAGCGGTGCGGCTGGCGGAGAAGCGGGCGCGGGAAAGCGGGCTGGGTGGTTCCTGGCACGAAGGGGACTTCATTGTTGAGGCGGCGGGACTGGAGCCCGACTCGTTCGATGTGATCATTACGAATCCGCCGTATGTGCGGACTCAGCAGTTGGGTGCGGAGGCGGCGCGGGTTTTGGCGGGGGGGTTCAATCTGGTGGGGCGGATTGACCTGACGCATCCGTTTGTTGGGAGTTTTCCGCGGTTGCTGCGGGCGGGTGGGGTGATGGGGTTGTTGTGCTCCAATCGGTTTCTGAGTACCAGGGCTGGGGCTAATGTGCGGAGTCTGTTCGACGGGGATCTGCATCCGATCGAGCTTTATGATCTGGGGGACACCAGGTTGTTCAGTGCGGCGGTCCTGCCCGCGATCGTGATTGCGAGCAGGACCGAGAGTTCGGGGAGGTGTCGATTCGCCACTGCTTACCGTGATGAAGGTGCCGTGGTGACGAGCGATGTGTCGCTGTTTGAAGCTTTGCGCGCGGACGCGGACAGTGTGATCGAGCATGGTGGCAAGGCCGTGGCTGTGCAGGTTGGCGAATTGGCTGATCGGGCTGATTCGACGGAGCCGTGGCGGCTGAGGCGTCGGGGTGACTGGTTGGAGCGGGTCAACGCGGCGACTTGGCGTACGTTTGGTCAGGTGGCCAAGATTCGGGTTGGGATCAAGACCACCGCTGATGCCGTGTTCATCCGGGAGGAATGGGACGGTGTGGAGCCGGAGTTGGTGTTGCCGCTGGTTACCCACGAAGACGTCCAAGCCTGGCGGGTCGGGACCCCGCGCGCGAGTGTGTTGTATCCGTATGACCTTGGCCGGGATCGGCGGACTCTCCTTGATATGGCCGAGTACCCGGGGGCGATGGCCTATCTCAATTCGCACGCGGAGAGGTTGAAGGGGCGGAAGTACGTTCGGGACGCGGGGCGGGAGTGGTATGAGATTTGGGTGCCGCAGCGGCCGGGGAGGTGGGTGGGGGCGAAGATTGTGTTTCCGGACATCAGCGAGCGGGGGAGGTTCGCGTATGACCGGTCGGGGGCGGTGGTGAATGGGGATTGTTATTGGATCTCGGTGGCGGACATCGGGGATGAGCGGGTCGCGTACCTGATGTTGGGGGTGGCGAACTCGGCGTTGGGGTTGCGGTTCTACGACGAGGTGTGTGGGAACCGGCTCTATTCGGGGCGGCGGCGGTGGATCACGCAGTACGTGCAGCGGTTTCCGTTGCCGGATCCGGAAACCGCTGCCGCGGCGGAATTGGTGGAGGCGGTGCGGGAGCTGGTGGCGGGCGGCGGTGCCGCGGAGGTGATCGATCGGTTGGTGGAGAAGGCTTTTGGGCTATCCTGACGGTTACTTCTCGCAGCCGATACCGTCGCCGTCGTTGTCCAAGCCGTAGATGTCGCGGCCGATCACCCGCACGGGGCCGCTGACGTAAGCGGGGCCGTTGCCCGAACCGCCCGCGCAGTCGACGTCGCTGGCGATGGGAACGCAGCCGGAGTAGTTCGGGTCGCAGTTGGACACGGGTTTCACCGTCGTCGTCTTGACCGGCGCGGGTACGGGGGCGGGTCGCTTCGTTGTGGTGGTGGTGACGACGACCGGCTTCTTGGTGGTGACAACGGGAGCGGCGGGGACCGTGGTGGTTGTCGTGGGCGGCGGCGTGGTCGTGCTGCTGCTGGTCGTCGTGGTGGTTGTGGACGTCAGGGTGGACGTCGAGACAGTTGTGGACGTTGATGTGATCGTCGAGAGAGCCGGCGCCGCGGCGTTCGTCCCCGACGAGTTGCACCCGGCCACCGCGAAACCGACCACCAGCAACCCCAACGCGAGCAACCCACGCGCGGTGGATCTGGCCATGGGCAACGTCTCGATCATGATGCACTCCCGGAGCTGTACGACATACGCCTGTGCATCGGACGGGCGATCTTCGTGTTACCACCGGGTGAAACAACTGCCGTCTATCGCGGAGAGTAAGCGTGTGGGCCATCGCAAAGGTGATGGCCCGGATACGCTGGACGGGTGAAGCTGACTTTGTTCGGACATGCGTGTGTATTGGTGGAGACCGGGGCGGCGCGGGTGTTGGTGGACCCGGGGATGTTCTCGCCGGGGTTCGAGGACCTGCGGGACCTGGACGCCGTCCTCATCACGCACCAGCACTTCGACCACTTCGACCCGAATCGGTTGCCGGGGTTGATGGCGGCGAACCAGCACGCCGAGTTGGTGGTGGATCCCGGGACGGCGGTCGAGGTCGAGAAGTTGGGGCTCCGGGAGCGAGTTGTCCACTCGGGGGACAGCCTGCCGATCGGGGGGTCGGTGCTCAGCGTGGTCGGTGGCGAGCACGCGGTCATCCACCAGGACATCCCGGTCATTCCGAACGTCGGTTACCTGATCGACCACGGCGCCTTCTACTACCCGGGTGACTCGTTCGTGGTGCCGGAGCAGAAGGTCGACGTCTTGGCGTTGCCGACCGGGGCGCCGTGGTTGAAGTTGGGGGAGGCGATCGACTACTTCCGGGCGGTGGCGCCGCGGGTGGCGGTGCCGGTGCACGACCTGACCTTGGCCGAGGGGATGCGGGAAGGGTCGTACGAGCGGTTCCAGGAGTTGGGGCCTGCGGGCGCGCGGGTGGAGGTGCCCGGCCGAGGTAACTCGATCGAGTTCAATTAGGCGGCAATCCGGCGGGAAACGCCGGGTTCCGTGCGAGTGTCCACGGCGTGGGCGCGGGGGCTGCGACCCGGCCGACCCGGCCGGGTGGTCCGCGCCGTGGAGGGCTGATCGTGTTCGAGCGTTTCCGTCGGGCGGCGGCGGCCGTGGTCGTGGCGGCGGCCGCCCTGGTCGGGATGAGCGGGAGTCCGGCGGCCGCGGTCGCCGGGCAGCGGGCTTACCTGGTGATCACCGCCCCGGGGGACACCTCCGGGGCCAAGTCGGCCGTCGCCACCAACGGGGGGTCGGTGTACGCGTCGTACGACGTGATCGGCGTGGTCGTGGCGCACTCGGCGGCGTCCGACTTCGCGACCAAGATGCGGGCTGTAACCGGGGTCCAACTGGTGGGTGCCACCCGGACGGTGGACGTGCCGACACAGGCGGACAACCCGCCGATCCCGGCCGCCCCAACCGAGGTGATCCCGACCGCGGCTGAGACCAGCAGGCCGGACATGACCCAGATCAAGGCCGACCAGGCGTGGCCGGTCAACACGGGTTCGCCGCTGATCACCGTGGGTGTGCTGGACACCGGGGTCGACGACCAGCACTACGACCTCAAGTCCAATTTCGACGCCACCAAGTCTGCCTCTTGTGCCTACGGCAAACTCGACACGCGGCCCGGTTCGTGGCGCCCGACCGCTGACCACGGCACGCACGTGGCGGGCACGATCGCGGCCGCGAAAAACGGTAAGGGCGTCGTCGGTGTCGCGCCGAGCGTGCACGTGGCCAGCGTGCGGATCGCGGAGAACCCGAGCGGGTTGTTCTTCGCCGAGAACACGATCTGCGCGTTCGTGTTCTCCGCCGACCAGGGCTTCAAGATCACCAACAACAGCTACTACACCGACCCGTGGCTGTTCAACTGCCCGAGCGACGCCGACCAGGCCGCCATCCTGGAGGGTGTGAAGCGGGCGGCCGCGTACGCCGAGGGCAAGGGCGTGCTGAACGTGGTCGCCGCGGGCAACGAGAACATCGACCTGGCGAACAAGACGACCGATACGACCAGCCCGGACGACGCGACCCCAGCGTCGCGCCCGGTGACCAGCGCGTGCCTGGCCGTGCCCAATGAACTGCCGAGCGTGCTGACCGTTTCGTCCATCAATTCCTCGAACGTGAAGTCGGCGTTCTCCAACTTCGGCACCAACAAGATCGCTTTGGCCGGTCCGGGCGACGCTGTCTATTCGACGCTGCCCGGCGGCAAATACGGCAACGCGTCCGGTACTTCGATGGCCACCCCGCACGTCGCCGGGGTCGCCGCACTTATGCTCAGCGCGAACCCGACGCTGTCCGTCGCCGATCTGAGGGCCCGCCTCGCGCTGGAAGCCGACGACCTGCCGTGCGCCGACGCGCGCTGCGCCGGGACCACCGCGAAGAACAACTTCTACGGTGAGGGCCGGGTCGACGCGTTGGACGCTGTGGTCGGGTTCCCCTTCGGCAACCCCACTGACGTGCCCATACCCGACGCGGGACCGGCGGTGACCAGCCCGATCGTGGTCACCGGCGTCCCCGGGAACGCGGGCACGGTCAAGGTCGACGTCAACGTGGTGCACACCTACCGCGGCGACGTGGTCCTCGACCTGATCGCCCCGGACGGCACCTCGTACCGGCTCAAGAACCCCTCCACCAGCGACGCCGCCGACAACATCGTCGCCACTTATTCCGTGAATGCGTCGAGCAAGGTGGCGAACGGAACCTGGAAGCTGCGGCTGCAAGACCTCTACGTCTCGGACACCGGCCACCTCAATTCGTGGAAGATCACGTTCTAAGCCTGGTAAATCGCGCGAAGGCCGTCCCTGCGGGGGGCGGCCTTCGGCGTTTTGCGGGTTCTCTGGGCCGTTTGAACTCTTTTTTTCGCCAACAATTCTCCCGGCGGCTGTTTTTCGTCATCATGGCCCGGATGAGGGGGACCCTGCCCCTTCAGAACCGCCCCCGGAGGACATCGTGTTCCTGCGTTCCCGCGCCGGGCTGAGGCGCACGGCGATCATCGTCGCGCTCAGCGTCGGCCTGATCACGCCCATGGCTGGTGTCGCCGCCGCGGGCCCCGGCAAGCCGGGTACCGGCCGCACGGTGGCCGCCGCGGCGGGGTTGCGCGCCTACCTGGTGCTTACCGCGCCGAACAACACCAGCGGCGCGAAGTCGGCTGTCACCAGCAACGGTGGCACTGTCTTCGCCTCTTACGACGCGATCGGCGTGATCGTGGCGCACTCCTCCGCCGCGGACTTCCCGACGAAGATGCGCCAGGTGTCGGGCGTGCAGCAGGTCGGCGCGTCCCGCACCTCGGACGTGCCCGCCGACGCGCAGAACCCGGCGATCCCGACCGCGCCCTCGGAGACCACCCCGACCGCGGCCGAGACCTCCCGCCAGGACATGACCCAGATCGGTGCCGACAAGGCGTGGGACGTCAACCAGGGGTCGTCGAGCGTGCTCGTCGGCATCCTGGACACCGGCGTCGACGACCAGCACTACGACCTGAAGCCGAACTTCGACAGCTCGAAGTCCGCCTCTTGTGCCTACGGCAAGCTGGACACCCGCGCGGGTTCGTGGCGCCCGGTCGCCGACCACGGCACGCACGTGGCGGGCACGATCGCGGCCGCCAAGAACGGTAAGGGCGTCGTTGGGGTCGCGCCGGGCGTGCACATCGCGTCGGTCCGCGTCGCGGAACCGACCACTCAACTGTTCTTCCCGGAGAACGTGGTCTGCGGTTTCGTGTACGCGGGCGACAACGGTTTCGCGATCACCAACAACAGCTACTGGACTGACCCGTGGTGGGCGAACTGCCCGAACAACGTCGACCAGGCCGCGATCCTGGAGGCCGTGAAGCGCGCCGCCGACTACGCCACCGGCAAGGGCGTGCTGAACGTGGTCGCGGCGGGCAACGAGAACACCGACCTGGACAACAAGTCGACCGACACGCTGAGCCCGGACGACTCGACGCCGTCGAGCCGCCCGGTGACCTCGTCCTGCAAGATCGTGCCGGGTGAGCTGGACTCGTCGCTGACCGTCGCGTCGATCACCGGCAGCAACACCAAGTCGTCGTTCTCCAACTTCGCCAACAAGGTCGACGTGGCCGCCCCCGGCGACAACGTGTACTCCACGCTGCCCGGCGGCAACTACGGCTCGATGTCGGGCACCTCGATGGCCACCCCGCACGTGGTCGGTGTCGCGGCGCTGCTCAAGAGCGTCACCCCGAGCCTGACCCCGGCGGACCTCAAGGCCAAGATCGCCGCGCAGGCCGACGACATCGCTTGCGGCGACAGCCGCTGCAAGGGCTCGACCGCGAAGAACACCTTCTACGGCGACGGCCGCGTCAACGCGCTCAAGGCCGCGCAGGGCGGCGGCCAGCAGCCGGGCGGCCCGTGGGAGAACACCGACGACGTGCCGATCCCGGACAACGCCGCCGCGGTGACCTCGACCATCACCATCGACGGCCGCACCGGCAACGCGCCCGCGACCGCCAAGATCGACGTCAACATCGTGCACACCTACCGCGGCGACCTGGACGTCACCCTGGTCGCCCCGGACGGCACCACCTTCTCGCTGCGCAAGCCGAACCCGGGCGACGGCGGCGCCGACCTGGTGACCCAGTTCCCGGTGGACCTCTCCGGCGAGGCCGCCAACGGCGCCTGGAAGCTGTCGGTGCGCGACACCGCCGGCTACGACACCGGCTACCTCAACTCCTGGAAGATCACCTTCTAGCCTGCCAGCAGCAGCACGACCCGGTCACCGGGCTGTGCCCGCAGGATCGCGGCGGCCGAGCCACCGTTGACCGCGATCGCCACTTGACCGGCCGAGTCGACCAGCACGACGGCGCTACCTGCTGAAGCGTCGGCGAACGTGCGGCCGACGACCGCCTCCAAGGACCGGTCGCCGACCTGGGCGTGCACCACCGCGCCCGGGTCGGCGCCCAGTTCTGTCGCAGCCAGTTGCACGTTGCCGTAAGTGTCCGCGCCCAGTACCTCGGTGGTGATCCTGCCCGGCTCCACCGTGGTTACCGGCGCAGGTAGCCGTATCAACTCGCTTAGGTCGATGGAGGGGCCGAGGTCGGCAGGGCTAACGCCGTTGGCCAGATTCGCGGCGGCGGGGGCGAAGATGTCGCGACCGTGGAAGGTAGCCGACACGGGCTGCAGGTAGAACTCAGTGATCTCGTAGGCAGCGGTAACTCCCCCGAGCACTTCCGCGGCCGGTATCAACAAGCCGTTGTCCGGTCCGATGAACACCCCTTCCGGCGACACCACCGCCACCGGTCTACGCGCGGTACCCACCCCGGGATCGACGACTGCCAGGTGCACCGCGCGCGGTAGGTACGTCACCGCCTGCGCGAGCAGCGCCGCCCCTCGCCGTATGTCCTGTCGCGCGACCTCGTGGCTGACGTGCAAGACCCGTGCATGCGGCGCCACGCGCGCGATCACCCCCTCGCAGACCGCTGGGAAGCCGTCCGCGAGGCCGTAGTCGGTGGTGAAGCTGACCCAGTCGTACCCCACCCCAGCAGTGTCCCGAACGGACCGTAGGCTGCACAAACGTGTCCACCCTCGAGGATTACCCGAAGATCGCCGCAGGCAAGGTCCGTGAACTGCACGCCGTCGACGACGAGCACCTGCTGCTGGTCGCCTCGGACCGGATCTCCGCGTACGACTTCGTGCTGGACTCCCCGATCCCGGACAAGGGCCGCGTCCTCACCGCGATGAGCGTGTTCTGGTTCGAGCTGCTCGCCGACATCGTCCCCAACCACCTGGTCGCCTGGGACGACCCGCGCATCCCGGCCGAGGTCCGTGGCCGCGCCCTCCTCGTGCGCAGGCTGGACATGCTCGCCGTGGAGGCGGTCGCCCGCGGCTACCTCGCCGGGTCGGGCACCCGGGACTACGAGCGGACCGGCGCGGTGTGCGGCATCGAACTGCCCCCCGGCCTGGTCGAGGGCTCCGAGCTGCCCGAGCCGATCTACACCCCGGCCACCAAGGCGCCGATCGGCGAGCACGACGAGAACGTCACCTTCGCCGAGGTCGCCGAGGTCATCGGGGTCGAACTCGCCACCGAGGTGCGCGACCTCACCATCACCGTCTACGCGAAGGCCGCCGACCACGCCCGGCGGCACGGCATCATCCTCGCCGACACGAAGTTCGAGTTCGGCCTGCTCAACGGCCGCGTCGTCCTCGGCGACGAGGTCCTCACCCCGGACTCCTCCCGGTACTGGCCGGTGGAGACCTACGCGCCGGGCAAGGCCCAACTGTCGTACGACAAGCAGTTCGTCCGCGACTGGCTGACCTCGCCCGAATCCGGCTGGGACCGGGCGGGCAACACCCCGCCCCCGCCGCTGCCCGCCGAGGTCGTCGCCGCCACCCGAGCCCGGTACATCCAGGCATACGAGCAGGTCACCGGCCGGAAGTTCGCCGACTGGATCGGCTGAGTCACCACCGGCGACACCTGGTAGTCACCCGGTGGCGCTGTGCTGGTGCGGTGACGGCTCGACTGGTGGTCTCGCTGTCCGGGATCGACGCCCGGACCCTGCACCGCTGCGCCGAACTCGCCGAGCACCTGGGCAGACGCGCGGTGCCACTGTCCCTGTTGGTGGCCCCCCGACTGGCGGGGGCGGCGGTCGACTGGGTCCGCTCCCGCCGCGCACTGGGCGACGACGTGCTCCTGCACGGCTTCGACCACACCCGCGAACCCCGCGGCCGCAGCATGTCCCTACGCCGCCCCGAGTTCGCCGCGCTTCCCGCGCACGAGGCCGGGCTGCGCCTCACCGCGGCGATGGCCGCGATGGAACGCGCGGGCCTGCACACAACCGGATTCGCCCCGCCGCGCTGGCAGGCTTCGCGCGGGACACTGATCGCGTTGCGCCGCAAGGACTTCGCCTTCTGCGCCGACCTCGCCTGCGTCCGCGACCTGCGGACCGACACCCAGTTGCGGGCCAGGGTGCAGACCCTGAGCAGCCACGAACGGGTGGAGACCTGGCGCTGCTTCGCCCTCGTCCTGGCCGCCACCCGAGTCACCCGCCGCGGCGGCCTGCTCCGCTTGGCCATCGACGCCACCGACCTCGACCGCCCCGCCCCCCGCGCCGCCTTCCTCGACGCCATCGACACCGCCCTGGACAACTCCGCGACCCCGACCACCTACCGCGAGTGCACCGCCCTGAGCACGATCACATAGCGGTGCCCGCGATGCCCGGTCCTGAGTCAGTGGCTCGACCCGGAACGTTGGTCATGTCTCGACCTGCCCACGACGCTCCTGCCCGCGTTGCCGAATCGCCCGTCCAGCACGAGAGGCGTTCCCCGGCGCGTTGCCAGGAACGCCGTGAATACCCGGCCAACCCTCTGGGATCCATCGACTCGACTCGGAACCTTGACCACGTCTCGACCTGCCTACGGCGCCCCTGGCTGCGTTGCCGAAACGGCCAAGGTCCAGTGTGAGGCCGTTCCGGCGCCTTGCCGGGAACGCCGATACGCGACCGATGTTCCGGGTCGAGCCACTAATTCATCCGACCCGCTGCAAGATTTCCGTCTCCTCGTCCGGGGTCAGCCCCGCCTTGCGCACCCGGTTCGGATCCAGTGACCGCTCGTGCGCCAGTGCGCCCGCCACCGCGTCTGCCAGCGGCATCGGCGTCAACCCGGCCGCCAACGCCGGACCGGCGTCCCGCGCCGACATCTTGTGGTAACCGGTCGGCAGCCAGAACGGCAGCGACCTCGGCCCCATCCACGGCGCCACCCCGTTCGCCCGCAGGTCCGCCTCGCTGACCCGCACGAACTCCACCTCGGACCCCAGTACCTCGGCGATGTCCGCGAGCAGGTCGAGCAGCGGCACCACCGGCCCGATGCCGTCGTACACCCCGGTCGTCCCGCGTTCCCCCGCGTCCACGATCCAGTTCGCCAGGTCCCGCACGTCCACGAACTGGCTCTGGTGGTCCACGTCCGGCACCACCACCCGGCCGCCCCTCGCCAGCCGCTGCACCCAGTAGCCGAACCGGTCGAACTCGTCCCCCGGCCCCGTGATCAACCCCGCCCGCACGATGAACGCCCTGTCCCCGGCCGCGTCCAACACCGCCCGTTCGCCGGCGACCTTCACCGCCCCGTACAGGTTCGGATCGCTCGCCATCCCCTCCCGCGTCCCGTGCACCGCCCGTGGCTCCAACACCGGGTCACCGATCCCGGTCGGCTCCGCACCCGGATCCGCGTAGACACTGATCGACGACACGAACGTCCAGTGCTTCGCGGTCGCCCCGAACTCCGCCAGCGCCCGCTGAACCCACTCGTAGGAAATCGTCGCCACATCCACGACGGCGTCAAACCGCTCCCCCCGCAGCGGCGCCAACCCGTCCTCCAGGTCCCGGTCGACCTTCACCAACCGAGCCCCCTCCGGTACACCACTTGACCCGCGAGCCGCGCACACCACTTCATGCCCCCGCCGCACCCCCTCCGCCGCCACGGCGTGCCCGAGGAACCGCGTACCACCCAGCACCAGGATTCGCATACTCCCAGCCTGCCCCGAAACTCCCCGCCGTTCCAGCGTTTTCGCCCCATGACCTGGCGATATTGAACACCTGTTCGAGTGATTCAGTCGGGGTTGCCCGCAGCCGATCTAGCCAAGGTGACGTTGCATGCCTTTGTTGATGAATCTCGGCGCGGTGATCAGTACCTGATCGCCGCTGCTGTCGTTGACCCGCGATACTTGCGGCCACTGCGCAAACTGCTGTCCGGGCTGCGGAAGCCGGGTCAGCGCGAACTCCACTTCAAGAAGGAGACTCCCGCCCGCCGCAGGGAGATCATCGCCAGGCTCGTCGGAGGTGGCGCTTCGACGAGCGTGTATGTGGCCTCGTGCGCTCAAGGGGAGGCACGAGCGCGCAGTCGGTGCCTGGTCCGACTGATCCACGACTTGCTCGACGTGCAGACCGGGCGCCTGGTGCTCGACAGTCGTCAAGATCGCGACGACCACGACCGGCTAACCATCAGGAAGGCACTCGGTGAGCGCCCCACCGACACCGTGCTGGTCTACGAGCACTTCGACAGCACGGCGGAGCCGCTGCTGTGGATCGCTGACGCGGTCGCGTGGTGCTACGGCGCGGGGGCCGACTGGCAACGCCGCATCGGTCCGCTGTTGACCAAGGTGATTGACCTGCGCGATGTGCGCTAGACAGCGCGAAGCCCGGCTGCCGACCGTCCGGACGGGAACCGGGCTCACTTCCCTGGCTTACGGGCCAGAGCTACAAGACGAAGACTAGCCGGTCCCGCGCGGTCCGCCAAGGCCCATTCTTGCACTTCACGCGATCGGGTGACGGTGGGCGGGTGGTGCGGGTCACCGGGGGGCGGAGGGCGAACTCCCAGGTCAGGTACGCTTCCGGGGTATTGGCCGCTCGAACTCGAGGAGTAGCCCACCGTGGCCCGAGTTGTCGTCGATGTCATGCCCAAGCCGGAGATCCTGGACCCGCAGGGGCAGGCGGTGGCCCGCGCGCTGCCCCGGCTCGGGTTCGACGGGGTGTCCGATGTCCGCCAGGGGAAGCACTTCGTGTTGGAGGTCGACGACGCCGTCGACGACGAGACGTTGCACCGGATCGCCGAGGGGTTCCTGGCGAATCCGGTCGTCGAGGAGTTCGTGGTGCGGCGGGTGCAGGCGTGAGGATCGGCGCGGTCACCTTCCCGGGGACGCTGGACGACAGCGACACCCTCCGGGCGATCAAGGCATCCGGTGCCGAGGCGGTCGCCCTCTGGCACGGCGACGCGGACCTGCGCGGGGTGGACGCCGTCATCCTGCCCGGCGGGTTCTCCTACGGCGACTACCTGCGCGCCGGCGCCATCGCCCGGTTCGCGCCGGTGATGGACGAGATCATCGCCGCCGCCCGCGGTGGTATGCCGGTGCTGGGGATCTGCAACGGGTTCCAGGTGCTGTGCGAGGCCGGTCTGCTGCCCGGCGCCCTGCTGCGCAACGCGGGCCTGCACTTCGTCTGCCGCGACCAGTGGCTCAAGGTGGAGAACAACACCACCGCCTGGACCTCCCGGTACGACGCGGGTGCGGAGATCATCGTCCCGATCAAGAACATGGACGGCCGCTACGCCGCGACCAAGTCCACTGTGGACGAGTTGGAGGGCGAGGGCAGGGTGGTGTTCCGCTACACCGGCGGCAACCCGAACGGCTCACTCGGCGACATCGCGGGCATCAGCGACCCGACCGGTCGGATCGTCGGCCTGATGCCGCACCCCGAGCACGCCATCGGCGCGCTCACCGGCCCGTCCGACGACGGCCTCGGCATGTTCCTGTCCGTCCTCGACTCGGTGGTGGCCGCGTGATCGACACCGTTGACAACGCCAAGGCGACGCCCGAGCACGAGCAGCCGTTCCGCGAACTCGGTCTCAAGGACGACGAGTACGCCCGCATCCGGGAGATCCTCGGCCGCCGCCCCACCGACGCCGAGTTGGCCATGTACTCGGTGATGTGGAGCGAGCACTGCTCGTACAAGTCGTCCAAAGTGCACTGGAAGCACTGGTCGGCCAACACGACGCCGGAGATGAAGGCGAAGATGCTGGCGGGCATCGGCGAGAACGCCGGTGTGGTCGACATCGGCGACGGCTGGGCGGTCACCTTCAAGCTGGAGTCGCACAACCACCCGTCCTATGTGGAGCCGTACCAGGGCGCGGCGACCGGCGTCGGCGGCATCGTCCGGGACATCATGGCGATGGGCGCCCGCCCGCTCGCGGTGATGGACCCGCTGCGCTTCGGCGACCCGCACCACCCCGACACCAAGCGCGTGCTGCCCGGCATCGTCGCGGGCGTCGGTGGCTACGGCAACTGCCTCGGCCTGCCCAACATCGGCGGTGAGGTCGTGTTCGACTCGTCCTACCAGGGCAACCCGCTGGTCAACGCGCTGTGCGTGGGCGCGATGCGCGTCGAGGACCTGCACCTGGCGCACGCGTCCGGCACCGGCAACAAGGTGATCCTGTTCGGCGCTCGCACCGGTCTCGACGGTATCGGCGGCGTGTCCGTGTTGGCCAGCGAGACCTTCTCCGGCGACGAAGGCGGAACCGGATCAACGCTCGACCCTGCAGGCAGGTCTTCGGCCCGCAAGAAGCTGCCCGCGGTCCAGGTGGGCGACCCGTTCACCGAGAAGGTCCTGATCGAGTGCTGCCTTGAGCTGTTCGCCCAGGGCATCGTCGTCGGCATCCAGGACCTCGGCGGCGCGGGACTTTCCTGCGCGACCAGTGAGCTGGCCAGCGCGGGCGACGGCGGCATGCGGGTCGAGCTCGACCGGGTTCCGTTGCGCGCCACCGGGATGACCCCCGCCGAAGTCCTCTCCAGCGAGTCGCAGGAGCGGATGTGCGCGGTGGTCAAACCGTCCGATGTGGACGCCTTCTTGCGGGTGTGCGCCAAGTGGGACGTCATCGCCACCGAGATCGGCGAGGTGACCGACGGCGACCGGCTCGTGATCACCTGGCACGGTGAGACCGTTGTGGACGTCCCGCCGCGCACCGTCGCGCACGAGGGCCCGATGTACGAACGGCCCATCGAGCGTCCCGACTACCAGGACTCGTTGCAGGCCAACGGGTCTGATGGTTTGGCGCGACCATCCACACCGGACGAGCTGCGCGCCGAGATCTTGCGCATGGCCGCCAGCCCGAACCTGGCGTCCCGCCGCTGGGTCACCGAGCAGTACGACCGCTACGTGCGCGGCGGCACCGTCCTCGCCCAGCCCGCCGACTCCGGCATGATCCGCGTCGACGAGGAAACCGGTCGCGGCGTCGCGCTGGCCACCGACTGCAACAGCCGGTTCGTCAAGCTCGACCCCTACACCGGCACCCAGCTCGCGTTGGCCGAGGCGTACCGCAACGTCGCCGTCACCGGCGCGACCCCGCTCGCCGTCACCAACTGCCTCAACTTCGGCTCCCCCGAAGACCCTGGTGTCATGTGGCAGTTCGAGCAGGCCGTGCGCGGGCTAGCCGAGGGCTGCAAGGAACTCGGCATCCCGGTCACCGGCGGCAACGTCAGTTTCTACAACCAGACCGGCACCACCGCCATCCACCCGACCCCGGTCGTCGGCGTCCTCGGCGTCATCGACGACGTCCGCCGCCGCATCCCCACCGGCATCGGCGCCGAAGCGGGCGAAACCCTGCTGCTGCTCGGCGACACCCGCGATGAGTTCGGCGGCTCCGAGTGGGCGCACGTCGCCCACGGCCACCTCGGCGGCCTCCCGCCCAAGGTCGACCTGGCCAGGGAGAAGCTGCTCGCCGAGGTCCTGGTCGCGGGCTCCCGCGACGGCATGATCTCCGCCGCCCACGACCTGTCCGACGGCGGCCTCGCCCAGACCCTGGTCGAAACCTGCCTCATCGGCGAGGTCGGCGCCCGCGTCTTCCTCGACCCCGACCAGGACCCCTTCGTCCAACTCTTCAGCGAGTCCGCCGGCCGCGTCCTCGTCGCCGTCCCCCGCTCCGAAGAACTCCGCTTCACCGAGATGTGCACCGCCCGCGGCCTCCCCACCCGCCGCACCGGCGTCGTCGACCCCGACTCCCACTCCCTGGAAATCCAGGGCGTCGGCGAGCTGCCGCTGTCCGAACTGCGCGAGGCCTGGGAAGGCACCCTCCCGGCCCTGTTCGGCTGAGCCTTTCTTCGGGCGGTCCCGGGTGGACACCCACCCGGGACCGCCCGCTATCGCCCCAGGTTGGGCGGTGTGTCGAAACTGAACTCAACTGCTGTCCGTGACAGCCGCTCCCACTCGGAACCGGGTCGGGTCACCGAACCGCTCGCCGTGAACTGGGCCGTTCCCCGAGCCCGGACAGACGCGTCCGAACTGCGATCATCACCCGATCCGGACAGAGATCACCGTACGCGGCGGTAGCGATCACGCGCCCGATGGCGTCCGCGAACTTGATCGTCTCCTGCTCTACGCTGGGTCCCGACGCGGGAGACCACGCACGACCAGTCCCGCTCCGTCCCCGGGTGCCAGTCGTACCACCGACCGGCAGCCGGGTCGGCCAGGCTCCCCACGAGGGCGACTCCTGACCGGCCAGCTCACCTGGAACGGAGCGTGACATGGAGACGACGTGATCGATCGCGACCACCAGGACCCGCCGGACGACGACGCCGAGACGCCTCGCGGGCTGTTGACGTGGCTCGAGTTGGCCGCCCTGGTCCTCTGCTGGACCGGGGACAGCCCAGCCACCACGTTGATGGCCGGGCTGCTCGCCTGGTTTTGCCGGTACCTGCTCTCGCGGCTGTGAGGACGTGAGCACAGGGTCCTGATCTGGCCGGGGTGTCGGTTGCAGCCGATGCCCCGGCCTTCTTCATCCCCGACGACCGTCGTCCGCGTGGCGTCCGAGGTATCGGTGACAGCGAGTCACAACTTGCCGCCGTGACGCAACCAAGACTAGCCGATGTTGCGATCTCGGCAACAGAGTGTCCGCTATCCGCTCGCCCGTTGTAAAACGATGTCGATGAGTTTTGTGTGGCCAATTGGTGAACGGAGACCTTGTAGATCGGCCGTGCTTACTGTGTCCAGTATTTGTCGGTCGCGTGTCACGGGTGCGTTGAATACCTGGTTCGTGCCATGCCGGCGAGCGGTGTTTATTGGAACGTCATAAGCTCTCGCCATAACGTCGGGAGTATGTGTCGTGGCTATCGCAGCAATCGGCCAGGTAGCGCTCCCGACCACGCCTTTCTTGCTGACCATTGCTTCTACCAGCCGATCTGCGTCGACATCGGGGGCCGCAACCGAGCCTCTGCGCCTCTTTGTTCACCTCGAAAACGGCGCTGGTGGAGATTTTGGTGGTTGCCTCAAGCGCTGGACATTCGGACAGGCGCGGGCGCTGATCGCGCTGAGTTTGACAGCGGCCAAGTGGCTCGACAGTCAAAGTTTCGCGCCTGGTTGTGATTGGCCTGTCTGTGCGTTCTGAATCCCTCAGGACTGTGCATTCACGCCGGTAATTCTGTTTATGAAGGCCGGAAGGCGTTGGTCACAGTGGTGTGGCCTCGCGGGGCCACCGCCGAGCGGGGCGGGTGGGGCGCCGGGTCTTTCGGCCACGTTTGTAGACGCAGAGTGAGCGGGCTACTTGTCCAGCCAGCGTTCGATTTCTTCGGGGCGGCCGGGTTTGGCGAAGAGCCAGCCCTGGGCGTTGTCGCAGCCGAACTCGCGGAGGCGGTCGGCTTGTTCGGGGTCTTCGACGCCTTCGGCGATGACGACGTGGCCGAGGGCGTGGGACAGGGTGACCAGGGTGGTGACGATTTGCGCGTCCGCCGGGTCTGCTGACGGCGAGTCGCGGAGGCCTTCCATGAAGGAGCCCGCGAGTTTGATCGCGTGGACCGGGAGGTGGCGCAGGTAGGCGAGGTTGGAGTAGCCGGTGCCGAAGTCGTCGATGGCGATGCGGATGCCCAGGTCGGCCAGGTCGCGCAGGGTGCGCAGCGGGCCGCCGGAGGTGTTCATGATGGCGCTTTCGGTCAGTTCCAACTGGATGGTCGACGGGGGCAGGTTGGCGGCCTTGATGATCGTGGTGATGTCGGCGACCAGGTTGGGTTCCTCGGTTTGCCTGGCGGCGAGGTTGACGCTGACCATCGGAGCGCGGTCGCCGTACGTGTCGTGCCAGCGGCGGGCTTGGCGGGTGGCTTCGCGCAGCACCCAGCGGCCGAGGGGGACGATCAGGCCGGTTTCCTCGGCGAGGCCGATGAACTGGTCGGGGCCGAGCCGCCCGAACTCCGGGTGCGCCCAGCGGACCAGGGCTTCGACGCCGATCAGTTTGCTGTCGCTGAGCCGGACGATCGGCTGGTAGTCGACGTAGAACTCCTCGCTCTCCACGGCGGCGGGCATCCGCGCGGAGAGGGTGAAGCGGGCGACCTCGCGGGCGTTGCGGTCCGGGTCGTAGGCGGCCCACCGGTTCTTGCCGTCGGCCTTGGCCCAGTACAGCGTGACGTCGGCGTCGCGCATGGTCTCGGCCGGGGTGGCGCCGACCACGGCCCGTTCGACCAGGCCGATGCTGGCGGACACGGACAGCCGGTGCCCGCCGATCGGGAACGGCTCGGCCAGGCAGCCGAGGATCCGCTCGGCCAAGTTGATCATCTCGGCCCGGCCGGAGCTGTTCTCCACCAGCACCACGAACTCGTCGCCGCCCATCCTGGCCACCGTCCGGCCGGGGGCGGTGAGCAGCCCGTCCAGCCTGCCCGCGACCGCGACCAGCAGGTCGTCGCCGATGTCGTGGCCGAGGCTGTCGTTGATGACCTTGAACCCGTCCAGGTCCAGGTAGCACAGGCCGACCCTGGTGTCGTCGTCGTGGCCGAAGGCGGCGTTGAGCCGCTCGGTGAACAGCGCCCGGTTGCCCAGGCCGGTGAGCGGGTCGTGGTTGGCCTGGTGGCGCAGCCGCTCCTCCAGCACGTGCCGGTCGGTGATGTCCTCCAGCATCCCGATCAGGTACTGCGGGGTGCCGTCGGCGGCGCGGATCAGCGACACGGTCACGTCGGTCCACAGCGGGCTGCCGTCCGAGCGGCGCAGCAGCCGCTCCATCCGGTAGTAGTCCCGCCTGCCCGCGGCGACGTCGTCGAACGGGCGGCGCATGGCGACCGGCTCGTCCGGGTAGCGCAGGTCGTTGACGTGCATACCGCGCAACTGGTCCGCCCGGTAGCCGAGCATCGCCGCCATCGCGGTGTTGATCTCGACCAGGGTGCCGTCCGCGTCGCCGATCGCGATGCCGACCGCGGCCTGGTTGAACATGGCGCGGAACCGGGCCTCGCTGGCCAGCAGGGCCGACTCGGCGCCGCGGCGGGCCTCCAGCGCCGCCCGCCGGATCGTCTCCTGGTCGCGGAAGATCTTCTCCTGCATGGCGGTGGCGAACCCGGCGGCGAACGCGCCCTGCACGGCCGGTAGCAACTCCGCCCGCAGCTCACCCGCGCCGGTGACGCGCAGCAGGTCCGACCCGATCAACTGCAGCGACGCCCGCAGCGTCTCCGGACCGGCCAGCCGCAGCCCGACCAGACCCGCGCCGATCCGCTCGACCGGCTCGGCCTGGAAGCGCTCCGCGCGCAGGCCCGCCAGCAGCACCTCGGTGTACTCGCGCACCAGGTCGACGAGGCCGCGGCGGTCCATGGCGACGTAGCCGGTCTCGGTGAGCACGGCTGCCCAGGTGCGCGCGAACGCGTCCGGTCCGCTCACCGCTCTCCCTTCCCGAGAAACCACGCGGGTCAACGCAAAGTCTCACCTGTTCAACGCCAGGTAGCCAGCCCGGATGCGCGTTCGGGACCTACTCCGGCCCGAGTTGACATAGCGCGCCCGCCCGGTTACCGAAAGCGTCCGTTCGGAGTGGACCGTGGGTGACTTTTCCACCACCCCGAGATCGGTCACCCCTGCCCACCCCTGCTCTAGTGAATCCTTCACGCTTAAGCGTGACAAGTGGACGGTGATCTGATCACAATCGACGCACGGGCGGCTACCGCGCGTACCCGACCGCCTGGCTTCAGCCATTGTGTTGGCACTCGGAAAGGGCGATCAAGCATGTCCACTGTCCGCGTCGTCAGACCTGTCCTGGCGGCCCTGCTCGCGGCGGCGACCGCGCTGGTCGGCGCGCTGCCCGCCACCGCGGCCACCCCGGTGCGGGACCCGAACGGGAATCACGAGATGGGTTCCCAGATCCGTTTGCACGAAGGCACCCCGCGGTCCGCGGTCGTCCCGACCGCCTTGGCGGCGACCGTGTCCGGGATCGATGTCGCCAGCTACCAGGGCAACGTCAACTGGGCGTCCTGGTGGAACCAGGGCAAGCGGTTCGCCTACGTGAAGGCGACCGAGGGCACCGGCTACACAAACCCGTATTTCGCCCAGCAGTACAACGGTTCGTTCACCGTCGGCATGATCCGCGGCGCGTACCACTTCGCCCGGCCGGACGTGTCCACCGGCGCCGCCCAGGCGAACTACTTCGCGAGCAACGGCGGCGGCTGGTCCCGCGACGGCAAGACGCTGCCCGGCGTGATCGATCTGGAGTACAACCCGTACGGCGCGACCTGCTACGGCAAGTCCCAGTCCGCCATGGCCTCCTGGATCCGCGACTTCGGCTCCACCTACCGGTCGCGCACCGGCCGCGACGCGGTGATCTACACCAGCACCAGTTGGTGGTCCCAGTGCGTCGGCACCGCCTCGTTCTCCGGCACGAACCCGCTGTGGGTCGCCCGGTATGCCTCGTCGGTGGGAACGTTGCCCGACGACTGGGCCTACTGGACGTTCTGGCAGTACTCGTCGTCACCGATCGATCAGGATTACTTCAACGGGGCCACCGACCGGCTGAAGGCCCTGGCCACCGGCTGAGGGTAGGTTCACCGCCCGTGAGCCTGGCTTTCCTGATCACCGGACTGGTCGTGCTGGTCGTGGGACTGGCCGTCGCGGCCGGTTCGGTGCTCGGGCGGGGCGCCCACCGGGAACGGTGGTGGCTGTTCGCGGCGGTGCTCGTTTCGATCGGGTTGTTCGGCGCGGTGTCCGGGTGGCTGCTGGCTGACCCGGCCGCCAACCGCGGCGAGTCGCTCAAGACCGGTGGTCTCGCCGGGGGCGCGGTGGTCGCGCTCTACGCGCTGTGGCTCAACGACCGGCGCCGCCGGGTCGAGGAACGCCGCCAGGACATCGAGCGGCGCAGGCACGACCTGGAGAGCGACCGGGCCGAGTTCGACCGCGAGCGGGTGGCCGACGAGCGGTTCGCCCGAGCCGTGGAACTGCTCGGCAACGACGCCGACCAGGTCCGCATCGGCGCGCTGCACGTGCTCGACGGCCTGGCCAAGGCCCGGCCGTACTACACCCAGACGGTGCTGGACGTGTTCTGCTCGTACCTGCGCATCCCGTACACCCGGTCGGGGGATGCGGCGGACGAGAGCGAGGCCCAGGTCCGCAAGACCGCCCAGCGGCTCATCGCGCACCTGCTGCCGCCTGCCGACCACACCGGCGACCAGTTCGACCTGGACCTGACCGGCGCCGACCTGGAGTACTTCGACCTCTCCGAGCGCGCCATCGGCACGCTCACCCTGCGGGCCGCCCGGCTGCACTCGTCGAACGCGATCTGGGGCGCCCGGATCCACGGCGACGCCTGGTTCACCGGCATGGTCAGCGACGGCATCCTGCACGGCCACGACGTGGTGTTCGGCGGGAAGGCCTGGTTCAGCGGGGTGCGGTTCCGCGGCCCGGTCGATCTCGAACGGGCTGAGTTCCACGGTCTGGTGAAGTTCGACGGCACGAGGTTCCAGGACTGGCTGCGGTGAGTACGGAACCGGACACGAACGGGTGACGTCAGAAGGTCTCGAAGGGTTGGCCCTGAGCTGAGGGGTGCAAATGTCGTGGTACGGCGATCCCGACGAACTCGACCGGTTGGCCGGACAGGTCGAACAACGCGCCGAGGAGGTCCGCAGGCACGGCGCCACCATGGTCGGCCAGGCGTCCGCCATGCGCTGGAAGTCGATCGCGGCCGACCGCTGCCGCGCGGCCGTCGCCGATGACCGCAAGGCGTTGGACACGGTGGCAACCCGGCTGGACGAGGCCGCCGCCGCGCTGCGCAAGCACGCCCAGCAGGTGCGCGAGCTGATCGCGGCCATCAAGCACATCGCCGACACGGTGGTGAACTGGTTCCACAGCGCCGTCGACCGGTTCAACCAGGCCGTGGACCGGTTCAACCAGGCCGTCAGCGACATGGCGCACGCCGTCGCCAACGGCCTCGGCTTCGGTGGCCCCGCCCCGCAGCCGCCCCGCCCGCCGTGGGAGGGCTGGCAGTACCAGCCGGGCAACCTGCCGCCCGCCGGGGACAAGCAGTGGCTGGACGTCGGCCAGTTCATGCGGGCACGAGGAGTCGCGTGACCACCCCCGCCCCGCACCGGCTGACGCTCACCGCCGCCGAATACGCCTACCTGGTCGGCAGGCTGGCCGCGGACATGCCGCCGGACTGGAAACCCGACGCCGAGGTCGCCGCCGCCGGTGACCTCGCCGAGAAGGGCGTGCTGCGCGACGACGAGATCCACCCGTCGGTCGCCGCGAACGTCCGCGTGATCACCTCGCCGCGGATCTTCCTGGACACCACCGCCACCGCGGGCTCGCGCGGCTCGCGGAGCCTGCACGCGGTCGCGGGCGAACTGGGCGCGTCGCTGTTCCTGCTACCGGACGGCGGCGTCGAGCTGTCCATGTTCGCCGCCGTCACCCTCGGCCGCGAACTGGTCCGCGCGGTCCCCGCCGAAGAAGGCGGCATCGGTGCCGCGCTCGACGCGTCCGACGACGCCGAGCCGATCAACGGGGTCGTCCCGCTGGCCGCGCTGCACGAGCTCGGCGTCGCCGACCTGCTGCGCGAAGCCGACCCCGACGCCCCCGGCTACGTCTTGGCCGAGCTGAAGCTGCCCAAGGCGGAGGCCGAGTTCGCGCTGGACGTCGTGCGCCGCACCGACGGCGTGCTGCGCTGCCTGGTGACCGCCGTCGTCGGTACCTCGGTGCACAGCGCCCAGGTCCACTGGCTGCACAGCGACGCGGGCTGGGTCGGCATCCGGCCCGCCGCCGACGGGGCGGGCCGCAGGCTGGTGGAACTGACCCCCGTCGACCGGGAAGACCTCGGGGTCTGGGTGACCCCCTACGTGGCGGAGGCGCTGTCGTGACCACACCGGTGACCAACCTGACCGTCGGCGGTGGCGCGGGCGGCACCGAGGCGTTCTACGAGGACCTCGCCGCCATGGGCGGCCTCACCGACGACGTCGCGGGCCAGACCCTCGGCATCGCCCTGACCAGCCACAGGTACCTGGCCGACCCGGACCTGCTGGCGTCCGCCGTGCTCAACCCGGTCGGTGCGGCGAACTTCGAGACGCACATGCTCGGCGCACTCGACGGGCCGACCGGGCTCACCGCGACCTCCGCCGCCATCGGCCTGCGCGGCATCACGTTCCAGGCCACCAACGCCGCCTACCACCTCGCCGACGACCTCAACGCCAAGGCGCTGGAGGCGAGCCGCTGGCTGGAGGGCGCCGCCATGGTCGCGGTCCCGGAGGCGGCGGTCGCGGGCGGCACCCTCATCGCCGCCGACATCATGCTGAACTACCACGGCGACTGGCAGAAGTGGCTGGTCGAGCACCCCGGCATGATCGACCAGGTGCTCGGCATGACCCCGGGCGCGCTCAGCGCCCTCGGCCTGCCGACCGATCTCGCCACCCTCACCGACCTGGTCGCCGCCGCCTACCCGGACGGCGAGCCCGTCCTGTCCGACCTCGGCACCGACCCGAACTCGATCGCCACCGACCCGCCGAGCGACCTCGGTGAGCTGTTCAACGGGCTCGACCACCGCAACGGCACCGACGCGAACATCGACGTGCGCAAGGTCGTCCAGCCGGACGGCTCGGTCGCCTACATCGTCGACATCCCCGGCACCAGGGTGTGGAACCTGCCTGGTGGGGACGGTGGAAGCGCCAACGACATGGGCACCAACGTCGACGCGATCGCGGGGAACCCGACTGTGCTGCAGAAGGGCATCCAGGAAGCCTTACGCGAAGCGGGAGTCCCCAAGGACGCGCCGCTGATGCTGGTCGGCCACAGCCAGGGCGGCATCGTCGCCGCTCGCTCCGTCGACCCGCTGCTCGCCGACGGGTACAACGTGACGCACGTGGTCACCGCCGGGTCGCCGGTCGGCGGGATCCCGGTGGACGAGCGGGTGCAGGTCCTGTCCCTGGAGAACAACGGCGACGTCGTCCCGCACCTCGACGCCGCCGAGAACCCCAACAGCGACAACCGAACCACCGTGAAGTTCGACCACCAGACCGGAACAGCGGCGGGCAACCACGCGATCAACGGGAACTACACCGAGGCCGCCAAGGAACTCGACACGAGCACCGACCCGTCGGTTGTCCACTTCCGCGACAGCGCGAGCGTGTTCTTCAGCGGCCAGTCGGTGGAAACCCACCAGTACAAAGTGGAGCGCAAACAGTGAGGTTCGCCGTGTTGGCCTTGGCGCTCCTCCTGACCACGAGCTGCGCCAAGTCCAACCCGGCAACCATCCCACCAGACTTCGACCACACAGTCGAAGACCTGATCAGCGCGGTCGACAACACAGCAACGGTGACGTTCGAAGCGAAAACCTGCGGCAGTCTCCTCGACACCGCCCCAACCGAATCCGTCGCCGCATGGGCCGACGCGACCGTGTCGACCTCCGCCCAAGCCCTCCGCGACACCGCCACCACCCACGGCTGGCAACCCCAGTCCGCCGACGGCTGGGACCTGGCCCTGATCGGCCCCGGCGGAATACGCCTCGGCTTGCGCAACGGCAAAATCCGCGCCGAACAAGCCCGGTGCACCGTCCAACAGCCCCTCCAACTCACCGCCCCCATGCACCCGGCCCTCACCCCGGTTCAATGGTCCACACTGGACCCAAGTTTCGCTGAAACTTCCGAAGCCGCCACCCGCATCGCCACCGCCGCACACGTTCCCCCCGACCCCCGCACCTTCTCCGGCACCCTCACCAACGCCCCCAACACCACCCTGATCACCTGCGACCTCGGCGGCCCCCAAGGCGCAAAGTGGTACGCCTCAACGAAAACCCCCCTCACCGACCCGGACATCACCGCCACAAAGCAACGCGCCCTCACCACCCTCCCCGGCTGGCAAGTAGACCCCCGCCCCCAACAACCCGACTACTTCACCGCCACCACCCCCCAAGCCACCCTGACCATCGCCCTAGCCGAACACCACCTAACCCTCACCGCCTTCTCCCCCTGCACCCCAGCAGCCTGACAAACAGAACACCCCACCCGACACCGGCACCGCGTGCCCCAAAAAAGCCCACGCCTCATCGACAAGCGCCACCCCCTCACACCGCATACCCAAAAAAAGCCTCCCCCATATCGACGAAGCGCCACACCGGCACCGCGCCCTCCCAAAAAAACCGGCCCGCATCGACGAAGCGCCACTCCTGCACCGCGCCCTCCCAAAAAAGACCGGCCCGCATCGACGAAGTCCCACACCTGCACCGCGCGCCCAAAAACCC
>NZ_AXWW01000034.1 GCF_000482865.1 Actinokineospora inagensis DSM 44258 | reverse complement strand
CGTCGCGGGTGTCGCGACCGTCGCGGGTGTCGCGACCGTCGCGGGTGTCGCGACCGTCGCGGGTGTCGCGACCGTCGCGGGTGTCGCGACCGTCGTGGGTCTCGTGGCTGGCGTGGGGGGTGTTGGCGGTCAGTTCGGCGACCAGGGCGGCGGCGCCGGGGGCGTTGGGGCCGCGGCGGCTGGTGAGGATCAGGTGTTCGGCGCCGGTGGCGGCGAGCCAGCGGGCGACGTGACCGCCGATGGCGCCGGTGCCGCCGGTGATCAGCACGGTCCCGGTGGGGCGCCAGGACCGCAGTGGCGCGGCGGTACCGGTGGCCGCGCGGACCAGGCGGCGGGCGAAGGTGCCGGAGGCGCGGACGGCGAGCTGGTCTTCGTCGTCGGTGCGGACCAGGGCGCCGAGCAGCCGGGTCAGGGCGCGGTCGTCCACGGTGGCCGGGAGGTCGACCAGGCCGCCCCACTGGCGGGGGTGTTCGAGCGCGGCGACGCGGCCCATGCCCCACACCTGGGCCTGCTCCGGGCTGGTCGGCGCCGCGCCCGCGGTACCCACTGCGCCCTGGGTCACGCACCACAGCGGGGCGACGTCGGTCTCGATCACGGCGTGCAGCAACGACAGGGTCGATGTCAACCCGACGGGGAGGGCGGTGTGTTCGGGGTGCGGGGTCTCGTCGAGGGCGAGCAGCGAGAGGATGCCTACGATGTCCTTGTCGCGTAAGGAATCCGCGAGTGCTTCCTCGGTGGGGTCGATCACCAGCAGTTGGGCGTCGCCGAGGACGCGGGTGCACGAGGTGACGATCGGGGAGTCGGCCATGGCGGCGGAGGCGACCACCAACCAACGCCCGTTGACGACCGGGGTGCGGATCTCGTCGACCGCCGACCAGCGGACCTTGTACCGCCATCCGTCCACAGCGGACTCTTCATTCACGTGCCGGTGCCAGATCGACAACGCGGGCAGCAGCGACTCGACCGTGTCCGCGGGCACGTTCAACGCGTCCGCGACGGCGGCACTGTCCTGTCGGTCGACCGCCGACCAGAACCGGGCCTCACCTGGGTTGCCGACCGGCGCGGGCCGGAGATCGGCGAGCGGCTCCGGCCAGTACCGCCCGCGTTGGAAGGCGTAGGTGGGGATGTCGACGAACCGGCCGCGGACGGCCGCTGTCCAGTTCACCGGGACACCGCGGACGTGGGCCTCGGCGAGGGACAGCAACCAGCGGGCCCGACCACCGTCGTCCCGGCGCAGCGTCCCGATCGCGGTGGCTTCCCGCACGGCGGCCGTGAGCACGGGGTGCGGGCTGGACTCGACCAGCAGGGTGTGCCCGTCGCGGAGCAGGGCGTCGGTGGCGTCGGCGAACCGGACCGTTTCCCGCAGGTTGGTGAACCAGTACTCGGCGTCGAGTGCCGTGGTGTCCAGGACGTCACCGGTCACGGCGGAGTAGAAGGGAACACGGGACCGCTGGGGCTTGATCCCCGCCAACGCCTTCACGATCCGTTCCCGCAGCACGTCGACGTGCGCGGAGTGGGAGGCGTAGTCGACCGGGACACGGCGTGCGCGGACGTTGTCGCCGGTCAGCTCGACCAGCAGCTCGTCGAGCGCCGTCGAGTCGCCGGAAACCACGGTGGCTTCCGGCCCGTTCACGGCCGCGACGGATACGCCGCCCCAGCGGGCGATCCGGTCGCGTACTTCGGCTTCGGACAAAGGAACCGACACCATGCCGCCCAGCCCGGCGAGGTCGGTGATGGCCTGGCTGCGCAACGCCACAACCGTCGCCGCGTCCACCAGGCTCAACGCTCCCGCGACCGTGGCCGCCGCGATCTCACCCTGGCTGTGCCCCACGACCGCGGCGGGCTGGACGCCGTGGGCCTGCCACAACGCGGCCAACGACACCATCACCGCCCACAACAACGGCTGCACGACATCGACCCTGGCCAACGCGTCCGCGCTGGCCAACGCCTCGGTGGGCACGAAGTCGATGTGCGGCGCGAGCGCGTGCGCGCACTCAGCGAACCGATCGGCGAAAGCCTGCTCGGACAACAACTCCAGCGCCATCCCGACCCACTGCGACCCCTGCCCCGGAAACACGAACGCGACCTTCGCCGCCCCCGCCTTACCCGCGACAACAGCCGGGTGCGGCAGCCCGCCCGCCAACGCGGTCAGCGCCTCGTCAAGCTCGCCTTGATCGGCGGCGACAACCACGGCCCGGTGCTCGAAAACGCTACGGGTGGTCAGTGAATAGGCGATGTCAGCGAGGTGGTTAGGCGATTCCCCAGCAGCGATCGCGGAGACCCGCGCATGGGGTGGAACTGGTTGGGCCAGGCCGGGACGCGAACCCCGAGCGTGATCGGCAACGTCGACCAGTTCCGTGGTTGACGAGGCGGAGGCGTTGAGGACACCGCTCCCGTTCTGAGCGGCGGCTGGGCGGGAGCGGGTCAGAGTCGTGTGCAGCGACGAGGTCTGCCCGCGCAGGGCCTGCTCGGAGCGAGCGGACAGGAGGAAGGGCAGGGGCCGTCCGGGCGGCGGGGTGGGCGGGTGGTGGCCTGCGGGGGCGTCGACATCGGGTGCCTCCTCGAGGACGAGGTGCGCGTTCGTGCCGCTGGCGCCGAAGGAGGACACGGCGGCGCGGCGGGGGTGGCCGGTGGTGGGCCACGGGGTGGTGTCGGTGAGCAGGGTGACGGCGCCGGTGGTCCAGTCGACCTGGGTGGTGGGGGTGTCGATGTGCAGGGTGCGGGGCAGCACACTGTGGCGCAGGGCCAAGACCATCTTGATGACGCCCGCGGCGCCGGAGGCGGCCTGGGTGTGGCCGAGGTTGGATTTGACCGCACCCAACAAGAGCGGGCGCTCGCGGTCGTGGCCGTAGGTGGCGAGCAGGGCTTGGGCCTCGATGGGGTCGCCGAGGGTGGTGCCGGTGCCGTGCGCTTCGACGGCGTCCACATCGGACAGGGTCAGGCCCGCGTTGGCGACGGCTTCCCGGATGACGCGCTGTTGGGACGGCCCGTTGGGAGCGGTGAGGCCGTTTGAGGCGCCGTCGGAGTTGATTGCGGTGCCGCGGACGACGGCGAGGACCGGGTGACCGTTGCGCTGGGCGTCGGAGAGGCGTTCGACTAAGAGGAGGGCGGCGCCCTCGCCCCAGCCGGTGCCGTCGGCGGCGTCGGCGAAGGCCTTGCAGCGGCCGTCCGGGGCGAGCCCGCTCAGCCTGCTGAACTCGACGAACGGACCGGGGGTGGACATCACCGAGACACCGCCTGCCAGCGCCAGGTCGCACTCGCCCGCACGGAGGGACCGGGCGGCGAGGTGCAGGGCGACCAGAGACGACGAGCACGCGGTGTCGACCGTCAGCGCCGGTCCTTCGAAACCGAAGGTGTAGGCGAGGCGGCCGGAGAGGATGCTGGCGGTGGCGCCCGCGAGCAGGTGTCCCTCGATGTCGGTCGCGGAGCTGAGCAGCAGGTAGCTGTAGTCCTGCCCGTTGCTGCCCGCGAACACACCGGTTCGGCTGCCGCGCAGGTCGTGCGGGTCGATGCCCGCGCGCTCGACGGCCTCCCACGCGGTTTCCAGCAGGAGCCGCTGCTGGGGGTCCATGGCGACGGCCTCGCGCGGCGAGATACCGAAGAACGCCGGGTCGAAGTCGGCGGCGTCGTGCAGGAAACCGCCCGCGCGGACGTAGGAGGTGCCGCCGTCGGCGTCCTCGGCGAACAGTTCGTCGAGGTCCCAGCCGCGGTCGGTGGGGAACGCGGAGATGGCCTCGTCGCCCGCCAGCAGCAGCCGCCACAGGTCTTCGGGGGTGCGGACGCCGCCGGGGAACCGGCAGGCCATGCCGATGATGGCGACCGGCTCGTCGACGGCGGCGCGGACGACCGCGTCGACCCGGCGTTGGGTGCCGGTCAGCTCGGCGACCAGGTACTCGGCCAGGGTGGCGGGCTTGGGGTAGTCGAAGACCAGGCCTGCGGTGAGGCGCAGGCCGGTGGCGGCGGCGAGCCGGTCGCGGACCTCGACGGCGGTCAGCGAGTCGATGCCGAGGTCCTTGAACGGCAACTGCGCGCCGATGTCGTCGGGGCCGCGGTAGCCGAGGACGGCGGCGACCTCGGCGCGGACCAGGTCGAGCAGCAGCCCGGTCCGGTCGGCCTCGGGTAAGTCGGCGAGCCGGGTGACCCACTGGTCGCGCAGGTCGCCCGTGTCGACCGGGGCGGGCTCGGTGGCCTCGGGGAGTTCGGTGAGCAGCGAGCTGGGGCGGGTGCTGGTGAACGCGGGCGCGAACACCGACCAGTCGACGTCGGCGACGGTCAGGTCGGTGTGGCTGTCCAAGGCCCGACCGAGCGCGGCCAGTGCCCTGTCCGGGTCCATTGGGCGCAACCCGCGGCGCACCAACTGGTCGGTGTTCCCGGCGGCCATCCCGGCGCCCGCCCACGGACCCCACGCGACCGATACCGCGGGCAGGCCACGGCCACGGCGGGACTCGGCCAGGGCGTCGAGGTGCGCGTTCGCGGCGGCGTAGGCGGCTTGGCCGCCGCCTCCCCAGGTCGCGGCGACCGAGGAGAAGTAGACGAACTCGGCCTCGGGCAACAGCTCGTCGAGCAGGCTGGCGCCGACCACCTTGGCCCGCAGGACATCGGCGAACTCGGCCAGGCCGGTCTCCGCGAGCGGGACCAGGTCGCTGACCCCGGCGGCGTGCACGACGGTGCCGATCGTGTGCTCGCGCAGGAACGCGGTCACCTGCTCGCGGTCGGTGACGTCCAGCGGCGTCTCGGAGCTCCGACTGACCTGGATGACCTCGTCCGCGCCCCGCTCCACCAGCCACCGCGTGACCTCGGTGCCGAGCGCCCCCGTGCCGCCGGTGACCAGCACGGTTCCCCTGGGCCGCCACGGCGCCCCGGCGGCCGGGACCGCGCGGACCAGGCGGCGGGCGAACACCCCGGTCGAACGGATGGCGACCTGGTCCTCACCGCTGCCGATCACCGACAGCAGCGCGCCTGCCGCCCGGTCGTCGACGGCGGGTACGTCGACCACACCGCCCCACCGCGAACCCAGCTCCAGGGCGGCGACCCGGGCCATCCCCCACAGTTGGGCTTGACCGGGGGCGGTGAGCCGGTCGGCGCGGCCGATGGACACCGCGCCGTGGGTGACCATCCACAGTGGAGCGTCCAGGCCCGCGTCGCCGAGGGCCTGCAGCAGGATCAGCGAGGCGACCTGGCCCGTGGTCATCGGCGGGTACTCGGCGTGCGGGGTGTCGTCGTCGGCGAGCAGGGACAGGACGGCGGTGAAGCCCATCCCGACGATGTCGCGCAGGCGGGCGGCGACGGACCAGCGGTCGACCTCGGTGCGGGCCAGCGGCAGCTCGACCACGTCCACGCCGTGGCCGCGCAGGGCCCGGACGGTGCCGATCACCGACTGGTCGTCGGCCTTGCCGGACGGGATGACCACCAGCCAGGTCCCGGGGTCGGGCGCGTCGAGGCCGGTCAACGGGGTCCAGCCCGCCCGGTAGCACCAGGTGTCCACTTCGGACCGTTCGCGCTGGTCGCGGCGCCAGTCCAGCAGGGCGGGCAGCACGGTGCGGACGGCGTCCTCGTCGGTGCGCAGCGTCGCGGCGAGGGCGGCAGGGTCGTCCCGGTCGACGGCGGCCCAGAAGCCCGCGTCGGCGGTGTCGGCCCCCGGGGCAGCGGTGGTGAGCCAGTACCGGTCGCGGCGGAAGGCGTAGGTGGGCAGCGGGACCGCCCGACCACCCCACGGCTGGAACACCGCACGCCAGTCGACCCCCACTCCGACGACGTGGGCGCGGGAGACGCCGGTGACCAGCGAGTCGACCTCGTCGCGGTCGCGGCGGGACAACGCGATCGCGCCGTCGACAAGGGCGGACAACGCGCCGTCCGGTCCGACCTCCAGGAACTTGGTGACCCCGGCGGCCAGCGCCCAGTCGACCGCGGCGCCGAACCGGACGGTCGCCCGGACCTGGCGCACCCAGTACCCGGCGTCGGCGTCGACCAGCAGCTCGCCGGTCACGGTGGACACGACCGGCAGCGTGGCCCGACCGAACTCGATGTCGGCGAGCGCGGTCCGGAACTCGCCGAGCACCGGGTCGACCAGCCGGGAGTGGAAGGCGTGCGAGACCGGCAGCAGCTTGGTCCGGTAGCCCTGGAGCTGGTCTCTCAACTGGTGGATCAGCGGTTCCGACCCGGAAAGCACGACCGCGCGGGGACCGTTGACCGCGGCCAAGTCGACTCCGTCGGGCAAGACCAGTTCCGCCTCGGTGGCCTCGACGGCGAGCATGGCGCCGCCGGGCGGGAGGGCCTGCATGAGGCGGGCGCGGGCGGTGACCAGGTGGCACGCGTCGGGCAGGGTGAGGATGCCCGCTACGTGGGCGGCGGCGATCTCGCCGATGGAGTGGCCGATCAGGAAGTCCGGCCGCACCCCCCAGGACTCCAGCAGCCGGAACAGCGCGACCTCGAACGCGAACAAGGCCGGTTGAGCGTCGCCGGTCTGATCCAGGTCCGTGCCGATCCCGCCGAGCGCGGCGACGACCTCGGCGTGCGCGGCGGCGAATACCGGGAACCCGCCCAGCTCATCCCCCATGCCCGTCCGCTGCGCGCCCTGACCGGTGAACAGGAACGCGGTACGACCGTCGTCGACCGTGCCGGTGACCACGCTCCCCGCGGCCCGACCGGCGGCGACCGCCCGCAGGCCGTCGACCAGCCCGTCGCGGTCCGCCGCCAGGACCACGGCGCGGTGGTCGAGCGCGGCTCGCGCGGTGGCGAGGGTGTGGCCGAGGTCGAGCAGGGACCCGTCCAGCGAGCCGAGCAGCCGGTGGGCCTGTTCGCGCAGCACCTCGGGGGTGTGGCCGGACACCAGGCACGGCAGGAGCGGTGGCGCCGTGCCGGGTTCGCCGGCCTGGGGGTGCGCTGGGTCCACTGAGGACAGGATGACGTGCGCGTTGGTGCCGCTCATGCCGAATGAGGACACGCCGATCCGGCGTGGTCGGTCGACGATGGGCCAGGTGCGCTCGGCGGTGAGCAGCGCCAGCGGGCCGGACCAGTCGATGTGCGGGGACGGCTCGTCGGCGTGCAGGGTCCGGGGCAGGACCCCGTGCCGCAGCGCCAGCACCGACTTGATCACGCCTGCCACCCCGGCGGCGGCCTGGGTGTGCCCGATGTTGGACTTGATCGAGCCGAGGTGCAGCGGTTCGGTCCGGTCCCGGTAGGCGGCGGCCAGGGCCTGCGCCTCGATCGGGTCACCCAGCGCGGTTCCGGTACCGTGCGCCTCGATGGCGTCCACATCGGACGGTGCAAGGCCCGCGTTGGCCAGCGCCGCCCGGATGACCCGCTGCTGCGAGGGGCCGTTGGGGGCGGTGAGACCGTTGGAGGCGCCGTCCGAGTTGACCGCGGAGCCGCTGACCACGGCCAACACGTCGTACCCGCGGCGTTGGGCCTCGGAGAGCCGGGTCAGCACGAGAACCCCGGCGCCCTCGCCCCAACCAGTGCCGTCGGCCGCCGCGGCGAACGCCTTGCATCGGCCATCGCCCGCCAGGCCACCTTGAGCACCGAACTCGCTGTAGAGGCCGAGGCCCGCCATCACGGTCACGCCCGCGGCGAGCGCGACGGCGCACTCGTCGGCCTGCAGCGACCGGACCGCCATGTGCAGCGCGACCAGGCTGGACGAGCACGCGGTGTCGATCGTGACCGCCGGGCCCTCCAGGCCCAGCGCGTACGCCACCCGACCCGACACGACGCTCGCCGCGCTACCGGTCAGCAGGTGCCCTTCGGCGCCTTCGGGCAGTTCGAGGCCGATGCCGTAGTTCGACGCGCCCGCGCCCGCGAACACGCCGGTCCGGGTGCCACGCAGCGACAGCGGGTCGATGCCCGCCCGCTCCACGGCTTCCCAGGCGACCTCCAGCAGCACGCGCTGCTGCGGGTCCATGGTCAACGCCTCGCGCGGGCTGATGCCGAACAGGGCCGGGTCGAACCGGTCGGCGTCGTCGAGGAAACCGCCGCGCACGGTCAGCGGGTCGGCGTCCCAACCGCGGCCGTCCGGGAAGCCGGTGATCGCGTCCCGGCCGTCCCGGACCAACCGCCACAGGTCGTCGGGGGTGCGCACGCCGCCGGGGTACCGGCAGGCCATGCCGACGACGGCGACCGGCTCCCGCAGCGCGGCCAGCCGCTCGCGCGTGTCGGCGAGGTCGGCGGTGACCCGCTTGAGATACCGCAGGAGCTTCTCGTCCTGTCCGGGGTCAACCATGTCGGTGGTCCTTCCAGCACATCCGGTCCGGGGTGGGCGTTCGCGCCGATCAGGACACGCCGAGTTCCTTGTCGATGAAGTCGAAGACGTCGTCGGCCGAGGCGGCCGCCAACCGCTCGGTGACACCCCCGCCGGTGACGGTGTCCAGCAGCGCCCGCAGCCGGTCGACCAGCGCGCTGTCGGCCAGGGCCCCCACCGGCAGCGACGCCACGGTCGCGGTGAGCCGGTCGAGATCGGCGAGCGCGGCCGCGTCGGGCTCGGCCGTGCCCACCAGGTCGCCCCACAGCCGGTCGGCCAGTTCGACCGGGGTGGGGTGGTCGAAGACGAGCGTCGCGGGCAGCCGCAGGCCGGTGCCGCCCGCGAGCCGGTTGCGCAGTTCGACGCCGGTGAGCGAGTCGAAGCCGAGTTCCTTGAACGCGCGCTCGGGGCCGACCGCGCTCGTGTCGGCGTGGCCGAGGACGGTGGCGGCGTGGTCGCGGACCAGGTCGAGCAGGGTGCGGCGCTGCTCGGGTTCGGGAAGCCGGGTGAGGCGGTCGCCGAGGTCGAGCGGGCGGGCGGCGCCCGCCTTGGCGCGGGTCGGGGCGGTGGGTCGGACCAGGCCGCGCAGCAGCGGGGGGATGTCGCGGACGGCGGCCAGGTCGAGGTTGATCGGGACGAGGTGCGCGTCGGTCCGGGTGATCGCGGCGTCGAACAGGGCCATCCCCTGCTCTGCGGTGATCGTCTTGCCCGCGCGGTCCCGGTGGCCCCGATCCAGGTGGCCGGTCATCGCGCTCGCCTGCTCCCACAGCCCCCACGCCAGCGACTGCGCGGATAGGCCCCGGGTGCGACGGCGGTGGGCGAGGGCGTCGAGAACGGCGTTCGCCGCCGCGTAGTTGGCCTGGCCGGGGGTGCCGAGGGTGGCCGACGCGGACGAGTAGAGCACGAAGAACGCCAGGTCATGGCCGGCGGTCAACTCGTCGAGCAGCAGGGCGGCGGTCACCTTGGGGCGCATGACGGCAGTGAGCCGGTCCGGCGTGAGCGAGCCGAGGACACCGTCGTCGAGGACCCCGGCGGCGTGGACGACGCCGGTGAGCCGCACCCCGTCCAGCAACGCTGCCAAGGCCCTCCGGTCGGTGACGTCACAAGCCACCGCGCGAGCCCCGGCGGGCATGTCCGCCGGAGCCGCACCGGAGCGGCTGACCAGCAGCACGTCGCGGACACCGTGCTGGTCGACGAGATGGCGGGCCAGGATGCCCGCGAGGACGCCGCTGCCGCCGGTGATCAGGACGGTGCCGTCCGGGTCGATCGGGGCGGGCACGGTCAGCACGTTCTTGCCGATGTGCCGGGCGCCCGCGATGTGCCGGAACGCGGCCGGGGCTTGGCGCAGATCCCAGGCGGTGAGCGGCAGCAACTCCAGCGCGCCCTGGTCGAACAGGGCCAGCACCTCGGCCAACAGCTCGCCGAGCCGCCGCGGGCCCGCCTCGACCAGGTCGAAGGCGCGGTAATCGCCCCCGGCATCGGTGCGGATGTCGGTCTTGCCCATCTCGATGAAGCGGCCACCGGGGGCGAGCAGCCGCAGCGACGCGTCGACGAACTCGCCCGCCAGCGAGTTCAGCACGATGTCGAAACCGCGACCGTCGGTGGCTGCGCGCAGCCGGGGTTCGAAGTCCAGCGACCGGGACGACGCCAGGTGGTCGTCGTGGAGTCCGGTCGCGGACCACTTCGCCGGACTGGCCGTGCCGAACGGTTCCGCGCCGAAGTGCCTGGCCAACTGGACGGCGGCCATGCCGACCCCACCGGACGCGGCGTGCACGAGGACCGTGTCACCCTCGGCCATACCCGCGAGGTCGACCAGGCCGTAGTACGCCGTGAGGAACGGGGTCGGGACGGACGCGGCCTCAGCGAAGCTCCACTGTGGACGCATCCGGGCCAGCGCGCGGCGGTCTGTGGTCGCCTCCGGTCCGAAGCAGGTGCTGAACACGCCGAACACGCGGTCACCCGGGGCGAGGTCGGTGACCTCCGCACCGACCGCGACGACGACACCGGCACCTTCCGTGCCCATGCCCTGCTGGTCGGGAACCAGACCCAGGGTGATGGCGACATCGCGGAAGTTGACGCCCATCGCCCGCATCGCGACCCGCACCTCGGTCGGCCCGAGATCACCGGACTCGACCGGCACGAACGCGAGGTTGTCGATGGTGCGGTCACCGACGACGTCCAAGGTCGTGCTGGGCAGCAGGGCGAGGTCCGGGGCGGCGGATCGAGCGAGGCGCGGAGCGGTGATGGTGCCGCGCCGGATCGCGATCTCAGGTTCGTCGGTCGCCAGCGCCTGCCCGAGGGCGGCGGCGGAGTCGGGGTGGTCGTCGAGGTCGACAATGGCGAAGCGGCCGGGGTTCTCGTTGGCGGCCGATCGGAACAGCCCGTGGACGGCGGCCCCCGCGAGGTCGGTGACGTGCTCCCCCGGCGCGGTGGCGACCGCCCCACGGGTGCGCACGACCAGGCGCGACTCGGCGAACCTCGGGTCCGCGACCCAGTCCTGCGCGGTGATCAGGGCTTCCAGCGCGGCATCCTCGGGGGCCACCGCCGCCGGGGTCCACACCACGTGCGCCGGGACCGGATCGGCGATCTCGCCGGGATGGCCGACTGTGTACTCGGCGGCCTCGGCGGCCGCTGTGGCCGCTGTGGCCGCTGTGGCGACCACCGGAACCCAGTCAACGCGGAACAGAGCGTCGCTGTCGGCGGCGGCCGTGAAGGGGCGCAGCACCAAGGAGTCGATGGTGATGACCGGGTCGCCCTGCGGGTCGGTGGCGGCGACGGCGATGGTGTCCGGGCCGAGCGGGGTGATCCGGACGCGCAGCGCGGTCGCGCCGGTGGCGTGCAGGGTGACGCCGGACCAGGCGAACGGGAGCAGGGCGCCACCGGTCAGCAGGCCACCAAGAGTGGCCGCGTGCAGGGCGGAGTCGAGCAGGCCCGGGTGGATGCCGAACCCGGTCACGTCCGCGAGTTCGACCTCGGCGTGGACGGCGCCCTCGGTCTTCCAGGCGGCGGTGAGCCCTTGGAAGGTCGGCCCGTAGCCGTATCCGGATTCGGCGAGCGCGGCGTAGAACCCGTCGGTGTCCAGCGGGTCGCCGATGGGCGGCCAGGTGAGGTGCACCGGTTCGGCGGGGGTGTCGGTGAGGGTGCCGGTGGCGTGGGTGGTCCAGTCGCCGCCCGCCTCCGGTCGTGAGTGGACGGTCACGGCGCCGGTCGGGTCGGTGCGCAACTGCAGGTGGACCGCGCCGCGCTCGGGGACGACCAGCGGGGTCCGCAGGGTCAGGTCCTCGATGTGGGCGCCCGCGTGCAGGGCGAGGTCGACGAACGCGGTACCCGGCAGCAGGATCGACCCGCCGACGGCGTGGTCGGCCAGCCACGGGTGGGTCGCGACGGAGAGCCGACCGGTCCAGAGCGCGCCGTCGTCACCGGCGAGCGGGACCTGGGCGCCGAGCAGGCAGTGACCGGCGTCGGCGAGCCCGGCGGCGGTGACATCGGCGCCGGTCACCGGCTTGGGCCAGTAGCGGCGGCGCTGGAAGGCGTACGTGGGCAGGTCGACGACCCGGCCGCCCCAGTCGCGCAGCACCCGGGCCCAGTCGACGTCGATCCCGGCGGAGTGGGCCTCGGCGAGCGCGACCAGCCAGTGGCCCGGCTCGTCGCGGCGCAGCGTGGCCAAGACAGTGCCGGTCGCGTCGCAGGCATCGAGGGTTTCCTGGATGGCGACGGTCAGCACCGGATGGGCGCTGACCTCAAGGAACGTCGTGCGGCCCGCGTCGAGCAGACCGGCGGTGGCCTGCTCGAACAAGACGGTGTGGCGCAGGTTGTCGTACCAGTAGCGGGCGTCGAGGCCCGCGGTGTCGACCTGGCCCGCCGTGACCGCGGAGTGGAACGGGATGGTCCCGGCAATCGGGGTGATCGGGGCGAGGTCGGCGAGCACCCGGTCTCGGACGCGTTCGACGTGTGCGGAGTGCGACGCGTAGTCGACCGGGACGCGCCTGGCCCGGATCTCGACCTCGGCGCACACGGCGAGCAGTTCGTCCAGCGCGCCCGCGTCGCCGGAGACCACTGTGGACAGTGGACCGTTGACCGCGGCGACCGACAGCGCGGGCCACGACCCGATCAGCCGCTCTGCGTCGACCTGGCCGACCGCGACGGACACCATGCCGCCATCGACTCCCGGGGAATCCGCCCACTCGCGGTGCAGGTCGCTGGTCACCTCGGTCGCGGGCCGCAGCAGGTCGGCGATGGCCTTGGCCCGCAGGGCGACGACCCTGGCCCCGTCGTCCAGGCTCAACCCGCCCGCGACCACGGCCGCCGCGATCTCACCCTGGGAGTGGCCGACGACCGCCGACGGCCGCACCCCGACCGACATCCACAACTCGGCCAGCGACACCATGACCGCCCACAGCACCGGCTGCACCACGTCGACCCGGTCGAGGTCCCCGCCGCGCAGGACGTCCAGCAGTGACCAGTCGACGTGCGGGGCGAGGGCGCGTTCGCACTGCTCGACGCGGTCCCGGAACACCGGTTCGTCGAGCAGGTCGACCGCCATCCCGACCCACTGCGAACCCTGGCCGGGGAACACGAACACCGGCCCGTCGGACTTGGCCGTACCAACCGGTTCCCGGCCCTCGGCGAGCGCGACCAGGCCGTCCCGGCCGAAGACCACGGCCCGATGGCTCAACTGGGCCCGCGCGGTCGCCAACGTCCAGGCCACGTCGACCGGATTGGCATCCACAGTGGACAGAAGCTCGGCCTGCTCCCGGACCGCGTCCGCCGAGTCGCCGGAGAGGACCAACGGCACGGCCGCGCGGACGGCGGGTTCCGGCAGGTCAGCGGGCCCGGCGGACTCCAGGACGATGTGGGCGTTGGTGCCGCTGACCCCGAACGACGACACCGCGGCACGGCGCGCGCGACCCTCGTCCGGCCAGGCCACGGCCTCGGTGAGCAGCCGCACCGAACCCGCGGTCCAGTCGACATGGCTGGACGGCGCGTCGACGTGCAGGGTGCGCGGCAGCAGGCCGTGCCGCATGGCCTGCACCATCTTGATCACCCCGGCCACCCCGGACGCGGCCTGGGTGTGCCCGATGTTGGACTTGACCGACCCCAGCCACAGCGGCTCGTCCCGGTCCTGCCCGTAGGTGGCCAGCAGGGCCTGCGCCTCGATCGGGTCGCCCAGCCTGGTCCCGGTGCCGTGCCCCTCGACCACGTCCACATCGGCCGTCCCCAGCCCGGCGTCGGCGAGCGCGGCCCGGATCACCCGCTGCTGCGAAGGGCCGTTCGGCGCGGTCAGACCGTTGGAAGCGCCGTCGGAGTTGACCGCCGACCCGCGCACCAGCGCGAGCACGCGGTGACCGCTGCGACGTGCGTCGGAGAGCCGTTCCACGATCAGCACGCCGACGCCCTCACCCCAGCCGGTTCCATCGGCGGCGTCCGCGTAGGCCTTGCAGCGGCCGTCGCGGGCGACCCCGTTCTGGCGGCTGAACTCGGTGAACACGCCGGGCGTCGACATGACCACGACACCCGCGGCCACGGCCATCGAGCACTCACCGCCACGCAACGACCGCACCGCCGTGTGCAGCGCGACAAGACTGCTGGAACAGGCCGTGTCGATGGTGACCGCGGGTCCTTCGAGGCCGAAGGTGTAGGCGACCCGGCCGGAGACGACGCTGGCCGAGCTGCCGGTCGCGAGGTAGCCCTCGCTGCCTTCCGGGGCGTCGGCGAGCAGGGACAGGTAGTCGTGGCTGTTGGTGCCCGCGAACACACCGGTGCTGGAACCCTTGAGCGAGAACGGGTTGATGCCCGCCCGCTCGAACGCCTCCCACGTCGACTCCAGGAGCAACCGCTGCTGCGGATCCATCGCGACGGCCTCGCGCGGGGAGATCCCGAACAGGGCGGCGTCGAAATCGGCGACGTCGTAGAGGAAACCGCCCTCGTGGGTGTGCGAACTCGCGGGGTTGTCCGGGTCCGGGTCGTAGAGGCCGTCGAGCCACCAGCCGCGGTCGGTGGGGAAGGCGCCCATGCCGTCGCCGCCGGTGCGGACCAGCTCCCACAGGTCTTCCGGGGAGCGGACCCCACCGGGGTACCGGCAGGCCATGCCGATGATCGCGATGGGCTCGGTCGGGTCGGTCGCCCGGGTGACCTCGGGCCGGTCCAGGTGACCGGCCAGGTGGTCGGCGAGCGCCCGCGCGGTCGGGTAGTCGAAGACCAGCGTGGCGGGCAGGGCGACCCCGGTGGCGGCGACCAGGCGGTCGCGCAGTTCGACGGCGGTGAGCGAGTCGAAACCGAGGTCGTTGAATGGCCGGGTGGGCTCGATGGCAGTCGCGTCGCTGTGTCCGAGCACGGCGGCGGCGCTGGCTCGGACCAGGGTGAGCAGGTTGCCGGGGTGGACCGGCTTGACCTCGGCGACCTCGACCGGCTCGGTGAAGTCCGCCAGCAGCGGGCTGGGCCGGGAGGTGGTGAAGGCGGCGGTGAAGCGGGACCAGTCGACATCGGCGACGGTGACCGTGGTGTCGCCGTGGTCGAGCGCTTTGGCCAGGGCGACCGTCGCCAGGGCGGGGTCCATCGCGGACAGCCCCCGCCGGGCGAGGTAGTCCTCGGCGTCTTCGGCGACCAGCATCCCGGACCCGGCCCACGGCCCCCACGCCACGGACGTGGTGGGCTGACCGTTCGCCCGGCGGTGCTCAGCGAGGCCGTCGAGGTAGGCGTTGGCGGCGGAGTAGGCGGCCTGGTTGCCGCTGCCCCAGGTGGCCGCGATCGACGAGAACAGCACGAAGTGCGCGTCGGGGAGCAGGGCGTGCAGGTTCGCGGCGCCGGTGGCCTTGGCTCGCAGGACATCGGCGAACTCGCCGAGTCCGGTTTCCGCGAGCGGGACCGCCTCGACCATGCCCGCGGTGTGCACGACGGTCCGGATGTCGTGGCCCGCGACGGCTTCTCGCAACGCGTCCCGGTCGGCGACATCGCAGGCCTTGATGGTGACCCGATCGCCGTAGGTGGCGCGGAGGGCTTCGGCCTGTGGGGAGTCGGGGCCGCTGCGACTGAGCAGGAGCAGGTGACCGGCGCCACGGTCGACGAGCAGTGCGGCGGCGTGCCCGGCGAGCGCGCCGGTGCCGCCGGTGATGAGGGTGGTCCCGCGCGTGCGCCACGGCGTCGTCGCGGTGCCGCCCGCCCTCGTTAGTCTACGAGCGTAGACGCCGGAGCCGCGTACGGCGACCTGGTCCTCAGGGCCGGTCAGCACGGCGGCGAGCCGAGCGGCGGCCCTGGTGTCGAGCACGTCGGGCAGATCGACAAGACCGCCCCAGCGCTGCGCGAACTCCAGCGCGGCGACGCGACCGAGCCCCCACAGCACAGTCTGGTCGGGGTCGGCGGGGCGGTCCGAGCGGCCAACGGACTGGGCGTTCCTGGTCACACACCACAGCGGGGCGGTCACTCCCGCGTCGCCGAGGGCCTGCACCAGCAGGACCGTGAGGGCAACCGCCTTCGGCAGATCCGGGTACTCGGGGTGCGCGCCGGGCAGGGTGCCCGCGATGACGCCGTCGTAGTCGCCGAGGAGTCGCTGGGCGAGGCTCCACCGGTCGGTCTCGGTGCCGTCGAGGTCAACCTCCACGAGCCGCAAGCCCTGGTTCCGTAGCGCGTCGCGGATGTCTTCTGGGCAGGCGACCGCGAGCCACGTGCCGACCGCGGGCGTACCCGGCTCGATCGGGGTCCAGACGGTCTTATATCGCCAGGAGTCCACAGTCGATCGCCGCGTGCGGTCCTTGCGCCACGCGGTCAACGCGGGCAACACGGTGTCGATTGTGGTCGCGTCCAAGTCGAGGCCCGCGGCGAGGGTGGTGGCATCGCCTTGGTCGACCGCGGCCCAGAAAGCCTGCTCGTCGCCCGTGTCCGGGGCGGGCGCGGCGAAGGTGTCGAGCCAGAACCGCTGCCGCTGGAAGGGATACGTGGGCAAGTCGACCGCGTTGCCACCGCCGATCACGGCCGCCCAGTCAACTTTCGTGCCGCGCACCCACATCTCGGCCAGCGCCCGAACCGCCGTCTCCGGCTCGGGTTTCCCGTTGCGCAGCAGCGGGAGTGCCGTGTTCTCGACCAGCGCGCTCAGCACGCCATCGGGTCCGAGCTCCAGGAAGTCGGCGTCCTGGCCCGCGACGGCGTCGGCGAACCGGACGGTGGCGCGGACCTGCCCGACCCAGTACTCCGGGGTGTCGACCCGGCCGGGCGCGGTGGGCATGATCCGGATCGCCGGTTCCCGGTAGTCGAGCCGGTTCGCGACCTCGGCGAACTCGTCGAGCATCGGGTCCATGTGGTGCGAGTGGAACGCGTGCGACACGGCCAGCCGCTTGACCCGCCCGCCCTCGCCGCGCCACCGGTCTTCCAGCTTCTGGACGACCGAGCTGTCACCGGACACGACCACCGACCGGTCCGCGTTGACGGCCGCCATGTCGACGCCCTCCGGCAGGTCGAGCTCGCTTTCGGCGATCTCCACCGCCAGCATCGCGCCGGTCTGGGGCAGCCGCTGCATGAGCCGGGCGCGGGCCCCGACGAGCGTGCAGGCGTCGTCGAGGTCAAGCACGCCGGCGACGTGCGCGGCGGCGAGCTCGCCAATCGAGTGGCCGATCAAGACGTCCGGGCTCAGGCCCCAGGACTCCAGCAGCCGGAACAGCGCGACCTGCAGCGCGAACAGGGCCGGTTGGGCGTCGCCGGTCTGGTCGAGGTCGTCGCCGAACCGCAGCCGGTCGCGGATGTCGTCGTACACCTCGGCGAAGACGGGGAAAGCCTGTCGCAGTTCCTCGCCCATGCCCTGCCGCTGCGACCCCTGCCCGGTGAACAGGTAGCCGAGCCTGCGTGGTTCGGCGACATCCCGGGCGATGGTCTCCCCCGCCAGCACGACCGCCCGGTGTTGCAGGTCGGCGCGCCCGACCGCCAGCGTGTACGCGATGTCCACAGTGGAGTGATCAGGCGTGGCCGCCAACCTCGCGTCGAGGGCGGAGCCGGTCTTGCCGGAAAAGACCCACGGGGCGATCACGGCGTCGGAGGGGACCCGGTCAGGCGCGGTCGGGGGTTCCTCGATGATGACGTGCGCGTTGGTGCCGCTGACCCCGAACGCCGAGATCCCGGCTCGACGGGGGTGGTCCGCGAGCCACGGGCGAGCGGTGGTGAGCAGGGTGATCGCGCCCGCGGTCCAGTCGACGTGTGGGGTGGGGGTGTCGACGTGGAGGGTGCGGGGCAGGGTGGCGTGCCGCATCGCCATGGCCATCTTGATGATGCCCGCCATGCCGGACGCGGCCTGGGTGTGGCCGATGTTGGACTTCAGCGAACCCAGCCACAGCGGGGTATCCCGGTCTTGGCCGTAGGTGGCGAGCAGGGCCTGGGCCTCAATCGGGTCGCCAAGCCGGGTGCCGGTGCCGTGACCTTCGACAACGTCCACATCGGACGACGACAGTCCGGCATCGGCGAGCGCGGCCCGGATCACCCGCTGTTGCGAAGGACCATTCGGCGCGGTCAGACCATTCGAGGCGCCGTCGGAGTTCACCGCCGATCCGCGCACCACCGCGTGGATCATGCGGCCTTGACCGATGGCATCGGCGAGGGGCATGACGAGCAGGGCACCCACGCCCTCGCCCCAACCGGTGCCGTCAGCGGCCGCGGCGAAGGACTTGCAGCGGCCGTCGGCGGCGAGCCCGTTCTGGCGGCTGAACTCCGAGAAGATGTCCGAGCTGGTCATGACGGCGACCCCGGCGACGATCGCCATCCCGCACTCGCCGTTGGCCAGCGCGCGGATCGCCAGGTGCAGCGCGACCAGGCTGGACGAGCACGCCGTGTCGATCGTGACGGCCGGGCCTTCCAGGCCGAACGTGTAGGCGACCCGGCCGGACATGACGCTGCTGGACGTGCCGGTGAGGTAGTGGCCTTCGGACCCGGACGCGGTGTTCATGCCGACGCCATAACCGGACGCGGACGCGCCGACGAAGACGCCGGTGTCGGTTCCGCGCAGCGACAGCGGATCGACGTTCGCGCGCTCCAGGACTTCCCAGGCCGCTTCGAGCAGGACCCGCTGCTGGGGGTCCATCGAGGCGGCCTCGCGTGGGGAAATGCCGAACAGGTCGGCGTCGAAGGTGGTGGCGTCGTAGACGAAGCCGCCTTCCGGGGCGAACGCGCCGTCCGCGCGGCCCAGGTCCCAGCCTCGGTCAGTGGGGAACACGGAGACGCCATCGACCTCGTCGCGGACCAACCGCCACAGCGCTTCCGGGCTGTCGACCCCACCGGGGAACCGGCAGCTCATACCCACGATGGCGACCCCGTCGAGGCCACCGCCGCGGTGCTCGACGACGGTCGGCCCGGTCTGCTCGGGGGCGGCGGTGGCGAGCAGGTGCGCGGCGAGGGCGGTTGGCGACGGGTGGTCGAAGACGGCGGTGGCGGGCAGCCGGATTCCGGTGACCGTAGCGAGCCGGTTGCGGACCTCCACGGCGGTGACCGAGTCGACGCCCAGGTCCTTGAACGGCCGGTCGGCCTCCACCGGGTCGCTGTAGCCGAGTACCACGCTGGTCTCGCGCCGTACGAAGTCCAGCGCGATCCGCTGCCGTTCGGCCCGGGTGCGCCCTTCCAGCGCCTTGGCCAGGGCGGAGACGTCCTCTGCCCCCTCTACCGGCGCGGCGGTGAACGCGGACAGCAGGGGGCTGGGGCGGGAGGTGGTGAAGGTGGGGACGAACCGGTCCCAGTCGATGTCGGCGACGGTGACGCAGGTGTCGCCGCCGTCCACCGCCGTTGCCAGGGCGGCCAGGCAACGTTGCGGGGACATCGGGTTGATACCGCGCCGCCGCAGGTAGTCCCCCGCGCCGCCCCGGGTCGCCATGCCCGCGTCGGCCCACGCACCCCACGCCACCGAGGTCGCGACCTGCCCGTGAGCCCGACGGGACTCCGCCAGCGCGTCCAGGTAAGCGTTTGCGGCGGCGTAAGCGGACTGGTTGCCGCTGCCCCACACACCCGCGATGGACGAGAACAGCACGAACAGCTCTGCTTCGGCCCCGAGGAGTTCGTCGAGCCACCGCGCGCCAACGACCTTCGCCCGCAGCCCTTCCGCGAACTCACTGACATCGGTCTCGTCCAACGGCACCGAGTGGTCCACCCCGGCCGCGTGCACGACACCCACCACCGCGTACTCAGCGAGCACAGCGGCGAGCGAGGCCCGGTCCGCGACATCGCACGCGACGACTGGCGCGCTCAACTCCGCTGACAGTTCGGCCGCACCCGGCGCGTCCATCCCACGACGGCTGGCCAGCACGACCCGAACGCCGCGACCGACCAACCACCGCGCGACCGAGGCACCCAACGCACCGGTCCCGCCGGTGACCAACACCGCTCCGGACAACGACATCGGGACGGTCGATCTCGGCTCGGTCGAACGCTCCAACCGGCGCGCGAACACGCCCGCCGCACGCACCGAAACCTGATCTTCCAGGCCGCCGAGCACGGAGACGAGAGCCGGGGCCACACCATCCGGACCGTCCGGGAGATCGATGAGTCCGCCCCAGCGCGTGGCGGCCTCCAAGGCGGCGACCCGGCCGAGACCCCACACCTGGGCCTGCACCGGATCGTCCAGGCCGCGCGTGACGCACCACAGCGGCGCGGCGACCCCGGCGTCGCCCAGGGCTTGGACCAGGGTGAGGGTGCCGCCGACGCCGACCGTGACCGCGTCGTCGTCGAAGTGCGGGCGGTCGTCGTGGGCGAGCAGCGACAAGATCCCGTCGGCATCGCCGATCTCGCGCATGCGCTCGGCCATGGACCACCGGTCGAGGTCGTCGTCGGTGAGGACGACCTCCTGCGGCTCCAGCCCAGCCGCCGCCAACGCGTCGATGAACGGGGCGCAGTCGACCCCCTCGGTCCGTACAAGGACCCAGGTGCCAGTGGCGCGGGTGGCGGGCGAGAGCGGCTGCCAGGCGACCCGGTACCGCCACGACTCGGCGGCGGTGACCGGCGCGGCCAGCCAGTAGTGCTCGCGCTGGAAGGCGTAGGTGGGCAGGTCGACCCAGGTGCCGCCGGACGCCAACGCCGACCAGTCGACCCGCACCCCGGCGACGTGGGCCTCGGCGACAGCGGTGAGCCAGCGGCGCAGATCGCCCTCGTCGCGGCGCAGGGTGGCCAGGGCGGTACCGGTGCCCGCCGCGTCCAGGGTCTCCTGGAGGCCGATGGTCAGCACCGGGTGGGCGCTGACCTCGATGAACACCGGGTGGCCCGCGGCAAGCGCGGCCGAGGTGGCCAGGTCGAAGCGGACCGTCTCGCGCAGGTTGCGGTACCAGTAGTCACCGTCGAGCCCGGTCGGGTCGATCACCTCGCCGGTGACCGCCGAGTAGAACGGCACCTCAGCCGCCGCCGGGGTCAGCCCACCGAGGTCGAGCCGGTCCCGGAGCCGTTCGACGTGGGCGGAGTGCGAGGCGTAGTCGACCGGCACCCGCCGCGCCCGAACACCCGCCTCCTCGCAGTGCGCCGACAACTCGTCGAGCGCCGGCACGTCACCGGAGACCACAGTGGACAGTGGGCCGTTGACCGCCGCGACCGAGAGACCCGGTCTGCCCGCCAGCAGTTCGGCGGCCTCGGCGAGCGGCAGGGCGAGCGACACCATGCCACCGGTGCCGCCAAGCACCTCGGCGATGGCCCGGCTGCGCAACGCGACGACCTTCGCGCCATCGGCCAGGCTCAACGCCCCCGCCACCACGGCGGCCGCGATCTCGCCCTGCGAGTGCCCGATCACGGCGGCCGGGATCACCCCGACCGAACGCCACAGCTCGGCCAGCGACACCATGACCGCCCACAGCACCGGCTGCACCACGTCGACCCGGTCTAGATCCCCGCCGCGCACAGCGTCCAGCAGCGGCCAGTCGATGTACTCCGACAGCGCCTGCGCGCACTCGGCCATGCGGGCCGCGAACACCGGCGAGGTCTCCAGCAACGCGGTCGCCATGCCGGTCCACTGCGAGCCCTGACCGGGGAACACGAACACCGGCGCGACCTCCGACCGCGCGACACCCGCCACCACGTTCCCGGCCGACTCGCCGCGTGCCACCGCCGCGAGTCCGGCCCGCAACTCGTCCCCGGTGGAACCCACCACGACCGCTCGGTGTTCCAAGGCCGCTCGACCGGTGGCCAGCGACCACGCCACATCGGCCGGTTCACCATCCACAGTGGACAGTCTGGCGGCGCTCGCGCGCAACGCGTCGTCGGACTTGGCCGCGATGCGCCACGCCACCACGGCGGGCGGCGGCGCCGACTCGGTGGCTTCGGTGGCTTCGGCTTCCTCGATGACGATGTGCGCGTTGGTGCCGCTGACGCTGAACGACGACACCCCCGCGCGACGCGGCCGGTCCGGATCACGCGGCCACGGCGACGCCTCGGTCAGCAGCTCGACCGACCCGGCCGACCAGTCCACGTGCGGGGTCGGCGCGTCCACGTGCAGGGTCTTGGGCAGCAGCCCGTGCCGCAGCGCCTGGACGACCTTGATGATCCCGGCGGCACCGGCGGCGGCCTGCGCGTGCCCCAGGTTGGACTTGATCGACCCGAGCCGCAGCGGCCGTTCCCGGTTCTGCCCGTAGGTGGCGAGCAGCGCCTGCGCCTCGATCGGGTCGCCCAGGGTGGTGCCGGTGCCGTGCGCCTCGACCGCGTCCACATCGGCGGCGGCCAGCCTGGCGTTGGCCAGCGCCGCCCGGATCACCCGCTCCTGCGCCGGACCGTTGGGGGCGGTGAGGCCGTTGGAGGCGCCGTCGGAGTTGACGGCCGTCCCCCGGACGACGGCGAGCACCCGGTGCCCGCGCGCCTTGGCGTCGGCAAGCCGCTCGACGACGAGGACACCCACGCCCTCGGCCCACCCGGTGCCATCGGCCGCCGCGGCGAACGCCTTGCACCGACCGTCGGCGGCAAGCCCCTTCTGCCTGCTGAACTCGGTGAAGATGCCCGGCGTGGTCATGACCGTCACGCCGCCGGTCAACGCGAGGTCGCACTCCCCGGACCGCAGCGCTTGGACCGCCAAGTGCAACGCGACCAGACTCGACGAACACGCGGTGTCGACGGTGACGGCGGGACCTTCGAGCCCCAGGGTGTACGCCACCCGGCCGGACACGACACTCGGCGCGTTCCCGGTGAGCAGATGACCTTCCGCGCCCGGCGGGAGTTCACGCAACCCGGCCCCGTAAGCGGAAGACGACGAACCGATGAACACCCCGGTGCGGCTACCGCGCAGTGACAACGGATCCACACCAGTGCGTTCCACCGCTTCCCACGCGGTTTCCAGCAGAATCCGCTGCTGCGGGTCCATCGCCACCGCCTCGCGCGGCGAGATCCCGAACAGCGCGGCGTCGAACGCGGCGGCGGTGTGCACGAACCCGCCCTCACGCGCGTAACTGGTCCCGGGCGCGTCGGGGTCGTCGGCGAACTGGACGTCCCAGCCGCGGTCGGTCGGGAACGGGGACACCCCGTCCCGGCCACCGGCCACCAGGTCCCAGAGCTGGTCCGGTCCGGTCACCCCACCCGGGTAGCGGCAGGCCATGCCGACGATCGCGATCGGCTCGTGCGGCCGGTCCTCGGCCACCCGCAGTCGACGGCGAGCCTGGCGCAGGTCGGCGGTGAGGCGCTTGAGGTATTCCAGATACTTCTTCTCGTCAGTCACCCGATGTCACCTTCTCCAGGGCCGACGCCAGCGCGCACAAATCCCGCCAGCCCGGCCGGTTGGAAATCCGGTGGGCATTCCGGGGCCAGAACACGCCTCAGACCCTAGGAACGACCGTCCTGGCCGGACAACCCCCTAGCACCCCTAGCCAAGCAGCGCTTAGGGGCTTGACACGAAGGAGTGCCCGCAATTGCCAGACCGGATTTCCGGTTCGAATAAAAGAGTGCGATGGAAATCGGTTCAGCGACCGAGTTCCCGATCGATCAAGGACAAGAACTCGTCATCGGAGTCGGTGTCCAGATCCGCGTCCACCCCGGGTAACCCGTCGACTGCCTGCCCGGAATCGGCACCGTCCCAGCGGGCCAGGAAGGACCGCAGCCGCACCGCGACCTTGATCCGGGTCAGCCCGTCCGGGGCGGCCCCGGCGAACACCGACTCCAGCGCGGCCAACCCGGCCAGCAGGGCGTCCACCCCGGTCACCGGCCCGAGTTCGACCCGCAGGTGCCTGGCCAACTCGGCCGAGGTCGGGTAGTCGAACGCCACCGATGCGGGTAAGAGGAGGCCGGTCGCCGCGGTGAGCCGGTTTCGCAACTCCACCGCGGTGAGCGAGTCGAACCCGAGGTCGCGGAAGGCCCGCTTCGGGTCGACTCCCCCCTGGTACCCCAGGACCCCGGCGACGGTGTCGCCGACCAAGGCCAGCAACACAGCGTCCTGCTCGGCCTCGGACAGCCCGGCGAGCCGCTCACCAAGGCCACCGAGATCACTGTCCTCTACCGGCTCGGGTTCCCGGACCAGTTCGGCGAACAGCGTTCCCTTGCGCGTCGAGTGGAACGAGTCGGTGAACCTGGGCCAGTCCACGTCGGCGACGGTCACCGCGGGCACACCGGAGTCCAGCGCGGCGCCCAAGGCCGCCAACGCCTCCGCCGGGTCGAGCACGTCGAGTCCGCGTTTCGCCAGGTACTCGGCGGAATCCGCAGCCATGCCCACACCGGCCCACGGCCCCCACGCGACCGAGGTGACCGGCAACCCACCCGCGTGCCGCGTCGCCGCCAGGGCGTCCAGTGCCGCGTTGGCCGCCGCATAGGCCGCCTGCCCGCCACTGCCCCACACCCCGGCGATGGAGGAGAACAGCACGAATGTGTCCACAGTGGAGGCCAGGTCGTGCAGGTGCTGAGCCCCGAGGACCTTGGCGCGCAGGGTCTCGTCCACCGTATCGGCGTCGAGCTCGCTCAGCGGTTTGACCCCGGGCACCCCGGCCGCGTGGACGACAGCCGTCACCGGGTGTTCGGCCAGCAGCGCCGCAACCGCGTCCCGGTCGCCGAGATCGCACGCCACCACCTGGACATCCGCGTCCAGACCGGCCACCAGCTCGGCGACACCGGGTGCCGCCATCCCCCGTCGGCCGACCAACACCAGCTCGGTCGCGCCCCGGTCGACCAGCCACCGCGCGACCGAGGCACCCAACGCCCCCGTGCCGCCGGTCACCAACACGGGCCCGCTCGGCCGCCACGACCCGCCCGGCGTCAACGCGGTCCGCGTAAGTCTCCTGGCGTAGAGCCCAGACTTCCGGACCGCCACCTGGTCTTCGTCGATTCCGCCGAGAGCGGCCGCCAGCGCGGACTCCTCCCCGTCGAAGTCGATCAGCCCACCGAACCGGTGCGGATTCTCCAGGGCCGCCACCCGCCCCAAGCCCCACAACTGCGCCTGCGCGAGATCAGCCGCCTCTCCTTCGACCGAGACCGCCGAGGTCGTGACACACCACACGGGCGCACCATCACGACGCAGCAACTCCGCCGTGCCGTGGATGTCGAGCAGCGAGACGATTCCCGTGAGGTCACCGTTTTCCTCGCTGACGACGGTGGCGCCGTGCCCGCGCAGGATGTCGCCGACCCCGGCCGAGTCCTCGCCCACAACGGCCCAGGTGCCGGTGAGGCGTGCCTCCGGAACGGGCAGCGGTCGCCAGGTGACGGTGTAGGTGAGGTCGTCGAGCCGGGATCGGACCGGGTCGACCGGCCAGAACCGCTCCCGGTCGAACGCGTACGTGGGCAACGGAACCTGACGGCCACCCGCGACCAACGGCCGCCAGTCCACCGGCACACCCGCCACGTGCAGTTGGGCGACGGCCCCGAGCAACGCCGCCCGCTCGTCCCGCCCCGGCCTCAGCGCGGGCGCGCCCTCACCGACCAGGGCGGTGAGCACCCCATCCGGCCCCAGCTCGAAGAACCGGGTCACTCCCCGTTCCCGGGCCGCTGACACCGCGTCCGCGAACCGAACCGGCTCCCGGACCTGACGCACCCAGTACTCCGGTGTGTCGAGATCGGCGGCGGTGTGCACGGTCGAGATGAGCGGCCGGTCACCCGGCTGGAAGTCCAGGCGAGCGAGAACCCGGCCGAACTCGTCGAGCATCGGGTCCATCCGATGCGAGTGGAACGCGTGGGACACGGTGAGCCGCTTGATCCGCCGCCCCTCGCTCGACCACTGTGCCTGCAGCGCGTCCACCGCGTCCTCGTCCCCCGACACGACGACCGAGCGCGGCCCGTTGACCGCCGCCAGATCGACCCCGGTGGGGAGGACGATCTCCTCGACGGCCGCCTCGACCGCCAACATCGCGCCGCCCGTGGGAAGCGCCTGCATGAGTCGACCCCGCGCCGCGACCAGCGCGCAAGCGTCGTCCAACGACAGCACCCCGGCGACATGCGCGGCGGCCATCTCGCCGATCGAGTGTCCAATCAGGACATCGGGCGCCATCCCCCACGACTCGACCAGTCGGAACAGCGCGACCTGGAGGGCGAACAACGCGGCCTGGGCGTTGACGGTCTCGTCGATCGCGTCGTCGTCGAACGGCACCCGCGCGCGGATCTCGTCGAAGACATCGGCGAACACGGGGTACCGACGGAGTTGCCGTCCCATCCCGGCGCGCTGCGAGCCCTGACCGGTGAACAGGAACGCGACCCCGCCCCGCTCGGCCTCGACGGACGCACCCTCGGCGACCGCCCGCATCCGTTCGACGTAGTCAACCGGACTGCCCGCCACGACCACGGCTCGGTGCGGCAGCAACGCCCGATCCAGCAGGGACGCCGCGACGTCGAGGGTGGGGTCGACGTCCAGCAACGCCCGCGCCCGCGCTCGGAGCGCTCGGGGAGATGCCGCCGACAACACGAACGGGATCGGTTCATCCACAGCCAGCGGCACGACCTCGCCGGTCGGGTGGTCCTCGATGATCACGTGCGCGTTGGTGCCGCTGACCCCGAACGACGAGATCCCGGCGCGACGCGGTCGGTCGACCGACCAGGGGCGCGCATCGGTGAGCAGCCCGACGGCACCGGCGGACCAGTCGACTCGGGTGGTCGGCTGGTCGGCGTGCAGGGAGCGCGGCAGGGTGCCGTGCCGCATGGCCTGCACCATCTTGATGATCCCGGCGACCCCGGCCGCGGCCTGGGTGTGCCCGATGTTGGACTTGACCGACCCGATCCAGAGTGGTTCGTCCCGGTCCTGCCCGTAGCAGGCCAGCAACGCCTGTGCCTCGATCGGGTCACCGAGCGAGGTCCCGGTCCCATGCGCCTCTACCGCGTCCACATCGGACGGTCGAAGCCGGGCGTCGCGCAGCGCCGCCTCGATGACCCGTTGCTGCGCGGGGCCATTCGGCGCGGTGAGCCCGTTCGACGCCCCGTCCTGGTTGACGGCGGTACCCCGGACGACGGCGAGCACCCGGCGGTTCTCCCGTACGGCGTCGGTCAGCCGCATGACCACGAGCACGCCGACCCCCTCGCCCCAACCGGTCCCGTCGGCGTTGTCCGAGAACGGCTTGCACCGCCCGTCCGGCGCGAGCCCGCGTTGCCTGCTGAACTCGATGAACGCCCCCGGCGTCGACATGATCGTCACGCCGCCCGCCAGCGCCAGGTCGCACTCGCCACCGCGGAGGGCCTTGGCCGCGAGGTGCAGGGCGACCAGGCTGCTGGAGCAGGCCGTGTCGATGGTCATCGCGGGCCCTTCGAGCCCGAACGTGTACGAGATCCGGCCGGACAGCACACTGGCCGCGTTCCCGGTGCCGAGGTGCCCTTCCAGGTCGGGCCGTTCCCGCAGCAGCAGTGCCGGGTAGTCCTGACCGTTGGTGCCCGCGAACACCCCGGTACGACTGCCCTTCAACGACCTCGGGTCGATGCCCGCGTCCTCGATGGCGGCCCACGAGGTTTCCAGCATGACCCGCTGCTGCGGGTCCATCGCCGTCGCCTCGCGCGGCGAGATCCCGAACAGCCCGGCGTCGAACTCGGTGGCGGTGTCCAGGAACGCGCCGACCCGGGTGTACGAGGTGCCCGCGTGGTCGGGATCGGCGTGGAACAGGGACCCCAGGTCCCATCCCCGATCTCGCGGGAACGGCCCCATGGCGTCGATCCCCTGGTCGACGAGGCGCCACAGGTCCTCGGGCGTGTCGACGCCACCGGGGAACCGACAGGCCATACCCACGATGGCGATGGCCCCGACATCGTGGGTGTCGCCGGTATCGTCGGGGGTCGGCGGCGCGTCGGCCTCGGCGACCTGTCCGGTCAGGCCGCGCAGGTGATCGGCGACGGCGGTCGGCGTGGGATGGTCGAACACGAGGCTCGCGGGCAGCGGCCGATCGACAGCGGCCGCGAGCGCGTTGCGGAGTTCGAGCGCGGTCAGCGAGTCGATGCCGAGATCCCGGAAGGCCCGCTCGGGTTCGATCGCCTTGCCCGCGTCGTGCCCGAGGACCGCCGCCGTGTGCGACAGGACGAGTTCGAGCAGGTCACGCCCGGGTTCCTGGTTGACGCGACGGGTCGGGAAGTCCGCCAGCAGCGGGCCGCTGTAGGGGAACTTGGTCCAGTCGACGTCCGCGACGGTCACGCAGGTGTCGTCCGCCGCCAACGCCCCTTCGAGCGCGGCCAACGCCCGACGCGGGGCCAACGGCCGGAGGCCACCCCGCCTGAGCCGACTGGCGACCTCAGCCGCCATGCCCGCACCGGCCCACGGCCCCCAGGCGACCGACAGGCCGTGCAGCCCGCGAGCTCTCCGCGCCTCGACCAGCGCGTCCAGCTCCGCGTTCGCCGCCGCGTAGTTGCCTTGGCCCGCGTTGCCGATGACCCCGGCCAGCGACGAGAACACGACGAACGCGTCCACCGGGCCGGCCAGTTCGTCCAGCCACCGCGCCGACTTGGCCCGCAGCACCGCGTCCAGCCGCTCCGGCGTGAGCGCGTCCAGGACTCCATCATCGACGACGCCCGCCGCGTGGAAGATCGTCCGCACCGGGTACGTACGCAGCAGTTCGGCCACCGCGTCCCGATCGGCCACATCGCAGGCCGCCACGTGCACCCGCGCGTCCAGCGAGGCCACCAACTCGGCCACACCCGGCGCCGCCGGACCACGGCGGCTCGCCAGGACGAGGTCGGTCGCGCCCTGATCCACCAGCCACCGGGCCAGTTCCGCGCCCAGCGCCCCGGTGCCCCCGGTGATCAGCACCGGCCCGTTCGGCCGCCACGCGCCCCGCGCGCCGGGCACCCGCCGCAACCTGCGCCCGAACACCCCGGACGACCGCACCGCGACCTGGTCCTCGTCGCCACCGAGCACCGCCGCGAACCGCCGGGCCGCCCGTCCCCCCAGCACCGGCGGCACGTCGACCAGCCCGCCCCACCTGACCGGGACCTCCACCGCGGCGACCCGGCCAAGACCCCAGACCCGTGCCTGCCCCGGATCAACATGCTCACCGTGCTCGCTGTCCACCGCCACCGCGCCGCGGGTGACACACCAGATCGGAGCGGGCAGGTCGGCCTGAATCACCCGCAGCACACCATCCACCGGCAGCAGCACCAGCACCCCGGCCAACCCGGCCGGAGTCGGGATCTCCGCAAGAGCGCAACCGATGAGCGTGGCTTCCGGGAGAGCGGCACGGATGTCGTCAGGGATGACGCCGTCCGTGGTGATGACGAGCCAAGAACCACGCGGGGTGTTGGTCGACTCCGCCAGCGGACGCCAGGTTATGCCGTACCGCCACGAGTCCAGCGCCGAGTGCTCGCGGTGCGCCTGTCGAAGCGTGGTCAACACCGGAAGCGCGGCGGCCAGGTGCTCCTGGTCCTCGGGCGACGCGGCCAGCTCGCCGGTCTCCAGCGCCGACCAGAACGTGTCGTCAGCGGCCGGGGCGGTGGGCTCAAGCCAGAACCGCTCCCGCTGGAACGCGTACGTGGGCAGGTCGACAACCGCACCCGCGCCCAGAACAGCAGGCCAGTCCACCCGTACCCCACGGACGTGGAGGCGCGCGAGAGCATCCACTGTGGACTCTTCCTCGGCCCGCCCGGGGCGGAGCAACGGAACGGCGGTGGCGGCGACGGCCCGCTGGACGGCGGCCGAGAGCACCCCGTCCGGCCCCAACTCCAGCCACGTGTCCACACCCTCGGCCGCGACCACCTGAACGGCGTCAGCGAACCGGACGGTCTCGCGGACCTGCCGCACCCAGTACTCCGGTGTGGCCATGTCCCCGGACGCCGTCGGCACGACCGGGATCTCCGCCTTGCGGTACTCCAGCGTCTCGGCGACCCGCGCGAACTCGCCCAGCATCGGGTTCATCAGGTGCGAGTGGAACGCGTGCGACACGGTCAACTGCTTGACCCGCACCCCCTGCTCAACCCAGGAATCCCGCACCTGCGCGACGAGGTCGCCGTCGCCGGACACGACCAGCGACCGAGGCCCGTTGACCGCCGCCAGATCGACCCCGTCGGGCAGGTCGACGTGATCCGACTCGACCGCGAGCATCGCCCCGCCGCCTGGTAGGGCCTGCATGAGCTGGGCACGAGCCGTCAACAGGGTGCACGCGTCGTCAAGGGAGAGCACCCCGGCGACGTGGGCGGCGGCGAGTTCGCCGATGGAGTGGCCGACCAGGTAGTCCGGCCGAACACCCCACGACTCGATCAGCCGGAACAGCGCCACTTGCAGCGCGAACAGCCCGGTCTGCGTGTACACGGTCTGGTCGAGCAGTTCGCCATCCTCGAACACGACCGAGTCGACTGGCCGGTCCAGCCGCACCCGCGCGCACACCGCGTCGAACGCCGAGGCGAACACCGGGTACGCCGCATACAGTTCGCGCCCCATGCCAACCCGCTGCGAGCCCTGACCGGTGAACAGGAACGCGACCCGTCCGTCCCCCGCCACGCCCCGCACCAACCCGGACGCGGGCCGGCCTTCGATCAACGCGTCCAGGGCCGCCGCGCCCGTCACCACCGCGCGATGCGACAGAGCGGCCCGTCCAGCAGCCAACGACCGCGCAACCGCCGCCGATGGGTACCGCCCAACAACCTCTCGCAGCCGAATCGCCTGCGCTCGCAGCGCTTCCGCCCCTCGACCAGAGATGACCCAGGGCAGCTCCCCGTCGGTTCCCGCGTCGAGCCGTTCGGCGGCCGGGTACTCCTCGATGATCGTGTGCGCGTTGGTGCCGCTGACCCCGAACGACGACACCCCGGCCCGGCGTGGCCGATCGCCAACCGGCCACGGCCTGGCCTCGCTCAGCAGCTCCACCGCCCCGGAACCCCAGCCGACGTGCGGTGACGGCGCGTCCACGTGCAGCGTCTTGGGCAGCACACCGTGGCGCAGCGCCAGCACCACCTTGATGATCCCGCCGACCCCGGACGCGGCCTGGGTGTGCCCGAGGTTGGACTTCAGCGACCCCAACCACAGCGCCGTCGACCGGCCCTGGCCGTAGGTCGCCAGCAACGCCTCCGCCTCGATGGGATCGCCGAGCCGGGTCCCCGTCCCGTGCCCCTCCACGACGTCCACATCAGACGGTTCGAGCCCGCCGGACGCGAGCGCCGCCCGGATCACCCGTTGCTGTGACGGACCGTTCGGCGCGGTCAGCCCGTTGGACGCCCCGTCGGAGTTGACCGCCGACCCACGCACCACCGCCAGTACCCGGTGACCGTGGCGAAGGGCGTCGGAGAGCCGTTCCACGACGAGGACGCCAACGCCCTCCGCCCACCCGGTGCCATCGGCCGCCGCCGAGTACGCCTTGCACCGGCCGTCCGCCGCCAGCCCGCCCTGGGTCGCGAACTCGGCGAACACGGCCGGGGACGGGATGACCGTGACGCCACCGGCCAAGACCAGGTCGCATTCGCCGTCCCGCAGGGCCCGCAGGGCCCAGTGCAGGGCGACCAGGCTGCTGGAGCACGCCGTGTCGACGGTGACCGCCGGACCTTCGAGCCCCAGGGTGTAGGCGATCCGGCCGGACAGCACGCTGTTCGCCGTTCCGGTGAGGAAATGGCCCTCGACCTCGGTGGGTAGCGCGGTCCCTGCGCCGTAACCGGAGTTCGAGGCGCCGACGAACACCCCGGTGGCCGACCCGCGCAGCGACAGCGGATCAATCCCGGCGTGTTCGACGGCCTCCCACGCGGTCTCCAGGACCAGCCGCTGCTGCGGGTCCATGGCCAGGGCCTCTCGCGGCGAGATGGCGAACAGGTCCGCGTCGAAGTCGGTGGCCGTGCCGACGAACCCGCCGCGCCGGGCGTAGGGGACGTCGCCGGTCAGGTCCCAGCCGCGGTCGGTCGGGAAGTCCCCGATCGCGTCGACCCCGCCCGCCACCAGGTCCCACAGGTCTTCCGGCGAGTTCACGCCGCCCGGGTACCGGCAGGCCATGCCGACGATCACCACCGGGTCATCGCTCACCCGCGTCGCCCTGGACACCGCAGTCACCGGAGACACCACAGTCATCACGATCGGGGGCAACGGCGCGGCGGGCAGACTGGCGATCAAGTGCTCGGCCAGCGCAGCCGCGGTCGGGTGGTCGAACACGGCGGTGGCCGGGATGGTCAGCGCGGTGGCCTCAACCAGTCGGTTCCGCAGGTCGACGGCGGTCAGCGAGTCGAACCCAAGTTCCTTGAACGGTTTCCCGGCCTCGATCGCCGACGAGTCCGCGTGCCCCAGCGCGCCCGCCGCGTGGTGGAGCACCAACGCCAGCGCGACTCGCGACCGCTCCCGCGTCGACAGGCCGACCATGAACTCGACCCAGGTGGAACCGTCCGGCACGGCCTGCTCGGGGACGAACTCGGTGAGCAGCGGGCTGGGCCGCACCGAGGTGAAGGTCTCGGTGAACCGGTCCCAGTCGACATCGGCGATGACGACGGTGGTGTCCCCGTGGTCCAGCGCATCCCCCAGCGCCGCCAGCGCACGCTGGGGCCGCAACGGGTTCAGCCCACGCCGCCGCAGGTAGTCGCCCGCGTCACCGGCGGCCATGCCTGCCGTCGTCGCCCACGGTCCCCACGCGATCGAGGTCGCACGCAGCCCGAGGGACGCCCGGTGCTCGGCCAGCGCGTCGAGATAGGCGTTGCCTGCGGCATAGGCGGCCTGACCGCTGCTGCCCCACACGCCCGCGATCGACGAGAAGAAGACCAGGTGCGCGTCTGGCGCCAACTCGTGCAGGTTCCGCGCGCCGACGATCTTCGCCCGGGTCACCTCGGCGTACGCGTCCGGATCGGCGTCGACCAGCGGTGTCCGCGTGTCGACGCCCGCCGCGTGCACGATCGTCGACACCGGGTACCGGGCCAGCAGCCGCGCCACCGCGTCCCGATCGGCGATGTCGCAGGACTCCACGCGCACCGGCACCCCCAGATCGGGAACCGGCCCACCCCGCCTGCTGACCAGCACCAACTCGTCCGCGCCCCGCTCGACCAGCCACCGGGCCACGGCAAGGCCGAGCGCCCCGGTACCGCCGGTGATCATGACCGGGCCATTCGGCGCCCATGTCCGCCGCGTCCCCAACGGCGCCCGCCGCAGCCGTCGCCCGAACATCCCGTCCCGCTTGAGCGTGACCTGGTCCTCCGCGCCGCCGAGCACGCCCGCGATGCGCGCGTCCACACCGTCGGCCAGGTCGATGAGGCCGCCCCAGCGCCCAGGCAGTTCCACCGCCGCGACCCGCCCGATACCCCAGATCTCGGCCGCGTCCACCCCGCCTCGGGTGACCGCCCACACCGGCGCCTTGGTCGATGACAGCACCGACAGCAACCCCGTGGCGTCCGTCTCGACGACAACGCCATCGGCGTCGGCCGGGTCGTCGACGACCTCGACTCCGGAGTCGCGGAGCACCACCGCCACATCGGGCACGGTCACGGCCCACTTGCCCGAGGCAGCCGGACCTTCGGCGATCGGTTCCCAGTCGACCCGGTACCGCAGGTCCTCGGTCGACTCGCGGCGTCGGGCCGGTTCCAGCCAGTACCGGCTCCGCTGGAAGGCATAGGTCGGCAGGGCGACCCGGCGCCCACCCCACAGTGCGAACACAGCCGCCCAGTCGACCTCGGCACCCCGGGTCCAGGCCTGTCCGACAGCCTTCACCAGCGCGGGTACCTCGTCAGGCCGCAACGCGGGCGCGGTCACCGGGGAGCCGTCCAGGACCTGGTGGACGAGCGACGACAGCACGCCGTCCGGGCCGACCTCGACGAACGTGCTCGCCCGGGATTCCCGGACGGCGGCGGCAAACCCGACCGGTTCCCGGACCTGGCGCACCCAGTACTCGGCCGTCGCCGGGTCCCCGTCGATCGTGGTTGCCAACGGGATGATCGGGGCGTTGAAGGTCAGCCCGGCCGCGACCTGCCGGAACTCCTCCAGCATCGGGTCCATCAGCCGCGAGTGGAACGCGTGCGACACAGCGAGCCGCTTGACCCGCCGTCCCCGTTCGGCCCAGACCTCCCGCAGTTCGGCAATGGCCTCGGCCGATCCGGACACGACAACCGACCGGTCCCCGTTGACCGCCGCGAGATCGACACCATCGGGTAGGTCGAGTTCGTCGGGTGCGGCCTCGACCGCGAGCATCGCCCCGCCACTGGGCAGGGCCTGCATCAGCCGAGCACGCGCGGCCACCAACACGCAGGCGTCGTCGAGGGACAGGATTCCGGCCACGTGCGCGGCCGCCACCTCGCCGATCGAATGCCCGACCAGGACGTCTGGCCGCATGCCCCAAGACTCCAAGAGCCGGACGACAGCCACCTCGACCGCGAACAGGGCGTGTTGGGCGTGCCCGGTCTGGTCGATCAGGTCGTCGTCATATGGCAGCCGCGCCCGGATCTGGTCGAAGACCTCGGCGAAGACCGGGAACACGCGCAGGTCCTGTCCCATGCCTGCCCGCTGCGAACCCTGGCCGGTGAACAGAAACGCGACTCGACCACGGGACACCACGCCACCGGCGGCCTCGACGAGAGCAGCCCGGAGCGTGGAGTTGTCCTCCCCCACGACGACGAGCCGGTGGTCCAGATCGGCCCGGCCGGACACCAGCGACAGGCCGACGTCCACCGGGTCAAGGTCGGCTGTGTGGTCGACGAGCCGCAACGCCTGGGCACGCAGGGCTTCCGGCGATGCCGCCGACAGCACCCAAGGCACAAGAGTAGCCGTGGGTTCGGCCTCGGCGACCACCGGATCAGGCGCCTGTTCGATGATCACGTGCGCGTTGGTGCCGCTGACCCCGAACGACGAGACCGCGCCGCGCCGTGGTCGATCCGCGTCGGGCCAGTGCCGGGATTCCGCCAGCAACGACACCGCGCCCGCCGACCAGTCCACGTGCTCGGTCGGGTTCTCGGCGTGCAGGGTGCGCGGCAGGGTCTTGCGCCGCAGCGCTTCGACGACCTTGATCACGCCCGCGACGCCCGCCGCCGACTGGGTGTGCCCGATGTTGGACTTCACCGACCCCAACCACAACGGTCGCGTCCGGTCCTGCCCGTAGGTCGCCAGCAGCGCCTGGGCCTCGATCGGGTCACCGAGCGAGGTCCCGGTCCCGTGCGCCTCCACCATGTCCACATCGGACGTCGCCAGGCCCGCAGAACCGAGCGCGGCCATGATGACCCGTTGCTGCGACGGTCCGTTCGGTGCTGTCAGACCGTTGGAGGCGCCATCGGAGTTCACCGCGGACCCGCGGACGACCGCCAGCACGTGGTGACCGTTGGCGATCGCGTCGGCGTACTTCGCCAGGACCAGCACGCCGACACCCTCGCCCCAGCCGGTGCCATCGGCCTCGGCGGCGAACGAGCGGCAGCGGCCGTCGACCGAGAGACCCTTCTGCCTGCTGAACTCGGTGAAGATGCCGGGGGTGGCCATCACCGTCGCGCCACCGGCCAGCGCCAGGTCGCACTCGCCGTTGCGCAGGGCGGCGGCGGCCAGGTGCAGGGCGACCAGGGACGACGAGCAGGCCGTGTCGACGGTGAGCGCGGGGCCCTCCAGGCCGAAGGTGTAGGCGAGCCTGCCGGAGGCGACGCTGGTGGCGATGCCGGTGAGCGAGTGCCCGTCGGACGGGCCGCTGTCCAGGCCGTAGAGCGAGGTCGCGACGCCCATGAACACGCCGGAACTGCTGCCGCGCAACGACATCGGATCGATGCCCGCCCGCTCGAACGCCTCCCAGGCGGTCTCCAGCAGGACCCGTTGCTGCGGGTCCATGGCGGTCGCCTCGCGCGGGGAGATGCCGAACAGGCCCGCGTCGAACCCGGCCGCGTCGTCGAGGAACCCGCCGGAGCGGGTGTAGGTCGTGCCCAACCGCCCCGGATCGGGGTCGTACAGCGCTTCGAGGTCCCAACCCCGGTCGGTCGGGAAGTCCCCGATCGCGTCCACTCCGGACATCACCAGCCCCCACAGGTCTTCCGGTGACGCCACCCCACCCGGATACCGGCAGGCCATCCCGATGATGACCACGTCGTCCGGTCCTGGGTGGCCGTCGCGGCCCCGGGTGGCGTCACGGGGCAAGTCTCGACCGCCCGCAATGGCTGTGGGGAAACTCGGTTTCGGCTGGGGACGACTCGATGAGATGTGGATAACTAGTTGCGTGGCGAGAGCATTCGGGGTCGGGTGGTCGAAGACGATGGTGGGCGGGAGGCGAAGGCCGGTGGCGGCGTTGATCCGGTTGCGCAACTCGACCGAGGTCAGCGAGTCGAACCCGAGATCGCGGAACGCACGGCGGGGGTCGACGGCCTCGGCGGACGCGTAGCCGAGGACGGCGGCGGCCTGCTCACGAACGAGGTCGAGCGCGTTGTCGGCGGTCAACTCCCGGGTCGCCTGACGGCGCTTGCCTGGGGCGAGGCCACGCAACAACGGGTGGTCCGCGCGTTTGTCGATCACCAGGGGCAGCAGGTGCGGCCGCGAGTGGGCGCACGCGCGGTCGAACAGCGCTAGTCCATCCTCAGTGGACAAAGGAGTGCCGAGGCGGGCCCGGTCGGAATCGGAGAGGGCACCGGTGATGCCGGACGTCTCCGCCCACAGTCCCCAGGCCAGCGCCTTGATCACACCCCGGCCGCGGTGGGCGAGGGCGTCGAGGACGGCGTTCGCGGCGGAGTAGTTGGCCTGGCCGGGGGTGCCGAAGGTCGCGGACGCGGACGAGTAGAACGTGAGCGTGTTGAGGTCCAGGTCGGCCAGCAGTTTCGCGGCCTCGGCCTTGGGCGCCAGGACTCTCCGCAGCCGGTCCGGGGTGAGGTCGGTGATCAGGGCGTCGTCGGTGACCGCCGCGAGGTGGATGACATCCGTGGGGCGGTGCGTGGCGATGACCTGCCCCAACGCCACCGGATCGGTGATGTCGCAGGCGACCGTGGTGACATCGAGGTCGGGGATGGCACCGCCGGTTCGAGAGACCAGCACGAGGTTGTGGCCTAGGGCCGCGAGGTGGCGAGCCAGGGCGGTGCCAAGCGCACCTGTGCCACCGGTGATCAGGACGGTTCCCCCGGGGTCGAGAGAACGCGGGAGGACGAAGACGTTCTTACCGATGTGCTTGCCTTGGCCAAGGTGGCGGAACGCGGACCTGGCCTCGCGGATGTCCCAGGTTCGAGTGGGCGGCAACGTAAGCGTGCCTTGGCTGAACAGGGCAATCAGCTCTTGGAGCATGACCTGGAGTCGGTCTAAACCGGCCTCGCTGAGGTCGAACGCGCGGTAGAGCCGGTCGGGAAAGTCGCCCGGATCGCGTGGGTCGGCCTTGCCCATCTCGATGAACCGGCCGCCTGGGGCGAGCAGCCGCGCGGACGCGTCGATGTACTCGCCGGTCAGCGAGTTGAGGACGACGTGGAAACCGGGGGTGAACTTGTCCGCGAACCCGAGATCGCGGGATGAGGCGAGGTGGTCGTCCGGTAGGCCTGTCGCGGACCACTTACCAGGGCTCGCGGTGCCGTGGACGTCTGCGCCGAGATGACGGGCGATCTGGGTCGCTGCCATACCGACACCACCGGCAGCGGCGTGGATAAGAACCCGTTCGCCGGCTTCAAGCCCGGCGAGATCCACCAACGCGTAGTAGGCCGTGAGGAACGCCATCGGCACGGCGGCGGCATCGGTGAAGGACCAACCGGGTGGGATGGACGCGATCAGCCTCTGGTCGACAACCGTGCGCGGACCGAACCCGCCTGCGAACAAGCCGAAGACGCGGTCGCCGACAGCCAGCTCTACGTCGGGACCGACCTCAACAACGACACCGGTACCTTCAGACCCCATCACCGCTTGTTCCGGGTAAGTACCCAAGGCGATGAGGACGTCGCGGAAGTTGATGCCCGCAGCGCGGACGTCGATCCGGACCTCCCCGCGCGCGAGTGGGCGGTCGGGGTTGGGTATCGGGGTCAGGTTCTCAAGCGTGCCACCGACAGCCACGTCGAGTCGCCAGGGCTCGTCCGGGAGCTCTAGGCCGGGAGCGGCACGGACCAGGCGGGGCACGTGGACGATCCCATCGCGCACGGCCAACTGCGGCTCGTCGAGCGACAGCGCGCCCGCCAAACCGTCAGTGCTGGGGGCGTCGACGAGGACGAACCGGTCGGGGTGTTCGGTCTGGGCGGACCGCACTAACCCCCAAGACGCGGCGGCTTCGAGGTCGGTGAGGTCGTCCGCTGGCACGGCGGCGATGGCACCGGAGCTGACCAGAACCAACCGGGGGTCGGGGTTGTGGCGGATCCAAGCCTGCACGAGTTCGAGCGTGTCGATGACAGTGGCGGGCATGGGGAGAACGACGTCACGGACCTCGGCGGTGTCCGGCGCGGACAACGGAGACCAGTCGATGGTGAACAGGGCGTCGTCTAGCGGCCGGGCCGCAGCACGCAGCGTAAGAGACTCGATGGTGGCGACAGGCTCACCCGCGCTACCGGCAACGACCACGCTAACCGTGTCGGGGCTGGTGCGCGTGATGTGGGCGCGCAGTTGGTCCGCCCCGGTGGCGTGCAGGGTGACGCCGGTCCAGGCGAAAGGCACGCGCGCGACGTTGTCCCCATCAAGCGCCAACGCATGAAGGACCCCGTCGAGCAGGACTGGGTTGAGGCCGAACCCGGCGTCACCGGTGACCGTCTCGGCAAGGATTCCGGTGGATGTGCGCCACGCCGCCCCCAGTGCCTGGAACTCGGGGCCGTAGTCGAGGCCGGCAGCGGCAAGAGCCGGGTATAGGTCAGCGAGGTCTACCGGGCCACTTGTCGGTGCGGGCAGCGGTGACGGGGTGGTCTGGATGTTGCTAAGGATGCCGGTCGCGTGCCGGGTCCAGGTGTCGGTCGCGCGGGCGTGGATGGTGACAGTGCGGGTTCCATCGTCCTCGGGGCCTACCGTGATCTGGATGGCAGCGGGAACGGGCAGCGGCGCTTCGATGGTGAGTTCGTCGAGGCGGGGGCAGCCAGTCTCCCCACCCGCATGAAGGGCGAGGTCGACGAGAGCCGTACCCGGTAGGACTACCTGACCGTGGACTACGTGGTCGGCCAGCCAGGAATCAGTCGTGAGGGCGCCGGAGAACAGGTGGCCGCCATCGCTAAGCGGGATGCTGGCGGTAAGAAGCGGGTGACCTGCCGTGGGCGCGGTGGGCTTCGGTTCAGCCCAGAAGCGGCGGCGTTGAAACGCGTAGGTGGGCAGGTCGGCACCGGGGCCACTGGTTGGCCACGTGACCGAGACGCCGTAGGTGTGCAGAGCAGCGGTGGCGCGCTCGAAAGACTCAATTTCGGGGTGACCAGCGCGCAGTGTCGGTAGGGCTACCGTCTCCAGGCTCTGCTGGGCGAGCGCGGTAAGAACCCCGTCCGGGCCTAGCTCAAGCAGGATGCCTACGTCGGTGAGGCTGGTAAGGGCGTCGTGGAAGCGGACCGTGTCGCGCACCTGACTCACCCAGTAGTCCGGGGTGGCTGGGTCGCCGGTTGAGGTCGGGACCATCTGGAGTCGTGGCTGCCGGTAGGTCAGGCCGGCGGCGAACTCGGCGAACTCGGCGAGCATCGGGTCCATGAGCCGCGAATGGAACGCGTGCGACACAGCGAGCCGTTTGACCCGATGGCCCTGCTCGATCATCTGGGCCTGGAAGCGCTCTAGAACAGCGGTTTCGCCAGAGATGACCAGGGAACGGGGGCCGTTGACGGCCGCGAGGTCGAGGCCATCGGGGAGGTCGATTTCGTCGGCCTCGACTGCGAGCATTGCCCCGCCGGGCGGGAGCGACTGCATCAATCGGGCCCGAGCGGCGACCAACCTGCAAGCGTCATCGAGGGAGAGGATTCCGGCGACGTGAGCGGCGGCGATCTCGCCGATCGAGTGTCCGATGAGGACGTCCGGCTGGACGCCACGGGATTCGAGGAGTCGGAACAGTGCGACTTCGAGGGCGAAAAGGGCGATCTGAGCGTTGCCGGTCTGATCGATCTCGTCGTCGGAGAAGGGCGCTCGAGCAGTGATCTCATCGAACGCGGCCGCGAACACGTCGAACGACCGCAGCCCATTGCCCATGCCCGAGCGCTGGGAACCCTGGCCGGTGAACAGGAATACGAGCTTGCCGTCGACGACCGATCCGGTGCTGCCACCGCCGCCCGCCAGATCGGCAAGCGCTTGGAGATCACCGGCCGGAACAACCGCTCGGTGGTCGAGAGCCGCCCGACCGTGTGCGAGCGTGTGGGCCACCGCGTTCCGGTCGAACTCGGCGTCGTTGTCGAGGTAGCTCAACAATCGCCTGGCCTGGTCACGAAGCCCATCCGGCGAGCCCGCGGACAGAAGCCACGCGGGGAAATCCGCACCGGCGGCCGGTTTCACCGGAGCCCCGGGAGCGGCCTCCAGGATCACGTGGGCGTTGGTTCCGCTAACGCCGAATGACGAGACTGCGGCCCGTCGAGCCCGATCCACCTCCGGCCACGACCGCGACTCGGTGAGCAGGGACACCGCACCCGTCGACCAGTCCACATGCGACGTCGGCGAGTCGATGTGCAGGGACTTCGGCAGGACACCACGCCGGAGTGCCTGCACCATCTTGATCACTCCGGCGACGCCCGCGGCGGCCTGGGTGTGGCCGATGTTGGACTTCACCGACCCCAGCCACAGCGGCGTCTCCCGGTGTTGACCATAAGTCGCCAGCAGCGCCTGGGCTTCGATCGGGTCGCCCAGCACCGTGCCCGTCCCGTGCGCCTCCACAGCATCCACATCAGACGTTCCAAGCCCGGCCGAAGCCAACGCCGACAGGATGACCCGCTGCTGAGACGGACCGTTGGGAGCCGTGAGGCCGTTGGAGGCACCGTCCGAGTTGACCGCCGAACCCTTGACCAGAGCCAGTACGCGGTGACCGTTGGCGACCGCGTCCGACAGCCGCTCGACCAGCAGAACGCCGACACCCTCGCCCCACGACGTGCCGTCGGCCGCTTCCGCGAAGGGCTTGCACCGGCCGTCCGCAGCGAGTCCGCGCTGGTGGGAGAACTCGACGAAGGCGCCGGGTGTGGCCATGACGGTGACGCCACTCGCGATCGCGAGCGAACACTCGCCGTCGCGCAGGGCCTTCGCAGCCAGGTGCAGGGCGACAAGACTGCTGGAACACGCCGTGTCGACGGTGACGGCAGGACCTTCAAGTCCGAAGCTGTAGGCAATTCGTCCCGAAAGGACACTCGCCGTAATGCCCGTCGAGAGGTAGCCGGTCAGGTGCTCCGACGCGAGGGCCACCCCGGCGTAGTCCTGGCCATTCGTGCCTGCGAAAACACCGATCGGCTCGCCGCGGAGCGACGTCGGGTCGATTCCGGCCCGCTCGAAGACCTCCCAGGTCGACTCCAGGAGTAGCCGCTGCTGGGGGTCCAGAACGGTGGCCTCGCGGGGGGAAATGCCGAAGAGTTCCGCGTCGAAGTCGGCCGCGTTGTCCAGGAACGCGCCGCGCAGGGAGTGGGAACTGGTGCCGAGTGCGTCGAGGTCCCAGCCGCGGTCGGTGGGGAAATCGTCAACGACAGCCGTGCCGGACTCAACCAGGTTCCAGAGGTCTTCCGGGGAGTTGACGCCGCCGGGGAACCGACAACTCATGGCGATGATCGCGATGGGCTCGTCGGTGCGGACCGCGATGTCAGCGCGAATCCGTTCCCGCTCACCACGGGCTTGGCGTTGGAGGCGGTCAGCCAGGGCTTTCGCGTTGGGGTAGTCGTAGACGAGAGTCGCGGGCAACGGTTGACCGGTTGCTTTGACCAGTTTGTCGCGGAGCTCGACGGCGGTGAGCGAGTCGAAACCGAGATCCTTGAACGGTTTCTGCGCGTCGACCGAGCCGGAATAGCCGAGAACGGTGGCGACTTCGGCTCGAACCAGATCGAGAGCACCCCGATCGTCCCATGTGGATTTGGTTTCGACTTCGGTTTGACGCCAAGGCAGCAAAGTGCTGGGGCGGTTGGAGGTGTAGAGCGCGGCGAACCGGGGGCCATCGACATCGACGACGGTGACGTTGGTGTCGCCCGCGTCGAGTGCCCGGCCGAGAGCGGCCAAGGCGCGACTCGGGGCCATCGGGGTGAGGCCGCGACGGCGCAGGTAGTCCTCGGACTCGGTGGCGGCGAGCATGCCCGAACCCGCCCACGGACCCCAGGATACGCAGGTCGCGGGCGTGCGATGGGCGGCGAGCGCGTCGAGGTGAGCGTTCGCGGCGGCGTAGGCGGCCTGGCCACCGCTACCCCAGACGCCGGCGATCGAGCCGAACAGGATGAGGTGCGCGTCGGGAAGCAGCTCGTGCAGGTTGGTGGCGCCGTCGGCCTTCGCGCGGACGGTGTCCGCGAACTGGTCGGTCGTGGTTTCGGCGAGGCTGACGGAGGCGACGGCGCCCGCCGTGTGGAAGACGGTGGTGATCGCGCGGCCGCCGACAAGAGCCGCGAGAGCGTCACGGTCGGCGACATCGCAGGCGGCGACCTCGACGTCGACACCCAGCTCGGCCAGTTCGGCGACGAGGTCCGCCGCGCCGGGGGCGTCGGGGCCACGTCGGCTGGTGAGGACGAGCTGACGGGCGCCCCGGGTGGCGAGCCAGCGGGCGACGTGGCCACCGAGAGCACCGGTGCCGCCGGTGATGAGAACCGTCCCTTGTGGACGCCAAGTGGTCCCGGTCGATACCGGGGCGGGGACGAGCCTGCGGGCGTACAGGCCGTCAGAGCGGACGGCGAGTTGGTCTTCGTGGCCGGTGAGAGCGGCAACCAGGTGGCCGATATCGAGGTTTTCAGGGAGGTCGATCACTCCACCCCAGCGGTCGGGGTGTTCTAGAGCGGCTACCTGGCCGAGTCCCCAAAGTTGAGCGGCGGCGGGGTTGGTGACCGGATTGTCGGGGCCGGTGGAAACCGCGCCTCGGGTAAGCGCCCAGACGGGAACCGTCGCGGCGCGGAGGATTTCAATGACAGTGGCGGGGGTGGCGCCAGGGGCGATGACGATGCCTTGCGGGTCGTCATCGCGGGGTAGTTCGGCGAGAGCTGGATCGTCGCCGATGACCTGCCAACCCCGAACTTCGTTGTGCGGCAGGGTAATTGGTATCCACTCGACGCGGTAACGCCAATCGTCTACGGCGTGTGCGGCGGGGTTGAGCCAGTAGCGGGACCGCTGGAACGGGTAAACCGGTAAAGGAACTCGCCGGGTTCGAGGGATTACCGCGGTCCAGTCGACCGGAATTCCCATGACGTAGAGACTGGCAAGAGCAGTGATGGCGGCAGTAGGTTCGTCGCGGTTGGCGCGGAGAGCGGGAATTCCGCCCACCAGCGCGGACAACACAGCGTCAGGGCCGATTTCGAGGAACCGGGTGTCCGGAACCTGCTTGACTGCGTCCGCGAACCGGACGGTTTCCCGGACCTGACGAACCCAGTACTCGGGAGTAGTGGGGTCGCCGCCGGCGGTGGGAATGAGCGGGATTCGCGGTTGGTGGAACGCGATTCGGCCGGTGACACGTTCGAACTCGGCGAGCATGGGATCCATGAGCCGAGAGTGGAAGGCGTGCGACACGGCGAGTTGCTTGACCCGCCTGCCGGTGAGTTCCTGTTTGAGGCGTTCGATCGCGGCAGCGTCCCCCGAAACGGTCAGCGCGTTCTCGCCGTTGACGGCAGCGATGTCGACGTAGTCCGGGATGTCGTCTTCGGTGGCCTCGACGGCGAGCATGGCGCCGCCCGGCGGGAGGGCCTGCATGAGCCTTGCGCGCGCGGAAACCAGGGTGCAGGCGTCGTCGAGCGTCAGGATTCCGGCGACGTGGGCGGCCGCGAGTTCGCCGATGGAGTGTCCGACGAGGACATCGGGTTTGACACCCCAGGATTCGAACAGGCGGAACAAAGCCACCTGGAGGGCGAAAATGGCGGGTTGGGCATTGCCGGTTTCCTGGATCGCGTTGTCGTCGAACGGGAGTTTGGCGCGGATTTGGTCGTAGACTTCGGCGAACGCCGGGAAGACCCGAAGGGCCTGGCCCATGCCCGCACGCTGGGAGCCCTGGCCGGTGAAAAGGAATCCGAGGTCAGTGTCGGTGATCGCGCCCGTCACCAGACCTGGGTGAGATTCGTTGCGCTGCAAGGCTTCTAGCGCTGGCTTGGAGAAGACGACGGCGCGTTCGTCGAGGTTGGCACGGGTCGTGGCGAGCGCCCAGGCGATCTCAGTGGAGAGGGTCGTCAGACTCCGGGCTTGAGCTTTGAGCGCATCCACGGACTTGGCCGAGAGTATGAACGGAGTGACGACCGGGTTTCCTACCGGAACCGATTCTTCGGCCTGGTCGTGGGATTCGAGGATGACGTGCGCATTGGTGCCACTGATGCCGAACGACGAAACACCCGCCCGGCGCGGCCGGTCAACCTCGGGCCACGGCCGGGATTCGGTAAGCAGCTCAACGAAACCGCGGCTCCACGCGGCGTGCGGGGTGGGGGCGTCGACGTGCAGGGTGCGCGGCAGGATTCCATACCGCATCGCCTGGACCATCTTGATGATGCCCGCGATACCGGACGCGGCCTGGGTGTGCCCGATGTTGGATTTCAACGACCCCAACCACAGCGGCGTTTCCCGGTTCTGCCCATACGTCGCCAGCAGCGCCTGCGCCTCGATCGGATCGCCCAACCTGGTGCCGGTGCCGTGACCCTCCACCACGTCCACATCGGACGTTTGGAGTTTCGCGTTGTTCAGCGCTGCTTGGATAACACGTTGCTGGGACGGGCCATTGGGCGCCGTCAACCCGTTTGACGCGCCATCGGAGTTGACCGCTGAACCTTTGACCACGGCGAGAACATCGTGCCCATTGGCGATCGCGTCCGACAGCTTCTCCACGACCAGTACCGCGACACCTTCGGACCACCCGGTCCCATCAGCCGCCGCGGCGAAAGACTTGCAGCGCCCATCCCCCGCCAGCCCCCCTTGACGCGCGAACTCGGCGAACACCGACGTCGACGGAATCACCGTCACCCCGCCGACCAACGCCATCGAACACTCGCCACCCCGCAACGCCCGCGCCGCGATGTGCAACGCGACCAACCCGCTCGAACAAGCCGTGTCAATCGTGACCGCCGGGCCTTCCAGCCCGAGGGCATAAGCCACCCGGCCGGAAATCACACTGTTCGCCGTGCCCGTCAACGCGTGCCCGGAAACCTCCTCGGACAACGCGACCCCAGCCCCATAACCGGAGTTCGACGCCCCCGCGTAAACCCCGATGTCCCTCCCCCGCACCGAATCCGGCGCGATCCCAGCCCGTTCCAACGCCTCCCAACAGGCCTCCAACAACAACCGCTGCTGCGGGTCCATCGCCACCGCTTCCCGCGGCGAAATCCCGAACAACCCCGCGTCAAACTTCGTGGCATCCTCGACAAACCCACCAACCCGCGCGAACCCGCCCCCGTCGACCTCCCACCCGCGGTCAACCGGAAACCCCGTTATCCCATCACCGCCCCGCTCCACCAACCCCCACAACGCCTCCGGCGAATCCACCCCACCCGGCAACCGACACGCCATCCCCACAACCGCCACAGGTTCCGCCGCCGCCGCGACCACCCCCCGCAACCGCTCCGTCTCCTTGACCGAAGCCCGCAACGCCTCGACGATCTGCTGCTCGCGACTCATACCCAGCCCCCCAGACCCACCCAGCCCAGTCCCCCATCGAGCGAACCCTTCCCCCACCTCTTGACAACCGCCCACCCACCGACCCCAGGCAGCCCCCACCCTCCCGGGGGGCGTCCCCGGTCCCAGTTTACCGGCGTGACGGGGGTGGGGAAGTGGAAGCGAGTTGGCTGTGGATGGGGTGGGGGGATGTGGATAACTCGACCTGGGGGGAGGTGGTTGTGGGGGTGCGGTGGGGCGGAAGTGCACCCGGGTGAGTGGAGGCTTGGTCGGGGTGGGGAGAAACGGTTGGGGAGTGGGAGCAGGGCGGAGGGTCGGGCTGAAGAAGGACTGCGGAAAGCTGAGAGGCCGGTAGGGAGCCGGACGCGATCAGGGCGTGGGAGCGAGGCAGGGAAGGCAGCGGCACGCCAGACCGATGAACAGCCGCGACGTGGAGGCAGCACGGCGAGACTGGCTGGCGGGATGTGGCCGCGAGGTGGTGGCGGAGCGGAGGGGTTGGCGGGCGGAAAGTAGCTGCGACCCGAAAGCGCGACCGAGCGGGTGACAGGCGAGACGTGACCGCCGCACGAAAGCAGAGCAGAGGAGCCAGCAGGCGAGACGTGGCCACGACGCGGAAACAGGGCCGATGGAATGGCAGGCAGGACACAACCTCGACGCGAAGAGGAGCTGGCAGGCGAGACGTGGCCACGACCTAAATGCAGGGCCGAGGGAGTGGCAGACGGGATGTGGCCGCGACGTAAAAGCAGAGCGGAGGAGCTGGCATGCGGGATGTTAGTGCGAGGTGGTGGGGTGGAAGGGACTGCGCCAGGCGGAAACTGCAGAGGGTGGCCTGCGGCAGTGGTGAGCCGGCCCAGGGGTGGGGTGGAAGGCCGCGAGGCGGATGGGGGCGTGGGTGTCCTCGTGAGCGGGCGGTGGGGCTGCTGGGCAGGGACTGGCGGCGGGGTGGTTGGCATGGTCACGTGCCCGGGGTGTCGAGGGCGGATGGGGGCGGGAAGAGGAGGTCGATGACGCCGAGGTCGCGGAGGTGGGTGAGGGGGAGGGTGGCCAGGGCGTGGCGGATGGCGGCCTCGGAGGTGCCCGCGTCCAGCTCGGTGGTGAGGTGGGTGGCGAGGGTGGTGGGGGTGGGGTAGTCGAAGACGAGGGCGGCGGGGAGGTCGAGGCCGGTTGCCTCGGTGAGGCGGTTGCGGAGCTCGACAGCGGTGAGGGAGTCGAAGCCGAGGTCGGCGAAACCCGCGCGGGCCTGGACGGGGGTCGCGTGGCCGAGGACGGCGGCGGCGGTGCGGCGGACGAGGTCGAGCAGGGCGCGTTCGCGGTCGGCGGGAGCGATGGTGGTGAGGCCCGCGGCGAAGTCGGTGAGCGGGCCCGACGTGTTGGGGGCTGCGAAACCGGTGTGGGAGGACAGGGGGAAGCCGGGTGTCGGGGCGAGTGCCGCAGGGACGCTGGGAGGAGCGGGCGCGGCGGTTTCCAGGACGGAGTCGACTGCAGGCGACGAGGCGGGGTCGTGGGTGGCAGGACTCGTGGAGGCGGCGGAACCAGTCAGCGGCGCGGAAGCACCAGGGATCAGAAGACCCGAGAGACCGGTAGAAGCCGCAGGCTCGGGAACGTCGACAGTGCTCTCAGCCGAGAAGCCGGTTGAGGCGGATCCGGCAAGAGGTGGTGGAACGTCGTGGCTGGCGGAGCTCAGTGCCGAAGGGGCGGGACCAACGCGAGAACTGGGAGACGCGGGGGCGGTAGGGCTCTGCATTACAGGGATGGCGGTCCCGGGGGTGTGATCCGTGCGAGGGCTGGGAGGTGCGGTGGCGGCGACCTCGGAGGCGAGGTGGGTGAGGAAGGGGCTGGGACGGGTGATGGTGAATGGCGGGAGGAAGCGGGGCCAGTCGACGTTGGCGATGGTGGTGTGGGGGGTGGGGGTGGCCAGGGTGTCGGCGAGGGCGGCGAGGGCCTGGTTGGGGGGCATGGGGATTAGGCCGCGGGCGCGGAGGTAGGTGTCGGCGGGGCCGGAGGCCAGGCCGCCGTCGGACCAGGGGCCCCAGGAGATGGCGGTGCAGCGGCGGCCCTCGGCGTGGCGGCGGGTGGCCAGGGCATCGAGGTAGGCGTTGGCGGTGGCGTAGGTGGGCTGGTTGCCGCTGCCCCAAACACCCGCGATGGAGGAGAAGAGGACCAGGTGGGCGGTGGGGAGGAGGGCGTCGAGGTGGCGGGCGCCGTCGATTTTGGCGGGGGAGGCGAGGGAGGTCAGGGTGGCGATGGGTGTGGTGTCGGCGGTGCCCGCGGTGTGGAAGACGGTGGTGGGGCGGTGTTCGGCGACGACGGCGGCAAGGGCGTCATAGTCGGTGACGTCGCAGGCGATGATGTCGACGCGGGTAGGGAGGGCCTGGAGGTCGTCGGCACCGGGGGCGGCGGGGCCGCTGCGGCTGAGCAGGATGATGTGGGTGGCGCCGAGGCCGGTGAGCCAGCGGGCCAGGTGACCGCCCAGGGCGCCGGTGCCTCCGGTGATGAGGACGGGACCGTCCGGGGCCCAGCGGAAGCCGTCGGGTTTGGGGGCGCGGACCAGGCGGCGGGCGTAGACCTTGCCATCGCGGATGGCGAGCTGGTCCTCGCGGGAGGACAACGGCAGGGGCGGCAAACCAGCAGACCCGACGAGCGGCGACGCGAGCCGGGCAACCGGGCCGGCGTGGGCATCCGGCGGCACGGTCGGCAAGCCCGCAGACCCGACGAGCGGCGACACGGGCCGAGCAACCGGGCCGGCGTGCGAGTCCGGCGGCAGGGCTGGCACACCAACAGACACGCCGAGCGGCGACACGGACCGGGAAACCAGATCAGCGTGGGAATCCGGCGGCACAGGCGACACACCAACGGGCCCGACGAGTGGTGGGGTGAGCTGGGTAATCGGGTCTGGGTGGGGGTGTAGGTCGGGTGGGAAGTCGATCGCGCCGCCGGTGGGGCGGGTGAGGGCGGCGACTTGGGCGAGGGCGAAGGTGCGGGCCTGGTCGGGGTTGTGGGACTTGTCGCGGGTGGCGGTCCACACGGGAGCGAGGGGGGTGGATTGGAGGACTTCGAGGAGGGTTTCGGGGGGGCCGGGGAGGACGAGGATGCCGTCGGCGGGGGTGGTGGCGAGGGCGGCGGGGGTGACAGGGGTGACAGTGGCGGTGTGGGACAGGGCGGCGGTGATGTCGGGGGAGCCGGTGCCGATGACGAGCCAGTGGCCGGTGGCGGGGGGTGGGGTGGGGATCTCGGTCCACTCGACGTGGTAGCGCCAAGTGTCTGTTGTGGATGGTTCGGTGAGCCAGAAGGGGGTGCGGTCGAAGGGGTAGGTGGGGAGAGGGGTGCGGGGGCCGTCGCCGAGGAGGGTGGGCCAGGGGACGGGGGTGCCGCAGGTCCAGGCGGTGGCGATGGCGGTGAGGGTGGTGGTGATGTCGTCGCGGGTGCGGCGGAGAAGGGGGAGACCATCAGGGACCAAAGTGGACAGTACGGCGTCCGGGCCGAGTTCCAGGAAGGTGGCGTCGGCCAGTGGGGCGACGGCGGCGGAGAAGTTGACGGTGCCGCGGACCTGGTCAACCCAATATGAGGGGGTGTTGATATGGCCCGTAGACGTTGTGATGATGGGGATTTGGGGTTCGTGGTAGGTCAAACCGGCGGCGACGGAAGCGAACTCGGGGAGGATCGGGTCCATCAAGCGCGAGTGGAAAGCGTGGGACACCGACAGTTGTTTGACGCGATAACCGTTGGCGGAGAGGCGGAGTTGTTCGATTGCCGAGGCGTCGCCGGAGACGACGATGGAGCGGGGGCCGTTGACGGCGGCGAGGTCGACACCGTCGGGGAGGTCGATGTCGGCGGCCTCGACGGCGAGCATGGCGCCGCCAGGTGGAAGGGACTGCATCAACCGGGCCCGTGCGGCGACGAGGGTGCAGGCGTCGTCGAGGGAAAGGACTCCGGCGACGTGGGCGGCGGCCAGTTCGCCGATGGAGTGGCCGACGAGGACATCGGGGTGGATGCCCCAGGATTCGAGCAACCGGAAGAGGGCGACTTCGAGGGCGAAAAGGGCGACCTGGGCGTTGCCGGTTTGGTCGATCTCGTTGTCGGAGAAGGGAACCCGAGCGGTGATCTCGTCGAACGCGCGGGCGAAAACCGGGAAGACGCGGAGTCCGGCGCCCATTCCCGCTCGTTGGGAGCCCTGGCCGGTGAACAGGAACACGACGCGGCCCGGACCGGCGTATCCGGTGGCGATTGGCGGGGCCTGCGGGTCGAGCAGGACGGCGCGGTGGGGCAGGTCTGCGCGGGTGGCGGCGAGCGCGCGGGCGATTTCGACGCGGGGGGCGTCCAGTGACCGGAGGCGGGCGAGTTGGGTTTCCAGGGCGCGGGCGCTGGCCGCGGAAACCACGAGTGGGATCACGGGAGGCTCGGGGTCTGCGGGACGCGGCGAAGTGGTTTGGATAGGTGCTTCTTCGATGATGGTGTGCACATTCGTCCCGCTCACCCCGAACGACGACACACCGAACCGCCGAGGCCGATCCCCGCGAACCCACGGTCGCGACTCAGTCAACAACTCAACCGCGCCCGAATCCCACTCAACATGCGGCGACGGGACCTCAGCGTGCAGAGTTCGCGGCAAAGTCGAGTGCCGCAACGCCTGAACCATCTTGATGATCCCCGCAACACCGGCCGCAGCCTGCGCATGACCGATGTTGGACTTCAACGACCCCAACCACAACGGCTCGACCCGATCCTGCCCATACGTCGCCAACAACGCCTGAGCCTCAATCGGATCACCGAGAACCGTCCCGGTCCCGTGTGCCTCAACTGCGTCCACATCAGACGGTGACAGTCCGGCAGAGGCCAAAGCGGCCCGGATGACCCGCTGCTGCGAAGGCCCATTCGGCGCCGTCAAACCATTCGACGCACCATCTTGGTTGACCGCCGAACCCCGCACCACAGCCAAAACCTGATGCCCACGAGCAATGGCGTCCGACAACCGCTCGACCAGGAGAACGCCAACGCCCTCGGACCAGCCAGTCCCGTCAGCGTCGGCGGAGAATGACTTGCAGCGGCCGTCGCGGGCCAAGCCGCCTTGACGGGAGAACTCGGTGAACATGCCTGGTGTCGCCATGACCGCGACCCCGCCGACCAGGGCCATCGAGCATTCGCCGGAGCGCAGCGACTTGGCCGCCCAGTGCAGTGCGACCAGCGACGACGAGCACGCCGTGTCGACTGTGATCGCGGGTCCCTCCAACCCGAAAACGTACGCGAGCCTGCCGGACGCCACGCTGGTCGCGGTCCCGGTCATCTGGTGGCCCGCGATCTCCTCCGACCGCACCGAAGCCCCGTAGAGCGACGCCGCCGCCCCCACGAAGACCCCGGCATTCGTGCCACGCAACGACAACGGGTCGATGCCCGCGCGCTCGAACACCTCCCATGAGGCTTCCAGCAGCAGCCGTTGTTGTGGGTCCATACCCAGGGCCTCGCGCGGGGAGATCCCGAACAGCGCCGCGTCGAAGCGGCCCGCGCCGGTGACGAAGCCGCCACGGTCGGTGGTGCTGACGCGGGTGAGTTCATCGAGGTCCCAACCACGGCCGGTGGGGAACGGGCCGATGGCGTCGCCGCCGTCAGCGACCAAGCGCCACAGGTCTTCGGGCGATTCGACCCCGCCGGGGAACCGGCAGCTCATGGCGATGATCGCGATCGGTTCGTCGGCCGGTGCCCGGACCTGGGCGCGCTCGGCCACCGGTTCGGTCAGGTGGGCGGCGAGGGCGGCCGGGGTGGGGTGGTCGAAGACCAGGGTGGCCGGGAGCCTGCGGCCGGTGGCGGTGGTGAGCCGGTTGCGGAGTTCGACGGCGGTGAGCGAGTCGAACCCGAGTTCCGCGAACGACCTGTCCGGGTGTACAGCGTCCACAGTGGAATGACCGAGCACGGCGGCGACCTCGGCGCGGACCACCGCGATCATCGACCTGTTGGTCACCGCCCGCTTCGGCGCCTTCGTGATCCCCCGGAGCAACGCAGGCCCGTCCGCGGCGCGGTTGAGCGAGGCGGCCACGAGGTGCGGGCGGCCGGTCTGGATGGCGGCGTCGAACAGGGCGAGGCCGTCTGCGTCTGAGAGCGGTGCGCCCAGTCGGGCCGCTCGGACCCGAGCCGTGTCATCAAGGTGACCGCTGAGGTCGCTCGCCCGCTCCCACAGCCCCCATGCGACCGACAGAGCAGGCAATCCCCGGGCGACGCGCTGGTGGGCGATGGCGTCGAGGACGGCGTTGGCCGCGGCGTAATTGCCCTGGCCCGCGGTACCCAGGGTCGCCGCTACCGACGAGTAGAGCACGAACAGGTCAACGTCGCCGACGAGGTCGTTCAGGTGTCGGGCACCCTCGGCCTTGCCCGCGACCGAGCGCAGGCGGTCCGGGGTGAGGGAGTCGACCAGGGCGTCGTCGGTGGTACCCGCGGCGTGGATGACGGCCGTGAGGTCCGGGATGCCCGCGAGCAACTCGGCGACGGCGTCCCGGTCGGCGATGTCGCAGGCCACAACCGTGACGTGGGCGTCGAGGTCGACGGGGACCGCCGGGCCGCGCCTGCTGGCCAACACCAGTTTGCGAACGCCGTACTGCTCGACCAGGTGCCGGGCGAGCAGTTGACCGAGCGCGCCGGTGCCGCCGGTGACGAGGACTGTCCCTTGTGGATTCAACGCGCGCGGTACGGTGAGCACGTTCTTCCCGATGTGTCCGCCCTGCGCCACGAATCGGAACGCGCTCACCGCGTCCCGCACGTCCCAGGCGCGAATCGGCGGCAGCCGAAGGATTCCACGCGCGAACAGGTCGAGGACTTCGACCAGCATGTGCCGCAACCGATCCGGCCCGGCTTCCCACAGGTCGAACGCGCGATAGCCGGGAATGCCGGTCCGCAGGTCCGCCTTGCCCATTTCGATGAATCGGCCACCGTCGGCCAGCAATCCGGCGGACGCGTCGACGAACTCCCCCGCCAGCGCGTTCAACACCACGTCGACCTGCGGGAACTTGTCCGCGAACGCCAAGTCCCGAGAAGACGCCAGGTGGTCGTCGGACAATCCCGTGGCGGCCCATTTCGTCGGGCAGGCGGTGCCGAACACTTCCGCGCCGAGGTGTCGCGCGAGTTGGACCGCCGCGCCACCCACTCCCCCGGCCACCGCGTGGATCAGCACCCGTTCACCGGAACGGAGACCGGCGAGATCCACCAGGGCGTAATAGGCGGTGAGGAATGCCATCGGGACAGCCGCTGCGTCAGCGAACGACCAGTCGTCCGGGATGCGGGCGAGGAGCCGCCGGTCGACGACGGCGGTCGAGGCGAAGCCGCCGCCGAGCAGTCCGAACACCCGGTCACCCACCTGGAGGTCGGTGACACCAGCCCCGACCCCGGTCACCACGCCCGCGCCCTCCGACCCGAGTTCGGCGGCCTCCGGGTAGCTGCCGAGGCTGATCAGCACGTCGCGGAAGTTGATCCCGGTCGCGCGAACCGCGAGCCGGACCTCACCCGGCGCCAGGTCCGCAGGCGGGATCTCGACGGCGCGCACGTCGGCGAGGGAGGTGCCGCCCGGCACCAACCGCCACGGGCGCTCCGGCAGGGAGATCGCGGGTCGCCGCCGAACCAGCCGGGGAACATATGTCTGACCTGCGCGAATCGCCACCTGCGGCTCACCCGGGACGATCTTGACCGGCGTGCCGGGCGCGCGGTCGACCAAGACGAACCGGTCCGGGTGCTCGGACTGCGCGGTCCGGACCAGCCCCCAGATCGCCGCAGGCGCCGGGTCGGTGATCCGATCGCCCGGAACCGCGACCACGGCCCCCGAGGTGACGACCGCCAGTACGCCATCGGGCCGCGCGATCCAGTCCTGAACGGCACCAAGCGCCTCGACCACATCGGCCGGTTCGACCACAGCGTCCGGGGTGACCACAGCGCCCGGGGTAGCAGCGTCCTGCGGGGTCCAGTCGATCTCGAACAGGTCACCGGCGCGGGGTTCGGTGAGCTGCCGGAGGGTGAGGGCGCCGACGGTGAGCACCGGGTTGCCCGCCGGGTCCGCCGCGTGCAGCTCGACGGTGTCGGGTCCGGTCGGGGCGATGCGCACGGCGAGCCGGGAGGCGGCGGTCGCGTGCAGCGTGACCTCGGCGAAGACGAACGGCACCCGAGCGGTGCCCCCAGGCAGTGCGACGGCCACGGCCTGGACGGCGGCGTCGAGCAGGGCCGGGTGCACGGCGAACCCGCCGGGTTCGCCGATCTCCACCTCGGCCCGGATCTCGTGCCGGAGCCACCCTGGGTGGTCGATCAGCCGGACCGACTTGAGCCCCTGGAAGACAGGCCCGTAGTCAAGCCCGGCCTCGGCAAGCGACGGGTAGTGGTCAGTCAGGTCGAGCTCGTCTGCCTCAACCGGCTGGATGGTCGTAGGCGCCGCCGCGTCGGTGAGGGTCGCCGTGGCGTGATGGGTCCACGGGCCGTCGTCGCGACGGGAGTAGACGGTCACGGTAGGGCTGTCGACGACCACTTGGAGCTCGGTAGAGCCCTCAACGGTGAGCGGCGCGTGCAAGGTGAGTTCTTCGACCGCAGGGAACTCGGTGTGTGTGGCGGCGTGCAAAACGAGGTCCAGCACAGCGGTACCGGGGACGACGACCTTGCCGTGCACCTTGTGGTCAGCGAGCCAGCCCGAGGGCGTAAGAGTCCCGGTTAGCAGTACCTGCGCACCTGTGGCCGTGGTGACCACGGCAGAGAGGAGCGGGTGGTCAGCCGCGCGAGGCCCGCCAGCCTTGGTGGGGACTTCCTGCCAATAACGGTCCCCCTGGAAGGCGTAGGTGGGGACGTCGGTGTGCCTGCCGCCCCACGGAGCGATCACCGCTGGCCAGTTCGGATCGGCGCCCCGGGTGAAAGCGTGCGCGACGGCGGCCATGGTGGTCTCGATGTCGTCACGGTCGCGGCGCAGCAGCGGGACCGAGTCGGCCACGAGCGCGGACAGCACCCCGTCCGGCCCGAGTTCGAGGAACGCGCTGGTAACCGCCGCTGCGGCCGGGGCGAACCGGACGGTCTCGCGGACCTGCCGCACCCAGTACTCGGGTGTGTCCATCGCTCCGGACGCGGTCGCCTTGATCGGGATGCGCGGCGCGCGATAGGTGAGCCCCGCCGTGACCTCGGCGAACTCGGCCAGCATCGGGTCCATCAACCGCGAGTGGAACGCGTGCGAGACCACCAACTGCTTGACCCGCACCCCTTGGTCGACCAGCGATTGCCGCAACCGCTCAACGGCCGCGCTGTCGCCGGACACCACCACCGACCGTGGCCCGTTCACAGCGGCGAGATCAACACCGTCTGGCAGTTCCAGCTCGGCTGCCTCGACGGCCAACATCGCGCCACCGGGCGGCAACGCCTGCATCAACCGCGCCCGAGCCGCCACCAGCGCACACGCGTCGTCCAGCGACAAGATCCCGGCCACATGCGCGGCAGCGACCTCGCCAATGGAGTGTCCGATAAGGACAGATGGCGTGATCTCCCACGACTCCAACAAACGGAACAGTGCGACCTGCAGCGCGAACAGGGCGGGCTGGGCATTGCCGGTCTGGTCGATCTCCTCGTCGGAGAACGGAACCCGCGACCGGATGGAGTCGAAGGTCTCGGCGAACACGGGGAACACCCGCAGGCCGGCCCCCATTCCGGTCCGCTGCGACCCCTGACCGGTGAACAGGAACCCGAGCGGAGCCGGAGAACCCGTGATCGTCCGGCCGCCGAGCACCACGGCCCGGTGTGGCAGGTTCGCCCGGGAAACCAGCGTCCTGGCCACGTCGGCGGACGGCAGGTCGAGCCCGACCAGCCGCTCGACCTGGGCGTCAAGCGCTTGCGCCGAGTTCGCCGACACCGGCCACGGCGCGGCGCCGGTGATCAGCGGCCGGGAAACCGGCGCCACCGGCCCGGCCTCCCCGATGATCACGTGCGCGTTGGTGCCGCTGATCCCGAACGCCGACACACCAGCCCGGCGCGGCCGATCCGCGACCGGCCACGGACGCGCGGCGGACAGGATCTCGACGGGGCCCGCCGACCAGTCGACGTGGCTGGTGGCGGTCGCGGCGTGCAGGGACGCGGGCAGCGTCTGGTGGCGCAGCGCCAGCACGGTCTTGATCACCCCGGCCGCACCCGCCGCCGCCTGCGTGTGGCCGATGTTGGACTTCACCGACCCGAGCAGCAGCGGCGTCGACCGATCGCGCCCGTAGGTGGCGAGCAGGGCCTCCGCCTCGATCGGATCGCCCAGCACGGTCCCGGTCCCGTGCGCCTCCACAGCGTCCACATCAGACGGTCGCAGTCCTGCCGAGGCCAACGCCGCTCGGATCACCCGTTGTTGAGCCGGACCATTGGGCGCGGTCAGACCGTTCGAGGCCCCGTCGGAGTTGACCGCCGAACCTTCGATCAACGCCAGCACGGGATAACCGTTGCGTTGGGCGTCCGAGAGGCGCGAGACCAGCAGCACGCCGATGCCCTCGCCCCAAGCCGTCCCGTCGGCGTCATCGGAGAACGGCTTGCACCGACCGTCCGCCGCCAACCCGCGTTGCCTGCTGAACTCGATGAACGCGCCCGGAGTCGCCATGACCGTCACTCCGGCCGCGACCGCCAGCGAGCACTCCCCTTGCCGCAAAGCCTGTGCCGCCAAGTGCAGCGCGACCAGAGCGGACGAGCACGCCGTGTCCACCGTCAGCGCCGGACCCTCCAATCCGAACGCGTACGCGACCCGACCGGACATGACGCTCGCCGCCCCACCGGTCGCCACGTGTCCCGCCGGGACGTCGACGGCCAGCGTCAGCCGCGTGTAGTCCTGACCGTTGGTGCCCGCGAACACCCCGGTCCGACTCCCGCGCAGCGACCGTGGATCGATGCCTGCCCGCTCGAACACCTCCCAGGTCGTCTCCAGCAGCAGTCGCTGCTGCGGGTCCATCGCGACGGCCTCGCGCGGGGAGATCCCGAACAGGTCGGCGTCGAACCGCGCCGGGTCACGCAGGAACGCGCCACGGTCCACATAGGACGTACCGGGGTGGTCCGGGTCGGGGTTGACCAGCGTGGCCAGGTCCCAGCCCCGGTCGGTCGGGAACGGGCCGGTCACCTCACGGCCGTTGACCAGCACCTCCCACAGGTCTTCCGGGGTGTCGACCCCGCCCGGGAACCGGCAGGCCATGCCGACGATCGCGATCGGGTCGGCCACTGGCGGCACGGCGATCTCGTCGTCGACCGTCGCACCGCCAACCAGGAACTCGGCCAGAGCGGACGCGGTCGGGTAGTCGAAGACGATGCCCGCGGGCAGCGGGACGCCGGTCGCGGTGGCGAGCCGGTCGCGGAGCTCGACCGAGGTCAGCGAGTCGAACCCGAGGTCGGCGAACGCGCGGTCGGCCGGGACGGCGTCGACCGACTCGTGTCCGAGGGCGGCGGCGGCCTCGGTCCGCACCAGTCCGAGCACGTCCCCGCCGACCGCCCGGCGCGGCTCGACCGCCGGGGTGAACCCGGTGAGCAGCGGGCTGGGTCGACCGGCGGTGAAGGTCGCGGTGAACCGGGGCCAGTCGACATCGGCGATGGTGACGGCGGTGATCGGGCGGTCCAGCGCCTGGGCCAACGCGGCGATCGCGTGCGCGGGTGGCATGGGCCGCAGGCCGCGACGACGGAGGTAGTCCTCGGCGCCGTCGGTGGTCAGCATGCCCTCGCCCGCCCACGGCCCCCACGCGATCGAAGTGACCGGAAGTCCTTGTGTGCGGCGGAGTTCGGCGAGACCGTCGAGGGCCGCGTTCGCGGCGGAATACCCGGCCTGGCCGCCCGCGCCCCAGGTCCCGGCGATCGAGGAGAACAGCACCAAGTGGACGTTGGGGGCGAGTTCGTGCAGGTTGACCGCGCCGGTGACCTTGGCGTGCGCGAGGTCGGCGAGGTGTTCGGGGGTGACCTCGGTCAGCGGTGCCGCGTCAACGACACCTGCGGTGTGGATGATCGCGTCTACCGGGTGTTCGGCGAGCAAAGCGGCCAGCGCGTCCCGATCGGTGACGTCGCAAGCGATCCCGAGGCACCCGTCAACAGCCGTCCCGCGCCTGCTCGCCAGGATGACCTTGCGGACGCCGCGCTCGGTCAGCCAGCGCGCGACGTGACCACCGAGGGCGCCGCTTCCGCCGGTGACCAGCACCGATTCCGGCCGCCACGGCGTGGTCTCGCCGAGGGCCACCCGCTTTAGTCTACGTGCGTAGATGCCATCAGCTCGGATCGCCAGTTGGTCCTCGCCGCCACCCAGAGCCGCGCGGAGACGGGTGGCACCCTGGTCGTCGAGTTCGGCGGGCAGGTCGATCAGCCCCCGCCACTGCGGTAACTCAAGCGCGGCAACCCGACCCAGGCCCCAAGCTCCAGCACCCTCGACCTTGTTCAGCGCATCCCTTGTGACACCCCAGACAGGCAGATCGATGCCCGCTGCGGGGAGCAGATCGGCGGCGGATTCGGCCAGGCAGAGCACCCCGGCCGCGTCGCGGTCGAGCTCGTCGCCGGGACGGATGCCGATCGTGCGGATGGCGGCGGCGAGATCGGCCGGAACGGTGCCATCGGTGGTCAAGACCAGCCAGGTTCCAGCGGACTCGGCGGCGGCATCGGGGACGCGGTCCCACTCGACGGCATAGCGCCAGGTGTCGACGGCCGGGACGCGACCGGAGCCGAGCCAGTATCGCTTGCGCTGGAACGGGTAGACCGGGAGGTCGATCCGCCTGCCACCCCGGATCAACGCGGCCCAGTCGACCTTGGTGCCGTTGACGTGCAGGGTCGCCAAGGCCCGGACGAGGGTTTCCGCTTCAGGTTGACCGGCCCGCAGAGCCGACACGGCGAGATCGTCGCGGGCCAGCGCGGACAACACGCGGTCCGGTCCCAGCTCCAGGAACTTGGTGGCGCCCTGGGCGCGAGCCACGGCGAGGCTGTCAGCGAAGCGAACCGTGTCCCGGACCTGCCCGACCCAGTACTCCGGCGTGTCGATTCGGCCTGAAGCCGTGGGCAGGATCGGAATCTTGGGTGCGTGGTAGGTCAGGGTTGCCGCGACCTCAGCGAACTCGGCCAGCATCGGTTCCATGAGACGCGAGTGGAACGCGTGTGACACGGTGAGCTGCTTGGTTCGGCAGGCGGATTCGTCCTTGAACCGGGCGATCGCCGCGCTGTCCCCGGAGACGACCAGCGCGTTTTCCCCGTTGACGGCGGCGATGTCGACGTAGTCCGGGATGTCGTCCTCTGTGGTCTCGACGGCGAGCATGGCGCCGCCCGCCGGGAGGGCTTGCATCAACCGAGCCCGTGCGGCGACCAAGGTGCAGGCGTCGTCGAGGTCGAGCACCCCGGCGACGTGAGCGGCCGCCAGCTCCCCAATGGAATGTCCGATGAGGACGTCCGGCCGCACCCCCCACGCTTCGAGCTGGCGGAACAGGGCGACTTCCAGCGCGAACAGGGCGAGCTGGGCGTTGCCGGTCTGGTCGATGTCGTCGTCGGACCAGCCCAGGCGATCGCGCAGGGTGTCGAAAGCCGCGGTGAACTCGGGGAAGTCACGTAACTGCGCGCCCATGTCCGACCGCTGAGACCCTTGACCGGTGAACAACATGGCCAACCGACCGGGCACAGCGGTTCCGGTGATCAGACTCGAAGCAGCCGAACCAGTGGAAAGTGCTTCCAGCGCGGTCCGGTCGAAGGCGACCGCGCGGAAGTCTTGGGTGGCGCGGGTCACGGCCAGCGAGTGCGCGAGGTCGACCTGTTCGGCGGAAACTGTGAGCAGGTCACCCGCTCGGGCCTGGAGTGCCGGGGCGCTGCGAGCCGAGATGAGCATCGGCAACACCGCAGCCCCGGGCCGGGCGGGCTCCACAACAGCGGTCGGGGCCTGTTCCAGGATCGTATGGGCGTTGGTGCCGCTGATCCCGAATGACGACACGGCGCCGCGACGAGGGCGGTCGACCTCCGGCCAGGGCCGGGTCGCGGTGGCCAGCTCGACCCGGCCCTGCCACCAGTCCACATGCGACGAAGGCACCTCCACGTGCAGGGTCTTCGGGATGGCGCCATACCGGAGGGCCTGCACCATCTTGATCAACCCGGCGAGACCGGAAGCCGCCTGTGTGTGGCCGATGTTGGACTTGAGCGAGCCCAACCAGAGCGGGGTCTCCCGGTCCTGTCCGTAGGTCGCCAGCAGCGCCTGCGCCTCGATCGGATCGCCGAGCCGGGTTCCTGTTCCGTGCCCCTCAACAACATCCACATCGGACGTTCCCAGACCTGCCTCGGCCAACGCATCCCGAATGACCCGCTGCTGAGACGGCCCATTGGGCGCGGTCAAACCGTTCGACGCGCCATCGGAGTTCACCGCCGAACCCTTGACCACCGCGAGAACGTCGTGCCCACGAGCCAAGGCATCCGAGAGCCGCTCGACCACGACAACCGCGACACCCTCGGACCACCCGGTGCCATCCGCCGCGTCAGCGAAAGCCTTGCAGCGCCCGTCTGACGCAAGGCCACCTTGACGGGCGAACTCCGCGAACCCGGCCGGACTGGGCATGACGGTGACCCCGCCGACGATCGCCAGCTCGCACTCCCCATGACGCAGCGCCCGAGCGGCCAAGTGCAGGGCGACGAGACCGCTGGAGCACGCCGTGTCGACGGTCAGCGCCGGACCTTCCAGACCGAGGTGGTAGGCGACCCGACCGGAGATGACACTGGTGGCCGTCCCGGTGATCAGGTGCCCGGCACCCTCCTCAGTGGAGTCGAATCCGTAGCCGGAGTTGGAAGCGCCGATGAACACGCCGCCCCGGGTGCCGCGCAGGCTGCTCGGGTCGATGCCCGCGCGTTCCACGGCTTCCCAGCCCGCTTCGAGCAGGACCCGCTGTTGGGGGTCCATGGCCGTCGCCTCGCGCGGGGAGATGCCGAACAGGTCGGCGTCGAATCCGGTGGCGTCGTGGACGAAACCGCCGAGGAGCGGGTAGTCCACACCGGACAGATCCCAACCTCGGTCGGTGGGGAAGCCGCCGATGCCGTCGCGGCCGTCTACCACCAGGTCCCAGAGTTCGTCAGGACTGGTGACACCGCCGGGGAGCCTGCACGCCATACCGACGATGACGATCGGGTCGTCGTCCACCGGCTTGCGGTCCACGGCGGTTACCGGGGTCCGCCGGGTCAGCAGGTGGTCGGCGAGGGCGTTGGCGGTCGGGTAGTCGTAGACGAGGGTGGCCGACAGGGGCGTCCCGAGCGCCGCGCTGAGCCGGTTGCGCAGGTCGACGGCGGTGAGCGAGTCGAAGCCGAGATCGGTGAAGGTGGCGTCCGGGTCGATCGTGTCCCGGTAGCCGAGTACGTCGCGGACAGCGGTGATCACCAGGTCGAGCGCCGGAACATCGGTCTCCGGGGTGAACGCGGTGAGCAGCGGGCTGCGGCGGGCGGCGGTGAAGACCTCGACGAACCGGGGCCAGTCGACGTCGGCGACTGTCACCGTGGGGTGTGGGTTGGTCACCGCAGCGTCGAACGCTTTCAGGGCCTGGTCCGGGTTGAGTGGCCGCAGACCCCGTCGGCGCAGGTGATCGGCGACCGCACCGGCCGCCATGCCCGCGTCCGCCCAGGGACCCCAGGCGATCGACGTGGTGGGCAGCCCGCGCTCGTGGCGGTGTTCGGCGAGGGCGTCGAGTTCGGCGTTGGCGGCGGCGTAGGCGGCCTGGTTCGCGCCACCCCACACGGCGGCGATCGAGGAGAAGAAGATCAGGTGCGCCTGGGGGGCGAGTTCGTGCAGGAGTTGGGCGGTGTCCGCCTTCGGCCGCAGGACCTCGGCGAAGACGTCCGGCGTGAGGTCGGTCAACGGCGTCTCGTCGGTCCGACCCGCCGCGTGCACGACGGCGGTCACCGGGTGCGCGGCCAACAGCGCTTCGAGCTGACCCCGGTCGGACACGTCGCAGGCCACGACCTCGGCGATGTCGGTCAGCTCCGGCGCGGCGGCCCGGCCACTCCGGCTGGCGAGCACCAGCCGAACGCCTTTGGCGGCGAGATGGCGAGCGACGTGGCCGCCCAGCGCGCCGGTACCACCGGTGATGAGAACCGTGCCCTCCGGCCGCCACTCAGTGGGCTTCTGGTGGACCTCGGTAAGCCGCCGCGCCTCCACACCGGTCGAGGTGACGCGGACCTGGTCCTCGCGGCCGCCGAGCGCGGTGACCACCTGGCGAGCGGTGGACTCGTCCAGCTCCCCCGCCAGTTCGACCACACCTCCCCAACGCGGACCCAGTTCCAGAGCGGCGACCCGACCCAGCGCGGCCACCTGGGCGGCCCGCGTGATCACCCAGACCGGCACCGTGGTCTCGCGGAGCACGGCGGGCAGGTCAGCCGCTGTCGCCTCGACCAGGGCGGCAGTGGCAGCGTCGCGGTCGGTCGTGATCGTCAGCCCCGCGTCGGCGAGGACCGGAGCCAGACGAGCGGGCACCAACCACGTGTTCGGGACAACCGACGGAGTGATCGGAGTCCACGTGACACGGTAAGCCGGGAGGGCTGGGGCAGCAACGTCCAGCCAGAAGTGCTTGTGCTGGAAGGGATATGCGGGAAGTGTGACGCGGCGGGTAGGGGTGGTCAGCGCGCGGATGTCGAGGGACGCACCGCGGGTATGGGCGGCGGTGACGGCGGTCAGCAGGGTCGTGACGTCATCGTGGGTGGGGAAGGTGTGCGGGGCGAACGGGGTCAGCGCGGGGGCCGGGCCGAGTTCGAGGTGGGTGTGGGCGGCGGCCTCGGTGACGGCGGCGGCGAAGCGCACGGTGGAGCGGACCTGGTCGACCCAGTACTCGGGGGTCGCCGGGTCGCCGGTCGACGTGGGCACGAGGCGGATCACCGGCTGGTGGTACGTGAGCGCGCCCGCGACCTCGGCGAACTCGGTCAGCATCGGGTCCATCAGTCGCGAGTGGAACGCGTGGGACACCGTCAGCGACTTGGCGCGGCGGTCGGGGAAGAGAGCGCGAACGGCGGCAACAGCGGCGCTGTCACCGGAGATGGTGAGAGCGCGGGGACCGTTGATGGCGGCGATGTCGACCGTGTCCGGGATCTCGGACTCGTCGGCCTCGATGGCGAGCATCGCGCCACCCGGAGGCAGGGCCTGCATGAGCCGAGCGCGCGCGGCCACGAGGGTGCAGGCGTCGTCCAGGGACAGGATGCCCGCGACGTGCGCGGCGGCGAGTTCGCCAACGGAGTGTCCGATGAGGACATCCGGACGCACGTCCCAAGACTCCACCAGCCGGAACAGAGCGACCTCGAAGGCGAACAGGGCGAGTTGGGCGTTCCCGGTCTGGTCGATCTCGTCATCGGACCAGGCCAGGCGGGCGCGGAGGTCGTCGTGGACGGCGGCGAACGCGGGAAACCCGCGCAGCCCGGCGCCCATTCCAGCCCGTTGCGAGCCCTGTCCGGTGAACAGGAACGCGAGCTCGCCGCCCACGGTCTCGGGAACGGCCTCGGTCAGGCCCGCGAGCACCTCGGCGCGAGTGGACGCCACGAACCCCAAGCGGTGCGGGTGGCGGGCTCGGACGGCCAGCTCGTTGGCCAGTTCCGCCGGCGCCAGATCGAGGGTCTTGAGCTGGTCACGCCGTTCGGCAAGCGCTTGCGGCGAGTGGGCGGAGAGGACGATCGGCACCGGCCGGTCGGCCACGGCGGCGATTTCGGCGGACGCCGGTGCTTCCTCGATGATGGTGTGCACATTGGTCCCGCTCACCCCGAACGACGACACACCGAATCGTCGAGGCCGATCCCCACGAATCCACGGCCGCGACTCCGTCAACAACTCGACCGCGCCGGATTCCCATTCCACATGCGGTGAGGGCGTACCGGCGTGCAGTGTTCGCGGCAAGGTCGAGTGGCGCAACGCCTGAACCATCTTGATGATCCCCGCAACACCGGCCGCAGCCTGGGCATGACCGATGTTGGACTTCAACGACCCCAGCCACAACGGCTCGCCCCTGCCCTGCCCATAGGTCGCCACAAGCGCCTGGGCTTCGATCGGGTCACCGAGAACCGTTCCGGTCCCATGCGCCTCAACCGCGTCCACATCGCCAGCCGAAAGCCCCGCCGAGTCCAGAGCGGCCCGAATCACCCGCTGCTGCGAAGGCCCATTCGGCGCCGTCAACCCATTCGACGCACCATCCTGGTTGACCGCCGAACCCCGCACCACAGCCAAAACCTGATGCCCACGAGCAATGGCGTCCGACAACCGCTCGACCAGGAGAACGCCAACGCCCTCGGACCAGCCAGTCCCGTCCGCCTCGGCGGAGAACGACTTGCACCGGCCGTCGACCGACAAACCGCGCTGCCGGGAGAACTCGGTGAAGATCCCCGGACCGACCATGACCGTGACGCCGCCCACCACCGCCATCGAGCATTCGCCGTTGCGCAGGGCCTGGGTGGCCAGGTGCAGGGCGACCAGGCTGCTGGAACACGCGGTGTCGACCGTGATCGCCGGACCTTCCAGCCCGAACGTGTAAGCCAACCGACCCGAGGCGACGCTGGTGGAACTGCCGGTCAGGAAATGCCCTTCCACACCCTCCGGAAGTCGGGCCCCCACACCGTATCCGGAATGCGCGACCCCGACGAAGACTCCGGTTTGCGAACCGCGGAGAGCAGCCGGGTCGATGCCCGCGTCTTCGAAAACCTCCCAGGTGGCCTCCAGCAGCAACCGCTGTTGCGGGTCCATGATGGTGGCTTCACGCGGGGAGATCCCGAACAGCCGGGCGTCGAACCCGGCGACATCGTCGAGAAACCCACCTGCCTTGGCGTAAGTGGTGCCGACGACATCGGGGTCCGGGTTGTAGAGCGCCTTGAGGTCCCAACCGCGATCGGTGGGGAAAGGCCCGATTCCTTCGCGGCCTTCGGAAACCAGGTCCCACAGGTCTTCCGGCGACAAGACCCCACCGGGGAATCGGCAACTCATGCCGACGATGGCGATCGGCTCCGGCCCGGCGACCCGCGTCTCAACCCGTTTCCGTTCGACTGGCCGCCCGAACAGGGTGATCAGGTGCTCGACGAGCGCGGTGGGGGTCGGGTAGTCGAAAATCGCGGTGGCGGGCAGTCGAAGGCCGGTCGCGGTGTTGAGCCGGTTGCGGAATTCGACGGCGGTCAGCGAGTCGAAGCCCATTTCCTTGAACGGGCGCGCGATATCGGTCGAGGTGTGGCCGAGGACGGTGGTGATCTCGGCGCGGACGATGCCGAGCAACGCGCGAGTCAGATCGGCCGGCCCCAGCGTGCGCAGGTGCTCTGCTGAGCCCGTCTTCGCCGCCCGCCGGGACTGGATGAGGCCGCGTAGCAACGCAGGCGTCGGGTTGAGCTTGCGCGCGGTCGCCGCGTCGTACCGGACTGGAATGAGGTGGGCCTGTCCAGCGCGCAAAGCCGCGTCGAAGAGGGCCAGCCCCTCGGCTTCGGTCAAGGCGGGACCGACCCGGGTCGCGCGGGCGAGGTCGACGGTGTCCAGGGACCCGGAGATCGCGCTGGCCGTCGCCCACAACCCCCACGACAGCGAGGTGGCCGCCAGTCCACGCGCCCGCCTGCGGGTCGCGACCGCGTCGAGCACCGCGTTGGCTGCGGCGTAGTTGGCCTGGCCGGGTGACCCGAAGACCGAGGACGCCGACGAGTACAGGACGAACAGGGGGATGTCGCCGACCAACTCGTCCAACAGCAGCGCGCCACCGGCCTTCGGCGCCAAGACCGAGGTCATCCGTTCCGACGTCAGCGCGTCCAGCACGCCGTCGTCCGCGACACCGGCCGCGTGGACCACACCGGTCAAGTCCGGGATACTCGCGATCAGCGCAGCCACACTGTCCGAATCGGACATGTCGCAGGCGACGACCCTCGCCCCGCGCAGGTCGACCGCGCCACCGCGCCGGTTGGTGAGGACAACCTCGCGGATCCCGTACTCGGCGATCAGGTGCCGGGCGATGACCTGCCCCAGCACGCCGGTGCCGCCGGTGACCAGGACCGTCCCTTGTGGATCAACCGGTGCAGGCACGGTCAGCACGTTCTTGCCGATGTGCTTGCCCTGACCGACGAAACGGAACACCGACCGGGCCTCCCGCACGTCCCACGCCCGCCACGGAAGCAGCGTGAACACGCCCCGGTCGAACAGGTCCAGCACCTCGACCAGCACCTGCTGCAACCGGTCGGGACCCGCCTCGCCCAGGTCGAACGCACGGTAGCCGGGAATGCCGGTCCGCAGGTCCGCCTTGCCCATCTCGATGAACCGGCCGCCCTCGGTCAACAGACCGGCGGAAGCGTCGACGAACTCGCCCGCCAAGGCGTTCAGCACGACGTCGACCCGCGGGAACTCGTCCGCGAACGCCAGGTCCCGGGAGGACGCCAAGTGGTCGTCGGCCAGCCCGGTCGCCGACCACTTGGCAGGACTGGCGGTGCCGTACACGTCGGCGCCGAGGTGGCGGGCGACCTGGACGGCGGCCATGCCGACCCCACCGGCGGCGGCGTGGACCAGCACCCGCTCACCGGCGCGCAGATCAGCCAGGTCGACCAGCCCGTAGTACGCGGTCAGGAAGGCCATCGGCACGGTCGCGGCCTCCGCGAACGACCAGCGCGCGGGCAGCTTCGCCACCAGCCGCCGGTCGACCACCACCGACGGGCTGAACCCACCCGCGAACAGCCCGAACACCCGGTCGCCCGGCACGAGGTCGACACCCGGCCCGACCTCGGTGACCACGCCCGCGCCCTCGGAGCCGAGCAGCGCGACCTCGGGGTACTCCCCCAGCGCGATGAGCACGTCGCGGAAGTTGACCCCGGTCGCGCGGACCGACACCCGCACCTGCCCCGACCCGATCTCGGCGACGGGCACGGGGGCGAGGTGGAGGTCGTCGAGCGAATCGCCGCCCGGTTCCAGCCGCCACTGGCCATCGGGCACGACGAGGTTGCCCGTCGCTCGGGCCAGTCGGGGCGCGAACACCGCACCGCCGCGCAGCGCGAGCCAGGGTTCGTCGAGGCCGACCACACCGGCGATGACCTGCTCGGACGGCTCGCGGTCGACATCCAGCAGGATGAACCGGCCAGGGTGTTCGGACTGCGCGGACCGGACGAGACCACCGACCGCCGCACCCGCGACATCGACCACCTCATCCCCCGGCACGGCAGCCACCGCACGCCGGGTGACCACCACCAACGTCGACCGCTCATCCGCCAGCCACGCCTGGACCCGCGCCAGCGCCTCGACCACCACCGAGTCGACATCGCCGGATGGGACCTGCCACACGACCGCCCCAGTCGGACCGTCGGAAAGAGACAGTTCGACCCAGTCGAGCGCGAACAGGTCTTCGTCTCGTTGGCCTGCGGTGGGTTTGCGCAGGCTCAACCGGTCGGCGGTGATCACCGGGGCGCCGGTGGGATCGGTGGCGGCGAGCGCGTAGGTGTCGTTGCCCAGGGGCGTGACCGCGACTCGGAGCCGGGTGGCGCCGGTGGCGTGCAAGGTCACCCCGGACCAGGCGAACGGCATACCGGCGCTGACCAGACCGGTCGGGTGCAGGGCAGCGTCGAGCAGGGCCGGGTGCAGGCCGAACCTGGCGGCCTCGCGGTGCGCGGACTCGGGCAGCTCGATCTCGCCGACGAGGGTGTCACCCTGCCACGCGGCTCGAAGTCCTTGGAACAGCGGCCCGTACTGGAAGCCGCCATCAGCCGCAGTGGCGTAGAAGCCATCCAGGTCAACGGATTCACCGGAGGGCGGCCACGACAACGTGGCCGGTTCGGCGGCCGTGTGGACAACTCGCCCCTCGGCGTGCCGGACCCAGGTCGATCCATCCACACTGGACTGGATCGCCACCGAGCCGTCCGCGGTGACGCTGACCTGGATTCGCACGGCACCGGCCAACGGCAGCGGCGCCGCGATGGTCAGCTCGTCGAGCACCGGTAGTCCGACCTGCTCGCCAGCGTGCAGGGCCAGTTCGACGAACGCCGTCCCCGGCACCAAGACTTCCCCGAGAACCCGGTGTTCGGTGATCCACTCGTGCGTGGTGGGCGAGAGTCGACCGGTGAGGACCACCCCGCCGTCCGCCAGGTAGACGGCGGCGCCGAGCAGCGGGTGGTTCGCGGAGCCGAGACCGGCGGCGGTGAGGTCCGCGCGGGCGGAGGGACGCGGCCAGTACCGGCGGCGTTCGAACGGGTAAGTCGGCAGGTCAACGCGTCGGCCGCCGGGCAGCAGGGTCGCCCAGTCGACTCGGGCGCCGAGGGTGTGCACCCGGGCCAACGCGCGCAGGAAGGTCTCGTCGTCGTCTCGGCCGGACCTCAGCAGCGGCACCGCGTCGTCACCGACGAGGGCGCTCAGCACGCCATCGGGGCCGAGTTCCAGGAAGCGGCCGGCTCCCCGGTCGCGGGCCTCGGCGGCGGCCGCGCCGAAGCGGACCGTCTCGCGAACCTGCCGGACCCAGTAGTCGGGGGTCGCCGGATCGCCGGACGCGGTGGTCAGCATGGTCACGCGAGGTCGGCGGTAGGTCAGGGTCCGGGCGACGGCGGCGAACTCGTCGAGCACCGGTTCCATCAGTCGCGAGTGGAACGCATGCGACACAACGAGTTGCTTGACCCGGCGTCCCAGTTCGACCATCCGAAGCCGGAACCGTTCGACCTGACCGCTGTCTCCGGAGACGACCAGCGCGCGGTCCCCGTTGACCGCCGCCAGGTCGATCCCGTCCGGGATCTCGTGCTCGTCGGCCTCGACCGCCAGCATCGATCCGCCGACCGGCAGGGCCTGCATCAACCGCGCGCGGGCGGCGACCAGGGTGCAGGCGTCGTCCAGCGAGAGGATTCCGGCGACGTGGGCGGCGGCGAGCTCGCCGATGGAGTGGCCGACCAGCAGGTCCGGCCGCACCCCGGTCGACTCCAGCAGCCGGAACAGCGCGACCTGCAGGGCGAACAGCGCGACCTGGGCGTTCCCGGTCTGGTCGATCTCGGCGTCGGTGAACGGCACCCGTGCGGTGACCTCGTCGAACGCGGTCGCGAACACCTCGAACGACCGCAGCCCGGCGCCCATCCCGGCCCGCTGCGAGCCCTGCCCGGTGAACAGGAACCCGAGCTTCCCCGCTGTCCCGACCCCCAGCTCAACGCCGGTCGGCGTGCCTGCCGCGATCCCGGCGAGCGCGGCATCCGCCTCGGCCGCGTCCCGGGTGATCACCACGGCCCGGTTGGCGAGCGTCGCCCGGGTCGTGGCCAGCGAATACGCCGTGTCCAACAGTCCGTGCGCGGATATCCGCAGCGCCGCCGCCTGCGCCCGCAACGCCTCGTCGGTTCGCCCCGACAGCAGCAACGGCACCGGTCCGGCGGCCACCGCGACCGCAAGTAGTTCGACTTCTGGTGCCTGTTCAAGAATCATGTGCGCGTTGGTGCCGCTCACGCCGAATGAAGACACAGCCGCCCGTCGCGGTCTGTCCACAGTGGGCCACGGTCGGTTAGCAGTCAGCAGGGAGACGGACCCGGTGCCCCAGTTGACGTGCGGCGTGGGCTGGTCGGCGTGCAGGGTGGCGGGCAGGACGCCGTGCCGCAACGCCATGACCGCCTTGATGACGCCCGCGACCCCGGCCGCCGCCTGGGTGTGGCCGATGTTGGACTTCACCGAGCCCAGCCACAGCGGTTCGGCGCGGTCCCCGCCGTAGGTGGCCAGCAGAGCGTCGGCCTCGATGGGGTCGCCGAGCCTGGTCCCGGTCCCGTGCGCCTCCACCATGTCCACATCGGACGGTGACAGTCCGGCGGCGGCCAGCGCGGCCCGAATCACCCGCTGCTGCGCGGGTCCGTTCGGCGCGGTCAACCCATTCGAGGCGCCGTCCTGGTTTACCGCGCTCCCCCGCACCACCGCCAGCACCTGGTGACCGGCGGCCAGCGCGTCGGACAGCTTCTCGACGACGAGGACGCCGACGCCCTCACCCCAACCGGTGCCGTCCGCGCCCGCGCCGAACGCCTTGCACCGACCGTCCGGGGCCAACGCCCGCTGGCGGCTGAACTCGATGAACGCCGCCGGGGTCGACATGACGGTGACGCCGCCGACCAGCGCCATCCGGCACTCGCCCGCCTTCAGCGCGTGGATGGCCAGGTGCAGCGCGACGAGACTGCTGGAACACGCCGTGTCGACGGTGACCGCCGGACCCTCCAGGCCGAACGTGTACGCGATCCGTCCGGAAAGGACACTGGCCGCGCTGCCGGTCGCCAGATACCCCTCTGCCGCCTCGGGATCGGCGGCGATGACGCTCGCGTAGTCCTGGCCATTGGTGCCCGCGAACACGCCGATCCGGTCACCGCGCAGCGAAGTCGGGTCGATGCCCGCGCGTTCGAACGCCTCCCAGCAGGCCTGCAGCAACAGGCGCTGCTGCGGGTCCATGGCGGTGGCCTCGCGCGGGGAGATCTCGAACAGGCCCGCGTCGAACTCGGCGGCGCCGTCGAGGAAACCGCCGGTGCGGCCGTAGCTGGTGCCGACGGTGTCCGGATCGGGGTCGAACAGCGCGTCGAGGTCCCAGCCACGATCGGCCGGGAACGGACCAATCGCGTCCCGGCCAGCGATGACCAGCTCCCACAGGTCCTCCGGGCTGCCGACGCCGCCGGGGAACCGGCAGCTCATCGCCACGATCGCGACCGGCTCGGCGGCCCGCTCGTCGATCTCCCGCAGCCGTCGGCGCGCGGTGCGCAACTCGCCGGTGACGAACCGGAGGTTGTCGAGCAGCTTCTGCTCATCCGCCATGGTCAGTGACTCCCCGGCCTCATCCGGACGTGCCGAACTCTTTGGTGATCAGGTCCAACAGCTCGTCGGCGGACGCGTCCGCCAGGTCATCGGCAGGCGCCTGGGTGCCTTCCAGGCGGGCGAGCAGACCGCGCAGGCGGACGGTGACGGTGTCGGTCTCCGTGGGCGACAGCTCGGCGAGCGCGGCTTCCAGCCGGTCCAGCTCGGTGTCGGCGGACGGGGCCTCGGTGAGCTGGTCGAGCAGGTGCGCCGCCAGGGCCTCGGGTGTGGGGTGGTCGAAGACGACGCCGGTGGGCAGGGCGAGACCGGTGGCGGCGTCGAGCTGGTTGCGCAGCTCGACGGCGGTCAGCGAGTCGAAACCGAGGTCGCGGAACGGGCGGCGCGGGTCCAGCCGCTCGCTCGCGGCGTGCCCGATGGCGGCGGCGGCACGGGCGGTGACCAGGTCGAGCAGGAGCGGGCCGCGCTCGGCGACCGGGGAATCGGCGAGCGCGGCCCGCAGGTCCGGCACCACCACCGGCTCGGGCGGCAGGATCTGTCCGAACAGGACACTTGGCCTGCCTTGGGCGAACCGGGGCCAGTCGATGGCGGCGACCGAGGCGGTGGTCAGATCGGCGTCGAGTGCGGTGGCGAGGGCGGCGATGGCCTGGGCCGGGTCGAGCGCGGTGACGCCTGCGCGGTGCTGGTGCTCGGCGGCGGCCCGGTCCGCGCCGAGACCGGCACCGGCCCAGGGGCCCCAGGCGATCGCGGTAGCGGGACGGCCCTGGGCGCGGCGGTGTTCGGCGAGGGCGTCCAGGTAGGCGTTGGCGGCGGCGTAGTTGGCCTGGCCGGGGTTGCCGACGACCCCGGCGAACGAGCTGAACAGCACGAGGTGCGCGTCGGGCAGCAGTTCGTCCAGGTACGCGGCGGCGGCCTTGGCTCGCCAGACGGAGTCGAACCGGTCCTGGGTGAGGGTGCCGATGACGCCGTCGTCCACGGTGCCTGCGGTGTGGAAGGCGGCGCTGACCTCGTGTTCGGCCAGCAGGGTAGCCAGGGCGGCGCGGTCGGTGACGTCGCAGGCGGCAATGGTGACCTTGCTGCCGCGTCGCTCCAGGTCGGTGGCCAGCGCATCGGCTCCGACGGGGCCGGTGCGGCTGATCAGCAGCAGGTGCGGGGCGCCTCGGTCTGCCAGCCAGCGGGCGACGTGGCCGCCGAGCGCGCCGGTACCGCCGGTGATCAGGACGGTGTCTGTGGGGGTCCAGGTCCGGACAGGAACCGGAAGGGTTCGGGTCAGCCTGCGGGCGAGGATGCCGTTGGGGCGCAGGGAAAGTTGGTCGCGTGTGGACAGGGCGGCGCGAAGCTGGTCGGGGTCGACGTGCTCGGGGAGGTCGATGAGACCGCCCCAGCGCCGGGGTTGCTCGATCGCGGCGACCTGGCCGAAACCCCAGACGGCGGCTTGGAGCGGGTCACGGGCGGGCGTGACGGCGCCGCGAGTGAGGCACCAGAGTGGGGCGTCCACGGTCCGGATGACCTTGAGTGCCGTGTGGACGGTCGGCTCGGTGGCGGCGACGCCGGAGACGGTGAGGCCGGTCAGGTCGTCGGCGCTGGACCGGACGATGGTGGTGACCCCGGTGAACGCTTGGGTGACGTCGTCGGTGGGGTCGATGAGCAGCCAGGTCCCGGCGAGGGCGGGCTGTGGGGTGACCGGGGTCCAGTCGATGCCGTACCACCAGTCGCCGACCTTGGTCTTGGGCCAGAACCGCCGGTGCTGGAACGGGTATACCGGAAGTGTGACCGTGGGGCCGTCGCCGAGTATTTTCGTCCACTGTGGAGTTCCACCGTGCGTGTAGTCGTGGCCGATAGCGGCAAGCAGGGTGGTGTGGTCGTTGTGGTCGCGTCGCAAGGTCGGGGCGGCGTTGGGGACCATGGCCGAGAGCACACCATCCGGTCCTAGTTCCAGGTAGTGCGCGTCTGAGATCTGGGCGACCGCGTCGGCGAAGCGAACGGTGTCACGGACCTGGGCGACCCAGTAGTCAGGAGTCGTGGGATCGCCGGTGGCGGTGGGAATGAGCGGGATGCTCGGCTGCCGGTAGGTGATACTGGCGGCGACCTGGGCGAACTCGGCGAGCATCGGGTCCATCAGGTGCGAGTGGAACGCGTGGCTGACCGTCAGCCGCTTCACCCGACGCCCACGCGCGACCATGTCCTCCCGGAACTGGTCGATGGCCGTGCTGTCGCCGGAGACCACCAGGGAGTTCGGACCGTTGACCGCCGCCAGGTCGACCCCGTCGGGCAGGTCTTCGTGGTCGGACTCGACGGCGAGCATCGCTCCGCCCGGCGGGAGCTGCTGCATGAGCCCGGCGCGGGCTTTGACCAGCGCGCACGCGTCGTCCAGGTTGAGGATGCCGGACACGTGGGCGGCCGCCAGCTCGCCGATCGAGTGTCCGATCAGGACATCTGGGACAATTCCGAACGACTCCAGAAGGCTGAAGAGAGCCACTTCCAGGGCGAACAGGGCGGGCTGGGCGTTGCCGGTCTGGTCGATCTCGGTCTCGTCGAAGTCCACCCGCAGCCGGACAGCGTCGAACGCGTCGGCGAACACGGGGAACGCGTTGTAGAGGCCCCGGCCCATGTCCGCGTACTGCGAACCCTGGCCGGTGAAAAGGAACACTCGCTTGGTCGTCACGGTGGTGCCGGTGATCGTGGACAGTCGCTCGCGGAACTCGTCCTGATTGGACGCAACCACCACCGCGCGGTGCGGCAGTCGCGGGTCCGTGCGGGCGAGGGTCCGCGCCACGGCGGCGATCGGGAGATCGACAGCAGCGAGGTTGGCGGCGCGTGTATGGAGGGCCGCCGTGGAGTGCGCGGAGAGGACCCAGGCTGTTGGTGCGCTCGTCTCGACGGGCACGGGTTCCGGGGTGACGTGTTCGAGGATGGCGTGAGCGTTGGTACCGCCGATTCCGAACGCGGAGACAGCGGCGCGGCGCGGGCCGGTCCAGGGCTGGTCCTCGGTGAGGACGCGCATGGCGCCGGACCAGTCGACGTGCGGGGTGGGGATGTCGGCGTGCAGGGTGCGCGGGAGGGCACCGTGCCGCATCGCCTCGACCAGCTTGATCACGCCCGCGACCCCGGCCGCCGCCTGGGTGTGCCCGATGTTGGACTTCACCGACCCGAGCCACAGCGGCCGCGTCCGATCTCGCCCGTAGGTCGCGAGCAGGGCCTGCGCCTCGATTGGATCACCGAGAGCGGTGCCGGTCCCGTGCGCCTCGATCACGTCCACATCGGACAGTTCGAGCCGGGCATCGGCCAGCGCCGCGCGGATGACCCGTTGCTGCGCGGGTCCGTTCGGGGCGGTGAGGCCGTTTGAGGCGCCGTCCTGGTTGACCGCCGTGCCGCGAACCACGGCGAGCACCCGGTGACCTGCGGCGACGGCGTCCGCGTTGCGCATGAGCAGCAGGACGCCGATTCCCTCACCCCATCCGGTTCCGTCGGCCGAGGCAGCGAACGCCTTGCACCGGCCGTCACTCGCGAGCCCGTTCTGGTGTCCGAACTCGACGAAGGCGGTCGGCGTGGACATGACCGTCACCCCGCTCGCGAGGGCCATGTCGCACTCACCGCCCCGCAACGCCCGGACGGCGAGGTGCAGCGAGACCAAGCTGCTCGAACACGCCGTGTCGACCGTCAGCGCGGGTCCTTCCAGACCGAACGCGTATGCCACCCGACCCGACAGCACAGCCGCCGCACTACCGATCGCGACGTGCCCGTCCAGGCCCTCACCGGTGACGAGCGACGCGTAATCCTGCCCGTTCGTACCTGCGAAAACACCGACCCTGGCGCCCTTAAGACCAGTCGGATCCAGGCCGGCGCGTTGAAAGACCTCCCAGGTGGTCTCCAGGAGCAGGCGCTGTTGCGGGTCCATGGCCAGGGCCTCGCGCGGGGAGATGCCGAACAGGTCGGCGTCGAACCCGGCGACGTCGTCGAGGAACCCGCCGACCCGGGCGAAGTCGGGGGCGCCGGTCAGGTCCCAGCCCCGGTCCGGCGGGAGGCCGCCGATGGCGTCGGTGCCGGAACTGACCAGCCGCCACAGGTCCTCGGGGGTCCGCACGCCACCGGGGAACCGGCAGGCCATACCGACGATCACCACATCGTCGTCGACCGTAGCGCGTTCGGCAGTGGCAGTGGTTTTCGCTGTCGGGGCAAGGAGTTCGCGCAGGTAGTCGGCGACGGCGGCCGGGGTGGGGTGGTCGAAGACCAGGCTCGGCGGGAGCGCGACACCCACCCGCTGGGCGAGGGCGTTGCGGAACTCCAGCGCGGTCAACGAGTCGAAGCCGAGATCGCGGAAGTTGCGGTCGGCGGCGATGGTCCCCGGCCGACCGAGGGTGGCGGCGGCCTGGGTCCGGACGAGATCCGCCAAGTCGGCGACGTCCACCGGGTCCGGGGTGTCGTCCAGGAAGTCGGCCAACAGGGGCGACCGGGCCGGGAACCGCGACCAGGCGATGTCGGCGACGACGGTGTGCGGCTCGTCGAGGGTCAGGCCGGTCAGCGCGGACGCGGGCGGCATCGGGACGAGGCCCGCGCGCTGGAGCCGATCGGCGACCCCGGCCGCCATGCCCGACTCGGCCCACGGGCCCCACGCGATCGCGACGGCCGGTTTGCCCTGGGCGCGCCTGCGGGCGGCCACGGCGTCCAAGGCCGCGTTGGCGGCGGCGTAGTTGGCCTGACCGGGATTGCCGATCACACCGGCCAGCGACGAGAAGACCACGAACGCGTCGAGGTCACCGGCGAGCTCATCGAGGTTGCGCGCGGACTCGACCTTGGCGCGGTGCAGGGCGGCGAACCGTTCTGGGGCAAGGGATTCGATGACGCCGTCGTCGACGGTTCCGGCCGCGTGGAAGACGGCGGTCACCGGGTGCTCGGCGAGCAACCGCGCGACGGCGTCCCGATCGGCGACATCGCAGGCGACAACGGCGACCTCGGCGCCCAAGCCGGTCAGTTCGGTCACCAGCTCGGCCGCGCCCGGTGCGTCGATGCCGCGCCTACTGGTGAGGACGAGGCACACACCTTCCCCGGCCACCGAGCGGGCGACGTGGCCACCGAGCGCTCCTGTACCGCCCGTGATCAGCACAGGACCAGTGGGCTGCCACGGTTCGGCGTGCCTCGGGGTGGCGCGTTCGAGGCGGCGGACGAGGGCGCCGGCGGGCACAAGCCGGATCTGGGACTCCTGGCCTGCGAGGATCGTTGCGAGGCGACCCGCGGAACGCTCGGTGAGGGGTTCCGGGATGTCGATGAGGCCGCCCCAGCGGTCGGGGTGCTCCAAGGCGGCGACCAGGCCGAAGCCCCAGATGGCGGCCTGGTCGGGATCGGTCTCGGCATCGGTGGTCACGCACCAGACGCGGGTTCGGCGGGTCTGGACCAAGTGGAGGGCTTCGTCGAGGGAACCGGTGGAGATGATCCCGTCGGCTTCCCGGTCTGGGTCGTGGTGCACGGTGGCGCCGAGTGCGGTCAACGCGTCGGCGACCCCGGCCGGGTCGGGGCCGAGGACGAGCCAGGTGCCGGACATCTTCGCGGGCTTGACGTCCACTGGCCGCCAAGCGATCCGGTACCGCCACGACTCGACTTTGGACAGCTCGGTGCGCGAACGCCGCCAGGTCGCCAAGGCGGGCAGGACTTCGGTGAGCGCAGGGCCGGACAGGCGCAGGGTCGCGGCGACGGTGGCCACGTCTTCCTGCTCGACGGCCGCCCAGAACCGGTCGTCGGCCGGGTCGGACCTGGTTGGGGCGATCCAGAACGGTTCGCGCTGGAAGGCGTAGGTGGGGAGGTCGACGCGGGTACCACCCCAGGGCTGCAAAACGGCTCGCCAGTCGACGGGGGTGCCGTTGACGTGCAGGGTCGCGAGGGCGCGTAGGGCGGTTTCCGGCTCGGGATGGGCTTTGCGCAGCAGGGGAATGCCGCCGACCAGTCCGGATAGGACAGCGTCGGGGCCGAGTTCCAGGTAGCGATGGTCGGCGGGGACGGCTGCGGCGAACCGGACGGTGTCGCGGACCTGGTTGACCCAGTACTCGGCGGTCGCGGGATTTCCGGTCGCGGTGGGGCTGAGCGGGATGCGTGGCTCGTGGAAGGTCAAGCCCGCGACGATCTCGGCGAACGCGGGCAGCATCGGGTCCATCAGGTGCGAGTGGAAGGCGTGGCTGACGTTGAGCCGCTTCACTCGACCCTGGGCTGCCTCCTGGAGGCGGTCGATGGCCGCGCTGTCACCGGAGACGACCAGCGAGTTCTCGCTGTTGACGGCCGCCAGGTCCACGCCATCGGGGAGGTCGATGTGGCAGGCCTCGATGGCGAGCATGGCGCCGCCGGGTGGGAGCTCCTGCATGAGACGGCCACGGGCGGCGACCAGGGTGCAGGCGTCATCCAGGCTGAAGATGCCCGCGACATGGGCAGCCGCGATCTCGCCGATGGAGTGTCCGATCAGGACATCCGGGTTTATGCCCCAGGATTCGAGCAGCCGGAACAACGCGACTTCCAGCGCGAACAGGCCCGCTTGGGCGTGCACCGTTTGGTCGATGGCGTCGTCGTCGAATGGCAGCCGGTCTCGGATTTCGTCGAACGCGATTGCGAAGACCGGGAAGACATGCAGTTCTCTCCCCATCCCGGACCGCTGCGAACCCTGCCCGGAGAAGAGGAAAGCGAGTTTGGCGGGGGTGACTGTTCCCTTGACGACAGCGGGCGATATTTGGTCCGCTGCCAGATCTTGGAGCCCGTTGCCGAAAACCACGGCCCGGTGTGAGAGCACCGGTCGGTCCACAAGAGACACAGCGATGTCGAGCCGTTCGGCGACCACTTCGGTTAGGCGGGCAGCCTGGGCCGGGAGGGCTTCGGCGGTCACGGCGGAGAGCAGCAAGGGCACCTCGACGGGTGCGGCCCTGGTCGGTTCGGGCATGTTGGCCGGGGCTTCTTCGAGGACGGCGTGCGCGTTGGTACCGCTGATACCAAAGGAGGACACCCCGGCCCTTCTCGGCCGGTCGGATCTCGACCAAGGGCGAGACTCGGTCAGCAGCGACACCGATCCGGACGACCAGTCGACGTGCGGGGACGGGGTGTCGACGTGCAGGGTGGCGGGGAGGATGCCGTACCGCATGGCCTGGACCATCTTGATGATCCCGCCGACCCCCGCCGCCGCCTGCGTGTGGCCCACATTGGACTTGAACGAGCCCAGCCACAGCGGTTCGGCTCGGTCTCTCCCATAGGTGGCCAGCAGCGCCGACGCTTCGATCGGGTCGCCGAGAGCGGTACCGGTCCCGTGTGCTTCGACGGCGTCCACATCGGACGTGTTCAGGCCCGCGTCGGCCAGGGCGGACCGGATGACCTGTTCCTGGGCGCGGCCGTTGGGCGCGGTCAGGCCGTTGGAGGCGCCATCGGAGTTGACGGCGGTGCCCCGCACAACCGCGAGGACCTTGTGACCGTTGCGTTGGGCGTCTGACAGGCGCTCGACCAGCAGGACACCCGCGCCCTCAGCCCAGCTCGTACCATCCGCCGCAGCGGCGAAGGACTTGCAGCGGCCGTCCGGAGCCAAACCGCGCTGGCGGCTGAAGTCCACAAACACCGTTGGCGTCGACATGACCGTCACACCACCGACCAAGGCGAGGTCGCACTCACCGGAGCGCAAAGCCTTGGCGGCCCAGTGCAGGGCGACCAGACTACTGGAACACGCGGTGTCAACCGTGACAGCAGGCCCCTCGAACCCATAGGTGTAGGCGAGACGACCGGAAACCACGCTGCCCGCCCCGCCGGTGGCGAGGTAACCCTCCACATCAGACGGTACAGAACCAGTGGCGTAGTCGTGGTACATCACGCCAGCGAAGACCCCGGTGCGGCTGCCGCGCAGACCGGTGGGATCGATGCCCGCGCGTTCAAAGGTCTCCCACGACAATTCGAGCAGGACGCGCTGCTGCGGGTCCATGGCCAGCGCCTCGCGCGGGGAGATGCCGAAGAACTCTGCGTCGAACAGGTGCGCGTCGTGCAGGAAGCCGCCGTGCCGGGTGTAGGTGGTGCCAGGCTGTTCGGGGTCGGGGTGGTACAGACCAGCCAGGTCCCAGCCACGCGCGGTGGGGAACTCGGTGATGCCGTCACGCCCCTCGGCGACCATCGCCCACAACGATTCGGGACTGTCGACGCCTCCCGGGTAACGGCAGGCCATGGCGACGATGGCGATCGGGTCATCGGTGGTGACCGTGGCTGTCTTTGTGGTCGGCACGACCTCGGCGCGCAGGTGATCGACGAGGGCGGCCGGGGTCGGGTAGGAGAAGACCACTGTGGCGGGCAGGGCGAGACCGGTCGCGGCAGTGATCCGGTTGCGCAGGTCGACACCGGTCAACGAGTCGAACCCGAGGTCCTTGAAGGTACGAGTCGGGTCGATCCGATCACCGGAGCCGTGACCGAGGACGGCGGCAACCTGGGCGCGGACCAGCTCGTCGAGGTCGCGTGGCGGGGCGGGCGCGGTGGTCCGCGGGGTGCGGAGCGGCGTTGCGACGGCGATGGCGTGCGCGCGGTCGGGGGCGTGGTCGAGCAGGTCTAGACCTTGTGCTGCGGTGAGGGTGCCGCCGAGGTCGACGAACCGGGTCTTGTCGGCAGTCGTGCCCATGCCTTCGGCCCACAGCCCCCAGGCGATCGAGCGAGCCGGGCGCCCTTCAGCACGACGACGGGCGGCGAGACCGTCCAGGAACGCGTTCGCTGCCGCATAAGCGGCTTGGCCGGCGGTACCGAGGGTGCCCGCGATGGAGGAGAACAGGACGAACTCGGTCAACGGCCGGTCTCGGGTGAGGTCGTCGAGGTGAACCGCACCCTCCACTTTGGCCCGAATCGCGGCGGACAACCGGTCCGGGTCAAGAGTGTGGACCGGTGCGTCGTCAAGAGTCCCGGCCGCGTGGATGACAGCGGTGATGGGATATTCGTCGAACAGGGCAGCCAACGCTTCCCTATCGGTGACGTCACACTGGACAACACCGTCCCCACCGCGACGGCCTACCCGGATGACCCGGACACCGGCGGAGGTGAGGTGCTGCGCGACAAGGGTGCCGAGCCCGCCGGCGCCACCGGTGATCAGGACGGTGTCGCCCCAGTTCATCTGACCATCGGCGGACACTTGGACTCGTTGCGGTGTAAAGGTTCTGCCTCCGCGTACCGCGATCTCGTCGGCATCGGGGATGACGGTGGGGATTTCGCCGTCGAGCAGGATGAACCGGCCGGGGTTCTCGGTCTGGGCGGACCGGACCAAACCCCACACCGCTGCTGCCGCCGGGTCGGTCTTTTCGTCCGATGTGGACAGTGCATTGGTGGTGGCGATGACCAGTTTGCCCGCACCCTCGCTCAGATGCCGCTGCACAACGTCCAAAGTGGATCGTGTGGCGGCGTGCGCACGCTCGACGAGGGAGCCGCCTGAGATCTCGACCCGGACCGACTCGCCGACCGGATTCGTCGCCGGGGCAGGCTGCCAATCGAGAACGTAGACGACACCGGTGTCGCGAAGCTTCGCAGGCCGCAGCGTCAGCGAGTCAACGGTGAGAACGGGCGCGCCCTGCGGGTCGCTGGCGTAGATGGCGTACTCATCCGGGCCGCGCCGAACCAGACGCACATCCAGACTGGTCGCCGCCGAGTGCCGGGTAACGCCGGACCAAGCGAAGGGAAGCAGCGGAATGCCGTCCCGATTGAGCGCCGGGCCGAGGGCGTGCAACACGGAGTCGAGAACCGCGATTTGAGGCCCGTCCAGCTCAACCCGCGCGCGCTGGTCACCTACCTCGCGGAGGCCTTGGAAGGCGGGGCCATAGTCAAAGCCAAGGGCGGCAAGGTCGGCGTAGTCGGCGGGCGTCAACTCGGGCGGGCCGACAGGCTCAGGCTCAGCCGGGGTCAAGTTATCCACATTCCGCCCGGTGGTCCACAGCTCACCAGCTCCACCCCTGTTGATCTCGCCATCCCGGTAGACTGGCCTCGGGGACGCCCCCCGGGAAGGGTGGGGGCCGCCCGGGGGCGGGAGGATCGCGCCTGGACGTGGCTGAGTGGCGAACTCGGGTGAGGCGACCGGCTGGGGCGGAGTCGCAGGCTGAGGTGCTGTGACAGATTCAGGCAGGACAACTGACTCAGGCCAGGCGACCGACTCAGGCAGGGCGACGGGCTCGGACATGACAACCAGTTCGGGCGGGGCAACAGGCTCGGGCGAGGTGACGGACTCAGGCTTACCCGAGACCGAGTTATCCACACCCTGCCCAGCAGCCCACAGCTCACCGGCCTCACCCCTGTTGATCTCGCGTTCCCGGTAGACTGGCCTCGGGGACGCCCCCCGGGAAGGGTGGGGGCCGCCCGGGGGCGGGAGGATCGCGCCTGGACGTGGCTGGGTGGCGAACTCGGGTGAGGCGACGACGGGCTCGGCCGAGGCGGCCGGCTGGGGCGGGGTCGCAGGCTGAGGCGAGGTGAGAGGCTCAGGCAGGACGACCGACTCTGGCCAGGCGGCTGGCTCGGACAGTGCGACGGGCTCGGATAGGGCGACTACCTCGGGCGGGACGACCAGCTCGGGCGAAGCGACCGGTTGGGACGAGACGGCCGGCTCGGGTGGGGCGACAGACTCGGGCGAGGTGACCGGCTCCGACGGGATCACTGAGTCCGACAGGGTGGCGGACTCAGACCAGGCAACCGGCCGGGTGATGGGCTCAGGTGAGGTGACCGGCTCAGGCGTGCCCGATGCCGAGTTATCCACATGCCGCTCAGCAGCCCACAGCTCACCGGCCTCACCCCTGTTGATCTCGCCATCCCGGTAGACTGGCCTCGGGGACGCCCCCCGGGAAGGGTGGGGGCCGCCCGGGGGTGGGGGGGTTGCGCCTGGGCGGGGGGTGGTGAGGGTGCCGGTGGCGTGGGGGGTCCATTTGTGGTTGGTGTGGCTGTGGATGGTGATGGAGGAGCCGGTCACGGTGACTCGGAGGCGCACGGAACCTGTGAGGGGCAGGATGAGGGGGGCGGTCAGGGTCAGGTCGGCGATGGTGGGGAGGCCGATGTGAGCGCCTGCGTGGAGGGCAAGGTCGATGAAGGCGGTGCCGGGGAGGATGACTGTTCCGCGGATGGCGTGGTCGGCTAGCCAGGGGTGGGTGGCGAGGGAGATCTGGCCGGTGAGGACGATGCCGTTGTCGAGGGGGATGGCGGCGCTGAGGAGGGGGTGGTCGGTGGTGGTCAGGCCTGCCGTGGTGGGGGTGGTTGGGGTGGGCCAGAAGCGGGTGTGGTGGAACGGGTAGGTGGGGAGGTCGACGTGAATGCGGGGTCCGTTGTGGACCGAGTGCCAGTCCAAGTGGACGCCGGTGGTCCAGAGGGCGCTGAGGGCATTCGACACCGATTCGCGGCCTGTGCGGAGGAGGGGGATGCCGTTGTCGACGAGGGCGGACAGGACGGCATCGGGGCCTAGTTCCAGGAAGACCGAGCCGGGCAGGGTGGCGATGGCGGGGGCGAAGCGGACTGGCTCGCGGGCTTGGCGTACCCAGTAGTCCGGGGTGGCGGGGTCGCCGGAAGAGGTTGGGATGATGGGGATGCGTGGGGGGTGGAAGGTCAGCTCGCTGACGACGCGGGTGAGGTCGGCGAGTATGGGGTCCATGTGGTGCGAGTGGAACGCGTGCGAGACTATGAGGCGTTTGGAGCGTTTGCCTTCCGCGCGCAGTCGCCCTTCCAGGCGGCCGATGGCGGCGCTGTCGCCGGAGACGACGAAGGCGTTTTCGCCGTTCACGGCGGCGAGGTCGACACCGTCCGGTAGCGCGGCAACCTCCACGGCCTCGACGGCGAGCATCGCGCCGCCGGGGGGTAGGGACTGCATGAGGCGACCGCGGGCGGCGACCAGGGTGCAGGCGTCGTCCAGCGAGAGAATCCCGGCGACGTGGGCGGCGGCGATCTCGCCGATGGAGTGGCCGACCAGCACGTCCGGCCGCACACCCCAGGACTCCAAGAGGCGGAACAGCGCGACCTCGATGGCGAACAGGCCCGCCTGGGCGTGTGCGGTCTGGTCGATGTCGGTGTCGGAGAACGGCAGCCGCTCCCGGATCTCGTCGAACGCGGCGGCGAAAGCCGGGAACCTCCGCAGGTCTTGACCCATGCCCGGCCGCTGCGATCCCTGGCCGGTGAACAGGAAAGCGAGCTTCGCCGGGGTGGCGGTACCGGTGCGAACCTGGGCGGAATCGCGACCGGCGGCGAGGTCGGCGAGGCCTGCGGTCAAGTCATCGGGCTGGATGGCGGCCCGGTGCGGTAGTGCGGTTCGCGTTGTGGCGAGGGCCTGGGCCAGGGCTCCGGGCAGAACGTCCACAGTCAACAGTCGGGCGGCCTGAGCGCGCAGGGCGGCCGTCGAACGGGCGGAGAGCAGCACGGGGAATCCGTTGGCGGAGGCCTCGGGCCAGGTCTGGGTCGGGGGTTCCTCGATGATGGCGTGCGCGTTGGTGCCGCTGATCCCGAACGACGAGACACCGGCGCGGCGAGGCCGGTCGCCGCGTGGCCACGGTTGAGCGTTGGTGAGCAAGGAAATCGCGCCGGTGTCCCAGTCGATGTGCGGGGACGGGGTGTCGGCGTGCAGGGTGGCGGGTAGCGAACCGTGGCGCAGGGCCAAAACCAGCTTGATGACACCGGCGAGCCCGGCGGCGGCCTGGGTGTGGCCGATGTTGGACTTCACCGAACCCAGCCACAGCGGCTCGGCGCGGCCATGGCCATAGGTGGCGAGCAGGGCGCCCGCCTCGATCGGGTCGCCCAGGGTGGTACCGGTACCGTGACCTTCCACCGCGTCCACATCGGACGGTTGGAGGCCCGCGGTGGCGAGGGCGTCCTGGATCACGCGCTGCTGGGCGGGACCGTTGGGCGCGGTGAGGCCGTTGGAGGCGCCATCGGAGTTGACGGCGGAACCGCGGACGACGGCGAGGACCTTGTCGCCGTCGCGCACCGCGTCCGACAGGCGGCGCACGGCGAGCACCGCGACCCCCTCCGACCAGCCGGTCCCGTCGGCGCCCGCGCCGAACGCCTTGCAGCGGCCGTCCCGGGACAGGCCGCCCTGACGGGCGAACTCGGCGAAGATGCCGGGGGTCGACATGATCGTCACGCCGCCCGCGAACGCCAGGTCGCATTCGCCCGCGCGCAGCGACCGGGCGGCCAGGTGCAGGGCGACCAGGCCGCTGGAACAGGCCGTGTCGACGGTGAGCGCGGGGCCTTCGAAGCCGAAGGTGTAGGCGATGCGACCGGAGGCGACGCTGCCGGTGTTGCCGGTCAGCAGGTAACCCGCGGTGTCGCCGGTCGCCTCGTGCATGCGCGGGCCGTAGTCCTGGGCCATGGCGCCGACGAAGACGCCCGTCCTGCTGCCGCGCAGCGCATCCGGGTCGACGCCGAGGCGTTCGACGGCTTCCCAGGTGACTTCCAGCAGGTGCCGCTGTTGCGGGTCCATCGCCAGGGCCTCGCGCGGGGACACGCCGAACAGGTCGGCGTCGAACCCGGCGGCGTCGGTGAGGAATCCGCCGCGCTCGGGGAGTCCGTCGAGGTCCCAGCCGCGGTCGGTCGGCGGCGCGGTCAACGCCTCACCGCCGGTGGAAACCAACTGCCACAAGGCTTCCGGGGAGTCGATGCCCCCTGGGAATCGGCAGGCCATCGCGACGATGGCGACCGGCTCCTCGGACGCGGTGATCGTCCGGCGGCGGGTTGGGGCGGTGCCGAGCAGGTGGTCGCGGAGGTAACCGGCGACCGCGAGCGGGGTGGGGTGGTCGAACAGCAGGGTGGTCGGGAGCCGGAGGTCGACCGCGACGGCGAGGCGGTCGCGCAACTCGACGGCGGTCAGCGACTCGAACCCGAGGTCTTTGAAGGTCAACCCCGGGTCAACGGCGCCGGAGAACCCGCCGACGACAGCGGTGTGCGCGAGGACGAGGTCGAGCACCACGGACGAATCGGGATTCGCCTGGAGCGCGCCGCGCAGCGAGTCGTCGTGCTCGGCGGCCTGTTCGACGTCGGGGTTGCCGGGGCGCCAGTGGCGTTCGCGCTGGAAGGCGTAGGTCGGCAGGTCGACGGTGTTGCCGGACGGGAGGAGCAGGTCGACGCCATGCGCGAACAACTCCGCCGCGTTGCCGAGAAGCCGTTGCCGCCCTTCGTCCCGGCGGAGTGAGCCGACAACTACGCCATCCACTTCGGACTGAGTCAGGGTGTCGCGGACGGCGGCGCTGAGGACGGGGTGCGGGGTGCACTCGACGAAGAACCGGAACCGGGATTTGGCGAGTTTGGTGGTGGCGGTGGCGAACTCGACGGTGCCGCGCAGGTTCCGGTACCAGTAGTCGGCGTCCAGCTCGGTGGTGTCGATCCACTCGCCGGTAACTGTTGACAGGAAAGGGATGTCACCAGTGCGGGGCTGAATACCTCTCAGCGTCGAGTGGATGTCGTCGCGGATCGCTTCAACGTAGGCGGAGTGGGACGCGTAGTCGACGGGGATGCGCTTGGCGTCGACATCGAGCGAGGCCGCGAACCCGTCCAACGCCACCGGATCACCGGCGACGACCACAGCCGCGGGCCCGTTGACGGCGGCGACCGACAGCGTCGGCCAGTCGACCAACCACGTCCGCACGTCGGCGACCGGCGCCGGAACCGACAGCATCCCGCCCTGACCGGCCAGCGCGACGATCGCTTTCGCCCGCAGGGCAACGACTTTCGCGGCATCGGCCAGACTCAACGCACCCGCGACGCACGCGGCGGCGATCTCGCCCTGGGAGTGGCCGGCGACCGCGTCCGGGATCACCCCGAGCGACCGCCAGACGGCGGCGAGCGAGACCATGACCGCGAACAGGGCCGGTTGCACGACGTCGACCCGGCTGTAGTCGCCCGCGCGCAGAACGTCGACCAGCGACCAGTCGACGTGCGGGGCGAGGGCGTCAGCGCAATCGGTGATGGCGGCGGCGAAGACCGGGTCGGTGTCCAGCAGCTCGACGGCCATGCCGGACCACTGCGAGCCCTGGCCGGAGAACAGGAACGCGATCTTGCCCTCGATCAGGGTGCCTTCGGCCACTCCGGCGGTGGGGAGCCCGGCGGCGACCGATTCCAGACCGGCCTTGAGGTCTGCGGAGGTGTCCGCGACGATGGCGGCCCGGTGGTCGTGCCCGGTCCGGGTCGTGGCCAGCGAGTGCGCGATGTCCTGGGGTGCGGCGTCGACCGCCAGGAGCCTGCGGGCTTGGGCGCGGAGCGCGGCTCGGGTCTTGCCGCTCACCAGGGCGATGGTCGTCCTATCGGACCGGATTTCCGGGGATTTCCGCGCAATGGAGCCGAGAACTACGTGGCAGTTCGTGCCGCCCATGCCGAACGCGCTGACCCCGGCGATTCCGGGACCGGCCAACGGCGCCAACTCGGTCTGCACCAGGAGGTTCAACTCGTCGAGCGGAATGCGCGGGTTCGGTGTTTCGAAGTTGAGGCTCGGCGGGATGAGGCCGTTTTCCACCACCAGGGCCGCTTTGATCAGTCCGGCGATCCCGGCGGCGCCTTCCAGGTGGCCGATGTTCGTTTTCACCGAACCGACCGGGAGAGGCTTGCCGCGGGCCTTGCCGATGGCGGCACCCAAAGCGGCGGCCTCGATCGGATCGCCGAGCGGGGTGCCGGTGCCGTGGAGTTCGACGTAGCCGATGTCGTCGGGGTTGATGCCTTCGTGCGCGGCGCGCAGGACGTCTTCCTGGGCGTAGCGGCTGGGGGCGGTAAGGCTGGCGCCGCCACCGTCGTTGTTGACGGCGCTGCCCAGGATCACGGCGTGCACGCGGTCGCCGTCGTCGATCGCGGCTTGAAGTGGTTTGAGGACAACGAGTCCGCCGCCCTCGCCGCGGGCGAACCCGTTGGCGCGGGCGTCGAAGGTGAAACACCGGCCGTCCGGGGACAACCCGCCGAACCGCAGCGCGCTGACCGTGCTCTCCTCGACGAGGTTCAGGCTCACCCCACCGGCGAGCGCCATGTCCACCTCGCCGCGGCGGAGGCTCCCGCAGGCCAGGTGCACCGACACCAGCGACGACGACTGTCCCGCGTCGACCGCCAGGCTCGGCCCGCGCAGGCCGAACAGGTAGGAGATCCGGTTGGCGATGATGCTGCGGTGCGTCCCGGTGAGCGTGTGCCGGTCGACGGCGCCGTCTTGGCGGAGCAGGGTCGTGTAGTCGTCCCACATGGCGCCGACGAACACGCCGGTCCGGCTGCCGCGCAACGCTTTCGGCACCATCCGAGCGTCTTCCAGCGCCTCCCAGGCCAGTTCCAGCGCGAGCCGCTGCTGCGGGTCCATCGCCGCCGCCTCGCGCGGGGAGATCCCGAAGAACGCGGCGTCGAACCGGTCCACCGCCGCCAGGAATCCGCCGCGCGGCACCTCCGGCAACCGCCACCGGTCCGCCGGAACGGCGGTCGTGGCGTCGATCCCGTCGCGCAGCGAATTCCAGTAAGCACCGGTGTCCGCGGCACCCGGAAAACGGCAGGAATACCCGACCACCGCGATGGCCTCGGCGCGCACGTGCGACATGAATGCCTCAAACCCACTCGATACCGCAGGTTTCGCGGGGAAACCCACCCCGAAGCCGGACCGAATGCCTCCGATTTCTCCGTTCAGACCTCGGAATGGACCCTAGTTAGCCGCGCTCGGCAGGGCCAACCCCTAAGGCCCCGACCCCGGCCCCTAACCTGCCTGGCCTGGGCAAAGCACAGCCCCCGACCGCACGCGGTCAGGGGCCGGGTCGAGCGGGTCAGCCGACCGGGAGGACGTCGGCGTACCGGGCACGTTCCTCGGCGCGGCGCTCCAGTTTGGCCTTGAGCCTGCGCGACTCGACCAGGTACACCCAGCCGGACAGGCCGAAGGCGGCGAGGCCGATGAGCAGGAACAGGGCGATCACCGGCCACTGCAGGCCGTCCGGCAGGTAGAGGGCGAGGAACCAGACACGGGCGATGTCACCGCTGATCTTCATGCCCATCGGCACCAAGCCCTGCGGGAACAGGGCGAGGCAACCGATGAAGAAGCTGGTCCACAGCAGGCCGCGACGGTGTCGGGGCATCGCCTTGAGGACGGCGGTCTCGGCGCTCAGGGCCGCCTCGTACTCCTTGCCCGCGCGCATCAGGTAGAGCAGCTCGGGGCCGCGCGCGGCGAGGTGCTTGATGGCCAGCAGGCCGAACAGTTGGTAGCAGAGGACGCCGGTGAGCAGGCCGACCAGGCCGCCCGCCCAGGTCAGCAGGGGCTGGTGCAGGACGCTGCCCGCGATGACCGTGCCGATGGCCGGGGTCGCGGCGGCGAGGACCAGGAACAGGGTGACGAAGGCCGGACCGGTGACGTCGCCGTGGTCGAGCGGGGAGTTCTTGTTGCGGTGCGGGTCGGGGCCGGGCACCAGTTGGTCGACCGAGGTGAGCACGAACAGGCCGCCGCCCGCGCCGATGACCGCCGTGGTCGCGGCGATCGCCCACGGCGCCAAGTCCCCATGCAGAGCGGTACCGACAATCGTGAGGACGACCGACAGCGGCGCGTAGACGACCAGCCAGGCCTGCTGACGGCCGCGCACGTCGTCCGCCTCCGTGCCGGGGTTGAGCAGGGTGAGCCAGAGCGCGGTGCCGTCTTGGCCGTAGAGGTTCGCGCTGCTGGTGGCCCCCATCAGGGCGGTGATCGCGCCGACGAACGGCAGGAACGCGGTCGAGCCGAACAGCAGCGGCAGCACCCCGCTCAAGATCGCGAACGCCGGGGCGACCACGATGGCCTGCACCCGCTGCGGGTCGCGCAGCCAGGTGCGCAGCTCCTTGACCAGCACGCCCGTGACCGGGCTGCAATGCGCCCAGAGTGCCGCCTGGTCCTTCGCCGACCCGCGCACCACCGACCGGGTGAGCCGCTGCGGACCCAGCGCCCGCGCCCACAGCAGGACCAACAGGACCACGAGCCCGGCCAGCGCGACCAGCGGGCCGACCGTCCACAGCCAGTCGTGCCGGGTGGACGCCTCGACCGCGACCACGCCCCAACTGGACGGCAGCACCCGCACCGCCACCGAGAACCCGTGCGAGAAACCGGTTTCCAGCACCGCGTCCAGCGCGATGAACACGACCCAGCCGGACTGGCTGAGCACCAGCATCACCGCCGTGATCACCGCCGTCACCGCGGCGCCGACCCGGGACCGGGCCAGCGCGCCGAAGAACCGCGCCGCCAACCGGGACAACAACACCACCAACGTCAACTGCAGCACCAGCGCGGGAATCGACACGATCACCGGCACCGCGCCGAACCGTGCGGCGAAGACGACCAAGGCGGCGAACGCGACCAGGGTGACCGCCGTGGTCACGCCGACGAACGCGGCCGCCAGCAGCCCCAACGCGAGCCGGGTGCGCGACACCGGCTCCAACGCGAACTGCTCGGCCCGCAACACCGGGTCGCCGCCGAACGCGGGACCCAGCACCCAGCCGAACGCCCAGATCGCGAAAGTGACCGCGAGCAGGTCGGCGACCGTGCGCGGGGCGGCGTCGACGGTGGCCACGGCGATGGTGCCCGCCGCGATGGCCAGACCGACCAGGCCACCGGTCAACATCCAGGTCGCCTTCGGCCCGGCGATGCTGTGCCGCAGGACGGCCAGCTTCATCCGGATCAGGACGCCAGCCACGACAGCCCCTCCCCGCCGCCGAGGTGCGCGCCGACCAGCTCGACGAAGGTGTCCTCCAGCGACGCCGACCCGCGCACCGCGTCCAGCGGCCCCTCGGCGACCACGCGGCCCTTGGCCATCACCGCGACCGTGTCGCACAACTGCTCGACCAGGGCCATCACGTGGCTGGACAGCAGCACCGAGCCGCCACCCGCGACGAACCGGTTGAGGATCTGCTTGATGGTGGCCGCCGACACCGGGTCGACCGCCTCGAACGGCTCGTCCAGCACCAGCAGCCGGGGGCCGTGCAAGAGGGCGGTGGCGAGACCGATCTTCTTGCGCATACCGGTGGAGTAGTCCACCACGAGCGTCCGCTCGGAGTCACCGGACAGCTCCATCACGTCCAGCAACTCGTCCGCTCTGCCTGCGACGGTAGGCGCGTCGAGTCCACGGAGCTGACCGAGGTACGAAAGCAGTTCACGTCCGGTCAGGCGCTCGGGCAGGGCAAGACCGTCGGGCAGCACGCCCATCAGCTTGCGGGCTTCGAGCGGGCTCGCCCAGACGTCCACGCCGAACACCCGCGACTCGCCGCCGTCCGGGCGCAGGAGACCCACCGCCATGGACAACGCGGTCGTCTTGCCCGCGCCGTTGGGACCGACAAGACCGTAGAAGGACCCGGGCGCGACGGTGAGGTCGGCGTGGTCCACCGCCGTGTACTCGCCGAACACCTTGTGCACGCCGAGCAACTGAAACGCCGCCGTCCCACCATCGACCTGTGGCAGCACCGGGGTACCCCTTCCACACGTTCGCCCACCGGGGCGTTCGCCGGATTTGTCCGGGACCGCCCCGCCGCGGCGGTGATCGTACCTTCGCGCGAAGTCAAGAGGGTGAACCCCCGTCGCATGCCGGGATCCACCCGAACGAGCGATGGGTAGTCGTTGTGCGGCAGGAAGATCGCGATCGAGCGCACAGCGGGACTCACCGCGGCAGGGGGCCGTAGGGGTACTGCGCCGCGGGCGGGAGCCCATACCTTGGCTGAGGCCACGAGGAGGGGACCCATGTCGACCACCGCGGACCGGATCGCCGATCTGGCGGCGCGGCGGGCCGAGGTGGTGGAGATCGCCGAGAAGCGGGCGGTCGACCGGCAGCACGCCAAGGGGAAGCTCACCGCGCGGGAGCGGATCGAACTGCTGCTCGACCCCGGGTCGTTCACCGAGCTGGACGAGTTCGCGCGGCACCGGTGCACGGACTTCGGCATGGCGGACAACCGGCCGTACGGTGACGGGGTGGTCACGGGGTACGGCACCGTGGACGGTCGGCAGGTGTGCGTGTTCGCCCAGGACTTCACCACCCTCGGCGGCAGCATGGGTGAGGCGTTCGGGCTGAAGGTGCTCAAGGTGATGGACCTGGCGCTGAGCATCGGCTGCCCGGTGATCGGCATCAACGATTCCGGCGGCGCGCGCATCCAGGAGGGCGTGGTGTCGCTGGCGCACTACGCCGAGCTGGGGATGCGCAACGTGCGGGCGTCCGGGGTGATCCCGCAGATCTCCCTGCTGATGGGGCCGTGCGCGGGTGGGGCGGTGTACTCGCCCGCGATCACCGACTTCACCGTGATGGTGGACGGGACGTCGTACATGTTCGTCACCGGCCCGGAGGTCGTGTCGGCGGTGACCGGGGAGCAGACCACCCTCGACGAGCTCGGCGGGCCCGCGGTCAACAGCGAGGTCTCCGGCAACGCCCACTACGTCGGCCACGACGAGCAGGACGCGGTCGGCTGGGTGCAGACACTGCTCGGGTACCTGCCCAGCAACAACCTGGACCCGGCCCCGGTGTACGCCGCGCCGCACGGGCCGGAGCCGACCGAGCGGGACCTGCGACTGGACTCGCTCATCCCGGACGCCGAGAACCAGGGCTACGACGTCACCGAGGCGATCCGCGCGGTCGTCGACGACGGGGACTACCTGGAGGTCCAGCCGGAGTACGCCAGGAACATCATCACCGCCCTGGGGCGCGTGGACGGGCACTCGGTCGGCGTGGTCGCCAACAACCCGCTGGTGAACGCGGGCGCGCTGGACATCGCCTGCTCGGAGAAGGCCGCCCGGTTCGTCCGGTTCTGCGACGCGTTCAACATCCCGCTGATCACGTTCGCCGACGTACCCGGGTACTTGCCGGGGGTCGCGCAGGAACGGAACGGGATCGTCCGGCACGGCGCCAAACTGATCTACGCCTACGCCGAGGCCACGGTTCCCAAGATCACCGTCGTCCTCCGCAAGGCATACGGCGGCGGGTACGCGGTGATGGGGTCCAAACACCTGGGCGCCGACGTGAACCTGGCCTGGCCGACGGCGGAGATCGCGGTGATGGGGGCCGTGGGCGCGGTACAGATCCTGCACCGGAAGGCGCTGCAGGGGGCTGAGGACCGGCAGGCTCTCGCGGCGCGACTGGTGGACGAGTACCAGCGGACGTTCAGCAATCCCTATGCGGCGGCGGAACGCGGGTATGTGGACCGGGTTATCCAGCCTGCGCGCACGCGTTTAGAGGTGTCGACGGCACTGCGACTGCTGCGCAACAAGCGAACGGTCGTGCCGACTCGGAAGCATGGGAACATACCGCTCTAAACTGGGGGTATGGGGGTATTCGGGCGCTTCTGGCTGGCTGACGCGATCTCGGTTTTCGGGACGTACGTGACGACGGTCGCGGTGCAGGTGATCGCGGTCGTGACCCTGACGGCGTCGCCACTGGAAGTGGGGGTGCTCAACGCGGCGCGGTGGCTGCCGTATTTGCTGTTCGGCCTGGTGGCCGGGGTGGTGGTGGACCGGTGCAGGCGGCGGCCGCTGCTGATCTGGACCGACCTGGGGCGGGCGGCGTTGCTGGCGGTGGTGCCGGTGCTGGGAGCGGTGGGGGGTCTCAGCCTGCCGGTGCTGGTGGGGGTGGTTTTTGGGGTCGGGGTGCTGTCGCTGTTGGGGGACGCGGCATTTCAGTCGTTCTTGCCGCACATTGTTGAAGGGGCCGCGCTGGGTAAGGCGAACGTGCGGTTGGAACAGACGAACTCAGTGGCGGGTACGGCGGGGCCGTTGCTGGGGAGTGGGCTTTTGCAGGTTATGACGGCGCCTGTTGCGGTGCTGGTTGATGCGGGGTCGTATGTGGTGTCTGGGGTGTTGGTTGCCTCGCTGCGGGTGGAAGAGGCTCGGCCGGAGCGGGTGGAGCGGCATGTCTTTCGTGAACTTCGGGAAGGGCTTCGGTGGGTTTACGGACATCGGCGGTTGGCTGCGTTGTCGGTGAGTTCGCATGTGCGGTTTTTGTTCACGGCTGTGGCTTCGACGGCGTTTGTGCCGTATGCGATTCATGAGGTGGGGGCGGGGCGGTTGGGAGTGGCTTATGCGTGTGCGGGGGTGGGGGCGGTGATGGGTGGGGCTCTGTCGCTGCTGGTGTATCGGTGGGTGGGGCTGGCTGCGACGATTGTGATTGGGCGGGTGTTGGCGGCGGGTGGGTTTCTGTTGGTGCTCGGTGGGGTTTGGGGGGTGTTTGTGGGGCAGTTTGTGTTGGGGATGGGGTTGGGGGTGGAGGGGCCGCATGATGTGACTTATCGGCAGCGGATCACGCCTGCGCGGTTGCAGGGGCGGTGCAATGCGACTATACGGTCGTTTAATTGGGGGATGATTACGGTGGGGGCGCCGGTTGGCGGGGTGATCGGTGGGTGGTTTTCGTTGGGGGTGGCGGTGGTTGTGGGTGGGGTGGGGATGGCGGTTGCGGGGGGTGGGTTGGTGTTTTCGGCGTTTTGGGGGGTGGGGGAGGAATGAGTCACTGGGCCTCGGCTGCGCCTCGGGGGTCGGCCTGGTCGCCTGGCGGCGACGCCGGCGCTTGGGCGCCAGATGAAAGCGGTGGTGCCCGTTGTGGTGAAGTTGTTTTGTTTGGGGCCCCTAGCGGTGGCCTGGGTAAGGCTAAAAGGCGGGGCCACTGGAAAGCGTGGCCTTACCCGCCAGCC
>NZ_AXWW01000033.1 GCF_000482865.1 Actinokineospora inagensis DSM 44258 | reverse complement strand
CGACGTCGAGGCTCTGCAGGTAGGCGTGGAAGTACTCGCGTGCGCTGTGCACGTGGCCCGCGCCCGCGCCGTCCTCGCCGGAGGCCCGGTTGCGGGTCAGCTCGGCGAGGTCGGCGAACACGGCGACCAGGTCGAGTTCCTCGGTGAGCGGCCGGTGGCCCTGCTCGGTGACGACCTTGCGGGCGGCGAGGTAGTCGTCGAGGACGCGGCGCTCGTCGTGCGGGTCGACGTCGTAGCCGAGCAGCAGGCTGCGCAGGTCCTCCTGGCCGCGGGTGACCCGGTCCAGCGCGGGGGTCTCGGTGGTGGCGACCGGCAGGTCCAGCTCGACGGTCGCGACCTCGGTGGTGTCCTCGGTCTCTTCGTCGGCCAGCGGCTCCAGGCGCAGCAGCGCCGCGCCGGTCTCGACCTGGCTGCCGACGGAGACCACGCGCTCCTTGAGCCGGGCCTTGAACGGCGCGCGCAGCACCGTCTCCATCTTCATGCTCTCCAGCACCAGCACCGGGGCACCGGCCTCGATCTCGTCGCCGACCTCCACCGGGGTCGCGACGACCAGGGCGGGCGCGGGCGAGCGGACCACGCCGCCCTCGTCCCGGCTGACCCGGTGCGTGACGCCGTCCACCTCGACCAGGTGGATCGGGCCGTGCGTGCCGGTGAGCAGCCGGTGCCGGGAACCGTTGACCACGATCCGGCCGGTGTGCTCGTCGAACCGGTCCAGCTCCACGTCCGCGGTGTGCACCTGCTCGCCGACCTCGATGCCGACCCGGAACCGGTGCGCGCCGACCCTGGCCACCCGCACCCGGTAGCCGACCCCGCGCAGCTTGAGGTCCAGCGGCCTGCCGCTCTCGTGCTGCACCTGGGGGCGACCGCCGAACGCGGTGGACAGCAGCCGCTGCCGCTCGACGCCCTCCTCGTCCTCGTAGGCCTCGATGGCGGCGGCGGCCAGCGCCACCGCGGAGTGCCGGTGCGAGACGAGCCTGCCCTCGCCGCGGACCCGGTCGATCCAGCCGGTGTCGGCGCTGGCGTCGATCACCTCGGGCTGGTCGAGCAGGTCGAGCACGAAGCTCTTGTTGGTGGCGCCGCCCTCGATCATCACCGTGGTGCGGGCCATCGCCCGGCGCAGCCTGCCCAGCGCCTCGTCCCGGTCCCGGCCGTAGGCGATGATCTTGGCGATCATCGAGTCGAAGTCGGCCGGGATCGTGTCGCCCTCGCTGACCCCGGTGTCCACCCGGATACCGGGACCGGCGGGCAGGTCGAGCCGGGCGATGCGGCCCGGGGACGGCGCGAAGTCGCGGTCCGGGTCCTCGGCGTTGAGCCGCGCCTCGATGGCGTGCCCGCGCTCGGCGGGCTGCGGCCCGGTCAGCTTCCCGCCGGACGCCACGTGCAACTGGGCCTTGACCAGGTCGAACCCGGTGGTGGCCTCGGTGATCGGGTGCTCGACCTGCAGCCGGGTGTTGACCTCGAGGAAGGCGAACAGCTTGTCGCCGGGGTGGTAGAGGAACTCGACGGTGGCCGCGCCGCGGTAGCCGACCGCGACCGCCAGCCGCTCCGCAGAGGACTTCAGCTCGGCGGTCTGCTCGGGGCTGAGCACCGGCGACGCCGACTCCTCGATGACCTTCTGGTTGCGCCGCTGCACCGAGCAGTCGCGCACGCCGAGCGCCCACGCGGTCTCGCCGTCCGAGATCACCTGGACCTCGACGTGCCGGGCGCCGGTGACCAGGCGCTCCAGGAACACGACGCCGCTGCCGAAGGCGCGGGCGGCCTCCTGGCTGGTGCGCTCGTAGGCGTCGGTGAGCTCGGCCGGGTTGGTGACGACCCGGATGCCGCGGCCGCCACCACCGGCGGTCGCCTTGAGCATCAGCGGGTAGCCGATCTCGACCGCCGCGTCGAGGGCCGCGTCCAGCGTCTCCACCGCGCCGCGGCTCCACGGCGCGACCGGGACGCCGACCTCCTCGGCGATCAGCTTGGCGCCGATCTTGTCGCCCAGCTTGCGCATCGCCTCCGGGCTCGGGCCGACGAAGGTGACGCCGACCCGCTCGCACAGCTCGGCGAACGCCGGGTCCTCGGCGACGAAGCCCCAGCCGACCCAGGCCGCGTCGGCGCCGGTGGCCAGCAGGGCCTGTTCGAGGACCTTCAGGTCGAGGTAGGGCCGGTTCGCGGCCGGGCCGAGGTCGTAGGCCGCGTCGGCCTCGCGGACGAAGGTGGCCGACCGGTCCACGTCGGTGTGCAGCGCGACGGTCTCGATCTTGGTGCCGGTCTCCGCGGACAGGTCCCGGACGGCGTGGATGAGCCGCATCGCGGCCTCACCCCGGTTGACGATGGCGATGCGGTTGAACACCTGACCGAGCCCCTCCTCATCCAAGGCGCTAGTCGGCCGACCGGCGAACCTGGGCGCTCCACTTCCGCGGCGGATGGTAACCGGTCCGGGCGGGGCGCCGGGGCGGAGATCGCCGGACCGGCCGGTGCCCGGGTCGCTTTCCCGCCGCGGTCCCCGGCCCGCCAGGGACTTTCCGGTTATGACAAAGCTCACAGGGTCTCCAGGATGATTTCCGGGTGGCCGAAACCGGCAATTGGCGGCGGGTGGGAAATGGCATGTTGTTGCCATTCCGAGCCGCCCGAACGGGTGAATGGGGCTGATCTTCCCGGCGAGCGTATGTAGAGTACGACATATGCCGAGGATGACATTGCAGACCCAGTTGGTGCTGGAGGTGCTGCTCCGCGAACCGGACCGACAGCGGTACGGCCTGGAACTGAGCGACCTGGTCGGGGTCGCCACCGGCACCATCTACCCGATCCTCGCCCGGTTGGAGCAGGCGGGCTGGCTGGTCAGCGAGTGGGAGGTGCCCACCTCGTACGACTCCGTCGGCAGGCCCCCGCGCAGGCTCTACCGGATCACCGCCGACGGCGCGGCCGCCGCGGTGGCGGCGCTGGCCCGCAGCCGGGCCCGGCACAAGCGCACCTGGATCCTGGGCGTGGAAGGAGCCTGACGGTGGACGACCTGCTGGCCCCGGTGCTCACCGCGTACACCGCCACCTGGCCTGGCGAGGACACCGAACCGATCACCGCCGCCTACCGGTTGGCCGCGCGCCACCACCACGGCCAGTTCCGGCACAGCGGCGAGCCGTACATCCGGCACTCGCTCGCGGTCGCCCAGATCCTGGCCGACCTGGGCGCCGACCGCGATCTCGTGTGCGCGGGCCTCCTGCACGACCTCTCCCCCGACTCGCGGTCCGCGTTGTCCACCGCTGTCGCCGACACGTTGGCGGGCCTCGACCGACTGGAGTCACACGGCTTACCCGCCGCGCGGCCGGTCCTGCTGCTCAAACTCGCCGACCGCCTGCACAACATGCGCACGATCGCCTACGTGCGACCGGAGAAGCAGGTCCGGAAGTCGACCGAGACCCTGCGCACCCTGGTCCCGCTGGCGGTGGGCCTGGGCGTCGACGGCGTGGCCGCGGAGTTGGCGACGCTGTCCGAGGACACCATCCGCCGATCGACACCCCGCGTTCGGTCCCTGGCCACGGCGGTGTGGTTGCTGCCGAAGGGGATGCGCGGGCGGTGGCAGGTCGAGTGGACAGCGGAACTGGCGACGCTGCCCACCCGGCGGGCCCGAGCCCGCTTCCTGCTCGGCGTGCTCACCGCCGTCCCCCGGATCGCCTTGGCGCACCGCCCCGGACTGCGCTGGACCGCCCGGTTGGCCTGGGGTCTGGTCGGAGCGGGCGCGCTGACCACGGTGCTCACCTCATGGCCCGCGGCGACGGTGGCCCTCGCCGGGTTGGCGCTGGCCGCGGCGGTGCTGTTCGCCGAGGACGACCGCGCGGCCAGCCGCCTGCGCGATTTCCTGGACAGTTGGCGACGATGACAACCGGGTGGCAACACCAATTCCGCGCGCGGCGAAACAAACCGGATTGGCCATCGCCATCTGTCTATTCTCGACCGGTCCGGAAAATGGTCGAGTGCGAATACGCCACCCGCCCGCCGGGGCATGCGGGCGGGTGGCGAGTGGTCAGTGGATGCGTCGGATCTCCCCCCGCGCCCGGTAGAACGTCCCGCTCGCCGACGGGATGATCTCCGAGACCAGGTAGCGCGCACCCGGGATGCGCACGTTCTTGGGGAACTGCACGCCCCAGGTGGGGTCGTAGCCCGCGGAGCGGACGTGCACGCGCAGGCGGCCGCCGTCCTGCACGCACTCGACGACGATGCCGGAACCGGAGCCGATGACCGGTTGGGCGACGAACTCGACCTCGGCGGTGGCCTCGACCCGGGCGATGGCGCCCGCCTTGACGTCCTGCCGCTGCGGGAGCCGACCCGCCTCGGCGGCGCGGACGGCGGCCGGGCTGGCGTCGACGCAGGCCAGGGAGCCGTCCGTGGTGACCAGGTACAGGCGTTCGTCGCGGTACTGCATGGAGAACGCGGAGCCGCAGCCGGTGGCGAGCTTCCACAGGCGGGTGCCGTCGGCGGCGAAGCAGTACACGGAGGACTGGTTGTCGCCCGCGAACACGTACTCGCCACCCGGGGACGTCGCGCAGGAGAAGACGGCGGCGTCACAGCGGTAGCCCGCCAGGAGGCGGCCGTCGGCCTTGGCGAACCGCTGGACCAGACCGCGGGAGGTGCCCGCGAACACCGAGTCGGACTCCTGCCATCCGAAGAGGACGGCGCCGCTGGTGCCGGTGTGCCAGACCAGGTCGCCGCGGCCGGAGTAGTGGCTGACCCCCTCGGAGTGGCCGTGGAAGACGCCCTCGGCGGAGTTGCGGACCATCCACGCGCTCTCGCCCGTCGTGCGGCGGGACCACTGGAACTCGTCCTCGTGGTCGACCACGGTGACCCCGCCGTGCCGGTCGGAGACGCCGAGGACGCCGTCGTGGATGTCGAGCCAGTAGATGTCGACGTCGCCCGCGATCTCGTAGGCGACCCGGGGGACCTTGCCGCCCAGGTCGTAGACCTGACCGTCGTCGCAGCCAGCGTAGATCCAGAAGTCGTCGGCGACGATGCACTTGACCGAGTCGGGTAAGCCGAACCGGCCGGTGACCCGGCCGTCGTGGGTGAGGGTGTAGACGTCGCCGTTCTCGTTGCCGACCCAGGCGTGGTCCTCGCCGATGAAGATGCCGAACGCGGGCGCGCCGGAGGCGAACCGCCACAGCACCGGGGCCTGCCGGGCGGTGGAGGCGGTGCTGGTGATCTCGCGCCTGCTCACCGGCCTGCGCTGCCGCTCGCCGCGGACCGCCGGGGCGTACCCCTTGCGCACCTTCTCGCCGATCTTCTTCTCGGCCGCCCGGACCGCTTTGTCGTGGTCGGCGAACGCCGCGGTGCGGACCTGACCCTGCTCGCCGATCCGGCCGTAGGTGATCGTGACCTCGGTGTCCTCGACGCGCACCTCGTAGTACTTGTGCGCTCCGCCCCCCGGCTCGGAAAGCTCCAGGTACGTCGTGCCGGCCATGCGTGGCTCCCTCTTCCGCGTGATCTACGGCGGAGGTTAGCCGGGGCCACCGACAGTTCCGGTCCGATCACCCAGCCGTCCGGAATTGCTAGGATGCTAGCATCGGCGAGTGGGCGAAGAGGACGTCAAGCAGTTCAACGTGTACCTGCCGATCGGCCTGATCAAACGGGTCAAACACCACGCCATCGAGACGGGGTCGTCCCTCTCGGCGCTGGTCGCCGAGGCGTTGCGGACGTACCTCGACCACCACCAACCACCGGACAAGGAGTCCTGACATGAGCACCGAGGGGTTCGACGGCGTCTTCGTCGAGACGCACAACTGGGGCAGGTCCGCGCGGTTCTTCCAGGACCTGGGCTTCACCCTGGAGTTCGAGACCGACCACAACTCCGGCCAACTGCGCAACGGCGACGGCCCGTTCGTGTTCATCGCCGAGGTGCCGCCGAACCGGGAACCGCGGGTCCAACTGGTCCTCAAGGTCGCCGACGCGGACTCGTTCCACCCCGGCGGAGTGGACGTCGTCACGCCGTTCGAGGAAACCCATTACGGGACCAGGGAAATGACCGTGCGCGACCCGGACGGTCGCGTGTGGAGCATCCAGGCGCCGCTCAAAAACTAGGGGATCAACCATGGTGGACAACAGAAGCGGCGTACCGGACAGCACAGCCGTGCGGGTCGCGCTGTGGCGAGCGCTGCACGTCGAGGTCGACGCGCCACCACACGTGCTCGACGACCGGATCGGACTGCGCCTGGCCGACCCGGACGACGGCTGGCGGGACCGCCCGGACGTGTCCTCACCCGGCGTCCGTGGCTTCCGCGCGGCCATCGTCGGTCGGGCGCGGTTCATCGAGGACCTGGTCGCCGAGCAGGCCGATCACGGCGTCGACCAGTACGTGCTCCTCGGCGCCGGACTGGACACCTTCGCCCAGCGGGAACCGGCGACGGCGAGCCGGATGCGGGTGTTCGAGGTCGACCAGCCCGCCACGTCGGCGTGGAAACGGGATCGGCTGCGCGAACTCGGCTACCCGCCGCCGGAATGGCTGCACCTGGTTCCGGTCGACTTCGAGGCGGGTCAGTCCTGGTTGGACGAACTGGTGGCCGCCGGGTTCGACCCGGACCGGCCGGCGTTCGTGGTCTCCACCGGCGTCAGCATGTACCTGACCGAAGCGGCCACCGCGGCCACGCTGCGCCAGGTCGCCGGGCTGGCCACGGGCACGACCCTGGCCATGACCTTCCTGCTCCGCACGGACCTGGTGGACGAGGTGGACCGACCCGGGTACGAGTACGTCCAGCAGGCGGCGCGAGCGTCCGGGACACCGTTCATCAGCCTGTACTCGCCATCGGACATCGCGGCCCTGGCTCGCGCCAACGGTTTCCGCGACGTCCGGCACGTACCCAGCACCGAACTGGGCGACCGCTACTTCGCGGGCCGGACCGACGGGCTGCGGCCCAACACCGGTGAGGACTTCCTGATCGCCACCACCTGAGCCCGCCCGAACCGACGCGGTCCGGTGCGCGACGTGGGGTGCGCACCGGGCCGCGTCCACCCGACCGGGTGAGTCGGTGGCCACCGCCCGACCGGAAACCCAAGCTCAGCGCGGTGGTCATCCCTCCGGTTGTCCTCCTACCGGGGCCTGCTCGACGAGTGGACCGGCGGGGTCGCCGTACGCTCTCGGTGAACCGCAGGTGTCGGGAGCACGCGCCACGTCGGTGATGGCTAGAGTGGGCCAGGCAGGGCCGAACGCGGTAGGAGAAGGAGCGCAGCACGTGAACATCGACGGGTACAGGCAGGTCGCGGCCACGCCCACGGCCGGGTCCGACTTCTCCACCACGCCTGTCAACCGGGGCGGCTCGGGCGGGATGACGTGGGGCGACTCCCTCTACGACCGGCTGCTCGCGCAGCGGATCATCGTGCTCGGCCAGGAGGTCGACGACGAGATCGCCAACAAGCTCTGCGCGCAGATGCTGTTGCTGGCCGCGGAGAACCCGGCCGCCGACATCGCCATGTACATCAACTCCCCCGGCGGCTCCATCACCGCGGGCATGGCCATCTACGACACGATGAACTTCATCTCCTGCGACGTGGCGACCTACGCCATGGGCATCGCCGCCTCGATGGGACAGTTCCTGCTGTCCGCGGGCGAGCCGGGCAAGCGCTACGCGCTGCCCAACGCGGAGATCCTGATGCACCAGCCGTCCTCCGGCATCGGCGGCAGCGAGTCCGACATCACCATCCAGGCCAACCGCCTGCGCGGCATGAAGCGCAAGATGGCCGACCTGACCGCGGGCTTCACCGGCCAGACCGCCGAAACCATCCTCACCGACTCCGAACGCGACCGCTGGTTCAGCGCCCCGGAAGCCAAGGAATACGGCATCGTCGACCACGTGATCAGCCGCTCCAGCCAGACCGCGACCAGCGACCCGAGCTACCCCGGCTGATCCCCCGTTCCACTCGTCATCGCCCCGGGCCTGTCTCCACCGGCCCGGGGCGACGCGCGTTTCCGGCCGCTGTCTTGATTTCGACCACGGTCGACGGGCACCCCTGACAGCCACGTTCGCCACTGGCATCCACCCGTGACCACCGACCGGCGCCGCAGGCCCGCCGGTTACGTCAACGCCCCCCACCTGGCTGGCGACCCACTCGTGGCACAACGTGTCCGTTGGACTCTTACCCGCGTGTTGTTCCCTCTACGTCGACCCGGCCCCTGCCGCCCACCACCGTCATTTCGCCACCAACTCGACGCCATCCAGACTGAGTTGTCCACACCCCACTCGGCCACCCACAGGTCACGGCACCAACCCCTGTCGATCTCGCCCTCCCGGTAGACTGGCACCGGGGCCGCCCCCCGGGAGGGTGGGGGCTGCTCTGGAGGGTACGGGCGATGGGTTCGGCGTGACTGGCGCAGCCCGTGGTCTGGGGACGGTGGCCTGCCATGTGGATGCTTCCCGGCAGCGCGGTGACGTGCGTGTCGGCCTCCAGCCGGAGACGCTCCGGCGCGGTCTGCCAACTCCGATCAGGACACCCGCGGACCGGACTGCGAAGACGCCCAACACGGCCAAGCCCGCGCCCACCAGCCCGGCTGCCCCAAGAAGGGGCACACGGGTCAGCCGCAACGCAGACCAGGCCACAGCCCGGTGCGACGGCCACCCCGATCATCACGGCCGTAACGCGCACACCCACAGGCAAACGAACGACCGGCAGTTTCGCGTGTTCCTGAACCCGGACACCGACATAGACAGCGTGACCTGCGCCCACACCATCTGCCCCCAGGCACCCCCACCCACTGCATCGCCGAGCTCGACGCAGCTCAGGGCTGAGTTGTCCACATCTCGCCAGGCCACCCACAGGCCACGGCACCAACCCCTGTCGATCTTGCCCAGCCGGTAGACTGGCATCGGGGACGCCCCCCGGGAAGGGTGGGGGCCGCCCGGCGGGCGGGGTTGCGGGCGGGGTTGCGGTCGAGGTGTGGCCGATGGCGTGTGGGCTGGGCGAAGTGCGGGTAGACGGGGTTGGGGCCACCGAGTTGTGGCCGACAAGTGGGCGGGGACAGGCGGATTGCGGTCGACCGGGCCGGGCCGGACGGGTTGCGGCCAGGCCGAGCGGGGCCAGACCGGGTGAGGCCAGGCTGGGTCGGACCAGACGGGTTGCGGCCAGGCATGGTCGGACCACGGGGTTGCGGCCAGGCCGGGCGGGACTAGGCAGGGTGGGGCCAGACCGGCTGCGACCAGGCTGGGTGGGGAACAGACAGGAGTGCGGCCGGGCTGGGCGAAGCCAGACAGGAGTGCGGCCGGGCTGGGCGAGGCCAGACAAGAGTGCGACCAGGCCGGGCGAGGCCAGACAAGAGTGCGACCAGGCTGGGCGAGGCCAAGCGGGGGCGTGTGGCGGAGTCGGACTGGGTTGGCCAGACGGGAGTCAGGTCGGGCGGAGGGGGTGACAGCGGCGGGGGTGGACGGCCCGTTCGCGAAGGGGGGTGGGGTCAGTCGCGCGCGGGGGCGGGTTGGGGCTGTCCGCTAGTGGCTGGGCGAGCTTGTGCCTGGTGGGCATTCGCATTAGTGGGTGGGCGGGTGGGGGGCATTACCCACTGTGAGGTGTTTTGGGGTTGGCCGCCGGAATGGTCAATGGTGACTCACTCGACTGGGCTAGTCGGGCATTCTGGTCCAACGGGAGGCATGGGCTGGACCAGCGGTGATCGGGCGGTGAGGAACGGAACATTGACCAGGGGTCAGCGGTGTGCTGTGGTAGGGTAATAGCAGGAGCGATTTTCTGTTCTCCGTTATCCGTGGGGGAATCTCGGGGGGTGCCGTGATTTCTGCGCCCTGGTTCATTCTGCGTGCCCGCGCGGTGGGGGATTTGTTCGACGAACCCCAGTGGGAGGGAGTTCGGCGTGGATCTTCAGGAACTCGTCGACGGGTATCGGGCGGGGGTGTTGTCGACGGCGGCTGTGTTGGTGGAGTTGGAGCGTCGGGCGCGGGTGCCGTTGTCGGAGGGGCAGCGCGGGTTGTGGGCGGTGCACCGGATGGAGCCGGACACCCATGCCTACAACGTTCCGGTTTGCCTTGCCTGTCAACACATCGACGTCGATGCTGTCGAGAACGCCATGAAGGACACGGTGGCGCGGCACCCGGTGTTGGCCACCAAGATCGAGGGCGACCAGTTGGTCCCCGCTGGGCCGATCATCGTCGAACAGGCCGACATCGTGGGGGCGGCTGATCTCGAACAGCACGTGCGGCGGCCGTTCGACCTGGTCGGTGGGCCGCTGGTGCGGCTATCGGTGTTGACCGTCGCCGGGGGTGAGCGGTATCTGTTGTTGGTCGTGCACCACATTGTCATCGACGGGATGTCGTTGCGCCTTGTGTTGGAAACGTTCCTGCGCGCCTACCAGGCCAGGGTGCAAGGCGACCAGCCTGCGTGGGAACCAATTCCGGCATCATACCGCGAATTCGTGGCCTGGGAACGGGAATACCTCGCCGGTGACCGGGCCGGGCTGGATGGGGAATTCTGGCAACGGGAACTCGCCGATCGGGTTCCGCTCAGCGGGCTGCCCACTGTCGCCCCGGACGCGCCGCACGAAAACGAGCTGCACAGCAGGCGGTTGACGCGGGCGCAGGCAAACGCCGTCGCTGATTTCGCGGCCGCGCACGACATCAGTCCCGGGGTCTTCTTCCTCGCCGTCTTCACCACCCTGCTGCACCGGTACACGGGCCAGGAAGACATCATCGTCGGGATGCCCACCGCCGGTCGTCCGGTGGAGCGGCTGGATTCGGTGGTCGGGTACTTCGTCAACACGCTGCCCGTCCGCAGCAGGCCGACCGGCACCGACGAGTTCAACGCCTTCGCGGAGCGGGTGCGGGCCACGGTGTTCGGCGCCATCGAGCACGGCGCCTACCCGTTCCCGCGCATCGTGCGCGACCTCGGCGAACGCGGCGCCGACCTGCGGTCCCCGGTCTACCAGGTCGTCTACAACTACCAGAACTTCTCGCTCACCGAGCTGCTGACCGGCCTGGCCGCCGAACTCGGCGACACGTGGCCGTTCCGGCCGGTCGAGCTGCACCAGTTGGGCGAGTTCGACCTGACCCTGGACGTCGTGCCCGGCGACGGGTTCGCGCTGGACTGGAAGTACCACCCGGCCGCGTTCGCGGCGGACTACGTCGAGCGGATGGCCGAGCACTTCCTCACCCTGGTCGACGCCATCATCCGCACCGAGGGCCGCGCCACCCTGGGCGAGCTGGACCTCCTGGGCGACGCCGAGCGCGGCCTGGTGCTGCACGAGTGGAACCGCACCGCCGTCGACTACCCGGCGGACCGCACCTGCTGGGACCTGTTCGCCGAGCGGGCCGCCGCCGCTCCCGACCGGCCCGCGGTGAGCTGCGGCGACGAGACCCTCACCTACCGCGAGCTCGCCGAGCGCAGCACGGCCCTCGCCGAGTCGGTGCGGGGCGGCACCGTGGGCGTGTGCCTCCGCCGGTCGACCGACCTGGTCGTGGCGCTGCTCGCGGTGGTGAAGTCCGGCGCCGCGTACCTGCCGCTGGACCCGGACCTGCCCGCCGAGCGGCTGTCGTACCTGGTCGAGGACAGCGGCGCCGACGTCGTCCTGTGCCACCCGGCCACTGCGGGCAAACTGTCCACACTGGACACGATGGCCCGGCTGCACCCGATCGACCGCCCGGCACCAGCAGGCCCAAGGCCGCGACCCGGCGGGATCGCCTACGTCATCTACACGTCCGGCAGCACCGGCCGCCCCAAGGGCGTGGTGGTCCCGCACCGGGCGCTGACCAACTTCCTGCTGGCCATGGCGAGCACCCTGGAGTTCACCGCCGACGACCGCCTGCTGGCCGTCACCACGCACGGTTTCGACATCGCCGCCCTGGAGCTGTTCCTGCCGCTGATCACCGGCGGCCACTGCCGGATCGCCACCGCGACCGCCGACCCGACCCTGCTCGCCGAGGAGATCGCCGACTGGCGGCCCACGGTCTTGCAGGCCACCCCGGCCACCTGGTCGATGCTGCTGCGGGTCGGCTGGCGCAACGAGACCGGGGTGCGGGTGCTGTGCGGCGGCGAGGCGTTACCCGAGGCGCTCAAGGACGAGTTGGTCGCGCACGGTGAGGTGTGGAACCTCTACGGGCCGACGGAGACCACGATCTGGTCATCGGTCAAGCGTTTGCGCGCCGAGGAGCCGGTGACGATCGGTGGCCCGATCGCGAACACCCGGCTCTACGTCCTCGACCGGGACCTCCAGCCCACCCCCATCGGCATCCCCGGCGAGCTCTGCATCTCAGGCGATGGCGTGGCCCTCGGCTATCGCGGACAACCGGCGTTGACCGCGGACCGGTTCATGGCCGACCCCTTTGCGCCCGGTCGGCGCCTCTACCGCACCGGCGACGTGGCGCGGCGGCTGCCCAACGGCGAGATCGTCGTCCTCGGCCGGATGGACAACCAGGTCAAGCTGCGCGGGTACCGCGTCGAGTTGGGTGAGATCGAGGCCGTGCTGGGCACGCACCCTGACATCGACCAGGGCGTCGTGATGGTCCGGTCTGAACGGCTGGCCGCCTACTTCACCGGGCGTCCCGTCGAGGCCAAGGCGCTCCGTGAGCACCTGGCGGCGTCCCTCCCGGCGTACATGGTGCCGAGCGCGTTCGTGTGGCTGGAGTCGTTCCCGCTCAACGCGAACGGCAAGATCGACCGGTCCCGGCTGACCGCACCCGCCGAACGAAAGCCGGAGCCCGTCCACCACGTCGAGCGGACCGTGCGGCGCGTGTTCGCCGACGCGCTCGGGCACCAGGACATCGACCGGGACACCGGGTTCTTCGACCTGGGTGGCGACTCGTTCACGGCCATCGACGTGGTGGCCAACCTCAACCGCGAGTTCGGGCGCGCGCTGCGACCGACCGCGTTGTTCGCGCACCCCTCGGTCGCGGCCATGGCCCGGCACCTGGAACCGGATCACGCACCGGCCCCGGCCCCTCGACTCGAACAGCCGGCACACCTCGAACCCGATGCCATCGCCGTGGTCGGCATGTCCTGCCGGTTCCCCGGCGCCCGCGACCACCGGGAGTTCTGGCAGAACCTGCGGGACGGCAAGACCGGCGGCAGCACGTGGTCACCGGATGAGCTCCGGTCGCTCGGGGTCCCCGAAGACCTGATCAGCCACCCGGACTACGTGCCGAGCCGGTCGGTCGTCGAGGACAAGGCGGAGTTCGACGCGGCGTTCTTCGGGATCTCCCCGCGCGACGCGGAACTGATGGACCCGCAGGGCCGCCTGCTGCTCATGCACGCCTGGAAAGCCCTGGAAGACGCCGGTTACCGCCCGGAAGACGTCCCGAACACCAGCGTCTTCACCTCGACCAGCACCAACTTCTACCAGGCCCTGCTGCCCAGCCTGATGGCGAACGCGACCGGCGCGCGGGTGTTGGCGAGCACCGAGGGCTACGCGGCGTGGCTGCTGGCCCAGGGTGGCAGCGTGCCGACGATGATCTCCAGCAAGCTGGGGCTCAAGGGCCCGAGCATGGCGGTGAGCACGAACTGCTCGTCGGCGTTGACCGGCGTGTACCTGGCCTGTCAGGGGTTGCTGGCAGGCGAGGCCGACCAAGCCCTGGTCGGCGCGGCCAGCCTGTTCTCCACAATGGAGCTGGGCTACCTGCACCAGCCGGGCCTGAACTTCGCGAGCGACGGGCGGAGCAAGGCGTTCGCCGAATCCGCCGACGGCATGGCCGGTGGCGAAGGGGTGGGCGCGGTCGTGCTCAAGCGGGCCCGGGACGCGATCGCCGACGGCGACCACGTGTACTGCCTGATCCGCGGGATCGCGGTGAACAACGACGGGGGCGACAAGGCCGGGTTCTACGCGCCCAGCGTCAACGGCCAGGTCGACGTGATCCGCAAGGCGCTGGACAAGTCCGGTGTGGACCCGGCGACCATCCGGTACGTCGAGGCGCACGGCACCGGTACCAGGCTGGGCGATCCGATCGAGGTCGCGGCCCTCACCGAGGCCTACCGGCACTACACGGACCGCACCGGGTACGTCGGGATCGGGTCGGTCAAGAGCAACATCGGCCACCTCGACGCGGCTGCCGGGATCGCCGGGTTGATCAAACTAGCGTTGGGGTTGCGACACGGGGAGATCCCGCCGACGCTGCACTGCGCCGTGCCGAACCCGCAGATCGACTGGGCGGCCTCGCCGTTCTTCGTGGCGGATCGGACCGTGCCCGTCGTATCGGACTCGGGTCCGGCGCGGGCGGGGCTGAGTTCCTTCGGTATCGGGGGCACCAACGTGCACGCGGTGCTGGAACAGGTGCCGCAGCCGACCCACCCGGAGTCGAGCGGGAGCCAGTTGGTGGTGCTGTCCGCACGGGACAGTGCGCGACTGGTGGTGTTGGCGCGGGGCCTGCTCGCGTTCCTGCCGGAGTATCGCGGGAATCTGGCGGAGTTGGCGTACACGCTGCAGACCGGCCGTCGGGCGATGGCGAGCAGGGTCGCGTTCACATCGTCCGATGTGGACAGCCTCAGTGGACAACTCACCGCCTACGTCGACCAGGGGGCGGCCGACTTCGAAGGCTCGGCCCGGCGGGACGGCGACGAGCTGGTCGCACTCTTCGCCCGGGTCGGTGAGCTGCGGGAACTCAGCGCGGACTGGCTCAGCCGGGGCGACTGGGACAAGATCGCCCGGCTGTGGGTCAGCGGGGTCGACGTCGACTGGGGTCTTCGGTACGCCGAGACTCGGCCCGCGCGGGTGAGCCTGCCGACGTATCCGTTCGACACCTTGCGGTTCTGGCCGGAGCAGGCGCCGATCGAACCGGTACCGACTGAGCCCTCCTTGGACCAGTACCGGCAGATCACGACGGACATGGACGGCCTCCTCCGGCAACTCCTGCACACGCAACTGGCCACGGCGGGGGTGCTCCGAGAACCCCGTCCGGAGCTGAGCGAGACGCACGCCAAGTGGCTCGACCACAGCATGACCCTGCTGTTCGACGGCGGCGAGCCCACCGGAGCACCGGACGCCGAACAGACCTGGCGGGCATGGCACGAGTGGAAGGCCGCGCACCCGGCGGTCGCCGCCAAGGCGGACCTGGCCGAGCGCATGGTCGAGGCGATACCCGCGATCCTGGCCGGACGTGTCACAGCCACCGATGTCATGTTCCCCGGCGGTTCATTCGACCTGGTCGAGGCGGTCTACAAGCGCGACCCCGCGGTGGCCCGGTTCAACACCGTCACCGCCGAGGTGGTGCGCGCCGAGGTGGTGCGCCGCGCCGGGCCGGTGCGGATTCTGGAAATCGGGGCGGGGACCGGGAGCGCCAGCGAGCGGGTGTTCGAGCACCTGGCGGGCCTGGAGGTCGCGGAGTACTGCTACACCGACCTCTCCAAGGCGTTCCTCATCGCGGCGGAGCGGCGCTTCACCGCCCCGTACCTGGTGTACCGGACGTTCGACGTCGAGCGGCCGCCGGGCGCGCAGGGGTTGGCGACCGGGCGGTACGACATCGTGATCGCCAATAATGTGCTGCACGCCACCGAGGACATCGAGCAGACTGTCGCGCACGCCCGGGAGCTGCTGCGTCCGGGCGGGGTCATGGTGATCAACGAACTCGCCGGGAACGGGCTCTGGCCGCACCTGGCGTTCGGGTTGCTGGAGGGGTGGTGGCGCCATGTCGACCGCTGGCGGCTGGCAGGGGGTCCGGCTCTATCGGCCGAGTCCTGGCGAGCGGTCCTCGGGGCAGGCGGCCGCGGCACGGTCCGGTTCCCGGCCGACCGGCTGCCGGGGCTGGGCCAGCAGGTCGTGGTGGCCCAAGCCGACGTACCCGCCGCCGCAGCGGTTCCGCCCGATCGGCACGTTGAGAGCGCGCTGACCAGGGCGTTGACGGCGACGCTGAAGGTCGGCCAGGACGAGTTGTCGGCGGACCTGCCGTTCGCCGACTACGGCCTGGACTCGCTGACCGGCGTCGCCTTGGTGCGCGCGGTCAACGCGGACCTCGGCACCGACCTGGACCCGAGTGCCCTGTTCGACAACCCGTCCCTCCGGCGGCTGACCAGGTACATCCTCGACGAGTACCCGATCACCGCCCCGGCCCCGGTCGAACCGGCCAGGCCCGACGAACCGCGCCGTCCGGTCACGGCGAGTGCGGGGCGGGAACCGATCGCGATCGTCGGGATGAGCGGTCGGTTCCCCGGGGCGCGGGACGTCGACGAGTTCTGGCGGCTGCTGCGCGACGGCCGGGACGCGGTGACGCCGGTGACCCGCTGGGACCTGTCCGGGGTGCCGACCACCTGCGCCGATGGCGGGTTCATGGCCGGGATCGACGAGTTCGACCCGTTGTTCTTCGGCATCTCCGGCGCCGAGGCCGCCTACATGGAGCCGCAGCAGCGGTTGTTCCTGCAGGAGGCGTGGAAGGCCCTGGAAGACGCCGGTCACGCGGGCGGCTCGCTCAACCGGGAGCGGTGCGGGATCTACGTCGGCTGCGCGGCGGGTGACTACTTCGACCTGTCCGCGCCGTCCGAGTACCCGGCCCAGGCGTTCTGGGGCAACATGAACTCGCTGGTCCCGTCGCGGCTGGCGTACTACCTGGACCTGCACGGCCCGGCCATGGCGGTCGACACGGCGTGTTCAAGCTCGCTCGTGTCTGTTTACCTTGCGTGCCAGGGGTTGTGGACCGGCGACGCCGACGTCGCGCTCGCGGGTGGTGTCTACGTCCACACCTCCCCCCGGCTCTACGTCGCCGGGGCGCGGGCCGGGATGCTCGCCCCGTCGGGTCGGTGCCGGTCGTTCGACGAGGGCGGCGACGGGTTCGTGCCCGCCGAGGGCGTGGGCGTGCTGGTGCTGAAACGGCTGTCCGACGCCGAAGCCGACGGGGACCACGTGCACGGCGTGATCACCGGGATCGGGGTCAACCAGGACGGCACCACCAACGGGATCACCGCGCCGAACGGGACCTCGCAGGAACGGCTGATCCGGCAGGTGTACCAGGACTTCGCCATCGACCCGGCGGGCATCGGGCTGGTCGAGGCGCACGGGACCGGCACGCGGCTCGGCGACCCGGTCGAGTTCCGCGCGTTGGCGCGGGCGTTCCGCGGGTTCACCGACCAGGAGGGGTTCTGCTCGTTGGGGTCGAGCAAGGCGAACATCGGGCACGCCCAGTCGGCGGCGGGGGTCATCGGGATCATCAAGGCGGCGCTGGCCATCAAGCACCGGACACTGCCGGGATTGCTGCACCACCGGCGGACCAACCCGGGCATCACGCTCGACGGCAGCCCGTTCTACGTGCACACGGGGTCACAGGACTGGGAGTCCGCCGGTCCGCGCCGGGCGGCGGTGACCTCACTCGGGGCCAGCGGGACGAACGCGCACGCCGTCATCGAGGAGGCGCCCGTTCAGGCTCGACTGAACACGGCTCCTGCGCCCAGGCTGATCGCGTTGTCCGCGCGCACCGACGTGGCGCTGCGCCAGCAGATATCCGATCTCGCCTGCCACCTTCGTGACCACCGGGACTTGGACCTGGGGAACGTCAGCTACACGTTGCTGATGGGCCGCACGCATTTCAAGCATCGCTGGGTGTGCGTGGCGACCGACATGGCCGACGCGGAACGCAAGCTCGCCCATGCGGCCGAGGCGCCAACAGGGTCGACCCGGCCGGACGTCCTTGGCGCTGAATTCCTCAATGGACAGATACCGGAGTTCGCTGAGCTGTTCCGTGATGGGCGGTATCGGCGGGTTCCGTTGCCGAGTTATCCGTTCGAGCGGGTTCGGTACGCGCTGCCGGGTGGTGACAGCGAGATTACGCTGACCGGTGATGAGTTCTACCTGCGTCAACACCGGGTGCGGGGCGCCGAGATCGCGCCCGGGGCGATGTACCTGCAGTGGGTGTACGCCGCCGCGCGGCAAGGCGAGGGTGCCGTCCACCTGCAGGACGTCGTGTTCCTGCGTCCGCTCGGCGGGCCGTGCTCGGTCAAGGTCGAGCTTGACGCGGACCGGTTCGAGGTGCGCACTGATTCCGTCGTCCACAGCCAGGGAAAGGTCTCGCACGTCGACCAGGCGCCCCGGGTTGTCGACATCCCCGGCCTGCTCCGCGGTTTCCGGCGGGCCTCGATCAGCCCGGAGCAGTTCTATGCGGAGTACCGCGAGCGCGGGATCGACTACGGTCCGGCGTTCCGGGGTGTGGTCGCGGTGCACGAGGCCGAGGGCGAGGTGCTCGCCGAGTTGGCGCTGCCGGACGCGGTGCCGAACGACTTCGCACTACCTCCGTCCCTAGTGGACTCGGCCATGCAGTGCATGCGCCTGTTGGCTGAGGGGAGCGATATCCGGGTTGTCTTCGCCATCAAGCGGGTGGAGGTCCTTGCGCCGTGCACGGCCCGGATGTGGGCGTGGCTGCGGCGCGACGGCGAGCGGATCGACATCGACCTGATCGACGAGCACGGCACGGTCTGCCTCGCGCTCCGGGGCATCCAGGGCCGCCGCGCTCGAACCGAAGCACCCGCCCGCACCCTGCGTCCGATCTGGGAGCCGGTGACCGTACCCGAGGTCGACCGGTGGCCGGGCGAGTCCGATTCCATCGGCATCATCGCGTCCGGGCAGGCCCTGGACACTCTCGTCGGGATGTACCCGTCGGCGCGGGTCATCACAGACGTCGAACCGGGGTTGGACCACCTGATCTGGGTCGCGCCGAAGCCCGGTGACGACCCGGTCGACGGCCAGTCCGGCGTGCTCCGGTTGTTCCGAACGGTGAAGTCGTTGCTCAGCGCGGGCTACGGCAACCGCCGTCTGGGTTGGACAGTGATCACCCGACTCGCGCACCCGCTGCACGAGTCGGAGCGGATCGACCCGACGCACGCCGGGGTGGCGGGCCTGATGGGCACGGTGGCCAAGGAGTACCCGAACTGGTCGATCCGGGTGGCCGATGTGGACGGTACCGACCTGTCAACCGCGTTGAGCCTACCCGCCGACCAGGACGGGAATACCCTGCTCCACCGAGACGGCTCGTGGTTCCGTCAACGGTTGCTGCCCGTGGATGCCGAGACGCTGGATTCCCGTTTCCGGGACGGCGGGGTCTACGTGATCGTCGGCGGGGCCGGTGGCCTGGGCACGGTGATCAGCGAGCACCTGATCCGCGAGCACCACGCCCAGGTCGTCTGGCTCGGTCGACGCCCGCAGGACGCCCGGATCGACGCGGCCATCGCCGGGGCCGGGAGCCCGGCACCCGTCTACCTGCAGGTGGACGCCACCAGCGTCGATGAGCTGCGGCAAGCGCGGGCGGTGGTCGAGCGGCGGTTCGGCCGGGTGCACGGAATTGTCCACTCCGGACTGGTGTTGGCGAGCGCCACCCTGGCCAAGATGACCGAGGCGGAGTTCGAGAGCGTGCTCCGGGGCAAGGTCGACGTGGGTGTGCGGCTGCTGGAGGTGTTCGGCGACACGGTCGAGGTCGCGCTGTTCCTGTCGTCGATCAACTCGTACCTCAAGGCCATCAAACACGCCAACTACGCCGCCGCCTGCACATTCCTGGACTCGTTCGCGCTCAGCGCGCGGGACCGGTACGGCTGCCCGGCCAAGGTGCTCAACCTGGGCTACTGCTTCAACAACGCCGTCGACGGTCCTGAGGCGGTGGTGGCCCCGGACGCGCCGCTCATCCAGCCGGACGAGTTGGTCGCCGCGATCGAGCACCTGGTCGCCGGGACGGCGAACCAGGTGACCTTGATGAAAGTGGGACAGGCGCTCACCACCCGGGGCATGTCGATCGGGTCCCCGTCGACACCGAACCCCGTCCGCCCCGACGAGCACGACCCGCGCGACGCGTTCGCCGATCTGGACCGGCTGCGGACCCGAACGAAGGAACTGACGGCGCTCGCGATCTGAGGAACCCGATGAAACAGCTTCTGCTCGATTTCCTGTGGTCCCACCTCCAGTCCCTGGGCGCGTTCCGATCTCCCCGAACCACACCGGCCGCCCGGGAGGCGGCAGGCGTGCTGCCGGTGTACGACTCGTGGTTCGCCGAATGCGTGCGCGTGTTGGCAGTCGAGGGTTACCTGCGGTGCCAAGACGCCGAGATCACCGCCGTGGACAGGCCGGTTCGACCTCTGGCCGAGTTGTGGCGGGACTGGGAATCGGTCAAGCCGCGCTGGCGGGCGAACCCGGATCTCGCGGCCACGCACGTCTTGGTCGAGACGATGCTCCGAGCGTTGCCCGAGATCCTGACCGGGGAACGGCTCGCCACCGAGGTGATGTTCCCCGGGTCGTCCATGGAGCTGGTGGAAACCGCGTACAAGACGAATCCGGCGTCGGAGTTCTTCAACCGCGTGCTGGCCACCGAGCTGGTGACCCACTTGCGGAGTTCGGCTGGGAGCCCACCGAGAATCCTGGAGATCGGCGCGGGTACGGGAGCCACGAGTGCCGTTGTCCTGCGAGCACTGCAAGCCGAGGGCTTGGCGGTTCGGGAATACTGCTACACCGATCTCTCCCGCGCGTTCCTGGAACACGCCGAACGGTCATACGGGCCGGGGAACCCGTTCTTGGCCTACCACATCCTCAACGTCGAGAATCCCCTTACCGAGCAAGGGATTCCCGTTGGCGAGTACGACGTGGTCATCGCCGCGAACGTGCTGCACGCCACCAAGAACATCCGCACAACGCTGCGCAACACCAAGGCCGCCCTGAGACCAGGCGGCTTGCTCTTGCTCAACGAGTTGACCGTGAACAACCTGCTCAACCAGTTCACCTTCGGTCTGCTCGAAGGCTGGTGGCGGTTCGAGGACCCGGAATGGCGCATCCCGGGTAGCCCGATCCTGTCCGCCGATCACTGGCAGCGCGTCCTCGCCGAGGAAGGGTTCGGGCCGGTCACGTTCCCGGCCCGGGAGGCGGCGGACCTCGGTCAACAGATCATCGTGGCCGAGAGCGACGGGGTCGTGCAGCGATCCTGGCCAAAGCCCGAGCCACTCACACAATCGACACCGACCGGTCCGGCAGCGCACATCGAGGACACGGTGCTGGACGTGCTGGCAGGCTCGCTGCGGATCGACCGCTCCCGGATCGTGCGGACCGAGCCCTTCGCAGGCTACGGTCTCGACTCGATCTTCGCGGTGCAGGTCGCGCGTGCCGTGGGCGAGAAGTTGGACATCGACCTCGACATCACAGTCCTGTTCGAGTACACGACCCTCGCCGATCTCGTCGAGTTCATCGCCAGGGAATTCAGCACCGTAGAGCCCAGCTCCGAGGTCGGCGACTCCCAACCGGTCGAGCAGGCTGTCCCGGACGGAATCGCCATCATCGGGATGTCGGCGCGGTTTCCCCAGGCGGACGACATCGACGAGTTCTGGCGGATCGTCGAGCAGGGCACGCGGTGCATCACCAACCCGCCTGCGGATCGGCTGGACTGGGCGCCGCACGCCGCCGCGGACACCACGGGGACCTGGGCGGGCTTTCTGGACGGCGTCCACGAGTTCGACCCGCTGTTCTTCGGCATGTCGGTGACCGAGGCCCGCCAGGTCTCCCCCGAGCTCCGGTTGGTGTTGATGGCCGCGTGGAACGCCATCGAGGACGCGGGCTACCAACCCGCCGACCTGCGGGTCCGGCCGACCGGCGTGTTCATCGCGGCCGGACCCAGCGAGTACCAACCGGTCGCCGACGACGGTCCCAGCCTGACCGGGCTGCCGTCGCCCGCGATGATCCCGAACCGGATCTCTTACCTGCTGGACCTGCCAGGCCCCAGTGAACAGTGCGACACCACGTGCTCGTCGTCACTGGTCGCCCTGCACCGCGCCATCCGATCCATTCGCGACGGTGAGTGCGACCAAGCCTTGGTCGGCGCGGTGAACCTGGTCGCCTCGCCCGCCGGGTTCGCGGGCATGCGGACAGCCGGGATGCTCAGCCCGACCGGTGACGTCCGTCCGTTCCAACAGGACTCAGACGGCATCGCGCGCGGCGAGGGAGTTGGCGCGGTGCTGATCAAGCCGTTGCGCCGGGCGGTCGAGGACGGGGACTTCGTCTACGGGATCGTGCGCGGCACCGGCGTCGCGCACGGCGGCAAGGGGGTGTCGTTCACCGCACCGAACATCCGAGGCATGAAGTCCGCGATCACCCGGGCCTACGCCGATGCCGATGTCGACCCGGCGACCGTGGCCTACGTCGAGACGCACAGCATGAGTTCGGTCCTGGCTGACAGCGCGGAGGTCTCGGCGCTCGGCGCGACCCTGCGCGGCCCGGACCCGGTGTACCTGGGCAGCATGAAGCCGACGATCGGGCACACCGAGGTGTTCTCCGGGCTGGCCGCGCTGGTGAAGGCGGTGCAGGCGATCCGGCGCGGCACGATCCCGGCCATCCCCGGGTTCGGTCGACCGCACCCGGACATCCCGTTCGGCGGCACACCACTGCGGCCCGCCACCGAGACCATCGGCTGGCCGGTCCGCACGGGCGAGGACGGCCGGCCACTCCCCCGGCGCGCGAGCGTCAACAGCTTCGGGATCTCCGGCGTGAACGCGCACGTCGTGCTGGAGCAACACGTCACCGGCGAGCCCGGCCGGAGCGAGCCCTCGCCGCAGGTGCTCGTCCTGTCCGGCAAGACCGAGGATGCCTTGCGGGAGCGGGCGCGGCGGCTGGTGAGCTGGTTGAAGAACGTCGGCACCGGCGCCTGGGCGGACGTCGCGTACACGCTGCAGGTGGGGCGGGAGCCGATGGAGCACCGGGTGGCGCTGGTCGCGGCGGACAGCGACGAGGCGGTCGAGATCCTGGACGGCTGGCTGAACGACGACCCGCACGCGCGCGCCCGGGTCGCGAGCGCGCGCGACGACCACCAGACCGAGGTGCGGTCGGTCCGGCCGGAAGTCCTGGCGGAGCGCTGGGTCGCCGGTGGTCCGGTGGACTGGGCGCTGTTGCACGAAGGGACTCCGCGGCGGCGCGTTCCGCTGCCGGGCTACCCGTTCGCCCACCGCACCTGCTTCAGCGCGCGAACCCCGGTTCCCCCGTCATCGGCCACCGGCCCGAGGGACTTCGTCACCGAACTCATGGCGTCGGTGCTGGGCTTGGAGCCCCGCGAGATCGACAGCACCCGGTCGCTCGCCGACTACGGGCTCAACTCGCTGCTGCTGATCGGCGTGCTCGGGCGGGTACGCGCGGCTTTCCCCGGCTTCCAACCGGACTGGCTGCAGGTGGACAACACGGTCGACGACATCGCGGCACGGCTGTCCACCGTCGAGGCCAATACCGCCGTCGGATCGCGGTTCCCGGAACTCCTGCACCTGAATGGGATCTCCGATGGTCGGCCGGTGTTCTGGATTCACGGCGCGTTGGCGAGTGTGGAGTCGTTCCGCACAATCGCGGCCAGGATCAACCGCCCGTTCTACGGCATCCAGGCTCGCGGGTTCATGACCGAGGACACCCCGGTCGTGGGGGTCTCGCGAATGGCGGAGTACTACATCGACGCGCTGCGCAGCGTCCAACCCGAAGGGCCGTACGACCTCGGCGGGTTCTGCCTCGGCGGGATCGTCGCCTACGAGATGACCCGGCAACTGCAACTGCGTGGACATGCGGTGACCACTTTGACGATGGTGGACTCGCCGGACAACACCGGCCTGGCCGCGTCGAACGCCAGTGGCGTCTCCTCCGAACAGAGCGCCGCGCTGCAGGTGGTGAACTCGTTGCTGTGGCCCGCCGGTGAGCAGGACTTGACCAAGGTCCGGCCGTGGTTGATCCACCGGGACGAGGTGGCCGGGTGCCCGGACGCGGAGTTCGTGCCCCGGCTGGCCGATCTCGCGGTGCGGCGCGGGATGGCGATGCGCCGGGACCAGGTGATCGGTTTCATCGAGCGCAACATCCGGGTCCAGCTCGCCTACCGGATCGACGAGTACCGGATCCAGCCGCTGCCCGACCCGGAAGCCGTTGGCAGCACGTACTTCCACAACCGCCGTGGCCTGTTCATGGGTGAGCTGGCGCCGTACTTCCAGGTGGTCGGCGAGACGTTCTCGCTGGACGGGATCAACTACCGGCAGGACTGGGCGCGGGAACTCACCGACCTGCGCGTGGTGGACATCGACGTGGCCAACCACATGACCGTCCTCAACGAAGACGCGTCGCTGGCCGTCATCGAACGGGTCTGCGTCGAGACCTACGCCGAATGAGCGAGGAGGCGCACATGAGCAGCATCGCCGTCGTCGGCATCGGCTGCCGCCTACCGTCCTTGTTGGACAGTCTGGCCGAGATCTGGCGGGCGTTCCTCGACGGGGTCGACGCGATCCGCGAGGTGCCCGCGAACCGTTGGAACGCCGCCGAATGGGCCGATCTACCCCGGTGGGGAGGGTTCCTCGACGACATCGCCGGGTTCGACGCCGGGTTCTTCGGCATCTCGCCCATCGAGGCCCGGCAGATGGACCCGCAGCAGCGGCTCGCCCTGGAGGTGGCGTGGTCGGCGCTGGAGGACGCGCGGGTGGCGCCGGGAGGCCTGGCCGGATCACGCACCGGAGTCTACTTCGGAGCGATGTGGCAGGAATACGCGCTGTTCACCGGTGGTGACCCCACGGCGATCCGGGCGCATTCGGCCACCGGCTGGGACAACTCGGTGATCCCGGCCCGGATCGCGCACGCGCTGGGGCTGCGCGGCCCGGCGATGACGGTGGCGACGGCGTCGAGTTCGTCGCTGGTCGCGGTACACTTGGCGGTCCAGGGCCTGCGGTCGGGTGAGACCGACGTCGCGCTCGCGGGCGGCGTCAACCTGATGCTGCACCCGCACACGTCCGTCGCGATGACCAAGCTCGGCACCCAGAGTCCCGATGGCCGTTGCCGCGCTTTCGACGCCGAGGGCAACGGTTATGTGCGCGGCGAGGGCTGTGGAGTCGTTGTGCTGCGCCGACTTTCCGACGCTCTGGCCGATGGCGACCGGATCTACGCTGTGGTGCACGGGAGTGCGGTCAACAACGACGGCGCCACGGACGGCTTGACCGCACCCAGCCTCGACGCGCAGATCGACGTGCTTCGGTCAGCGTGGCAAGACGCCGGTATCCCACCGAGCGAGGTTTCCTACAGCGAGGCGCACGGCACGGGAACACCGCTGGGCGACACCGTCGAAGCGGCTGCGCTGGGCCGTGTTTTCGGGCCTGATCGGGCGGAACCACTGCGGATCGGCTCCGCCAAGACGAACTTCGGGCACCTGGAGCCCGCAGCGGGCATCCTGGGGTTCATCAAGGCCGCGCTGGCCATCCACAATGGAGTGATCCCGCCGAGTCTGCACTTCCGGACCCCGAACCCGGACATCGACTTCACCGGGCTGGAGGTCGTGACCGAGCACCACGCCTGGACCGGGTCGCGGTTCGCCGGGGTGAGCAGTTTCGGGTTCGGCGGGACCAACGCGCACGTCGCCCTCGGTCCGGCCCCGGACCAACCGGTGCCGTCGAGCGCGACCGACCAACCGGTGTGCCTGGTCGTCTCCGGCGCGACCGAGCAGGCTCTGGTACGGAACGCGGAGCGGTTGGCCGATCACCTCACGGACTCGACGAGCCTGACGGACGTCGCGTACTCGCTGGCGACCACCCGGAGCCACCTGGCCGTTCGAGGCGCCGTGGTGGCTCGAACGGTGGACGAGGCGATCACCGGGCTGCGGGCGCTCGACGGCAGGCAGGCGGCCGATCGCGGCAAGGTCGTATTCGTTTTCCCTGGTCAGGGCGGCCAGTGGACCGGCATGGGCCGGAACCTGCTCGACCAGAGCGACGTGTTCCGGGCCGCGATCGAGGACTGCGACGCGGCCCTGCGCCCGCACACGGGGTGGTCGGTGTTGGCGTTCCTGCTCGGCGAGACCGACCTGGACGACACGCGGGTCGACGTCGTGCAGCCTGCCTTGTTCGCGGTGTACCTCGGTCTGGCGGCCGTGTGGCGGTCGTGGGGTGTCGAGCCTGCGGCCGTGGTCGGGCACAGCCAGGGTGAGGTGTCGGCGGCGGTCGTCAGTGGGGCGTTGAGCGTCGACGAGGGTGCCCGAGTTGTCGCCCTGCGCAGCCAGGCCGTCCGCGATCGCGCCGTTCCCGGGGCGATGGGCCTGGTCGAGCGGCCGGTGGACGAGGTCCGCGACCGGATCAAGCCCTACGGCGACGCGCTGTCGGTCGCGGTGGTCAACACCAAACAGTCCACAGTGGTCTCCGGTGACACGGACGCCGTCACCCGGTTCCTCGCCGAGATGGAGTCCGACGGCGCGTTCTGCCAACGGGTGAAGGTCGACTACGCCTCGCACAGCGCCCACATGGACGCCCTGCTGCCGGGCCTGCGCGCCGACCTGGCCGACGTCGACACGGCGCCCGCCGAGATCCCGTTCCACTCCAGCGTCACCGGCGAGCCCGGTGCCACGCCGGACGCCGATTATTGGTGCCGCAACCTGCGCGAACCCGTCCGCTTCGACCTCGCCCTCGACCGGCTCGCGCGCACCGGCCACGACGTGTTCGTCGAGGTCAGCCCGCATCCGGTCCTCGGGGTGGCGCTCGCGGACACCGATGGTCTCGTGGTCGGCAGCCTCCGCAGGGATCTGGGCGGTCGCGATCAACTCCTGCGTGCCCTCGGCGACCTGCACAGCGGCGGCCACCCGGTCGACTGGACGCGGGTGCTGGGCGCGGGCCACCGCGTCGACCTGCCCGGGTACGCCTTCCAACACCGCCGGTACTGGCTCGACCAGGAAGACGACGTCCCCACCGACCTCTCGTGGGCCGACGACGTGGCCGCGCTCGCCGAGTCCGAACGGCTCCCCTGGCTGGTCGACCTCGTGCTCCGGGAGGCGGAAACCGTCCTGGGCAAGCCGGTGCGTCCGGACGAGGTCTTGCGGGAACAGGGCTTCGACTCGCTGACCGTGGTCGAACTGCGCAACCGCCTGGTCGACCGGACCGGCGCCGCGCTCCCGTCCGCCCTGGCCTTCAGCTACCCCACTCCCCAGGCGATCGCCGGGCTGCTGCTCGACCGAGTGGGAACTCAACCCACCACCGTCCAGCAGGCCGCGCCGAAACCCACCGATGACGCGATCGCGATCGTGGGCATGGCCTGCAAGCTGCCCGGGGGGATCGAGAGCCCCGAGGCTTTCTGGGAGCTGCTGTCCGCAGGTCGCGAGGCGATCGGCCCGTACCCCGCGCGGTGGGGCGACTGGGACCTCCGTGCGCTCGACGACAAGTACACCCGGGCGGGCGGCTTCCTCCAGGACGCGGAGATGTTCGACGCCGGGTTCTTCGGGGTGAGCCCGCGCCAGGCGAAGGCGATGGACCCGCAGCAACGGCTGGCGCTGGAGGTGGTGTGGGAGGCGCTGGAGCGGGCGAACCTGCGGCCCAACGACCTCGCCGGGAGCAAAACCGGCGTCTACCTGGGGGCGATGAGCTCGGACTACGACGTCGAGCGGCGCTGGGACGTCGGCGCGATCGACGGGAACCAGCTCACCGGCAACGCGACGAGCCTGGTCTCCGGGCGGATCGCGTACACGCTGGGGCTGGAAGGCCCCGCGATCACCGTCGACACCGCGTGCAGCGCGTCGCTGGTGGCCCTGCACCTGGCGTCGACCGCGTTGCGGCGCGGGGAGTGCGACCTGGCGCTGGCGGGCGGGGTGACGGTGATGAGCACCCCGCAGATGTTCGTCGAGTTCAGCAGGCTGAACGGGCTGGCGGGCGACGGCCGGTGCAAGAGCTTCGCCGAGGAGGCGGACGGCACGAGCTGGGCCGAGGGCTGCGGTGTCTTGGTGCTCAAGCGGCTCGACGCGGCCAAGCGGGACGGGGACCGGGTGCTGGCCGTCCTGCGCGGCACCGCCGTCAACCAGGACGGCCGCAGCCAGGGCCTCACCGCGCCGAACGGCCTGGCCCAGCAGCGGGTCGTCCGGGACGCCATCGCCGACGCGCGGCTCACCCCGCGCGACATCGACGCGATCGAGGCGCACGGGACGGGCACGGTGCTGGGCGACCCGGTCGAGGCGGACGCGTTGACCGCTGTGTTCGCCGGGCGGCAACGGCCGCTGTACCTGGGGTCGGCGAAGTCCAACCTGGGGCACACGCAGGCGGCGGCCGGGGTGGTCGGCGTGATCAAGATGGTCTTGGCGCTGCGGCACGAGCGGCTGCCTTCGACACTGCACGCGACGCGGCCGAGTACACACGTCGACTGGGCGGGAAGCTCGCTGGAACTCCTGCGCGACGGCAGGCCGTGGCGGCGGGGGTCTCGGGTGCGACGGGCGGGGGTCAGCTCGTTCAGCATGAGCGGGACCAATGCGCACGCGGTCATCGAGGAGGCACCCGGGGCCGCACCCGCGCCTCCGCCGATCACCGGGGCTTATCCACTGGTGATCTCCGGTGTTGACGAGTCCTCGTTGCGCGCGCAGGCGAGTCGGTGGGCGGAGTGGCTGGACAATTCTGTTCCCTTGCGTGATGTCGCGTACACGGCGGCCGTGAGCCGGACACATTTTCCGGTGCGGGCTGCTGTGATCGGGCAGTCGGTGGCGGAGGTTGTCGACGGCCTGCGTGCTGTGGCTGCCGGTGAAAGCCACTCGGTGATGGCGGGCGGCAGTTCCGGTCCCTTGTGGACGATCGCCGAGTCGCATCTCGACGGTCACTCGGTCGACTGGGATCGTGTGTTCGCCGGGGCGCGCAAGGTTGACGTGCCCACCTATGCGTTCGCGCGGACACGGTATTGGGTTGAGCGGCCTCGGGGGACAGCAAGCATTGTGCATCCGTGGCTCGACGGGATGACGACGCTCGCCGGGATGCCGGGGTACCTGTTCACCGGCCGGGTGTCGCTCGATGAGCAACCGTGGCTGGCGGACCACAGGGTCTCGGGGGCGGTGTACGTTCCCGGGGCGGGGCTGGTGGACTTGGCGCTGTCCGTGTCGCGGTCGGTCGGAGCGGGTGCGGTGGCCGAATTGACCCTCCTGGAACCGCTCGTCCTGGCGGAGCCCCGGCGGTTGCAGATCACCGTGGGTGCGGCCGACTCGCGTGGGCGATACGCGTTCGCGCTGTTCAGCCAGGCCGAGGACACGGTCGATTCACTGGCGTGGGAGCGGCACGCGACCGGCGAGCTGGCGACTCCGTCAGGATCGACCTCGATTCCGGTGGCGCCTGTGGCCGAACCGGTGGATCTTGGCGGATTCTATTCGCGGACCCAGGAGGTCGGGCTCGACTACGGGCAGGCGTTCCAGGGGCTCCGCGAGTTGGCGCGCGAGGGCGGCGCTTTCCAGGGGCGGGTCGAACTGCCGGAATCGTTGGTGCCAGGAGGATATGGGCTGCACCCGGCGCTGCTCGACTCGGCATTGCATGTTGTGGTGGCGGGGTTGCTGGAGTCGGGTTCGGTGTCCGGGCCGCCGTTGCCGTTCCTGTGGACCGATGTTGAGCTGTATCAGACCGGGTGCACGGAACTGGTGGTACGCGGGGAAATCACGCTTGGCGAAGACACGGATCGGGTTTCGTTGGTGTTGATTGATCCGGCGGGATCGCTGGTGGCCCGGGTCGGTGGGCTGCAGTTGCGACGGCCCCGTCCTGCTGAACACCTGTATCGGGTGGAGTTTGACGCTGTCCAGCTCGCCGAGAGTGGACCTTCGAATGCCAGAAGGGTCGTTTTCCCGGGGAAGGGCGGCGTGGCGACGCTGCGGGAATTGCAGGAATCCCTGGGTGATGAGCAGGCGGAACTGGTCTGGGTCACCCGGCGCGGGGTGTCCGCGAGCCCGGACGATGACGTGAGCGGTTGGGATTCCGGCGCGGTCTGGGGTTTGGTACGGGCGGCTCGGGCTGAGCAACCTGATCGGGTCCTCCGCGTCGTCGATGTCGATTCCGACTCGCCTGACTTTCTTGCGCGTGCTCTGGACGGGTCAGACGAGCCTGAACTGGTGTTGCGGGGCGAAAGCGCTTTCGTGCCGAGGCTTCGACCGATCAAGGACGATGTGCTGACGTTGTCCGGCGACTGGCGGTTGACGATTCGGGAACGGGGGCGGCTGGACGCGTTCACCATCGAAAGCTCGGATGACGTTGGGCCTTCGTCGGGTGAGGTTCTGGTTGAAGTGCGGGCGGCCGGGGTCAACTTCCGGGATGTGTTGAACGCCCTGGACATCGTTCCCGCGCCGCGACTCGGGTTGGAATGCGCCGGGGTGGTGCTGGAGGTTGGCGCGGACGTGACCAACGTACGTCCGGGTGACCGGGTCATGGGCCTGGCGATGGGGACGTTCAGCAGGACAGCGCGGATGGACGTCAGCCGGGTGGTCCGGATTCCTGAATCGCTCACCTTCGCCGAGGCCGCGACCATTCCCGTCGCGTTCATCACCGCCCTCCATGCCCTGAGCGATGTCGTACCCGGTGAGCGGGTGCTCGTGCATTCCGCGGCAGGTGGAGTGGGGATGGCGGCGGTGCGGCTGGCGCATCTGCGCGGCGCGGAGGTGTTCGCCACCGCCAGTCCCGGCAAGTGGCCCGCGGTGCGGGCACTCGGGTTGGACAACGCGCACATCCGCTCGTCCCGGGACACCGGGTTCGAGGCGGCCTGGAGCGACGGTGTGGATGTCGTGCTCAATTCATTGGCGGGTGAGTTCACGGACGCGTCGTTGCGGCTGTTGCGCGAAGGCGGGCGGTTCTATGAGATCGGCAAGACGGATCTACGGTCGCAGGTTCCCGTAGGCGTGGAATACCACGCCTACGACGTCACGACCGACATCCCGCCTGAGCGGTTCAGCGCGATGTTGACCGAACTGGCTGTTCTGTTCGACAAGGGTGTGCTGGAACCGTTGCCGTTCGAGGCTTATGACGTGCGGCACGCGCCGGAAGCGTTGCGGTACATGCAACAGGCGCGGCACGTGGGCAAGGTGGTGCTGACCATGCCGCGTGGTCTGGACCCCGAGGGCACGGTGCTGATCACCGGTGGTCTGGGTGAGCTGGGCCGGGCACTCGCCGATCATCTCGTGCGCGAGTACGGGGTGCGGCGGCTCGTCCTGTCGTCGCGGCGGGGTGGCGCCGGCCCTGCGGCTGAGTCGATCGTGCGCGACCTGGAGGCGTTGGGGGCCTCGGTGCGGGTGGTGGCCTGCGACGTCGCCAATCGGGATGAGGTCGCCGCCCTGGTGGACTCCGAGGAGTCGTGGACGGGGGTCTTCCACCTCGCCGGGGTGCTGGACGACGGGCTGGTACCAGGGTTCACCGAGGACCGGCTGCGCCGGGTGCTGGCGCCCAAGGTCGACGGGGCGCGGCATCTCGACGAGCTGACCGAGCGACTGGACCTGGCGGCGTTCGTGCTGTTCTCGTCGGTGGCGGGCACGGTCGGAACCGCTGGTCAAAGCGGGTACGCGGCCGCGAACGCGAGCCTGGACGCGTTGGCGGCACGGCGGCGGAAGCGGGGGCTGGCGGGGATCAGCCTCGCGTTCGGGCTGTGGGAGCAGTCCGGCGTCGGAATGACCGCGCACCTGGGCAAGGCTGAGCTGGGACGCCTGCGTCGGCAAGGGGTCGGCACGCTGTCCGTCGAGGAGGGCCTGCGGGCGCTGGACGTGGCGTTGACCCGGCCGGAACCGTACCTGGTGCCGGTTCGGCTCGAACTGGCCTCGTTGCGGCACGCACTCGGCGCCGCCCGTCCACCCGCGGTGCTGCGGGCACTGGTGCGGACGGCGCCTCTGGACACAATGGACACCCGGGCTGAGCATCGGGAGACCGTGGTCCTCGATGTCGTGCGGGGTGAGGTGGCGGCGGTGCTCGGGCTGCCCGGACCGGAGGCAGTGCCGCCGGACAAGACGCTGCGGTCGCTCGGGCTTGACTCGCTGACCATGGTGGAGCTCCGCAACCGACTGTCCACACGCGCCAAGCTGAAACTGCCCGCCACCTTGGCATTCGACTACCCCACCGCCGACGCCATCGCCGCACTGCTGCGCGAGCGCGGCGTCTGAACCCGAGAAGGAGCACCGCAGGTGAAGGTTCAGGAGTTGTACATCGCGGGTATCGGCACGTACCTGCCGCAGGCCACCAAGGTCGAGCAGGCCGTCGCCGACGGTCGGTACGACCCGCAGGAGGCCGAGGACACCGAGTTGGAGTCCATTTGCGAGGCCACCGACGAGACACCGCCGGACATGGCCGTCAGCGCCGCCCGGACCGCCCTGGCGCGCTCCGGTGTTGCCGCGGCGGACATCTCGCTGATCCTGCACGCCAGCATCTACTTCCAGGGTCTGGAGCTGTACTCCACGGCGTCCTACATCCACCGGGCCGCACTGGGTGACCACTCGGCGCTCGCGTTCGAGGTCAAGCACGCCTCCAACGGCGGAATGACCTCTTTGGACGTCGCCGCGCACTACCTCGCCGGGTCGGACCACGGCGCCGCCCTGATCACCACCGCCGACAAGTGCTCCCTCCCCGCGATCGACCGCTGGAACTGCGACATCGGCATCGTCCCCGGCGACGGCGCCACCGCGATGGTCCTCAGTCGCACCAGCGGGTTCGCCCGGGTCCTGAGCACCGCCACCGTGTCGGACCCGACCCTCGAACGCCTCCACCGCGGCGACGAGCCCTTCGCCCCGCACAGCGACCCCAACCGCCCCGTCGACCTGCGCCTGCGCAAACTGCAGTACCTCGGCGACGTGGAACTCGACGAGTTCACCCGCCGCTTCCGCACCGGCCTCACAACCTGCGTCGACACAGCCCTGGCCGACGCGGGCATCGAATTCCGCGACATCACCCGCTTCGTCCTCCCACACGCGGGCCGAATCGTCCTGCAACGCGAATACTTCCTCGCCCTGGGCATCGAGGAGTCCCGCTCCACCTGGTCCTGGGGCCGCACAGTCGGCCACATCGGCGCGGGCGACCAGATCTCCGGCCTCGGCCACCTCGTCGAATCCGGCGCGGTGAACCCCGGCGACCACTGCGTGCTGCTTGGTGTCGGCGCGGGCTTCACCTGGACCGGCGCGGTGGTCCAGATCGTCGACCGCCCTTCCTGGGCCACGAGGTGACCATGCGCGCGTACGTGTTCCCCGGCCAGGGCGTCCAACGAAAAGGCATGGGCCGCGACCTTTTCCCCCAATTCCCCGACCTGTGCCGCACAGCGGACGAAATACTGGGCTACTCCATCGTCGACCTCTGCCTCACCGACCCATCACGCCTGTTGAACCGCACCGAATACGCCCAACCCGCCATCTACGTCGTCAACGCCCTGCACCACTTGACGGTCACCCCCGCCGACTACCTGGCAGGCCACAGCCTCGGCGAATACAACGCCCTGCTCGCCGCAGGCACCTTCGACTTCGCCACCGGCCTACGCCTGGTCCAACGACGTTCGTCACTGATGGCCGAAGCAGGCGACGGCAGCATGGCCGCCATCATCGGCCTCCCCGAAGAAGAAATCTTCAACGTACTGCACACCAACGCCTCCCCCACTGTCGCCATCGCCAACCACAACGCCCCCACCCAATACGTGATCTCCGGCACCCGAGCAGAGATCACCCACCTCCGCCCCCTCTTCGAAACCCTCGGCGCCACCTACATCCCCCTCCGAGTCAGCGGCGCATTCCACTCCCCGCACATGTCCCAGGCCGCTGAGGCCTACCGCCACTTCCTCACCTCAATCCCCCTCACCCCACCCCAAACCCCCGTCATCTCCAACGTCACCGCCACCCCCCACCCCCCAAACCCCAACGCGATCCGAGCCGCCCTCGCCAACCACCTCACCCACCCCGTCCGCTGGTCCGACACCATCCACCACCTCCGCACCGCAGGCGTAACCACTTTCGTCGAACTCGGCAACAGCACAGTCCTGACCACCCTCATCGACAAGACCCCACCCACCCCCCACCAGGCCCTCATCACCAAAATAAGAGAAGACGTCCTCCACCCCCTCATCGGCGACAAAGCCCTAACCTTCCCCGAAACCCACTCCTTCCGCCACCTCGGCCTAGACTCCATCATCTACATCCGCATAGCCAGAAAAGTCGAATCAGTCTTCAACATCCCCTGCAAACCCGACACCATCCACACCACCCGCACCTGCACCGCCCTAGCCGACTACCTACTGGCACACCAATCCCCGCAAACCCCCACCCCCACCCCAACCCCCACCCCAACCTCCACCCCCACCCCGTTCCAGGACTACCAAGACCCCGACGTCCTCACCCTCCTCCACAACCACGCCACCGGCAAAACCTCCCTCCACGACACCATCACCACACTCCGCTCACGAATCCCCACCTAACACACCGCCCCTCGAAACCCCAACCCCATATCAACGAAGCCCCACACGCACACCGCGCGCTCAAAAAAACCTCCCCCAAATCGACGAAGCCCCATACTCGCCCCGCGCGCCTCGAAACCCGCCGACACCAACCGCCCGTTGTGGTGAAGTTGTTTTGTTTGGGGGGAGCGGTGGCCTAAGCCGGCTGGCGGGTAAGGCCACGCTTTCCAGTGGCCCCGCCTTTTAGCCTTACCCAGGCCACCGCTAGGGGCCCCAAACAAAACAACTTCACCACAACGGGCACCCCCGCTTTCATCTGGCGCCCGAGGCCGGCGTCGCCGCCAGGCGACCAGGCCGAAACCCGAGCGCAGCGAGGCCCAGAGCCCCCTCACACCACCCTACAGATTCCGGTACACCCCACTAAAGAACCCAACCGAAAAAGCCCCCACCACCCCCACCCCGGCAACAACAATCACAACCCCCACCCCAACCACCCCCAGCACACTCCCAGCAAGCAACGCCGACACCGGATACGCGACACCAGCACAACCAGCCAGCAGACTCATCACCCTCCCCAACGCCCGACCAGGCACCGTCTGCTGAAGCATCGTCATATAAAACACATTCACCACCGCCTGCAAGCACGCCCCCACGAACAGCGCCCCCGTCGCCACCACCAGCGAAGACCCCACCGGCACACTCAACAACGCAAGCCCCTCACCAACCCCAAGCCAAAGCGCGACCAGGCCCCGCCGCCGCAGCCGGAGAAGCACCGGCCCCAGCAGCGCCCCGACAACCGAGCCAACACCCAGCCCGGTCATCATCACTCCGAACCCCAACGCGCCATTCCCCAGCGAGTCCCGCGCGAAGACCGGCAGCGCGACCTCGATCAACCCGACAGCCGCGAGGTTGAACACAAGCGTGGTCAGCAGCGTCATCCTCACCAGGACAGAACCGAAGGCGTACCGCAGCACCGACCGCCAAGTCCGCAGTCGATCGCCGTCGTCCGGGGCCGCCGGAACGGTGGACGGCCGGATCGCCATCAGAGTCAGGCTGGACACCAGGAACGTAGCCGCGTCGATCAGCAGCCCCACCCCGCTCTTGAGCGACCCGACCAGCGTTCCACCCAGCGCAGGCCCCGCGATCCTCGACGTGCTTTGCATGACCTGGATCAGCGAGTTCCCCGCAGCGAACGACTCCGGGCGCACGATTCGCGGCAACACAGCGAACGAGGCAGGCATGAAAATCCCACCGAGGACGCCAAACGGGACCGCAACCGCAATCATGGCCCACAGCGGAATGCGACCACCGGCAGCGAGCGCGACGAATCCGAGCACGACGACGGCCCGGAGCGCGTCCGCGGCCAGCATCACCGACCGGGCGCCCAACCGGTCGGCCAGCGTTCCGCCGACCGGGAGGAAGACCAACCTGGCCGTTCCGTAGCAGGCCAGCACCACGCCGAGGTTCGCCGGACCGCCACCCTGGTTGAGCACGACGAACGGCAGTGTGACGAGGTAGATGCCGTCGCCGAACTGCGAGAGCAGTTGGCCGACGAGGTACAGCGCGAAGCGCCGTTCCCGCAGCGGAGCCAACAAGCGGACAGCAGGCTTTACGGCTGCGACCTGGCCTGGGCCTGTCGTCACGCGCGCCTCCCCTTCGGTGGCGGCATCTTCTCACCAGGTGACGGGCAAGGTGTGGATGCCGTAGAGGAGCGCGCCATCCTTGAAGGACAGTTCCTCGACGGGGGCGGCGAGCCGGAGACTGGGAACCCGGGCGAACAGGGTGTTGAACACGATCTCCAGTTCGACCCGGGCCAGGTTCTGGGCGATGCACCGGTGGATGCCGTGGCCGAAGGCGAGCTGATGCCGCGCGTCGCGGTCGAAGTCGAGTTTCTCCGGCTCGGCGAAGACACTGTCATCCCAGTTGGCCGCCGCGGTGGACACGACAACGGCGTCGCCCTCCTTGACCACCATGTCGCCGACCTCGATGTCGGCCAGCGCCACCCGCAGCCCACTCGGGTCGGTGATGCTGGTGTGGCGCAGGATCTCCTCCACCGCGCCCGGGGTGCGCGCCGGGTCGGCCCGGATCGCGGCGAGCTGCTCGGGGTTTTCGAGCAACAGCACGGTCCCGAGTGAGATCACGTTGGCCGTGGTCTCGTGCCCGGCGCTCAGCAGCGCCAGGCACAACGCGGCGATGTCCTCCTGGCGGAGGACACGCTGCTTCTGGTTCTTGGCGATGACCCGGCCGATCAGATGGTCGCCCGGCGCGGCACCCGACTCGGCCTCCTTCGCCTTCGCCGCAACCAGATCGCGGAGGTAGTCCCGAAGCATGGCGTCCGCCGCGTAGCGTTCGGGCGAGCTGCTGTTCCGGCTGGCCATCACCTTGCTGGTCGATTGGAAGAGTTCGCGATCGTGGTAGGGGACGCCGATCACCTCACAGATGACCTGCGAGGTGATCGGGCGACAGAGAGCGTCCACCAGGTCGGTCGGCCGATCGCCGGTCAGCATGGTCGTGATGTGGTCGTCCACGATTTTCTGCACGCGGGGCCGCAGTTCCTGCGTGCGTTTGTGGGTGAACTCGGGGATCACCATCCGGGTGAGCAGGGTGTGTTCCGGCGGGTCCAGGCTCATCAGGGACGCGTTGACGTCTTCCACCAGTTTTCGGGACAACGGGAGGTAGAAGGGAAAGTTGGGGTGTAGCCGGTTCGTGCTGACATTCCGGTTGGTGAGGAACCGGCGGACGTGCTCGTAGCGCGTGATCAACCAGGCGGTCCGCCCGCTGGGCAGGGTGATCTTTGCGAGCGGTGCCCCGGCGCGCAGCTCGGCGTACTGGTCCGGCGGGCGCATCGGGCAGGACCGCGGCATGGGGAATGGTCGCGGACCGGTGTCGTCCGTGGGCGGGTTGACCACTTCGGAACTCTCCCCTCGGAGGTGGGACGAAACGGCCGTTCAGAGGTGGACCGAACGGCCGTTCGGCCGCTGCGCGCGCCTGGACGGTCCCGGTCAATTGCCTTCTGCTACTGGGGAACCGCGCAGGTCGGGTCCTCCGAGAGCCCCCTCAGTTGGCGGTACCCCATGCCGCAGCAGTCGCCCGTGATGTCCTCGTCGAGCGCGTCGACCGGGTGGGGAACGTCAATGGGCTCGACATGTGACAGGTCAATGGGGTCGACGTCGTCGTCTATCCACATCAGACCACCGTCACAGATCAGGTCCAGGTGCGCATAGGCCGCGTAGGCAACGCGGGAGAAGCTCTGGTTGTGTTGCCCGAAACCCAGGTGGAGACCGCACCGGCGCTCGTTGATATGGGAGTTCGTGGTGATGTACTCGTTGATACCGTGGTTCGTGCCGAGCCCGAACTCGCCGACATTGCGGCCATTCGGGCTGTCCAGGCAGAGCCGGAACATCTCTTGGAGCTCCGGGTTGGCGCAGGTGAGATCACGCGCCTTTCCGGCCTCGATCTCGACTCGGACCGGGTTGTCGGCCAGCTTCGCGTTCAGGTCACTGATGATGTTGGCGTTGTACGCGCCGTCGGCGACCAGGACCCCTTCGACAGTGACCGGGTAAGTGGCGATCTCCCCAGCGGGGAGGATGGTGAAGCCACCGGGGCGCCACACACCTCGGTTGCTGATCCACTGGTACTTCTCGCTGTCGAGCTCAACGGTGATGTCAGTTCCGCCGGAGGTCGTCACCCGCACCCGCTTGGCGCTGTTGACCCGGTGGAGCAACGTGGCATTGAGCGCCGACAACTCCAGAGGGCTGACATTGAGCGCCTTGGTGAAGAAGTCAGCGGACGCGCTGATGATTCGCAGGATCATGGTCTTGTCCGGCCCGTAGTCGCGCAGGATGGGCTGGAGCACCTCGAAGTGCGACATGGTGTCCCGCTCCAGGGTGATGATGACCAACCGGCCCTGCACCGCGGACCGGTCCGGCAGCGCCTCGGCGAGCCGCCCGGCGAAGCTCTCGTCCTGCAACGGGAGCATGGGAACGATGGCGGCGGTGAAACCGCGGTGCTTGAGACCGAGCGCGACCCAGGCGGCGGGCTCACGGCTGTCCGGCGTGTAGGTGACCACGACGGTGTCCTCATCGGTGATCACCACGAAATCGTCCAACAACGCGTCAACACCCTCGAAGACACGCTCATCGACCATCTGCGCAGTCATTGTTGCTCCCCAGGAATAGCGGCTGAAGTGACGATCTTTGGCGGCTCCTCCGGTTGTGGGCCGGAGGAGCCGCCACTGCTCATGGGCAACCCGAGATCACCGGGTGTTGAGGTACCACGCGATGATTCCGAACTCGGTCCGCTGCTCGGCGGTGCTCTGCTCGGGTGCGGGCTCGGACTCGGCCATGGCGGTGAGCAGTTCTTGCAGCTCGGCGGGATTAGGCATGAGGTGTGCCTCCTTTGATGGTGTTCGGACTTTTTACGTTAGCGGGGGGGTGGGCGAGATCCAAGGCTGCTGGCTGAAGGTGCCGGTGTTGTGGCTTGTGGCGGGAATCTTCGTTTTTCTGGAGCTGCGGAGCTTACCTGCCAACGTTTATTGGGGGTTGGTGTGAGGGGGCACTGGGCCTCGGCTGCGCCTCGGGGGTCGGCCTGGTCGCCTTCGGCGACGCCGGCGCTTGGGCGCCAGATTAAAGCTGGGGTGCCCGTTGTGGTGAAGTTGTTTTGTTTGGGGCCCCTAGCGGCAGCCTGGGTAAGGCAAAAAGGCGGGGCCACTGGAAAGCGTGGCCTTACCCGCCAGCCGGCTTAGGCCACCGCTCCCCCCAAACAAAACAACTTCACCACAACGGGCGGTTGGTGTCGGCGGGTTTCGAGGCGCGCGGTGCCGGTGTGGGACTTCGTCGATTTGCGTGGGGGTTTCTCGGGGCGCGGTACGGGAGTGGTGCGTCGTCGATGAGGGTGTGGGTTTGGCGCGCGGGGCGAGTGTGGGGATTTGTTGATGAAGCGTGGGGGGATTTGGGGGCGGGAATGAGGTGGAGGAGGTGGGGGTGGGGGTGGGGTGGGGTCAAGGTGGGGGGAGGGTGACGTCGATGCGGAGGCCGCCGGTGGTGCCGGGGTGGGCGGAGACGGTGCCGTGGTGGGCGGCGACTATGGAGCGGACTATGGAGAGGCCTAGGCCTGCGCCGTCTCGGTGGTTTATGCGGTCGGGGGCTAGGCGGCGGAAGGGGTCGAAGAGGGTGGTGATGGCGGTGGGGGGAATGAGGGCGCCGGAGTTGTGGATGGAGAGGGCGGGGTGGTCGGCTACGACGACTTCGATCCAGCCGCCGGGGGTGTTGTATTTGATGGCGTTGTGGATGAGGTTGGAGATCATTCGTTCCAGGAGGACGGGGTCGCCGGGGGTGGTGCGGGTGACGAGGCCTCGGCGGATGGTGATCTGGTGGTCGGTGGCGAGGGCTTCGTAGTTGGTGATGACCTCGGCGACGAGGGTGTCCAGGCGGACCGGGACGGTGCTGGGGAGGCCGCGGTCGCTTTCGGCGAGGACGAGGAGGCCTTCGATGAGGCGTTCGTTGCGTTCGTTGACCAGCAGCAACTGCGCGCCGAGGCGGTTGAGTTCCGGGTCGTCGTTGCCGGTGACCATGGCGACCTCCACAAGCGTGCGTTGGACGGCGAGCGGGGTGCGCAGTTCGTGGGAGGCGTTGGAGGCGAAGCGGCGTTGGTTTTCGAAGTTGACGACCATGCGGTCCAGCAGGTCGTCCACCGCGTCGGACAGGACGCGCAGGTCGTCCTTGGTGCCGCCGCGGCGGATGCGTTGGCCGAGGTTGTGCGGGCCGAGCCGGTCGACCACGGTGGCCATGCCGCGCAGCGGGGCCAGCGCGCGCCGCGGCCCGAACCAGACGAGCAGCACGAAACCGATTGGCAGCCCGATCATCCTGACGAACCAGAAGATGAGGTCCCACTGCGAGTACGGGGTGCAGTTGTAGTAGTGGCATTCGCTCGTCAACGCGATGAAGCCGTCGCGGAACTGGCCGAACGTGGCCCGGCCGAGGAGGAAACCGATGACCAGCGTCGCCGCGAACCAGCAGGCGACCCTGGCGCGCAGGGACAGCGGGGTCACGATCCGAAGCGATACCCGACGCCGGGGACGGTGTGGATCACCGGCGGCTCGGCCAGCTTGCGGCGCAGCGTCATCACGGTGACCCGGACCGTGTTGGTGAACGGGTCCACGTTCTCGTCCCATGCCTTCTCCAGCAGTTCCTCGGCGCTGACAACGGTTCCCGGCTCGGCTCGCATGAGGACCTTGAGCACGGCGAACTCCTTGGGCGAGAGGGCCAGCGGTCGACCGTCGCGCGAGGCGTGCCTACGGGCCGGGTCGAGCACGACGCCGTCGCGGTCGAGGACCGGTGGCAGCGCCCGGTGGGCGCGCCTGCTCAGCGCCTCGACCCTGGCGACCAGCTCGGCGAAGGCGAACGGCTTGGTGAGGTAGTCGTCGGCGCCGATGCCGAGACCGTCCACCCGCTCCCGGATGCTCGACGCCGCGGTGAGCATCAGCACCCCGGGTCTCGCCGTCGCCCGCCACGATGCGCCTGCACACCTCGTCGCCGTGCACCTTCGGCAGGTCGCGGTCGAGCACGACGACGTCGTAGCGGTGCACGGCGACCCGCTCCATGGCGGCGTCGCCGTCGTAGCAGACGTCGACGGCCATGTGCATGTGCCGCAGCCCCGCCGCGATGGCGTCGGCCAGCAGTTCCTCATCCTCGGCGACCAGGACTCGCATGGTTTCCTCCCCAGGTCGCTCCTGTCTACCGCAGGCCGGATAAAAATCGGATAAAGACCTCGCTTATCGGGTTCGAACCGCGGTCCGGGTAGATCTGGCGGCATGCGGGTACTCGTCACGTCTGCCGTTCTGCTTTCCGGTCTATGGATCATTTTCACGGCCACCCGGTACCACCTTGATTTGGAGGTCTACCGGATTGGCGTGAATGCGTGGCTGTCCGGCGGCGACATCTACGGAACCCTGCCCGAAACGGCGACCGGGGTCAGCCTTCCGTTCATCTACCCGCCGTTCGCCGCAGCCGCGATGGTGCCGCTGACGGTCATATCGCAGCAGGCAGCGAACATCATTCTGAGCATCGCAACCGTGGTGCTGACCGGGGTGACCCTGCATGTCCTGATTTCCGCGCTGAAGCTGTCGCGGAACTGGATGGCGTTGCTGCCGCTGGTGCTGTTCCTCGAACCGGTGCGGGCGACCCTGGACTACGGGCAGATCAACGTGATCATCATGGCCCTGGTCACCGTGGACTGCCTGATCCCCGAGCCGCACTGGCCCCGGGGCGTGCTGGTCGGCATCGCCGCCGCGGTCAAGCTGACCCCGGCGGCGTTCGTGCTGTACTTCCTGCTCCGCCGCGACTGGAAAACCCTGGCCAACGCGGGCATTTCCTTCGTCGCCGCCACCGCCGTCGGGTTCGCGCTGGCGTGGGATGAATCGGTGCGCTTTTGGACGTCCGAGGTCTTCAGCACGAGCGAGAAAGTCGGCACCGGGTTCTTCACCAACCAATCCGTCCTGGGCGTGCTGACCCGCGCGGACGCGGCCGCGCTGTGGCCGGTGTTGTCGCTCGTGGTGATCGCCGTGACGGTGGTTTCGATGCGCCGGGTCCCGCCCGCCACGGCGTTCGCGCTCAACTCGTTGGCGATTCTGCTTGTGTCGCCGATTTCGTGGTCGCACCACTGGGTGTGGTGCCTGCCCGCCCTGGTCATCTTCGCGGTCGAGGGCAGGCGGGTGTTGGCGGCGGTCGGCGCGGTGCTGTTCATGGTCGCCCCGCACATGCTGGGCATCCCCGCGGTGACCGACGCCTACTTCGCGTACGCACTGATCGCCCTGGTCCTGCCGCTCGCGGTCCGGACCAAGTCCACAGCGGACAAGATCACCGTCCAACCCGGACCGCGGCGAGCGGCGACCGTCAGAGGGTGACGCCCTTGTCCTGCAGGTGCCGGACCAGCGCCGGGTCCGCCTGGACGGCCTTCTTGGCCACCGGGTCCAGCTTGCGCAGCAGGCCGACCAGGTTGTCGCCGCGGAGCCCGGCGGCGAAGAACGTCAGGGCGTTGTCGGCGGCGGCCCACGACGGGACACCGTGGACGGTCAGCCACCGGACCTGGTCCGCGGGCGACAGCGCCGCCCAGGTCGTCACCTGGCCGGCCCGGGGCGCCCGCAGGAAGTCCGCGATCCGCTGCCGCTCGGTCGGGACCAGCGGCGGGTCGGCGACCACCAGGTCGCCGAGCGCGGGGTAGTCGCGCAGCAGCCGGAACCGGGTCGCGACCGACTCCTCCTTGACCAGGCTGATCGCCTTGGCCCGGTCGGCGGCGATCTGCCGACGGGTGAAGTAGCAGTCCGCCCACTCGCGGATCTCGTCCTCGACCGCGTACAGCCGGAGTTGCTGCTCGCCGGGCGTGGCGTCCCAGGTGGCGTCCTGGGCCGGGGCGGCCATGGCGAGGAACCGGCCCACCCAGCCGAACAGCTCGTCGAACACCGAGGTGTCCTGGCAGCCGGTGGGGGACGTGAGGTAGCGGGTGATCACGGGCTGGGTGCCCAGGTGCAACCGGCAGGACAGCACGAGCAGCACGCCCCAGTTGCCCCGCGCCGCGGCCCCGAAGACCCCGCCACAGGTGTGCGGCGCGTCCCCCTTGCACTTGTCCGGCGTCTCGCACAACCGCACCGGCTCCGGCTGCCCGGGGGTGCCGACGAGGATCACCGGGTCGGTGAGCTGGTCGAACGTCTTGATCGCGTCCAGCTCGTAGTCCCGCATGGGCTCGTACACGTAGTTCGGCACCGTCGTGCCCGACTTCGCCGTGTGCATCGGGGTCCGGTGGTGGTCGCGCCGCAGCAACGCCAGCAGGTTCACCAGCATCAGCGGCGAGTTCTCCTCGGTGAAGAACCGCACCTCCAAGCCCCGCGGCACGGTGACCACGTGCTTCCCGTCGTACGACCCGTGCCCGATGACCGCGCCCGCCACAACCGACTCCCACCGCTCCGCCCACACCGTCCGGTGATCCATCGCCGGGACCCCGGCTCGCGTAACACCGACGTCCGCGAGCCGCCGGTCCTGCCCCGCCCGACGTATCAAATGGACGGTGCGGCCAAAGCGGAGGCGAGCCAGAGGAGGGTGAGGCCGGAGGTGATGTGCACGCAACTGATGAGCCAGTTGTCCGGTAGCGGGGCCGCCAGGGCCAGTACCGGGAGTGCCAGGCCGTAGGTGATCGACGGAATCCTGGGGTGGACGTGGGACCGGATCATGCTGACGCTGAACAGGACAGTTCCCACGCTGAACACGATGCCCGCGCCCAACAACGCGTACATCGTCGGGCCGTGCAGCAGGGTTTGCGCCACCGGGTCGGGCAGGTAGTAGACGCCCATGTTGAGCATGAAAGCGGCGCCGCCGAAAAGGCTGAGGCCGATGGTGTTGAGGACGAAGGCGACCACGCCGAAAGAACCGGAAGACTGCTGTTGCCGCAGGTGGAGCGCTATCAGCAGTGGTGTGGCGAGGGCCGGTGAGATACCGAGCAGGAAGCTCGTCGCGGCGGTTTCGCCGGTGCCGATCTCGACCGCGGACGGTATGGCGATGAGCAGGCCCGCCGCGATACCGGACCACGAGCTGAGGCGCGTCAACAAAGACATGGGCATTCCTTGCGGAGAGGGATTTCGTCACCGCGGAAGGTAAGGGCGGTGGCGCGGCGACCGGGAGTGCCGCGCGACCGGACCTGGCGGCCACCGGTCACGGTCCACGCGGCCGGAAGTCATGTGTCCGACGGCGGGCGCGGCTCGGCGTACTGTCGGCCCCGTGAGCAGGCGGGTGGGGTTGTGGGTCACCGGCACCGTGTACGGGATCGTGCTGCTGGCCGAGTTGTACTGGGTGTTCGCCGGGCTCGGGCCGCTGGTGCCGCTCCGGCTGCTCGGGTTCTGCGCGGGTATCGCGGCGTTGTGCGTGGTCGAGGTCATCTCGCGGGACCGACCGGCCGTGTTCCTCGCGGCCAGGGTCGTGCTGTTCGGCGTGGTCGCGGTGCTCGACGAGTCGGGGTTGTCGCGGGCGTTGTTCGTGTTGGTGCCGTTCCTGGCGTACCTGGGCCTGGGGCGCCGGACCGGGCTGGTGCTCGCGGGCGTGTGCCTCGGGCTGCTCGTGATCGGGTACAGCGTGTTCGCGCCCGGCTGGTACCGCGCCCCGGAGTACGTCGCCGACCTGCTGATGTTCAGCCTCGGTCTGGTGCTGGCGATCGCGATGGCCGACCTGGTGGTGCGGGAGCGGCGGTCGGCGGCGCGGATCGGTGAGCTGTCCGCGGCGGCCGAGCGGAACCGGCTGGCGCGCGACCTGCACGACAGCCTCGGCCACCACCTCACGGCGATCGCGGTGCAGTTGGACAAGGCCGGGGCGTTCCGCGCGCACGACCCGGCGGTGGCCGACCGCGCCGTCGCCGACGCCCGGCAGTCGGCCCGGTTGGCGCTGGAGGACGTCCGCGCGTCCGTCGGGGCGCTGCGCACCCCCGTCTCCCTCGTCACCGCGCTCCGCGACCTGGTCGACGGGTCCGCCGCGACCCTGCGGGTGGAGGGCGACGAGCGGCCGCTGGACCAAGCCGCGGTGACCACCTTGTACCGCGCCGCCCAGGAGGCGTTGACCAATGCCAGCAGGCACAGCGGGGCGACCCGGGTCACGGTGACGTTGCGGTTCACGGCGGCCGAGGTGTGCCTCACCGTGCGTGACAACGGTCGCGGCTTCACCTCGCCCGCGCCGGGGTTCGGGCTGGTTGGTCTGCGCGAGCGCGCCGCCATCGTCGGTGGTGTCGTGGCGGTGGACAGCGCGCCGGGCGCGGGGACGACGGTCAGCCTGCGGGTGGGGTCGTGATCCGGGTCCTGGTGGTCGACGACCAGCAGTTGATCCGGGAGGGCATCGCGTCGCTGCTGGGGTTGCAGGACGGGATCGAGGTGATCGGGACCGCCGCCGACGGCAAGGAGGCCGTCGAGCGGGTGCTGGCCGACGCCCCCGACGTGGTGCTGATGGACGTCCGGATGCCCGAGTTGGACGGTGTCGCCGCCGTCGCCGTGCTGCGGGCCCAGGCCCCCGCCTGCCGCGTCCTCATGCTCACCACCTTCGACGACGAGGACCTGGTCCTGCGGTCCCTCCGCGCGGGTGCCACGGGCTACCTGCTCAAGGACCTCCCGACCACCGCCCTCGCCGACGCCGTCCGCCTGGCCCACGCGGGCATCACGCCCCTCGACCCCACCGCGGCCCGGCACGTCACCGCCGCCCTCTCGCCGTCGCCCGCCGCCAACCCGCTGACCGCCCGGGAGACCGACATCCTGCGGCTCGTCGCGCGCGGCGCGACCAACCGCGAGATCGCCACCCGGCTCTACCTCAGCGAGGGCACGGTCAAGAACCACATCTCCCGGATCCTCACCCGGCTCAACCTGCGCGACCGCACCCAGGCCGCCATCCACGCCAGGGACAACGGCATCCTCTGATCCACACCGGGTCCACAGTGGACCCAGCACCCTGGGCCAACCGGCCGAGTCGAGCCCGGTGACCTTTTATTGTCGTATTGACCCCAATCGGGCCGCGCTCGTAGCCTCTTAATTGTCATACCGACAAGAAAGGGGTGCGGGATGGAGACCCATGTGATCGCGCTGCTGCTGATGGCGTTGTCGGCGCACTGATCGGCCACGGCGGACCGGTATCGGCTGGGAAGCCCGACCTCCCCAGCCGATACCCCTACGCTACGAATTGATCGCAACCCCGCGTCGCCCGCCACGCGAGGGCCACCACGAGCGACTGACACAGGCGTGACCCGCGACGCCATCCGGCTCCCACCACCGCGACCGGAAGAGGCCGATGAACACTGGCAGCCCGAACGCCCAGCTCCTGCTCGAACTGAAATCGCTCCGCCCAGGCCGCGGCCTCGCCGACGCCGTCGACGGCGCCACGATCCCGAACCTGCGCGCGGTCAACGCGATCGACCTGGAGTCCGGCGATGAGCTGCGCGCGAAGCTCGACGCCGCGCTGGCCGCTGCCGTCCAGGGCCTGTCCGACGACGGCGACCGGCACCTGGTCACGGTCGCCCTGAACCTCGCCCCGCACGGCTACGGCGACACCTTCAACGCGCGGTTGGAGCGGCTGGCCGGGACCTTGCGGCTGACCACCCGGCACGTCCAACGCAAGATCGACAACGCGCTCGGCGAGCTCGCCGAGCGGCTCTGCGCCTGCCGGTGGGTCCCGGAGACCGACTGGTCGGTGCTGTACCTGGACGTCCTGCTGCGGCTGGACACCACGCCCCCCGAGGCGCACGAACGGCGAACCATCCTGGCGCACGTCGACGGGGTCCACACCATCGCCAACCGGGTGGACGTGCCGACCGAGTCGAACGCGGAACCGAAGACCCGGCTGGAAATCCTGTTCGGCGCGGTGACCGCGACCGACACCAGCAGGCAGGACCGCAGCCTGGTCACCGACATCGTCCTCCCGCGACCACTGCACCAGGGCGAACGGCACACCTACGGCCAGATCGTGCGCGCCGACCGGATCGCCGACCGGTTCGCCTGCACACCCAGCCGCCCACACGTGCGGTTCGCACTCCGGGTGCGCTTCGACCCGACCCGGCCACCGGCCCGGGTGTGGCGGATGGACGGGGTGTTCACCCGCCAGTTCGACGAACCCGCCGCGTCCGGCGAGCCACTGGTCCCCGACCTCGCGGGCGAGGTGGCCGCCGAGTTCACGAACCTGCGACCGGGCAACTCCTACGGCATCCAATGGCAGTGGCACTGACCTGAAACCGCTGAAGACGGGCCGCCGCGACATGTCACGCCACCGGGCTCACCCCGGGACTGTATCGGGGAGTTCTCCGGCGAACACCGCACCACCCAGGGGCCAACGTCCGGATCGAGTGCATCGTCAACCTCAGGCAGTCCCGGTTCCTCGACGACCGGAGGAATGCCTTTCACCATCTTCGCCGATACTATCTCAGCCGTCGTCGGCCTCTACTTCCATGCCACTGAACAAGCCTCGCTTCCTAGTGGGCCGGGCAGCCGCATGATCCGCATCGGAGGGCGGCGTGCAGGATCTCGCGGTGGTCGAAGGCCACCGGGGTCGCGGCGTCCAGGAACACGGTCACCGGCACCCACCGCGCGGCTTTGGCGTCGCTGCCCGCGACCGGTGCGGGCACGCCGTCGAGGCGCACTCGGTACGCGACGCTGACGATTCGGCCGCGTGGGTCGCGGCCGGGGTCACCATAAATACCGACCTGTCGCAACTGTCGACATCCGACGACCACCCCGGTCTCCTCCGCGAGTTCGCGCACCGCCGCTCGCGCCAATCCCTCGTCCGGCTCCACGAATCCGCCGGGTAGCGCCAAATGGCCGCGAAACGGCGGTTTCGCGCGTTCGACGGCGAGTACCACCGGGACACCTCCCGAGTCCCCGAGGACCACCAGGTCCACGGTGAGACCGACCACCGCCCGTGCCGCGCCCGCTTGTTCAGCCATACCGGCACCCTAAGTTCTTGTCAGTGGGACATCACACCGTTGACATTGAAATGTCATGGTTGATGTCACCCAGACACTAAAGCTAGTGTCGGCCTGACAACCGGATTCGGCCCAGATGGAGCAACCGGATGTTCGTCATCCTCACCGCACTGGACGAGGAATACCTCGCCATCCGACACCACTGCACCGGCCTGCGCACCGAGTGGGACCACCTGCGCACCCGGTTCGAGGTCGGCCGGGTCACCGGCGGCCACGAGGTGGCCATCGCCTGTTCCGGCACCGGCAACGGCACCACCGCCACCATCACCGGCAGCGCGATCACCCGGTACCGGCCCGGGTTCGTGCTGTTCGTCGGCATCGCGGGTGGACTGCGCGACCGGGTGGCCATCGGCGACGTCGTCGTCGGCACCCGGATCTACGCCTACCAGGGCGGCAGGCTGGACGAGAACGGGTTCCACGCGCGGCCGCAGGCCTTCGAGGCGCCGCACGACCTCCTGCAGACCGCCCGCCACGTCGGCCGGACGCCGTGGTGGCGGCACGCTCGGGCGGGCCGCGAGGCGGCGGTCCACTTCGCCCCCATCGCCGCGGGCGAGGTCATCCTGGCTGACCGCGAGTCGGAGTTGGCCCGCCGGCTCGGGCACCACTTCAACGACGCGACGGCCATCGAGACCGAGAGCGCGGGCATGGCGCACGCGGGGCACCTGAACGGGGCGACCCCCACGATGTCGATCCGCGGGATCAGCGACTTCGCGGACCGGGACAAGGACCGCACCCGCGGGTCAGGGGCCAGGGACCTGGCCGCGGGCAACGCCGCCGCGTTCGCCGCGGCGCTCGTCGCCGAGCACGCCGAGGTCCCACCGGCGAGCCACCACACCGAGTCCGGGAAGGCGGATATGACGTTCCACAACAACATGAGCGGCAACGCGCGGGTCACCAACCAGATCGGCGTGCTGCACGGCGGCCTGACGGTGCACCCCGACCACGGCGCACCCGGCCCGGCCGTCGGGCCGATGATCGCGCGCCTGACCAGTGCCGCGTACACCACCTTCAACACCGGCGGCCTCGACGAGGACCAGTTCGGCACGGCGATGCTGGAACTGGACAACCTCAGGAAGGCGGTGGCGGCCGGGGCCGACCCGGCCGCGCCGCGCACCAGCGTGCTCGCCCTCGCCGAACTCTTCCGCGACGTGCCGCGACTGCACGACCAACTCTCCGAGATCATCGAGGCACTGCCGTGAACAACCAGGACTTCCCCAACAACGCCCCACCCAACGCAGGCCCACCCAACTCGGGCGACATCCACAACACCATGTCCGGCAACGCCCGGGTGGAGACCCAGATCAACCACGCGGTCTTCCAGTCCGACATCTACATCCAGCACAAGGACGACCCGCCGGAGCGGAAGGTGGAGCTCGCCGAGGACTTCCTCGACGGCGGCTTCCCGCGCAAGGCCGAGGGCCTGCTCGGCGACGTCGTGCGCTCCGGGGTGCGCACATCGCGGATCGCCTACCACTACACGCTCGCCATCCTCGGCGACCGGACGATCACCGACCTGAGCCCGGACGACGTGGCCGACCTGCGCCTGGCGCAGAGCGTCGCGCAGGGCTTCGACGACGAGTGGAGCGCCGCGGTCGAGGTGATCAGCAACCTGCTCGGGTGCGCCTTCGAGCAGCAGCGGCGGGACTCACCCGAACAGCGGGAGCGGCTGGCCGGGGTGCTCGACCGGTTCAAGGGGCTCTCCGACGAGCGCCGCGGCGAGGTCACCCGGCACCTGGCGAAGATGCTCAACGGCACGGTGCGCGACCACGTCGACCGGCTGGTGGGCGACCTGATCCGCACCGAGCGGATCGCCAAGGGCAGGCAACGGCGGGCGCGGCTGTTCTTCCACCCCGACCCCACCGCGCCGCGGCAGGCGCAGCCCTACTACAACGGGCGGTTCGACCTGCGGCTCTGGTGCCTCGCGGTGGGCGGGGTCTTGGGGTTCCTGGTCGCGGTGATCGCCGCGTTCGCCACGCTCCAGGCCGCCGCGGGCGTCGCGACGGTCGGGTTCCTCGCCCTGTTCGTGGTGGGCGCGGGCGCCACCTGCTGGTTCGGCGCCGACCTGCTCGCGTACCGGGGGGAGCGCCGCAGGCACGAGTTCGAACTGGGCGAGTCGGGCGCCGTGCCGCCGTCCCGCAAGCAGCCGGAGGTCGAGTACGGCAGCGAGGACTTCCGCGAGCAGATCGACGCGCTGGTGCGGTACCAGTTCACCAGGCGGGAGTTGCGCCGGGGCGTGCAGCGCAAGCAGACCGACGAGTGGGTCACCGCCATGGCCGGGTCCGCGATCGCGCTGATCGCCCGGCTGATCCGCACCTACGGCGAACCCGTCGAACGGGTGGACGACGAGGACGACGACTCCGTCTACGCGGGCGACCTGTCCGATCTGGTGTACCGGCGCGGACCGGACCACACCGAGGAGATCGGCGGCAACACGCTCGACTGGTTGATCAGGTGGCACGCCAAGCGCACCACGCGCGAATGGCAGGAGGGGACGCTCCACGACTTCCGCAAGCTGAGGTTCCCGACGGTCCGGTCCGGGCTCATCGCGTTCGCCGCCGTCGCCGTGGGCTTGTTCGGATTCGCGCGGTTGGTCTCCAGCGCCCAGTCGTGGGAGCCGAAGCCGTTGACGCTGCTCGTGTTGGGCTGCCTCGCCCTCGTCGGCGGGCTCTACGGCGGTGTCAAGCTGCTCGGCGAGCTGTTCGCGCGGCGCCTGGAACTCGCCGACATGCGGCGACTGCACGAGGAGGAGACCAAGGCGTACGAGGAGTGGCGCGCGGTCTTGGCGGACCGGCCGACCGACGCCGAGATGGCCACCTGGCTGGCCTGGGACAAGGACTACCTCAAGTCCACCGCGATGCGCCGGTCCAACCTGGTGAGCAGCGACATCGTCGGCCACATCATCCTGGTCGAGGGCAAGGCGAACGCCAAGATGGGCCGGGTCGTCTACGGGCCGCCGCGGTACTCGGCCTACACGGTGCTGATCTTCCTGCTTACCGAGAACGGGGTCCGCCAGGTCAGCGTGGACCTCGACTTCGAGGACGGCGCGATCCACGACGAGAACCGGCTCTCGTTCAGCTACGGGTCGCTGACCGCGGTCAAGGTGTCCGAGGTCGGCGTGCAGTTCGCGGGCGAGCGGCGGCAGGTGCTCTACACCTCGCGCCGCAACCTCTCGGTCACCGAGGCCACCGACAACGTGGTCTTCAGCCGGGCGCTGCACATCGCGCTGCGCAACCAGGAGGACATCACCGTGATCGTGGAGAACCCGGAAGGGCTGCACGGCACCAAGACCGAGGACCCCGACCGGCTCAAGGACCTGGCGTTGGACGCGTCCGGGGTGACCGCGTCGCTGCACATCCTGGAGGCGATCGCCGCTGAAGGCCCCAAGTGGGTGCAGCGCGAGTACGAGCGGCGCAACCGCCGGTGGGACGAGTGGACCGGTCGGAGCACGGAGCAGCGGTTCATCGACACCCGGCGGGTCCGGGAATTGGGGCCGGGGGCGACCGACGACCCGGATGTCGTCGATGCCGAGTGGACGGAGGAAGACTGACGGCGCCGGTACCCGGTTCATGTCAGGCCGACTAGAAATGGGTATGATGGCGGAATGGCTCCAGGCAGGCGCAAGCGCGAACTCGTCCACCTCACCGCGGACCTGGTCATCCTCACCATCACCGGGGGTGCCCTGCGGGTGCTGCTGGTCCGCCGGGCCAACGAGCCGCACCAGGGGATGCTCGCGCTCCCCGGCGGGTTCCTCCGGGGCAGGGAGACGGTGGAGGAGACCGCGGCGCGGGAGCTGCTGGAGGAGACCGGGCTGGACGCCGAGACCTTCCACCTGGAGCAGGTGGGGGTGTACTCGGCGCCCGACCGGGACAGCCGGGGACGGGTGGTGACCTGCGCCTTCCTCGCCATCGCACCGCGGCTGCCGATCCCGTCCGCCGGGTCGGACGCCGCGGCCGCGGGCTGGGTGGAGGTCACCGAGGCGATGTCGCCGGAGGTCACCCTGGCCTTCGACCACGACCACATCCTCGCCGACGCGGTCGAACAGGCGCGGCTCAGACTGGAGAACACCACCATCGCCACCGCGTTCTGCGCCCCCCTGTTCACCATCGCCGACCTGCGCGAGGTGTACGAGGCGGTGTGGGGCATCGAACTCGACCGCCCCAACTTCCACCGCAAGGTCACCGACGCGGAGGGATTCGTGATATCCACCGACGAGAAGCGCCACCCCAAGAACGGCCGACCCGCCACCCTCTACCGCGCGGGCCCCGCCGCCGTCCTGCACCCACCGATGCAGCGGACCCCCAGGTCCCATTCGTGAGTCAGTCGAGCGTGCCGGTGAAGTGCCAGATCACGTTGGCATCGGTGCAGGCATCCGGTATGTCGGTGTAGATGCGGTAGTCGCCTTCGACCCGGTCGGCGTTCCACTGGCCGTTGACGACCTTGCCGGACTTGACGGTGAAGGTGATGGCCGCCGCGGTGTGGGTGTCCACGCCTTGACAACGGTACGGCCTGTCCGGCGTGCCCGTGGCCGACCAGGTGCCCCCGGCAACGGAAAGCCGACTCGGCGAGGGCCAGTCCACGACGGTAACCAGGCAAGCGTTGGGGCACCCGGAAACCTTGAGTCCCCTGGTGAACGTCTGCAGCCCCGAGCAGTCCGACAGGTTGCACGTGGTCAGTGTGCCGCTGAGGGAGTACTGTCCATTGAGGATGGCACTGTCCGGCTTGTCCAGCCAGTCCCGCTCCCCCGCGGTACCGCTCGGCCGGTTGATCTGCTCACGGCCAGCGAGGGTGAACGACGTGATCGCGGTGGGAGCAGGGGTCACCTCGACGGTGTGGTCGGCCGCGAAACCCGGCCACGGCGTACCCCGGAAGCGCTCGGGCACGCCCGTCGGCCGGTCCAACCGGGTGCCATCGCCGCAGCGGATCTTGGGCACGCCGTGCTGATCGACCAGCACCGAGGTCCCGGCCTGCAAGACGGCCGCATAGGGGTAGGGCGAACTGCCGTATGCACCGAATGCGGTGACGCGGGTGTCCCATCGCAACACCACCGCCGTCAGGTCATCCGACGGCAGCGGGCCGCACTTCGATGAGCCGAGCACCCCGGTGTACAGCCGTGGTTCGTCGCCCGCCGCCTTGTCCCCGTGTGCGGCGTCGACCGCCGTATTGGACTCCGCGGCCAGCAACACGGCGCTGACCCGGTCATCCTCGTGCCGCACCACCAAGAGCACGACCGCCACCGCCGTACCCAGGGCGACTCCCGCCACCGCCCCGCCCCCGTACGGGTTCCGCAACCGCCGCGCGCATCGGACCAGCACCACCACCATGGTCCCGACGACGATCGGCAGCCCCCATCCGATCCCTACCGCCGGATCGACTCCCGCCTCGTAGACGGCCGCTTCCCCTGCCGGATGCGAGAACACCAGCAACGCCACGACGTATCCCACCGTGCAAACGGCCGTGACCACGGCGACGACTCCGACCCTGCTCCGCCACACCACCACGGCGACAGCGGCGCAGGGCACGAGCCAGAACAGCGCCAACCACCCACCGGCCGACGCGACCCACATCCCGCCGTGGTCGTTCCCCGCGCGGTCCACAACCGTGGGCAGCACGAGGAACGCCACCAGCCACACCACCACCTCGCCGCCCACCACAGATGGACGACGCCGCTCAGCCACCGACCCTCTGGTAGGCCAACCCGATGTCCTGCAACGGCTTGTCCACGTTCGCCGCCACCGTTGCCAGTAAGTCCTTCGTCACAACGGCAAACAGGAACTCGCCGTCCGCGCCATACAGCCCCTTGTGTTCGAGCTGCCGCACACAGACCCACTTGCGCGGCGAGGTATCTGTGCACTGCATTTGTGGGTACACCCCTGTGGCAGTCCGGACGAACGACCACAACTTGCTGCCCTCCGCCACGGGCAGGACTACATCAATCGCTTCGGACTGGAGCTGCACAGGGGGCAGCGTCACGTCCGGCTGTGTGGTCGTGGGCGCCGGCACGTTTGCCTTGGTAGGCAAGGTCGTCTGCGGAGTCGCGGTCGGGGTGGATTGGTTCGCCACGAGGCTCCTGCCCACGAAGAGGCCGACAACGAACACAGTCACCACGGACAGCAGGATGATCGCCACCCGCTGCCACCGGTTGTGTTGCCGGAGCAACTGCTCGGCCCGCCCGACGAACCTACCCGGCCGCGTGGACGGCGCTTCCCATGCCTTGCCTTGCAAGCGTTTCCGCAACGCGTCGATGACATCTTGGTGTGGGTTCGCCAACAGCGATGCCACCAACATGTTGGTGAAGCGCGTCGAGTGGCTTTGGGCGATGACATCCATCGCGTGCCTGCGGGCCTGCGGGTCGCCCAGGTTCTCCACCTGCGTGCCGTAGCAGGCGTGCCCCAACTTGACCAGGCTGTCCACCAACGCGAACTGGTCGATCCGGTCGGTGAGCCGATCGATGTCCTCGACGGTCGTCGACTTCCAGAGGAGGTCGCCGCCGCGCGCGACGGCGTCGAGCGTGGCCTGGAACTCGGCCATGGAAGTGGCCCGCAACAACGCGTCGACCGCCGAGGTCGGCGCGGGCCGCGACACGGTCGCGGCGGGCTGGGCGACCTGCCGCACCGCGTTCTCCTGCGGCTGTGGGTCAGGTCGGCGCGCGATCGGGCTGGGCACGGTGGGAACCGGAGCCTCGACCTGGTTTGCTGTCGAGGGCTGGGCGCCCGTCTGGTCGAACATCCGGTCCACGAGGCGTTGGGCCTCCGCCGACAACACGGCGGGCTGGCTGAGGTCGACGTGGACGCGGTTGGGGCGCCGCTCATCGGGCCATGCCGAGAGGAACACCAACTCGGGCAGGTTCTCGAGAGTGTCGCCGTGCCGATGTTCGAAAGTCGAGAACGTCCAACTCCGGTTGACACCGAGACTATTGCGCAGGTAGACGTCTGCAGCGACGTAAATGGCGCGTAGCAGTGGTACTTTGTCTTCTTCCCGGCAGTTGATGATACTGATCGGAGCACCCGGCTGCGGGAGCATGGTGGTCAGCACCACGCCCAACAGGCCCCGCACTCGATTCGCCCGCTCCACCGACAGATCATCCGCCACCGCGGCCAACTCAGCCGCGGTGATCTCCCTCGGTGGTCGTTTGGCGCTGGACCTGGCCTGCCACTCCGGCCACGACTCCAGACCCATCGCGATCTCCGGGGTCAGAACCTCCGCGGTCCCGGTCAGCGCGTGCGCGTCACCGCGCCCTGCGGAGTGCCCGTCGGCAAACCGGGTGATCACGGCGGCGGTGCCGTCGGCAAACCGCAGGTAGCTGAACGCGCGCGGGGGGACCTCACCGCCGCCGTCGACCTTCAACCTGGTGTGGTTGCGCAACTTGCTCGCCCAAGCGTCCCTCGCCGAGGCCCCGGAGAACGACGCGTCCAGCAGGGTGTGCTCGCCGCGTGACTCGTTGAAGCCGAAGAACAATTGGTGCACAAGGAGTTTGGTGCTGGTCACGGCATGCCCACTCTTTCCGCCTCGGGACCGGTGATCATCCCCGTCATGGCCAGGATGGACACGAGGGGTTCCAGCACCCGGGTCGGGTGGAACCCACGGGGGAAGACGTTCTTGCCCGCCGCGGCGCCCTTGGCCGCCTCGCCGCCGCTGGCGGAGACGAAGTGCAGGGTGCAGCGGGGGAACGCCTGGTACGGCTCCAGCGAACCGCCCGCGCCGGAGTGGTGCAGGAACGCGTAGACGTCCCGGCTCTCGGCGCGGATCCGGTCCGCGTCGACCGAGGTTTCGTCGCCGCGGCGCAGCCAGCGCTCGACCGGGGGCGCGTACCGCAGCCGGTCGGCCTTGGTGACCGCGACGACCGCGGGCAACCGCTTGCTGCGCAACCGTTCCACGGCGAGGTCGAAGGCCAGGTTCTCGGTCCGCCGGATCACCTGGCCGTCCGGGCCGCGGTCGTCGCACGGGTGCACGAAGATCACCGCGGTGGCGCCGATCAGGAACCGGGTCGACCGGTTGCGGGCGTCGATGTCGCGCAGGTCCTCCCCCGCCACGTCGAAGAACGTGATCGGCCGGACACCAGCGGGCCCGCGCAGCAGCAGGATGTCGGCGGCGTCGGAGATGCCGGTGTCGGTGCCTGCCAGCGCGGCGCCGCGTTCGAACTCCTCGATGAACTTCTCGCGGAACGACCGGTGCCGCCGGTGGTCGAGCGCCTTGACGGTGATGTCGTACGGCGCCAGGCCGTTGAGGTAGGCCTGTCGGATCATCGCCGTCAGCAGGTGGGTCTTGCCCGAGGCGCCGCCGCCGACCAGGCCGATGACCATCGGGTCGCCGAAGTCGCCGAAGGTCGCGGGCAGGTAGTGCTCCTCCTGGGTGTCGCCGGACGGGTTGGGGCACTGCCGGTAGCCGCGCTGGGCGAGGTCGGCGCGTTTCTCCGCGGACCACGACGACGTGTCGATGTGCAGGTAGTCGCGTTTCTCGTCGTCCCACACCGAGATGATCGGGTCGTGCGACCAGGGGAACTCGTCGGCGCAGATGGGGCAGCGGATCAGCCGGGGGAACGGGGTGATGCCGGTCATAGGGTCACCGCCGCGGTGATGATGGCGCAGGCGACGAGGAGCATGGTGCCGAGGAACGGGAAGACGCGTTTGCCGCGCTTGGCGGGTTTTCCGCCGTTGGCGGACGGGTTGGGGAGCTGTAGGCGTTTGGCGAGGCTGACCTGTTCGAACCGTTCCCGGCCCGCCGAGTAGTTCACGTCGAGGTCGTCGGGGACGGGGAACCGGGTGTTGTCCCGCAGGCGCCGCAGCAGTTCGACGGGTTCGGGGCGGTGGTCGACGGGGTTGTCGAACACCGGGGAGAGGACGGTGCGCAGGCCCTCTGGGTCGTGGCGGTGGTCGGGGAGTTGGTCGCCGGGGCGGGCCTGCAGGCGGGTGACGCGGATGAGGTGACCGGCGGCCCACACGTCGTCACGGGCGCTGACCAGGCCGGTTCCGGCTGTCTGCTCGGGTGAGCGGACACGCGTGGTGGACGGTCGACGCGGTTCGCCGACCCGTTCGGCGGACTCGAAGTCGACCAGTTGGACGTGGCCCGCGTTCCAGCGCAGCGCGTCCGGGCCCACCGAGCCGTGCACGACCCCGGCGGCGGAGGTGTACTGCAAGGCGCGCAGCAGGCCGAGCTCGAACTGGCGGATCTCGTCGTCGTCGAAGCGCGGTCCCGGTCCGAGCGCCACGCCGCGGTACTCGTGGAACAGGGCGAACGGTTCCTCGGCGTCGACGTTGTAGGCGACCAGGTGCGCCAGCTCGGAAGGGTAGTTGGCGCCGTATGCCTGCGCGAGCCTGCAACCCGCGCGGATCTCGTTGTCCAGCAAGGCGTAGAGCGCGGGGAGCCGCGCGCCCAAGGCGGCGGGGACGTACTTGCGCACGAAAGGCGCACCCTTGACCCGCACCAACTGTTGGGACAGCCGCGCCCCCGGGGTCTGGAACTCGTTGACGTCCTCGATGGCGATCTCCTGCCGCGCGCCGAGGACCGTGCGGCAGACCACTTGCCGCGTCCCGTTGCTCACCCGTTCACCCCTCCACTGCTGTACACGTGCAGCACCGACTCCGCGCGCAGCGGCAGCAGCCGGAGCGCGCCGACGAACTCCCCGCCCTCGCTCCACACCACACTCGGATCACCCGCGAGTCCGGTGTGGACACTGTCCCGGCTCAGCGCCCGACGCAGTTGGGCGGGCGCGAAGCGGACCAGTACCGGTTCCACCGCCGTGCTCAGGTAACGCAGTTGGCCGCCCGCGCAGAGCTGGGTCATGTCGGCGCCCGCATGGGTGCGCAGGGCGGCGAGCGCGTCGGGCGACTCCTGCCAGGTCCGGTTGAGCATGTCGTCGCGGGTGCTGTTGTCGCTGCTGTGCGTGGTCGACGACAGCAGACCCCGCCTGCGCACCTCGGTGCTGTACTCGTCGACCAGCCGTTCCAGCCGGGCCGCGTAGACGCCGGGGTTGGCCCGCAGGGCAGACTCGGCCGCGGGCCACGCCGGTTGCAGCGCGGTCCTGGCCAGGTCGACCAGGTCGCCGCGGACGACGGTGTACAGCTCGCGCGGGACGGGGCGGGCCATCTGTTGTCCACCTGGGACGGACAACGCGGGTGGGGGGAACAACTGGTCCCCCGTGTCGACGAGGGTGCCCGCCACTTCGTCCAAGCCCGCGGCGACTTCCGCGGCCGCGGCGGCTGTCGCGCGCCTTCTCAACAACGGCAACCACTCGCGGGCCGTGGTGTCGTCGGCGACCGTGGTGAGTTCACCGATCGCCGTGCGCACCCCGTCGATGGCGAACGCCGCCCGCCACTGGCGAACCGCGCCGCGCCAACTGAACGCGACCACGACGGCGGAGACCAACACCACCGCGACCGCCAACAGATCCGCGACCAACTCGGGCATCAGCGGCCGAGCGAGTTCGGTGACCAAGCCACGGGGTAACGCGCCCGCCACCGCCCCAACGAGAGAACTCAGGCCATAGACGCTCAGCGCCGCCGGGACGACGGTGCCGAACCCCGGTTCTCCCTCCGGCCCCGGGCGCCGGGCGAGGAACAGCCACCCAGCGCACGTCCACCCCGACGCCAGCAGCGCACCGGCGAGCCAGCCGGTCCACCCCGGTCCGAGCAGGAACGCGACCGCGGCGCAGGTCAGGAAGATCAGCGGCAACGCCAGGATCGGGATCGGCCAGCGGCGGAACTCCGGTAGCGACAACGACAACGGCCCGATCGCGGCCACCTGGTCCAAAGCGGACACACAGCCCTGCGGTTTTGCCGACGCGGCGAGCTGGCGCAGTTCCCGGCTCACCGTCGGCAACGCGGCCCCGGCGGCCAGCCGGGCGTCGACCGCCTGCCGCAGCGCGCCCGCGATCTCGTGGCCGTCAACATCGCGCGGGGCGGGGGCTCCCAGTTCGCGCACCGCGTCCACCGACGGGTGCCCGACCTGTAGTTGGCCGTCCATCCGGTTGAGCAGTTCGCCGACGCCCAAGCGGTAGTTCTCCGCCGCCTGCCCGGCCCACGCCGTCTGGGTGGCGATCGAACCGGTCGGGCGAGCGGTACCCAACAGGGCCTGCGGCGTGCCCACCTGCTTGGCAAGCGCCGCGACGTCGGCGAGCCTGCGCAGCGCCTCGACCCGCGCGTCGCGCACTGGTCCGGTGAGTACCGCGCCTTCGTGGCCGCCGAGCAGGAACGACTGCCGGATCGTGACGCTGATGTCGTCGGTGGCGGGCTGGTCGGCCGCGCACAGCGAGCGGACCGCGGCGGCCCGCGCCTCGGCCAGCTCGGTCCGGTCGACAGCGTGCGAGACCAACCGGATCCCGGGACTCGCGGCGGCGGCGGGCAGTTCCTCGGCCGCGGCGACGACCCGGTCGAACAGGGTGGGGTCGCGCAGCGCGGCCACCAGCGCGTCGAGGTCTTCACCCGGTCGGGCGGCGGGGCGCGGCACGGTGTGCTCGGGCGCCCACTCGACGCCGACCGGGTCACCGACCCACAGCACGGTGGCGTGCCGGAGCGCGGGCGGCATGGTCAGCACGACCCCGTCCAGCGGGTCGCCGGTCCCGGACTCGCCCACCGCGACGCAGATGACGTCGGTGACCATGTCCGCGCCCACCAGCGACAGGTATACCTCGGCGTGCACGGCCAACTGGTCGGCCGAGTCCACCACCACCACGCCGCCCGCGGGCGAGCTGGGCGGCGACCCACCGTGCCGAAGATCGACGACGACCACCTCGGATGTCCTCATCCCCGCTCCTGCCCACCGAGCCGGAACGAGGCCTCGACCTGTTCCCGCAGGTCGTCGAGGTTCTTGCGGGTCCCGTCGACCGGCAGCCGGAGCGCGGCAGGCAGCAGCTCCGACCAGAACTCGGCGAACACCGCCAACTGCGGGTCGACCCGCAGCACCCGGTTGTCCCTGGCCTCGGCGACCTTGGCCAGCTCGCGCTCGGCGAGGTCGACCAGCGCGGTGAACTCCTCCGCCGGGCGGGACGGCGAGGTGGCGGCACCGGCGGGGACGCTGGACATCAACCGGGCAGCCAGGCCGCGGCGGGTCGGGTTGTCGTCGGTGATGATCCACCGCTCGTAGGCCTGCAACACGCTGGCCCACGAGGACAGCGAACCCAGCGGGGCCAGCGCGAGCTCCATCGACACGGCCTCGCGGCTGCCCAGGGCGACGGTGATCCGGTCCGGGCTGCACGGGTCGCCGACCACCTCGATCTTGCCGTCCCACGCCGCGCAGAGCAGCCGGTGCAGCACCTGCGCCCGGTCCCGCCGGTCCATCAGCAGGTAGTCGCCGTGGTCGAGCCTGCGCCGCCAGGACAGCGTGTCCATCGGCTTGGGGGCCTGCTGGGCCACCGTCCACAGCTTGATCACCTTGCGCAGCTCGGGCACCTCGGTGACCCCCATCGAGCTGCGGTTGAGCACGACCACCATCGAGTCGGCCTGCACGGCGCGGAACTCCGGCTCGCCGACCATGTCGATCGGCAGCGACACCTCGTGCCGCAGGAACCGCTCGATCTCCACGTCGTGCTGGGCGGCCGGGTAGGTGAACAGCACCTTCAGCGCGGCGTGGCCCTCGGGGGCGAACCCGCCGGGCACCAGTTCGGCCAGCTTCTGCCGGAACCGGTTGAGGTCGCCGTCGGTGACGCTGTTGTCCCGCCGCTGCACCGCGTTGGCCAGCAGGTCCTCCATCCTGGGCACCAACGCGGGCCTGCTCCGGTCACCGGGGCGCACCCGCTCGGTGACCGCCTCCTTGATCCGCTGCCGCACGTCGGCGACGGCGGCCTCCGGGTCCTTGCGCCCCTTGTCGAACGCGGCGACCCAGCCGTCCTGGCCGAGCAGCAGGTTCAGCAGGTGGCCCTCGTGCGCGTTGGGACCGAGGTGCTGGGCGAAGTCCTGCTTCAACCGGGCGAGCACGCCCTGGTAGAAGCCCTCCAGGCCGCGGTCCTCGGGCGGCAGCAGGTAGGCCACCCCCACCCTGGGCTTGTAGAGGTCCTTGGACCGCTGGTCGAACAGGTGCGGGTCGGTCTGGGCGTGCGCGACGAACGCGCCGTGGATGGCGGTGAACTCCTCCACGAACGCCTGCCACGGCCTGCTCCACAGCCGGTGGCTGTCGTTCCAGGCCGCGTTCCAGATCCGCCGGGTCTGCCACTGGTACCAGTTGTCCTGGGCGCGCAGCACCGCCCGCACCGGCTCGTCGACCAGCCGCATCCGCTGCATGAACCGCTTCGGCAGGTTGGTCGGCATCGGCGGGACCGCGTTGTTCATGCCCGGCGGCGTCGGCGGCGGCGTGCGCCACCCCTCCAGCAACGACCGGAAACCGCCCTTGTCCAACGGGTCCACCAGGTCGCGGTGCCCGAACACGGTGCGCCACAACCGGAAGAGGTCCACGTGCCGCAGCACGGCCGTCGCGGCGGCGGACGGGTCGTAGTCCTGCGCCAGCGCAGCGACCGGGGCGGCCAGCGCCTCTTGGCCCCGATCGATCGCGGCGGCCATGTGGTTGGCCCGCTCGGTCAACGCGGCGACCACGGGTCCGTAGCCCACCGGGCTGCCCTGTGGCGGAATCCGCGCCGGGGCGGCCTCCAGCACCCGGTCGAGTCCCGCGGCGGTGATGAACTGGCGGATGTGCTGCTTGTTGGTCTCGACGGCGCCGGGCGGTACGAGCAGTTCGGTGACCGCGTTGGCCAACAGGTGCGACGACACCACGTCGGTCAGTTCCAGGAGTGGAGTGGTGAGCGCCGCGACGGCGCTGGTGGTGACACCGCGGCGGCCGACCCCGGTGTCGGCGGTGGCGTGCCGGTCGACCTTGCTGTTGATGAACCCGTCGGCGAAGGACTGGTAGGACCGGGTGGCGGCCCCGTCGTCGTCGTCCGGCTCGGTCGGCCCCGCGCCGATGAGCGAGACCATCAGCGACACCATCGACCGGTTCAGGTCGTCCCGGCGCACCCCGCCGACCGGCCTGCCGAACAGGAACGCGGTCTGGACCACGTTCGGCTGCAACTGCACCTGCCCCATGCCGGGGTAGCGCACCGACACGGCGCCGTGCGTACCGCGCGCGTCGAGCGCGTCCGGGGACCCCTGCGCGTTCTGGTCGTCGATGAGCCGGAACAGGTCCACCAGCGCGGAACCCGCGTTGAGCTCAGCGGGCCTGCCACCACCTTGGCCGTCGTCGAACGCGGAAGGCATGAGCACCAACGGGTAGATCTCGGCGCGCTTGCCGCCGTCGTGCATCAGGTTGCCGATCAGGTGCAGGTAGTCGTAGAAGATCCCGCTGCCCGTGCCACCGGCCACGGAGAACACGACGAACACGACGACCGGGTCAACCTGCTGGGCCCGCTTGCCGCTCACCACATACAGGTCGCCCGCGGACTCGTTGATCGCGGCCAATGCCTCCTTGACCCCCAGCAGCGCCGTGTCCGCGTTGCGCCGCAACGTCTCGAACAGCACCGCCCGCCCGACCGTGGGCAGTTGCCCCGCCCCGCGCACCAGCGGCCCGATCCGCGGGTCGCCCTCCTTGCCCGGCAACCAGTCGATCGTGTCCTCGTCGGTGTTGATCCGCAGGCTCTGCGCCACATCGGCCGAGTTCGCCAACTTCGCGGGCACCAGGTCGGCGATCTGGTGCATGGTGCGCTGCGCCGCCTGCTCGTGCTCGCGGCCGGGCACCACCTCCCGGCGCACCCGGTGCAACTCGGTGGTGCTCAGGTCCGCGTAGACGAACTGCAGGCACGACGGGAGTTGGTAGGGCAGGTAACCGGGGTCCTGGATCTCCCCCACCAGCCTGGTCCCGTCCGGCCCGCACAACTCCTCACGCAGTCGCTTCTCCAACTCGGCACCGACCTTGCAGCCGGTCCCACCGAGGCCGACGAACAACATCGGTTGGTAGATCCTCATCGCGGCATCGTCCTCACGATCACAGGCGGTGTGCTGGCCAACTCACTCACGACTTCCCCTCGCGGTCGAGCAATCTCCGCACCAGTGCCTCCAACCGCTCGACGAGGTCAACGCCCAAGCCCTCCGCCTTCTCCATCACCGGCGCCCCGAACACGCGCAACCCCAGCGCGCGACGCAGCTCAGCCCCCTGGTCACCCAGCGGCTCGGTGTAGGGCACCAGCGTCCTGAGGGCGATGGACAGCTCACCGGACCACTTCGCCGCCGCCCGGTGCCGCGCCGACTCCTTGGCCACGTACCCGGCGAGCACCGCGGCCGGGATGGTCGCCGACAACCGGACCAGGTCGGTCGTGAGCAGGTCGGTGTGGAAGACCAGGGTGATCGTCACGGCCGACGCCGTGATGATCACGAGCAACCCGACCACGGCGAGCCGCCACCGGTTGGCCAGCCTGGTCTCCTTCTCCTCGTGCTCCCGGAAGTGCTTGGCCAGCCGGTACGCCGCGACGTCGCTGGGGTCGACGGCGGGCGTGGGCTCCTGGGCGCCCTCGGCCTCCAGGTACCAGAGGTCGATCTTGTGCTTGGTCTGCGTGACGACCTCGACCGTGGTGTTCCGCGCCGCGCCGACCACCCGGTCCACCTCGGCGGCCTGGTTCGCCACGGCGATGAGCTCGACCAGGAACTCGTCGAGCCGTTCACACAGCCGGTTGGCCAACTCGCGGAGCTTGGCAGGCCCCCGGGTCCTGGCGCGGCCGTTGTCGATGGCGTGGAAGCAACCGTCCAACAAGTCCACAATGGATCGGAGTTCGCGCAACATCTCGGTCATGCCGTCGCGTCCGGCCACCGCCTCGCGCAGCTTCGCGTGCGCGTCCACCGCGCCGGGTAACTGCTTGAAGAACTCCGCGGTGAGCTTCACCGCGGTGCGGGCGTCACCGATCACCGGGTTGGCCCCGTTGGGCCACCGCGCGAGCCGGTCGGCCAGCGTGGTGACGGCCCTCGTCACGGTAGCCAGTTCGGCGCTCCACTCGCTCATGCGGAGAGTCCTTCCTGCTGGTCCGGGTCCCGTGCGCGCAGACGGCGGAGGACTCGGTCGAAAGCGACGCAGTCGAGCAGGACGAAGGCCGCGATCACCACGAAGATCACCACGATGACGCCGACCGGGTTCCGGTCACCCACGACCTCCCGGGCATCGAGCCAGTTGAGCCTGGGCGGCTCGTGCTCACCGTGGCCCGCCAGTCTCGCGTTGACGGCATCCAGGTCCGCCTTGGCCACAGCGCGGGTCACGGCGGCGGTGCGGGCCTTGTCCACGGCGTTCACCACGGCGACGGTGAGGTTCGTCTGCGCGCGCAGCATGGAGTCGGCCGACCGGGCTCGGTTGTCCTCTTCGGACTTGTACACGTCCGCCTGCTGCTCGCAGAACGGAGTCGGGCCGCTGCCCTCGCCCTGGCACAGCGACCTGCGCGCGGCCGCGGCCACGTCCGCCGCGTGCCCGGTGTCCACACTGGACCGGGTGACGTCGGCGTGCGATCGGACGACCTCGGGATCCGTGTCGATGGCCGGGATCGTCGTCTCCCGCAACACCTTCTCCAACGCGCCGCGCTGCCGCGTCCACTCCGCCTGGTCCTTGCGCCACTGCTCCTGGGTTCCGGGGCCTGTCAACGCCTCGATGTCGGAGCGGAAAACCCAACTGGCGGCCGCGTAGGACACGGCGAACGCGACCAGCAACGAGATCAGCACCCGCCAGATCTGGAAGACCTGGCCACCGAGCCGGATCGTCCAGCAGTTCGCCAACGCCACCACCGCGCCGACCAGGGCCACGACCACGGCGAAAGCCCACGCCGAGTACCCGAAGCCGCAGATGGTGACCACGGCCACGACAATGGCGACCAGCAACGCGAACAGGGCGGCCCGGCCGACCATTCGACGAGTCCGGGGTGCGTCCAGCATCCCGGCCAGGTCGAGCTTGGGCCGACTTCCTCGCTCCATCGGGTCGCGCGCTCCTCGTGCTCAGGCGAACGGGTTGTACGGGTCGATCTGCGGTGAGGGGCGCTGCTCGGTGCGTTGCTCCGGCTCGTTCGCCGGGCGGGGGAACTGGCTGTCGCCGAACGGGTTGTCGAGGTGGGACGTGCCTTCCGTCGGTACGGCGGTGGTCTGGGCGAACGGGTCCACCGGTGGCCCCGCGTACCCGTTGCCGCCTGCCGGGTGGGCCGTGGTGGCGAAGGGGTCGGTCGGGGGGCCGGAGTTGACGCCCGCGGCGGCGCGGTCGTCGAGGATCACGACGTCCATGTCCGGTCCGATGGCCCGCGGCGAGCCCGGCTGCAGCATGGCGGTGGGCACGCCCGGTCCGCCGAACTCCAGCCGCCCGGACACGCGGCGGATGTGGAAGGTGTTGGGTTCGTCCGGTCCCGCGGGCTGCAACTGGAGTCCGGTGAAGTCGTCGTGCACCACGAAACCGAAGGTCCTGGCGGACGGGTCCGGCGCGACGAGTTCCGAGACCTGGAACCCGCCGCGGCGCAACTGGACGCGCAGGCCACCCACCGACAGGTCGGCGAGCTTCGTCCGCAGCCGCAGCAGGAGGAACACCAGGGCGGCCAGCACGAGCACCCCGAGCCCCACCCACATCCAGAAGAACCGTTCGAACACCCCCGGTTCCGGCGCGACCTCGGTGGCCAGCAGCCGCTCGGCGACAACGGCCCCGTCCGACTCGGTGACCAGGCTGAGCCGGGCGCCGCTGACGCCTTCCGGGGTGCCGGGCCCGAAGTGCAACGTGAACGGGATGTCGCTGTTGCCCGGCTCGGCCTGCGGCGCGGAGGGATCCACGGTCAGGGTGGTGCCCGCGGTGACGTCCGAGGTCTGGAAGCGCAGCCGGACGGGCGCGCCGGAGTTGTTGGCGACCCGGGCGGTCCCGGTGATCGAACCGCCGGGGGTGACGGTGGCGCGGTTGTCGTCGAACAGGATCTGGCCCTGCACGGCGGCAGGCTCGCCGCGCACCTTCGTCGACAGGACCCGCCGGTCGCCGCCGATGCCGACCCCGCTGACGTCACCGGTGAAGGTGAGGTCCCCCTTGGCGCCGTCGGGGACTTTCAGTTGACCGGTGAACGCGCCGTCGCCGTCCGGGTCGGTCAGTTGGACGGTCTGCGCGGGGAAGCCGGACGAGCCGGTGAGGGTGACGACGAAGGTCAGGCCGCGCAGGATGTCCGGGTCGGCGATCGCCTTGTCCCTGGCACGCACCTGCATGCCGACGTCGACGGTCTGGCCCGCGGCGGGCTGGGCGGGCACGGCGGTCAGGTACGCCTTCACCGCGGCCTGGAAGAACACGGCGGCGGCGACATCCCGCGCGTCGACGTCGGCCGAGGACAGCCGGATGGTCCAGCGGCCGGGCACCGGGTCGGCGATGACCACCGACTCGGTCTCGGTGCTCTGCCCGGCGAACTCGAAGTGCGACCCGCCCTCGGCGGGCGCGGGCTTGCCGGACCCGGGGGCGCGGTACTCGACCTGGACCCGCCGGTCGCGCTTGTAGACGATGATCGAGGCGTCGCTGGCGACCTCCGGGATGTCCACCGTGAGGTCGAGGGAGCCGCCCTTCGGGACGTCGCCGCGGTCCGAGGTGTTGTAACTGCCGCAACTGGCCGACCGGAACGCGTCCTGGATCGCCCCCCGCAGGTCACCGGCGCCGACCACCCGCTCCTTCGGGTTCGGCGCGGCGGGCGTGCAACTGGTGCCCTTGGCCAGGCCCGCGAGCCCACCGAGGTCGACCTTGCCGAAGCCGAGCGGCCACACCTGGGCGTGTTGCCGGTCGAGCGCGCCGAGCACGTTCTTGATCTCGGCCGCCGCCGCCCGGTTGCGCCGGTCGGGGGTGTCCCCCCAGGACGGGCTGTTCGACACGTCGAGCACCCCGTCGGTCAGCAGGAACACCACCTTGCGGTCCGGCCCCCCGGAGCGCACCGTGTCCAGCGCCTGCTGCAACGCGGCGACGTGGTCGGTTCCGGCGCCCTCGGAAACCTGACGCTTGTGCAGCCCGTCAACACATTTCGCGAGCCCGTCTCGACTTTGCGACTCATCCACACCGGTCGGCGGACAAACGACATCCACCGCGCTCTGCCCCGGTTTCTCCGAACTACCGAACCCGACGACTGAAACGATCGAGCCCGGCGCCAGAACACTCGCCGCAATGGTCCGCGCCGCTTCCTTCTCGGCGACCAGGTCCGCGTCCCCGATACTCCCCGACTCGTCGACCAGCACCACCACCTGCAGCGCAGGCAGTACCGCGGGCTGGTCCTGCGCCACCGCAGGCCCGCCAACCAGCGACAACAGCACCCCGACGACCCCGAGCAACGACAACGCCGTCCTCGGTGTCCTTTTCCCGCGAACTGACATGAGGCCGCGCCAATCCTCGCTCCGTGCGCCAACACACCGCACTTTTCCAGGCATCAAGTACCGCGAAGATCGCGGCTCCCCATACCACCGTTACAACCCCGCCCGCGTCCCGCAACAAATTCACGACTACTGACACGGATCGTTATCACCCTCGGCCATCCACACCGCACACCTGCCAAAAACATGACAACCCAAAAACCATTCACCCGCGATTTTTCGCCACTTTCCCACGGCGAACCACCGGAACCGACCCGCTGAATTCCACAATGGACAACCCATCGGCGCAGGTGATCCCCGCCACAAACACGACTGGCCGCGCCCAGGACCCGGTCCCGAACACGGCCAGCACGAACACCCCGACTCGGCCAGAGCCGGGGTCGGCACACCTCGAACGACAGAGAGCCCGCGCCAGGCGCGGAGGATCAGGGGTCCCGTGGGAGTTCGGCGAGGAACCGCTCGAACTCGGCACCCAACTCGTCGGCGCTCGGTACCTGCTCACCCTCGGCGACGAGCAGGTTGTTCGAGGACTCGGCGTAGGCGTCGTACTGCCGTTCGAGGGCCTCGACGACCTGGCTGATCTCCGCCGAGTCCGCGACCTGGCGGGCGACCTCGGCATCGGCCAACTCCGCGGCGGCGCGCAGGGCGTCGGTCTTGATCACCAACCCGGTGGCCGACGTCACGGCACCCAGCAGCCCGAGCGCGGCCGTGGGGTAGGTGCTCTGCGCGAGGTAATGCGGCACATAAGCGGCAAACCCCATGGCGTCGTGCCCCGCCTCGCCGAGCCGGAACTCCACCAGCGCCGACAGGTTGCCCGGCACCTGCACCCGGCTGACCGGGAACCGCTCGGTGACCAACTCGGCCCTGGTCGCGTGCGAGATCACCGACAGCGCACGGGTATGCGGAACGGCCATCGGAATCCCGTGAGCACCCACAGTCAGCCGCACCCCCCAACGCTCCACCAGACCCTGCACCGCCGCGACCACCGCCTCCCACCGACGATCCGGCTCCGGCCCCGTGAGCAGCAGAAACTGCACCCCCTCGGCGTCGTGCAGCAGGCGGACCACGAGCTCAGGCCGGTCATAGCCCTGCCACCGGTCGGTGTCGTAGGTCATCATCGGCCGCCGAGCCCGGTAGTCGATCAGCCCATCCACGTCGAACCGAGCCACCACCCGATGCTCACAAACCGCCAACAGATGCTCAACCAGCGCCGCCCCGGCCGACCCCGCGTCCATGAACCCGCTGAAGTGGTGCAGGAGCACCACCCCGCTCAGATCCGGCACATCCGAGTCGACCTCGAACAGCTCCTCGGGGTCCAACGCCACCCATACCTCCCACGGTCAACCCACCTGACTACCCCACTCAGCGCCACCGACCCGCCACATATTCCCCTCCGGCCGAACTCCACGACGAGATTCGCCCTAGTTGCGAAGGTGTGAACGGGCCATGGACGAAACTGGTGCTTTGTTGGCATGTACCGTCCGGGAAACGGGATAATCACTGTGGACCTTGTCCGTCGTTCCGCTGACGACCAGGACACCAGCTACACCGACTTCCAGCAGATGGCCAAGTACGACAAGGTCCGCGGCACGGGCCCGTCCTGCCACAACAGTGTGGACCAATTCCCGACCGGTGGCGTACAACCGACCCGCTGGGGTTGGATGGGGGTCGGGGGTGGGGGGATGACTGGACAAGCGGATGTCCTGGTCCGGGTGTTGGGGCCGGTCGAGGTCGTGGTCGATGGCGCCGTCGTGGGGGTGGGGGCGGGTAAGCCGCGGGCGGTGCTCGCGGCGTTGGCTGCTCGGGCGAACGAGTCGGTGTCGACCGATGAGCTGGTCGGGTGGCTGTGGGACGAGGACGCGCCCGCCAACCCGCGGCATACCGTGCAGGTCTACGTGATGCGCCTGCGCAGGCTGATGGGCGCCGACTCGATCCTGACCACCGCGGACGGGTACCGGCTGGTCGCGCCGGTCGACGTGACGGACTTCGAGCGGGCGATCGGCGAGGCAGGCGACGCCGAACCGGATGTGGCGGTCGGATTGCTGCGGTCGGCGGAGCGGCTGTGGCGGGGGGAGCCGCTGGCGGACGTCGACATCGAGCCGGTGCGGGAGCGGGTCGCGCCACGGCTGTGGGAGTTGCGGCTGGCGGCGGTGGAGCGGCGGCTGGAACTGGACATCACGGCGGGCGGGCACGAGGTCGTCGGCGAGTTGCGGACGCTGACCGCGGAGCACCCGCTGCGGGAACGGTTGTGGACCCTGCTGGTGCGGGCGCTGCTCGCGACGGGCCGCGCTGGTGAGGCGATGGCCGCCTACCACCAGGTCCGGGAAGTGCTCGCCGACCAACTCGGCGTCGACCCGGGCCCCGAACTGCGGCGGCTGTTCGAGGACATGCTCGACGGCACCGCGACCGACCACCCCGTGCCGCAACGGGTGCGGCTCCCACCAGACCTACGGGACTTCGTCGGCCGGGAAGACCTGCTAGAGCGCACCGTGAACCTGTTGGTGCCAAAAGGAAACGCGATGCCGATCGTGGCGATCGTCGGACCGCCGGGAGTCGGCAAGACGGCCTTGGCGGTGCACGTGGCGCACCAACTGCACGCACGATTCCCCGACGGCAGACTCTTCCTCAACCTGCACGGCTACTCGACCCGTCCGTCCACAACGGCCGAACAAGCGCTCGCACACCTGCTCAGAACCCTTGGTGTGGCAGCGGAACGCGTCCCGCTCGACGTCGACGCGCAGTCCGACCTGCTGCGGGCCCTGTTGGCGGACAAGCGGACGCTGCTCGTGCTCGACAACGCCGCGGACGCCGAGCAGGTCCGGTCCCTGCTGCCATCCGGCCCGGGTTGCGCGGTGCTGATCACTAGCCGCGACGAGATGCGCGGCCTCGCGGTCACCCACGGCGCCCGCGTGGTGTCGGTGGGCGTGCTGACCGACACCGAGGCGCGGCACCTGCTCGGCGAGATGCTGGGCGCCGCGGTCGACGCCGAGCCGGAGGCGGTGGCCCAGTTGATCCGGCTCTGCGGCGCGCTCCCGCTCGCACTGCGGATCGCGGCGGCCAACATCGACGGCAGGATCGCCGACCACGTGCGCGAGCTGTCCCGCCGCGACCGGTTGCGGACGCTCACCGTCACCGGCGACATCGCGGTGAGCGCGACGTTCGACCTGTCCTACGACGCCCTTTCCCCCGCCGCCCAGCGGCTGTTCCGCCTCTGCGGGGTGGTTCCGACACCGGACATCACGGCGGAGAACGCGGCGATCATCGCCGGTATCAGCGAGGACGACGCGCTGTACCTGTTGCGCGAGCTGGCTTCCAGCCATTTGGTGCAGCAGGCCCTGCCTGGCCGCTACCAGTACCACGACCTGCTCCGCCTTTACGCCGCGCGCCGCGCCGAGGTCGAGGACTCCCCCACCGACGTGCTACCCAGGCTGCTCACCTGGTACGTCGGCGTCGCACACCGCGCGGCGGACCTGCTCTACCCCGAGATGAACCGGCTCGATGGTCCACGTGCCGAGAAACCCTTCCCGGACAGCGGGAGCGCATTGTCCTGGTTGGACGGTGAGCGGATCAACCTCGCCTCGATCGTCTGCCACGCCGCCGACGCGGGCCCACACCGCCCCGCCTGGCAGTTGACCGACGCGCTGCGCGGGTACTTCTGGATCCAGTCCGACCACACGGCGTGGCAGTCCTCGGCGCGAGCAGGGTTGCGAGCCGCGACAATCGCAGGCGACGACGAAGCGACGGCCGCGATGCACCTGAGCCTGGGAACCCTGCGCTCAAGCCTGGGCGACTCCCCCACCGCGATCACCCACTACGACCAGGCGCTGCTGATCGCGGGGCGGACCGGGCACGAGCAGTTGGTCGCGGCGACGTTGAACAACCTGGCCTGCTGTTGGCAGGACCAAGGCGAGCTGGACAAGGCCGTCGAATGCTACGAGCGCGCGCTCTCGTTGTGCGACAACACCTCGACCAGGATCACGATGTCGGTCAACCTCGGGTCCGTCCAGCGGGAGCTCGGCCGGATCGACCAGGCGCGCACGATCTTCGAGGAAACGCTCAAAGCGTTGCACGACAACCGATCCCTGCAAGCCGAGGTCGAGGTCCTCGACAACCTCGCTCGGCTCCACCTCGACCAGGGAGAAGTGGAGCAGGCCCTGAAGCGCGCCGGCGCCGCGCTGCGTCTGGCCGAGGAGACCGATCAACCCCGTCAAGTGGCCGAGGTACACAACACTCTCGGCGCTGCGCGGTTGAGCCAGGGACACCCGGAAGCAGCGGTCGAGCACCACACGCACGCCCTCCGAGCAGCTCGCGACCTGGGATACCAGCGAGCGGAGGTCGGCGCGCTCATCGGACTGGCCGACGCCACCAGGGTTGCGGGGCGCCCCACAGAGGCCCTGGAGTTCGGCCACGAGGCGTTGGCCCTCACCGACAAGATCGGCCTCCGGGTGCGCCGCGGCCGGGTCCTGACCTCACTCGCCCGCACCCACCTCGACCTGGGCGACCACAAGACCGCCTCAACCCAGGCAACCGAAGCACTCCACATCCACCGCGAAACCGGCCACCGCCCCGGCGAGGCCCAGGCCCTACGCCTACTCAGCGACCTCGCCGAGCCCGCCACCGCCGAACCGCACCGGCAAGCGGCAGCCGTTGTTCAAGGAGTAGACGCCACCGAGTCGCGTGTAGACGGTCGATGACACCCAGGTGACAACGAGCTGGCGCGCTGAGGCTGGAAGGTCAACCCCGACGGACGGCATCTGGGAGGGCTGCCTGGTCGGCGGCGGCCAGGGGCAATACCACACCGGTCGACTTAGTCCACTGTGGAGTCAACCAGGTGGTGCGCCACCGGCGTACTCCCGTGTTACCCGGGTGAGAACGAGCTGATAGCGGTCTGGCCTACGGTCGCCTGGATCGGCTCACACACGAGGAGGAACCGTGAGACTTCGGATGGTGCTCACCACCGTGCTCACCTTCGTCGCGGCGCTGGGGCTGGTGAGTCCCGCGACGGCCTATACCGGCAACAACTACACCGGCTTCTTCGAGATCAACCAGAGCAACGAACTGGTGCACTGGGACAAGAGCAGCGGCAGCTACCAGTCGCAACTGATCGGGCCAGAGTGGCAGGACACGAAGCTGATCGCGGCGCTGAGCACCGACCAGGTCGTGCAGGTCCGCAACGACAACACGCTGTGGGATTGGAAAGTCGACCACACCGACAACGACCGCTGGAAGGGCTACTTCGTCGGCGGCGGTTGGAGTGACGTCCGGGCGATCACCGGTCTCGGGTCGAACAACTTCCTCGCGCTGACCACCGACGGGGTGCTCAAGGAGTACTTCTCGGCGTTGGGCAACCACGTCTACACCCAGCCACGGACCGCGTCCGGGTTCGCGGGCCTGGACAAGATCGCCGGTCGGGGCAGCGGCGCCTTCATCGGGATCGACTTCTCCGGCAACGCCGCCAGCTACGGCTGGGGCAGCGGCACCTGGAGCGCCACCGCCGGCCTTGGCCCGAACTGGGGCAACGTCCGGCTCGTCGCGGGCATCAGCGACTTCCGCTTCGCCGTGGTCCGCACCGACGGCGTCTTCGTCGAATGGAACCAGGCGAGCGTCCTCGGCCCCTGGATCGGCACCCCCATCGGCGGCGGCTGGGCCAACACCCGGCTGCTCGGCTGAACCGGAGACACCATGAAATTCCGCAAGGTACTCATCGCCCTGCTCACACTGTTGGCGACCCTCGGCGTCGCGGGTCCGACCCCCGCCGGTGCCGTGGCGAACGCCACGGGCTTCTACGAGATCCACAACGGCACCGAGGAGTTGGTGTTCTGGCAGCGCGGCACCAACGGCGGCTACACACGGCAGTTGATCGGCCCCGGCTGGGGCGACACGAGACTGATCGCCGGGCTGAGCACCACGCAACTGCTCCAGATCCGCGTGGACGGCACGCTGTGGGACTGGAAGGTCGACCCGGCCGACGGCAAGTGGAAGGGCTACTACGTCAGCCCCAACTGGGAAAACGTCACCCAGCTCGCGGGCATCGGAACCGACCGTTTCCTGGCCCTGACCTCCGGCGGCGTCCTCACCGAGTACTGGTCCCCATCGAGCAACCACGCCTATTCCGTCCAAGGCACCTGGCCCGTCTGGGGCAACCACCGCCTGATCGCCGGACTCAGCTACTCCCGAATCTTCGGAATCACCAACTCCGGCGACGCCAACCGTTTCACCCGCGACGCGGGCGGCTGGTCCGGCGCCTACGTCGGCCCCGACTGGGACAACGTCCGCCTCATCGCAGGCATCGACACCACCCGCCTGGTCACCGCCCGCACCGACGGCGTCCTCGTCGAATGGAACAACACAACCGCCAACACCTGGACCCCCACCATCATCGGCGGCGGCTGGAACAACACACGCCTCCTCGGCTAGCCACACCGAGGCCGCGAACGGTTCAGCTCAGATGATCTAGGAATAGATCGAGGGCCTCCGGGTCCGGCGTGGACCGCGACGTCTGCACCGGGCAACGGAGGCCCTCGTGACCCACGCCAAACCGCTCGAACAACGCCGCTACGAACATGCCGCTCCCGGTGGTCTGGTACACGTCGGCATAACACCTACCTCACCAGGTGCCCGGATCACACGACCCTATCCACTATCCTCCGGCCATACTGAACTTGTCGCGGGCCACCCATCCGGGCGCCGCGCGCCATGATCCGGAGGGTGCTTTGCCGAAGGTGCCTGACTCCCGCAAACCCGGCCGTGCGGCGGTCAACGCGCTGCGGACGCTCCTGGAGCGACACAATCACATCGTTCAGGAGGTAGACGGCCAGAACGACTTCGGCGAGGACCAACACGTCACGTTCACCGAGGCCGGTGAGGTCACCGGCGACCTGGTCAAGATCCAGGTCAAAGGCGGCCGCTCGTGGCGCAGGTCCAACGGATACGCCGTGCCGATCGGTGACCACGGCAGCACCTGGGCCGATGGCAACATCCCGGTGCTCTGCGTTGTGCACGACCCGGACACCGACGGACTCTACTGGGCCAACGCCACCAAACAACTGCTGTCGGCGCGGCGCGACGGCGAGGTGCTCAAGACGATCACCATCAGCCCGAACCGGAAGTTGGACGACGAATCCATCACGGACTTCGTCGCCGAGGCCAGAGGCTACCTGAGCCGCTATCGAGGCAACCGGATCATCCAGGCCCAGTTGGGCGATATGGCGGGTGTCGAGTTCGGCACATCGGACATCGTGCAGCACTACGTGAATGTGCACGGCGAGGACATGATCTTCTGGCAACATTGGGGCGAGGGATTCGCAACCCTGCTCCACAGCGACCTCGACTGGCATCCGACGCACTTCGGCCCCGAGCATTTCCATCCCCATGGTCGACCGGGCCTTCTTCCCGGCATGTCCGTGGTGGGAACCACGATACTGAACACACCCGAGGCACAATGGCTGGCGGCCTGCCTCGACGCGGCTCAGTGGGCACGCAAACCCGCCACCGACGATCCACCGCTTCACACCAACACCCACGCACGTGACAACTACGTGGCCAACCGGGTCGAACACCATCTTCAGGTCGAACCAGATGCGTTGGCCCGGTCGATCCAGGCACTCCGCACCGAAACCGCGACCAACCACGACCTCGCCACCATAGCCGCCGAGTTGGAGTCGGATGCCGTGGCACATGCCGAAGCGCTCTCGAAGCCGTGGCTCAAGATGTCGGACAAGGCCCGCCGACTCGTCACGTTTTACCTGGTCAAAGACGTAGTGATAGGACCACCCGTGTTGCCGATCGACGACCAGTTCCGGATCGTCTGGCGATGCCCCCGCCCGACCGAGGAATACGGCTTCGACGCACGGGTCGGCCAACCGAGTACTCGCAAGTCGCCACACCGGGAACGCGTATCGGCTTTCGAACTCAGAGGAACAGTTCGTCCGAAAGTTGTCTCCCAAGCCGCAGTGAAGGCGCGCAACAAGCAGTCCCTGGACAATTTGGCAGATACGTTCGTGGATCGCCTCACCATCTTCGGTGTGGACGGCGCCTGGAACCTGCACGAACTGACTGTGGACGTCGAACCTTCCGCGTACGTCCTGTTCTCCTCGTGTCGTCGTCATGAACCTGCGTTGGCGCACCGGGGTCCAATGAAACCGAGGCAAGCAGGCTTGGCTGCGGCAGCGTGTCCCCGAGCCAAGCGCTGCGGACGATTCCGGACGCGATACGGGATGAGTTGCTCGCCGCGATGACGTGTGACGGGATCGTGCCTCGTCAGGCTTGCGGCTGGTGTGAGTCGCCACGGTGAGGTCGGCCCCCGCGGTGTCAGGCGGCGATTTCCACGGTGGGCTGGGGTGTGGGCGCCAGCCGTCGGGATCGCAGGGCGAGGGTGATCATGACTGCCGGGATCAGGAGGTCGTTGACGAGGACTCCGCCGGTGTTGCCCGGGGCGTGGTCACCGTTGGCGAACCACTGGTAGATGTGGCCGACCACGGCTCCCCAGAGGAACATGCCTGCGCCGAGGCCGATGGTGATGCGCTCGCGCGGTGTGGCCGAGGCGGCGCGGAAGCCCATGATGGCCAGCCCGAGGTTGGCGAAGGCGATCTCGAACAGGAAGGGCGTCCGGTTGAAGCCGATCGCGGTGGCCATGACGTCCGGGAAGGCGAGGAACGCGACCGTCATCCACAGGCTGCCGAAGCCGAGCGCCCCGATCGCCCACCAGCGCTGCCAGATTTCCAGCGCCTCCTGGGGGGAACGGGCACGGCGGGCTCGTACGAACGCCCCGATGGCGGGCACCAGGAGCCAGACCAGGGGAAAGGCGGATTGGGCGAGGTAGGAGGTGTCCATGGCTCATTCTTACCTGGTTAATATTAACCAGTCAACACTTGTGTTACGGTGGTGCCGTGGACGAAGGACTCGCAGATCTGCTGCACCGCGTGGTCATGCTGCTGGGCGAGGCGGCCCGGCGGCGCATCGACGACCGTGACAGCTTGACCTACAGCCAGATACGACTTTTGGGAACGTTGGAGGAGATCGAGCCCGCGACACAGCACCGGCTCGCACAGGCGCTGTCCGTGTCCGACCCAGCGATCAGCCGGGCCCTGCGACCACTCGAAACCAACGGCCTGGTGCACATCACCATCGACCCCGACCACGCCCGACGACGACTGGTCCGCCTCACCGACGCAGGCCGAAAAGCCTTCCACACCGCCGGGAAGCCACTCTACGACGAACTCCGCACCGAACTCGCCGCAGCAGGCTTCCCCTACGAACGCTACCTCAAAGACACCCTCCGGCTGGCCGAACTCCTCGAATCCGACTGACAACACGGCGCGTAGCGGCGATCGATGGCTCACTTCGGGCCGGGTACCGGCGAAACCGGCACGAGGGCAACGGGTTCGCCGTCTGCGTCCACCGAGGACGGGCGGCGTGGTCGCACGATCAGGTTGAGCGCCGCGCCCGCCAGGAACACCACGGCCGATGCGGCGACCGCGAGGTGGAAGCCGGTCAGGAACGGCAGTCCGGTCGCGACCAAGGCGCCCAGTACCGCCACGCCCAGTACGCTGCCGAGTTGGCGGGCGGTGTTGACCGCACCGGAGGCCAGGCCCGCGAGGTCGCGGGGTGCCGCCTCGATCGCCGCCGTGGTGGCGGCGGGCATCGCGAAGCCCATGCCCAGTCCCGCGGCGAAGGCGGCCGGGACGATCAGGGCGTAGCCGCTGCCCGCGTCCACCAGCACGAAGGCGAGGAAGCCCAGCGCGCCCGCGGTCAGCCCGATGACCATCGTGTACCGGGCGCCGATCCGGGCCGCGGCGCGGCCGCCGAGTGGGGAGCCGATGATCGCGCCCACCGCCTCGGGCACCAGCAGCAGGCCCGCGGTCAGCGGGGAGAAGTGGCGCAACTGCTGGAAGTACAGGGTGAGCACGAAGAACTGGCCGTAGAAGCCGAAGTTCAGCAGCAGACCGGTGGCCGCGGCGGCGGAGAAAACGCGATCGCGGAACAGGGTGGTCGGCAGCATCGCCTGCGCCTTGCGGTGTTCCACCACGAGGAACACCGCCACCAGCGCCAGGCCCGCGGCGACGATCCCGAGCGTGCGCGGGGACCACCCGGCCGGGCCGCCGCCCTCGATGATGCCGTACACCAGCACCACCAGGGACACCACGGCGAGCACCTGACCGGTGACGTCGACGCTTCTGGTCGGGTTCGGCACCGACCTGGGCACCGCGTGCCGCACGAGCAGGTAGGCCGCGAGCGAGACCGGCACGTTGACCAGGAACACCGACGGCCAGCCCGCCAGGGTGATCAGTGCGCCGCCGACCACCGGGCCGACCGCGGCGGCGATGCCGCCCATGCCGCCCCAGACACCGATCGCCTTCGCGCGGGCCGCGCGGTCGTGGTAGGTGGTGTTGATCAGGGCGAGCGAGGCGGGCACCAGCGCGGCGGCGCCGAGGCCCTGCAGGGCGCGGGCGAGCACCAGCAGCGGGCCGTTCGGGGCGAACGCGCAGGCCGCGGAGAACACCGCGAAAGCCAGCAGACCGGCCTCGAACACCCGGCGCGGGCCGAGCCGGTCCGCGGCGGCGCCCGCACTGAGCAGCAGGGCGGCGAAGACCAGCGTGTAGCTGTCGACCACCCACTGCTGCAGGACCACGCCGCCGCCGAAGTCGTGGCTGATGGCGGGCAGGGCGACGTTGACGATGGTGGTGTCGACCATGACGATGAAGAAGCCCAGGCAGATGGCCGCGAGCGGCAGGAACCCGGATCGGGCGCCGGTCCGCGCGCGCCCGTCCTGGTCGGGGATTGTCACAACAGGTCAGGTCTCCTCGGGAGCGTTCGGTGCCGGGGGTCTGCGGGGTACCCACAACGGTAGGGCCGGACGCGTCCGGCGACGGCCGAACCGTGGCCGGGGTGCGCGGGCACGGTCGCGGCACTGTCGCGGGCACTGTTCGGCGGGCGCCGGACGCGTCCGGGGCTAGGGTCGGAGGTGGCCGGTCCGCTGCCCGCCGAGGGCCGCGGACGGCCCGTGAAAGGTGTTGCGCATGGCCGCAGAGATCTCGATCTTCGCCGTCGGTGACGTGTTCATCGATCGTGCCGACCCCGCCTCCGCGCTGCGGAAGGCGCGGGACGTCCTCTCCGCCGGGGACATCGTCTTCGGCAACTGCGAGGGGACCTTCAGCGACGTCTGGGAGCGCGCACCGAGCTGCGGTTCCCCCGTGGTGTCCCCGGCCGCCCACGCCACCCCCTTGGCCGCCGCCGGTTTCTCGGTGATGTCCCTGGCCAACAACCACAGCGTCGACGGCGGGCACGCCGCGATGCTCACCACCCGCGACACCCTGCGCGGTCTGGGGATCGCGACCTCGGGGGCGGGTGCCGATGCCCGCGAGGCGCGGGAGGTGGCCGTCGTGCGCCGGGGCGACCTGCGCGTCGGGTTCCTCTCCTACGCCGCGGTCTTCCCGCACGGTTACGAGGCCCGTTCCGCCACACCGGGGTTGGCGCCGTTGCGGGCGCACAGCCGCTACACCCCGTGGGAGCTCAACGAGTGGAACCCCGGCCTGGCGCCCCGGGTGAGCACCGAGCCCTTCCCCGAGGACGTCGACGCGTTCGTGCGCGACGTCAAGGCCGCTCGGGCCGAGGTCGACGTCTTGGTGGCGAGTTTCCACTGGGGCGACTTCACCCGCCCGTTCGTGCTCACCGACCACGAGCGCACCATCGCCCACCTGGCCGTGGACTCCGGGGTGGACATCGTCCTCGGGCACCACCAGCACATGCTGCGCGGCGTGGAGTTCCACCGCGGCAAGCCGATCTACTACGGGCTGGGGCACTACCTGTTCGACCTGCCGAACCTGTCCGAGCGGCTGGCCAAGGACGGCTACCTCAGCGCCGCCTCGCCCGCCGCCGAACTCGCGCTGGACCGGCGGTTCGGCGAGTACCGGATCCGACCGCGCGTGGGATACCCGCTGCTGCCCTTCCACGAGGACTCGCGGATGACCGGGGTCGCGGTGATCCGGGTGAGCGCCGAGGGCGTGGTCTCGGCCGGGTTCTGCCCGGCGGTGATCGACGAGACCAACGAACCGGTCGGCGTCGCCCCGGACAGCCCCGAGGGCCGCAGGGTGGTCGACTACCTGCGGCGCTGCTGCGACGAGGAGTTGCTGGCCACGAACGTCATGCCGCCGCGCGCCGACTCGGGACTGCCCACGGGCAGCGTCCAACTCGTGCCTGCCCCGGAGCCGACCCGATGACCCCGCCAACCCCGACGACCGGGCCGACTCCGTTGAACCCGGTCACCCGGCACGTCGACGTCCCGGGTCTGGGCGACCCGCGCCGGTTCGGCTACGCGCACGCGGTGGCCGCGGGCGGGTTGCTGTTCCTGGCCGGGCAGATGGGCATCGACACCGACTACCGGGTGCCGAGCGGCGATTTCGACGACCAGGCCACCCGCACGCTGACCAACGTGCTCGCCGCGCTGCGGGCGGGCGGGACGGACGCGGCGCACCTGGTGTCCATGACGGTCTACCTGGTGGACATGGGCGACAGCGCGCGGTTCTTCGAGATCCGCTCCCGACTGCTGGGCGACGTGCTCGTCGCCAGCACCACGGTCGCGGTCAGCGGGCTGCCGCTGCCGGGCCTGCTGGTCGAGGTCCAGGCGGTCGCGGCCGTCCCGCCGCCATGAGGTCCGGCCGGGTGGACGGGGTGCGGCGGTGACCGGGACCGGACCGTCTGGACCCGACATCGCCGCGGTCGCGGGCCTGCTCGGGGACCGCACCCGGTTGGCCATGCTCACCGCGCTGACCGACGACCGCGCCCTCCCGGCGAGCGAACTGGCCCTGCTGGCCGGGATCTCCCGGTCCACGGCCAGCGAGCACCTGTCCCGGTTGGTCGAGCAGGGCCTGCTGGTCACCGAGCGGTGCGGCAGGCACACCTACTACCGGATGGCGAGCGCCGACGTGGCGGGCGCGCTGGAGGCGCTGGCGGTGATCGCCCCGCACCGGCGGCCGCACTCGCTGCGCACCTCACGCGAGTTGGCAGCGCTCGGCGGCGCCCGGATGTGCTACGACCACTTGGCCGGTGAGCTGGGCGTGCGACTCGCGGATTCCCTGTGGCGCCAGGGTTTGCTACGCCGCACCGACGACGGGTTCGCCGTCGACGCGGCGGAATGGGACGCGCGGGCGCCCCTCGGCGTGCGGTGCTCGCGGCTGGCGGGTGCGCGGCGCCCGCTCGCACGCGCGTGTCTGGACTGGAGCGAACGCCGCCACCACCTCGCGGGCGGGCTGGGTGCCGCCCTGGCCGCGCGGCTGTTCGACCTGGGCTGGGTCACGCGGTCCCCGGTACGCCACCGGGCCGTGCGGATCAGCGCGGAGGGTTCACGCGGACTGGACACCGCCTTCGGGTTCCGGCCCGCCGAGGACCTCGCCGAACCCGCGGGCGGCTGAGTACGGCGGTCCCGAACAGGATTCCCCTTCGCGACCGCCGTTTTCCGGTCAGCACGGGGAAACCCGCTGCGGTAGCTGACGTTCCCTTGCCGCCGGGTTGTCCGGCCGTTGCGGGGACGATCCGTAGCGTCAGTGGTGGAAGGCACGGACGGCACGGAAGCGGTCACGGACAACGAGAACGGCCGCCGCGCACACCGAATCCCGCTCACCCGAGCAGATCCCGGAGATCCACCATGACGCAGACGGTCAACCGCAAGCTCTACCGCGGGGAGTACGACGACGAGTTCTACTGGGAGCGCGTCGACCGCAACCTGGGCTGGCTGGGCACCACCCCCGCCGAGCAGCGCGGCAGGCAGGAACTGCTGCGGGACGCGGTGATCGGCGTCGTCGGCACCGGCGGCATCGGCGGCGCGGTGGCCCTGCGCCTGGTCCGGATGGGCGCCCGCAACCTCAAGCTCGCCGACCCCGACCGGTTCGACCTCACCAACGTGCAGCGCCAGGTCGGCGCGGCCCGCGACACCATCGGCCGCAACAAGGCCGAGGTGGTCGCCGAGATGGCCTACGACCTGACCGGGGACGTCAACATCGACGTCTTCCCCGAGGGCATCACCCCGGAGTCGGCGGCGGAGTTCGTCGACGGCTGCGACTACGTGATGGACCAGATGGAGTTCTTCCAGATCGCCAACCGCTACGCGCTGCACCGCGCGTTCCGCGCGGCCGAGCGCTGCCGGTTCATGTACAAGATCCCGACCGTGGCGCACTCGACGTTCATCTTCAAGTACACCAAGGACTCCATGCAGATCGAGGAGGTCTACGACCTGCCGGCCGACGCCGAGATGACCCCGGCGGTGGTGCGCAGGCTGATGGAGCGGATCATGCCGGAGCTGCCCGAGTTCCCCGGCCCGGCCGCGCTCGACCACTGGTTCGTCGAGCTGGGCAAGATGCCGATCTTCGGCGCCTGCCCGCCGCTGGCCGAGGGCGTGCTCGTCGAGCGGCTCGCCCAGGACATCATGGGGATCCCCGGCGGGGCCGAACTGCCCGTGCAGCCCGGTTACGCCGTCTTCGACTCGCTGACCTGGACGGCCAAGCTGGTCGACCGCGCGTGGTGGGCCAGGTGACCCCGACCCGGATCGTCCTGCTGACCGAGACCAACTCGAAGTTCGGCGCCCCCGTGCTGCGCAGGCTGGTGGAGTACCCCGGGGTCGAGGTCGTGGCCGTGGTGACCCGCGAGCCCGGCGTGCTGTGCGAGTACTACGCCGACGACCCCGATCCGGTCGACGTGGCCGAGTCCGCCGCCGCGGCGGGCATCCCGGTGTTGCGGCCCGCCAAGGTCAACGACCCCGAGCTGGTCGAGCGGTTGCGGGAGCTGGCCCCGGACTACCTGATGATCGCGAACTACCGGCTGATCCTGCGCGAGCCGGTGCTCGCCGTCCCGGCGCGGGGAACGGTGAACCTGCACCCCGGTCCGCTGCCGCGCTACGCGGGGCTCGCGCCCTTCTTCTGGATGGCCAAGAACGGCGAGCGCGCGGGCGGCACGTCGATGGTGTGGACCACCCCGGAGATCGACGGCGGCCCGCTGGTCGCCCAGCGCCGCGTGGTGCTCAACGGCACCGAGACCGCCCGGCGCATCATGGACCTGCACTTCCAGGCGTCCTGGCAGTTGCTCGACGACGTGCTGCCCGCCCTGATCACCGGGGCGGTCGAGCTGACCGACCAGGACGGCGCGGCGCGGACGTACTTCGGCAAGCCGCGGGCGCAGGACCGAACCCTGGACTGGGACGAGCCGGTCGAGGCGGTGCTGCGGACGGTGCGGGCCTGCTCGGCCGAGGTCGGCGCGCTCGCGGTCACCTCCTCCGGGTCGACCTTCCGGGTGCTCTCCGCGGAGGCGATGCCCGGCCACGCCGAGGACCTCGGCGACCCGGGCGAGCTGCGCGTGTTCGGCCACGGCGTCCTGGCGATCCGCGCCGCCGACGGCTGGCTCGCGGTCACCAGCCTCGGGCTGGGGGCCGACTCCGAGCCAGAGGAGCGCCTGACGGTCACCAACGTCCCGGCCCTGCTCGACGCCCTGGACCTCGGCGCGAGCGGCTGAGCACCACCCGGATCCCGTTGTCCCCCACTGCTCCGAACGCCACTGGAGGCTCGAAACCCATGACCGACAGCACACTGACCACCAAGGTCGACAGCGGCCGACAGGTGATCGACAGCATCGACGGCACCATCATCCGTCTCGTCCGCGAGCGGCAGCAGGCCGCCGCGGGCGTGCAACAGGCGCGGGTGGACGCGGGCGAACCCCGGCTGCACAACGCCCGGGAGATCAGCGTCCTCAAGCGGTACAGCGGCGAGCTCGGCAAGCCCGGGACCGCGCTGGCCTCGGCGATCCTGACCTCCTGCCGCGGCCCACGGGCCTGACCCCGGTCACGGTGGCGCACCGACAACGCTTGTCCAGGCGGGAAACGGCCGGCGCGAACGCCAGCGCGCGGCCGTCCCGGCTGGGTACCATCACCAGTGGCCACCGGACCCGGACGGCGCCGCCCCGAGGTGGTGGCCGGACGACGACGAAGTGGGGACCTTCGTGCGGATCCTGCTGGTGGAAGACGACGACCACGTGGCCGACCCGCTGGTCACCGGGCTCACCCGGCACGGGCACGTCGTGCGGCACGTCGCCACCGGCGGGGAGGCGCTGCGGGCCGAACCGCCCGACCTGGTCCTGCTCGACCTCGGCCTGCCCGATCTCGACGGCTACGAGGTCTGCCGCAGGCTGCGCGCGGCCTCCGACGTCCCGATCATCGTGCTCACCGCCCGAGCCGAGGAGATCGACCGGGTGCTCGGCCTGCGGATCGGCGCCGACGACTACGTCATCAAGCCCTACGGGTTCCGGGAACTGCTGGCCCGCATCGACGCGGTCACCCGGCGGGTGCGCACCGCCGGGTCGGACGAGACCACCGCGGGCGAGCCGGTGGCCGGGCTGGTGATCGACGCGCGGACCCGGCGCGCCACCCTCGACGGCGTCGAGCTCGCGTTGACCCGCAAGGAGTTCGAGCTGCTGCTGTTCCTGTCCCACGACCGCGGCGCGGTGCGCACCCGCGAGGAGATCATCGACGCGGTGTGGGACGAGAACTGGTTCGGCTCCACCCGCACCCTCGACGTCCACATCGGCTCGCTGCGGGCGAAACTCGGCGGCGCGGACCGGATCGAGACCGTGCGCGGGGTCGGGTTCCGGCTCACCGGCGCCGAGAGCACCCCGCCCGTCGAGCGGGGCTGAGCCCCCGGTGCCCCGGCGCTGGACGCCTGCACTCCTCGTGCTGATCGGCGCGCTGGTGCTGTCCCTCGCGGCGGCGATCGCGCTGGGCCTGTCGACGGCGGCGTTCGAGCGGTTCACCCTCGACCGGGTCGACGACACCGGCGCCCTCGCGGGCCAGGCCGCCCCGACCCTGGTGCGCCACGAGGACGCCGCGGCGACCCGGGAGGCGATGTCGGCCCGGCAGCGGGCCAACGGCGGCGCGATCCTGCTGCTCGACACCCGGGGAACGGTCGTGGACTCGGTCCCCGCGGGCCTGACCGGGCTCGACCCGCGCTGGCACGGGGAGGTGGAGCGGGCGCTGGCGGGCGCGCGGACCGGTGTGCCGCCGGACAACTCGGGTGTCTTCGACGCCGAACCCCTGGTCGTCGTCGAGCCGGTCCGGTGGGGTGCCGCGGTGTTCGGCGCCGTGGTCACCGTCTCGCCGACCACCGCCCTGCGCGATCAGGCCCGAGTCCGCCTTGCCCTGCTGACCTGCGGCGCGCTCGCCCTGCTGGCCTGCGTGCTGGTGTCCGGTCGCCTGCTGCGCCGTGGGCTCGCCTGGCAGATCCGCCGCCTCGACGTGGCCGCGGCGGCGATCGCCGCGGGCAGGCTGCGCACGCGGGCCCCGGTGGACGCGGGACCGCCGGAGATCCGCAGGCTCGGCCGCGCCGTCAACACGATGGCCGATCGGCTGACGGCGCTGTCGCAGGCGCAGCGCAACTTCGTCGCCGACGCCGCGCACCAGATGCGCAACCCGTTGACCGCGCTGCGGTTGCGGGTGGAGAACCTCGAACCGTTCGTCGACCCGGCGGGCCGGGGCGAGCTGGACAGGGCGATCGTGGCGGCCCGCCGGTTCGCCGGGCTGGTCAACGCGCTGCTCTCGCTGGCGCGGACCGAGGCCAGGGAGATCCACCCGGTCCGGATGGACGCGCACGCCGTGGCGGGCGAACGCGTCGACCTCTGGAGCCCCGCGGCCCGCAGGCTCGGGGTGCGGCTCACCTTGACCGGGCCGCCCGCACCGGCCTCGTGCGCCCCGGACGTGCTCGACCAGGTGCTGGACGTGTTGCTGGACAACGCTTTGCACATCGCCCCGGTGGGCAGCACGGTGCGGATCCGCACGGAGGTCGGCGAGACGGGCGTGGCGGTGCACGTGGCCGACCAGGGCCCGGGGATGTCCGCGGCGGACAAGGAGCGGGCCTGCGAGCGGTTCTGGCGCGGCGGCGGCCAGGGCGACCGCAGCGGATCCGGCCTGGGCCTGGCGATCGCCTCGACGCTGATGGGCTCGGTCGGCGGCACGCTCACCTTCGAGGACGTCACGCCCCGCGGGCTCGACGTGGTCGTGGGACTGCAGTCCTGGGACGACCCGGCGGTCGGGGGCGGACGCGCGCGCCGCCGGGGCGGCCGGGGAACGGACCTGCCGGACTCCTGACCCGGTGGTGCACCGGCGTTGCCCGGCCGCTGCGGTGCCCGCGCCTAGGGTCGGGGACGTGACCAACCCGACGGACGACGCCGACCTGATGGCCAACCCCACCACCGTGATCTGCATCGTCGGCCTCGGCCCGCGGGGGCTCTCGGTGCTCGAACGCCTGCGCGCCAACGCCTCGGGCCGCGACCTGCTGGTGCACGTCGTCGACCCGCACGTGCTCGACGGCAGCCGCGTGTGGCGGGTCGGGCAGGCACCGGAGCTGCTGATGAACACGGTGTGCTCGCAGGTGACCATGTTCGCCGACGACACCGTGGAGTGCGCCGGACCGGTGGTGCCGGGACCGAGCCTGTACGAGTGGGCACGGCTGATGGCCCTGGACGCGGTGCCCGACACCGCGTCCGACTCCGTTCCGGCCCACGTGCGCCGGGAGGCGCTGGCCCTCGGACCGGATTCCTACCCCTCGCGGACGTTCTACGGGCAGTACCTGTCCTGGGTGCTGCGGCACCTGATCGCCACGGCCCCGGCGGGTCTCACCGTGCGGCCGCACGCGGAGCAGGCCGTCGACGTCACCGACGCCGCGGACGGGTCCCAGGTCGTCACCCTCGCGGGCGGCACCCGCCTCACCGGCGTCGACGCGGTCGTGCTCACCCAGGGCCACGTGGAGCCGCGGGTAAGCGAAGAGGAGGCCGCGCTGTCGGACTACGCGCGGGTCCGCGGGCTGTGCTACCTGGCACCGGGCAACCCGGCCGATGCCGATCTCGCCGTGCTGGCCGCGGGCCAGCCGACCACCCTGCGCGGCCTCGGCTTGACCTTCTTCGACTACCTGACCCTGCTCACGGTGGGCCGCGGCGGGACGTACTCGCGCGAGCCGGGCCGGGGCCTCACCTACCACCGCTCCGGCCGCGAACCGCGCCTGTACGCCGGGTCGCGCCGCGGCGTCCCGTACCACGCCCGCGGCGAGAACCAGAAGGGCCCGTACGGCCGCCACGTCCCGCTGTTCCTCACCGCCGACGTCTTGGCCGACCTCGGCTCCCGGCGGTCGCCGGTCGACTTCCGCGCCGAGGTCTGGCCGCTGGTCGACCACGAGGTCCGCGTGACCTACTACAGCACCCTCGTCCGCACCCGCCGCGGCGCGGGCGAAGCACACCGGTTCTCCCGCGATTACGTTGCCCTACAAGGTGCCCCGACCCCGCATCCGGGCGATCCGTTGGTGCACAAGACGTCCGACGCGGAGATCGCCCTACTGGCCGACAACGGCGTGCCGGTCGAGGAGCACTGGGACTGGAAGCGCGTCGCCCGCCCGCACCCGCCCGACGGCGACTTCGCCGCGTGGTTGACGTCCTATTTGGACGAAGACCTGCGGCAGGCGCGCGCTGGCAACGTCGACAGCCCGATCAAGGCGGCCCTGGACGTCCTGCGTGACCTGCGCAACGAGATCCGCCTGGTGGTCGACCACGGCGGCCTCTCCGGCGATTCCTACCGGGACGACCTGCAGGCCTGGTACACCCCGCTCAACGCGTTCGTGTCCATCGGCCCGCCCGCGCACCGGATCGAGGAGATGATCGCCCTGATCGACAGCGGCGTGCTGGCGGTCACCGGCCCCGGCATGACCGTCACCACCGACCCCGACACCGGCGGCTGGCTGGTCGGCTCCCCCACGACCCCAGGGCCGGGCGCCACCACCACGGCCCTCATCGAGGCCCGCATCCCCGAGCCGGACCTGCGAAGGACCGCCGACCCCCTCCTGAAAACCCTCTTCACCCGGGGCGCCTGCACCCTCCACCACATCCCCACCCGCGACGGCGGCCACTACGAAACCGGCGGCCTGGCCGTCACCCGCCGCCCCTACCACCTGCTCGACGCCACCCACACCCCCCACCCCCGCCGCTTCGCCTTCGGCATCCCCACCGAGGCCGTCCACTGGGCCACCGCCGCTGGCATCCGCCCAGGCGCCAACTCGGTAATCCTCGCCGACGCGGATTCGGTCGCCCGCGCGAGCCTGCTCGCAGGCTCCCGAGTCCGCACGAGTTGATCGGGGCATGGCGACCTCATCCTCGGCGGCACAAACCCGCCGAGAAGATGAACAAACTCCTGTTCACCCACGGTGGCGCAACAATCGGTCACCCAATCGTGCCCACCGAGTGCGGCCGTGCGGCGAGCGGAATTACCATGCGGTCGTTGCCGGTCAACCGTGAGGATTGCTGATGTCTGTATTCGCCAAGGCTGTCGCGGTCGTCAGTTTGACCTTCGTCTCCCTGGTCGCGTCCAACGCGACCGCATCGGCCGATGACGACTTCCCCCGCAAGCCCTTTGTGATGCAAGCCACCGAGATCAAGCAGTGCGCGGCCATCGGTCCGTGGAGCTCCGTGGTGAAGAAATACCAGATAGTCGGGGTCGCGTGCGATTCCAACCAGATGAACCAGCGCTGGACCTACGACAGCGACCTGCGGCACATCGTGAGCTGGGACCCGCACCACTTCGGCATGTGCGTCACCGCCGACGGCGGTCAGTTGATGCTCGAGAAGTGCGACACGTCGCTTCTCTTCGGCAAGGAACTCCAGCAGTGGACAGTGGCGGTGCTGACAGGTGGCGACGGGGACTTCCGGTGCGTGGTCACCACCGGAAAGCGGTTCATCAGCCCGAATCGGGACAACTTCTGGAATGTCGAACTGAATGAGGGTCCCATCGTCTTCCCGCACTCGAAAGACGTGATCAGCTTCATCCCGCTGTGGACGTAGTGGGTGGTGGTGCGGTGTGTTCAAGGGCGTCGAGGGCGTTGTGCCACAGGGTGGGGAGTTGTTCGTAGCCGGATAGGGCTGTGTCGATGAGGAAGGTGGTGTGGAGTTGGCCGCCGTGGGTGGTCCAGGCGGCGAACAGGGGCTGGTTGGGCACGGCCACGGGGAGGATGTGGGCGCTGACGGCGGTGGTGCCCGCGAAGGTGAGTGGTCCGCGGGGTCGTACGTCGGCCAGGGTGAGGGGCGCGGTGCGGGGGTTGGTTGAGCGTGTGGTGGCGAGCAGGCCGATCCGGTAGGGGATGTGGCGGTAGAGGAAGCGGTGGCGGCGTCCGGTGGCGGTGAGGCGTCGATAGGCGGCTTCGTCTTTGACGCGGGCGAGTCGTTGGAGTGGTTCGGGTTCGCCGGTGGGGAGGAAGACGGAGGCGACGCCGACGCGGTTGCCCAGGAGTGGGAGTGGTTCGTGGGGGTCGCGAACGTTGATGGCCATGCTGGTGCGCAGCCCGCTGCCGGGTCGTGTCCAGTCGTGGGGGTGCCAGGAGCGCAGTGTCGCGGTGAGGGCGGCGAGGCAGATGTGGTTGAGGGTGGTGTTGGTCGCCCGGCCGATGGCGTGCAGGCGTGGCAGGTCGACGGTCGTGGTGAGCGCGACCCGCTGCCCGCTCAGCGGTTCGTCCAAACCGGACCAGTGGGTGTTGGGGCGCAGTGACGGCAGCAGGTCCTCGATCACCACGCCGCGCAGGAATGTTGCCTTGTCCCGCAGTGAGAGAGCGGGCGGCGCGGCGGACACCGGGGTGGGGCGTGGGATGCCGAAGAGGGCTTCGCAGGTTCGCATGGCGGTGAGGCCGTCTTGGAAGGCGTGGTGTGCCCTGTAGCAGAGCGCGTAGCCGTGCACACCGCGGATCAGCCAGACGCCCCACAGCGGGCGTTCGCGGTCCAGGGGAAGGCAGTGTAGGGCGGTGAGGATCGGGTCGGGGTCGTCGCTCGGTTCTGCCAGGGTGTGTTCGTGCACGTGGTGGATGAGGTCGAAGGCGGGGTCTGGTTCCCAGTGCGGGCGCCGCGTGGGGCCGCCGAGCCGGTGGCGCAGTTCGGGGGTGTTCGCGACGCGGGGGGCCAGGTGCTCGGTGATCTCGGTCAGCGACGGTGCCGCGCCGTCGAACCGCATCAGCAGCCCGAGGTGTAGTGCGGGGTCGCCGATCTGGCGGACCATGTGGAACACGATGCGGTCGACTACGGACAACGGGTGGACCGTGTGCGGCACTGGATCATCCTTTGTGGACTATCAGGGGGCGGCGACGGCGAGGACGGCGTTGTGACCGCCGAAACCGACCGACGTGGTCAACGCCAGCGGCACGGGGCCGGTGCGGGGGCGGGTGAGCAGGTCGAGGTCCACGCCGACATCGGCTTGGTCGAGGTTGACGTTGGGCGGCATCGTTCCGGTTTGGACAGTGAGCACGGTGAGCGCGACCTCGATCGCCCCGGCCGCGCCTTGCGGGTGCCCGGTGACCGCCTTGGTCGAGGACACCGCGGGCCGGTGCGGCAGCAGCTCGGCGAGCACGGCGGCCTCGATCCGGTCACCCAGCGGCGTGCCGGTGGCGTGAGCGTTGACGTACCCGACCTCGCCCGCGGTCACCTGTGCGTCGTGCAGCGCCGCGCGGATGGCGGCGGTCAACCCACTGCCTGCCGGACAAGGCTGCGCCACGTGGTGGGCGTCAGACGCGGCGCCGTAGCCGAGAAGTCGGGCGCGTGGACGGGCTCCGCGGGCACGGGCGTCGTCGGAGCGTTCGAGTACCAGCATTCCGGCGCCCTCGGCCAGCACGAACCCGTCGCGGTCGGCGTCGAACGGACGTGGCGCGCCGGCCGGATCGTCGAAACGCTGCGACAACGCGCGCACCCGGTCGAGCCCGGCGATGTAGTACGGGGTCAGCGGAGCGTCGGTCCCCCCGGCGACAACGACGTCACAGCGGTGCGCGCGCAACAGGTCCAGCGCCACCCCCAGCGCGGTGGCCCCGGAGGCGCAGGCGGTGTTGACCGTCAGGCAGCCGCCCTTGGCGGCCAGGTCCATCGACAGTTGCGCGGCCACCGAGTTGCCCAGCGTGCTGGGCACCGCGAACGGTGACATGTCCTGCGGCCCGCCATCGAGCAGCGCCCGGTGCTGCACCTCGTGGGTGTGGGCGTTGCCGCTGCTCGTGCCGACCACCACCCCGACACGGGCACCATCCCACCGGGCGGTGTCCCAACCCGCGTCCGCCACAGCCTCTCGCGCGGCCAGCACAGCCAGTTCGGTGCTGCGGTCAGGCTTCCGCGCCCGTATCGCGCCGATCCGCGCCTGATCGAACGCGGCGACCCGGCACGCCAGGTGTACCGGTCCCGGGTCGTGTTCCACGACGGCGGTCGGCTCGCCCCGCAGCACCCGCTCCCACGTCGCCGCGACCCCGTCACCGGCGGCGGTGAGCAGCCCGAGCCCGGTCACACACACTTCGCCGGCCGCCATCACCCGGCCCGGCGGGCGTCGATCAACTCGACCACCTCGGCGATCGTCGTCGCCTCGTGCATCTCCTCGTCGGTGACCACCACCCCGAACCGCTGCCGCAACACCAATGACAACTCCATCAACGCCAGCGAATCCAGCCCGGCTTCCTCTCGTGTCGCTTCCGCTGTCACCTCGTCCTCGGACAACCCGATCGACACCAGAACCGGCTTCCACTCGGCAAAAGACATGCGAATCCTCGCTGCACGGAGGGTGACACCAATGAGGTCGAGCAGCATATCCGTGTCCCTGGGCGTGGCCGGGAAACCGACCGGGATCTCACTCAATCGCGTGAACCTCGTTCGCCAAGACGACGTCGGAGAATTCTGTGTCTGTTCGCAAGGAGTTCGCCATCGCGATTTCTTGGCGCCTTGGTCGTCATATTGCACAACCAGTATCCCTCATCGCATTGCGGCGCCACTCCTTGTCGGATCATCGAGACGTCCTGCGGCGCCTGCGACACATGGTCACATCGGGTTCACCGAAAGTCACTTGTTGGGCGGGTGCGGAATATCCTGAATTCAGGCCGTACCGCATTAATGCATGGTGCACTTTTCGGTGAACTCCCTGGCGGCTGTGGAAAGCGCCCCCGAGGATGGTGGGCATGAAGAAGCCGTTCACGGGAAAAGTCTTCGTCGTCCTCGCCGCGGCCTTTGTCGCAGCGGTCACGCCATCGGTGAGCGCCCAGGCAGGCACCGCGGTGGAGAGCACCGGGTGGGCACCCAACCTCAAGGATTCCACGTGTTCCTACTGGGACGAGACCCCGAGGGTCGAGTGGGAGATCCCGAAGGGGGCTCCGGCCGATCTCCGGGTTCGGATCCTCGCCAAGGGAAGCAACAACACCGTCCGCGACGAGCTCGCGTCGGAGAAGTGGCTGACCGGGCAGTTGCGCAAGGGCGACACCTACTTGGTCTACCTCTACGACACGAAGTACGAGACCGAGCGCGCCGAGGTGGAGTTCAAGATCCTCCCCTTCATGTGCAACGAGTCCATCCACGTCCAAGGCCCCCGCGACAGCGCCTGGCCGGGCACCGGACAGGGGGACCCGCCCAAGCAGAACACCGGGTGGGCGCCGAATCTCGCAGGCTCCACGTGTTCCTACTGGGACGAGACCCCGAGGGTCGAGTGGGAGATCCCGGCGGACGCCCCGGCCGACCTGCGCGTCCGCATCCTCGACAAGGCCACCAGGGACACCGTCCGCGACGAACTCGCCAAGGAGAAGTGGCTGACCGGCCAGTTGCGCAAGGGCGACACCTACCTCGTGTACCTCTACGACACGAAGTACGAGACCAAGCAGGCCGAGGTCTTCTTCAAGATCCTCCCCTTCATGTGCAACGAGGTCATCACCACCCAGGGCCCCAAGGGCAGCAGGTGGCCGTCGGAGTGATCGCCCGCGACCGGTCCCACCGTCCCGGTCCGACACCACCCGAACACATCCATTGTCTTGCTGCGAAGGAGATGGTCATGCTCAGGTCGACCACGGCCGCCGCTCTGGCGGTCACCGCTCTGATGTTCATGCTCGCGCCCGCGTCATCGGCCTCGACCGCGGACGTGCCCACCGGCAAACTCATGATCAAAAGCACGGCCAACGACGTCTGCCTCACCGTGGAGGGCTGGCGGCCGCACCTCATCCGCGGCGACGCGTGCCGGGACGACGAGAACACCCAGCGGTGGATCTACGAACCGGAGACAAGTCTGCTGCGCAACGACTGGGCCCGCGAAAGCTGCCTGTTCGGCGACTTCACCGCATCCCCACCCCTGGACAACAAGTTGACGATCAGGCCCTGCGATCCCAGTGACGTCCGCATGACCTGGTCCTTCCTGGGCGGCGCGGAAGCCCCGTGGACACTGCGCAACGGCGCCGGCTACAGCGTCATCAGCCAGGGCAGCGAACACTGGATCGTCAACGCCCCCTACTCGGAACCCGGCCCCCTCGGCAAGTTCGACCTCCTACCCGTCAAACAACCACCGCGATAACCTGTCCCACACTGCCGCCTGGCCACACGATCGCCTGCAGCCGTCGACCTTGCACGACCTGGGCCCTGCCGGACCCCGGTACCTCCTTCTGCACAGCTCCCCTGGTGACCACTGGCTCCTCGGCGTCCGCGGACTCGATCCTTGCCCTGTCGAAACCTGCGGAGCGCGCATGTCTTCCCGGCCACAGATGCACACGGTGCCATGTTCTTCAATGCCCTGGCGCAGCAGTTTCATCGGCAACGCGGTCTGCCACCGTGTCCGGGTATGCGGTTGTCCACCCCCCGGAGTGCACCTCGCCGAGCGTGCGCGCCTCGGGCGAAGAACAACCATCGCCACCACTGGGTGGCGAACTTCGCGGTGATGCGGCGAGGTGTGCGCTGATGGGCAGGCAGTCCGGGATCGTCAACTCCACCAAGGGCTTGGCGCTGGATCTGGCCGACCGCAGGATCCAGGTGAAGTCGGTGGCGCCGGTCCGGTGTGGACACCGCTGATCCCGGCCACCATGCCCTCCGGACAAAGTAGAGTCCTTCGACGCGCAAGCCCCCCTGGGCCGGCCGGCCGGCCCGCCGAACTGGCCCAGGCCTACGTCTTCCTCGCCTCGCAGGAATCCGGCCGTGAACATCAACGGTGAGCCGGCACAGTTCGGCTCGACAAGTGGTCGGCCGTGCCCCGGGTTTTTGATCGGTCAGGTGGTGTGGATGGCCAGGAGGGCGATGTCGTCGGCGGGGGTGGGATCAGGAGATCTTCGTGGCGAGGGTGCGCAGGTAGTTGCGGCCGGGCCGGTCGATGAGTCCGTCGGTGAACAGCAGGAGCGTTCGTTGACTGCGGAGCAGCGTGTTGCGGCGGTGGGGCGGCGTTGAACGCGGTCGGGCTTGGGGAGCGCGATGTTCCCGATCGCCGGGCAGTACGGGCGGATCTTGGTGAGTTGGTACCTGTACGAGTCGGTGCTCCCCCGCGCTGCTGCCGACCAGGCTCGCATCTGCCATCCGAACGGATCTCTCGGTTCCCACCTCATAGACCACGGGCCGTGATGTGGGCCTCGTGGTCGCCCCTGGCGCGGCCGCGGAATCTCGACCACTATCCCTCTTACTGATCTGTCACGTCGAGTCGGGGAGATGCCGATGTCCAGCAGCCAGTCGGACCGTGCGCGGGAGTTGCTGCGCTTGCACCGGGACCCTGCCCTGCTCACCGTGGTGAACGTGTGGGACGCCATCACCGCCAAGGTCGTCGCCGACATCCCGGGGACGAAGGCCCTGGCCACCGCAAGCCACTCGATCGCCGCCAGCCGCGGGTACCCGGACGGTGAGGTCATCCCGGTGGCGGAGATGATCGCCGAGGTCAAGAACATCGTCGACGCCACCGACCTCCCGGTAACCGCCGACCTCGAAGGCGGCTACGGCGACGCCGCCGACACAGTGCGCCGCGCGATCGCCGTGGGCGTGGTCGGGGCCAACCTCGAAGACCAGGTCAAACCGATCACCGAGGCCGCCGCACAGGTAGCAGCGGTCATCGCCGCCGCGGCGGCGGAGGGCGTACCGGACTTCGTCCTCAACGCCCGCACCGACGTGTTCGTCAAAGCAGGCGACCGCGACCCCGCCGAAGTCCTGGCCGACGCCATCGAACGCAGCCGCGCCTACCTCGACGCAGGCGCCCCAGTAGTCTTCGTGCCCGGCAGGCTGACCATCGACCAGGTCAACGCCCTGGTCGACGCCCTCGGCCCCCAACGACTCACCCTGATCGGCATCCCCGGCACCCCACCCCTCGCCGACCTGGAAAAAGCAGGCGTCGCCCGGGTATCCTTCGGCCCCCTGTCCCAGCGAGTCGCCCTCACCGCCCTGGCAGAACTGGTCGAATCCATCCACCAAGGCGGCGGCGTCCCCGAGGACACCCGCCCGCTCAACTGACCCACGACCGGTCAACCGGCAACCCGGTCGGCCTGCCAGCGGGCGCTTCCGCAGGGATCTCGCGCATACCATGGAATCGGGTCTGCTGCACGAGTAGGTGACATCTGAGTTGGCTTGCCGTGATGGTGAGCTGGGAGGATGTCGTTGTGCCCAAGCCCTACCCCCAGGAGTTCCGCGACGATGTAGTGCGGGTCGCCCGTGACCGTGAGCCCGGTGTGACCGTCGAGCAGATCGCGAAGGACTTCGGGGTCCACCCGATGACCTTGTTCAAGTGGCTGCGCCAGGCCGACACCGACGAGGGCGTCAAACCAGGTGTGAGTCGCAGCGACTCGGCCGAGCTGCGTGAGGCCCGCAAGCGGATCACGCTGCTGGAGCAGGAGAACGAGGTCCTGCGGCGGG
>NZ_AXWW01000032.1 GCF_000482865.1 Actinokineospora inagensis DSM 44258 | reverse complement strand
AACACCCACTCCCAGCCCAAGACCGGATTCGCCATCGACTCACCCATCCGAACCTGGACCCATTACCCCACCAAGGTTGCGTGACACACCACTAGCCTCGCGGCCGAGTGCGTACTCGTCCACGCGCGGATGAGTGTGTGCACCGTGAACCTCGAAGGGAGTTCAGTGGTGGGAAACCGGCGGGTGCTTGAGTGGGAGTTTGTTGGGTATCGGGATGGTGTGGAGTCTCGGTGGTCGTTGGCTGTGGTCGTGGGTCGGGTGTGTCTGTGGTGGTTGTCTCGGTGTGGTGCCGAGGGGGGCGGGGATGCGGTGGGCTGGTTGGGTTTCGATCAGCACGACGGTGTGGTCAGGGCTGTGGTGGTTCTGATGGTTGTGGTGTGCCGGGGGTGATGCCGAGCTGGCTTTCGGCTTCCGTGAGGAGGTCGGCGAGGTTGTCGGCATAGAGTTCGAGGCAGCGTGGGTCGTGCTTCGTTGCCGAGTGCGGCGACATCGGTATCGCGGGTGGCGGTCGGACTCACCTGATTCCTGCCAGGCGGTCGGTCGTGGACAGGGGGGTGGTGAGGGTGCTGTCGTCGCCGGCCGTGGGGGTGGATGGTGTTGGCGAGTTGCTCGAACCGGGTGATGTCGTCGGGGTGCTCCAGGTAGAGGGCGGAGTCGTTGATGTCGATCCGGACCACGTTGCGGCCGGTGGTGAGGTGGAGCAGGTGGAACGGGACGGTGTGCCGATGCGGGTCGACGATGACGATCTCGATCCCCGACCGTCTGGACAGGGTGATCAAGTGCGCGATCTGCTCCCGCCCCGCCCGGGGGAACCAGGTCCACGACCGCCGGTCTCCCGAGGTAGTACCTACCGGCCATCGGCGGCCGCTGGGCCGTGGGTCGGAGTTGATCGGAGATCTCGTGCGGGCTGTAGGAGACGACGGCCAGGGTGTTGTCCCTGATCACCTCCGCGGCCTCGTCGAGCAGGTGCTCGGTCCCCTTGTCCGCCAACGCACTCGCGACGGCGACTTCGTCTTTATCCTCCGCGTCGGGTGTCGCGCCACGGCGCCCGCCCCGTCTTCGCGACCGACCGCACGTCGGACGGGAACGACACCGAGTCCTGCCGCACCACCCCCGCCGCGCAGCCCAAGCGCCACAAGCATCCGACGAAGAGGTGCCAATCGGCGCGACCACTCCCAACCGGTATTGACCTGGCTGGCCGAGAAGGACCTGCCGCAGTTGAACATCCGCGACACAACCGATCTGAAGCGCCGCGAAGCCTTCGTGGCGAACTGGTGTGGCCGAACGGTGCTGAGCACCCTGCGAGAAGTTGAACCTGCGCTCGCACTCTGAGGAGTCGTGGTAGCCGAGTGCGTGGGGCCGGTCGGGGTGCGGTGGTTCACCCCGACCGGCCATGTGGTGCCGCGTTCGTGTGTGACGGTTCCGGAATTCCGTGGTAATTCCGGGGGCTCTAACGGTCACACGACGCGGGAGTCGTTGTCAGGTTGTGCGGTTGGTTGGCTTGTCGAGTTTGTTGTTGGCGTGGGTGGCTTGGGCTTCGTCGAGTTCGGTGAGGGCCTTGTGGGCCATGGTGATGAAGCGGCGGAGGCTGCCGCCTTCGATGGTGAGGGTGACTTCGTCCGCGGTTGCACCGAAGGTGCATTCGACGTCGTCGATGTTGGTGATCTTGTAGGCCATGCCGCACCCGGCGCCGACGATGACCTGGACGTCGATGTTCGGGCGTCGCATAGATAGCCCCAGTCTCTCGGTGGAGTGCCGAGGCCCTGCTGATCAGGCCAGTGTTGTGGCCTGATCAGCCAGGGGTGGCGTCGTGTTGTCGGGACGAGACGGGTCAGACCGCTGGGGCGGGGGTGCGGGTGGCGTCGAGCTTGGCGGCGGCCTCGCCGGCCTCGGTGATGAGGCGGTGGAGGCCGTCGCGGGTGAAGGTGAGATGGAGGGAGCCGTCGAAGACCAGGGTGGCGGTCTCGGTGCTGACCAGTTCGTGGGTGCAGTCGCCGGTGGTGTTGATGTCGGCGTAGACGTCGACATGGGGGTTGAGCATGATGAAAGCCTTTCGTGATGGGTGCGTTGATATCGGTTGGGTTGAGCAGGGGCCTCGTGTGTTGTGCCGTCGGTTCGGTGAGAGCGGCGGCGACGATCTGGTGGAGCCAGGTGAGCGCTTCGGTGCCGGTCAACATTTTCGCGCGCTGTTCGTTGTAGTTGGTGACGTCCGGGTGTGCTTGTGGTGGTTGAGCGGACATGGTGGCTCGGAGGCGTTGGACTAGTTGGTTGGCGATCAGGGGTGGATCTTGGTCATGGTGTTACTGGTGGTTGTTGGCCTGTCGGGGGTGATGCCGAGCAGGCGTTCGGCGTCGGCGAGGAGGTCGCCGAGGTCTTGGAGGTTGTCGATCCATTCTTCGAGTCGGCGTTGCAGGTGGCGGATGCCACGGCTGTCGAGATTGAGGTTCCGGAGGTCGCGCAGGGTGAGTGGTGTGTAGGCGGGTGCAGGCGTGGGCGCGCGTGTGCTCGATGGGATGGGTGGGGGTTGCCTGCCGTGGAGGACGGCGTCGAGGTGGGTGGGGGCGAGGCCGAGGGCGGTGGACACGGCTTCGAGGGTGCGTGGGCTTCGGAGGCGTTGGACGAGGTTGTGCTGGAGTTCGCGGATGACGAGCTTGGACACTCGGGAGCGGTCGACGAGTTGGGTTTGGCTGATGTCGAGGAACTCCATGCGGCGGTTGATGGTCCTGGCCACCGCGTTCCAGTCCTGTCTGCTCATTTACCACCTCTGGCTCGACGTGCTGCGGATCATTCCGAGTTGTGCTGGCAAACCGGGAGAGTTGGATCGGGAATTAAGCCGATAGCTGCCCGACATGATTTCTCTTCGGGACCATATCGGCGATCAGCGGTGGTCCGGCTCGGGCCACAGCGCCGGGTGCAGGTCGACCGGAATCAGCTCGTGCAGACCAATCCCCGCAGCGTGGATGCGCGCGGCGGCATCCACGAAACGTGGACACGGCCACGGGTATGCCCGGCACAACGGGCATGCCGCAGGCCGCCCGGCGACGGGCAGGTGAGCGCTGAGCTGGTCCACCGCGGAGGCGGCCTGTCCGAGGGCACTGTCCTGGGCAACGATCGTCGCGAGAGTGCCGCGTTTGCCGTCGCTCATTGTCGACCACCGCTACGTGGCGGTCGAGCAGTGCTTCGGAGGGATTCGTAGGTCATCGGACTGCTACCTCCTCGTGGGTGTTGGTCCAGCCAGGTGTCCGCGCGGATGGTGGAGCTGGCCAGGTGATGGACCTCGTAGGCGAGATGGTTCGGCACCATGCGCCTTCGAGTACGACCCCGCCGTCCAGCGTGGCTGACTCGCCTTGACAAGGGCCCGCTGCGAGCGTCCGGTGTGGACGATTGTGCGGTACAGCAGTCTGGCCAGGACCCATCGAGCGCAGCGTGGCGGTCCGCACAGATCTCTCCCAGGCGAGTCGTGATCAGAGGTGCTGGTGCATGGACCTGCTCTGCAGGAGCGGGTGCAGGTCCGCGGGCACGAGGTCGTCCACATGGACCCCGGTTGCCTCGATGTGGGGGCTGTCCTGGGCGACGATGGTGGCCAGGATGTCCCGTCTGCCGTTCATGACGTGTCCTGAAGTTCGGACAGTCGGGCCGCGGTGAACTCCACCGCGTAGGTCAGTGCCGTGTCGTGTCCGTCAGCGGGCAGTGATTGGTAAGGCAGTCGCAACTCGTCCAGGACGCGGTGGACGTGGTGGTCGGCCAAGGCTCGGAAGTCGTGGTTGGGGTCGCGTTTCTTGTTGGCGCCCAGTGGGATCTGGGGGTCCATGATGGTGCGGAACAGCAGGTCGTAGTTGCGGCTGTGGGAGGCGACCATGGCTTCCAGGGTGAGCATCGTGGAGGGGTCGGGTCGGTGGCCGCGGTGGGCGAGTGCGGCCCGGTAGTAGCCGAGGGCGTCGGGGACGGCGCGGTCGACGAGGGTGACGTCGGTGTGGGGCCAGGTTTCGAGTTCGTTGCTGATGCCGCGGGTGATGAACCAGGTGGTGGAGATGTCGGTGTGGTTGAACAGGATCGGCAGTCCGATTCGTTGTGCGTGTTCGCCGAGGTCGGCCACGGTGGCGACCTGGATCTGGTCGCGGCGTAGTTGGGCGGCCAATCGGGCGAGGAAGGTGGATTTGCCGGTGGAGTGGGTGCCGACCACACCGATGGTGACGGGTCGTTCGACGTTCACCACAGGCCATCACCGGGCTGCGTGGTCCCGCGCAGGGGGGCGACCCGCATCAACCCCGCACCGTCGAGCCCGGATTCCTCCACCAGGACAAGGAACAGCCGCGCGGTCATCCAGGCGTCATAGCCCGCGCGGTGCCGCCTGCCCGGGTACTCGTCGAGGTCGAGGTGGGCGTGTTCGACGAGCCGGTCGAGGCCGTATCCGCCTCGCAGGCCGGGCCAGACGTGTTTGGCCAGCCGCATCGTGTCCAACACCAACAGCGGACGCCACTCGGGCAGGTGCGCCGAGAGGACCCTGTGCTCGACCGCGGCGTGGTGCGCGATGAGTATCCGGCTGCCCAATGCGTCGCTGACTTGGTCAGCGACCTCGGGCCAGGTGGGGCAGTCGGCGACGTCGCTGTTGCCGATGCCGTGCACGGTGCGGGTCAGCACGGTGCTGATCGGTGTCCGTGGGCGGATGAGCCAGGTGATGACGTTGCCGGGGTGCACCACGCGCCCCAGGGGCAGGATCGCGATCTCCACGATCTCCGGTGGTTGCGCGCCGTTGCCTTCGATGTCGACCACCACCAGTTCGCGGCCGCGCAACGCCGCGGGGATGTCATGGCTCATGAGGTGACCTTCACTTCCTCGTGGGTGTCGGTCCAGCCGGTGTCGGCGCGGCCGTGCCGGTGCGGGTGATGTGGCTTGCTCAAGTCGTGGACCTGGTAGCCGAGGTGGTGTTGCATCCGGTAGCGGCGCTGTTCGTCCAACCCGTCGACGACCACGGCCTGGTCGGTGATCTCGATCAGCGTGCCGCCCAACTCGGCGGTCATCGCGGCGACGTGTCCGGGATCGGGGGTGGTCCACGCGGTCGAACACCGCTGGAGTTGGGAGGCGGGGCAGATGTCGCACAGTTCGCGGATGCCGACATGCCCGTTGTAGTCGGGCAGCGCGTGGGCGGCGGCGACCGCGCAACTGGTCTTGCGGAACAACGCCGACCCCGCCCTGCCCTGGGCGGCCGCGGTCAGAATCCGCCGCTCCACCTCCCGCGGGAGGATCTTGCGCCGCGCCCCGTCCACATACGGCTCCGGCAGGCCGTGTTCCCGGTAGTAGTCGCGGATCTGGGCTTTGTAGAACAACCCGGTGAACACCGTCGCGTGGGCGTACCGGGTCAGGTCCATCGCGGTGGTGATGTGGTGGTCGGAGTCGTTGAGGCCGGGCACGATCGGCCGCCAGTACAACACCACCCGATACCGCCGAGCGTGCTCGAACGCCGTCCGCAACGATCCCGCCGCGATCCCCGAGTCGACCGGCTCGATCCGCTCGTCGTCGATGCCCGACCAGGTGACCAGCAGGGTGACCTTGAGGTGACGCAGCGAGTTGAGTACCGCGCAATCCTCCGCTGTGACCCGCCAGCGGGTGATCACCAGGACGTGGTTGGTCAACCCCCGCCCGTCCAACAACCGCAAGGTGGCGAAGGTGTGCGGCTTGACCGACGGCAACATCGGATCGGTCGCCCGGTTGAACACCTGTACGGGTGTCACGTGCGGCTCGAAGAACCGATGCCCCACCAGCAACTTCACCGCCGCCTCGTCCGACATCAACGCCCGAGGCACCCTCATCTCGAAGTTGTCGAACAAATGCCGAACGCAGTACCCGCAGTCCAACGGACAACCAATCACATGGTTCAGACTCAGGCCACTCTTACGATACTCAACCACCTCCAACAGTTCCGAACGCAGCTCTGCCCGCTGCTCCACGGACAAGATCCGCAGCGCTTTCGGCACGCCAGCCACTTTCTTCTCGCCGCATCGATGAGTAGAGATTGCCATATCGGCTCCCGTGAAGGTTGCCCAGCTTGCTACATGCATATTCGAGCAGACGGTTTCCGGTCTTGGAAGACTGCAACTCTGCGAAACAGAGTGTTTGCGCGATTTGCACCCAACGGCATCTGCTGATCTGTCAATACCCAATGAGATGGTCTCGAAAGATGAGAGCAGTTCGGTACCTTCGCGTGGTGTCGTGTGCAAATGCAGTGCTGCGGTTGGTGGGGCGGCTATGCTTGGCCGGAGACCAGCTGATGACACGGCATGGTGGTGCTGCGCGTTGAGCACCCGTGGCCTGGGAGTTCACCATGGAGCAAGATGACACGGCCGCGGACGAGGGCGAGATGATAGAGCCCGCCTTGGCCCGCTTGGCGTCCGAGATTCGCCGCCTGCGGGAACAAGCGGGGCTCAGCCGCAGCGATTTGGCCGGGCTGATCGGCTATACCCGACAGTACGTGTCCCTGGCCGAGCACCCGCGCCGCGGGGTTCCGTCTGCCGAGCTGGTGGGAGCACTCGATAGCACCCTCGGCGCCGGTGGATCTCTTGTCGAGATGCGAGCCCTGGCGATCGCCGCTCAGCGAGCACGGCGCAAGGCCGGGCATTCTGTTCCTCTTGCTACCCGTGGGGTGACCGAGAGCGTGGTCGTACCGACCGCTCTGGCGCGGGATGGCGCGGCTGAGTCGGTCGCTTTTGGGCGCCGCCATGGTGGGTATGGGTTGCACGAGGCGGTGCTGGAGCAGTTCGAGGCCCAAGTCCTGCGGCTGGCTCGTGAGTTCCTGGAGGACTCGCCAACAGTGGTCGTGCAGCGATCGCACGATGTACGTGACGAGTTGTTCCGGCTGCTCAACCAGCCACGATGGCCACAACAGGCTCGACGTTTGTACGCGATGGCCAGCCGGGTGTGTGGGTACCTGGCCATCGCGTCGAGCGACTTCTTCGGCCACTATGCCGCCGCCGAGGATCATGCCGGTACGGCCTGGCAGTTGGCTGAACTCGCCGATCATGCCGAGTTGCGTTCGTGGATCCGCAGCCTCCAGTCCGCTGTGGCCTTTTGGGCATGTGAATGGGGATCCGCCGCTGAACTCGCGACCCACGCGTTGGATCTGGCCGTCACCCGCTCCGGCGTCTCGAGGGCAGTTGCGATGCAAGCGCGGGCGCTGGCCCGTCTAGGCGACATTGCTGCTCTCCGTGAGGTCGCCGACACCGCGTTGCCCGATAACGACCACCCGGACGAGACCGGCATCGTGCTGTTCACGGACATGAACCGCGAGCGCTGTCTCGGTGGCGCATATCTGTGGATCGGCGACCACGACATCGCCCAGACGCACCTGGAGCGCGCCTTGGTCGACTACGAGCGAGAACGCTCGTTCGACTACGCGGTCATCACCGTGATCCGGCTCGACTTGGCCGCGGTCCACCTCGGTCACCACGATCTCCAAGCCGCCATCGCGGTCACCGAACCTGTCCTGGCGATGCCCCATACCCGCCGCCTGGCGGGAGCCGTCCGGCGATTGCACGATCTACGTACCGCCCTCACCGCGGAGCCATTCAGCGCAGACACCACAGCCCGTCACTGGGCGCAGCAGTTGGACGCGTTCACCACTCACACCGTAATCGCAGGGTGACCATGGAACTGACCGTGCTTGGGTGCGCCACCCCGTATCCACAACCAGGACAACCCTGTTCCGGTTATCTGATCACCGAAGACGACACGCATGTCGTTCTGGACTGCGGCTCCGGCACTTTCGCCGCACTTCAGAACCACGTGTCACCGGCAGAGGTCACCGCCTTGTGGATCTCCCACCTGCACCCCGACCACAGCGCTGATCTGCTTGCCTGGTCCAACTGGGCGCTCAACACCCCCGGTGCACCCAAGATCAGCGTCTACGGACCCTCTGGTTGGGCAGACCGCCTCGTCCACATGCTGACCGGCACCGACGACGCCACCCTCGTCCGCGAAACCTTCACCGTCCACGAACTCCACGACGGCCACACCGCCATTCACGGGCCGCTGGCATTGACCAGCCGTGCGGTAGTCCACTCCGTGCCGACATTCGGCGTCCGCGTCGAGAGTCCCACCGCTCACTTGGCCTACTCAGGCGATACAGAGCCCTGCCCAGCTCTCCGAAGCCTCGCGGACAACACCGATGTCTTCCTCTGCGAAGCAGGCACCGTCAAGCCAAGCCGCTACCACACAACCCCAGACCAAGCCGCCGAGACAGCACTCGGCGCCCACGCCAAGCATCTGCTGCTCACCCACCTGGCTCCAGATCTCGACCCTCATTCCGTGCGAGTGTCGGATATCCTGACAACCATTGTCACACCCGGGTGGCGGTGGACGTCGGACGTGTAGGGCGTCGGACATCCTCACCTCCACTGTCTGGCTACTCCAGCGATGTCGGTGTGCCTGCGTCGCACAGCATCAGCGTGCCGGTGCTCGCTGCGGTTGCGGCTGCTTCGATCCGGCGGTGAAGGCTGGGTGTGACCGGGCCGCGGGCTTCGTGCACAGTGTGGAGACCGATGGAGTGCACTTCTGGGTCGTTCGTCTGCAGCCGTTGAGCCTGATCGTCGGTGATCACGCCTCCGTCGAAGATAAACGAAGACGAACGCCAGTACCTCGGGCATGACGTCGATGACCAACAGCCTGCCCGGGGGTCTGGTGAACCCGAGTTTTCGGTGGTTTCGCGTACCGCAGTCAGCCCAGGGTGCCTCCTCCGCGTCCACTGTTCCGTCTGGGATCACCACTCGACGTGGTAGGTGGTCTCGATCAACAGCACGCGGGTCAGGGCCTCGCCGTAGAGCAAGCGTGCCCGCGGTGGCTCGTTTCCGGGGCAGTGAGGCCGCGTATGGTCGAAACGGGAGTAGGTCCACGGCCCCTGAGGCTACCCGCTGGTGCTCCGAGTAGCCTTCCCTGCCTCATAGGCAGGGAAGGCCCCATTTGCTGGAGCAGACCCATCCGTTCGTTTCGGCCGTGTTCCCGATGCACGGTGCAACCGAAACTGTCAAGAGACAGGACACGCGGCAGGTTGTGTCCACCACGCTGACCAGATGACAGGGAGGCGCCGTGCTTCCACCGGACGAGACTGCCTCTGTCCCTTGCCCACTCCCAGGGACCAACCGATGAACACGACCAACGCGGACGAGTTGGCGTTGGTCGCCTGCCCGGAGCTCAACCAGTTGATCATGCTTCGCGAGGCCGACTGGCAGTTTCTCCCCGAGATGGACGGCGAGCGCGTGGTCGGGATCAACGGCCTGCGGATCTGGCCGCAGAACTGGACCGACCTGGTGACCGTGAAGTATGTGACCGACGCGGCCGCGGTCCGCAGCAACCCGCTGGGGAAACTCGTGTGGATGCGCGAAGATACTCTGGTCGATGTCATCGACCAACTTTTCGCCCTTCCAGCACCCGACGAACCATTCGCACCGCGGTTGGCCCATCGGATGCGATCCCCGTTGTGGACGCCCTAACCTTGCCGCGCGTGATTCGCTGCTCACGTTAGGACCGGGGATTACTTGTCGAAATCGGGATAACGCGATCGAGCGCCGGAGGCGCGATGCGTAGCGGCAGCTTTGTAGTGTGCGGGGTCATAAGCGAGCTGCTGGTAGTCAAACTAGTGGTCCAGGAGGGGCGGTTGCCTCACACTCGGATGGGGCAATGATGTGACCGAGTGTCAGGACGGGCCGCATAAGAATCTGACCGAAAGTCCCATTTCGCGCTCGTCAAACATGTCGATATTGTTGAGTTAGTGCGCGAAAAGGCGTATTCATCATGTATCGAGGGGGAACATGGGTAGAACAAGAGCTCATCATGTACTGCGTATCATTGCTATTGGGGCGGCAGTCGTCGGAGCGCAGGTCGTAGTCATGGCGCCGAACGCCGTCGCCTCTGCAGCGAGCCTTGGACAGGGCGTCAGCGTGGTCCGCTCGTTTCCGATGACGAAGGAATCCGCGACCTCTGTGGCGAATGCTCCTGTTCCAGAGCTCGGCTCCGAGACAGGCGGACATCTGTCGGCGCGTACATCGGTGGCGGACGTAGTGAACCCGCCACAGCAGGTCTATCGGGTGGACTCGTCGAAGTACGCGACCGCGGCAGTGTCGCCCTTCGCCACGCCGGGAGACCCGATCAGCCCCCAGGAGTGCGTCGATCGCTACCTGGGGGGTTTCTCCGGGCCAGTGTTGTACAAGAACAGGTTCGCAGCCTGCCACTCGGAGTTCCTCGTCGTCGACTACTACTCGTGCTCCGGCGGTGGTTGCAAGCCGGTCGGCCGGGCGGCGGCCAAATGGGCGGCAACCTGGAACATGAGTTGGAACGCTCGTGAGTTCACGGTGACCGGGCGGCTGTGGGACTGGACGATCGTGGGCAACGTGCCGCTGACGGTGAATCTGGGCGTGGAGTTTGCCTGTGGCACGCCCGGGGTGCCGGGGACGACGGCGAAATGCAACTACCCGGAGTACGGTTGGTCGAAGTCGATTCAGGGCTGGAGGACGAGCGACACCGTGACGACGCTGGTGAAGACCAGCGGTGAGGATCCGGCCAACCCGCACGACCCCACCGAGGTCAACGGCGAGAAGCGCACCTTCTACGCCCTCCAGACCTACGCCTACACCTACGGGGGCCCAGGCCCCTACGAGCGCTACTCCCAGACCACGATCGTCACTACCCCGTTCCGCTGCGATATCGCCCGCAGCCAGGTACCCCAGTACGCCAAGAGCAGCGACTGCGTGTTCCACGCTGCCACCGGCTGGTTCACCCTCAATGTCAACGACCCTGCGATCCACGAATCCGCACAGCTTATCTACGACGCACACAACAACATCGGCGCCACTTATCCGGGCAACACTGGGAAATACATCCCAGGTAAGATCGGCGTCACCGAACCGCTCTCGCGCCTCTACTACGACAAGAGGTTGCGCGACCTGAACAACACCACGGCCTACAACGCCTGCGTCGCGCATTGGGGACCGAACTTCAAGGACCGTCCGGACGGTGGCAAGAACGACTGCGACGAGTTTCCGTTCGCCACCACCTACGAAGGAGCGGGCACCGTCACCGACGGCATGCTTCGCACCTACGCTGTTCGGCCTGTCCTGAACACCCAGAACCAGGCAGCGGGCAGCAGGCTGAGCCTGTTCCTCTCCGAGGACCACCTGCTCGACGGTGACAACTTCTACGTGACTGCCAACCTCTGATGGTCGCTGCGTGGGCGGGTAGATAGCCTGACGGCGTCCATCCGCCCACGCACGTGCAGGGGACAGACATGCCAGAGACAACTCCTGTCTTCACGATCGACCACGACGTGTTTCCCGACTTCAGCACCTTCCTGCTCTTCGATGTCTGGTCGTCGCACTCCTACGGTGACATCACTCTGCCCGCGTCCAATCCCGTGGCCGCCTCGGGGCGGGGCGGCGCCATGTTTTACACCGATGACGGCAGGGCATACCCGCACGTCCACCTCGAACTATGGACCGAACTACCGCCACACGAACCACCAGGAGACTGGGACCGCTACACCGGCGAACTGACCTGCGAGACCGGCAAGCTCATGCTCTCCTGCCTGACCGCCTCACCTGACGACAAACCCATCGACCTACCTCCAGGCCGATACAGGATGCGCGCCCTGCGTTCTCGCACCCGCGAGCCCTACCACGACTCTGACGCCCTCGACCCGGATGACCCCCATGCCTTCACTCAACAGTGGATCATCCAGCTCGCCCTCGACACCGCCAGTGGCAGCTAATCGCTGACCCATCCCGCTTTGGTCGGCGTGAACTGGACCCAATTCCGGGGCACCTGGTTGCTGGCTCCTGCTTGATCGGCCGAGTGTCGCGCTCTTGAGTTCCCGATGTTCATGACGGTATGTCGTTCTCCCGAATATTTGCTCGGTATTCACCGACGCTATTTGGGTGACGATGATGGCGATCCGTAGCCGAATATTCTCGGATGCTTTGCGGGTGGGTGGCGATTTCTGAGGCGGCTTACCCATGCTCGGCGGTCATCTCGTCCTGCGTGTTTGTGCGGATCCAAGAGGCTGACCGGAACGACCGGTCGTGACGCGGCACGGGCTCGTGCACTCAGCCGATGCCGGTCAAGATCACCGCAGTCAGGGTCCCCAGCGCCAGGTACGGGCCGAGCGGCATCGGCTCGTCATGCGGGATGCGGTGGGTGGCGCGGAGCGTGAGGCGGGCTAGTGCGGCGAGTAGCCATCCGAGGAGGGTGCCGGTCAGGATCGTTGTCCAGCCGCACCAGCCCAGGGCGAGGCCGAGGAGTCCGGCGAGTTTGACGTCTTTTCTGAACTAACGAGTTGATGACCTTCAGCATGTGACGGTAGGCATTACAGTCGGTGATGCCGTTGCTCCGGTAGGGTTGGTATTCCCGGGCGTGTCGCCGTCCTGGTCTATCTTCGGAGGCGACTGCAGGTGCGAATGCTCGAAACCCTCTGCACGGTGGCTTCGCGAACGGGATTCCGCTGGCTGGCCGCAGGTAGATGATCACGAGGGGGAGCGTTCCGGCGTCGGTGCTCATGTTGGCAGCCGGGTCAGCGGCCGAGAAACGATGAACTGTGGGAATCGCTTCCGTTCCGCGCGATCCGAGGACCGCGCGGAGGGTCAGTCGGAGCGGCGGAGGTCGGCGTTGAGCTGTTGCGCTTCGTGGAGCTGGTCTTCGAGACTGACGATGCGGCACGCGGCGTCCAGACCGGTGCCGTGGTCGACGAGTTCCCGTACTCGGGCGGCGATGCGCAGTTGGTAGCGGGAGTAGCGGCGGTGGCCGCCGGCGGAGCGTTGCGGCTCGATCAGTTTCGCCTCGTCCAGGCTGCGCAGGAAGCCCGGAGTGGTGCCGAGCATCGCCGCGGCCCGGCCCATCGTGTAGGCGGGGTAGTGCTCGTCATCGAACTTGTCGGCCGCGTCGGCGGCGGCCGTGTCGCGTGGGTCTGGGATCAAAGTCACCTCACGGTCATAGGGGGCCCCGGTGCTGCAGCACCGGGGCCCCAGGGTTTTGGGTTTCATCATTTCCCGGCCGTGAGGTCGGGTTGTGGTACCCGCGTGCGCCCGACGGGCAGCCATCGCGGGGATCGCGTGTTCGTAACCGAGCACCACCTACCAATCTGATGGGACTGCGGTACCCGCCCGGCCCGATGGGGCCTGGGCGGCCGATCCAATGACGTGACCCATCCCTTCTCTCGTGCGCTGTCCACTTACCGGGTACTACCGCGAACGTCGCGCATCGGGACCTCTTACCGAGACCGGTCCCAGCACGCATGACGCCTCGCTTACTACCGGGGCCGGAACCGCTTCTCCTGATGGGTTCCGGCCCCAACCAACCGTTCTCCTACTCACTTCACCTGCTGCGTGGGCGCGACACCTCCACCTACGTCCTGCTACTCCATCATCAGGACCGGGTACTACCTCGATCGTTCACTCACCGGTCCCGGTCTTCCTGGCCGCCGGGCATGACCTCACTGCTGCGCGAGTCTTGCCTCGACCGCCTGTCTCACCTCACGGGTAGTTTCGTCATCTCCCGTGCCTGCTCGACATTGTCTCTCTCGCTACGGGTAGAAGACTACACACATCCATCGCAGAATGTCTACCTCAGCCAGCATAGATTTTCTCGGCGGGTTAGGTGCATCAGCGCCGACGCCGAGGCGCGACACCGCCTGGCCAGCGGCTGGTGCTCAGTGGCGGCTGTTGGTCTGATGCTCCGCGGTGGATGGTGAGCCCGACCGCGTCGAGTGGGTGGTGTGGCGGATCTGCGTGGCCTGGTCGGTGATGGCCTGGATCTGGGCGGCCAGGCCGGCGTGGTTCGCCGTCAGGTGGGTGTGCGTGTCGGCCAGCGGGGACAACAAGGTGGTGGGGTCGTTGTCGGCGAGGGCCTGACCGACCAGGTTCGCCTGGTGTTGGGCGCGGCGGGGCAGGCCCGGGAGAGCACTGACCTGCCCGGCGAGCTGTCGGGGGACTGCGGCGTTGTCGCGGGCCCAGGCGGCGACCGCCCGGTCACCCGTTCGCTTGTCGCGTTGGGCGCGAACCCGTTGTTCGCCGGTCCGTTCGCCGGTGTCGGAGGGCCGCAGGCGCAGGTAGCGGCGTTCGGCGGCCTGGCGGCTGGTGACCCCGAGCGCCGGGGCCAGGGCGGCCCAGCTCACGTTCTGCGCGCGGGCGGCGGTGATCAGTGCGGGTTCCCAGTCGGCCAGCTCCTCCCGGAGCCGGCGCAGCACGGTGAGTGCGGCGACGAGGTCGGCGGGAGTCGCCGACCTCGCACGGGTGTCGGTGAGCGTGCCCTGGACCAGGGCGAGTGCCTCGACGGCGGTGTATCCGCCTGCGCTGTCGTTCAGCGTGTCGTCCTTTCAATGACATGTGGGTTGTCATCGTTTCGATGACATGCTATACCGGAGCTGCGCGTTGGCACCAGAACACGACAGGGAGGAAGTCATGTTGATGCGCACCGACCCGTTCCGGCAGTTGGACCGGTTGACCCAGCAGGTCTTCAACAACGCCGCTGGAACCTGGTCGCGTCCCACGGCGATGCCGATGGACGCCTACCGCGCCGGGGACGAGTTCATCGTCGCCTTCGATCTGCCCGGCGTCGATCCTGACGCGATCGAGTTGGACATCGAGCGCAACGTGCTCACCGTCAAGGCCGAGCGGCGGCCCACCGGGTCCACCGAGTCGGTGGAGATGCAGGTATCCGAGCGGCCCCTGGGTGTGTTCTCCCGGCAGTTGTTCCTCGGCGACACCCTGAACACCGAGGCGATCAAGGCCGACTACGACGCGGGCGTGCTGACATTGCGCATCCCGATCGCCGAGCAGGCCAAGCCCCGCAAGATCGAGATCGGCAGTGGGCAGGACACCCGCAAGGAGATCAAAGCCTGACCCGGTGACGTGATCGCCGAGCTGATCACGGGGTGATCACCATGGTGACGGCTACGCGAATGGACCCGCAGGAGGAGTTCCTCGCCCTGCTGTGCGCGGATGAGGACTTGCTGCGCGCCGAGTTCGACGCGATCGTGGCGGCGAACTGGGACCGCCCCCGGCCGCCACGACCGACCCCGCCGCACCGGCCCCTCGCATCGTGGCCACGCCAGCCGCCATCGAGGGCGGCGCGGGCAGGATCGGCCCATCGCCGGTGCGGGTTCGTGTGGCGCCGGGGACGGTCCCCGCCCCCAGCGCTGTTGCCCGGACCGAAACCCGGAAAGGAGTCAGAAAGGAGGGCGATCACCTGTCGCTGAAGGACACCGCGGGACGTGCTGTCAGGCCGTTCGCCACCATAACCATGACACCGCGGGCCAATCCCCTCAGGCCCGCCCACGCCCGCAAGGCACTGTGACACGGCGAGCCGTACTGGCAGCCTCGTCCGATGCCGGGGTGGTCCCGGCAGACAGCCGGGACCACCCCAACCGTCTGATCGAAAGAGCGCGACATGACCCACGACCTGCCCGACTACTACACCCTCCTGGGCGTGGTCAGCACCGCGTCGTCGACCGAGATCGCGCACGCCTACCGCTGCCGGGTCCGCGATCAGCACCCCGACGCCCGGCCCGACGCCGGTCATGACACTGGGCATGACACAGGGTCACAGGGGCTGCGCGAGGTGATCGCCGCTTACGCGGTGCTGCGCGACCCGGCCCGGCGCGCCGAGTACGACCGGCAACGCCAGCAGACCACGCACACCCGTACCCCGACGCCCGATACCCCATCCCCCAGCACGCCGTTCGCCCCACCGAGCCGGACGCCGCTGCTGCGCGTGGGTCCTGTCCGCTACCACGGCCCACCCCACCGAGGACACCAGTGATCACGACTCTGGCTACCCAACAGCCACACCACCCTGCCCCTCCGCCGCACCTGGGCACCCACACCAGACCTGCGGACGGTCTCGGCGGTGGTCCTGACCGGGAATGTGCCGTGATCCTGATGCCTGTCACCGAACACGCCGACGGTCCCACCGACGACGACGTCTGGCACGAACTGGCCGAACACGGCTTACACCACTACATCGCCCAAACCGCCAACGCCACGGGTGCCGGACCCGAAGCGGTCTGGTCGGAGTGGGCCGAAGCGCCCAGCGCCTACATCGCGCTGGAGAGCAGGCTGCCCGACCACCCGGACCGGGACGCGGCCCTGATCTGGGCCGCCGGGCAGGGCTGGGCGGTCGCGGTGGAAACCGGCTGCGGCGAGGACCTCTTGATCACCGCGTCACTGGGCGGCGATGTGCTACCACCGCCAGCAACCGTCGCCGCGTTCGTCCGCGCCGTGATGACCGGTCGGCATACCGACACGCACGTGCCTCTCAGCACCGCGGTGAGCGCCGACCTCACCCGCCGGCTGATCGACTGGGCCGAGCCCGAGCCGACCCTCGACAATCGAACCGGCTGAGTCCCTGCGCGTGTCTGGTCGGCACCGGTGTCGTGTGAGGCGTTGACGGCAGCGGGACGTGTCAACCCAGCACGCAGCCGGTTGGCGGCGCTGGCAGCCAGATGATCGTTTGGCGAATCTGAATTCCGGTCATCCGATGACGAGCACGACGAGCGCGCCCGCAACCAGGAACGGGCCAAGGGCAAACTGCGCGCGCCATCGCGAGCGGCTCGCGACGATGGCCGCGAGCCCGTATATCGCAGCCACGAACAACCCGAGCAGCGTGCCCCCAACGACAGCGGTCACGCTGATCCATCCCATACCGGTGCCCAGGCTGGCGGCGAGCTTGACATCCCCCATCCCCAGCCCGCCCCGGCTGGCCACGGCGATCAGGCCGTAGAACGCGACCAGCCCGATCCCGGCCAGCGCCGCGCGCAACAGGGTGGCCGGATGGTGCTCGACCACGCCGGCCACCGCCAGCAGGGCCACCACGCCCGCGTAGGCCGACACCGCCAGCACATTCGGCACACGCCGCACGGCGATGTCGACCAACGCCACAGCAGCGCCCTGCGCGGCCAACCAACAACACGCCAGCGCCACCCATACCCCGGACTGTCGGCACGCGAGCAGCGTGAACACCACGCCCAGGACCACCTCGACCATGGCCGGCGGCACCCCGATGCGAGTGCGGCAGAAACGGCAGCGCCCCACCAGCACGGCCACAACCGCCCGGCGCTCGCGACGCAACACCAGGGCATGGCATCGCGGGCACGACGTGCGCGGCGGCTGTCCGGTCGGCACGGACAGCGCGAACACGATCGGCCGTACCCCCATGCCGGCCAGCACGCCGATGATCGCGAACACCGTGATCACGCCGGGCGACACGAGACCTCCCCGGCGCTGGCGCGGCCGGTGACCGACCCGAAATCGGGCATCCCCAGGTGCGTGACCTGGTGACGGGCGGCCAACTCGCGCATCGCCGTGAGCTTGTGTTCCGCGGCGGCGATGCTGACCTCCAGGCCGGCGAGTTCCCCGCGCCAGCCCTGGGTTTCGGCCTCGGCCTTGCGGTCGTGCAGGTTGGCCAGGATCACTTCCAACCGGGGTCGCTGCGACGGATCGGGTCGCAGTGCCGGGCAGCGGATGCAGGCGTGCTCGTGCACGCACGGGGTGCCGAAATCGCGCGTGCACACCCCCAGTTCGACCTTGCGCAACTCGAAATGCGCCAAGAACTCATCCCACTCGGCCGAGGTGAGGTCGCGGTATTCTTCGCTCGGACGCAGGGAACGGCGACGGGCGATGAACGCCCGATGGTGGGTGATGACGTCCTCCGGATAGATCGCCGCATACCCCAGGGTGGTATTCAGGTCGACGTGGCCGAGGATCTTCGCCGCGATATGCGGCGGCAGCCCGGCGCGCAGGGCATCCGTGGCGAAGATCCGGCGAAAATCGTGAGGGCAGAACCGCAGCGCTTGCCCCGAAGCGTCGGTGAGCCCGGTCAAGCGCATGGCACGGTCGAGTTCCTGAGCAACGAACGTACGTGTGATCGGCTTCTGCTGCCCACCGATCGAGCGCTGGAACAGAAACGGCATCCGCGGCGACCACTGCTTCTCGAAACCGTCCCATTGGGACACCAGCGGAATTGTGGACCGGTCACCGCGAACCCGGTTGATGATCGCCGCGAGAACCTCACCCAACTCCGGGGAGACCAGCAGAAGCCGTTCGGCGTCGGTCTTCGACGGCGCGACTTGCAGCATTGGCACCACCTCACCGGTGCTGGGCAGGGTGTAGGCACAGAAGCTGTAATGTGACAGCTCCAGCATCTCCTCAATCCTCACACCGGTGTGGCGCAGTACCTCCACACTGGCGAACGCCCAGAACGTCCGCTCCTGCTCCTGAGTCAGGTCAATCCGCGCGCCGGTGTCCTGTTCGATCGCCAAGACCCGCTGGGAGGGTGGAGCGGGCACCCACCGCCGGTAAGCGCGACCGTCCACGGTGAACTCCGCCAGGTGCCCGACCCGTTGCGCCGCTTCGAAGCGGGCTCGGGCGCGCTGGTGCTCCTCGGTGACGACGCGGACCAAGGTGGGCAGCACCGGCGCCAGGGTGCGGGTGCGTTGATCCATCATGGCCTTGCGGTGTTGGCGGCGTTTCTTGAACGACACCTCGCTCGCGCGGATCGGGCACGGTGCGACGAACCGGCCCCACCGGGCGGGATCTTCGGCCGCCCAGTGGGCGAGGTCGGCGTAGAAACTCCGCACGCACATCAGGGTGTTCTCCGGCACCGCCCGCCGCCGGCCCTTGGCGTGGCCGTGGGTGATGGTGCCCAGCCGCTGCTTCCAGCCAGCGGCGACCTCGGCGGGCAGATCCAGCGAGTCGATGCCGGGATGGTGGCGTTCGAGGTCTTTCCAGAACAGCAGCGCCAGGTGGGCGGCGATCCCGGCCAGCGAGGTGTGATCGACCGTCGGTTTGCGCACCGACAGATACTCGACCAGCAGGTCCCGGATGGGGGTGCAGGCGATCTCATACCGGTCGATCAACTCCGCGCAGCTCATCGGCCCACGCCGGGTGGCCGCCGTCAGCGTCGGGGGCGCGTCCGGACCGAAGACGCCCAAGTCGAACAACAGCGTGTAGAACAGCGTGCTCTCGGCATTGTTCGTGCCGCGCTCGCGATGGACCCGCCAGTAGTGGACGCAATCGCCGACGGTCACCGCCGACAGCGGTCCACCTTTGTGAATCAAGATTCGGGCGAGGATGTTCACCGCGCGTGGTAGTCGTCCGCCGGTGCGCTGTCCGGTCTGGTACACGCGCCGCAGATCCGCCAGCCCGGTGGGGTCGATCGCGGCGAACGCGCGGACCAGGGTCTGGCTGTGTTTCTGGTCCAACAGCCACGCCAGGCTCGGCCGGATCACCTGCCCGATCAGCAACAACGACACTCCGAAGCGGATCACGCTGACCTGCGCGGTACCGCCGCCCCGACTGCCGGCGCCCAGCGGCACCAGATCCGCCCAGTCGTGACCGGCCTGCTCGGCGCCGGACGCCTGCCAGCGTTGTTGCCAGGTGTCCCCAGGCAGTGTTTCCAACCAGTCCAGCACCTGGCGCACCCCCATCGCTCGCTTGGCGGCTGAACCGGGCCAGCGAGCGGTCAACACCGACAGCATGGCCTCCACCTCGCTGCGACCTGAGCATGTCTGCGGCCATTCCATCGGCTGCGGGCGGGACTGCTGTGCGGCAGGCAACACCACCTCGGCGCTGTCCGCGCCTGGTCGGGGCAGGGGCCGCGGCTGGCGGCGGACCTCCCGGCCCGCCACCTTGCCCCGCGCCGCCGCCAACCCGTCCGGACCCCCAGCGGTGTCGATCTCGGCCTCGACCGTGGTCATTGCGGCGTTCCCAGCAACGTGGCCAGCACCTCTGGTCGATACCCGCCGGCCGGCAACGACGGCACTGACGCTGCCGTCGCACGGGTACGGTGGTGGATGAGCATCCGCTCCACCACCTCTTCCACCACGGGCTCGGTGTAGATCTGGGTGGTGGTGACGTGGGCGTGCCCCATCACCCACTGCACATCCACCAGCGACAGGTTCGGGTCGGCCAGCATCCGTTTGGCCGCCGAATGCCGAAGATCGTGCAACGACCAATTCGTGCCCAGCGTGCCGTTCGCGCGTTGCAACACCGCCCGCATCGCCGCGTACGTCAACGCCCGATATGGGCGACGCAACGTCTGCCACAGCCACGCCTGCCCCGACCGCGACACCCGACCGGCGAACTCCTGCTGGTACAACCGCAGCCACACGAACGAATCCGGCGACGCCGGCAGCCACTGAAGATCCCGGCTGCCCTTGCGGATCACGCCGATCAACTGCTGCCCGACATCCACCCGATCACACGTCACGCCCAACAGCTCCGACGCGCGAGCACCGGTCGAGATGTAGAACGCCAGGATCGCGCGGTCCCGGTGACTGGGCATCGCAGCGAACAACGCATCAAACGCCGCGTCCGGGATGTTCGGCGGTTGCCGGCGCGGCACCTTCGGCTGGAAGTCCGCCCGCCGCCCGGCCACGAACGGCTCCAACGGGTTGTGGTGCGCATTCACCCGCTCACCGTTGGACCCGCGCCGGTCTGGCATCGGATTGGCCAGCGGGCCAGTGCCTTGGACGCGGTGGTACTCGTAGAACATGCGGACCACCGTCCGATTGTGACGGCGAGTCCGTGGCGCGTAGAACAGACTCGGATACGACTTACGAGTCACCGGATTCACTGACCCCGGAGCTGGTGCGGTCGCCTTGCGCGGACGATCCGGCTTGCGTGTTGATCCCAGCCACAGCATGAAGTCCCGTGCTTCGGCCCGACTTGCTCGATCCCACGCGATGCCGATCGCCCACAGGAAGCGGTACCACCGCAACAATGCCAGCCCATACGATCGCACACTGCCCACCGGCCAGTCACGAGCCCGAAGGTCGTGCAAGAACTCCGACACCTCGGCCACGTCGACGCCGTCAGCATCCATCAGCCTGAACCCGACCACGGGCTCGCCAACCTCAACGAGCGCACCTACGCGCGGCACGACCAGCCTCGCGAGATCCCGCAACGAATCGTCCACTGTCAACCTTCCTTCGTGTTCGGCGCGATGACCGTCCGATCCGAACACGAGAAGGAGATCAACAGTGGGAGCCTCGATCCACTTGGAGACCCAAATAGACCTGCGACAATCACGGATAGTGACCCCGGCGGCTACCGCGCCAGTCGGCCGGTAGTTCGGTCAACAGGTCTCCGGCGCCGAGGCCGCCGGTGGTGAGGGCGAGGACGAGGTAGGGCAGTGCGAGGACGGCCATGCCGGTCAGTGCGCGGGACAGGTTCGCGTGGTGGGGGTCGAGGACGGCGACGGCGGTGAGGCCCGCGCCGAGGATCATGTGGCTGGGGACGATCATTGCGCTGGGGAGTCGGTGTTCCGCTTGGTCCACGATCGCGAGGGGGACCAGTGCGGCGGTGAGGTAGCTGAAGGGTGCCAAGGCGTGGTGCCAGCCTGTCCGCCAGGCCAACGCGGCGAACAGGACCCCGGTGAGCGCGTGCGCGTGCCGAAAACTACGTCCACGCAGTTCAAGAGGCATGTCGGTACTCGTGGATGACTCCGCCGATTCGGTCCAGTCGGCGTACGGTGAGGCGTTCGATCTGGTCGGGTTCGAGGGGCTGGGGGCATGCTCGCAGGGGCGCTGCGGCGGCTAGCGATCGGTGGGTTCGGTGCTGGTTGTAGTGACGCTCGTACTCGCGTAGCGCGTGCCGCAGGTGGGTCTCGTTCCAGATCAGGGCGCGGTCCAGGAGTTCGGCGCGAAGTGTCTTGACCCAGCGTTCGGTGATCGAGTTCATTCGGGGCATCCTGACACCGGTCAGGACGGTGGTGATCCCCGCGGTGCTGAGGACCTCATCGATCATGGCGGGATATCTGGTGTCGCGGTCACGAATGAGGAATCTGACTCGCGTGGGAGTGTCGGCGTCTTCGAGATCCATGAGCAGGTTGCGGATCGCCTGTGTCACCCAGGTGTGGGTGGGGTGTGCGGTGGTGCCGAGAATGCGGACGCGTCGGCCTGTGTGGTGGATGGCGGCGAGTATGTACTGGCGCGCTCCGGTCAGGGTGATGGTCTCGATGAAGTCCATCGCCAGGATCGCGTCGGCCTGGGATCGGAGGAAAGCCGTCCACGTGGTGGTTGTCCGGCGAGGGGCCGGGTCGATGTCCTCGGTTTTGAGGATCTCCCACACCGTGGATGCGGCGATCGTGATGCCCAAGAGGGCGAGTTCGCCGTGGATGCGTCGGTAGCCCCAGGAAGGATTCTCCGTCGCCAAGCGCAAGACGAGGCGGCGGACTGAGGCGACCGTGCGCGGACGTCCAGGCCCACGACGCCCACTCGCGTGGGCATGTCGGCGTTTCACCAGGTCTCGATGCCACCGCAGCACAGTGTCAGGGCTGACCAACAGTCGGATTCGGCGCAGCGACGCGCGGGCCAAGGGCGCGAGCAGAATCGCGAGCAAGGCCCTGTCCTCGGGCAGCAGCCGTGGGCGCTGATCGCCGAGTTGTCTACGCAGGACCGCGAGTTGATGGCGCAGCGCAAGGATCTCGAGATCCTTCTCGTGGTCGGCCATGCGCAACAGTCGCAGCGCGGCGAAGGCATGGGAGACAGCGAGGTAGACGAAGCGGACCAACACGAGCCACGATCATGCCCGATGCCAGCCCGTCACCCACCGACGCCCGCTGACCTGCGTGGACGTAAAGTCGGCACGTCCAGGCTCGACAGACGCTGGCCACTGACCACCCGGGGCTGGCAGGGGCGTACCAACTCGCGCCGCCAGCATCCTCGCCTCTCTCTGCCACGTGTCTCAGTCGGACTCGGCGAATGACAGTCATAGTAGGTAGTCTGCCGCCTAGAAGTACCAGCCGATCGCGGCGAGGTCACTATCGCACCGGTCACGGGCTCGTACGGCACGGGCGTTTCGATCTTCGATAGTTGCCGCGTCGTCCATGTCTGCCAGGCACGTAGCGATCTTGCCCGCGACTGCCGACGCGGCGAACGAGGTCCCAGCCCCTACCGCGAAACCAGTGGGTCTGTTGATGGCAGCTTGTTCCGATGGGTTGGAGCCCACTGGCTTTCGCGCGCCCTGCCACAGCGGGACGGTGCTGACCACGGCGTTGCCGGGGGCCCACCGGGTGACCCAGTCGCCCTCGTTGCTGAACGCGGCGACGGACTTGCCCGACGGGTTGAGCGCGCCGACCGCGATCAGCAGCGGGTTGCCGGTGTTGGACCCGTCGGAGTTGAGCGCCATCGCGGCGGGCACGAACGGCCGGGTGGTCGCGTCGTTGCCCGCGGCGGCGACCACGACGACACCGAGGTCGGTCAGCTTGCGCACCGCCTCGGCCAACTGCAGGCCGGTGTTGTGGTCGGTGTGCTCGGGGTAGAAGCCCAGCGAGATCGACACGACGTCGACGACCTCGTCGGGCCGGTTGCCCGCCAGCGCCCGATGAACCCGCCGGCGCAGCCACTCCAGGGCCAGCAGCACCGAGCCGTCGGTGGTGACGCCGTCGGTGTGCAGCACCCGCAGCGACAGCACCCGCGCGTCCGGGCAGTTCTGGAAGACCAGCCCGGTGACGAAGGTGCCGTGCCCGGAGTGCGAGTCGGTGATGCCCAGCAGCGGCTGCAGCACGTCGCGCTCGTCGTTGGGCGAGGCGAGCGAGGGCAGCGCGCCGCCGCTCTCGTCGGTCAGCGTGGTCTCCAGGTCGGCCAGCAGCCCCTGGAACTCCTCCGACACCTCGACCACCGGGTCGGTGCCGACCGCGCCGACGGTCAACCACGGGTGCTCACCGATACCGGTGTCGAGCACCGCGACGACCGGGCGGCGACCCAACGCCAGGTCGGCCGGGGCGCGCCGGGTCGGCTTCGGCAGGAACAACCGCACCGCGTTGCGGGAGTCGTCGCCCAATGCAACGGCGCTGAGTTCGTTGCCGAACGGCACGCCATCGAACGGAACGCCGTTGCTGAAGGGGACTCTGTTCTCAATGGGGACACCGTTGCCGAAGGGCACGCCATTGCCGAACGGCACGCCGTTGCCGAAGGGGACGCCATTGCCAAATGGAGAGCCGACACCGTGGGCGTGGCCAGACATGCCGACCGAGGCGGCCAGCGCCAGGTGCTCCAGACCAACGCCACGCAGCGCGTCGTGTCCGAAGACCCGGCGCAGGTTGGCGAGCACGGTCCACGGGTCCGGGGCATGCTCGACGATCGCATCCGGACGAACGTGCAGCAGTACCGGATAGGCGTACCAGTCGTCGAAGGTCTCCAGGGCCTCACTCCAGTCCGCAGAGTCCGGCAACTGTACGACCAGCTCAACCCCCAGCGGGACGAGCACCTCGTTGAAGCGCGCCATGGCCGCATCGTCGCGAATGAGGGCCAGCGGCATAAGCAGCGTGTTGGACCGGTAGGCGGTGGTGTCGGGGCGCCTGCCGCGCTCGCCCGGCACCGCTGTGGACGGGTTGAGGATCCTGGCGCGGTGCCGTACAAGCACATCGGCCGATAGGACGGTCGCCTGCGATACATCCTTCGCCCGGTTGCCGGAGACGGGTTGGGCCACTCGCTCCTCCGCCATCCAGGCGGTGAGCCTGGTCAAGCCGCCTGCCAGGTCGTACGGCGGGTCATCGTCAAGCGGTGTGGAGGTGACGGTGTGGAGTAGGGTGGTCAGCCCCTGGTCTATCGGGTTCTCGTCTTTCACTCCTCCTCCTCTCCCGCGCACCCGAGGAACGGAACATCGGGGCCGATGGTCTCGATGATCTCGTCGCGGGCGTGCTTGCGGTGCACGCGGACCGTAGTTGGAGCGATCCCGAGATGCTCGGCGATCTCCCCGGTGGTCATATCCTCGTGCCAAGTCAGATAGGCAACCCGGAAACGGGCAGTAGGCATGGACCGCAGGAGCTTCCAGCAGCGTTCAAGCAGGATCGAGTGAATGGCGCGGTGGTAGGTGTCCTCGGCCGCAGTCGAGACGACCATGTCAGCCAGAGGCGCATCGCAGGCCGAGCTTCGCCACCTGTCGATCGACTTGTTCTGCAAGACTCTGAACAACCAGGCCCGCCGCCGGTCGCTATCAAGGCAACGCAGGGTCGCCCAAGCCAGGGCCGCAGCCTGAAACACCTCCTGGACCAGGTCTTCCGCCGAGGCCGGGTCGCCCTGGTTGAGACGGAGCGCATGGAGGTGCAGCCCTTCGGCTGTGTGTTGGAACAATTCGGCCACCTCCTCCGCGTGTTCCTCAGGAATCCGTCGGACCATCCCGGCCCTCCCGCCGAGGTGGGCGCCGCTGACCAACCCTGACGTGGATACCCGGAGAACCCCGGCTCGGCCGCACCTCGAGGGTGGTACCGGCTGGCGCACGTTCGACCAGACGCAGAAGTGTCCAACCGCTCAGGTACTCGCCCGCCAGCCCGGCCACCGCCAACGCAGCACACCCGCAGGCGGCCTGCCAGGACCACAGGCCCGCGCCCGCCACAATCGGTGGACCGAACCATGCGGCGAGTCTCCCGGAACTAGTCATCACACCATGACATCGGGCCTAGACCGAAACCTGTTTAAGCACCCGGTCGGTTCAGCGGAAACCAGCCACCGCGCTCCCGGCGGTTGCCGCCGGAGCGTGCCGCAAGGGAGACGGCTGTAGCCGGTGACAAGTACCTGATCGGAGCATTCACATCGCAGCGAGCCGAACCAACGCGAGGTTCTCCCAGACTCGCCCGCTGTCCCCGACTACCACGCCCTGGCAGCAGCGCTCGACATCCAGCAGGTCAACCACACCGTCCAGGTGATGAGGTCATGCCGCCAAGTGCATGCACGAACACGGAAAGTCGGTTCGGCGGACGCGTTGTGCTCACCGTGTGGAGCGTCGTGGTGCATGCTGTATGGCACCTCGTTCGGAACCGGCAGGCGGGAGCTTCATGGTGGGGTCGATGGTGCCGCTTCGTCGGTACGTCCTGCCGGTGGGCTCGCCTGTGTTGCTCGACTGCGACGGGTTCCTGCTACCAGTGGCGGATGAGCGGTGGTGGGCCGAGGGGGATGTGAAGGCCCCAGTGCTACTCGAGGAGTTGGTGGGAACTTCGGGGAGCTTCGTTCTCCTGTCAGCGGGAGGTACCGGGAAGTCGACAGGGGTCTGCTGCACGAGTAGGTGACAGTTGTAGTCACGCAGCCTGACTGGCTGGCGTGGTCATAATTGCTTCGTATTCGATGGGGGTCAACCTGCCGAGGGCGGTTTGGCGTCTGCGGCGGTGGTAGGTGTGTTCGATCCAGGTGACGATCGCGATCCGCAGCTCATCACGGGTGGACCAAGTGCGCCGGTTGAGTACGTTGTTCTGCAGCAACGCGAAGAAGCTCTCCATGGCGGCGTTGTCGCCTGCGGCGCCGACTCGGCCCATCGATCCGATCATGTTGTGCCGGTTCAGGGCGCGGACGAACTTTCGTGATCGAAATTGCCTGGGTTCAATTGGTCGTTGCAACACCGGGTTGTTGGAGGGAGAGTATCTGTTGCTCGAGGACCTCGGCTGGAGTCTTCCAGTCGAGGCTCTTTCGGGGTCGGTTGTTGAGCGCGATAGCGACGGCGTCGAGGTCCTCGGCGGACCAGCGGGAGAGGTCCGTGCCTTTCGGGAAGTACTGGCGCAGCAGTCCGTTGGTGTTCTCGTTCGTCGGCCGCTGCCAGGGCGAGTGGGGGTCGGCGAAGAACACCTTCGTGCCCGTCTCGAGCGTGAACTGGGCATGTGCGGAGAGTTCTTTGCCGCGGTCCCATGTGAGCGTCTTGCGGAGCTGTCCGGGAAGCTTGGTCATCGACGCGATGAGCGCGGCGTTCATCGCGACGGCGCCGTAGCCGCCCAACGCAGGACCGTTCTTGACGGGCGGGTTCTCACCCCAACCCTCCAGCCGGGGCAAATGCACCAGCAACGTCGAGCGGCTCTTGCGTTCGACGATCGTGCCGATCGCCGACCGGCCGGTGCCAATGATCAGGTCGCCCTCCCAGTGCCCCGGAACGGCGCGGTCAGCGGCTTCGGCGGGCCGCTCGGAGAACACGACGTCGGCACCGACATGCCCTTGCGGGCGGTTCTGCGTTCGAGCCCGTGGCTGTCGCAGAGCGCGGCCTGTTCGCAGGCAGGTGACCAGCTCGCGTGTGAGTGCGCCACGGCCCTGGATGAACAGTGACTGGTAGATCGCCTCGTGGCTGATGCGCATGGACTCATCATCGGCGAAGTCGAGCTTCAGCCGGTGCGAGATCTGCTCCGGACTCCACGCCGTCGCCCACCGCCGATCCTGCCGATGGCTTGTTCAGCCCCTTCCACGCCGACGGCTCTGGCCCGACGACGGTGCCGTCCGGCCGGCGGACTTTGCCGGCGAGGCGCTCCTGGACGTACTCACGCAACCGGTCGTCGGCCGCGAGCCTCGCCGTTTTAGGACGCTTCGCCGCCTGCTGAGCCTTCCACTGCGCCACCAACGCCCGATACTCCTGCTTACCGCCTCGGGTAGCCGCGTTGCGGCGCAACTCGCGGGAGATCGTCCCGGGATCGCGCCCGATCACACGCCCGATCACACGCACGCCGGCCTGCTTTGCGCGCAGAAGCGCTATCTCCTCACGCTCCTCGAAAGACAGGTAGCGGCCGGTAGGCGCGGCAAGCGAGATCGGTGGCATGCCACCAGCGTGGCGAAACCAGCGGGTCCCGACCGGCACGGACACGCCCACCGCCACCGCGGCCTCGGCCGACGTGATGCCCGTCGCGATCAGACGCCAGAACTGCCGTTGCACCGCCCGCGAAGGCTCAGGCCGCCCGGGCGAGCGCATCGCGGGCCGCAACGCCCGATCCGCGCGCCACTGCCGACGCGCACCCTCCGGCACATCGCTGGTCTTCTTGCTCCAGTCCGCCGTCGCCATCGTCGACCACCTCCGACATCAGAGGGTGTTGCGACGACCAGTTGAATCCGCCCGCACAGGTAGAGCTTGCCCTCGCCGGTGCGGTGTTCGGTGATATCGGCCAGCCACAACCGATTCGGGCCCTCGGTGGTGAAGTCGCGCTGGACAAGGTCGTCGTGTGTCGCTGGTCCTGGCATGCCGCTCCTGCCTCGACACTTGTTCTTGCTGAACCCACTCCACCAGCCCATGCCGGAACAGATCTTCCAAGCGGTGCGCTCGGCCATCGGCCGCCCGGCAGCTCGGGCCTCGTCGGCCAGGAACTGGTAACCGAACTCCGGGTCATCGCGGTGAGCGTCGAACAGCGCGTCCGCCCGATACGCCTCGGCCAGTTCGGCGTCGGTGACCGGGCAGGCGAGCCACCGATAGTAGGGCTGTCGAGCAAGTTTCAAGACCCGGCACGTCACCGCGACGGGAATCCCGTCCGCGGCCAACTCGCTCACCAGCGGGTAGATCCTTTTCCCGGCAGATTCGCCTGCGACAGATAAGCCGCCGCACGACGCAACACCTCGTTCTCCTGCTCCAACAACCTGTTCCGACGTCGCAGTTCCCGCAACTCGGCCGATTCACCGCGGGTGACACCCGTCTTGACGCCCTCGTCGACCTCGGCCTGACGCAGCCACGTGAACAACGTCATCGGATGAACCCCGAAGTCCTTCGCGATCTGCTCGACCGTCATATCCGGGTCACGCTCACGAGCAACCCGCACGACGTCATCGCGGAACTCCTGCGGATAAGGCTTGGGCACAGCGACATCCTCCCAGGCCAGCCTCACGGCCAGCCAACTCAGGCGTCACCTGTCGGTGCAGCAGACCCAATCGAGACCCGGTCACTCGCCGACCGGGGGAAGTCCCTGTGCCTTGCGGATCTCGTCGAGTACCGCGGCGACCGCGTGCAGGCTCTCCTCCGGCAGGCCGACCGCGCGCAGGGCGATGGAGCGGACGCCGGACTGGCGGAGTTCGTCGAGCATGGCCAGTTGGCGGGCGGTGGTGTCGGCGTGGTCCGGGTCGACGAAGTAGGCCGGGGAGACGCCGAAGAAGGTGGCCAGGGACTGCAGGAGGTCCGGGGACGGGTTGGCCCGTTTGCCGGTGCGGATGGCCGAGAGGTAGGCGCCGCTGACGCGCAGGGTGGGGTTGGCCGCCTTGAGGTTGGCGGCGACCTCGTCGTTGGTCCAGCGTCTGCCGTGCGGCCTGCTGGTGCGGAAGAGGGTGTCCAGGCGCTCGGCCAGGCCGTCCGGTTCTGCTGACATGTCGACCTCCGGCTCCATCCGGGCGCAGTCTATCAACTGAGAGTTGAGACGATCATGTGATCGGGGGCACATTGCCCAGCCGGCAGCGCCCGTCCTACGGTCGAGATGCAACCGATAGTTGATCCAACTCAACTGCTAGACGAAATCACTCGGCGCTGATGCCTGTCAGCGACCCTACGCCCGTCTCGGGCGGGATCAATCCGGCGCGGCCGTGAACCGCCCGGTTGAACCCGTCAACTGGCCGCGGCTCTCGCGGCACTGGCACCGATGGGGGATGAGGATCTTGGCGCACCCGTTCCTGGCCCGGCTCGCCGACTTCGGCGACCGGGACGCGGTGGTCCACCACGGCGAGCGCTACGGCTACCCGCGGCTGCTCGACTCGCTCGCCCGGTGGCGACACCGGTTCGACGAGCACGGCGTCCGCGCCGGTGAGGTCGTCGCGCTGCACGCCGCCCACTCCCCGCAGGCCTGCGGGGCGCTGCTCGCCCTGGTCGAACGCGGCGCGGTCGTCGTGCCGCTGACCACCGTGCCACCGGCCAAGCGTGCGGAGTTCCACGAGATCGCGCAGGTCCAGACCGTGGTCACGGTCGACGGCGAGCCGTCGGTCACCGGTACCGGGCGCGCCGCCGACCACGAGCTCTACCGGCGGCTGCGCGCGGACGGCGCCCCCGGCCTGGTGCTGTTCAGCTCCGGGACCTCCGGGCGTAGCAAGGCGTCCGTGCTCGACTTCCACCGCGTGCTCGACCGCTACGGCCCACCCAAGCGCCCGTTGCGCACGCTGTCGTTCCTCAACCTCGACCACATCGGCGGCATCAACACCCTGCTGCACACCCTCGGCCAGGGCGGCGCGCTGATCACCGTCGCCGAGCGCGACCCGGACACCGTCTTCGCCGCCATCGCCGAGCACCGGGTCCAGGTCCTGCCGACCACCCCCACCTTCCTCAACATGGTGCTGATCTCCGGCGCGCTCGACCGGCACGACACCACCAGCCTGGAGCTGCTCACCTACGGCACCGAGCCGATGCCGCCGCGCACCCTGCGCGCCGTCGCCGACGCGCTGCCGGACGCGCGGCTCAAGCAGACCTACGGGCTGTCCGAGCTGGGCATCCTGCCGACCCGCTCACGCGGCGACGGCTCGCTGTGGGTGCAGCTGGGCGCGGCGGGCTTCGAGCACAAGGTCGTGGACGGGACGCTGCGGATCCGCTCCGAGATGGCCATGCTCGGCTACCTCAACGCCCCCGCGCCCTTCGACGCCGACGGGTTCTTCGACACCCAGGACGCGGTGGAGACCGACGGCGAGTGGCTGCGCATCCTGGGCCGCCGCTCCGAGGTGATCAACGTGGGCGGCGAGAAGGTCTACCCCGGCGAGGTCGAGGACGTGCTGCTGCAGGTGCCCGGCATCGCCGAGGCCACCGTCGCGGGCGCGCCCAACCCGGTCACCGGCATGGTCGTGCGGGCCACCGTCCGGCTCACCCGGGACGAGGACCCGCGGCAGCTGACCCGCCGGGTCCGCGAGTTCTGCCGGGGCAGGCTGGACGGCTACAAGACGCCGGTCGTGGTCGAGGTGGCCGACGGCCCGCTGCACTCGGACCGGATGAAGAAGACCAGGAGCGCGTCGTGAGCGGCGTCGCGCTGGTCAGCGGCGGCAGCAGGGGTCTGGGCCGGGTCCTGGTCCGACAGCTGCTCGACGACGGTTGGCGGGTGGCCACCTTCAGCCGCACCCTCAACGACTTCATCGCCGACACCCTCCGCTCGGCGGGGGACCGGTTCCACTGGGCGTCGCTGGACGCGGCCGACGGCGACGCGCTGCGCGGCTTCGCCCGCGACGTCGCGGCCCGGATGGGCGGCATCGATCTGCTGGTGAACAACGCCGCCGTGCTGCACAAGGGCCTGTTCGCCACCATGCCGCAGGTCGAGGCGGTGCGGATGGTCGAGACGAACCTGCTCGGCCCGATCGTGCTCACCCAGGCCTGTGTGCGGGAAATGACCAGGACCGGTGGCGGGCAGGTCGTCAACATCTCCTCGATCAACTCCCGGCGCGGCTACCGCGGTGTCGCCGTCTACACCGCGACCAAGGCCGGCCTGGACGGTTTCACCCGGGCGCTGGCCGTGGAGCTGGGCGCCTTCGGGATCCGGGTCAACTCCGTCGTCCCCGGGTTCTTCGACTCCGAGCTGACCGCCTCGGTCAGCGCGGAGCACCGAGAGCGGATCGCCAAGCGCACCCCGCTGGGCGCCGTCGCCACCGCGGCGGATGTCGCGGGCGCGGTGCTGTACCTGGTCTCGCCCGCGGCCTCGGCCGTGACCGGGCAGACCCTCGTCGTCGATGGAGGAATCTCATGCTGAACACCACGCAGGACATCCGCGCCCTGGTCGCCCGCGAGATCGGCGACCTGCTGCTGGAGGCGGGCGGCGACACCGTCACGCCGAGCGGCGCGCTGCACGAGCTGGGGCTGAACTCGCTGATGCTGGCCAGGCTGGTCATCGCGCTGGAGTCGGCCACCGGCGTGGACCCGTTCACCGGCGGCGAGGCGTCCATTGTGGACATGCGCACCGTCGAGGACATCGCCGACGCCTACGACCGGGCGCTGGCCGCCCCGGTGGCCTGACGTGGCCGCGCGGGAACTGCTGGCCCCGCTGCGGTTGGGTGGCATCGAGGAGGTGCTCGGCCCGGCGGCCGGTCGCTTCTTCGGCGCGGGCTACCGGCGCGCCGACTACACCGTCGCCGACGTCGTGCTCCCCGGCACACCCGACGAGGACGCGACCGCGGTCGTGGACATGACCTACCCGGCGGACTGGTCGCGGAAGAAGACCGGTGTCGATCTCCGTCCGCACCTGAGCAGTGTCGACATCCTGGTGCTCGGCGCGCAGCTGGCCGAGGCCCACCTGGCGAGCGCGCTCGGACTCGACGGCGCCGCCGGGGAACGGATGTGGTTGCGCAAGGCCGTGTTGCGGGCCGGTCTCACCCCGCAGGAAGACCTGATCGGCTTGCCCGCCTCGGCCCGGCGGGTCGCCGCCGAACCGGTCGGCCCCGGGCTTGTCGTGTCCGTTGTGGACACCCAGGTCGGTGCCATGCGGGCCCGGCTGGAGATCGAGCACGACGCGTCGAACGGCCCGGCCCGGCCGGGACGGCACGCGAGCATCGATGACGTGCTCGGCCCGGCGGCGGATCGCTACTTCGGTACCGGGTTCCAGACCAGGGGGCAACTGCTCGACGACGTCGAGGTCACCGCCGACGCGGCCACCGCGTCGGTCGGCGTGGACGGCGACCGGGCGTGGACCGGCCTCGGCGCCGGGTACGGCCCTGGAGTGTCCTTCGTGGACTGTTTCGTGGTCTGCCTGCAGCTCGCGCAGGTACTCATGTACCGGATGGACCGGGTCGCCCGGGGCGAGTCCAACACGCTGTGGATGCTGAACACTACGCTGTCCGCCGCGCGCGCCGCGCGGCCGTGGGAACGGCGGATGCCCGCCCGCACGGCGATCCGCGGCAGCCACCTGCTCGCGGTGCGCGGCGGCACCTGGCGCAACGTCGACATCGACGGGGAGCTCGGCGGCGTCGAGCTGCGCAGCTCCCTGGCACACGAGCTGCCCGCCGACCGCGGGCGGGAGGGGAACGGACGATGATCAGGCTCGCGGTGTCCGGCACGTACTCGTCGGGCAAGACGTTCACCGTGATGGCGCTGTCGCACTACACCGGTGTGCCGCGCACACTGGCCAAGACCATCCGGGAGATCATGCCGGACGCGGTGCCGGGCAAGGCGCTGTGGGAGGTGACCCCGGCGGAGTTCCTGCAGCTGGCGATGCGCAGGCACGTCGGCAGGGCGGTGCACGAGGCCACCATGCCCGACGGGTTCATCTCCGACGGGTCCTCGCTGCAGGAGTGGATCTACGGCGCGGTCCGGGTCCGCTACGGGATGAACCCGAGCGCGACCGCGCACCTGGCGCCGGTGCCGCGCGCCGAGCTGTCCGCGGAGATGCTGTTCTTCGAGCAGGTCGTCGCCCAGTACGGGCACGCGTTCAAGCAGCACGTCGCGCAGAGCTTCGACGCGGTCGTGCACCTGCGCAACGAGCTGGGCATCCTCGGCGACGGGCACCGGCCGATGAACCAGGACTTCCGCGACGAGTGCGACACCATGCTGCTGGACACGCTGACCGAGATCGGCGTGCCGCACCACGTGGTCGGCGGCCCGGTCCGGGAGCGGCTGACCCGGATCGCCGAGCTGTTCGACCTGCCCAGGGTGCGGTCGGCGGACGAGGCGATCGAGCTGGCCTCGGCCGAGTACGCCCGGCTGGACCTGCGGCTGGAGACCGAGCGCGCGAAGCCCGCGCTCGCCTAGGCCGGTGGCGCGCACCGCGGCGTTCTTCGCCGTCGACCACACGCTGATCACCACGGCGAGCCTGCCCGACCTGCTCGCGTTCGACCCGGTCCGGCCCACGCCCGCGCCGCGGCGGGCAGGCGCCGGTCACCGCGCGCTCGCGGGCCTGGACGCGGCCGGGCTGGCCGACCGCGGCGCGGCCTGGTTCGCCTACTGGCACCGGCGGGGCGGGCTGTTCCACGAGCCGGTGCTGACCGCGCTGCGGCGGCACGGCCGGGCGGGTGAGCCGGTGGTGCTCGTCGCCGACTCGGTTCCCGCCTGCCTGGCGCCGATCGCCGCGTTCGTCGGCGCCGACGCGGTCGTCTGCGCGGAGCCGGTCGTCCGCGACGGCCGCTACACCGGGGAGACCGTCCCGGTGGGCGGGCTGCGCGGGTTCGCCGACGAGCACGGCGTCGACCTCGCCGCGTCGTACGCCTACGGCGGCCGGGCCCGCGACCTTTCCCTGCTGCGGAAGGTGGGTTCGCCCGTGGTGGTGGGCGACGACGAGGTCCTCGCCGCCGCGGCCGCCGCGCACGGGTGGCCGCGCTGGTCGCACATGGCGGTGGACACCCGCGGCCGCGGCTGCCTGTCGAAGTTGACCCACCGCGAGCTGCAGGTGCTCGACCTGCTCGCGCGCGGTTGCTCCAACCTCGCCATCTGCGGGCGGCTGCGGCTGAGCCCGAAGACGGTCGAGGCCCACGTGCGCAACCTGTTCACCAAGCTCGAACTGCCGCCCCGGCCCGACGAGCACCGCCGGGTGCTGGCCGCGGTCACCTACCTCGGCCACCGTGCCGACCGACTCACGAGGAGCCGATCATGACAGGGACACTGGGCAACGTCGGCGAGTTCACCGCCGTCGACCACGCCGCGGACGCGTCCTGGTTCGTCACCTTCATGGACGTCGCCAACGCCCTGCCCGAGTACGCCGCGGTCCGCCGCGGCCTGGCGGGCGCGCTCGGCGACCTGGCCGGGGCGTCCGTGCTGGACATCGGGTGCGGCACCGGCGACGACGCCCGCGAGCTGGCCGCGCTGGTCGGCGCGGGCGGCCGGGTGCTGGGCACCGACATCAGCGCGGCCATGGTGCGCACCGCGGCCGAGCGCTCGGCCGGGCTCGAGCTGCCGGTCGACTTCGAGGTCGCCGACATGCGCGCCCTGCGGCACGCCGACGGCGCCTTCGACGGGGTCCGGGCCAAGCTCGTCCGCCAGCACTGCGACGACATCGACGCCGCCGACGACGAGCTGATCCGGGTGCTGCGCCCGGGCGGCAGGCTCGCCGTGTTCGACTACGACTTCGAGACCCTCGCCGTGGACCACCCCGACCGGCGCACCACGCGGGCGGTGGTGTCCGCCTGGGTCGACGGTCACCAGCACGGCTGGATCGGCCGCGGCCTGCCCCGCCGGTTCCTGGACCGGGGCCTGCGCGATGTCACGGTCACCCCCTACACGGTCCGGTTGCCGTTCGACTTCTTCCGCGCCTCGTTGGAAGGACGCCTCACCGCGGCGTCGGCGTCGGGCCAGCTGGCGTTGACCGAGGACCGGTTGGCGTCCTGGTGGGCGCCGCTGCACGAGGCCGAGGACCGGGGCCGCTTCTTCGCCTCCCTCACCGGCTTCCTGCTCGGCGCCACCCGCTGACCGCCGCATGACCTTCCTCGCGCCTGCCGTGGGCGCGGCGCGCGGGGGCGGATCGGGTCGGCGGTCGGGTCAGCTCGTGACCGCGTCGGCCCGCTTGACCGGGTCGACCGGGTCGACCGGGTCGGGGGTGCCGGGTCCGTCCTGGGCGAGCAGCAGGTCGCGCAGCAGCGCGGACAGCTGCTCGCGGGCCTCCGGGCCCACCCGGTCGATCACGTCGGCGGTCGCCGCGGAGTGCGCGTGCACGGCCCGTTCGCCGAGGTCGACACCGGCGGGGGTGAGCGCGACGAGCAGCGACCGGCGGTCGCCGGGGTCGAGCCTGCGGGCGACCAAGGCACGGTCCTCCAACCGGACCAGCCGCTTGGTGAGGCCGCCGCCGGAGATCATCAGCCAGCGGTTGAGCGCGCTGGGGGACAGCTCGTGCGCCGGTCCGCTGCGCAGCAGGATGGCCAGCACCTCGAACTCGCCGGGGTCGAGGCCGAACGGCGCGAGGGTGTCGACCGCGAGCCGTTCCAGGTGCCGCGCCAGCAGGCTGATCCGCTTGGACACGGCCATCTGCCGCAGGTCCAGGTCGTAGTCGGACCAGCCCCACTCCCCGAGCATCCGGTCGACGTCATCGCGTTCGCTCACCCGGCCAGGGTACTTCACCCCAAGGGTATTTCGCTCGGATATAGTATGCTGGAAAAATAAACGCCAGCGAAGCAACCCCGCAGGAGAGCCGCATGAGCTCCACCAGCACCACCGACCCGACAACCGGCGCACCACCGACCCAGCCGCCCGACGCGGGCACCGGCCGCCCCGTGGCCGTGGCGGTCGCCTTCCTGACCCTGCTGGTCATCGGCACCGACCTGTTCGTGGTGTCCCCGCTGCTGCCCGCCATCGCAGGCGAGTTCCACGTCTCGCCCGGCGCCGCGGGCTCCACGGTCACCGTGTTCTCCCTGGCCTACATGCTCGGCGCCCCGCTCGGCGGCGCGCTGGCCGACCGCGCGGGCCGCCGGACCGTGCTCGTCATCGGCCTTACCGGGTTCGCCGTCGCCAACGTGCTGACCGTGCTCGCCCCCGGCTTCGGCCTGCTGCTGGCCGCTCGCGTGGTCGCGGGCCTGTTCGCCGCCGGGGTCACGCCCTCGCTGCTGGCGCTGGTCGGCCAGTCCGCCCCGCCCGCCCGCCGCGGCGCCTGGATGTCCATCGCCATGGCGGGGTTCCTGATCTCGCTCACCACCGGCGCCCCCACCGGCACCGCCGTCGCCTCGGTCTGGGGCTGGCAGGCACCGTTCGTGGGCCTGGGCGCGCTGGCCGCGATCCTGGCCGTGGTCAACCGCTTCACCTGGCCGCGTGGCGCCCCGGTCGCCGCCGCGGGCCAGACCGCGGAGAAGGTCCCGCTGATCCGCAAGCTGCGCGCGGTCTCGGTCACCGGGATCTGGGCGTTCGCCGTGTACTCCTTCTACACCTACCTCGGCAGCGGTCTGGCCGATGTCGCGGGCCTGTCCACCGGGGCCATCGCCACCGCGCTGATCGTCTACGGCCTGGGCGCCGTGGCGGGCAGCCTCGGCGGCGGACGCCTGGCCGACCGGTTCGGCTCCCGCGTGGTCGCCACCACCAGCCTGATCCTGATCGCCGCGACGCTGCTGGTCGTCGACCTGCTCCTGCACGCCCCCACCTGGCTGCTGCTGGCCGCGCTGGGCCTGTTCGCCCTGGCCGCCTACCCGTGCCTGCCCGCCTACCAGTCCCGCCTGGTCGCCGCCTTCCCCACCGCGAGCGGTTCGGTCATGGCCTGGAACAGCTTCTTCATGTACCTGGGCACCTCGCTCGGCTCCGCGGCGGGCGGCCTGCTGCTGTCCTCCGCGGGCTTCCCCTGGATCCCCGTGGTCGGCGCCGCCGCGGCACTCCTGGGCGCCCTCGTCTACCAGCATTCCCTGCCCCGACCGACGAAGCCGTGACCCCGCCGCGAAAGGAGGGACGATGACCGAGCAGGCAACCGAGAACCGCACCGCGATACCCGTCACCGCAAGGGTTTCCCTCCGCGTCAACGGCGTGGAGCACCACCTCGTCGTCGAGCCGCGGATGACCCTGCTCGATGCCCTGCGCGAGGTCATCGGCCTCACCGGCACCAAGAAGGGCTGCGACCGGGGCGAGTGCGGCGCCTGCACCGTCCACGTGGACGGCCGCCGGGTCAACGCCTGCCTCACCCTGGCCGTGATGCAGGACGGGCACGACGTGACCACGGTGGAAGGTCTCGGCACGCCCGAGAACCCGCACCCGGTGCAACGCGCGTTCGTCGCCAACGACGCCCTGCAGTGCGGTTTCTGCACCCCGGGCCAGGTGATGGCGGCTGCGGCCTGCATCGCCGAGGGGAACGCGACCGCACCGCACCGAATCCGGGAGTGGATGAGCGGCAACCTCTGCCGCTGCGCCGCCTACCCTCAGATCATCGCCGCGATCCAGGAAGCGGCGCAGGCGGACCCCGTGGACCCGGCCCATGCCCGCTGACACCGGGTTCGACTACGTGCGCGCCGCCGACACCGCCCACGCCCTCACCCTCCTGGACACCCCCGGGGCCAAGCCCATCGCGGGCGGCACGGACCTGGTCACCCTGCTGCGCTCCGGTGTCGACCGCACGCCCCTGCTCGTCGACCTCGCCGCCCTGCGCGGCCAGGCGGTGCGCGTCGAGCCCCGGCCGCCGCTCGGCGGGCCGGGGATCGTGCTGGACGCGCTGGCGCGGATGGCCGACGTGGCCGCCGACGGGTGGGTGCGGGCCACCTACCCGGTGATCGCGCAGGCCCTCGAACTGTCCGCCTCGCCGCAGGTCCGGAACCTGGGGACGGTGGCGGGCAACCTCGCGCAACGGACCCGCTGCCCGTACTTCCGGGCCGAGGCGCCCACGCCCTGCGCGAAACGGTCCCCCGGCAGCGGGTGCGCTGCCCGGCGCGGGGTCCAGCGCGGCACCGCCGTCTTCACCGCGGACCCGGACTGCGTCGCCACCCACCCGTCCGACCTGGCCGTCGCGTTGGCCGCGCTGGACGCCGAGGTGCTGGTCGAGTCGCGGGCGGGGGAGCGGACCATCCCGGTCACCGAGTTCTACCGCCCGGACGCCGAAACCGTGCTCCGCCAAGGAGACCTGGTCACCGCCGTCGCCGTGCCGCCGGTGGCCGCGGGGAGCCGGTCGGCCTACCTCAAGGTGCGGGAACGGGCGTCCTTCGAGTTCGCGCTGGTCTCCTGCGCCGCCGAGGTCGTCCTCGACGGCTGCGTGATCCGGTCGGCCCGGCTCGCCGTGGGCGGGGTCGCCGGTCACCCCTGGCGGCTGACCGAGGCGGAGTCCGCGTTGGTCGGACTCGAACTGGGCGCCCCCGCGGTCCGATCGGCGATCGACACCGCCTTCGCCGCGGCCGACCCCTTGCCGGGGGCCGTGTTCAAAGTGGAACTGGCCGCCCGCGCCGCGGTCCGTGCCCTCCGCGCCGCGGGCAGCCACCGATGACCGTGCCCGCGCGGGAGCATGAGATGAAGGAGGATCGGATGAGCCGGGCTCGGACCCGCGTCGACGGTCCGGCGAAGGTCGCGGGCGTCGCCCGGTATGCCGCCGATCACCCCGGCCCGGACCTGCGGCACCTCGCGCTGGTCACCGCGACCGTGCCCGCCGCCACGATCTCCACAGTGGACACGACGGCGGCGTCGGCGGCACCCGGCGTCGTCGCCGTGCTCACCCACGAGAACGCCCCGAGGCTCGCCCCGCCCGTCGGCGCGCCCTACGGCGGCAGACTTCCGTTGCAGGACAACGAGGTCCACTACGACGGCGAACCGGTCGCCGTCGTGGTGGCGGACACGCTCGACCACGCGCGGGCCGCGGCGGACCTGGTGCGGGTCGACTACGAGGTCCGCGCGGCGATCACCGACTTCACCGCCGTCACCGACCTGGTCGTCCCCTCGCCGCCGCCGCGCTGGGGGCCCGCCGACACGAACGTCGGCACGCCCGAGCCCGCCGAGGTCACCCTGGCCAGGGTGTACACGACCGCCGCCCGGCACCACAGCCCGCTGGAGCCCTCCGCGACGCACGCCGAGTGGCGGGACGGGCGACTGTTCGTCCGGGACGCCACGCAGGGGGTGTTCGGCGTTCGGACGGTGCTGTCGTCGGTGTTGGGGCTGCCGAGGGAGGACATCCGGGTCGTGGCCGAGTACACCGGCGGCGGCTTCGGGGCCAAGGGTTACGTGTGGCCGCACCAGATCATCGCCGCGATGACCGCCGTGCACCTCGGTGGCGCGGTCCGGCTGGTGCTGACCAGGGCGCAGAGCTTCACCTCGCACGGCTACCAGCCGCCCACCCGTCAGCGGATCACCGTCGCCGCCCACCGGACCGGGCGGATCGCCGCGCTGGAGCACGACTCGGTCAGCCCCACCGCCACCTACGGCGGGTACGTGGAGATGGCCGCGAACGCCACCCGCGTGCTCTACGCCGCCCCCGCGATCCGCACCAGCCACCGGATCGCGCCGGTCAACACCATCCTGCCCACCCCCATGCGCGCCCCGCACGAGGGACCCGGCGCGTTCGCCACCGAGTCCCTCATGGACGAGCTCGCGCACGAGCTCGGGGTCGACCCGCTGTGGCTGCGGCTGCGCAACCACGCCGACGTCGACCCCACCAGCGGGCTGCCGTTCGCCGCCAAGGACCTGCGCGCCTGCTACCGCGAGGGCGCCCGCCGCTTCGGCTGGGAGCGCAGGCCGCTGGCGCCGCGCAGCGTGCGCGACGGGCACGACCTGGTCGGCTGGGGGATGGCGAGCGCGGTCATGGCGACCTTCCGGTTTCCCGCGTCGGCCAGGGTGCGCCTGCGGGTGGACGGGACGGTGGTGGTGGAGGCGGGCTGCCAGGAGATCGGCACCGGCACCTACACGATCCTGCCGCAGGTGGCCGCCGACGTGCTGGGCTGTCCGGCCGATCAGGTCACGCTGCGCCTCGGCGACACCGACCTGCCCGAGACCGGCATGACCGCCGGTTCCTCCACCACGTTGAGCGTGGGATCGGCCATCTCCGCCGCCGCCACCACCCTCACGGCCCAGCTCGCCGAGCTGGCCGGAGCCGACGCGGTCTCGTTGACCGGCACCACTCTGGAACTGGACGGCGACCCGGACCGCGTCGTCGACCTCGCCGACCTGTTCGCCGAGCACGACCTGGTCGAGGTCACCGCGGACGGGAGCTTCACGCCCACCGACACCGGCCATTCCCTGCACAGCTTCGGCGCGGTGTTCGCCGAGGTCGCGGTGGACGAGGACTTCGGCACCTGCCGGGTGCGCAGGCTCGTCGCCGTCTACAACGCGGGCCGGATCATCAACCCGCTCACCGCGCGCGGCCAGATGACCGGCGGCCTGATCTGGGGCATCGGCCAGGCCCTGCTCGAACAGTCCACACTGGACCACGAGCTGGGTCGGTTCGTCAGCAAGGACCTGGCGGGCTACCTGGTCGCCACCCAGGCCGACGTCGGCGAGCTGGAGGTGGCCTTCGTCGGCGAGCACGACCCGCACTCCGGTGCCATCGGCGCCCGGGGGATCGGCGAGCTGGGCGCCGTCGGCGTCGCCCCCGCCATCGCCAACGCCGTCTTCCACGCCACCGGCAAGCGAATCCGCTCCCTGCCCATCACCCCGGAGAACCTCCTGTGATCCCCGGCCGATACCGGGTGGGGATGAGGGGGTGGGTGGCGGGAGAGAGGAGATTCAGGGCGCGCCTGGCTTCCGCGTTCACCTCCATGGTGATCGCGACCGCCGTGGCGCCGATGGGCTGTGGCGGACCTTTCCCGGCGGTGCAATGGGATCCGCTCCTGTGGCAGACCAGGACCCAGGGCGGCTTCACTTTCGACCCTCGATACGGGACATGTCCGACGCGCGGGTTCGCGGTGGGCAGCAGGGACCGGGCGCGGGTCGTGGCCGCCCCCGTCTTCCTGACCGACGGCGGCCGGTCGCTGCGCGCCTTCCTGCATGATCAGGCGTCGATACTGTCGGCCGAGCCGGACTGGGTCATCGGAGCCTGGTACGACGTGCCCCACGAGCGGGTGGTGTTGAGCCTGGTCCGGCTGGTCCCCGACCGCGCGGCCGCCGTGGCGTTGGGGCTCGCCTGGCGGCAACACGAGATCTACGACCTGGCCGCCCGTCGGTCCATTCCCACCCGGCTGCCCTGATCACTCCACCACGGCCGGGGATCTTCCCTCCGGTGCCCGGAACTCGCGGGCCAGGGTCACCAGCCAGTGGTACTCCGCGGTCGACCCGTCCGTCGGCGGTGGACCTGCCCGCAGCTCCGCTGTCGCGATGGCAGCCGCCAGTCCCGTGGGGCACCCGCCCGCGGCGAGTTCCGCGCGTGCCGCGTCGACCCGGGGGCGGATGGCGCGCAGACCGTCCTGTATCTCCACGACGCGGCGGTGCAGCCAGAAGCCGAGGTTGCGCACCCGCGCCAGGTCCCGTGCCCGGCTCACCGGCGGGATCAGCGCGACCGACGGGACGGCGTCCTGCAGGACCCACCACAGTGGATACAGCGCCGCCGACATGCGGTAGTCGCGCACCCACTCCCGGATCGCGCGGGCCTGGCCGCCCAGCGTCGGGATGGTCCAGCCGAGCAGGGCGAGGGCCGAGCCGATGTCGCTGCACAGCCACGCCACCGGTTCCCAGGACCGCAGGTCCACGTCGAACTGCCCGGCCACCACGTCGGCGGTCCGGACCGCGCCGTAGACCAGGATGACGGCCGCGCCCGCCGCCGTGGTCCACATGCCGCGACGCAACGCGGGACGGTCGGCGATGCGGGCGAACCGGACGCAGGAGCACAGCACGTCGAGTTGGCCCGCCAAGCACCCGAACAGATACACCAGCAGGTACGGGGCCTGGCTGATCTGGTGGGTGTAGCTGACGTAGAAGTCGTGGAAGCGTTGGACCCTGGGCCGCAGCAGGAAGAACATCACCACGAACACCACGGTCAAAAGGCCGGTCAGCGCCAGCCGCACACCCGCTTGGCGGCGGGCCTGCTCCGGCGGGTGCGTCCAATACGCGAGCAGCAGCTGCTGGGCGCCGGTCAGCCCGAACACGCACACCACCGACACCAGACCGCCCGCGTTCGCGACGCCGGTGACCCCGTCCACCCAGGCCCCCACCGGCGGCAGCAGCACCACGAACCCTAGCGCGGACAACGCGATGTAGCCGCACAGCGCGGTGTTGAGCAGGTCTCCCGGTCTACGCAGCAGTCCCGCCAACCGGGGGATGAGCACCAGCACACCGAGCACGACGCAGCCGACGTGCAGCGACGTGGTCAACTCACGGTCCCGCCCACCAGCGTGAAGGACCGCTCCAACCGGCCCAGGACGGTGTCGTCGGCGCGGGTGTCGCCGCCCGTGTGCGCGTTGCGCAGCAGCAGCGAGGCCATCACCTCGGCCTCCAGCTCGCACCGGTCGCTGTAGTCGGCGCGGCTGAGCATGTCCCGCACCAGCCGGGGGTCCAGGGTGGGGAACAGCAGCCGCGCGGTCGTGTCGTCGACCGGCTCGGTGCCCCGGTGGCCGAACGCCAGGTGCGCCAGCTCGTGGGCGATGATGTGCTCCTGGTGCGAGCGGGTGGTGCCCGCGTCGTAGACGACCAGGTCGATCGCGGGCAGCGCCAGCCACATCCCCGACGGCGCCCCCGAGGTCATCGGCACTGCGGCGAGGTGGACCAGCCTGCCGGTGCGGGCGCCGAGCAGCCGGGCCACGCCCGCCACATCGGTCCCGGTGGGCACGTCCAGTTCGGCGAGCCGGTCGGCGCAGTGGCGCAACGCGCGGGAGACCTCTTTGGTCCTGGACCGGACGGGCGGGGCGGTGGGCAGGCGCATGGTGGGCGTTCTCCAGGGACAGCGTCGGGGCCGCGCGGCGCGGCCGGGTGTCGCGGAGGGGGCGCGTCGCCGGTCAGGGCACCGTGACGACGATCTTCCCGATCTGCCGGTTGGACTCCAGGTACTCGTGCGCGGCGACGATGTCGGCCAGTCCGAAGGTGCGGTCGATGGCGGCGGGGTAGTCACCGCGGCGCACGTGCTCGGTGATGTGGTCGAGGGCCCGCGCGCGCCTGGCCGGGTCGCCCATGATCTCGAACAGCAGGAAACCGCGCAGGGCCAGCCCGTTGGCCAGGGCGGAGCGCGGGAACGGGGTCGGCTCGCCGGACAGCCCGCCGTAGATCACCAGGGTGCCGCCGGGCGCGGTGGCCGCGGCGAGGTCGGCCACGCCCGGCCCGGCCACCGGGTCGAACACCACCCGCGCGGCCCCGACGGCGGCCTCGATCCCCGCGGTGACCCCGACCTCGTCGGTCACCACCACGTGCTCGGCGCCCGCCGCCCGGACCGCGTCGACCTTGGCCGCGGTCCGGGTGAGCGCGACCGGGACGGCACCGACCTGCCGGGCGACCCGGATCGCGGCCAACCCGACGCTGCTGGACGCGGCCGTGATCACGACCGGGTCGCCTGCGCCGAGCCCGGCGACGTCGACCAGGCCGCCGAACGCGGTCAGGTACGGCATCCACACCGCCGCGCCCGCCGCCGCGTCGAACCCCTCGGGCAGCGCGACCAGCGACGCCGCGGGCACGATGGTCCGCTCGGCGTAGACGGCGTAGTCGTTCATGGAGAAGGACGGCAGGACACTGACCGCCGCGCCCGGGTCGATGCCGGTGACGCCCTCGCCGACGGCCGCCACCGTGCCCGCCGCCTCGTAGCCGAGGCTCGCCGGGAACACGCGCGGCTGCTCGAAGTAGCGGCCGCGCCGGTAGCTCGCCTCGGCCCGGTTGAGCCCGATCGCGGCGACGTCCACCAGCACCTCGCCCGGCCCCGGCGCGGCGGGCTCGTACTCCTCCACCCGCAGCACCTCCGGCCCGCCCAGTTCGTGGAACCGCACGATCCGCGCCATCACGCCACCCCGGGCAGGTCCAGGCGGGTGTGTCCGAGTTGGCGCATCAGGTCGACGAAGTCGAACAGCGCGGTCCGCTCGACGACCTTGTCGCCGCGGAAGCGGTCGATGCCGACGGCGGTGAAGTCGGCGCGGCGGCCGCTGGGCGGCAGGCCGCGGAACTCGCCCGACTGGGTGCCGATCACGCGCACCCGGGTGATCACCACATCGCCCTCGGCCACCTGCTCCTGCACGGTGTCGAGCACGTCGGGGAAGGCGGCGCGGAAGTCGGTGACCCAGGTGCGCACCCCGTCCGGGCCGTGCAGGTCGAACTGCGGCCAGTGGAAGTCCTCGGCGAACACCTCGTCGGCCAGGTGCAGCTCGTTGTGCGTGATGATCCGCTCGAACAGCAGCGCGATGCGCCGTTTGCGCAGTTCCTGGAGCCCGGTGTGGTCGGTGGTCGTTGCCCTGGCGCCGTTCGACGAGCCGATGTCGGTCATGCCGCCTCCCCAGAAGACCTACCCGGTCGGTGCTCCCGAGGCTAGCCACGTTCGCCGCTCAGCGTCAATCGCAGTCGATCACGGTGTCCGAATAGGACGGTCCGGTTGCCCGGAATGCCGGAACCCGGCGCGGGGCGGGAAATGAGGGCTGGCCCTGATGTGCGGCCGCGGTCCGCCGCCTAGCGTCGGTGTGACGGCGAGTCGCGCCGGGAGCGGGAGGTGTTTTCGGTGAGCCGACAGGACACCCGGCTGTTCACCTCGGAGTCGGTGACCGAGGGGCATCCGGACAAGATCTGCGACGCGGTGAGCGACGCCGTGCTGGATGCGTTGCTGGCCAAGGACCCCCGCTCCCGGGTCGCGGTGGAGACCCTGGTGACGACCGGCCAGGTGCACGTCGCCGGGGAGGTGCGCACCCAGGCCTATGCCGACATCCCGGGCATCGTGCGCGAGGTCATCCTGGACATCGGGTACGACTCGTCCGCCAAGGGCTTCGACGGCAGCTCCTGCGGGGTCAACGTGGCCATCGGCGCGCAGTCGCCGGACATTTCCCAAGGCGTGGACGTCGCGCACGAGGCCAGGGTGGAGAACGCCGCCGACGAGATCGACCGGCAGGGCGCGGGCGACCAAGGTCTGATGTTCGGCTACGCCTGCACGGACACGCCGGAGCTGATGCCGCTGCCGATCGCGTTGGCGCACCGGCTTTCCCGGCGGCTGACCAAGGTCCGCAAGGACGGCGACTTACCGTACCTGCGGCCGGACGGCAAGACCCAGGTGACGATCGAGTACGAGGGCGACCGGGCCGTGCGCCTGGACACGGTGGTCGTGTCGAGCCAGCACGCCGACGGCATCGACCTGGCGAACCTGCTCGGGGTCGACATCCGCGAGCGGGTCGTCCACCCGGAGATCGTCGACCTCGGACTGGACACCGGCGACCTGCGGCTGCTGGTGAACCCGACCGGGCGGTTCGTCATCGGCGGACCGATGGGCGACGCGGGGCTGACCGGACGCAAGATCATCGTCGACACCTACGGCGGCATGGCCCGGCACGGCGGCGGCGCGTTCTCCGGCAAGGACCCGTCGAAAGTCGACCGTTCGGCGGCCTACGCGATGCGCTGGGTGGCCAAGAACGCCGTCGCCGCCGGGGTGGCGGACCGGATCGAGGTGCAGGTCGCGTACGCGATCGGCAAGGCCGCGCCGGTGGGCCTGTTCGTGGAGACCTTCGGCACCGAGAAGGTGGACCCGGCGAAGATCCAGGCCGCGATCCGCGAGGTGTTCGACCTGCGCCCGGCCGCGATCATCCGCGACCTGGACCTGCTGCGCCCGATCTACGCGCAGACCGCCGCGTACGGCCACTTCGGCCGCCCCGACCTGGACCTGCCGTGGGAGCGCGCCGACCGCGCCGACGACCTGCGCCGCGCGGTGAACCTATGACGGCGGCGCCCAGGGTCGTCGTCACCGGCTCCATCGCCACCGACTACCTGATGCGCTACACCGGCAGGTTCACCGACGCGCTCGTCCCGGACCGCCTGGCGACCCTGTCGCTGTCGTTCCTGGTCGACCGGATGCGGATGCGGCCGGGCGGTGTCGCGGCCAACATCGCCTACGGCCTCACCCGGCTCGGCCTGCGCCCCACCCTCGTCGGCGCCGTCGGGTCCGACTACGCCGCCGACCGGCTCGCCGGGTTCGGCGTCGACACCAGCGGCCTGCGCGTGTCGGCCACCGAGCTCACCGCCCGGTTCCTGTGCACCACCGACGACGCGCAGAACCAGATCGCCGCCTTCCACACCGGCGCCATGGCCGAGGCAAGGCACATCGGGCTGGCGCCGGTGGTGGGCACCCTGGGCGGGGTCGACCTGGTGCTGGTCGCGCCCAACGACCCCGTCGCGATGCTGCGCCACACCCGGGAGTGCCAGGCGAACGGGTGGGCGTTCGCCGCCGACCCGTCCCAGCAGCTGGCCTCGGTCGACGGCGCAGACGTGCGGTCCCTGGTCGAGAGCGCCACCTGGCTGTTCACCAACGAGTACGAGCACGGCCTGCTGCTCGACCGCACCGGCTGGACCGACGAGCAGGTGCTGTCCAGGGTCGGCGCCTGGGTCACCACCCTGGGCGCGGGCGGCGTGGTCGTCGAGTCCGCCGGGGAGCGTTCGATCAAGGTCGCCGCCGTGGCCGACCTGGTCCCGGTCGACCCGACCGGCGTCGGCGACGCCTTCCGCGCCGGGTTCGTCGCCGGGATCGTCTGCGGCCTCGGCGTTCAGCGGGCCGCGCAGCTGGGCTGCGTGCTGGCCGGGTTCGTGCTCACCGCCGAGGGCGCGCAGGACTACGACGTCGGCCTGAGCACCCTGCTCAGCACCGTCGGCCGCACCTACGGCGGCGCCGCCGAGGTCGACCTGGCCGCGCACGTCGGCTCGGTCACCATCGACCGGGGGGCGGGCACGCCATGATCGCCCACCTGGAGTCGGGCGGGCTGACCCGCAGGCACTGGGTGGTCTTCGCGGTCTGCGCGGCGGGCGCGTTCCTGGACTCCGTCGACCTGCAGGTGATGTCGCTGGTGGCGCCGGTGCTGCTGCGTGCGTGGGCGCTGACGCCGGTGCAGACCGGCCTGCTGGTGTCCGCGGCGATGCTGGGCATGCTCGTCGGCTCGGTCCTGTTCGGCCGGGTCGCCGACCGGATCGGTCGCCGACCCGCGTTCCAGATCACGGTGGCGGTCTTCGGCCTGGCGGGCGCGTCGTGTGCGCTCGCGGCCGATCCGGTGCAGCTGGGGGTGTTGCGTTTCGTCGTGGGTTTCGGGATGGGCGGGTTCATCCCGGTGGACACGGCTCTGTTGCACGAGTTCATGCCGAGCGGGGCTCGCGCACGTGTGCTTGCCTTGTGGGGCTTGGCTTTCCCGCTCGGCGCCTTGGCCGCGACCGCCCTGGCCCGGTGGCTGCTCCCACACGTGGGCTGGCGCGGGGTGTTCCTGGCCGCCGCCGCACCCGCGCTGCTGCTGTTGGTCGCCCGGCGCGCGGTCCCGGAGACACCCACGTACCTGCTGGGCCGAGGCCGGATCGCCGAAGCCGAGGCAGCCGTCCGCTGGGTGACCGGCACCCCGGTCGCCGATCCGGCGACGCTGCCTCCGTCCCCGCCTGTCTCGCCAGACCTGCCTGCTTCCTCCGGCCTGGGGCGGGCCCGCGTGCTGGTGTGCTGCCTGTGGTTCTGCTGGAGCTTCGCCTACTTCGGCCTGATCCTCTGGCTGCCGACCCTGCTCGTGTTGGCGGGCATGCCACTCGCGCAGGTGCTCGGCTACGGCATCGGCTTCCAAGCCGCGGCGATCGTCGGCAGGATCGCGGTGCTGCCCTTGCTGGCCCGCTGGGGCCCGGTGGCCGTGGTGACCACGACCGCCTGTGCCGCCGCCTGCCTGGTCCTCTGGTTCGGCGTCCTCCCCGCGTTGCCTGTGCTGATCGCAGTCGGCTATGCCTTGTCGATGGCCCAGGAGGGCGGATTCAGCGGCATAGTCCCACTGACACCCTCGTTGTTCCCCACCCATCAACGCGCCACCACCGTGGGCGCCGCGAATGCGGCGGGCAGGGTGGCCGCATTGCTGGCACCGATCGTCGTCGGCTGGTTCGCCGGAACGGACCTGTATCCGGTATTCGTCCTGTTCGCCCTGTGCTTTCTTGCCGCCGCCGTGACCGCCTATGCCGTACTGCGCCCGACTCGCACTACTAGCGGCGCACCACTGGCGGCTTGAGCCACTGACCACCGGACGAGTTGATCCGGGGGCAGCCGCACCCCATCGAGCAGTCTGGGCGGGGCGTGTCGCGTTGGCGGGGGGTTTGGGTTGGCGGGAGGGTGCGTTGCTCCGTGGGGCGCCGACCGATCCGTCAGGCGACCCGACGACTCGTCGGCTTGCTTCTCTAGTGCGCTGACCACGAACGTTCACCGGGTGATGACACGCCGGTCGAGGTGCTGGACTCCCGACCGGTGTTGATCTCACGCTCGACAGCGACGCAGTCATTGTCGAGCGTGAGGAAACGTCGATGGCCGAACCGGTGAGAGCACGGCGGTTAACCGAGGACGAGGGCCGCACGCTGCTGCGGATCACTCGTCGTGGCAAACACGAGTCCATCCGCGTGCGGCGGGCGATGATCATCATGGCCTCGGCCTCGGGAACTCCGGTGCCCGCGATCGCCCGCCTTCTCGGCGCGCACGAGGACACCGTCCGCGACGTGATCCATGCCTTCAACCAACGGGGGCTGGCCGCGCTGGACCCTCGGTGGGCGGGAGGCCGTCCCCGCCTGATCAACCACGATGACGAACGGTTCATCGTGGCGACGGCCACCACCCGGCCCGGCAAGCTGGGCAAGCCCTTCACCCGGTGGAGCGTGCGCAAACTCGCCGACCACCTCGCCCGCAACCCACTGCGACGAGTAGGCATCGGACGAGAACGACTCCGCCAAATCCTGCGCGAACACGACATTACCTTCCAGCGCACCCGCACCTGGAAGGAATCCACCGACCCGGACCTCGACGCCAAGCTCGACCGGATCGAGCACGTCACGAGCCTGTTCCCGCAGCGGTGTTTCGCCTTCGACCAGTTCGGGCCGTTGTCGATCCGCCCGCACCACGGCGCCGGCTGGTCACCACGATCCCGGCCGGACCGGCTACCCGCGACCTATACCCGCACCCACGGCATCCGTTACCTCCACGGCTGCTACTCACTGGGCGACGACCAACTCTGGGGCGTGATGCGCCGCCGCAAAGGCGGCGATCGCAGCCTCACCGCCCTGAAATCGATCAGAGCGGCGAGACCCGACGGCGCCCCGATCTACGTGATCATGGACAACCTGTCGGCGAACAAGACCCCGAAGATCCGCAAGTGGGCCGCGCGCAACAACGTCGAGCTCTGCCTGACCCCGACCTACGCCTCCTGGACCAACCCGATCGAAGCCCAGTTCGGGCCACTGCGCACCTTCACGATGAGCAACTCCAACCACCCCAACCACACCGTGCTCACCCGCAGAATCCAGGCATACCTGCGATGGCGCAACGCCAACGCCCGACACCCCGACGTCCTGGCAGCCCAACGCAAAGAACGAGCCCGCATCCGCAGCGAACGCCAACACCGATGGGGCCGCCCCCGATCAGCCTGACCAACACGGCGAACCAATGTGGTCAACGCACTAGGGGACCGGCGAGGTGCCGCCTGCGATCGTCGGCAGGCCGGCCGCGTGCCAGGCGCGGTAGCCGCCGATGAGGTCTGTGGCGTGGGGTAAGCCGATCCGTCTCAGGTCGCGCGCCGCGAAGCTGGACGCGTAACCCTCGTTGCACAGCACCACTACCGGCGTGTTCTCGTCGAACCCGTCGATGCGGTGAGAGCCGGAGAACCGTGACCGATCAACCTGACCGCCTTCGAGAACCCGGGCGGCCGTAGTCAGGATGTGGTGCGGTGATCGGGTGGCGTTTCGAGGGTCTTCCAGGTGAGGTCGGGGAGCTGACCGCTGGTGATGCCGAGGTCGGCACGGGCACGGGCGTGGAACTCGTTTCGCAGTCGCATGGTGTTCCGGTAGGTGTCGGCGAACCGGGATGCGTCGGGGTGATCCGAGCGGAGAATCCGCTCCAGTTCCCACACCTGCTCGCTCCAGGCCTGCGCGGCGGAGATCGTCGCCGGTTCGCCGAGGAGCAGGACGGTTTCCCACCGCGCGGCCCGCCGGGTCTCCGCGTCGGCGAGGTCCTCGAACGCGTCGGCGAGGTCGGTGGCCTGGCCGGTCGACAGCACCCTTTCGTCTCGGCGATGCGGCGGCACAGCCGGACCATGTGCTTCACCGCGTCCCCGTACTCCGCGTACGCGGCGAGGCGCTTGTCGTCCCACCGGGCGGCCTGCGCGCGCTGTGGAAGACACTGACACTGAGGTCCTGCTCCGCGGCCCGCTCCTGTGGCGGGTCGGTGACGTGGTGGCCGACGCCTCGGCCAGCGAACCCTGGATCGGGTTGCCTACGACAGGACTCACGCTGACGGGCACGGTGGACATCGACTCAGTGCGCGGCGTGCTGGTCGTGGAGAACAAGGACACCTTCCAAAAGGTGTGCCAGATCCCCGAGGTGGTCGAGCGGTGGTTGTGCGTCTGGGGGAAGGGCTACACCAGCAGCGGCATGATTGCGCTGCTGTCGCGGTTCGTCAATCGTCCGATCGCGGCGTGGTGCGACTTGGACGCCGACGGAATCCAGATCGTCGTCGACCTCGCCCGCAGACTCGCCAGGCCTGTGTCCTCGGTGGGGATGACGGTCTCGCTGTGGGAGACGGGGCCATGGCGCCGCCAGAATGCCGAACAACTCAGACGCGGCCAGCAACTCGCCGGAGTTTTGGCGGACACCGACTCAGTCGACCTGCGGGACCTGGCCGCCGCCATCACTTTGAACGGAGAAGGGCGAGAACAGGAGTCGATGTATGAAGACTTCCTCCCCCACCTCGCGAAAGTGCTCGCCGGGCTGTCGTAACGCTGTGGCGGGCTCATGCTTCTTGATCAATTTACCAAGCACTGGCTGGCGGTGTATCAAGGGGCGAGACCGGGTGGTCTGGTCATTGTGATGCGAACTGCTGTTCTCGGTGGGGACGTCGGTGGTCACAGTGACGAACGGCCGGACACCCATAGCCCACACCCTGTACGTGGCGGGAACTAGTTCACCCGGGGCACGCGCAGCGTGGCCACCTCGAGTACAGCTACCGCGAAAACCCCTGTGCTGGTCGAGAATGCCGTCACCGACTGTGAGCGCGGGTTCAGGCGGCGGGATGATAGTGGTTGAGCAGTCCGGCTAACGACCTCGCGCATGGTTTCGGCCAGTTGGGGTGGGCCAGTGAATCACGTTCGGGCCGTCGTCGGGTGCTCGTAGTTCATGCCCTGGCTCTGGTGGCTGCGGTGGGCGCTGTGGTGCTCAATGCAGGCGTCCAGTACGTGCCGGAGGTGGCGTCCGTTGATGATGAGCAGCCGGTCGGTGCATTCACATCGCACTGACCCAATCCCAGCGTTCGGCGTGCACGTCGTGTCGCCCCGGTCTCGGAGGGTGGTGCGTCACGCTTGGGGTCCGCAGGTGCTGGCCAACGGCAGGAGCAGCCGCGGCAATGCGCCCTTAGCCGCGGAGCGCGATCGGATGCGGATGTCGTCGTGGATCTGTTGTTTGACCTCGGCGGGCACGTCGCGGCCGAGGAGGTCGGCCAGCGCGGGGCGGAGCTCGGGGAAGTCCTCCTGCGCCGCGGCGGCCACCAGGATCCGCGCGAAGGCGGGCGGCAGGTCCGGGGTGCGAGCGAGTAGTGCCCGCCGCGCCTCGAGGCTTGTCGACCGGAGGGTCGCACGCATGGCCGAGCGCAGGTTGTTGGCGGCGGTCTGCTTCTGCTTTCCCGAGAGTCCGATATCGGTGGCGGCGGCCGCCACGCGCAGGAGCAGATCAGCGGCCCTCTCCGCCTGCCCGGACCGGGCCAATCCGATGACTTTGCGACCAAGGACGACCAGGATGTCGGCGCTCGTCGGCGCGGCCGAGGCGATGGCGACCAACTCAGCCGGTTCGACGTCGACGGCCGAGGTGCCGACCGACGCGAGGCGCAACCACGCTCCACGCGCGATCCCCGCCACGTGCGAGGAGCTACCGCGGTGCACCGGAACCACCGAGCGGGTGGTGCGATCCACCTCGAACAGGTCGCGCAGTGTCCGCTCGACCTGGTGTTGACGAGCGGGGAGGTCCAACGCCACGTCGACGGCCAGTTCGAGGATGTTGCCGCGCGCGGCTTGCTGGGAGCATTCGAGGAACCGCAGCAGCAACTGCTCGTGGCCGGGTGCGGGGACGGCTCCCGCTCGGTACAGATTGCGCCACAGGCTCGCCGCGTCACGCTGGGCGGCCTTGACGGTGAACAGCCGGTCGACGAGCCGGGTGAGCTGGGAGGACTGGCCGACCAGTGCGCCGAGCACGCGGTCGCTCGGCGACTCGGCCACAGCGGAGAGCGGGGTGGCCGACATCCGGCGGATCGACAGGGCGACGAGCAAAGCCACCGCGTCCGGCCAGGTGTCCGCGTAGTGGGTGAGGTCGTAGCTGATGTTCTTGAGACCGGTGGGCGACAGCGCGCCATGACCTTCGGCGGTGGCCGCCAATGCCCGACGCGCGACCTCGTGTCCGCCCACGGCAGCGGGCACAAGGAGAACGGCGAGGTAGTCGTCCGCCAGCCACGCCGCCTGCTCGGCCGCCGCAGGGACGGCTGTCATCAGTTCCGCGACCACCTCGGGAGACAGTCGCGCGTCGCGCAGGGCTTTCCGGGCGACGTGGGCCAGCCGCTGCTCTCGCGTGGCGGGCCTGTTGCCGGGCGCGGGCAGCCCACCCAGAAGGTCGACGATGACCGACACGGTGGCCGTTGCCGGGTGCGCTGCTTCGCGGGCCGGGGAGTCCAGGACCCTGGTGAACAGACCGCCGAGCGCGAACGTGCCGAAGCCGGGCATCTCGGTGAGGCGGTTGACCGTGCGCACCGCGGTGTCCGCTGACAGCACCGCGCGGTCGATCAGGTCGGCTATCGCGTGCAGATCCGCGTTCGCCCCGACCGAGTAGTAGTCGTCCTCCAGCGTCGCGCACAGGTAGTCAATGGTCGTCTCCCACCAGGGACCGGCCCCGTCTCGGGCCAGGAGGCCTTGCCACACCTTCCCGCGGATCCGCCCAAGCGCCTGGCGGGTGTCCCTGGCGTTGGCGTCGTGGCGCTCCTGGAGGGTCACGACGAGCTGCTGGATCTCGTCCGCGACGGCCGCCGAGCCGAGAACCGACCACCGATCGGCGAGGAGGTCGAGGATGTGCAGCGGGACGCTGCGGTGCGCCTTGTTCGCCGCGGTGGCCCTGACCATGGCCAGCAGCTGCGCGCACGCCCAGGTCGGGTCGGCATCCGCTGCGGTGACCAGCACCCTGGCCACCAGCTTGGTCATGCGGGCGGGCGACCCCTTCCAGTTCAGCGCGACGGTGACGCAGTCCAGGTCGCGGACCACAGCCATGACCACTGCCGCGTCGCGAGCACCGAGGCGCTCCAACGACCCCAGCACGGACTCGCGGGCACCGGGGTCGCGGCGCCACACACGGACCAGCATGGCCACCTGGTCGGTGACCTCCGGTTTGGTCACCGTAGGCAGTGCCTGGGCGTAGCGGCGCAACGCGGCGCCGTCGACGGTGTCGATCAGCCGCTCGGTGACCCCGCCCAGGGCGGGCCGGTGCGCCACGACTCCCAGGGCGATCCGTTGCAGAGCGGGGACACCTCCGTCGCACATGCGTTCCAGGACACCCTCCGCCGCTACCGCGACGAACGGGTCGTCCACGGCGAGGATCAGCATCTGCTCCAGGATGGCGCCGACGAACAGGTCGTCCGGATGTGCCTCGAGGTGCCGCACCAGGAACTCGAGCGCCCGCTCACCGTCACGACCGAGCAGCCCGACGGCGGCGGCGTACTCGAACATGGTCTGGTGGAAGTAGCGGATCACCCGGGCCGACCGGACGAGCACGCCGCGCTCGACGAGGGACTGGATCGCGGTGGCGACCTCCGCCCTGCGCGCCGGGCCCTGTCCTGCCTCGGCGACCGCCGTGGTCGACCGCAGCATCAGCGCGTGCCCGAGCTCGGTGCGCCCGGCAGCCAATAGGGCGATGCCCGCGTGTTCCGCGGTCGCACCCAGGTCGGCCCCGACGGGTATGCCGACCTCCGCCCGCCGGTCGGTCCGCACCCGGCGCTCCCAGTACGTCTCGTACAGGCTGGAGACGTCGTGCTCCAGTGAGGGAAAGTAGGGCTCGTACAGCTCGAAGAGCAGGCGCAGCTTGAGCGGGTTTAGCACGATCTCGCGCACGGTGAGCCCGCGTGCCGCCGCCGAGATGATCTCCTCGACCTTCGCCCGCGGGTCGGCGGTGACGACGCCGGGGCAGAACGCGGCGATGTGCTTCACCACGGCCAAGGGCAGCTCCGCGTCGTCGTAAGGTCTTAGACCGACCGTGCGGAACAGCCTGCTCGGCAGGGTCAGGGCCTCTTCGGGGCGTGAGGTGAGCACCACCTCCGCGCCTGCGGCCCCCACGAGCTCGCAGAGATCAAGGACCTGCTGCCGGTGCAGCTCGTCGTGCAGCAACAGGTCGACGGTGTCGATGAGGAAGACGGCGGTCCGGCCTGCGCGGTCACGGCCCTGCGCGACCCTCACCAGCTCGTCGATCGAGACTAGGGGCGAGCCGCCGTCCGCACCGGTCAGCCAAGGGGAGTTCAGGAGGTAGGGGCGCAGCACCGGGTGGTCGGCGAGCTCGCGGTAGAGACCCCACAGCAAGCTGCTCTTGCCCTCGCCCGCAGATCCGTGGACGAGGATCGGCTCGCTGTGGCCGTCGGCGGCGAGCATGCCGATCACGTCGTCCTGCTGGGTGCGCCGTACGTATAGGCCGGTGCTCAGGCCTCGCGTCGGGCTGTCGTCGTGCCGCTGCCCGCTCGCGGTGTCCAGCTCGACGGCCAGCCGGTCGGACAACGACCGCAGGCGTGCCTCGACATCGGACACGACCTCGGCAGGCGTCGCCACCGCCGCGCGCGGTTCGGGGGGAACCGGCAACTCGTCGCCGTAGCCCGTCTGGAAGACGACCACTTCGTTGTGGTACTGGATCCACCGCTGCTTGTCGGCTTGGTCGCCTTCGCAAGCATCGATGATCTTGAGGGCGTTGGTCAGCGCCGTCGGGGTGGCCTTCCAGTCGCGGGAGTTGCGCAACCACTCCGAGACCGTGGTGTCGGAGACATTGATCTTCCTGGCGACCGTTCTCTGGTCGACCTCGGCCACCTCCAGCCAACGACGCAACGCCGTCGCGTACGAGGCACCCGGCTCGCCCTCCCGCACCGGCTTGGGCGCCCGCCCGGGCCCGGGGCGCCGCCGCGCGCCGGTCATGTCCGGCGACGGCGTACGCGCGCCGCCGGGCGGTTCACCAAGCGACCGGAATACTTCGGTTGGGAGCTGAAAAAGCAGGTCAGCGGGGTCAGGTTATGCACCATGTGACACAAAAACGATCTTCGGGTTTGGCTGGTCGCCGATTCCACCCCGCCCGCCGGGCGGGAGGACGGATGGTCTTGGGAGGCCAGTGGTGGACCGGTACGCAGCACAGCAGCCCTCGGGGTTCGTCGATGACGGAACACTAGGCGCCATCACCCCGCGGGCGGGTGAGGACGGGCGTGTGGTCGTCGGCGCCGTCCTCAACTTCACCCGGGCGGAGCAGCAGCTCGTGTCCTGCTACGACTCGCTGGAGGCGTGACCGCGATGCGGCCCCGGATCAAGCACACGCACCGACCCGTCCGGATGGCCGACGGGGAGATCCGCATCGGCGGATCCGTCGACGGGCTCGCCGACGTCCTCGAGACCCCCCAGGTCTGGGCCTGGGATTTGCTCGAGTCGCTGGACGGGTCCAAGACGGTCGAGCAGGTGTCCGCGCGACTGCGCGAGGCGCACCCGGACCTGGCGCCGCACGTGGTCGCCGCCGCTGTGGACGACCTGGTCCGGGCGGGTCACGTCGAGGACGCCGACGAGCGGTCACCCACTGGGCTGTCCCGGGCCGAGCTCGACCGGTACAGCCGAGGCATGGCGCTGTTGAGCTGGATGGCGGGCGGTCCGCCCACCGAGCCGGACCCGCAGTCGAGGCTCGGCGAGGCCAAGGTGTCGGTGTTGGGGTTGGGTGGGGTGGGGTGCACGGCGGCCCTCGCGCTGGTCCTATCCGGCGTCGGGCACGTGCACTGCGTCGACCGCGACCTGGTGGCCTGGTCCGACCTCAACCGCCAGGTCCTCTACGGCGAGGACGACCTGGGCCTCCCCAAGACCGAGGTGGCGGTGCGCAAGCTCAGTGCGGCCAACTCCGGTGTGCTCGTGACCGGCGAGCACCGCGACGTCGACGGTCCGGGCAGCGTCGCCAGGCTGATCGCCGACTGCGACGTCCTGCTGCTCGCGGCCGACGCGCCCGCCGATATCAGGTCCTGGGTCAACCAGGCCTGCCTCGACTCCGGCACCCCGTGGGTGTTGGGGGGCTACCAGGGACCGCTGGTGACGGTTGGGCTGTTCCGCCCGGGAACCGGCCCCTGCTACGAGTGTCTGCGCCTGGTCGATCGTTCGATGAAGGCCGTCCGGCCGGTCGCCACCGAGTGGTCACCGGGCATCGGTCGCCGGGCACCGCACGCGGCCAACGCGGTCACCAGCGGTATGACGGGCCTCTTGGCCGCGCACGGGGTGATGAGCATGGTGACTGGGGTTCCCGCGTTGGGCGAGAACCGCCAGCACGCCATCAACCTCATCACCGTCGAGGGTGCCAGGACCATCACCCCGGCGGCGCCGCATCCCCGGTGCCCGGCGTGCGGACCGGACTCGGCGTGAACACCGCGGCAGACCAGCCCCGCACTGAGTCCCCGCCGCCGCGCGCGGCGGGGACTCGCACGGGTGGGTCGTCACCCAGGCGACCGAGCAGGTCCGCAGCCTCGGCGAACCGGCCCCGGGCGGTTCCCGCTTCGCCCAAGTGGACCAACGACCTCCCGACCGTCGTGAGCACGCCCGCCAGAAGCCGCTCTGAGCCGCCCATCTCCCTGAACACGGCCTCCGCCTGGCGTCCGAGGCGCACAGCGGCGCGGTGGTGCCCGAGCCCTTGCCGCGCGACCGCCAGGTCGTGCTTCGCGTAGGCGCACCCTCCGAGGTCGCCCGCCAGTTCCCGCAGGGAGAGCTGGTGCTCGGCGTGGCGCAGGGCCTCGGCGTAGCGGCCCAGTCCGGCGTTCACCTGACTGAGGTTGGTGGCCACCACGGTGCGCAGAAGCGGGTCGGCGTCCTTGTCGACCAACGCCGCCGCCTCGGTGAAGCAGGCCAAGGCCTCGAGGAGACGTCCCCGCAGTTTCCAGCCGCGCCCGAGGCCGCACAGGACCTCTGCCCGGGCGATCACGCCACCGTGCTCGCGCGCGATCTCCAGCGCGAGGACCAAGTCGGCCTCCGACTCCGCCCATCGCCCCGCGACCTGGTGGGTGTCCGCTCGTCGTCTCAGGAACGCCAGTTCGAGCCGCGGGTCGCCGCCGCGGCGGGCCGCGGTCAGTCCGGCGGTCTCGGCCACCACCTGGGCCCGCCAGTGAGTCCGCAGGCCGAGTCCGAGGAAACGCGCCGCTGCCGCCAACGCCATCGTCGTGTCCGGCAGCCCTGCCTGGTCGGCGGTGTGCAGCGCGGCCACCAGGTTGGCCTGTTCGGACCTCAACCACGCCAACGCCTGCTCGCGGTCCACCAAGTGCGGCGGGGCGGTTGTGGATCTCACGGTGCACCCGATGTGGCGGTGGATCGGGAAGACGAGTCGATCCGCCAGCGTCGCGGCGTGGGCGTACCACCGCAACACCCCCGCGAGCGCGCAGTCGGGGTCGTCGTCGGGTTCCACCCGCTCGGCGGCGAACTCGTGGAGCAGGTCGTGGACGCGGTAGCGCTGCCTGCCGACCGGGGTCAGCAGGTGCACGTCGACCAAGGAGTCCAGGGCCCGGCGGGTCGCTCGGTCGCACCGACCGGTGAGAGCGGCGGCGGCGCCTGCGGAGAACTCCACGCCCGGGTGCAGGCCGAGCAGTCGGAACTGCCTGGCGTGCTCGGCGTCCAGGTGCCGGTAGGACCAGTCGAACACGGTCCGCAGGGTCGAGCGGCCGTCGCTTCCCCGGCTCATGGCCTCCAGGCGCCCTTCCCCTTCGATGTCGGCCACGTGCTCGGCCAGGGTGAGGTCCGCACGACTGGCGACCCGAGCCGCCAGCACCCGGACAGCGATGGGCAGTCCGGCGGACAACCGCACCAGCTCACCGACGCAGGCTGGCTCGGCGTGGGCACGCGCCATTCCCACGACACCGAGAACGAGGTCTGTGGCCTCGGCCTCGGTGAACGGCGCGAGGACGACCCGCCGGGCATTGGCCGTGATCGCCAACCCGAACAGCGCGGTTCGGCTCGTGACAAGGGCCATGGAGCTGCCCGTCCCCGGCAGCAGTGGTCTGACCTGCGCGGCGTCGGCGGCGTTGTCGAGCACGATCAGCACTCGGCGGTCTGACACCCACGTGCGGTACAGCCCGGTGAGGGTCTCGGCGTCCGCAGGCAGACGACGTGGTGGAAAACCCGCCGCGGTGAGGAATCTCGCCAGAACCTCCGCGGGCCGCGCGGGGGCGCCAGGACCGTGTCCGCGGAGGTCGGCGAACAGGGTGCCGTCGGGGAACCGGGCCTGGACGCGGTGCGCCCACCACAGCGCCAAGCTCGTCTTGCCGACGCCCGGCGCGCCCTCGATCACCACGACCGAGGACCGCGCCTCGGTGCGGGGGACATCATCCGGTATCACGGCGTCGAGCAACGACCTCTCCGCCGCGCGGCCGACGAAGTCGCCAAGGCCAGCGGGCAGCTGCCGCTCGGGCTCGTGGGATCGCCGGGGTTCGACCACTACTTCGTGCACCACCGCGGCCTGCACCACGCAGTCGACGCGGCTCGATTCGACAGTGTTGTGAACTGTCACGTTGTCGTCCATCACCCCAGTGTCGGATCGGTGGTCGCGTCCGCGCGGCGCGCGAGCGACCGGTTTCGGATTCCCCCACTGCGGGCCGCCACGCCGGATACGCTGCTCGCGATGACTGAACGCGATGGTCACGATGCGGGTATGGCGAGTGAGCGAACTCGCCCTGCGCGCCGCGCTGGACCAGGGCGGCCACCCACGCCGGTGACCGGTGGGGAGCCAGGCGCGTCGTACAGCTCGGCACTGCGCCAGTGGCTCGAGCGCGCACGCATCGACCGGAAGTCGCTCGCGCACAGGGTCAACTGCAGCGAGAGCTACATGTCCTGGTTGCTCACCAACGAAGCCCGGTGGAAGCCGACGCCCGCCCGGCTCACCTGGGCCCGCAAGATCATCAGCGCCTGCGGCGGCACCGACGAGGACGTCGCGCAATGGGTCGACTACCACCACGCGGTGTCGGACTTCGTCGCCCACGGAGGCACTCTGCCGAAGCCGCCAGGAGACGCGGAGAAGGCCACCGCAGAGGAGGTCGCCGCCGAGATCCGGCACTACCTGGGCGCCGTGATCGATGTCCTCGGCCGGACGATGGCCTGGCTCCCGGATCCCGATATCGACGCGAACTTCGAGCAGCGCATGGTCACCGCGTGGGATGAGATCCCCGAACGCCGGGTCGACGGTGGCCCCTCCTTCGGCTTCCGGGATACCCGGCAGGGCGATGTGAGCTGGAACCGCGCCGTGGAAGAGGTCGCTGTGGCCGTGGTGTTAGCAGACGCGGGCTACGGGAAAACGTGGCTGCTGAGGCACCACGGCAGACAACTCGCCCGCTCGGCGTTGGCGGCGCTGGAGTCCGGTGCTCCGGTGGACGAACTCGTCCTTCCGCTGTTCACCCATGCCGCCGAGCTCGCCGCCCACTGGGCCGCGGGGAAGGCACCGTCGAACGCAGTGCTCGGCGCGGCGATGCTGCCGCTGAGGGAGAGCGGGTTCACCCTTGACGCCAGACTCCGCGACTACCTCGAGGATCGGTTGCTGGGTGAGCAGAGCGGCGTTCACGTGCTCGTGGACGCCTGGGACGAGGTGTTCGACGACGACCACCGGGAGGCGGCCCGGCAGGCGGTGCGGTGGTTGCACGGTCTGGTCGTTCACCCCGGCGGGCCCAGGCTGGTGCTCGCTTCCCGGCCGACCGGCTACTCGGACCCCTTCGGGGTCGCCGACGCGGACGGCGACCTAGAGTACTCCGCACCGCGGTACTTCGAACTCGGTGTGCTGGCGGAAACCCAGGTGCGCCACCTCTGGCGGGCGTGGTTCCGCTATCGCGGACAGCCACTGCCTGAACAACGGCTGTTGCCCGCGATCGCGCCTCGCTCACCGTTGCGCCGCTTCGTGCACGTCCCGTTGATCGCGGCGTTCTGCGCCTGGGTGGCGGAGGAAGAGACCGTGGCGCAGACGCGCTCCGAGTTGTACCGGCAGGTCTTGGGGCGGTTCCTCAGTCGTCAGTGGAAGCCCGGCTCAACCCCGTCAGGCTCACCGCACCAGGACCCGGCCCACCGCGGCCAGCTCCACCGCGCGCTAATGGAGCTGGCCTGGCACATGGCCGCAGGCGGTTCGACCTGGCGACGACATTGCGCCCGCGGACTGCGAGACGATCCTGGCGGGCGCTGACCTGGAGCGGTTCGGCGGGCGCAGCCGAACGTGGAGCGTGGTGCGCACGATCGGGCTCCTGGTGCACTCGGGGGCCGCGGCGCGCGCCGCTCCGCTGGGCGAGGGATCGGTGCTGTGGGTGCATCGCAGCGTCCACGAGTTCCTCGCCGCGGAACGGATGGGAAAGCTGTCCGAGGGGCAGGTGCGCGACCTGCTGGAGCGGCGCTGCTGGCTCAGCCCGGAATGGAGCGGGGTTCTCGACTTCACCTTGGGGATGGACCACGAGAAGCCGGTGGAGAGCAGGATCGGGCCGGTGGTGTGGCGGTGGATTGCCGAGCGCGGTGACGGTCTGGGTTGGTACACCTCGGTCCTGGTGAACTCGGGGAGCACCGCGGAGACCGACGAGATCGCCGGAGCCGTGGCGGCGTTGTGGCGGTTGCACACCGCCGGATTCATCTCGTCGACCGCATTGGCCGAGTCGGTGGCGGGAACCGACCTTGTCGACCAGGCCGAGGTCGTCAGCGTGGTACTGGCCGCGCGACACGACCCGTCCGACCCGACGACCTGGGAAGCCTTGGCCTGGAGCGGAACCCCGGGTTTGACCCTTCTCGCCTCGACCGTGGGCAGCGTCGCGGACGCGGTCGGAGCCGCCGCCGCGCTGTACCGGGTCGATCCGCCCGCGGCGCAGGCCGCCCTGCGGCGCAGGCTGAGCAAGGGACTGCCGGTGGGAGCGGAGGACGCCGCGGCGTTGGCCGCGCTCGAGGAGTCGGACACAGCCCCCTTGCTCCGGCGCTACGAAGGCCGCCCCGACTCCGAGCAGTTGGCTCGACAGGTCGGCTGGACCCGCAGCCGAGCGGGACGGACAGCGCTGCGCGACCGGCTCCACGCCGACGACGGCGCGGTCCGCCTGGCCGCCGCCAGCGGGCTGGTGGCAGACCACGGCAACGACATCGACCGCGACACCTTCGGCGCACTGTCCCACCTCGCCCGCGTCGACCCGGACGACAGCGTCCGGATCGGCGTGCGCACCCTGCTCAACGCGATCGGAGCCAGCGTTCCTTGGGTGGAGACGGCCATGGCCGAGATGGTCGGGGATCTCTACCGCCCGGTGGGCATCCCCTCGCTGGACTCCGCCGACGCCATCGCCGCGGCGTTGCGCACCACCGGTCCGGCGACCGAACTCGCGGTGCAGATGCTGTTGGAAGACCCTGTCCTGGAGACATCGCCGCAGATCCGCGTCGGTCTTCTGGATCTCACCAAGCGAGCTTTGCTCGGCGAGGTCGACGTTCAACTCACCAGGAAGGTAGCCTTGGTGGCGACTCGGGAGACCTTTGCCGAACTCGCACTGGCCAGACTCGCGAACGCCGATTTCGATGCGCCGCTCAACCGGACCCGTCTGGCCGCCGGGTTGTGCCTGGCCTTCCCCGCCGATGAGGAGATCTTCAGCGTCGTGCTGACAGTGGTGCAGCAGCGACCGGACCCCTCGGTGGAGCGCGCGCTGACCCTCTCCGAGCTCCCCGCCGAACGGCGCTTGGAAATCCTGCTCGACCGGTTCACCGGCCTGACCACCAGCGCACCACTCGCGGTCGGCGTCTGGGCGAACCAAGCCCGCCGACTGTTGTCAGACCTCCCCGAACCGACACGCATGCGCTTCGCCGATCTGTTCGCCATGGCGACCAACCACGTGCTCGATCTGCCCTGACAACCCTCCGTTCCGGTTGTCGTCGGGTGCTCGTAGTCTCATGCTGCGACCGTGGTGGCTGCGGTTGGCATTGTAATGCTCGACATGGACATCCAGTACGTTCTAGAAGTGGCCGCTCGTGATGAGCAGTCGGCTGGTGCATTCGCGTAACAGCGAGCTGACCCAGCCTTCGGCGAATGCGTTCCACCCGCGTGAGGTTCCAAAACTTGACTCAGCAGCCCTGACCTGAACATCCAGGCGCAGCGATCTGAACTTTTGATCAAACCACCGAGTACCGGACGCGACATATTGAGATCGTGCCAGCGCTGAGACCGGGTAAGCTGATCAGTGTGAGCCGAGCGGCTACCCTCGGTGGGCACGTCGGTGGTTGTAGAGACGAACGACGGGACACCCATAGCCCACACGGTGCGCGGCGGGCACTACGCCCACCAAGGTCACGCAGCGCGGCAGCATCCAGCGCCCTAGCACGTACTCTAACGTCCACCTACGCCCAGCCACCGCGCATTCTTCTACTAGAGCGCGTATCACGGCGCCCCCGTGCGTGGAGCGCACCGGGGAGCAAACGGGGAGCAGAAATACGCTCCAAACTGCGCTGAACTGCATTCAGCACCTTTGAACGTACACGTGGGCGAGTTCAGATGCTTCCACCGTCTGAACTCGCCGGGCCCACACGCCCGCCCTGGCCCAGATCACGAACCGACGGTGCACCGTCGACTTCGACGCCCCGAAACACGGCGGCAACCCCCGCCACGCACACTCCGACACCACCACGTACACGATCGCGGCAAACACAGCCTCGTCTTCGATGTTCCGCACCCCACCACCCTGCGGACGCACCTTCTCCGCAGGCAGCAGCGGACGCGCCAGCTCCCACAACCCCTCCGGAACGATCCACGACCAACGCCCCTCAACCATGATCAACTCAACGACAGGCCACCATGTGGGACACGGTCCAAGGCCCCCGGAGCACCCGACGAGGGGAATGTCGACGAGCCGTTCGCTGAGACCGATCTCCAGCCGAGTGGTGACACGCCGTCGTGGCGGAAGCTGCCGACATGGCGGGAAGCGTGGGCCGTCGCCGAGTATCACCGCATCAGGCCAGACCTCAAACACGAGCACGCTGAGGTATCGGCAGGCCCCAAGGAGGGCGCGGTCCCAGCGGCGGAAATCCTCGCTATGTTGCCCGCTCAGCAGGCTGCCGATCTCCTAGGCACCCTGCCACGTAGCACTGCGGCGGCGCTGCTGGGCGCCCTCCCAGACGTCAAGGGCGGGGCTGTGCTGAACGCGATGCTGACAAGCGCGTCCGAAAGCTCCCGGACCGGTGGGCGCTGAGAGATCTCGACCCGTACTCGCGACCAGGTGCGATTGACTTCGGCACCACACCCCCGACGGGCGCGGCCGTGTGGTGGGTGCGCGGACGCCGCTGACTGTTGCACGTCGCGCCGTATAATCCGAGGTGCTATCGTGAGGACTCATTTGTGGATCGAAGGTTGGCGGAAGCTGATGGACGAGGGCGTCGCGCAGGCTCGCATGCTGGTGATCGCGCGCGAGTCGCGAGGGCTTCGGCAGGGCGAGGTCGCCGCCGCGATGCAGGCGCTGGAGGGGCCTGGATCGAAGGTGAGTCAGGCGTACGTCAGTCGCGCCGAGAGTGGCAGGCTCACGGTGACCGGTGACCGGCTGGAGCTGTTCGCCTCCGCGCTCGGCTACCCAGTCGGGTTGCTGACCCGCGCCGAGGCCGAGATGGGCGCCGGGGTCGGTCTGATCCACCACCGCAAGAAGCAGGCCGCGCCCGCCTTGGAGCTGCGCCGCATCCACGCATTGCTGCACCTGAGCAGGACACAGCTACGGCGGCTGGTGGCAGGCGTCCCCAGGTGTGCAGAGTTGGCGGTTCCGCGCGTCGACGTTGACGACTTCACCTCACCGGAAGACGCCGCCCGCCTTGTCCGGGCCGAGTGGGGGCTCCCCGCGGGACCACTGGACTCGGTGGTCGGGGCTGTGGAACGAGCGGGTGGGTTGGTGCTGACCAGGGAGTTGCTGCCACCGGTCCCCCTCGATTCCGGGAACACGAGTGTGCCGGTCGACGCGGTGAGCTGCTTCGTCCCCGATGAGGACCCGGTCGTGCTGCTCAACGCGGGCACCCCGGGAGACAGACAGCGGTTCACCCTCGCGCACGAGCTGGGCCACATGGTTATGCACTCGATGCCGCACCCGGACCAGGAGCGGCAGGCGGACCGGTTTGCCGCCGAGCTCCTCATGCCCGCCAAGGACATCCGCGACGACTTGGGAGCGGCCAACGACCTGCGGGCACTCATCGAACTCAAGAGGCGCTGGAGGGTATCGGTGTGGGCGTTGATGCGCAGAGCCCACACTCTGGGAAAGATCACCGACTGGCAGTACCGCAACCTGGCCGTGGAGATGACCAGCCTCGGGTTCCGGACCACCGAGCCGGACCCCCTGGACGCCGAGAGACCCGGCGCGGTGCCCGACATCGTGCGGTGGCACCTCGACGCCGACCGGACCCCTGACGACCTCGCCGAACTCGTCCTGCTCAACCGGGAAGAGTTCGACTCGCTCTACCGCCCGCCTCTGGGTGGGAACCCGCGTGCCACCTGTTCCCCTCTGTACGAGGTGCTTTCATGACCGACAACACGCCACGGGCGGATGTACCCGCCCCGCGCCCACCCACCGACTCCACGGACATCACCGCGCTCGCTCGGTGCCCCGGACCGGTCGCTCCCGGCGGGGCCGTCGCCGCGCTGACCGATCAGGTGCTCGTGCACGCCTCGTACGAGGCGGGGGCCCGCCTGCTACCCAGCCTCCCGCCGTCCGCTCCCGGCTTGGTGCTGGGTGGTGTGATGGCCCTTCGCGGAGTCCGGAAACTGCGGGACGGCGGGTACAGGGGAATCTTGATCGCCGACCCAGAAGGCTACAAGAAGGCTGAAGCGACGCCGGACGTCCCCTTCGTCCTACCCGAGGGCGATGGGTTGTTCTCGGTGTCGCTGGACGACGTGCTCCGGCAGCAGCGGGAAAGTGGAGCCTCGGTCGCGATGACGCCGACCGGCTACCTCCACGTGGGTGAGAGCGAGCCGCTCAAAGCCGCCGTCGCGCAGGTCGCCGTGCTCGACCGTGATGACGTGCTGCTCAGCGTGCCCATTGATGCGGCGTGGCTCAAAGACGAGCACTTCCCGCAGTTGCTGGCGATCCTGTCGCGGACGCAGGCGCCGAAGGTGGTGTTCCTCGGTGGCCAGGGCGACCCCGTGGCCAGTCACAAGTCGGCGGTTCCCAACTTGCGGCGCCTGGTCTCCGAGGGTGGGCACGTGGGTGTTTTCCGTACCGACCTCACCGCGTTGGACGCGATGTGCCACGGCGCCTTCGTCGCGTCGATCGGCACCGGTGGCAGCCATCGGCACATCGTCTCGCCGGGGGAGCCATCCCGTGCGCGTGCACAGGATCCATCACCCAGCGTGCTCTACCCCGCCCTCATGTCCTTCCACAAGGGCAGTCTCCTCGCGGAGCGGTTCGCGAACACGCCGCCGCCCACGTGCGACTGCGTCTCCTGCCTCGGCCGCGGACTAGATGGTTTCCTTGGCCGTGAGGACACTGTCGCCGCGCACGCACATGGTGTGCACGTATGGTCCGAGTGGTGCGAGGAGATGCGGTCGTGTGCCTCGCTGGCCGACCGCACCTGGTGGTGGAAGCACCGGTGTGAAGTGGCGGTCGAGGCGCGGATGGCCGTCAACGAGCTAATCGAGATCCCGGACGCGTTCAAGGTGTCCCGCCCGTTGCGGGCATGGGCTCAACTGCCCCCTTGGCCTTCCGGCCCGAGGCCTACGCGCTTCCCTGTTCCTTGAGAGCGCTGTACACATCCTCGGCGAACTTCCACTGCGCCGCCGTGTGGCGTCGCCGCGCATAGGGTCGCGGCTCAGAGAACACCGCCTGTTCGCTCGCGATGGAGGTGAACACGCCCACGCCGAATCTCAGCGCCTGCTCACGCAACTCGTCCTCGTCAGAGGGAAGCGTTGTGAGCAGGACAGCCCGGGCACAGAACGGCGCGAACGCCCCCGCGCTCCGCAGGCCCACCCGCCAGTCGCGTGCCGCGATCAACGCCAGCTCGACCGCCACCGGCGCCACGGCGTGACGCACCACACCACCCTGGTGGACTTCGACGGCGTGGGCGGGCGCCTCACGGACGGCGACACGCTCACGCTCGGTCAGATCCGCTGTCGCAACCGGCAGTCCTACCGGCAGACCCATCAGGCAGTTGAGGACGTCCAAGGACATCGCCGGAGCGGGCGCGAACTCCCGCCTACGAGCCACTTCCGGTTCGTCTACCACGTGGGCGAGCCCCACGGGCCTGCCCGTCAACCGCACTACCGTGACAGCGGTCGCATCCGTCCACGATGGACTTGATGCTGCACGGACCGCGGCACCGAGTACGGAAGCAGTCATGGAGCACCTCAGATCGTGGCGGGTGGGCGGGCGGCGGCGGGGCCCATTCAACACGAACGGCGCCCGGGGGGCAGCACCAACCGTCGAGGTCCTCGTTGATGGTTCATCTGCCGCCCCTCAACGAAGATCAGACCTCGGGGACGGTGACGTAGCACAGGGAGGGCTTGACCTGCGGGGCTCAAAACTCGGCTCGATGCCTCTGACCTACGGGTTAGGCTGCCGGGGCGGGTCGTGTGCGATCGGAAGGGGTCGTGACTGGGCGTCGGTGGCTACTGCGGCTGGTAGGTGCTGACTGCGGCGGCCGAGACCGTGGTGATGACTAAGTGCTCACCGACTAACGGCTCCCGAGCCAGTCGCTCGATGCCGTTGACCTGCGGTTGGACGTCGTTGAGACTCGTTGAGCGCTGCTCGGAGAGCCCTTATGTGTGAACTATGTACAGCATATCGCGTTGACCTGCGAGAATGGCTTTTCGCAGGTCAACGCGAGTCCGTTTCAAGTCGTTGAATGCTGTTCAGTGCCTTTTCGAGCGCATTTCTGCTCCCCGTTTGCTCCCCGGAGTGCTCCCCGCACGCGGGTGCGGTGATGCGCGCTCTGGTAGAAGAATGCGCTGCGGCTGGGCGCGGGTGGACGCTTGGAGCACGTGGTAACGCGCTGCATGTTGCCACACTGCGTGACCTTGGTGGACCGTGTGCCCGGCGCACGCACGGTGTAGGCCGAGGATGTCCCGTCGTTCGTCTCTACAACCACGACGTGCCCACCGAGGGCGGCCGCTCAGCTCACTCTGATCTGATTACCTGGTCTCAGCACTGGCACGATCAAAGTGCAGCTCGCTGCTCCAGGATGTTCAGGTCAGGGACTATGAGCACCCGACGACGATCCGAACGTGATCCCCTTGCCCACCCCGACCGGACAGGTCAAGCGCAAACGACGCCTCGCAAGACTGCTCAACCACAACAAGCCAGCTGCCTGAAACCCGCAGCTCACAGCCGGTGACAGCATTTTCGACCAGTACACGGTCCTGGTTCGGAAGAATACGAGCCTGGCCAGCGTGACAATGGAGAAGACGATGAGACTCACGTTGATAGTGACGTTGACGCCGATGAGCACTGCGCTTGAAGTCCCCGAATGGCGAGGGCGGCTCCGCACGAGGCCACGACCGACTGAGCCGCATGGCACCACCGTTCGACCACCTGGCGCCGGGAGCGCCCCGGCACCAGGCACTTGCACCCGCTGACCGATCCACCCCGCCAGGGAGGCATGACCGTGCCCAGCATCAACTCCGTCGGCTCGGCCGATCGGGGCTGGGTATGCCCTCCCAGGCCAGGGCGCAACCGTCGGCGCCGCCGCTCACGATTAGCGGTCCATCCGTGCGGGCGACGACCGTTATGTGCGTGACCTGTCCCAGATGCGCCTTGGCAGCCGCCACCTCTCGACCTTGCTCGATGTCGATGAAGGTCATGGCGCCGTCGGAACTGCCCAGGGCCGCGAGAAGCTGGCCGTGGCGGTTGTGGCCGGTGGCGGCGCTGTAGGTCTTGAAACCGGACCGGATTGGCGGCAGCAGTCGAGCTCCCGTGGCCGGATCGAGCACGACGATTGTCCCTTCGCCGTCGATGGCGATCAGCGCGGGCCGGTCGTCGCTGATGGTCCCGGCACTCAACGCTATCGGCCGGTTGCACGGCGTACGAATGGGGTCCATCTTCTCTCGAGTGGTCGAGTTGAAGCGATGAACCGTTCCGTCGACCAGGATGACGGCAACCGCGCTTTCGTCGCCGACCGAAACATGGGCCATGCCTTTGATCACGTACGGCAGGTCGGACACCACCGTGATCTGTCCTTGCTCGTCCCTGATGGTCATGGCCAACAGGGAGGTGTACGCGGCGGCGAAAACCGAGCCGCCGTCGGGAGTCAGTACGATCTTTGGGCTCCTGACGCCCCAATCGAGCCTCTTCCTGTAGATGATCCGCTCCGTGGCGAGATCCACCACGACAAGCCCGCCGTCGACCGCGGCGGCCATCACGCTGGTGCCCTGATGGATGCCGGCCGCCACGGCCAGGGTCTTTTTTCCGTCGAAGATTTTGGGCGCACGGACTGTCACACCGGTTGCGGTGTCGGCCAGATCCAGCGTTCCGTTGCCGTACGCGCAGGCCAGCAGAGGCTCGCCCGCCGGGCGGGGAACAGCGGCTAGCGCGCTCACCGCCGATTCCTGATCACGCGGGGAGCTTCCGAGGATGTTCGCGACCGTCCAGATGCGTACCCCGCGTGACTTGCTGCTGGCCACCACGCGGGGGCCGCCCGGGCCGGGCAGCGCGCATATGCCTCGAACCTCGCTGGTGTCATATCCCAATCTGTTGGCGCCCGGCTCGGTCTCGCCCAGCAGCACTCCGGAGACGAAGTCCCATAGTTGGATGCGCGCGTCCACGAGGCCGACCGCGAGCGCGGAGCCTCCGTCAGGCAGACGCACGGGGGCGACGGCGCAGACCGACCGATCGAGGAAGCGCAGCGGCTCGCCGATGGGACGGCCGGTCGCGGGGTCCCAGACACGCACCATTCGCTCCCCGGCGATTGCCACCCACGACCCGTCCGGGGCGAGCGCGGCAGCGACCACCCGTCCCGTCTGCCGGCCGAAGGTCCTCGCGAGCTTCTCCCCGGACAACGGATCACGGAGAAGAACTTCACCGTCCTCCCTGACCGAGGCAGCGGCGAAGGTCCCGTCCTCGACCATCACAGCGCCCACACCCGGCATCAGCGAGCCGTGACCTTTGAGGGCAGTGCCCAGCTCACGGTGACCAGTCGGATCCCAGAGCTGCGACCGGGTCGCCCAAGCCCTCCCGCAGCAGCGGTTGGCTGACCTCGTCGCCCGCCTTGGTGGCGACTGCGGTCACTACGCCGGTCACGACCGCCAACGCCAGCGACCCGACCACGGCGGTGAGCTTGGTGGCCGTGCGCTTCCACCACGACCGCGATGGCGGTGCTGGCACCGGCGGTTCGGCGGAACCGGTCCCGTCGGCATGTCCGGCGCTCTTGGTCTGAGTGGTGTCCTTGGTTGTCCCAGCGGGTTCGGTGCCCTCGGTGGCCTTCGGTCGCCGTTGCCCGGGCGCTGCCCGCTTCTTTGATCGGGCGTTCACCGGTCACACTCCGGGACCGGGACGATGGCGTCGCCCGGGGTCAGCACGAAATCCGACAACGACGAGGGCACGTCGTGCGTACCGCGCGCGAAGACCGCCACGGGACCCGCAGGCGAGCAGAAGACCAGACCACCCTGGGTGACATGCGGAGCGACTTCCAGCGTTTCAGCCAACTTGCGCAGGTAGTGGGTGCGCGACTCGGTCCCACGCCACTACGTGACCACCTCATCAACGCTGATTCCGCCATGGAAGTCGGACATATGGGTCGCGAGGCCGTCATAGTCACCGGCGCAGGCCGACTGGTGCACCTGCCCCACGACCACCCAACCTTCGGCGAGCTTAGCTCCGTCCGCGCCGATGGAGGACACAGTGCCGCATTGTCGCTCGGTCGTGGCAGGGACGGGATGGGCCTGCGGTGCGGGCATAGACGTGCAGGCCGTGACCGTCGCAGCAGCGAGGCCGACGAACAGACGCTTGACCATCGGACGGTCTCCAGAGGTGATCGACTGCGCCCAGATCGTACACCACACGCTCTTCAAGCATCAGGGCAACTGCCAGCCAAGAAAGTAAGGGTTCCGATGGTTATGGAACCGCCGGTAGACACGCTCGCCTCAGCGTAGATGCGCAACGGGTTGCTAGTCGCGAGGTTGCCGACTAAGTAGTTCGTTCATGTCCAGCCAGTGATTTTCGTAATCGTCAAACCGGTGCAGGCGAATATTTTGGGTCTTCCAGTTCTGAACTACCAGCAAGAAGAGTTCGCCACCGATGTATACTCGTTCATTGGCGGGTCGGGCATCCTGTTCTGCGCGGACGCGTTTCGCAAGATCTACCCAATCGTCGAAGTCGCCTACTGGCTGCGGTTTGATGCCGAAGCCTGGTTGTTCGCAGAGTTCGGACTCGAAATTGCTGGTCGAACGGTAAGTGTAGCGAACTACGTTGTTCGAAGTCTCGCGGAAACCGAAGTGATATACGGTGCAGGTCGGGAGATCTTCATCGGCTTGGAACTCATCCCAGATCTTTCTCAGTTGTGCGGGTGCGAACTGGTCGACCATATCGATGTCGCGAGCGACAAGGAATGAGCATAGGAACTCATTCCAACTCGCACCAAGGTTGGCAAGGCCGGTCACAGCCAGCGCCATATTCATATGCGGTACAGCCCATGCCTTGGACTGGAACATGAGGGGCTTACCCTCGGTAGTCGTGGCGAGCGTGTCTGTGAGAATCAGGGCGGCTTCGTCCATATGCCTGAATGTCAACAAGCTCACTGGTGCCTCCTGGTGCGTGAAGATTTGCCCGGCACGTTACCTGGAGGTACCGACATCCTTGGCCCGCTCAGCTCGCGTTGTCGAGTGCGGAGCTGATGGACTCGCGGTCGGTCGAGCGTGCTGACACGGTCGGGAGCAGGTGGGGAGGCGCAGTGCGACAGTCGACGCGAGGGGCAGCCACAGCGGCGAGATGCGTAGGGGAAGTGCCCGCGCAAATCAAATGACGAAAGGCCCAACTGGCTCTACAGCAGTGGTTGTGCGACGTATGTCATGACCCGAGGTCGATCCAGTCTGCTGGGACCATTGCCCCTTGGCCGTCTCGCCAGCGTTGGATCACTGCTGTGCTGAAGACCGGCTGCTCGAGGTCCGCGTGTTCCATGGCGATGACTTGCAGCTTTCCATCTGCGGCGGTGATGGTGTCGGCGATGGCTTCGTAGACGTGCAGGAGGGCGGTCCTGTCGGCTTCCTCGAAGGGCTGCAGGGTGGCTCCTTTGTAGTCGGCGGGGAAGTAGACCTGGGAGGGTTGGTCGAAGACGAGGAGTTGGGGCACGGGCTGGTCGTGGTCGATGAACCATTCGTGCAGGCTCAGGAACACGGCTAGGTGGTAGCCCAGCCAGTTCTGTCCGCCGCCGATTTCCTTGAGGGGGACCGGGCCGTCGGGGGTGTCGGCCACGACGGTGAGGCGACGCAGGTCCAGGCGGATGGGGGCGTCGGAGTGTTCGAGGGCGAGTGCGCGGGCCTTGGCGGTGATCTTCTGGTTGATCAGGGACAGGCTGCTGTTGACCCGGTCGGCCTGCACATCGTCGCCGAGGACCTCTTCCAGGCTCGCGATGTCCGTGCGCATCTCCTCGCGACGATCGGTGATGCGCGGGGCGACGGTATAGCGTTCGGAGTTCTCCAGGAACAGGCTGATGCGTCCGCGGACGGCCGCAGCGCGAAGCGTTGTGTCGCGGTATCGCGCGGCCTCGCGTATACCGGCTTCGAGGGCTTGTCGCTCGTCCTGGTTGGCGCTCAGGGCACGACGGTGTTCGCGCAGCAACTCTTCCTGCTCGTCGATCAATGCCTGGATCTGTGGAGTGTCGTCGCTGACGTGGACGACAGTGGCGTTGAGTTCCTCCAAGTCGGTTCGCAACGAGGTCACGACGTCGTTCGGGTCGGTCACGACGCTGTTGCAGACCGGGCACTGGTCCTGCGAGGTGTCGGCGCCGACCTTGAGCAGGGACAGCGACGTCAGGCGTTCGCGGTGGTCGAGTGCGTGCGTCATGAAGTCGGTGCGTTCGCCGAGGGCGGTTTTCAGGTCGGTCAGCCGGGTGCGCGCCTGCTGAAAGGTGATGCGCAGCCGATCCCTGTCCCGGGCCAGGGACGCCAGTGGGTCGTCGTCATCAGCGGGCGTTTGCGGCAGGCCGGGTAGGGGCGCGGCGGCGGCTGTTCTGAGCGACTCAAGCGCATCGTCGAGGGTGAGGGTGTTGGTATCGCGGGTGTCGAGCAGGGAGTTCTCGATCGCTTCCCTGACCAGGGCGCGGGCCTGCCCGGAGGCCGGTGCGGCGGACTCCTGTTGCGCGAGTGCCCGTTCGTGGTCGCGTAGGTCGATCTTCATCCGTTGCAGCTGCGCGCGCCGCGCGGCTTGTCCAGGGTCCACGGCTCCGATGAAGTAGGGGAAGATGTCGCGGATCGTCCTGGGGCCGTGGTCCTCTCCCTGCGAGTGGAACAGGTGGTCCGGGTTCGCGACCACGTTCTGGGCTTGGACGCAGAAGTACAGGGCGTGGCGGATGGACGGGGACATGGTGTTGCCCCGGGTGGTCGGCAGGCGGATCGACTGGTCGATGCCGGTGAACTCGGCCAGCTGTTTGCGGGCGGCGTCGATAGTGAAGGTGAACTGCAGCTGGTCGCGGGCGAGCGGGGCGTCACCGGGCTGCTGGAACACCAGACACATCTGGGGAGAAGGTGTGGTGCCGCTGGCTGCTGGACGGGCCACGAACAGCTGATGCTGTCCGAGGACGATCTGCACGGCGAACACGCTGACGTACTGACGCAGCTTGCCCGCCCTGATGGGGTAGCGGTTGTCGCCGCTGGCCATGCAGTAGTCGGTGATGTCCCAGATGGAGGTCTTGCCGGTCAGGGAGTCGCCGGTGACTATGTTGAGCCTGCCGAGCTCGAACTCGAGCGTGCGGACCTGGTCAGGCTGCTTGCCGTAGAGGGTCAGGCACTTCAGCTGCCAGGTCATGGTCGTACTCCAAGCAAGGTGAGGACGGTGGCCGTGGAGCCGCCGGTGGGCAACCACCGGCCGAGCATGTGGGCGGCCTTCTGGACCGCGGTGGCTTCGGCCGACCGATTCCGGATTCCCTTCGGGATCGCCTTGTCGCGCAGGGTAAGCGCTGCCGCCTCCAAGAAGAGGACCCGGTTCTGCAACGCGAACAGCAGGCCCGGCCGTACGACGGTGAGGAGCCCGGGGGTGTTGGTAGACATGTAGACCCTGACCGCCCCGTTGCTCTCTGCCCATTCGGTCATGCTGGCGTTGGAACGAGGCAGCAGAGCGCGAACCGCGGGCTGCAACGCCATGATGGATGCTGTGAGCACGAGGGGCAGTGGACACCCGGGCTGATGCTTCTGCGCGTGCCCTTGGACGACGCGGGCGCAGACGAGGGCGAGAAAGGCCGGGTTGTACAGCGCCCGCTCCTCCCGACTGAAGTCGACGGGACTGCTCATCTACCCGACACCGGCTCGAGCAGCGCCATGAGGCGCACCTGGAAGTCAGGGTGCCAGCCGACCCGCTGCGCGTCGGCGAGGATGTGGTAGGAGCCCATCGTCACGAACGGCGCATGACACTCCTGCCGGATCGAGAACCGGGCTTCCTGCTCGACCCACTTGTAGATGGCGCGAGCTTCACGAACTCTGATCTCCTCGGCGGTCTCATCGCCCAACTCCTCGCGCATCGCATCGAAGCGGATCGACCACTCCTCGACGAGGAGCCGCTCGTACTTACCCAGCTCGCCCGGCCGAAGCAGGTTGTCATTCGCCCAGCGCGACCGCTGGGTGAACGCCCGCAGGTAGTCGCTGACCGCCCGACGGACCCGGTTGTCGCCGATGCCAGCGAGGTGTAGCTGCCGGACGAAGACCTGGTCCCCGTGATCGACGTCCGCGCCATCCATCTCGGCCACGTCGTCATCGATGGGTAGATTGTCCGGGCCGAAACCGTCGCGGCGGTCGCTGAACACCTGGTCGAACTCCAGACCGGTCACCGGCCCGGACGCCCGATTGCGCAGCTGGGTGACAACCCTCCGGAAGAACCACCCGTCCAAGCGCTCCAGGAAGACCTTCGCGTGTTGGGGGCCCACGGCGAGGCCAAGCAGGCGCAGAAGGCGCATGGTCGTCTCGTCGATGTCGGGCGCCGCATCGAGCACGTGGACCCGGGCAATCAGAGATCGGCGCTGGTCGGCCGACAGCGCGTCCCATGCCTTGTAGGCGGCCTCGTTGGCCTTGTTCCTTGAGTCGTGGCGGGCTTGGTCGAGCAACTCCAGAGCCCTGACCTCGTCCCGGGGGCTGCCAGGGCCAGGAGGCCGGAGGTGGTAGGCGGCACCGCCTTCGGCTGCCTCGGCGGTCGTGAGCAGGAAGAAAGTGGGACGGTCTTGGTCGTCCGCGGGTTCGATCCAGTCGGTGGCCCAGATCCGCAGGCTCTTCCACAAGTCGGTGGCCTTGTCGGTCATCCGGGTTCCCGGAGTTCGGTGCTTGAGCTGGTAGAGGACCGAGCCAGCGTCATCGTGGACCTCGATGTCGTCGCCCGCTTCGATGGCCACCGACCAGTCGGGTCCGGCGCCGGTCTGCTCGACACAGAAATACAGAGCCTTGCGGAGTTGGTAGAGGTAGCCGACCGCCGACGCCGACGCCTCGAATAGATCGATCTGCTCGCCCAATCCGAACCTCCCCACGCAGCCTTGCTGGGAATCCTCCGCCTGTCTCGCCGTTAACCGTGATGGACCACCTATTTGTTACACAGCTCGACGAGCGAGGTGCGCAGCGCGACCACTCTGCCACCCCGGCCCGACGACGCAGACCATACCCAGGACCCGCAGTGCCGGTTCCTAGTCTGTAAGGGGCTCGTAGATCGTCGCCGCTGCCTGCTTGACCGCCGCGGCGAGGCGCTGGTTCTGGGCCCAGGCGGCATCGACGCTGCCCAGTCGAGCTGCCGATGAGGCAACTGGGAGATGACAAGAGAAGGTGGTCGTGCGGTTCAAACCTGCCTGCACCGACCTCAACATAGGCGTGTTCGATGACGCGAAGGCCGCCTTGGACTGGGCCGACACCGAACGCGCCGCCCTTCTCGCTGCTCGGCGGGCACCCACCTGTGGGGCGAAGAGAGCCCTTGCCAACGTCGCCGAAGATCTAAGTACATGCTCCCATACGAGCTACTGAGTGCTCCGATGCGCCAGAAAGGTGCCCACGAGTGCCGCCGGGCATCCTAAGACGTCGTTGTCGGCATGTACTGGGCCACGGCCACTTCGCTCGCGTTCGCTTGCGCGACTTAGGGGTCGCTGGGAGCACGCATGTCCTGGCACTGGCAGTGGGTGCATGGTTCGCCAAGGCTTGGTGAACCATCGTGGCAGGCCCAGTCGTGTCCGCACAGGCAGAGGATGCCGCCGATAGCCACGCTGAATGCACACCTCTCGCACCCGGTCACCGATTCCGCCGGATCACCTTGGGCACCAGCGTCGGGTGTGAGATCGTTGTCTTCGGGCCGGATGAATGGTTCGCGGGCGAGGAACTCTGCGCGTCGTTGCCTCATTTCGGTCTCTGCGTGGCCAGGTGAGAGCGGGGGAGCCTTCAGGGGCCACGGCTGGCAGTTCAGCGAGCGCAGCACCTCGGTGACACTCTCGATCATCGACCACGGTGCGCTCGGTGGGGTCTGATAGGCGTGCGTGATCGCGTTCACGAACTTGGTCCGGGTGCGCTGTAGTTGGAGTGGGTCGAAGATCAGCAACACTGGACGAGGGGTGTACGGCGGATCGATCACCAACCCGACATGCCCGGCGTGGGTGATCAAGAATGGCGGCTGATCATACGGCACCATTCGCAATGCCTGCGGCCAGTCCTGATCCAGTAGCCACTCGTGGATGTGCTCGGCGAGTGCGTCCTCATCGGACGGCGCGGGCGCCGACCCCACGAGCGGGCCAATGATCTTCCAGTAGTCCTCCTCAGCATCGCGGACGGACACCTCCATTCCACGCAGAAGCTCCTCGCCCAGGTTCGCTGGCACCACCACGCGAGCTGGCAGCACTCCTGGCTTCTGCGAGCCAGCCCGCAACGTGAGCATCCCGGAAGCCGCGCCGATCTCCAGGCCATTCACAGGCACCACCCACCTGTGGGATGGCCGAGAGTCTCGCTTCTTGGTCCGCGCGCCTTTCCCCACAACCACCTCCGAATAGTAGTCAATCAGACACATAGAGTACTCGCGGCTGCTTGTGGGCGGTCCACCCCCGGTTGGATGAGTCCCCCTCGGTCGAGTCGCAGGTCGCAGACCACACTCTTGGGCCTTGAGGTCGCGTGTCCGGTCCGCGTAGTCGCGCGGTCCTGTTATGCCACCGTGCTGCAGGAATCGCTGGACGGGCGCGAAGCCGGTAGGGCACAGCGCGGTCACGCATCGCACATTGTCTTCCCTCGGGCGTAGCGTGCGAGGTCATCGTGAAGGAGGTTGCCGATGGTCGATCACACTGCGGGCGGAGGGTCCGCTTCCAGGCTGGGGCGTGATGGTGCGGTGCGCGGGAAGATGATCGGGGTGGGGTCGCACATCGGTGACAGTGGTGTCGCACTGATTCACCTGATGGTGAACCGGATGGGGTTCGTCTGGCACGAGCGCTCCGGGACTCTCGACGCCGGGATCGACGGGGAGATCGAGTTGCGGGACCCGTCGACCGGCGAGGTTGCCAACAGGATCATCCTCGTGCAGAGCAAAGCCAGCGATCGACCATTCCCGGGGGAGACGGATCGGGGATTTCACTTTCTGTGCAAACCGGCGGATGTGGACTACTGGATGAGTGCCGACAACCCGGTCCTGTTGATCTGCTCGCATCCCCAGACGGGTGAGGCGTGGTGGACGCACATCCAGAGCTGGTTCGACGATCCCCACCACCGCGCGTCTGGCCGGGTGGACTTCGACAAGGCGACCCAGCGCTTCGACCAGGACGCGGCGCACAGGCTGCTCACCCTCGCCGACCCGCACGGCCGCGCCCACGTCGCGGTCGCGGAGTACCGGGAGGAGGCGCTGACCAGCAACCTTCTGCCGGTCACCATCCCCGCCTTGCTCTACAGCGCTCCGACCCGGTACACAGACCCGCGCGAGGTGCTCGCCCGGCAACGCGACAGCGACCCGGCCGCCCTGCGTCACGACTTCATCCTGCGCAACGGACACGTCCACACCTGGCTGCCACCAGAGGAAACCGCCCTGCGCCACGTCACCACTGGCCCCACCGGCGCCGTCGAGACCGCGGAGTGGACCACCGACCCGGCTCGGCAACGCTGGCTCGTTCAACTGCTCAACGCTGCTCTTCGGTGCGATGTGGACGTCGACTGTGCCTGGCACGGCGGACGCAAGATCGTCTACTTTCGGGCCACCCCCGATCTCGCGCCCCGTCACCTCCGCGGCGCGAGTGGTCGACAGCGGCTGGTGTTCCATCCAAGGTATAAGAAGAACGATCCCGAGACGGTCGGCTACTACAAGCACGTCGCCCTGCAGTGGCAGTTCCTGGAACTGGAGGGCCGGTGGTACTGCGCGCTAACCCCGACCTACCACTACACCCGAGACGGATACCGCGACTCGCTGTTCCTCTCCGAGCATCTCGCAGGCATCAAGCGGCTCGACAGGAACCTCGCCGTCCACGGCCAGACCGGCATGTGGGCGACCTACCTGCGCGGTGAGCAGGGTGTCCTCGACCCGCGTGAGACGATCCTGTCCTGCGGCGAGTTGGTGAGCTTCACCGCCGACCGAGCCATCAACGACGCCGCCTGGCTCGACGACCCCCGCGCTGGCGATGCCGACGACCTGGACGCCATCGTGACCCTTGCCGCGCCGGACGGTGACGAGCTGGCCTTGTTCGAGGTGGAACCGTGAAGCTGACCATCCTGGACGAACCGCCGCTCGAGTTCAGCGGCGGTGCCCGCCACATCGACCCACGACACGGGATCGCCGACTACGGTCCCGCCGACGCGACCAACACGGCCGTGCGCACCATCAAAGTCGGCATCGTTGGCACACCCGCCTCCATCCAGGGCCTTCGTCGCTGGCTGGACGGTTGCCGCCGACCCATCGCGGCCAAGGACAGCAGGCTCGGGCGGCTGTTCGTGCCGTTTCCCGGGTTCGACACCAGCGCCGGGTTCCGCTCGACCCTGGTGTGGGACTCCCGGCTGGAACGAGCCATCCGCGAACGCGACCTCAACCGACTCGCCGACCTGTCTCCCCAGGCCGCGGTGAAGGCCGCGGTGGAGCTCTACGCCACCGAACTCGACGTCCTCGACGAGGAACCGGCCTGTGATGTGGTGCTCATCGCTCGACCCGAGCAACTGCCCGAACGCTCCGCGCCCGAGCCCGACCCGGACTCGCCGTGGAAGAAGGCCCGGCCCGGTGAGCCGGTGGACGACTTCCGGGCCGTGCTCAAGGCCGCGGCTATGCGCTACAGCCGGCCCATCCAGATCATCCGCCGCACCACCTGGGACCCCACCTTCACCCCGACCGGCCGGAGCAAACCGCGCCTGCAGGATGCCGCCACCCTGGCGTGGAACCTGCACACCGCCCTCTACTACAAGGCCGGTGGGGTCCCGTGGCGGCTGCCCCGCGAGTCCGACGACCTCCACAGCTGCTATGTCGGTGTCACCTTCTATCGAAGCGGCGACCTCGCCTCCCTGGAGACCAGCGTCGCCCAGGTGTTCAACCAGCGCGGCGACGGCGTCATCGTCCGCGGCGCCGCGGCCAAGGTCTCCCACCGTGACCGGCAACCTCATCTCACCGAGCGCGACGCCCACGGCCTGCTCACCGATGCCCTCCGCCGCTACCGCCAGGAACACCACCACCTGCCCGCGCGCGTGGTGATGCACAAGACCTCCTCCTACACCCCCGAGGAGACCGCGGGGTTCTTCCGAGCCGCTGCTGAGGACGTCGACATCGACACCACCGAGCTGCTCTGGTTCCCCACCCACGACCCGGTCCGGCTCTTCCGGTCCGCGACGCACCCGCCCCTGCGCGGCACCCTGCTCAGCCTCGACGCCCACCATCACGTCCTCTACACCCGCGGCAGCGTCCCCTTCTATGGCACCTACCCCGGCATGTACATCCCCACCCCACTGCCATTCCGCATGGTCGACACCGAGTCCAGCCCCGAACATCTCGCCGAAGAACTGCTCGCGCTGACCAAGATGAACTGGAACCAGACCCACCTCGACGCCCGACCACCCATCACCCTGCGTACCGCCAACCAAGTCGGACAGATCCTCCGACACCTCGGCCCACAAGACCGACCACAAGGCCGCTACGCCTTCTACATGTAGTCCGCCGTGTGAAACAGCCGGTGTTGTAACGCCTACCTAAAACAAGATCATCTTGCTGGTACGGTCGGGCGATGCGGACTGACGTATTGGTAGTACCGACGTATGACCTGGGGTTGTCGGCTGTCGATCACGTGGTGGGAGATCCACTGACCGTGGTGTGGCAGGCGTCGTTGAACGAGTTCCACACCCGCGAGACTCGGTTGGCCTCGGTCGCGGGGACGGCTGTGCTCATCTCCCCGGAGAACGGCGTGCTCACCCTGGGAGCGAAGCCGCCGAACCTCAGAACCGATGTCTGGCCGGGTCCCGTGCGGTTCGTGGGGGTCAGCAACGGCTGGGCAGGTGATGCCGGTCGACGAGTCCGCACAGATCTACCGGTATGCACCAGGTCGGCTTCCGCAACTGGTGTGGCAGGCGAACTCTCACCCGTCCGAGACAAGCGTCGTCGGCTTGGACAGCGGGTTTCTGCTGTCGTCGTTCTTCGACGGCGAGTCCTACGGTCGTACGCGGTTGATCGAGGCTGCGGGCAGTCGTGTGGTGTGGGAACGTCCGGTGTCCCTCGCGCCGACGTTGCCGGTCGGTGGCCAGTTGATTGGTGAGGTGTACGGTGGCGCGAAGGGGTTGCTCTCCCTCGACCACCTTCTTCTCTGGGTGATCGCCGAAGAAGGTCACAATTGGTGTCGAGCGCGAAGAGGGCGCTCTTGGTGGCTTCGCTGCAAGTTGCGCGTACTCACGTCGTCCTCGCCGGGGAACCGTCCGTACCCGGATATCGCCCTAGCGACGACCACCGACACTGGGCTGTGCCTCCTGGCCGGGACCCGTCCACCTTCAGAAGTAGCGTGGCTAGCCTCTGGCGAGTATTCGCGTGCCCGGACTGGATGGTCCCGCTATCTAAGGTAGGCGGTGCAGGGAGATTCGCATCTGGTGTCGCAGAGGTGGTTGGCCTGGAAGTGTTTCAGTATGATGATGGAGCGCCTGGTGTTCTCCTCGTCGTCGCAGATGCCTAGTTTGTCGCAGATGTTAGATACGTGCCGGTCGACCGTCTTCCCGCTTAGCTTAAATTGCTTCGCGATACCTTTGTTCGACAGGCCCTGCGCGACGAGCTCCAAGATTTCCAGTTCGCGGGATGTGAGCGCGGAGAGGATTCCCCGCTGGTACTTCGGGTTCATGACGCGCTTGACTATTTCGGAGTCGACACTGACGCCGCCGTCGTCGATTGTCTTGAGCACGTCGCGCAGGATGGTGGGGTCAGTGACGCGGTCCTTGATGAGGTAGCCCCGTCCGCCGGTGCCGTCGCAGGCCAGGAGGCGGAGGGCGAATTGCGTCGAGTTGAAGCCCGATAGCAGGAGTAGACCGATCTCCGGGTTCTCGGCGTGGATCCGCTCGGCGGCGGTCAGGCCGCCGTAATCGCCCGGCGGCATCATGACGTCAAGGATCACTATAGATGGCTTGTGGTCCCGTACCTCCCGCACGATCGCGTCGCCATCGCAGGCTTGGGCCACGACCTCGACGCCGAACCGCTCCAGCAGGAGAACCAGGCCCTCCCGGAACAGCGGGATGTCATCAGCGACAGCTACTCGCACGGGATCCTCGCTTCGATGAGAGTACCGGACCCTGGCGGGGAATCCAGCGACAGTCGACCACCTACCGACTGGACCCTGTCCCGCAGGCTGACCAGTCCTATCCCGCGGTTCATGTCCGCGCCGCCGATGCCGTTGTCGGAGATCGTGAGTTCAAGGCCGTTCTCGCGTATCGCGGTCATGATCACGACCTGGTTCGCAACCGCGTGCTTGATGATGTTGGTAAGCGCCTCGCAGATGATGAGGTAGGCGATGTACTCAACGGAGATGGGGGCGCGGGCTGAGCCGAGGTGCAGGTCGACGGAGATGGGTTGGCGTTCGACGAGGGCGTGGATGGCGCACCCCAACCCGTTGCGGGCCAACTCCGGTGGCGCCAGGTCGTGGATCAGGTCGCGGAAGGCGGGCAGGATGGCGGACAACTGGCCTCGCGCCCGTTCGACGCTGTCGGCCGCGGCGTCGTCCTTCACCTGTTCGCCCGCCAGGGCCAGGCACATCCCCAGGATGTAGAGGTGTTGCTGGACGCCATCGTGCAGATCCCGGCTGAGCCGCTGGCGCTCCTTCCACCGCTCTTCTTCGAGGCGCCGATACAGGGCGCGCTGCTGTTCCCGGTTGGCCCGCTCGTGGACCTGCAACCACACGGCGAGCACGGGTTGCCTCGGTGCCGAGACCGCGTCCCCGAACAGCGCCACCTCGCCCGCGAGTTGCCTGTCCGCGACGAGCACCGCCATCGCGCGGTCCCCGCCCGCGTGGAGCTGGATCGCGACCTTGTCCGAGTCCTCTTCGGGCGGTTCCACCGTGTGGCCGTCCGAATTGACGTAGACGCCCTGGTTGGGCGAGCGGTAAAGGATGTCCAGTCGGTCGTCGCGCAGCGCGCGGCGCAGGGCTTCCCGCAGGACCTCGGGCGGCGCGTCCGGGGGAAGCCGCGCGAGGGCATCGGCGACCGCCGCCTGGATGAACCTCCGTCGGAGACCGCCGACCACCAATCCGATGGGTGCCGCGACGACGAGCAGACACCCCTGGACGCAGAACACCAGGTCAACCAAGCCTTGATCGACGCGCGGGGTGTAGATTCCGCTGGACAGCAGCAGAAACCACGAAAAGGCGCCGGTCAGCGCGAGCGCGACACCGGATATCAATACCGGGATCAGCGTTTTCCGGGCCACGCCCTTGTACCGACGGTAGCGGATCGACATGACGCCGAGGAACCCGATGCCGAAACCCAGGGCGACGTACTCGAAGTAGGGCAGCGCGTCGTAGGTCTCCCCGGTGAGAACCAGGTAGATCTCGGGGCCGCCGAGGCACAGGCCCTGCACCACCAGGTATCCGCGTTCCAAGCCCTCCAGGCGTTGCTGGGGGTACATCAGGCAGGCGCACGCGCTTACCCACCAGAAGACCGTGCTGCCGATCATGGACAGGTGGATGGTCAGGGGCGTGCCCCACTCGTAAAGGTAGTTGGTGGGCCAGACAAGCCCGGCGACCACCAAGAGGATCGAGGTGGCGCCGCCGCGGCCCCGGCCCAGCTCGTCGTTGAGGACGAGCAGCGACCCGCAGAACGACACCGAGACGAACACCGGAACCAGCGCGAAGCCTGGCGCCCGCTTCCACAGCGGCCACGCGCACAGCACCGACACGGCGACCGCGACCAGCACAAGCAGTAACAGGTTGACCTTGGCACGACGGCCGAGCAGGCGCGCGATCGCCACGTTCACCGGCGATGACCAGGAGCGCGGCACAGGCATGGCGCTATCGTTGCACCTCGACCCCCCCGATGTCCCGGGTCGGGTGCGGCTTTGGGTGATCTACCCATCGAGTGCTGAGCAGGCGCGTTACCGGCTGACCCGTGGAATTCGTACGAGAACCTGCGACTTGTTCGACTGTGCCTCGACACTGCAGTCGATATCGTCGTACCACGAAACGATCGTCCGATTCTTCAGTAAGAAAGGCATAACACGACGATGCTCTCCAAGCGTCTCGCCGCCTCGGCGGCCACGATCGCACTGCTGACATCCGGAATGGCCGTCCTGGGCGCGTCGGAAGCGGCTGCCGCCGCTCCGTGCGGATTGAGCTACTCGGTGGGCGACGTGCCTGGCGGTCCACTGAAAATCGTCTACTACACGATCCGCAACTGCCACTCCTACACGGTCAAGCGCAAGCTCGACATCGCCGGAACCACGGACGGCCCGTGTCACACCATCGGCGCCGGAGACACCATCTCGGCCACGCGCATCATCGCGGGCTGGGCCGCGGTCCGCGACATCAAGCCCTGCTGAGGCCGTTCAAACCGGCGCCAACGGTGATGTGAGCACAGGCGCGTCGTCCTTCGGCCCGTGACGCGGTCCCCGGTATGCTACAGCCGGGGACTGCGTCATCGGAGGAAGCGATGCCAGCTCGACTCGAACTGAGCCGGGTTGCCGAGCAGCCTTGCGGTCGCAACCGTGGAATGGTCGCAACTGAGCAGGCTGCCCGCAGCACTGATCCGGATCTGCCCGGTGCTTGACCCTAATCTGGCTGTTCGTAAGGATCTCTCTGCTGGCCAGCATATGGGGCTCCAAAACTCGGCTCGATAACTCGGGCCTGCGGGGTGAGCTGTCAGGTTGGGCCTGGTGTGCCCAGATGGGGGGTAATGACTGGGTGTCGGTGGGTTTTGCGGCTGCTGGGATGTTGTCTGCGGCGTTCGAGACTGGTGATAGATGAGTGCTCACCGACCTGCGGCTCCCGAGCTAGCCGTACGACGCATTTGACCTTCTGCTGGATGCTGTTGCATGTCGTTGAGCGCTGCTTAAAGAGCCTTTATGTGTGAACTATGTACGGCATATCGTGTTGACCTGCGGAATTGGTGTTTCCGCAGGTCAACACGAGTTCGTTCAATTTTGTCAAGTGCCGCTCACGGCTGTTCTGAGCGCATTCTTGCTCCCCATCGTGCTCCCGACTGGATGCGGCTTCACGGGGGCCGGACAAAGTCACAGTTGGTCCAGGTCGGCTTGGTAGGGCTGGAGGGGTGGGCGGGGCAGGGAGGTGAGGAGTGCGGCGATGCGCTTTATCGCTTCGGTGGAGAGGTCTGTGTGGGCGGCGAGGCTGCTGGGGATGGTGTCGGTGGGCAGGCCGAGGTCGTGTAGTTCGGTGAGGATGCGGCGGGCGTCGCGGAGGCCGGGCTTGTCGGCGTAGCCGTTGTTGCCTGCGAACACCAAGTCGTCGAGGTGTTCTTGCACAGCTTGGTCCGCCGGGGTGGGAAGCCCGGTGGTCAGGTCGATCGCTCCGACCTGGCCTGCCCAGCCCCGGATCGGTGTGTCTCCGAGTTCCCACACGCAGATGGCCGACGTTGCCATCCGCTGGGCTGCGCGCAGTGCCTTAAAGGTCGGGCGGTACGCCAGAACGGGTCCCGGGGTCGGTGGGCCGGCGCTGCGGAGGCTGAAGTGGGTGGTGCCGCGGGTGAAGGTGTCCAGCAAACCGTCGGAACCGATTCGTAGTTCGTCGGTGAACAGCACGGCCGGTGCGCCGATTCGCCGCTGTTGTGCTTCTAGCCAGTGCGATACCAGTTGCCACCCCGCCTGGTGGGTTTCGGGGAGGTGGGCTGCGGTAGCCATGCTGCGGCGTCGAACCGCGCGATTGTCACCTGCCTGCTCCTTCGCCTCGGACCATCGGGTAGGCGACCAGAGTAGATGACGGTGCCGACACTTCATGGAGCCGCGCGTGCGGGGCAGGCGAGCGGTCTCTGCACGTGCTGGAGAAGCGGTCATCCAAACAGAGCTCGCCACATGTCGATGGCTTCGCGGGTGATGAGCGTGGTGGGGTGTTCAGGTCCGAGAACGCGCTGTTGGTCGGGTTGCAGGGCTTCCAGGGCGGCTATGGCTCCCGTCAAGTCGCCTGCCTCGTTGCGCCAGATGGCGATGGTGCCGCGGATGTCGAGGGTCTGCGGGTGGTCGGCGCTGAAGACGCGCTCTTGGTCCTGGAGGAGTTCCTGGAACGCCGCGATGGCGCCGTTCGGGTCGCCTGCCTGCCCGCGTACGGTGGCCAGCGCGTAGCGGCAGGCCAGTGTGTAGGGGTGGTCCGCGCCGAGAACTCTCAGCATGTCGGGTAGCAAGTCATCGAGTGCCTGTGTGGCCTTCGTCGGGTCGCCTGCCTCGGCTGTCCAATGAGCGATGTTGTGTCGGGTCATCAGTGTCTTGGGGTGGTCGGGACCGAGCACTCGAAGGTGGTCGACCAGCATGTCCTCGAACGCCGCGGTGGCACCGGCCGGGTCTCCTGCGTGTCCTCGTGCGGCGGCTGCGGCCAGTTGGCCGTCGAGGGTGGTGGGGTGGTCTGGCCCGAGGACTCGCACGAGGTCGGGCAGCAGTTCGTCGAACACGGGGATCGCTCGGGACGGGTCATCCGACTCGGCCAGTGTGATGGCGTGGTTGGCTCGGGTCTTCAGTGTGAGTTCATGATCGGTTCCCAGGACTCGCAGCAGGTCAGCGAGCAGATCCTCGAATGTGTCGTGCACCTGCGCCTGCTGCTCTGTGTGCCGCAGCCAGGTGGTGAGGTTGGCGCGGGTGACCAGGGTGGCGTGGGCGTTGGCTCCGAGCAGCCTGGTCTGGTCGAGCACCAGCTCCTGGGCAGTACGGATCGCGTCGTGCACGTTGCCTGCGCGGGCTTGCCAATGGGCCAGGTCGTTGCGGGTCGTCAATACGTCGGGGTGGTCTGGTCCCAGGACTCGTGTCCGGTCGGAGAGCAGCTCCGTCAACGCGCGCACCGTGCCGGTGCTGTCGCCGGTCTCCCCTTGCCAGTGGGCGGCCTCGGAGCGCGTCGTCAAGGTGTCGGCGTGGTCAGGTCCCAGGCGGTGATTCGCGGCGGAGTGCAACGAGCGAAATCGGCTGACCGCGGAGGTGACCATGCCGGTCGCGCCGAGGCTGCTCGCTGCCCGAAACAGCACCTCGTGCGCACCGTCGTGCCAGAGGTGGTCGTCGCAGTTGGTCGCCAGGGCGTCGGTGTTCGCCCGGAGTACCTGGGTGAGCGGCGAGTTCCGCACGACGTCTGGCCACAAGTGCAGGAGCCCGTCGGCCGTCGCGCGTGCCAGCGTCTGGAGCTTGTCCGGGGTCACGTCGTCTCGCGCGGCTCGCTGCACCAAACCGTGGACTCGTACGACCGGCCCGTCCAAGATGACCAGACTGACCCGATGCAAGCACCGCAGACCATCCTGGACATCCTGACCATTGACGGCCCGTCCGGCCCGCTCACCCAGGTAGCTGACCACGCTCGGCGCCCTGAACAGGCCCACCGGAATCCCGTCGGGGCTCAGAAGCGCAGCCACGTCCAGCAGAGGACTCGCCAGGCCAACGGGTGCGAGTCGGTCGGCGAGCTCGATGGACAGCGACCATGTCGCGGCGACGGTCACTTGATGCGCGTCCGGCAGGGCCTCCCTTTCTGGCAACACGGCTGCCAGTCGTACTCGATGATCGGCCAACCGTCTCATGTAGGCGGTGCAGGACAGTTCTCGATCGAGCATGTACGTGGCGGCCTGAGCCAGCGCCAGCGGCAAGCATCCCAAGGCTGTGGCCAGATCAATGCTGCCGTCCAACAGATGCCGTCGCCCCTCCACGACACTGGCCAGATACGCCTCCGCTTCCGCGCTCGTGAACGGCTCCACCTCGAAGACCCGGCCTTGGGCCTGCAGCGCGGCGTCGCGACGCCGGGTCGTCACCACCACTTGCCCCGTCGTGGAGGATGCGGGCCATAGCTCCACGAGGTCTGCCGGTGTCCGGACATCGTCGAGGACGACCAACCATCGCATCGACGTGCTGGCCAACCAGTCGAGGAACCGTCGCGCTCCGTCGTCCGGACGGGCGTCCTCGACGCCTGTCACATCGGCTGCGACACGCGCGTAGCTGGAGATCACCGCGTCCCGCGTCCCCGCGCTGACCCACACCAGAAGGTCGATCTCACCAGCCGTCCACGCACGTTCGGCATACTCGGCCGCGAGTTGGGTTTTGCCCGTGCCCCCCATCCCCGACAACACGATGGTGTCCACGAGCGGGGCAAGAGATTCCGACAGCGCACGGCGCTGGAACGACGCCGCTCGCAGGGGAAGTGGACCCGCTCGGTGAGGAAAACTCACCGTCGCCCTGGCTGCCGCGTGGTGATGCTGGTGTACCCCGCCCTCGATTCGCCCCGCCTGCACCAGCAACCCGGACACCTCGCCCATCACCGAGTTGACCACGCCGCTCCGCAGCGAGTCTTGCCTCGGCTCCGTCACCGCCCGGTCCTCCGCCGAATCGGAGGCGGGGTCGAGTCTGTCGGCACCTTCGCGTGCGGAGTCATCCAAGGACACAAGCTGGACCTTATCCTGTGGGGCGAAGCACTGGACGCTACGCGCGCTCGCCACGGTGAACGGCGCTATCGCGGCGTGTTCGCCGCGATAGCGTGAACGCGTGGCGAACTCAGTTGGGCTTGATGAATGGCCGGAAGGACGGAGGAGGAACCTCCTGTCGAGGATGGCGTTGAAGCTGGACCACGACGCGGTCGACCGCCATGTCCGCGACGCCATTGGAACCGAGTGTTCTCTGCGTAGGCGCCGGTGGGGCGGTATGGCACTCCGGGCGGTGTTGGGTGATGACGGGCGCTACCACCTGCTCGAGGGCACGTTTCCGTTGTGCTCGGGCGGTCGCAAGCCGGACTTGCTGACTCCGGCCCTCTTACCGCTCGACAACGTCCACACCCGTCGATTCCGCTGGTACACCGATGGAACCCACTATCGGGAGCTTCCTCCACGCCGCCGCCGCGGGCTCGGCAACTTCGACACACCCTGGGATCAGGAAGGGCCTACTCCGAACGGACACGAGAAGTCACCTGGACGGTTCAATTCCAGGATAAGGAAGTCGATCCCGCACATGTCTCGGCGAGCGTGCGATGCTACTTCCTCGGTGGACGTGCCGCCTGGCCACCGGATCTCGACACATCCACCCCGCTCGGACGCATCCGAGCGACATTGGTGGACCTGGCGGGATCGGCCTGCCACGCATGCGGCCGCGACTTCGGCACGGTGGTGGACCACGACCACTTCACCGGAGCCGTCCGCGGGCTCCTGTGCACGCACTGCAACAACAACATCGACAAGTGCCCGCATCTGTCCGTGTGTAGGTGGGCCGACTACCTCAACAGCCCACCCGCGGAGCATCTCGGCATCCGGCACCCCGACGCGACCAAGGCAAGCTCGTGGAATAAGGACAGAATAGAGCTGATGGGCTTCGACCCATTCCCCAAAGGCCGGTAGCTGTCTCATGCGCCGCTGTGCATCGTCGCAGCCTAACAGCCCGGCGGCGGTCTCGGCTGAAGCGACGGCACCGCGGGGCGAACAGCAAAGACCGCTGGCTGCGACTCCGCCACCGTCAGCAAAGCCACCGCCCAAGCTGTCCTCGGCCCGAACGCCTCACCGTACGCCGACTGGACCGAATCGGCGGAGTCATCCACGAGTACCGACACGCCTCCTGAACTGCGCGGACGTAGTTTTCGGCACGCGCAGGGTGGTCGGGGGTGTAGTGGTCGCGTTCGTGTTTGCGGGTGAGGATGCCGGTGACGATTTCGAGGTGGGGGTGGTAGTCGTTGGCGAGGGTGAGTTTGCGGAGGCCTTGGCCGGGGAGGCGGCCGTCGAGGGCGGCGTCGGCGACGCGGTCGGTGGTGAGGAGGCAGCCGTGGAGGAGGTGGGTGGTGAGGAGGTTGAGGCCGTAGTTGAGGGAGTCGATGGTGGCGATGACGTTGAGGGTGGAGTGGTGGTCGGGGCCGTACCAGTGGGTGAGGAAGTCGGCGAGGAGTCCTGCGGTGGGGGTGAGGAGGGGGAGGGTGGGTAGTTGGGTGGCGGTGATGGGGGTGTCGGGGAGTTCTCGGGTGGTGAGGTTGGTGAGGATGGCGACGTGTTCTCGGTGCCATTCGAGGAAGTCGTAGTCGTGGGTGGGGGTTTGGTTGGGTGGGGCGGCGAGGCTGCCGCAGACGATGTCGACTTTCTTGCTGTCGAGGGTGCGCCAGAGGTCGCGGGTGCGGACGTGTTCGATGGTGAGGTGGATGCCGCGGGCTTCGAAGTCGTGGCGGAGTGTGGGCCAGATGGCGCCGAGGAACTGGACGGTGAACTCGGTGGTGCCGAAGGTGACGGTGGATCCGAGTCGTCGTCGGCTGTGGTGCAGGCTGTTGTTCCAGTCCGAGAGTGTGCTGTGCGCCAGGGCGACCAGTTCTTCCCCGGTGGTGGTGAACAGGAAGTCCTTGCCGCGGCCTTGTTTGACCACGAGTGCCTCGCCGACGAGTCGGGTGGCGGTCTTGTTGAGGTGGTCGAGTTGTTTCTGCACGCTGGATTGCTCGCGTCCGAGTGCGCGGGCGGCGCGTTGGGCCGTGCCAGTGGCGTGCACGACGGCGAGGGTGCGGAGTTGGTCGAGGCTGAGGTCGAGCAGGTGAGGCGGGCATCCCAGTAGCGCCGTGAGGGTTTCCGTCGCGCCGGTGTCCGTGCCAGGCATGGTTCTCCCCGCGGGTTCGTTGATGTTCGTGGGGACAGTTGGGTTGTCGTTGGCCGCAGTTCGCGTGGGGGTGGCCCAGAGATGTTCGCCGAGACATCGCGGGTCGCGCTACTGTCCGAGCGGACATCATGTGGGTTTTCGCCCGTTCGGGCTCTTTCGGTGTACCGCTTGGGGAAGCGAGGTTCCCGATGACCGCTCGCAGCATCGCCACCGACGAGGTGGCGTCGTCGTGCTACTTCCGCACCACGGTGGAGCAGCCGTTTCGCAAAGCGCTGGTCCAGATCAACGAGGACTGTAATTTGCGCTGTGCGCACTGTTTCGTCTCGGCGACGAGGATCGGTGGGCGGATGTCGCTGGAAGACGTTGTGGGGAAGGTGATCCCCGGGTTGGCGGCGTCCCGGGTCACGCGGGTGACGTTGACCGGTGGCGAGCCGTCGATCCATCCGGAGTTCCTGGCCATCGTGGCCGCGTTCCGGTCCGCGGGGATGAGTGTCGGGGTGTGCACCAACGCCACCGCGCTCGACGACGCCCGGATCGGCGCGCTGGCTGCCCTGGGGGTGCATTGCAATGTGTCGTTGGACGGGTTCGCGGCCGAGTCGCACGGCAAGTTCCGCGGTGACCGGGCAAGTTTCGCTGTCACTGTCGCCACCGTGGCCAAGCTTGCCGCGGTGGGGATCTTGCAGGGGTTGTTGTGCACGCCGAACACGTTGGCGCAGAACGAGGAGTACGCCCGGCTCTGTGCCTTTGCCCGCGTTCACGGTGCCCGCTATGTGTTGCTCAACCCGCTCGGCAGCATGGGCCGCGGCGTGAAATCCCGGGCGAGGTTGGCCAAGACCACCCTGCACATGCGGGAGATCTTCGAGCTGACCGCCCCTTTCGACGGCCCGGACCTCGACGTCGCGCACATCCGTTTCCCCAACACCGCCGGCCGCCCGCTGGCCGGGTGCGAGGCGGGCACGATCATCTACGTGTTCACCCCCGGCGAGGTCACGGTGTGCCCGTACCTGGTGTTCGCAGCCCGTACCCCCGGTGCTCGACATGCCGACACGGAGTTCATCGTCGGCAACATCCTCACCGATTCCGACATCGCTCAACGCCTCGACGACTACCGGTTCCACGACCGCTACCGGGTCGGCGCCAACCCGACCTGCGCGGCGTGCTCCCTGGGCTCGGGCTGCGGCAAGGGGTGCCCGGCAGCCGTCGTCGCCGCGGGTGGACGCATCGGCGATGTCGACACCGAGCAGTGCCCGATCACCGCACCCGCGGATGGGCGCAGGCTGTTGCCGCTGACGTCCGCGTGAACACCACTCGGCTTCCCGGCCTGCTACTCACGTTGGACGGGCCTGGTGGTGTGGGCAAGTCCACCACCGCTCGGCTCGTCACCGAGACGCTCGCGCGTTCGGGCCTGCCTGTGCACTCCACAGCCCAGCCCTCCCGCGCCCGCCTGGGTGAGCTGGCACGTCACGGAACGGACACCTACCGCGGCATGGCCCTGGCCTGCCTGTGTGCGGCCGATCGCCACCACCAACTCGATACCGAGATCCTGCCCGCCCTGGTGGAGGGCGCCGTGGTGGTGTGTGACCGGTATGTCGCGTCCTCCCTGGTCCTCCAAGGGCTCGACGATGTGCCCACGGAGGTGGTGTGGCAACTCAACCAGGGCGTCTACCAGCCTGATCTGTCGGTCGTCCTCACTGGCGACGCCCAGGTCATCAGCGCCCGCCTCAGGGCACGCGGCGGCCACAGCCGCTTCGAACGCGCTCCGGACAACAGCCTCCGCGAGGTCCGGTGCTATCTCCGAGCCATCGACAACCTGCGCGAACGGGACTGGTCGGTCACCTCGGTGGAGGCCACCACCGACCCACCGGAGACAATCGCCGCGGCCATCGTGTCCCTCGTCCACCACGCCCTGACCGAGAAGAGCGCGGCATGCCCCTGAGCCTGATCACCGTCAACGTCGGCGCCCCCTCCCTCGACCGCGCCCAACGCCAACTGCGCTGGCTCACCCACCGGTCTGACGACGTCCTGGTGCTCACCGAGACCAAAGCCACCGCGGGCAGCCACTACCTCGCCGAGGCGTTCACCACCGCCGGATACGCGGTCACCTTCCCCACCCACGGCCCCGGCGAGCTCGGCGTGATGATCGCCAGCACACTCCCGACCACCCCGGACCCGCTCAACGCCGCGCTCGACTACCTGCCCGCACGCGCCACCGGCGTCATCATCGACACCACGGACGGGCCTCTGCGCGTGATCGGCGCCTATGTGCCCTCACGAGATGCCGGCGCCGAGAAGACCGAACGCAAGAAGAAGTGGATCCGGCACTTCACCCAGGCTCTGACCAGCACAGCGGGTACTGCTCCGCTGCTGTTGCTCGGGGACCTCAACGTCCTCGAACCGCACCACCAACCCCCACACCGGGGCCAATTCGCTCCATTCGAGCACGACTTCTACGCCGACCTCACCCACCGCCACGGCCTACGCGACCTGTTCCGGCACGTTCACCCACACGAGGTCGAACACAGTTGGGCACGTCGACCCGAATTGGGCTACCGCTACGACCACGCCCATGGCACACACGCACTGGCCGACGCGCTGCTCGCGTGCGACTACCTCCACGAGACCAGGACACTCGCCTCCGATGGCACGCGACTCACCGACCACTCCGCACTCTCGGTGCGCCTGGCCCTGACCGCCACCACACGCCTGCTAACGTCCGATCCCGCCACGGCGGCCACACTCGCCGAGCCGGAACCGACCCTGTTCTGAACCCCCACCACGGTCCGGCAGGCACACCACGCCCGCCAGCGGACCGCGAGGACCAGCCCACGCCATGCCCACCCGCACCACAACACCCCGCATCGGCGCCCGCGTCCTCCTACTGGACCCCACCGACCGCGTCCTGCTCATCCATGCCCTCGACCCCACCGACCCCGACCACCACTGGTGGGAACTCCCCGGCGGCGGCCTCGACCACGGCGAAGATCTCCACACCGCGGCACGCCGAGAACTCGCCGAGGAAACCGGAATCCTCCTCACGCACCTCGGCCGCAAACTCTGGACACGCGAAACCCGCTTCCACTACAAAGGCCGCGACCACCACCGCATCGAACACGTCTTCCTCGCCCGAACCCCCACCACAACACCCCAGACAACACCCACACCCACAGCCAACGAGAAGACCGGGCTCATCGAACGCCGCTGGTGGCCACTCCAGGAACTCCGCCACTGCCACGACAAACTCCTACCCCCCACACTGCCCACCCTCCTACACGACCTCCTCACCCACCAGTTCAGCCCAGAACCACTGACACTCGCCGACTAACCGGCCCCACTGCCGTCGGGAACCTGAACGTGGCGGTGCTGGACGTCCAGCCTCGATGATGGCGTCGCGGCAGGAGCCGCCACCGTCAGCGGCGTCGTAGGCGCGCCGCGCGGAGGCAGGACACCCAACCGGGTGATATCGGTGCCGCGATCACCCGCGACGCCTACGACAACTGCTCGCCTGAATACTTGATGGCGTGCTGGCCCAGTTGCGCCGCGGGCCGCGAGGACAGGTGTTGAACTACGGCATCAATGTCCTGGAGGAGGCAGACGTCGTGACCGGTCATTACCGGTGGCCGGAGATGGAGACGTCAGAGCGCCTTCCCACGGTGCCCGAGGCCGCTGCGTCCGCTGGTGTGTGTGAAAGGGGCCGGTTGCCCGGTCCGGGTGGTGTTCTTCGCGAATTCGTGGGAGCCGCTCGTGTCCCACGTGCTGGCCGCCTGTTGGGGTGGTGGCAACGGCTCCACGGTCACAGTGCTTGAGTGGGCGTCCCTACCTGCGACCTTGGTGAGCACCGCAGGAACCCAGCAGCGGGCTGCTTGTCGTGTGGATGCCCCGGAGGCGACGACATTGACTCGCGGCGGCGGTCGATTGTGATTGTCGGCCTTGACCGGTGTGTTCGTGGGAGTGGGCGGTGTGGGTTTCTGCCGGTCGGGGTCGTGGTGGGTCCTCGACCGGCAGAGGTCTTGCGGCTGGTCAGGCCACCGGTGTGGGGGCGGGGTTGGCTCGGTTGTCCTGCCGCTGGTTGAGTTGGTTGAGGGCGTGGGTGGCCTGGGTGATGAGTTCGTGGATTCGGTCGTGGTCGATGGTGAGGTGGATGAGGTTGCCGTTTCTGGTGCCGATGGTGAACTCGGCGGTGTGGGGGGTCAGTGCGCAGTTCCCGACGATTTGGCGTAGAGGTCGATTTCGGGGTTGTGCATGGGTGTGGCCTTCCTGGTGGTGGTGACGCCGGTGTGAACGTCGCGCCGGCACCGGGTGAGTGGGGGGCGTGTGTTCGGGGTGGTGGAGCGCGATGTCGGTCGGTGGCCTTGGTGGCTGGTGGGTGTTATGTGCTGGGTGTGTTGATGGCGCCGGCGGCGGCTTGGTGGGGCCAGTGGAGTGCGTCGTTGCCGTGGAGCACGTGTCCGCGGATGGTCGAGCATTCGCGTGTGGTGGGGTGGGCGAGTACGTCGATGAGGAGCAGGCTACCGAGGGGGATGCCGCGGACGGTGATTTCCGGTCCCTTGTGGTTGTCGCCTCCGACGATGTCGATGTTGGCCTGGGCGAAGGTTTTGTGCCAGTGCAGGACGGTGGTGGCCATGGCGGCGAGTGTGTCCACCTGGACGTGTACGGCGACCTGGTCGTCGGTGGGGTCGACTCCTGCTCGCAGGCGGAGGGTGATTTTCTCGGGGGTGGGCAGTCCGTAGC
>NZ_AXWW01000031.1 GCF_000482865.1 Actinokineospora inagensis DSM 44258 | reverse complement strand
ACCCGAGCACCGCGAGACCCAGCAGCGGACCGAGCGCGGCACCGAGCAGGTCACCCACGTTCAGGCCCGCGAGGTTCGGCCCACCCGGCGCCGGGTGCGCCACGTTCGCCACACTGTAGACCAACAGCAGCGCCACCTCGGCGGCCAGCAGCACGAGCAGCACCCGCGCGGAGTGCTTGATCCGGCGCAGACCCAGCACCGCGACCACCGCCCACGCCACGAGCGCGATCCCCCACCACGGCACGTCGACGCCGAACCACTTGGCGAGCAACGGCGCGAGAGTCGGGCCAATCGCCCCGTACAGTCCGATCTGCAGGGCGTTGTAGGCCAACAACGCCACCCAGGACGCGCCGACCCCGGCAGGCCTGCCGAGGCCGAGGCTGACGTAGGTGTAGAAGGCGCCCGCGTTGGGCACCCGGCGGGCCATCGCGACATAGCCGACGCTGAACACGGCCAACACGGCGGCGATGATGATGAACGCGAGCGGTAACCCGAGCTTGCCGGTGGCGGCCAGCCCGGTCGTCACGATCGCGGCGCACACCGTCAGCGGGGTGGCGGCGGACGCGGTGAAGAACACCACGCCCGCGGTCGACACGCGTTGCCCGGCCAGTGTTTGGGCTGCGGTTGTGGACACGGTCTCTCCTCTTGGGACCAGGTGGGGAAGATGGCGGTCGGTTCGGGCGGACAGGGGGCAGACGCCGGATCAGGACCGGGTCGAGGCTCGGTCAGGTCGGGTTGTAGGCGATCAAGTGGGTCAAGGCCCGGTCGGGACCAGGTGGTCGCGGGCTCGCGTCGGTGCGGGCTGGATCAGGACTGAGTCGCGGCTTGGTCGGGTCGGGGCTGGGCCAGGTGGGTCGGGTCCGGGTGAACGCTGAACTCACGTCGGGGCGGGCACTGGATCAGGACCAGGTCGAGACTTGGTCGAGTCGGATCAAGCTGGGTCAAGGCCGGATCCGGGCCTTGGTCGCGGCTTGGTCCTTGGTCACGGCGGGGGTCGGGGCGGATCGGAGGCGGGTCAGAACAGCGGCGTCACGGCCTCGGTGACCAGTACCTCGGTCGCGTGGTTGACGAGTTGGCGTGCGCTGGAGGTGAGGTGGTCGTGTAGTTGCCGGTCGAGTTCCTCGTGTACCGACGGGGCGCAGTGGCTGAGGATTTCCCGGTCCCGGCCGGTGGCGCGCAGCAGCGCGGCGAGCAGCAGGTCGGTCGGTGACAGCGGCCGCGGGACGCCCAGCGTGCCCGCGATGCGCACGCCCGCGGCGGCCGCCGTGCTCAGCGACGGCGGCACGTACAGCTCCAGCGGCCTGCGCAGCAGCCTGCGCCGGGAGGTCCGCACCACCTTGCCCGCCGCCAGCATCCGGTGCCGCACCAGGTCGGCGATGTTCCGGGCGACCAGGACCCGGATCCAGTCCTTGGCGACCACCACGGTCTGGTCCTTGCGCACCCACTGCCGGACCCGTTCCTGCAGCTCGTCGGCCACCGCGACGTCCGCGACGCGCAGCCTGCCGTCGTCGATCACGACGTGCCGGGTCAGCACCAGCTCGCCCAGCACGGCGGCGGCCAGCCCCACCGCGAGGGCCTGCGGTTCCAACCGTTGTTCGCCGGTCATGTCGTCCAGTCCGGAGAGGAAGAACTCGTCGGCGAGCAGTCCCGGTTCGCTCTTTCCGTATTGCGCCGGTCGGGTCATGCCGGACACCGCTGCGTTTGGCAGCGCGGTGGCCGGGTGTACTGGTCCGGGCGGGTTGTCCGCCGCCACTGGACAGGTCGACTCACGGTCCTCACTTCTTCGTGGTGTGCGCCCGGGAGGATATGGGCCTTCTCCGGTGCAGCGGGATACCTCCCGGCGAGTCACCACCCGATTGGCGCAATGCCGTACACCATGTTCGATCTTGACCACGCACGGGACCACCGGATGACTGGTAGCGCTCCCCGTGTGTGTGACGTCACTACGACATTCGGGTGGCCGGGACGGTGAAGTGAGCGCTGCTCAACGGTCGTCCAAATCGGATCAGCCGAGGTGTTCACAGTGGATCGTGAAGTCTTTTCACCCCACGTGTAGACGATTGGCAAAATAGTGCTTGGATACCCGGCGGGCTAGATCACGAAACAACGCCTGCAAGGCCACCATCAGCACCGGGAGGCCCGGAAAATGTCTCTCGACCACCGAGAAACATTTCTCCGACGACGTCTCACTGTTCCTTCACACCGTTTCACCGGCCCGCGCCAGTGGTACCGATCGCGACATGGAGCGAACCAACCAGGCCAATGACCTGCCGCCGTTGTCCGCCGCCGACCTGGCCGCCGAGGCGGGCACCGCGCTGCCGGACAAAGAGGTGTACTCGCTGCTCGACCTGAACGTCGACCTCGACCTCGGGCTCGACCTGGCCGCCCCGATCGACCTGGCGGTGGCCGCGAACGCCAACGTCGCCGCGCCCATCGACGCCGCGGTCGGCGCGAACGTGCTCTCGCACGGCTCGACCGCGCAGGCCATGGCCGAGCAGGCCGCGGGCATCACCCAGGGCATCCACGGCAACTCGGTCGCGCACTCGCACCAGGACAGCGGGATCGACCAGTCGGCGACCGACCACGGCAACCCGGCCCCGACCAACCCCACCGGCCCGACCACCCCGACCACGCCGCCCGCCCACACCGGCAGCACGGCCGACGTGCCCGGCGACATCGAGGGCGCGCTCAACGGCGGCCTGCTCAACGTGGACGCCAACATCAAGGGCGACCTCAACCTCACCGCCCCGATCAACGGCGCGGTCGCCGCCCAGGCCAACGTGGCCGCCCCGATCGACGCCGCCGTGTCGGCCAACATCGGCTCGGACGCCTCCCAGTCCGCCGCCGTCGCGCACCAGACCGCCGTGATCAACCAGGACATCCAGGGCAACGCCGAGGCCACCGGCGAGCAGAGCGCCGACATCCACCAGTAAGGAAGGGCCGCCCTGATGAGTGTCACCTCGGGGCCCGGCACCTCGACCGGGCGGGACGCGAGCGCGTCCCGCCCGGCGGTGGTTCCGCGCCGACCCAATTCCGAAGCCCCGCCGCGCCGCGCGGACGGGGTGCGGTTGATCGGGGAGATGCGCGGTTCCGGCTACCGGCGCCCACCGGCGCTGGTGCGCCGCGCGGACGGTCAGGTGCTGCAGTTGACGCCCCTGCTGTACCGGGTCCTGGAAGCGGTCGACGGCGAGACCGACCACGACGGCATCGCCGCCCGGGTCGGCACCGCCATCGGCCGCCGGGTGACCGCAGACGACATCCGGACCCTGCTGGACGCGAAACTGCGTCCGCTGGGCGTGCTGAAGGGCGCCGACGGAAGCGATCCCCGGCCGCGCAAGGCGAACCCGCTGCTGGGGTTGCGGCTGCGGTGCGTGATCTCGAAGCCGGAGCTGACCCGCCGGGTGACCGCGCCGTTCACCTGGCTGTTCCACCCGCTGGTGGTGCTGGCGCTGGTCGCCGCGTTCGTCGGGGTCGGCTACTGGGTCCTGTTCGACAAGGGCCTGGCGGGCGCGGCGTACCAGGCGTTCAGCCAGCCTTCGTTGCTGCTGCTGGTGTTCGCGGTGACCATCGTGTCCGCGGGCTTCCACGAGTTCGGCCACGCCGCCGCGGCCCGCTACGGCGGCGCGACTCCGGGCGCGATGGGGTTCGGCGTCTACCTGCTGTGGCCCGCGTTCTACACCGACGTCACCGACAGCTACCGCCTCGGCCGCGCGGGTCGCCTGCGCACCGACCTCGGCGGGCTGTACTTCAACGCCATCATCGCCGTCGCCATGTTCGGCGCGTGGTGGCTGTCCCATTGGGACGCGTTGCTGCTGGTCATCGCGACGCAGTTGCTGCAGATGGTCCGCCAACTGGCGCCGATGGTCCGCTTCGACGGCTACCACGTGCTGGCCGACCTGACCGGCGTGCCGGACCTGTTCCACCGGATCAAGCCGACGCTGGTCGGTCTGCTGCCGCACAAGTGGCGCTCACCGGAAGCGACCGTCCTCAAGCCGTGGGCACGGGCGGTGGTGACGCTCTGGGTGGTCGTGGTGGTCCCGATGCTGATCACCAGCCTGCTGCTGATGGTGCTGACGCTGCCCCGGCTGGTCGGAACCGCCGTGCACAGCGTGCAACAGCAGTCGCTGGCGCTGGGGGTGGCGTTCGACAAGGGCGACCTGGCCCGAGCGGGCGTGCGCGTCCTGGCGATCATCGCCGTGGCGGTGCCGGTCCTGGGCTCGCTGTACATGATGGTCCGGATGGTGAAACGGACAGGCGCCAAGGTGGGTCGCTGGTCCGCGGGCAAACCCGGCCGACGGGTTGTCGCCGTGGTCGCGCTGGCGGCGGTACTGGCCGGTTTGGCGTGGGCGTGGTGGCCGGACAGCGACCGCTACCGTCCGATCCAGCCGAACGAACGCGGCACCGTCCAGGACGTCCTGCCCATGGGCGCCGCCGCGCCGCGCGGGGTCGCCGACCGGGGAACCGCCGCTGCCCCCGTTGCCTCCACGCGGAAACTGTTGATGCCGCAGGGTTCCACCGTGCCCACCCGGGACAAGCCCGTCCCCGCGCTCGTGCTGCGCCCGGTCGGCGCCGACCCGTCGACCCCCGGCTGGGTCTTCCCGTTCGACCGCCCGGACCCGCCCCGCCCCGGCGACAACCAGGCGCTGGCCATCAACACCACCGACGGCTCGGTGAAGTACGAGGTCTCCTTCGCCCTCGTCTGGGCCACCGGCGACACGGTCGACAACCGCAACGAGGCCTGGGCCCTCGCGAGCTGCCACACCTGCGCCACCGTCGCGATCGCGTTCCAGGTCGTGCTGATCGTCGGCCAGGCCAACGTGATCGTCCCGGAGAACATCGCGGTGGCGGTGAACCACTCCTGTGTGGAATGCCTGACCTACGCCCTGGCCTCCCAGCTAGTGGTCACCGTGTCCCACCAACCGAGCGCGGCCGCACTCACCGAGATCACCACCATCTGGTCCCGCATGACCGCCCTCGCCACCCAACTCCGCGGCATGACCGCCACCCAGATCGACGCGGCCCTGGAAGGCGTCAAACAGGACATCGCGGCCGTACTGCAGAAGGACGCCCCACCGTCGTCGAGCGCGCCGGTGACCACGTCGACCAAGGCCACCAGCACAACCACCAGCACCCCGCCGCCGTCGTCGTCCGCAACCCCCACGACGACACACAACACGTCGTCGGAGGCACCGACATCGGAACCCTCGACAACAGTCCCGACCTCCGAGCCATCCCCCACGGCGCCGACGAGTCCGTGAGGCCCCGTCAGCGGAACTCGCGCACCACCTCGATCAGACCGACGATGTGGTCGTTGAACTCGGCCAACTCCTCAGCCGGGACCCACAACTCCAGGATCGTCCGCCCACCCGCCTGCCGCACCGGGTACCGCCCGAGGAACGCACTGTCCACTTCGAACCTGGTGACATAGCCCGCACCGTCGTGCCGAACATTCCAGTCCCGCGCGATCCGAACGGCGTAGTCCTCGTTGAGCACCGGGTAGAAGACGGGCTGCTCCGGCAACCTCGGCGGCCAGGCACGCCACCCGGACTCCTCGACCAACCGCAACTCCACCGGCCCCACCGGCCGCCACAACGTGGTCGTCTCCACCACCGCCACCTCCCCGGTCGCGGACCCTACCGAGCCCCAACCCCCGCCCGCGAACCACTAATGGCTCGACCGGATCAGGGTGTCCGGAACGCGCAGGTCGGGGTGGGTGTAGAGGTCTGCGATCGCCGCGGGGTCGTCGGTGGCGCACACGGCAGCGACCCGGTCGATTAGGGTGTCGTACTCCGAGTCGGTGGTGCCCGCGTAGGCAGCGGTCATCTGGCCCCATTCGTCCCAGGGGAGGGTCTCGACTTTGTTGAGGCAAGCCAGGTCACGGACGGCGTTGCCGCTGATCTCGGCCGGTCCGAAGTTCTCCGTGCCGTACACGCCGTAGTGGGCGGCGTCGATCTGGCCGCAGCGGTGTGCTTGCCAGGCTTCGCCGCCGGTGCGGAACTGGTCGGGGGTGAGGTCGTGGGCGTTGGCGACAACGGTTCCGCCGAGGGTTTCGGGGTCGAGGCGGATCCAGCGGGTGCCTGCGTGGTACTCGACGATCCAGTGGTCGAGCCCGCGGTCGGGCTGGAAGTAGGTGGCGAAGCCACAGCGAGCGCGGGCGGCTATGCCCTGGTACCGCAGCAACGCGCAGGCGAGCACGGCGAAGTGGCGGCAGGTACCGATGACCCGGTGCTCCGGCGGCCGTCCGGCGGTGAGCGGGCCCGGGTCGAGGGTGAGCAACGTCCGGACCAGGTCGCGGGCGGGCCGCAGTTGGTTCTCGGCGAGGCGGGTCTGGTCGGGCGCCTCGTGCGGTTGGATGACCAGTTCGCGCACGAGAGCACAGATGGCGACCGGGTCGGCGGGCAACGACAGTTCGTGGTCCAACTCGGTGAACGGGCCCGCGGTGGCGAGGTCGAGTGCCATGCGATCCACTGTAGACATCATCCACGAGCGTTGCGACGACCAAGGGTCACCGCAACTGGAAGCCGACGATGCAGGTGTCGTCGTCCGTGTCCGAGTTGCTGTGGGTGAGGAGGCGGTCGAGGCGTTGGTCGAGGGTGGGGGTGCCGCGGGCGGCGGTGACCAGGAGGCGGGACAGGGACTCCTCGACGGTGCGGTCTTTTCGTTCGATGAGGCCGTCGGTGTAGAGGAGCAGGGTGTCGCCGGGGGAGATGGTGAGTTGTGATTCCTCGTAGGCGGGCGACGCCAGGCCGCCGAGGAGGGGGCCGCCGATCAGGGGCAGGGTCGCGGCTTGGCCCTGTTGGATCAGCACCGGCGGCAGGTGACCGGCTCGCGCCCACCGCAGCGATCGGGTGGGCGGGTCGAACAGGGCGCAGACGGCGGTCGCGGTGACGTGGTCGGTGAGGTGGCGGGTCACCAGGTTCAACCAGCTCAGCAGTTGCGCGGGACCGGCGCCGGTGGCGGTCAGGCCGCGCAGGGCGTTGCGCAGGACGACCATGCTGGTGGCGGCCTCGATGCCGTGCCCGGCGATGTCGCCGACGCACAGCAGGATCTGCTTCGAGGGCAGCACGACCGCGTCGTACCAGTCGCCGCCGATGAGGTGTTCCTTCTCGGCGGGGCGGTAGCGGACGGCGACGTCCAGGTGCGGGGTGCGCAGGGCGTTCTGCGCGGGCGGCATGATCGCGTGCTGCAACTGCAGGGTCAGCCGGTTGCGTTCGACGGCCTGCTGTTCGCTGTGCGCCAACTGCTCCCGGGTCGCCGCGAGCGCCACCTCGGTCCAGTGCTGGGCCGAGATGTCCTGGTAGGCGCCGCGGACGGCGTGACCGTTGTCGGGCACCGGTTCGGCGATGACCCGGATGTGCCTGGCCACCCCGTCCGGACGGCGCAGCCGGAACGCGGTGGACGCGGGCCGGTGGTGGTGCAGCACGGTCCGCAGGAACCGGCCGATGACCACGGCGTCGTCCGGGTGCGCGTGCCGGGTCAACTGCTCCAGCGGCACCGGGTCCGCGGTGGGCGGCAGCCCGTAGAGGGCGAACAGCTCGCTGTTCCAGTCGATCTCGCCGGTCACCAGGTTCTCCTCGAACCCGCCGATCCGGCCCAGCCGCTGCGCGTGCTGCAGCAGGTTCGCCAGCCTGGTCGCCTCGTCCTCGACGTGCCAGACGACCAGTACCGCGCCGCCGACCCGGCTGACCGCGAGACCGATGGCGGCGGTCAGCGGGACCTGCCGCACCAGTGCCGCGAAGTCGACCCGGTCGGCGCGGAACGGCTCACCCGTCGCGAACACCCGCTCCACCCGGTCCGACAGCCCACTCGCCGAGAGCGGGTACGCCTCCAGCAGCAACGCCCCGATGACCTCGTCGCCCGGTCTGCCGAGCAGGCCGAGCAGCCGCGGGTTGGCGTGCGTGATCCGGAAATCGGCCAGGCCGCCGGTGCTGTCGCGGTGCGGGCGCAGCACCATGGCCGGGTCGCGCAGGCTGTCGGCGAGAACGGCCAACTCACCCACCTCGTCACCCGCGTTCGCCCCCGCCACCACGGTGCCGGGCTCGTCCAGGGTGTGCGCGCACAACCGCGCCAGCGCGACCAACTGCCGCCACGCGGTCGGCGCCAACTCGCCCACCGGCCGCGGCCAGCACACCTCCAACACACCGACGATCCGGCCGCCGAGCATCGCCGGGACCGCGGCGCGCGCCCCGTCCGGCACGTCCCGCTGCCCGATCGAGGGCAGTGTCGACGCCGAGAGCGACGGCACCCACTCGACGTCGCGCTGGTCCACCGCGCGCCGGGCCGGGGTCTCCACCCCGGGCGGCACGTACTGCCAGCGGCCGCCCTCGTCCGCGGCGAACCCGGCGGCGCCGACCAGCGCCAACGACAGGTCGGCGCCCACCGACCACACCGCGACCGCGATGGCGTCCAACGGCACCAAAGCGTGTTCCAGCAACGACTCCGCGATGCCCTGCGTGTCGTTCGCCGCCACCACACCGGTTTCCGCCATCCGCAGCCGCAACGCCACCGGCACGGCGGTCCCACCATCCCCGGCGCTCTCGGAGCCCACAGCGTCCCGAGTGTCCACAGTGTCCTGAGCGGCCCTTGTGTCCTCTGTGGCCTTGGTGCTGTCGGCGTCCCCGGCAACCAGTTCGGTGATGAACTGGCGCGCGGCCTCGCTCAGCCCGTCCTGGGCCGCCTGGTCGACGATGTCGGCCGCCAGTTCCAGCTCCGAGCGCCCGGCCCGCCGCGCCAGCCCGGCCAACTGCGCCGCTGCCGCCGCCGGACCGCAGTGCAACCGCTCCACCAGCACCCCGCGGGCCAACTCCAGCAGCGCGCGGCCGTCGGCGTTGGCCTGCGCGTGCCGGACCTGGGCGCGCAGCCGCTCGACCGTGTCCGCCAACCGGTCCACCTTGTCTGCCGCGCCCACCGTGTCCAGTGAGTCCAGCACGTCAGGGCGGCCCTGGCCGGGCAGCTCGCGGGGAGTCGGCACGGGCGGCCTCAGTCGCCCAGCCAGCGGTGCACGCGGGCCATCAGGTCGTCGGCGTCCAGCGGTTTCGTGACGTAGTCGGTGGCGCCCGACGCCAGGCTTTTCTCCCGGTCGCCCGGCATGGCCTTGGCGGTGACGGCGATGATCGGCAACTCGGCGTGCTCGGGCCTGGACCGGATCGACGCGGTGGCCGCGTAGCCGTCGAGCTCCGGCATCATCACGTCCATCAGGATCAGGTCGACGTCCGGGTGCTGGTCGAGGATCTCGATGCCGCGGCGGCCGTTCTCCGCCTGCAGCACCCGCATCCCGTTCAGCTCCAGGATGCTGGTCAGCGCGAACACGTTGCGGGCGTCGTCGTCGACCACCAGCACCTTGCGACCCGCCAACCGGTCGTCCACGCTCGGCGCCTGTACCGACCCGGTGGACCGCACCAGCGGCAGCACGTCGTCGGCACCGAGGTGCAGCGCTATCCGCTCGCGCAGTTCGTCCAAACTGGACAGCAGCTCCAGTCGCCGCCGGTCGCCGTTCGCGCGCAGCGACGCCTCCTGCTCGGGGGCGAGGCGCCGGTTGTTGTAGGCCAGCACCGGGACCGCGCGGGACGTCGGGTCGCCGGGCAGGTCCCGCAGCAGCCGGACCGCGGCGTCGTCCGGCATGTCCAGTTCCACCGCGACGCAGTGGAACGGCCCACCGGCCAACGCGGCCGCCGCCTCCTGCGCGCCGACGGTGGTGATCACCTCGATCGGCCGGTGCCGCTCGCCCAGCTCCCCGGTCACGTCGATCACCGCGCTCTCCGCGACCAGCGACAGCAGCCCGCGGGCCCGCTGCTCGACGACCAGCAACCGGCGCGGCTCGACCTGGCCGGGTTCGGCGTTCTCCCCCGGACCGGTCTCCGGCCGGGACTCGAAGTCCGGCCGGGTCACCGGCAGGTACAGGGTGAAGGTGGACCCGCGACCGGGCGCGCTCTGCGCGGTGACCGCCCCGCCGAGCAGGTGCGCGATCTCCCGGCTGATGGACAGCCCCAGCCCGGTGCCGCCGTACTTGCGGCTGGTCGTGCCGTCCGCCTGCTGGAACGCCCCGAAGATCGACTCCAGTTGCTCCTCGGCGATGCCGATGCCGGTGTCGCGGACCCGGAACGCCACCACCGGCCCGTGCGGGGACACCGGGTGCGGCGGCTCCGCCCGCTCGGCCAGCTCTATCACCAACTCCACCTCGCCGGCCTCGGTGAACTTCACCGCGTTGGACAGCAGGTTGCGCAGCACCTGCCGCAGCCGCGAGTCGTCGGTCAGCAGGTGCGACGGCACGTCGACCGCCGTGGTCACCCGGAACCCGAGGTTCTTCTGCGTGGTCAGCGGCCGGAACGTGGCCTCCACGTAGTCCAGCAACTGCCGCACCGCCACCCGCTCCGGGGTGACGTCCATCTTCCCAGCCTCCACTTTGGACAGGTCGAGGATGTCGTTGATCAGTTGCAGCAGGTCGGAGCCAGCCGAGTGGATGATCCCGGCGTACTCGACCTGCTTGGCGGACAGGTTGCGGGTCGGGTTCTGCGCCAGCAACTGGGCCAGGATCAGCAGGCTGTTGAGCGGGGTGCGCAGCTCGTGGCTCATGTTCGCCAGGAACTCCGACTTGTACTTCGACGCCAGCGCCAACTGCTGCGCCCGCGCCTCCAGCTCCTGGCGGGCCTGCTCGATCTCCAGGTTCTTGGTCTCGATGTCCCGGTTCTGCGCGGCCAGCAACGCCGCCTTGTCCTCCAGCTCCGCGTTCGACGACTGCAGCTCGTCCTGGCGCACCTGCAGCTCGCTGGACCGGGCCCGCAGCTCCTCGGTGAGCCGCTGCGACTGCTCCAGCAGCTCGTCGGTGCGCGCGTTGGCGACGATCGTGTTGACGTTGACGCCGATGGTCTCCATGAGCTGGTCCAGGAACGCCCGGTGCACCTGGGTGAACGCCCGCACCGAGGCCAGCTCGATCACCCCGAGCACCTGGTCCTCGACCAGGATCGGCAGCACCACCAGCGCCGACGGGTCCGCCTCACCCAGCCCCGAGGTGATCCGCACGTACCCGGCGGGCAGGTCGTCGACCGCGATCGTCCGCCTGCTCCGCGCCGCCTGCCCCACCAGCGACTGCCCCGGCGCGAACCGCCGCCCGCCCGGCCCGCCCGGGTGCCCGTAGGACCCGATCAGCCGCAGCCCGGCACCGTCCTCGGCCAGGTAGAACCCGCCGTACTGGGCGCCGACCAGCGGGACCAGCTCGTCCATCACCAGCGCGGCGACGACGCTGAGGTCCCGGTGGCCCTGCATCAACCCGGAGATCCGGGCCAGGTTCGACTTGAGCCAGTCCTGTTCCTGGTTGGCCTGGGTCGACTGGCGCAGCGACTCCACCATCGAGTTGATGTTGTCCTTCAGCTCGGACACCTCACCGGAGGCGTCCACGCTGATCGACCGGGTCAGGTCGCCCTCGGCCACCGCGGAGGTCACCTCGGCGATCGCCCGCACCTGCCGGGTCAGGTTCCCGGCCAGCTCGTTGACGTTCTCGGTCAGCCGCTTCCAGGTCCCGGACACGCCCTCCACCTCGGCCTGACCACCCAGCCGACCCTCGGTGCCCACCTCGCGGGCCACCCGGGTGACTTCGGAGGCGAACGACGAGAGCCGGTCGACCATGGTGTTGATCGTGGTCTTGAGCTCCAGGATCTCCCCGGACGCGTCCACGTCGATCTTGCGGGTCAGGTCGCCCTGCGCGACGGCGGTGGTCACCTGGGCGATGTTGCGGACCTGGCTGGTCAGGTTGTTCGCCATCGAGTTGACGTTGTCGGTCAGGTCCTTCCAGGTGCCCGCCACGTTCGGCACCCGCGCCTGCCCGCCGAGCATGCCGTCCGTGCCGACCTCGCGGGCGACCCGGGTGACCTCGTCGGCGAACGCGGACAGCGTGTCGACCATGACGTTGATGACCCCGGCCAACGCCGCGACCTCGCCCTTGGCGTCGACGTTGATCTTCCGCGACAGATCGCCCTTCGCCACCGCCGTCGCCACCTGCACGATCGAGCGCACCTGGCCGGTCAGGTTCGACGCCATCACGTTCACCGACTCGGTGAGCGCCTTCCACGTGCCCGACACGCCCCGCACGGTCGCCTGACCACCCAGGTTCCCCTCGGTGCCCACCTCGCGCGCCACCCGGGTCACTTCGTCGGCGAAGGCGGAGAGCTGGTCGACCATCGTGTTGATGGTCTCCTTGAGCTCCAGGATCTCACCGCGCGCGTCGACCCGGATCTTCTGCGACAGGTCGCCCTTCGCGACGGCGGTGGTGACCTGGGCGATCGACCGCACCTGCGCGGTCAGGTTGTCCGCCATGACGTTCACCGACTCGGTGAGCGCCTTCCACGTACCGGACACGCCCTTCACGTCCGCCTGGCCACCCAGCCTGCCCTCGGTGCCCACCTCGCGAGCCACCCGGGTCACCTCATCGGCGAACGCCGAGAGCTGGTCGACCATCGTGTTGATCGTGTTCTTCAACTCCAGGATCTCACCGCGCGCGTCCACGGAGATGTTCTGGGACAGGTCACCGCGGGCGACGGCGGTCGCGACCTGGGCGATCGACCGCACCTGCGCGGTGAGGTTCCCGGCCATGAAGTTCACCGAGTCGGTCAGGTCCCGCCAGGTACCGGACACACCCTTGACGTCGGCCTGACCACCGAGGATGCCCTCGGTGCCCACCTCGCGAGCCACCCGGGTCACCTCATCGGCGAACGCCGAGAGCTGGTCGACCATCGTGTTGATCGTGTTCTTCAACTCCAGGATCTCACCGCGCGCGTCCACGGTGATCTTCTGGGACAGGTCACCACCGGCGACCGCGGTGGTCACCTGGGCGATGTTGCGGACCTGGTTGGTCAGGTTGCCCGCCATGAAGTTCACCGAGTCGGTCAGGTCCCGCCAGGTGCCACCCACCCCGGGCACCTCGGCCTGACCACCCAACCGACCCTCGCTGCCCACCTCGCGCGCCACCCGGGTGACCTCGTCGGCGAACGCGCGCAACTGGTCGACCATCGTGTTGACGGTCTCCTTGAGCTCCAGGATCTCGCCCCGCGCGTCGACATCGATCTTCTGCGACAGGTCGCCCTTCGCCACCGCCGTCGCCACCTGGGCGATGTCGCGCACCTGGGTCGTCAGGTTCCCCGCCATCGCGTTCACCGAGTCGGTCAGGTCCCGCCAGGTCCCCGACACCCCCTTGACGTCGGCCTGACCACCCAACCGACCCTCGGTGCCCACCTCGCGCGCCACCCGGGTGACCTCCGAGGTGAACAGCGACAACTGGTCCACCATGCCGTTGAACACCGTGGCGATCTCACCGAGCAACCCGTCCGACGCGTCCGGCAGCCGGGTGCCGAAATCCCCGTCGCGCACCGCGGTCAACCCGGCCAGCAGCCGCCGCAACTCGGCCTCACCCACCCCGTGCGCGGCCGGTCTGCCCGGCCCGGTTTGGGCGCTGTCCACTCGCGGGTCGCTCATCGCCCATCCCTCGTCACGGTGCCCGCCGGTCGGCGGAGGGAACACCGGTAACCGTACTCAAGCCCGCCAGCGCGTACGTCCCGCGTCCGGGCGGTACCCTCACACCGACCCCCGGCAAGGAAGGCACCCCGCGGATGGACACGCCCCCACCCCTCTCGGTGCGCGTGCCCGCCAAGCCGGACCACCTCGCCGTGCTGCGCGGCGAACTGCGCGCCTGGCTCACCGCGGCCGCCGTGTCCACCGCCCGCGGCGGCGACATCATCCTCGCCGCCGACGAGGCGCTCGCCAACGCCATCGAACACGGCTACGCCGGAACCGACGTCGGCGAGGTCCACCTGCGCGCCACGGCGGACGAACACACCGTCACCGTGACGGTCACCGACCACGGCACGTGGAAACCACCCACCGGCCAACCCGGTCTCACCAACGGGTGGGGGCTGCCGCTCATCACCGCCCTGGCCGAACACGTCAGCCTCGACCACGCCGACGGCGCCACCACCCTGCTGGCCCGCTTCCGCCGCACCACCTGACCCGGACCAACACCGGGCCGACACGCACGCAGCGTCACCCCCGGTGCGGCCGAACCGGTTGTCCCACAACGCCATCAGCGCCGGGCAAGGCCACTGCAAGCACCGGGCAAACCGGACCGCCGAACATCGGCCCCGAGCGCCCCCCGGGTGCTGGTGGGCGGTCCACGCCCGCACGGGGAGCGGTCAGGAGGAACCAGGATGCGCGCGTTGCTGCACCGGGCGCTGGCCACCACCCTCGCCGCGGCCACCGCGCTGGTCGGCGTGGCGGGATCGGCCGGGGCCACGCAGAACCAGCGTAACGACGTCGGCTTCGGCCCCGTCGCCACCTTGAGCCCCTCGGTCGGCCGGGACGTCGACGGCTCGCTGGCCGTGTTCACCCGCGGCGCCGACAAGTCGCTGTGGTACGACAACCAGGCCACCCCCGGCGCGGGCTGGGGCGGCTGGCGCAACATCGGCTCCGGCCAGGTCGCGGGCAAACCCGTGGTCGACCGGGACGCGGACGGCCACCTGGTCGCCTTCGCCCGCGGCACCGACAACGCCCTCTGGTGGCGCACCCAGACCGACGCGGGACCGTTCGGCCCGTGGGTCCGCATCGGCGGCGGCCTCACCGACGACCCGGCCGTGGCCCGCGACGCCGACGGCTCGCTGACCGCCCTGGTCCGCGGCACCGCCGGTGACCTGTGGGCGTGGAAGCAGGACGCGCCCAGCGGCACGACCGGCACCTGGACCGGGCTCGGCGGCGGCATCGTCGGCACCCCCGCGATCGCCGCCCAGTCCGACGGCCGCCTGGTCGCCGTGGTCCGCGGTACCGACAACGCCGTCTACGTCAAGACCCAGTCCGACATCAACGGCGGCTGGCAGCCCGACTACGGCTACCTCGGCGGCGTCATCACCGCTCCCCCGGCCGCCCAGCGCGGCGTGGACGGCAAGCTCTACCTGTTCGTCCGCGGCACCGACGGCGCCCTCTACGTGCTGCCGCAGACCGAGCCGAGCGGCGCCTACGGCACGTACGCCTACATCGGCGGCTACTGGACCCCGGACCAGTTCGCCGTGAGCAGGCAGGCCGACGGCCGACTCACCACCGTCAACCGGGGCGGCGACAACGCGTTCTGGACCGTCACCGAGACCTCGGCGGGCGCGGGCACCTTCACCGCCCCGGTCAGCATCGGCGGCAAGTTCTCCGGCGGCGCCGCGCTCGGCGTCAACGTGGACGGTCGACTGCAGGTCTTCGGGGTCGGCACCGACCGGCAGGTCTGGTCCGCGGTCCAGACCGCGCCGGACGCCGGTTACGCACGGTTCACCATCACCGACTGACCACCGCGCCGGTCGGCTGACCCGCCTGCTCCATTCCGGCGGTCAGCCGACCGGCGCCGCACGGGTTGCGCCGCTTTCCGGGTCACCCCACGGTGATTGTGGACGGTGGCATAGTCGGGGCTGGCGCTTTCCGCCGGTACCACCGACTTTCCGGGAGGCCAGGTGCGCGACGACCCAGGCGGACTCGACATCCTCGGCCCGCTGCGCGCCCACCGCGGCGGCCACCCGCTGCCCACCCCGGTCGGCGTGCAACGGGTGGTCCTGATGGCCCTCGCCGTCGCCCGTCGAGCCGTCACCCAACGCCACCTGCTCGACCTGGCCTGGCCCGACTCGCTCCCGCCCTCCGGCATGAAGGCCCTGCACGTGGCCGTGTCCCGCCTGCGCGGCTGGCTCCGCGACGCCCTCCCCGGCGCCCGGATCAACCACGACCACGACAGCTACCACCTCGACCTCGGCCCCTTCGGCACCGACGCGGACCGCTTCGAAGACCTCGCAGGCCGCGGCCTCGACCCGCGAACCCACTGCCGCGTCCAACACCTCACCGCCGCCCTGGCCTTGTGGCGCGGCCCCGTCCTCGACGCCCACCCGGTCGCCGCGGATTTCCCCACCACAGCGGGATGGGACCTCACCCGCACCGCCGCCGCCTGCACCCTCGCCGAAGCCGCGATCACCTCCGGCCACCACCTCACCGCCGTCCCAGCCCTGGCCGCCCTCGCCATCGAACGCCCCCTGGACGAGGCCGTCTACGCGAGCTGGGCCCGCCTCCTCACCGCCTGCGGCCGCCAAGCCGAAGCGGTGGCCGTACTGAACACCATCCGCACCCGCCTGGTCGACGAGCACGGCCTGGAACCCGGCCCCGTGCTGCGAGCCGCCCTGCAACAGGTGCTCACACCCTCATTCCCCGACTCCCCCTACGCCATCCCCTGCGCCCAGGCGGCCACCAACTGACCACAGTAGACAGACAACAGGTGCGCAGGCGTTGACCAGATGCGGATCCCACTCGAGTGGCCACACCGGGGCCGGTGGCGTAGTGGCTGATCAGGTCAGTGGCCATGGCGCATGCTCGCGGCGAAAGCCGTTGCCGCGCAATCGAATCCGCTCCGTCCAAGATCACCGTGCAGAGCAGCCCCCGATTTCCGGCCTAGCCCCAGCCACCGACAAGTCCCACACCTCGACGCACAGCCCTGTGGATACCTCGGTGCCAGTCCTCATCTCGACGAACAGCCGACGCGAACATGGACTCGGTGCCGATCGTGGCGATCACCGGCCGGCAGACCCGCGGGCCTGATCGGCACCGACGCCTTCCGGGAAGCCGACATCTGCGGGCATCACGCCCTGTGGACATCCCTTCCCGTCCTTGCGGTTGTGCGAACTCATGGATTCCCGGTTGACCGGTGTCGCCCACTGTGTGGCAATTCTCCGTTATCTTTATAGTGCATAGTGGATATTTTTACCAGCGAGCATACACAACCACGGCATCGGGATAGTCAATAGTTGATAGCAACGCCAAAACGAAGGGGCCTGGCGGAGGCGCAGGCCCCGATCGGTCAGCAGGTGCCGAGGTTGGTCCAGGTCCACGGCGCTGCGGTGGGGCGTTCGTCGCGGGTCCACCAGTTGGCTTGGTAGAGCTTGCCGTCCTGGGTGACGCGGGTGCCTGCCACGTAGGTTCCGTTGCGCTGCCACGAACCCGCGGTGCACGGGTAGGTGCCCGCGGTGTTGACGGGGAGGTCGAACTTCCAGCCCGCGGTTTTCCACTGGGGGATCAGTTGTTGGTACGCGGTCAGCGTCGGGTTGCGGTCTCCCCCACCATCGTGGGAGAGGACTACCGCGCCCGGGTACACCGACGTGCTGAGGCGGTCGATGATCACGGTTGACGGGGAGCCGTCCCAGTCGCGGGGGTCCACGGACCAGCCGAGGGAGGTGTGGCCGAGGGAGGCGGCGATGGTGGGGACGTTGTTGCCCCAGATGCCGAACGGCGCGCGGAAGTACGGGATGGGGAGGTTCGGGTTGCCCGCGGCCGTGCGGATGGCGGTGTCGGTGGCGGTGAGGTCGGCGCGGATCTGGTCCGCGGTCATGGCCGACAGGTCGTCGTGGGTCATCGTGTGGTTGCACAGCGGGTGGCCGTCGGCGACGATCTGGCGGACCAGGTCGGGGTACTTGGTGGCCTCGCTGCCGAGCAGGCAGAAGACGGCGCGGACTTTCTGCAGGCGTAACAGTTCCAGCACCTTCGGCGTCCAGTCCGGCGACGGGCCGTCGTCGAAGGTGAGGGCGAGGACCTGGCCGGTGGAGCGGGCCGAGTAGACGACGTCGGACGTGGGCGTGGCAGCGGCGGCGGGGGTGGCGACGGCGACGAGCGCGGCGGCCGCCAGGGCGAGGTGTTTGAGCACGTCGCGCACAGTAAAGCCGGACCAATGGATCTTGGAACCACGCCTTGGGAATCCAGCATCTCGACGGCACAGGCAACCCACAGCGGACCACAGGATCATCAGGCCGACCGCACAGGTCGGACACAGCGGCGCCGCCGAACCTTGGTGCGTACCCACCGAGCAGAGGAGCACCGAGATGAACCCCCAGTCCACCGAGACCCCGGCCACCGAGTCCGCCTGGGGCGGGCAGCAGGCCCCGAACCCGGGTGGCCGCCGCTGGACCGGGAAGAAGACGGCGGTCACCGTGGCGGTCGCGTTGGGCATCGCCGGGGTCGGCGGCGCGGTCGCGTGGGCGGCGTCGAGCAGCGACTCCAGCCAGACCAGCAGCCAGGGCGGCCCCGGCGGGATGGGCGGCATGCGCGGCGGGATGGGCGGCGGCGCGGACATCATGAACGCGCTGCACGGCGAGTTCCTGGTCTCCGACAGCTCCGGCGGCACCAAGACCGAGCTGCTGCAGACCGGCAAGGTCACCGCGATCAGCGCCACCTCCATCACCGTGGTCAGCGACGACAACTACACCAAGACCTACGTCATCGACTCCAGCACCACCATCGGCGCCACCACCACCGGCTCGTCCAGCTCGTCGGCCGCCGTGACCAACGGCGAGAGCGTGACCCTCATCGCGACCGAGTCCGGTGACACCGCCACCGCCACGTCCATCCGCGAGAAGGGCAGCACCCCGGACGGCGGCGGCATGCCCGGCGGCGCCGCCCCGAACGGCACCGCGCCCACCCAGGGCGGCAACTGACGGGAGTGGCGGGGTCGGTCCGCGGTCTTCTACCGTCCAGGCGCGACCCACTCGCGCGTTCCGGACGGAGACCCTATGCGACCGACCCCCGACGACCCCGACCCGGCGGCCGTGCCCGCCGACGTCGTCGCGCCGTTGGTCCGGGGGCTGGCGGTGACAAGGGTCCTCACCGAGGCGGGCGGGACGCTGACCCCGAGCGAACTGCAGCGCGCCAGCGGCCTCGCCCGGTCCACCGTGGACCGGATCGTCGCAACGCTGGCCCGTATGGGCTACCTGCGTGTGAACCGCCGAGAAGTCACCTTGGCTCCTCGGCTGCTCGAACTCGGCAACGCCTACCTGGCCGCCTTAGCCCTACCGGACCGCTTGGGTCCTAGCGTGCGGCGGCTGGGTGAGCGGCTGGACGAGTCGGTGTCGTTGTCTGTCGGAGACGGTGACGGCATCCGGTTCGTCCGCCACTCCCCCCGTCGCCGCGCTGTGTCGTTGACCTTCGGGATCGGCGACCTACTTCCCGTCGAACGCACCGCCGCCGGTCCGCTGGTCGCGGTCGAGTGGACGGACGCCGAGTGGGCGCGGTGGCGGACCCGGCGGGCCGAGGACCCCGAGGGGCGTGGGTTCCCCGCCATCAGCCCCCGTCACCTGGACGTCGACTTCCCGGCCCGGGTGGCCGACGCCGCCGAGCGCGGGTGGGCCGTCGACGACCAACTCGTCGAACGCGGCCTGGTCGCCGTGGCGATGCCGGTCCACGGCGTGGACGGCCGGGTCGCCTGTGTGACGAGCGTGTCCAGCCACACCAGCAGACACACCGCCGAGTCGCTGCTCGCCCAGGTCCAGCCGTGCCTGACCGACGCCGTCCGGGACATGACGGCCGAGCTGACCACCTCCGCTCAGACCGTGGACCCCTACGGCACCGGTCTCGCCGAGTGGACCGGGGAGTCCAAACAGGAACTGGGGCGCGAGTTCGTCGAGTCGCTGGCCCGCGGCCTCACCGTGCTCACCGCCTTCGGCGCGGGCAGGCCGGAATTGACCCTCAGCGCCGTCGCCGAGGCCACCGGTCTCGCCCGCGCCACCGCCCGCCGCGCGTTGATCACCCTCGACCACCTCGGCTACGTCAGCACCGACGGCAGGCTGTTCCGGCCCACCCCCCGTGTCCTCGGCCTCGGCTTCCCGGTGCTGGCCGCCAGCACCCTCGCCAAGATCGCCACCCCGCACCTCGACGCCCTCGCCGCCGACGTCAGGGACTCGTCGTCCCTCGCGGTCGCCACCGCGGACGGTGATATCCAGGACATCCAGGACATCCAGTACGTCGCCCGCGCGGCGACCCGCCGGATCATGGACGTCGACATCACCCCCGGCACCCGCTTCCCCGCCACCGCCACCGCCCTGGGCCAGGTGCTGCTCGCCCACCTCCCGACCACCGATCTCACCGAGGCCCTGTCCCGGGTCCGCCACGACGGTTACGCCCTGGTCACCGAGGAGTTGGGGATCGGCGTCCGTTCCATCGCCGTCCCGGTCCGCGACCACGCGGGAACGGTCCTGGCCGCGGTCAACGTGGCCATGCACAGCGAACGCCGCACGGCCGCCGAATGCGTCGCCGACGTGCTCCCCCGCCTGCGCGCGGCCGCGTCCGCGATCGAGGCCGACCTGCACGTCACCGAGCGCTATGCGACTGTCCCGGTGACCTGACCGCGCTCGGGCACCCACGAAGTTCCGGGTGCCGGGCGGTTGACACCGCACGGGCGCGGGCTGAAACTCAACCCGATCCGGTGAAGTCAAGTTCACCAGGCGAACAAGCGTCGAGGCGGTCCATGGACAAGGTGATCGACGGCGCCGCGGCGGCGGTGGCCGACGTGGGACACGGGGCGAGCCTGGCCGTGGGCGGTTTCGGCCTGGCCGGGGTCCCGACCACGCTGATCGACGCCCTGCACCGGGCAGGCGTCGGCGGGCTGCACGTGGTGTCCAACAACTGCGGCGCGCTGGAGTCCGGGCTGGCCGTGCTGCTCGCCGCCGGGCGGATCGCGCGGGTGACGGGCTCGTACATCGGGGCGAACGCGGAGTTCGCGCGGCAGTACCTGGCCGGTGAGCTGGAGGTCGAGCTGATCCCGCAGGGCACCCTGGCCGAGCGGCTGCGCTCCGGTGGCCACGGCATCCCCGCCTTCTACACCCCGGCCGGTGTGGGCACCCAGGTCGCCGAGGGCGGCATGCCGTGGCGGTACCACCCGGACGGCACGGTCGCGATCGCGTCGCCCGCGAAGGAGACCCGCGAGTTCGACGGCGTCGAGCACGTCCTGGAGCACGGCATCAGGACCGACTTCGCGCTGGTGCGGGCGGCGGTGGGCGACCGGCACGGGAACCTGGTGTTCGCCAAGTCCGCGCGGAACTTCAACCCGCTCGCCGCGATGGCCGGGCGGGTCACCGTCGCCGAGGTCGAGCGGCTGGTCGAGCCGGGCGAGATCGACCCCGACCACGTGCACCTGCCCGGCGTGTTCGTGCAGCGGGTGGTCGAACTGGCCCCGGCGCAGGCCGCCGACAAGAAGATCGAGTTCCGCACGACCCGGCAGGTGGACTGATGCCCTGGTCCCGCGACGAGATGGCCGCCCGCGCGGCGGCCGAACTGCGCGACGGCGAGTACGTCAACCTGGGCATCGGCCTGCCGACGCTGATCCCCGAGCACCTGCCGCCGGGGGTGCACGTGACGCTGGAGTCGGAGAACGGCATCCTGGGCACCGGTCCGTTCCCCACCGAGGACGAGGTCGACCCGGACCTGATCAACGCGGGCAAGCAGACGGTGACCGTGCTGCCCGGGGCCGCCTACTTCGACTCCGCGCTGTCGTTCGGCATGATCCGCGGCGGCCACATCGACACGGCCGTGCTGGGCGCGATGCAGGTGTCGGCCACCGGTGACCTGGCGAACTGGGCCGTGCCGGGCAAACTGGTGACCGGCATCGGCGGCGCCATGGACCTCGTGCACGGCGCGCGGCGGGTGCTGGTGGTCATGACGCACACCACCCGGGACGGGGCGGCCAAGGTCGTGCGGGCGTGCGACCTGCCGTTGACCGGGGTCGCCTGCGTGGACCGGGTGATCACCGACCTCGGCGTGCTCGACGTCGGACCGGGGGGTGCCGAACTGGTCGAGCTCGCGCCCGGGGTGACCGCCGCCGAGGTCGCCGCCAAGACCGACGCCGACCTGCGCGTCCCGAGGGGAATGCGATGACCACTCCACCGACCACTGCACCGACTCAGGCGGAGATCGACGCCGCCATCGTCGAGGCGGACCGGACCGCGCCGCCGGACCCGCACCACCCGAACCGGGACTACCCGCCGTACCGGAGCAGCGCGCTGCGGCACCCGAGGCAGCCGCTGTTGCCGATTGTCGACCCGGAGGCGGTGGAGCTGGCCGGTCCGGTGTTCGGGGCGACCGACGTGTCCTCTTTGGACAGCGACCTCACCCTCGGCTTGGCTGGCGAGCCCGCGGGCCAGCGGATCACGGTGACCGGGCGGGTGGTGGACCGCTCGGGCAGGCCGGTGCCGCGGCAACTCGTCGAGATCTGGCAGGCCAACGCCGCGGGCCGGTACGCGCACGACCTGGACCAGCACCCGGCGCCGCTGGACCCGAACTTCACCGGATTCGGCCGCTGCCTCACCGACGACGACGGCAGCTACGCGTTCACCACCATCCGGCCCGGCGCGTACCCGTGGCGCAACCACGTCAACGCGTGGCGACCCGCGCACATCCACTTCTCGCTGTTCGGCACCGCGTTCACCCAGCGGATGGTCACCCAGATGTACTTCCCGGGCGACCCGCTGTTCCGGTACGACCCGGTGCTGCGGTCAGTCACCGACCAAGCGGCCAGGGACCGGCTGGTCGCCCGCTACGACCACGATCTTTCTGTCGCCGAGTGGTCGCTCGGCTTCCGCTGGGACATCGTCCTGGACGGCCCCATCAGCACCCTGTTCGAGGACCGATGAGCCTGCCCCCCACCCCAGCCCAGACCGTCGGCCCGTTCTTCGGCTACGCGCTCCCGTTCACCGGCGGCGGCGACATCGCCGAGGGCCCCGAGTCGATCACCGTGCACGGCCTGGTGCTCGACGGCGCGGGCGACCCAGTGCCGGACGCCCTGGTCGAGATCTGGCAGGCCGACCGGGACGGCTCGCTCACCGGCGCCCCCGGCTCGCTGCGCCACGACCAGGTGACGGGCGAGGTCATCGGCAGGCACGGCCTGGACTTCACCGGCTTCGGTAGGGTCCCCACCGACGCGGACGGCCACTGGGCGGTGCGCACCGTCGCCCCCGGCCCGCACCGGCCCGGCGCCACCCCGTACCTCGCGGTGGCGGTGTTCGCCCGCGGTCTGCTGCACCACCTGCACACCCGGATCTACCTGCCCGACCACGCCGACGCCCTGCGCGCCGACTTCCCGGACACCGGGGCGGACCGGCTGGCCACCCTGCTGGCGACGCGCGAACGCGACCGCCGGTACCGCTTCGACATCCGCCTGCAAGGCGATCGGGAGACGATCTTCGTTGACCTCCGTTGAGCTGAACCACCGCATGGACGGCCCCGCCGGGGCGCCCCCGCTGCTGCTCGGCCCGTCGGTGGGTACCTCGACCGCGGTGTGGGACGCGGTGCTGCCCACCCTCGTCGACCGGTTCCGCGTGTGCCGCTACGACCTCCCCGGCCACAACGGCGCTCCCCCGCTCCCCGCCGGGGCCACCGTCGACGACATCGCCACCTCGGTGCTCGCCCTGGCCGATTCCCTTGGCTGGTCGACGTTCCACTACGCGGGCGTCTCCATCGCGGGCGCCACCGGTGCGGTCATGGCGCTGCGCGAGCCCGACCGCGTGCTCTCCCTGGCGATGATCTGCTCGTCGGCCCGGTTCGGCGACCCCAAGACCTGGCGCGACCGCGCGGCGACCGTGCGGGCGGAGGGCACGATGTCCCTGGTCGCCTCCACCGTCGGCCGCTGGTTCGCCAACCCGGACTCCCCGGCGTCCCCGCTGGGCGAGCGGTTGATCAGCGACCTGGTCACCGTCGACCCGGCGGGCTACGCCGCCTGCTGCGACGCACTGTCCACATACGACATCCGCGCCCGGCTCGACGAGATCGACACGCCCACCCTGATCATCGCGGGCCGCCAGGACCCGGCCACCCCGCCCGCGCACGCCCGCGAACTCGCCGACGGCATCCGGCCCGCGAACCTCGTGGAGATCAACGGGGGCGGGCACCTGACCGTCGTCGACCAACCCACCGCGGTGTCCGCCGCGCTGCGCCACCACCTCCCCGGCGGCCACCTCCCCAGCGACGGCACCCCCGACGCGGGCATGCGCGTGCGCCGCGAAGTCCTCGGCGACGACCACGTCGACCGCGCGGTCGCCAAGACCACCGCCTTCACCGCCGACTTCCAGGACCTGATCACCCGCTACGCCTGGGGCGAGATCTGGACCCGCCCCGGACTGGACCGGCGCACCCGCAGTTGCGTCACCCTGACCGCGCTGATCGCCCACGGCCACTTCGAAGAACTCGCCATGCACGTCCGGGCCGCGCTGCGCAACGGCCTCACCCGCGAGGAGATCGGCGAGGTCCTGCTGCAGTCCGCGATCTACTGTGGAGTGCCCGCCGCCAACCGTGCTTTCGCTGTGGCGCAAGAAGTTCTCGGATGAGTTTCACCGTGGGCATCGTCGGCGCGGGCCCGGCCGGTCTCCTCTTGGGCCGCCTGCTGCACCGCGCCGGGATCGACAGCGTGGTGTTCGAGAACCGCGACCGCGACTACGTCGAACAACGCCAACGCGCCGGAATCCTCGAACAGGGCACCGTCAACACCCTCCGCGCCGCGGGCGCCGCCGACCGCCTCGACCGACTCGGCATCCCCCACGACGGCATCGACCTCGTCTACGACGGCGCCGCACACCGGGTCGACTTCGTCGAACTCACCGGCGCCCGGGTCTGGATCTACGCCCAAACCGAGGTCGTCAAAGACCTCATCGCCCTCCGCCTCGCCGACGACCTGCCACTGCTGTTCGAAGCCGAAGTCCAGTCGATCACCCTCGACCCACCCATGATCCACTACCGCCACGACGGCCAACCCCACACCTTCTCGTGCGACTACATCGTCGGCTGCGACGGCTTCCACGGAGTGACCCGCGACCTGGTCCCCGCCCCGGTCCTCTCCCGCTCCTTCCCCTACTCCTGGCTCGGCATCCTCGTCGACGCACCCCCCGTGCACCACGAACTCGTCTACGCCCACTCCCGCCACGGCTTCGCCCTGGCCAGCATGCGCTCCCCCACCATCAGCCGCCTGTACCTGCAGGTCCCCAACGGCACCACCCCCGACACATGGCCAGACGACCGAATCTGGTCCGAACTCACCACCCGCCTCACCCCCCACACCCCCAACGAAGGCCGCATCACCGCCAAATCAGTCCTCCCCATGCGAGCCTCCGTCCGCCAGTCAATGCAACAAGGCCCCCTCTTCCTAGCAGGCGACGCCGCCCACATCGTCCCCCCAACCGGCGCCAAAGGCCTCAACCTCGCCGCCCACGATGTGACCGTCCTAGCCGAAGCCTTCACCCACCTGTCTCAAACCGGCTCCCCCGAACTCCTGGACGCTTACACGGAGACCTGCCTCCGCAGAATCTGGCGAGCCCAACACTTCTCCAACACCATGACAACCATGCTGCACATCTCACCAGACCAAACGGAATTCGAAACCCAACTCCAACTCTCCCACCTCCACCACACCACCACCTCACCCCCCACCACCCAATCCCTAGCCGAAAACTACACCGGCACCACCCCACTCTAACAACACCCCAGAATCACACCGCCACACCGCCACATTCTTGCACCGCCCGCCTAAGAACCCCTACCCCTCATCGACGAAGCGCCACACCCACACCGCCCCCCCCCCAAAAAAAATAGAGACCTCCCCCATATCGACGAAGTCCCACGCCTGCCCCGCGCGCCTCGGGACCCGCCGACACCAACTGCCCGTTGTGGTGGAGTTGTTTTGTTTGGGGGGAGCGGTGGCCTAAGCCGGCTGGCGGGTAAGGCCACGCTTTCCAGTGGCCCCGCCTTTTAGCCTTACCCAGGCTACCGCTAGGGGCCCCAAACAAAACAACTTCACCACAACGGGCACTACCGTTTTAATCTGGCGCCCGGGGCCGGCGTCGCCGCCAGGCGACAAGGCCGAAACCCGAGCGAAGCGAGGCTCAGTGCCCTCTGTGAGCACTCGAACCATGATCAACCTAGACTTGAGCCCCTGAATACACAGCCTAGACGAGCCCACCGACAGTCCTGGCCCGACGAGCCCACACAGGGACTCCAGGCCTCGGCTGCGCCTCGAGATTCGGCCTTGTCGCCTGGCGGCGACGCCGGCCCCGGGCGCCAGATAAAAGCGGTGGTGCCCGTTGTGGTGAAGTTGTTTTGTTTGGGGCCCCTAGCGGTGGCCTGGGTAAGGCAAAAAGGCGGGGCCACTGGAAAGCGTGGCCTTACCCGCCCGCCGGCTTAGGCCACCGCCCCCCCCAAACAAAACAACTCCACCACAACGGGCAGTTGGTGTCGGCGGGTCCCGAGGCGCGCGGCGCAGGCTGGCGGCCTTCGTCGATAGGGCGTGGGTTTTTTTGGGAGGGGGGTGTGGGTGTGGCACTTCGTCGATGAGGTGTGGGTTTCGCGGCGTAGTCTCGATGGCGATTTCCGGTGGGTGGGTGGGCGGGTGCGAGAGGGTTAGTTCAGGTGACCCAGGAGAACGGGGGCTGGAACGGTATCAATGTTTGGGTCAGTCGGGTACCAGCGGAATTGGGGGGTTGGGGTGCCGTTGGTATCGGTGATGAGGGTCAGTGACGAGGTGCCGATTCCTGTGCCGTTGATGTTTTTCGGGTTGTTGTGGCGGGTGTCGGTTGGGCCGTGTTCGCTGGCTGTTGAGTCGGCGATGGGGACGGTCCATTCGGTGGGGGAGGTTTGGGTGGGGTGGCCTGCGCAGAACATTACGTGGCCGGTGTCGGTGGCGTTGGGGCCGAGGGCGTAGGTGATGACGTCGCCGGGGGTGAGGGTGGCGACGGAGGTCAGGCGGGACCAGTGGGCGTTGGGGGTGCCCGGGGGGATTGACGAGAGCATGTGGGCCCAGTCCACCGCGTAGGGGCCGTGTTCTATTTGGCCTGCGCCGAGGTCGCAGGACGCGGTGAAGGTGGTGCCTCGGGTGTTGTTGGCCGAGGCGACGAGGTCGGCGTAGGCGGCGCAGGAGGCGGTGCGGAGCAGGACGTTGCCCCAGCCTGAGCAGTCGACGATGTAGGTGCCTGTGGAGCGGTTGACCGTGGTGACGTGCTGGTAGTCCGACTTCTCGTACGTCGCGAGTTCCCGTTGGATCTCGGTCCAGACGGCGGGGCTGCCCTGGAGCGACACGCCCAAAGTGGGGGCGGTGCGCAGGGACAACGGGGCTGCGGCGGTGGTGGACGTGGTCGGCGACGACGTCACGGGGGTGGTGAGGCAGCCGATTTGGTCGGGCTCGTGGGCGCGTGGCGGCGCGGTCGCGAAGGGGACCGGGTGGGCGCAGGCGGTGAGCAGCAGGAGGAGGGCGACCAGGGTCGGCTTGATGACCATGTGGGGGTCATCGGCGGTCGGGTGACCGGAGCTTGAGCGGGGCGACCCGGGTGGGTGACGGGGGTCAGGCGGGGTCCTCGTCGTTGCGCCACTCGGTGCCGGGGGTGCCCGTGTCGCGGGTCCAGGCGACCACCAACTCGTCCTTGGCGCCGAAGCGGACGAGGTGTTTGCCGACCACGGCCTCCAGGCGCTCCAGGTCCTCGGGCGCGCCGTCCACGGTGAGCAGCAGGGCGTCGGGCTCGGCGCGCAGCGCCGAGGTGCCAAACGGGAAGCGGAGCTCACCGACGCCGGTGTCCGGGTCCCACTCGGTCTCGACCTTGCGGGCCATGTGCGCCGCCAACTGCTTGGCGTACCGGCCGGGGCGGTCGGTCGCGACGCGGGCGTGTGATGTCGCCATTTGTGGTCCTCCCTCGACGTCCCCCGAATGCTACGCGTGGCGCGGGCACCGGCGGGGCATGACTGAGGACACCCTAACCGGCTCCCACCCGATCGGGTGGGAGCCGGGGCGGGTCAGGCCCAACTGCCTGCGGCGGCCAACTGTGACGACTGCTGCGAGTACACGCTGCTCAGCAGTTGCTTGCTGATCGACGAGCTGTCCAGCGAGCTGCTGAGCTGGGACAGGTCGAAGCCCTGCCGGTCGGTCTGGTTGTCCTGCTCCTTCTTCGGCGGGCCCTGGATGATCTTGTCGGCGAGCGCGCTGACCGCGTCCGACGACAGCGACGAGTCGGCCTTGCTGATGGCGGTGGTGAGGGTGGTCTTGAGGGTGTCGGCGTCCATGCCGTTGGCGGCGGCGACGTCGGTGAGGGACTGGCCGGAGCTGAGGGCGTCCTTCAGGTCGTCGTCGGACATGCCGAGGGCGCCCGCGACGGACGAAAGGGCGCTCTCGATCCGCGAGTCGGGTTTGCCGCCGGGCGGCGGGCCACCCGGCCCGCCCGCGCCGCCGGGACCACCCGGGCCGCCCTGGCCGGGGCCCGCGACGACGCGCTGGGCGATCTCCTTGGCCTTGTCGGCGGTCAGGCTGGAGTCCGCGCTGGTCAGCGCGTCGCTGATGGCGGAGGTGAGGGCGTCGGTGCTGATGCCCTTGCTCTGCGCCAGCGAGGTCATGCTCTGACCGCTCTGCAGCGCGCTGCGCAGGTCGTCGGTCGACATGCCGAGGGTCTTGGCGGCGGCGTCGAACGCCTTGCGCATCTCGCCGTGGCGGTGGGTGCCCTGGGTCTGCTGGGTCTGCTGGAGTTGGGCCAGCGCGGTGCTCGACGCACTCGAGATCGTGCTCACAGTCATGCTTCCTGCCTCGCGGTGGGGTTCGCTTGCCACCGGGGGTTCGGCCTCCGGTTCGCCCTTCCGAGCGAACGGCGGCCGCGCACAGCCAACTCATGGGTTCCACAGCCGGTTGCCAGGTTCGGGCGCGGCGGGACGGGGTAGTCGGCAAGGAACCAGGGTGGAAGGCAGGGCGATGGAGACGGCGATGGAGACCATGTCCCGAACGGCCGTTCCCGAGCAGGAGCGGCAGCCGGACCGGATCACCCGGTTCGAGACCGACGACCCAGACCGGGCGAACCAGTACCTGGTGGAGACGCTCGACCACGACCTGACCGTGGACCGGCTCAGCGCCGGGACGCTGGCCCACCAGCGGGCCAGCGGCGGCCGGTTCACCATCGACGACCTGCGGTTGCCACTGGACCTGGCCTACAGCGCCGAGGCGACCGGGCCGGTGTTCGTCGACCTGCACGCCGGCCGCGCGGAGCGGACCCTGGGCACCGAGTTCGACCGGATCGCCCCCGGGGACGTACTGGTGCACTCGCGGCCGGGTGAGCGGTTCGCGACCCGGGCCTGGCTGGCCGAGCTGCGGTCGGTCACCTTCGAGGCGGAGCTGCTGGGCGAGGTGGCGAGCGGGCGGCCGCGGTTCACCGGGTACCGGCCGCTGACCGAGGTGGGCGCCCGGCGGTGGCGGCGCACGGTGGAGTTCCTGGTCGACGACGTGCTCGGCACCGGCGCGGAGACGCTGGTGCTGGCGAACGCGGCCCGGTTGCTGGCCGCCACCGCGCTGGCGACCTTCCCGAGCACCGCCGTCCTCGAACCAACCGGAACCGACCGGCACGACGCGTACCCGCCGACGCTGCGCCGCGCGATCGCCTACATCGAGGAGAACGCGGGCACCGACATCTCACTCGCCGACGTCGCCGTCGCGTCCAGGGTGACGGTGCGGGCGGTCCAGCTCGCGTTCCGCCGCCACCTCGACACCACTCCCCTGGCCTACCTGCGGCGGATCCGGCTCGAACACGCGCACCGGGAACTCGTGAACGCCTCGCCCGGGGCGGACACCGTGACGGCCGTGGCCGCCCGGTGGGGTTTCTTCAACGCCGGTAGGTTCACCGGCTACTACCGCTCGGCGTTCGGTGTGCTGCCGAGCCACACCCTCAACTCGTGACACCCCCGTTACCCTCGGTCGCATGCTGATCGGGGGCCGGTTCCACCTCGCGCAGGTCAACGTGTCCAAACTGCGGGTACCGCCGGACGATCCACGACTGGCGACCTTCCTCAGCGTGCTGCGCCGGGTCAACCGGCTCGCCGAGTCGGCGCCGGGATTCGTGTGGCGGCTGCCATCGCCGGGCGACCGCCTCAACGGCGCGGACCTGCTCGGAGACGAGCGGATGGCGCTGAACATCTCGGTGTGGGAGTCGTACCGGGTGCTGCACGACTACGCCTACCGCGCCGAACACGGCCGATTCGTCCGGCACCGCAGGGAATGGTTCGAGCGCGTCCCGCTCCCGGCCACGGCGCTGTGGTGGATCAGGGTCGGCCAACGCCCGAGCCCGGCCGACGGGTTGGCGCGGTTGGCCTACCTCCGGGCGAACGGCCCGAGCCCGCGGGCGTTCACGGTGCGGTGCCGGTTCACCGCGCAGGGAGCCCGTGAGCGGACACTAATCGTCCGGAATGGCCTCTAGGGTGGCCGCATGAGCACACCGCACGACTTCCAGGTCGTGGTCGACTCCAGCGACCCGCACACTCTCGCCGACTGGTGGGCCGAGACCCTCGGCTGGGCGGTGGAACCCACTGACGAGGAGTTCATCCGCAGAATGGTGACCGAAGGTCACGCTCGTGAGTCTGACACCACAACGCACAATGGCGCGCTGGTGTGGAAGACGGGGGCGGCGATCAACCATCCGACTGTTAAGCGGCGGATGTTGTTTCAGTGGGTGCCTGAAGCGAAGACGGTGAAGAACCGGGTACATGTGGATGTGTGGGTGGGGAGGGAGAATGTGGCTGCTGCGGTGGAGGGGTTGATCGCGCGGGGGGCGGTCAAGCTTCACGATGGGGATCAGGGGCCGTTTCGGTGGGTGACTCTAGCGGATCCGCAGGGGAATGAGTTTTGTGTGAGTTGAGGATCTCTGGACCTCGCTGCGCTCGGGGTTGGGTCTGGTCGCCTTCGGCGACGCCGGCCTCGGGCGCCAGATGAAAGCGGTGGTGCCCGTTGTGGTGAAGTTGTTTTGTTTGGGGCCTCTAGCGGCAGCCTGGGTAAGGCTAAAAGGCGGGGCCACTGGAAAGCGTGGCCTTACCCGCCAGCCGGCTTAGGCCACCGCTCCCCCCAAACAAAACAACTCCACCACAACGGGCAGTTGGCATCGGCGGGTCCCGAGGCGCGTGGGGCCAGTGTGGGACTTCGCTGATATGGGGCGGGTCCCGAGGCGCGGGGGGTGGGCTGGCGGCCTTCGTCGATGTGAGGTGGGGTTTCGAGGTGTGCGGTGCGGGTGTGGCGCTTTGTCGATATGGGGGCGGTTTTTGAGGCGCGCGGCGCCGGGGGGCTTCGTCGATGTGGGGCGGAAGCCCTCTGTGGGGGTGGGGTCGAGGCGGGGGGTAGCTCGGTTGGGGTCCTTCGGGGGTGGAGGTGTGCTGCGGTGGTAACGGGGTACTCCTGGGGCATGTTCACCGTGGAAAATTTGCGCGACTGGGTTGGGATAGATGTGCTGGACCCGGATTCGAAGAAGATCGGCGTCCTGGAGGCGGTCTACGTCGACACGATCAGTGATGAGCCCAGTTTTCTCACGATCGACGTGGGTGGGCTCATCGGCAAGCATCATCTGGTGTTCGTGCCTGCCATCGACGTTACCGTGACTCCGAAGTCGGTGCGGGTGCGGTACTCGAAGGATCTTGTGCGTGACGCGCCGCAGATCGCGGTGGATGGGGAGTTGCCTGCGGTTGATGAGCCGAAGGTGTTCGCGCACTACCACTTGGACTACGGGGTCGGGCCGGAGCGCAGGCTGGCGCGGCGGTGACCGGGGCGCCGACGTCAGGCCCGGGGACGTCGGCGCCGCCGAACGGGGGCCTCAGCCCAGGCAGGGGGTGCCGAGGGAGGCGGTGGTCTGGCCGACCACCAGATCGGTGCCCGCGAGCAGTCTGACGTGCAGGGCGTTGACGGTGATGCCGTTGGGTCCGGGGATCTGTTCGTCGGTGGTGATTGAGCCGACGAGGGGGATGGTCAGGTTGAGGTTGACCTTCGGGATCACCGGCACGCCCGCGACGCGCAGGTTGGTCAGGCCGCTGGAGCCGGACACGGTGATGGCGCCGGTTGGTGTGGTGGCGGCGATCGCCTCGGAGTGGAGTTCGTCGGCGGTGATGAGGCCCGCGAGGAGGTTGACCACGGCGGTGTGGGAGGTCGCGTGGGCGGTGCGCAGGCCGTCGGGGTCTGTGGTGCCGGTGGCGGTGTCGACGAGGGCGCTGGTGGAGCCCAGCACGGAAGCGGTCGCGAGGGTGGCCGAGTCGGTGGTGGGGGTGGTGGTGCAGGTGAGGTCGGCGGGTGCCAGCGGGGGGAGCGGACCGAGCAGTGTGGACACTCGGACACCGTGGGCGTGGGCGGCGTAGGCGAGGGTGGGGCCGACGACCTTGAGGGTGGCGCAACCGGGCGGGTTCAGGCCGACGAGTGGCGCGAAGTCACCGCCGCAGCTTGTGTAGGTCCCGGTCCGGGCGGCGCGCACCGGGAGCGTGATGGTGCACGACTCGGCGCCTGCGGGGAGGGTTCCGGTGGCGCTGAACGCACCTGCCACTGGGGTGAACGTGGTGCCTGCGCAGGTCGTTGCGACCGTGGGTGCCTGGGTGAGGCCAGGGGGGAGCGCGAGGGTGAAGGACCAGCCTGCCTTGGCGCTCAACTCGGTGGTGTTGGTGACCGTCAGCGTCAGGTTCGAGGTCTTGCCGACCTCCACCGGGTTCGGGTCGAACGCGATCCCCACCTGTGGTGTCACGTCGAGGACCCGCACGTTGTCGAAGGCGCTGTCGTTGCCGTTGCCGCTGGGCTGCTGGTTCACCAGGCGCAGGCCGAGCGAGGTCCCGGCGAACAGCACCGGCGCGTCGCTGTGGAACGTGCCGACCGCGGTCCCGTTGATCACCGTGGTCGCGTCCTCGCAGGGCGCGATCGGGCGGGTGGACGCGGGGATGGCGGTGGCGCCGTCGAGCAGGTAGAACGCGTACTTCGTGTGCTGGCCGTAGCAGTTCTGCTCGGCGACGTCGACCGAGAACGCGATGAACCGGTTCGGCGCCGAGATCGGGATCGGGGCGGTGCTCTGCAGTTGGGTCCGGCCCGCGCCCGGGTCGGTGTGCGTGTACGCGGTGACCGCGTGGTTGGTCGCGCCGCTGCCGTCCGCCCAGTCACCGAGCACGCCCGCCAGGTCCTTGACCCGTGGCCACCAGCCGCCGCAGCCCGCGCCGGGCGGATCGGTCGCCTGGTTGAGCTCGGACGCGATGATCCCGTTGCACGAGGCCAACCACACCGGGTCCGCGGTGTACGTCTGCCCCAGCGGCGCCGCGCCGACGTAGCGGTTCACCCAGGTGATGGCGGAACCTTGACCATTCTCGAAGTTCTCCGCGAACACCACCACCGGCGGTCGCGGCGCAACGGGCTCGGCGGCCGCGGTCGTCGCGCCGACCGCCAGGCCCGACCCCACCAGCCCCACGGCGACTATTCCCATGACGAACCGACTGCCGCGTGCCCATGACCAGACGTCCACCGCGAACCTCCACAGACGACACCAGCACTCGACCGTCGAGCCACGGGGTCCATCGCGACACGCCGGCCCGCGGTTGCACCTGTTCGGACGCCGTCACTCCACCGTGCGGCACATTCACCCGGACTCCGCACAGCGGATGACCGGCGGCCGCGACCACTCACCGCGCCGCCCCGGCTCAACCGCCACGCAGGCGACGAGCCCGGTACCCCATCGTTGCCCGCGAGAACAGCACCGGCAGGCTGATTCAGCTCCGGTGAGCAGAACCGCGGCGCCCGTGGCCGTGCCGCTTCATCTGGACGGGTGACGTGCCTTGGTCGGCGGTGGCGGTCCCCCTAGCGTTTGGGGGACGGTGACCGCCTGCTCACACCGGACCCGGGAGGGCGCTCCGCGATGACGACCACTGACATCCCCGTCGCACCCGGAGCGCTGCCCCTGCTGGGGCACGCCCTGTCGCTGATGCGCGATCCCTTGGGGCTGCTGGAATCCCTGCCCCGCCACGGCGACCTGGTCGCGGTGCGGCTGGGGCCGGTGCGCGCCGTGGTGGTGTGCGGGGCGGACCTGGCCGACCAGGTGCTGCGCGACGACCACGTCTTCGACAAGGGCGGCCCGTTCTGGGACCGGGTCCGGGAGTTCGCGGGCAACGGCCTGTCCTCCTGCCCGCACGCCCTGCACCGGCGGCAACGGCGGCTCGTCCAGCCCGCCTTCCACGCCGACCGGCTGCCCGGGTACGCCGAGGTGATGGCCCGCGAGGCAGGCGCCGTGGCCGAGACCTGGACCAACGGCGCACCGCTCGACGTGCTCGACGGGATGATGGACATCACCTCGCGCACGGTCGCCGTCACCATGTTCTCCGACGCCCTGACCACGTCCGAACTCAAGCAGGCGCTGGCCGACGTGTCCACGTTGATGACCGGCCTGTACCACCGGATGATGCGGCCCGCCGCGGTGAACAACCTGCCCACACCGGGCAACCGCGGCTACCACCAGGCGACCGACCGGCTGCGCGGCGTGCTCGACAACGTCGTGGCCAATCGCCGTGCGAACCCCAACAAGGACCGCGGCGACCTGCTCTCCGCGCTGCTGGCTTCAGACCTGGACGACGGCCTGACCGACGAGCTCGTCACCTTCTTCATCGCGGGCACCGAGACGGCCGCGAGCTGTCTGACGTGGACACTGCACCTGCTCGCCACCCGGCCGGACCTGCAAGAGCGGGTGCGCGCCGAGGCCGACCAGGTGCTCGCCGCCGGGACCGCGCCCGGTCACGAGACGCTCACCGGCCGGGTGATCACCGAATCGCTGCGCCGGTGGCCGCCGGTGTGGATGTTCACCCGCACCACCAGCGCGGACACCGAACTGGCCGGACACCGGATTCCGGCGGGCACCGCCGTGGTCGTCAGCCCGTACCTGCTGCACCTCCGCGACGACGTCTACCCGCGCGGCGACGAGTTCGACCCGGACCGTTGGATCGACCGGCAACCACCGCGCACGGCGTACATCCCGTTCAGCAGCGGCGCCCGCAAGTGCGTCGGCACCCAGTACGCGCTGACCGAGATCGCGATCGCACTGACCACCATCCTGCGCCACTGGTACGTGACGCCAACGAGTTCCGGCACCGTCCGCGCCGTCCCCGCCGCCACGCTGCGACCGAAGGACCTGCGGTTGCGACTGACCGCCGTGGCCCGCCTCCCCGACCAACGGCAACCACCGGCGCAGGTCACAAAACAACCGGACGGCGGTGCTCGGTAACCGGTGGGTGTGGATGAGAAACCTGGGCGGTACACGCCCGAGCCCGCATTCGGCGTCGTGGGCGATGGTGCGCGCTTGAACCAGGTTATGGCCGACCCAGCGCAGGCGGACCGAGCCCACCCCACAGTCGCGACCGGCACCCACTCGGCGGTGATCAGCAGCCGACCACGGGGTCGAGCGGATCATTGTCCGCATGTGCCGATCCCCGTGGCAGGTGCGCGGCGGGTCAGTGGGATTCGCGGTTGAAGAGGTGTTTGGACCAGAGGTAGCCGGTGAGGGTGATGGCGGCGCACCAGGTCAGGGCGAGCCAGGCGTGGTTGCCGAGGGGGTGGGACATCAGGAGGGCGCGGATGGTCTCGATGATCGGGGTGAAGGGCTGGTACTCGGCGAACCAGCGGAGGGCGGTGGGCATGGAGTCGGTGGGGACGAAGCCGCTGCCGAGGAAGGGGAGGAGGATCAGCGGCATGGGGAGGTTGCTGGCCGTCTCGACTGTCTTGCTGACTTGGCCGAGGGCGACCGACAGCCAGACGAGGGCGAAGGTCACCAGCACCAGGAACCCCGCGGTGGCCAGCCAGGCCAACACCCCCGCCGTGGGGCGGAAACCGACGAGCAGGGCGACGCCGATGACGATGGTCAGGCTGAACAGGGCTTGGATCACGCTGCCCACCACGTGTCCGGTGAGGACGGAGACGCGGGCGATGTGCATGGTGCGGAACCGGGCGATCACGCCCTCGGTCATGTCCATGGCGACCGAGATGGCGGTTCCCTGGACCACCGCCGTCACGGTCATCAGGATGATCGCGGGGGCGACGTAGTTGGCGTACGCGGAGCGGCCGCCGCCCAGGCCCGCGCCGAGGGTTCCGCCTAAGACGTAGACGAACAGGAGCAGGAACACGACTGGCATGCCGACGAGCATCACCGTCATCGACGGGTAGCGGAGCATGCGTTTGAGGTTGCGGCGGAGCATCGTCGCGGAGTCGCGCAGGGGGTGGAAGCGCAGGGGCGGGCTGATGGTGGTCATCGGGTCACCTTCTGGTCGGTGAGGGCGAGGAAGACGTCGTCGAGGTCGGGGGTGTGCACGGACAGCTCGTCGACCTGGATGGACCGGTGGTCGAGCTGGTCGATCAACGCCTTGAGCGCGCGGAGGCTGCCGTCGCTGGGGACGCGCAGGGCGAGGGCGTCGTTGTCGCGGGAAGCCTGACCCAGCACGGACATGGCGGTGTCGAGGCCGTGCTGGTCGGCGAAGCGGAGGCGGACGTGGCCACCGGGGATGCGGCGCTTCAACTCGGCCGCGGTGCCCTCGGCGACGAGCTTGCCGCCGTCGAGGACCGCGATCCGGTCGGCCAGCTCATCGGCCTCTTCGAGGTACTGCGTGGTCAGGAAGATGGTGACGCCGCCTGCCACCAGGTCGCGGATGATCTGCCACATGGTCCGGCGGCTGCGCGGGTCCAGCCCGGTGGTCGGCTCGTCCAGGAAGATCACCCGTGGGCTGCCGACCAGGGTCATCGCCAGGTCGAGCCGCCGCCGCATGCCGCCGGAGTAGCTCATCGCGGGCTTCTTGGCGGCGTCCACCAGGTCGAACTGGTCGAGCAACTGGGCGACGCGCGCGCGCCGCGCGCCGCGGCCGAGGTGGTTCAGGTCCGCCATCAGCAGGAGGTTCTCCTCGCCGGTGAGCAGGGTGTCCACCGCGGAGAACTGGCCGGTGACGCCGATCGCGGCGCGCACCGCGTCGGGTTCGCGGGCGAGGTCGTGCCCGGCGACCCGGGCATCGCCCGCGTCCGCACTGAGCAAAGTGGACAGGATCTTGACCGTGGTGGTCTTCCCGGCGCCGTTCGCACCGAGCAACGCGAAGACCGTTCCGGAGTGGACGGACAGGTCCAGGCCGTCGAGCACGACGTGGTCGCCGAACGACTTGCGCAGTCCGGTCACGGAGATGGCGTGCATGGTTTTCCCCTTCCGGGAGATCAGGAGCGGCGGATGGTGACGTCGCCGCAGGACGTGCGGCCGCGGACCTCGACGGTCTCGTCGGCGTCCTCGGGCCGGGTGGCGTTGTCCAGCAGGTTGTGCACGTGCCCGAACGCGGTGTTGACCTCGAGCCAGGCGGCGGTGCCCGCGGCGACGCCGATCTCCAGGTCGCCCAGGGCGGTCGCCAGGGTGACCGCGCCGCGGACCACCTCGCCGATCCGGATGCCGCCGTTCGAGGTCTTCGCGTCGACCCCGGCGCCCGCCCGTTCGACCTCGATCTCGCCGTTGGCCGAGCGCACCCGCAGGTCACCGGCGACCGCGCCGATCGTGGTGTTCCCGTTGGAGTTCTTGACGACCGCGCCGCCGTCGACATCGCCGATCCGGATCTTGCCGGACCCGGTGGTGACCTCCGCGCTCCCGGCGACGCCTTCGACGGTCACGTGGCCGGTGCCGGTGTCCAGGCGCAGCGGCCCGGTGCGGTCGAGCCCGACGTTGCCGATCGACGTCTTGAACCGGCACTCCCCCAGCACGCCCGCGCCGCGGAAGCCACCCGCCTGCAGGTCGGCGGACACCCGGGAGCCGGTGGGCAGCTCGATGCTGATGTCGACCGCCCTGGTCTTGCGGGAGAAGTCGAACACGCGCGCCTTGGGGCCGCTGATCTGCAGGGTCCCGTTGGCGTACTCGACGGTGACCTGGCGCGCGGCCTTCACGTCGGACTCGTCGGTCTCGTCGCTCGGGCGGACCTCGACGACGGTGTCGCCCCGGTCGCTCGCGGTGATCCGCACGTCGCCGACACCGAGCTCGACGACGAGGGAGATGGCTTCGGGGGTGTCGAATTTTGGCATGGCTGTCTCCAGGAGATGAGTGGTTGAACCGTCCCCGCAGGTCGGGGACGTAAGGGGGAACGGCTGGTGGTTAGCGGACCCAGCCGGTGAGCCGCTGCTTGCCGCGCTTGGCGGTGCCGTGCGGCTCCGGGCGCGGTTCGCGGTCGGAGCGCTGCAGGGCGGCGGCCGCGGCCCGGACCAGCCAGGCGTTGACCGAGCGGCCCTCCTTGGCGGCGGCCGCCTCGACCGCGGCCTTGAGCTGCTCGGGCAGCCGGACGTTGATCCGGGCGGCGGGACCGTCCTCGGCGAACAGCAGGTCGTCCGGCGCGCCGTCGACTGGGGGCGCCTCGCCCGCGGGCTCGAACGGCTCGGCGGGGGGCGCGGTGACGACGAAGTTGGGGTCGCGGCCGCGCAGGCGCAGCTCGACCGACCCCGGGGCCAGGTCGCGGGTGATCTCGTCGGCCGCGGCGGACAGCGCGTCCAGCATGGCCATCCGGATCGCCGACTCGAGCGGCCCGGTCAGGCGCTCGACCAGCGCGCGCGCGTCCTCGCCACCCGCCTCGGCGAGCGCGGCGAACTCGCGGCCGAGGTTGCTCACGTATGTGGTCAAGTCCATGGCACCACTATGGCACACGCTTGGCACCGCTGCAAGCCATCTTGGCTCAGGCCATGTGCCACCGATGGCACCACAGGGTGAAACCCCAGGTCAAAGCCCGGTGGGGTGGGACGAAAGTCGTCCCACCCCACCGGGTCGTGCCATTCTGTGCGCGATCAGACCTGCCTAGACCTGCCTAGACCTGCCTAGACCTGCGGAGTGCAGGTGGTCGGCTCACCGGTTTGCGCGGGCAGCGAGATCGCGTTCCACGCGGCCTTGGTGCGGTTGTACAGGTTGCACGTCTTGTCGAGGTTCTTCGCGGCGGTCAGGGTGGCGACCCGGTACTTCTTGTAGGTCATGCCGCTGGTCTTGAGCAGCATGGCGCCGTAGAAGACCCGGCCCGCGTCCTTCACGCCGACCCCGGTGACGCTGGAGCTGTTGCAGGTCGGGCTGTTCGGCTTGCCGCCGCCGGGGGCCGAGCCCTCGGCCAGCAGGTAGAACCAGTGGTTGAGCGGGCCTGCCGCCTTGTGCACCTCGGCGTTCGGGATCGAGGCGCTGTAGCAGTTCGGGTCGTTGTTGACCAGCGACGGGTTGTACATGTTGCGGATCGGGCCCGAGCCCTGCAGGTTGACCGTCTCGCCCACGGTGTAGTCCGGGCGGTCCTTCGGGTTGTTGGCGTACGCCTCGGTCAACGCGCCGAAGATGTCGCCGGTGCCCTCACCGAGACCGGCTTCGCGCGAGGTGCCGCCGGGGGTGTTCTGGTCGAGGCCGTGGCCGTACTCGTGGCCGACCACGTCCATCGAGGCGATCCACTTGTTGGCCGAGTTGTGGCCGATGGTGATCGTGGAACCGTCCCAGTACGCGTTCAGCTCGTTCAGACCCACCTTCGCGGGCCAGCTACGGCCAGAACCGGTGTGACCGTTGCGGCCCAACCAGTCCTTGAGCATGTTCCACTCCTGGCTCGCGTCGTACATGACGTCGCCGCAGCCGGTCTCCTTGCTGGAGGCACTACCGGTGCCCCAACTGTCGGTGGCCTTCGAGAACACCCGACCGCCGCTGTAGTCGGCGCACTGCAGACCCGGACGGGTCGGGTCGGCCAGCGTGTACGTGCTGCCGGAGTGGGTGGTGTTGATGGAGACCTGGCCGTTCCACTCGCTGTTGAGGGTGCCCTCGGCGGCGTCCTCGACCTGGTCCAGGACAGCGCCGGTGGTGGCGTCCACCCAGACGGTCAGGTGGCTGGGGCCACCGTCCTTCCGGGTGCCGATCAGCAACTGCTCCCAGGCCAACGCGGGCTTGTCGTCGGTGACCTTGACGACCAGCCTGCTCGGCTGCGCCTGGCTGGTGGTCGCCTGCCGGGACCGCGCGGTCCGCTCGGCGGCCGCCTTGGCGACCTTGGCGGTGGTGGACGGGACGGCCACCCCGGCCCTGGTGCCCGCGACCGTGGCCCGGACGGTGCCCTGGCCGTCGGCCAGCACGGTCGCGTCGCCGCCGACCACCGGCACACCGCGCCAGGTCCGCTGGTAGCTGATCGAGTACAGGTCGTTGACGAACGGGGTCACCATGTCCCGGGCGTACACCTCGTCCGGGCCCTTGACCAGGGCGTCCAGACCGTTGGCCGCCGCCCGGTCCGCGGCGGCGACCGCGAGTGCCTGGTGGTCGATGGCCTGGTCCTGACTGGCGAACACCGGCGACGCGGTCAACGCGACGGCGCCGCTGGCCAGCACGGCGAGGGCTACCCCGGCCGTCATACCTTTGCGCTTCATTCATGCTCCTCGTGGGCAGGGTTGCGCGCCCGGTACCGCTCGCCGCCGCCTCGTGGGCGACCCACCGGCGACCGGCCCAGTGGCTGCACTGGCGACGCAGAGCTGTGCACGCGTCACCGAGCGCGACCAAGCATTCGGGGGCGGCCGTGCGCCAGTCAACGAAATCCATGGTGGGAATGCCCGTTTGTCAACATCAGGCAAATCCGCGGCAACCACCCGACACGCGTGATTCCAGCGAATCTCCAGGTGAATAGCCGTGTGTCCGGCGCGTGAATTCCCGACTGGCAACGCCTGTTATCCGGACCGACCCGCGCGCTCCCGCCGGTGATATGAACCCGAATGGCCGGGAACACCCGGAGGAATACCACCGGCAGGCCCCGCGCCCTATCACAACTGCGGCGATGGCGGCAGAGCCGGACGTATCGAGTGGCCTTGGGCGGCGAACCGCGAACAGTTTCCAGCCCATACCACCGATACCCGCGAACGCGCTATACGTCGATGTGCGCACCCATGATGACGGTGCGGTCGCGGGGCAGGCCGAAGTGTTCGGCGGCGTCGGCGGTGATGTAGGAGGTGGCGATGAAGAGGCGTTTGCGCCAGGGCGCCATGGTGGGATCGGGGCCGCGGTGGAGTTCGATTTTGGAGAGGAAGTAGGAGGCCCGGGTGAGGTCGATGCCGCCCTCGGTGGTGGCCGGGTCGAGAGCGGTGAGGGCGGCCAGCACGTCCGGGGGCTCCATGTACCCGAAGCGGGCGCTGACGTGGATGATGCCGTCGTTGGCGTAGCCGAGGTCGTCGACGACGACGCGGCGCTCGGCGGGGACGCGCGGGACCGGCTCGGTGTCCAGGGACATGATGACGACGTGTTCGTGCCGGGTGTGGTTGTGCTCGGTGTTGGCGCGCATGGCCAGCGGCGCGGTTTTCTTGCCGCGGTTGAGGAACACGGCGGTGCCGGGGACGCGGACCAGCGCCTCGCCGCGCAACTCGTCGATGAACTCGCGCAGTGAGCCCTCGCGGCGTTCCCGTTCGGCGGTGACGATGTGGCGGCCGCGTTGCCACGTGGTCATGACGGTGAACGCGGCGAGCCCGATCAGCAGCGGCAGCCAGGCGCCGTGCAGGAACTTGGTCATGTTGGCGGCGACGAACAGCAGGTCGACGGTCAGCAGCACCGCGCCCGCGGGCACGAGCGCCCACAGCGGGGTCTGCCAGCGCCACCGGGCGTAGCACAGGAACAGCAGGGTGGTGATGGTGATCGTGGCGGTGACGGCCATGCCGAACGCGAACGCCAGCGCGGCCGAGGCGCGGAAGACGAACACCAGGGTCAGCACGGACGACATCAGCAGCCAGTTGATCCACGGCACGTAGATCTGGCCGATGGTCGACTCGGACGTGTGCGCGATGCGCAACCGCGGCAGGTACCCGAGTTGGGCGGCCTGCGAGGTGACCGAGAACGCGCCGGTGATCACGGCCTGGGAGGCGATCACGGTGGCCGCCGTCGCCAGCACGACCATCGGCAGCCTGCCCCAGCCGGGGACGAGCAGGAAGAACGAGCTGCTGACGTTGGCCGGATCGGCCAGGATCAGCGCCCCCTGGCCGAAGTAGCTCAGGGTGCAGGCGGGGAACACCAGGACCAGCCAGCCGCGGGTGATCGCCCGACGGCCGAAGTGCCCCATGTCCGCGTAGAGCGCCTCCGCGCCGGTGACGGCGAGCACGACCGCGGCCAGGGCGAAGAAGGCGATGCCGAAGTGGCCTGCCAGGAAGCCCAGCGCGTAGGTCGGCAGCAGCGCCCGCAAGATCTGCGGGTGCTCAGCGATGCCGACCACCCCGCACGCGCCGATCACACCGAACCACACGATCATGACCGGCCCGAACAACCGGCCGACCACCGCGGTTCCCCGGCGCTGCACCAGGAACAGCCCGATGATGATCACCGCGGTGATCGGCACGATGAACCGGTCGAACCCGGGCGAGACGACCTTCAGACCCTCCACAGCGGACAGCACGGAGATCGCCGGGGTGATCATGCTGTCGCCGAAGAACAGCGCGGCGCCGAAGATGCCCAACGCGGCCAGCGCGGCGGCCACCTTGCGCCCGCGCGTGCCGCCCCACCGGCGCAGCAGCGTGATCAGGGCCATGATGCCGCCCTCGCCGTCGTTGTCGGCGCGCATCGCGAGCAACACGTAGGTGACCGTGACGACGATCATCACCGACCAGAACACCAGGGACACCACCCCGTAGACGTTCTCGGTGCTGACCGGGACGGGGTGCGGGTCGGCGGGGTTGAAGACGGTGGGGAGCGTGTAGATCGGACTGGTGCCGATGTCGCCGAACACGACCCCGAGAGCGCCGACGACCACCGCGAGCCGGGCTGGGTGTCGGGCGTCCGGCCCGGCGACCTGATCCATCGTGTCCCCTCGTGGACGGCACATGTCAGTCGTGACCATGCAGTCTCATGACGGGTTCTCGCCAGCGCATTTACGCGCTCTTAATGCCTTCGGGTGTGGCTGCTCACCACGGCTGCGCACCCGGTCCGACCATCGGGTACGGTGTCCCGCCGCCCAGGGCACGGGGCTGACGCGGACGCGGGATCTCCACGGCGACGTCGGCGACCGCCGAGCGCGCCAACGACGCGAACAGCGCCCCGACAGCGGCGCACAACCCGATGACCAGGGCGTCGTGCCCCGCCCGCCCGGTGAACACCAACTCCCCCGCCCGGCCGAGCACGAACCCGGAGTGCAGGCACCAGCAGACCACCGCGGTGCCCAGGGTTGCCCGAGCGGTGCTCACCACCGCAACCAGGTCGACCACCGCGACCATCGCGACGACGGAGACGACCGGCTGCCCGGTCGCGCCGACGGCGACCGCCCCGAAAGCCGCGGCGACGGCCACGACCACCCCCAGCGGGAACCCGAACTCGCCCGGAACCGGTGTGCGCATACCGACATCCCAGCGCGCGCACCGCGGGCACGGGACTGTCCCTAACGGACCCCGAACGCCCTCACCGGGCTTCCTTACGCGGTCTTGCCACCGGCCAGGCGGCTCACCTGGCGCGTTTCCCGGCGATAGGGGCATTCCACCCGTTCCAGGACAGCCCCGGCATGGGCGATCACGCGTTCCGAGAACGTTCAACCGGCGGCCCCCGCTGACGTCATGTCCGGTACCTAGGTTCCTCGGATCACCACGGTTTTCCCGGCCGACGGAAGAGGATGAATGGACGCAAACCTCGCGGTTCGGGCCACTGGGATATCGAAGTACTTCGGTGATGTCATCGCGCTCGACCGGGTGGACCTGGCGGTGGTCGGCGGGCGGATCCACGGTCTGGTCGGCCCCAACGGCGCCGGGAAGACGACACTGCTCGGGCTCCTGCTCGGCCTGACCGTCGCGGACACCGGGACGTTGGAGGTGCTGGGCACGCGGGTCGGCCGGGCGCTGGCCGCGCCCGAGGGGGTTGCCGGGTTCGTCGAGGGCCCCGGGCTCTATCCCGCGCTCACCGCCCGGCAGAACCTGGCCGCGCTGGTCTCGCTGCGCGGCGAGAACCCGCGGAAGGCGGGGATCGGCGAGGCGTTGCACGACGTGGGGCTCACCGATGTCGCCGACGACCGGGTGCGTGGTTTCTCCCTCGGCATGCGCCAGCGGCTGGGCCTGGCCGCCGCGCTGCTGACCAAGCCCCGACTGCTGGTGCTCGACGAGCCCGCCAACGGCCTCGACCCGGCGGGCAAGAAACACGTGCACGGCGTGCTGACCCGGCTCGCCGCCGAGGGCACGGCCGTGGTGCTCTCCAGCCACCGGATGGACGACGTCGAGGCGCTGTGCACCGAGGTCACGATCCTGGCGACCGGGCAGGTCGTGTTCTCCGGCCCGCTGGCCGAACTGTCCGACGAGAACAGCGACCTGGACTACCGGCTGCGCACCTCCGACCCGGAGTCCGCGCGCGAGGTGGCGGCCAGGACGCCCGGGATCCACCTCATCGACGTCCCCGATCCGGAACTGGTCGTGGTCCGCACGCTCGTCCCCGCGCTCGACGACCTGGTCGTGCGGCTCGTGCACGCCGGTATCGCGGTGCGCGAGCTCGCCCCGCTGGTCTCCCCACTGGAAGCCGCTTTCCTCGCCCTGACCGACCAGCCGGAGGCCACCCGATGACCGCCACGACCACCGGCGAAACCAGCGACACCACTGCCACCCGGCCCGTCCCGCTGGGCCGCGGCTACTGGCACGACCTGGTGGTGCAGCTCGCGGACGCCGGTATCGCGGTGCGCGAACTCGCCCCCCTGGTCTCCCCGTTAGAAGCCGCTTTCCTCGCCCTCACCAAGCAGACCACCGGCGGCGGAATCAGCGGAACCAGCGACACCACTGCCACCCCGCCTATCCCGCTCAGCCGCTACCGGTACGACCTGGTGGTGCGGCTCGTGCACGCGGGCCTCGCGGTGCGCGAGCTCGCCCCACTGGTCTCCCCGCTGGAAGCCGCGTTTCTCGCCCTGACCGAGCAGACCGACCAGCCGGAGGCCATCCGATGACCGCGACGACCATCGGCGAAACCAGTGACACCACTGCCGCCCGGCCCGTGCCGCTCAGCCGTGGTTACCGGTTCGAGCTGGTGAAGCTGCTGTCCCAGTGGGCGGTTCGGGTGCTGCTCGTCGCCTGCTGGCTCGCGCCCGCAGTCTTCGTCGCCGCGGTGAGTCAACAGGACTCGCTGCCGGTGGACACCCTCTTCGGCCGCTGGATGGGGGCGACCGGGTGGGCGGGCCCGCTGGTCGTGCTCGGCTTCGCGGGCGTGTACGCGCTGCCGCTGCTGACCTCACTGATCGCGGGCGACGTGTTCGCCGCGGAGGACCGCCTGGGCACGTGGCGGCACCTGCTGGTGGCGGTCCGGTCGCCCCGGCGGATCTTCACCGCCAAGGCGTTGGCGAGCCTCACCGTCATCCTGCTGCTGGTCGCCGGGCTGGCGGTGTCCAGTTCGGTCGGCGGGGTCTTGGCGGTCGGCAACCGGGACCTGGTCGGTCTCGACGGGCACCTGCTGTCCCCCGCGGCCGCGGCCGGGCGGGTCTTGCTCGCGTGGATCTGCGTGCTGGCCCCGACATTGGCCCTGGCGGCCATCGGCCTGCTCGGGTCTGTCGCGTTCGGACGGTCGCCGATGGGCTTGCTGCTGCCGGTCGTCGTGGCGCTGGTGATGGACCTGGTGCAGATGCTGCCGTTGCCGGTCGCCGTCCGGCTCGCGCTGCCCAGCTACGCGTTCATCGCCTGGAACGGCCTGTTCACCAGTCCGGCGCAGACCGGTCCGCTGCTGATCGGCATCGTGGTCAGCCTGGTGTGGGCGGTCACCTCGACCGCGCTCGCGTACGCGCTGTTCCTGCGCCGCGACTTCACCAGCTCCACCTACCAGGGCTCGGGACGCCGCGCGCTCACCGCCGGCGCCCTGCCGCTGGCGGTGCTGTTCGCCGCGACAGTCGGTGTCGTCGCCGTGGCCACCCCGGCCGGCGGGTCCGGCATCCGGCAGGACGAGCTGCAGGACTCGGTCGCCACGGCGTTCGCGCACCTCTACCGGCTGCAAACCGCGCAGCTCCACCGGCCCGACGTCGCCGAGGAGCACCTGGCGGTCACCGCGGCCTGCACCAAGGGCGACGGGCTGGTCGCCCCCGAAGGACCCGGCAACGACTGGCGGTGCGTCGTGTCCTGGCACCTGCCCGGCATCGACGCCACCGGGTCGGCCATCTACCAGCTCGACGTCACCTCGGACGGGCGGTACGTCGCGGACGGCGACGGACCGAAGGAAGTGAACGGCTACTTCCAGGTGCGGACCCCGAACGGGGACCAACCCAACCCGCTGTGGCAGTTCGACGGCAACGTCGACCTGCTGTCCACCTCCCCGAAGGGATAGTCCCGATGCAGGTAACGCGCCGCCGCAGGCGCACCGAGGAGACGCACTCGCGCCTCCTCGGTGAACGCAGCGGCCGCAGATTGCGTATCGCTGTCTCCAGTTCCACCACCGTCGCCCTGGTCGCGGTCGGCTCCGGTGTCGGCTCCGCGTCCACCCTCGGCTTCGGCACCGACCACGTCGGTCAGGTCACCGACCAGGGCCTGGTCGTGTCGGACGACCAGTTCGTCGACCCCATCGGCGACCGGCTGGTGGTCACCAACGGCAAGATCATGTCGTCCACGGTCAGCCCGGACGGCGGCCACCTCGCGGCGCTGACCGCGGACGGTGGGATCGCGCTGACCATCGTCGACCTCAAGAGCTGGAAGGTGCAGCAGCTCGTCGGCAACTCCGCGTCGGCGAACCTGCGCATCCCCGGCAACGACGTCGGCCAGGAAGGACCCACCTACTCCCCCGACGGCAAGACGCTGTGGCTGCCGCAGACCGACGGCTACCGCCGGTTCGCGGTGAACCCGGACGGCACCGTCGCCAACCCGACCTTCGTCACCATCGCCGCGGACGGCCCCAAGCACGCGCTCGTCGCCCAGGCGGTGTTCTCGGCGGACGGCTCGACCGTGTACGCGGCGGTCAACGGCCAGAACCGGGTGGTGGCGCTGGACGCCGCGACCGGCACGATCAAGCAGAGCTGGGCCGTGGGCAACGCGCCACGCGACCTGGTCCTGGTCGGCTCCAAGGTGTACGTGGGCAACGAGGGCGGCCGTACGGCGGTCGCGGGTGACAAGACGCTGAACTCGTACGGCACCCAGGTGCCCGCGAGCCCGGTCACCGGCGCCACCACCACCGGCACCGTCAGCGTGATCGACGTGGCGAACCCGACGGCGGCGGTCAAGAACATCCCCGTCGGCCTGCACCCGACCGACCTGTACGCCCGCAACGGGTCGCTGTTCGTGGCCAACACCAACAGCAACACGGTCTCGGTCATCGACACCGGCAACAACCGGGTCGTGCAGACCATCACCACCCAGCCGTGGCCGGAGGCCAGCGTCGGCTACGAGCCGGACGGCATCACGGTCACCGACGACGGGCACCTGCTGGTGACCCTCGGCCGTGCCAACGCGGTCGCGGTCTACCGGCTGCACAACCGCGGACAGGAACCGGTCAGCTACGTCGGTCTGCTGCCGACGGACTACTTCCCGACCGCGATCGCCTCGTCCGGGAACAGCGTGCTGGTGTCCAACACCCGCGGCGTCGACGCCCAGCGGCCCACCACCGCCGCCGGGCACGGCACCCACGACACGACCGGCAGCCTGCAGAGGTTCACGCTGCCCGACGACCGAACCATCCGCGACTACACGTCCAAGGTGTTCCGGCAGAACGGGTGGACGCACTCCGCTGTGGAGAAGGCCGACGGGTGGGGCAGCAAGCGCCCGGTCGCGGTGCCGCAGCGGCTCGGCGACCCGTCGACGATCAAGCACGTGTTCCTGATCGTCAAGGAGAACCGGACCTACGACCAGCAGTTCGGCGACGACACCCGGGGCAACGGCGACCCGAAGCTGACCCAGTTCGGCGAAGCCGTCACCCCCAACCAGCACGCGCTGGAGCGCCAGTTCGGGCTCTACGACAACACCTACGACATCGGCACGAACTCCGCCGAGGGCCACAACTGGCTGATGCAGGCCGACGACCCGGAGTACACCGAGTCCTCCGCCGGTGAGTACCTGCGCAGCTACGACACCGAGGACGACGCGCTCGGCCACCAGAGCTCCGGTTTCCTGTGGTCCGGCGCCCAGGCGGCGGGCAAGACCGTGCGCGACTTCGGCGAGTTCCACCAGTTCCTGACCAAGCCCGCGGACGCGACCTGGCAGAACCTGTACTGCGACACCAAGAACATGGCGGCCACCGGCCAGCCCACCGCGTACCCGCTCGTGTCGTCGTCGCCGATCCCGTCGCTGAACACCGTGTCGGTGCCGGGCTTCCCGAAGTTCGACACCGCGGTGCCGGACATCTACCGGTACGAGATCTGGAAGCAGGACTTCCAGAAGAACGGCCCGGCCAACCTCAACATGTTCTGGCTGTCGAGCGACCACACCGGCGGCCCGCCGAACTCGGCCGCCCAGGTCGCCGACAACGACCTCGCCACCGGCAAGATCGTCGACACCATCTCGCACAGCCCGTACTGGAAGGACTCGGCGATCTTCGTCGTCGAGGACGACTCCCAGGCCGGTCTGGACCACGTCGACGGCCACCGGGCGCCGATCCAGGTGATCAGCCCGTGGGCCCAGCACGGCGTGGTGGACAGCCGCTACTACACGCAGATCACCATGGTCCGCACCATCGAGCAGATCCTCGGGATCCACCCGATGAACCAGAAGGACAGCGCCGCCACCCCGATGAGCACCGCCTTCACCACGAAGCCGGACTACACCCCGTTCACCGCGGTGCCGAACCAAACCCCGCTGACCCTCGGGCTGACCACGCTGCCACCGTGCGGCGCGGACGTCCCGGCGCCAACAGCCGCGTCGCCGCCAGTGGTCGCGGTACCCGCGGACAAGCAGCAGGTGGCGGCCCAGTGGCAGCAATGGCAAACGCACCAGCGGCTGACCGGCCCGAACGCCACGGCCGACTTCGCCAACCCGGCCCAGATGAACCACTTCACCTGGTACCAGACCCACGGCTGGAGCCTGCCCTACGCGGGTGAGGACAAGGTGTACAGCCCGGACGACGTACCGGGCGCCTACCTCCCCTCCGCCGAGACCGACTGACCTAGCCGCTCGACCCAGGAGGTTGGCCGGACATTGGCCTGCCCACGGCATTCCCGGCGCCGCAACGGCCTCGTACTGAACGTACTTGGCCGTTGCGGCAACGCCGCCAGGGACGTCGCGGGGCACGTCGAGACGTGGTCAACGTTCCGGGTCGAGCCGCTAGCCGCTCGACCCGGAGGTTGGCTGGGTATCGGCCTGCCCACGGCGTTCCCGGCGCCGCAACAGCCTCGTACTGGACCGCCGGGGACGTCGTGGGGCACGTCGAGACCCTGTCAACCTTCTGGGTCGGGCCACAGCCGCTAGTGGCTCTTGGCCCGCGTCTTCGCGCGGGTTATCCACATCCTGCGGGTTATCCACATCCTGCCCAGCAGTCCACAGCTCGCCTGCCTCGCCCCTGTTGATCTCGCCACCCCGGTAGACTGGCCTCGGGGACGCCCCCCGGGAAGGGTGGGGGCCGCCCGGGGGCGAGGGGGGCGGTGGGGGCCATGCCTGGGCGTGGCTGGGTGACGAACTCGGGCGGGGCGACCAGTTGGGCGGGGGTCGCCAAGAGTGCTTTGCTGAACGACGAACGACGAGTTGGCGACCAGCTCGACCAGGAGTTGCGGCGGTCGCCCCCGGGCGAATTACCGTGCGCGCATGGCACAGTCCTGGGGGACGAACAACGACGGAGACGGGGAGGCCGACCCACCGGCCTTCGACGAAGCGTGGGTCCAAGCGGCGAAGGTGTCCGAGGCTGACATCCGGCGGCCCCGGCCCGCGCCGGTGCCCGCGCCCCAACCGTGGCGGACGTGGGCGCCGCCCGCGCCCGCTCCGGTGCTCTCCGCGAGGCGGCGGGGGCCGAGGCTGACCGGCACGCTGACCGTCCTCCTCGGACTGATCGTGCTCGTCGTGGTCTTCGCGATCAGGAACACGTCGAGATCGGCGTCGCGTGACCCGTTCCAGTCGCAGCAGCGGCCCGCCCCCACGACGACCAACGCCGCCCCCGCGGTCCCCCCGGTCCCGGTCACCCACACGCCGGACCCGACCGGGCAGCCGCCCAGCAAGGCCGCACCGCGGCAGACCGCGGCCGCACCCCAGCGCGCTCTGCCGTGGACGACGGCGAACGCGATGCCCGCCGCGGGATCGGACATCGGGCGCGGCGACGTCTTCGCGACGATCAAGGTGGGTACCTGCCTGGCCACGCCGAGCGACCTGTACCACATCACCACCGTCCCGTGCAGCGGCCCGCACACCGACGAGGTCACCGTGCTGCGCGACCTGACCCCGGTGTTCGGCACCATGCCGACCATGGACCAGATCCAGGACTTCCAGGCCCGGACCTGCCCCGACGCCGCCCAGCGCTGGCTGGGCGGCGGCGGACCCCAGTACGCGTCGGGGTACGTCTGGGTGTTCGAGAACGGGACACCGGGCGAGGCCGTCCGCAGCTTCGCCTGCACGGCGATGCTCGCCGGGCACAGCCCGTTCTCCGGGACCCTCCGCAACGCCGGGGCCCGGTAGACCTGATCAGTCCACTGTGGAATTGGAGATGGTGGAGTTCGGGCAGGTGCCGGTCAGCGCCGGAAGCCCGGTAGGCCGTCGAGCATGAGGGCGATGGTGAAGGCGAAGCGGTTGCCGGTGGTGCCCGCGGTGAGTTCGATGGCGTAGCGCTTGGTCGTCGGGAACGTGTCGGGCAGGGCGGCGAAGCGGTCGAGGAGGTCGGCGCGGCTCACCACCCACGTGTCGTCGGTGCGGGAGCGCTTGGCGGCCAAGGACACCTCAAGGGTGTGCGCGTTGACGTAGAGGGTCAGCGAGTCGATCGCCCAGGCCGCGGCCTGCGGGTCGATGCCACCCGCCCGCATGATGGCGAACAGGCCCTCGCCGACCCGGAGGGTGTCCAGGTTGGACGGTGCGGCGGCGAGGGCGGCCCGGGAGATGCCCGGGTAGCGCAGGTACTGGTCGCGGAGCTGGGTGCAGACGTCGATGATCTGTTCGCGCCAGGTGGTGGGGTCGGGCTCGGGGAGGGTGACCCCGGCGCAGAGGCGGCCGATGAGCAGCTCGTCCAGGTCCTCCTTGTTGACCACGTGCGCGTAGAGCGACGACGGCCCGGTCTCCAGCGCGGTGGCCAACCCGCGCATGGTGAGGGCCTCGTACCCCGCGCGGGCCACCAGTTCGAACGCCGTGTCGATGATGGCGTCCACCGTGATCGGCTTCTTGCTCCCCCCGGACGGCCCGCGCCGCGCCGCCGGGGGCTGCCGCCCCGGGTCGAGCTGGTGCCGGGCTGCGCGCCGTTGTCGCGGGGTCGGTGACATGGGCTGAGTCTAGCGCCTCTCGGAACAGTATTCTACGCCATAAGAACACTGTTCGTATGGATCGGGACGCCGTTCTGCTGTAGAACAGTGTTCGTATCCACTGACCTGCCGAAAGGAGCTCAGATGAGCACCCCTCACCACGACGAACCCGCGATCCGGTCCCCCGGGCCGCAGTCCCTGCGCGCCGCCTGGGTCGCCCTGGCCGGGCTGTCCGCGGTGTTCCTCTTCGAGATGCTGGACAACTCCATCCTGAACGTCGCCCTGCCCACCATCGGCCGTGACCTGCACGCCTCGACCGTCGCCCTGCAGTGGGTGACCGGGGCCTACGCGGTCGTGTTCGGCGGCCTGATTTTGGTCTTCGGCGCGGTCGCCGACCGGTTCGGGCGGCGGCGGGTCATGCTCGTCGGGCTGGTGCTGCTCGGCGCAGCGAGCCTGGCGACCGCCTTCGTCACCAGCGCGGCGGGACTGATCGCGGTCCGGGTGGTGACCGGCGTGGCCGCCGCGATGACCACCCCCGGGTCGATGGCGCTCGCCTTCCGGCTGTTCGATGTGGACAGCCTGCGGGTCCGCGCGACCACGCTCATCTCCACCGTCGGCCTGGTCGGGCTCGCGGTCGGCCCGACGGTGGGCGGCCTGGTCCTCTCGGTCGCGCCCTGGCAGGTCCTGCTGCTGGTGAACGTGCCGATCGCCGCGCTCGCCTTCATCGGGGTCCGGGCGGGCATCACCCCGGACGACGCCGCCGACCTGCACCGCGACCCCGCCGACGTCCCAGGCGCCGTCCTGGGTACGACCGCGATCGTGCTCGCCCTCATCGCGCCGACCCTGTTCGTGAACCAGGGAACCGGCTCGTGGGCGCCGTGGACGGTCACCGTCTCCGCCGTCGTGGCCGCCGCGCTGTTCGTCCGCCGCGAGCGATCAACCCGCCACCCGCTCCTCGACCTGGCGCTCGTCGCCCGCCCCCTCGTCGCCAGCGGCCTCGCGTTCAAGGCCGCCGCGGGTCTCGCGACCGCGGGCCTGGGCTACCTGGTGACGCTGCAACTGCAGCTCGACTGGGGCTGGCCACCCGCCCTCGCGTCCCTCGGCATGCTCCCCCAGGTGGTCGTGCTCATCGCGGGCGGCGCGTTCGTCAACCCCTTCGTCCAACGGGTCGGCCTCGAACGAGCCGCCTGGCTCAGCGCTGTCGCGGTCGTCTGCGGCCTGGCCGTCTACGGTCTCTTCAGCACCTTCGGCTACCTGTGGGTGGCCGTCTCGCTGGCGCTGGTCGCCGCGGGCCTGCGCGTCGTCGGTGTGGTCGCCGCGGTCAACGTCCTGCGCGGCCTGCCCAAGTCCCGCACCTCCATCGGCGTGGCGCTCACCGACACCGCCACCGAGGTGACCTCCGGCGCGGGCATCGCGATCACCGGCACCATCCTCGCCACCCTCTTCACCGGCGACGTCGCCACCACCCCCTGGTCCACCGCCCAAACCACCGAGTTCCACACCGCGATCACCGCGGCGGGCCTCACCCTCACCGCCCTCGCCGCCGTCCTCGTCGCCTGGGGCTTCCTGCGCTCCCGCCAAGCCCCGGCGGACGAGCCCAGTCCCGTCGGCTGAACTCCGGGCAAGCCGATCGGGGTCGCTCGATAGGGTGACGCAGATCTGATCGACTCCCACACACCCCCGGAGAGGAAGACCGCTGTGGCGATCTCGGTGGACCTGGACAAGCAGTTGGACAAGGCGTACGAGAACCTGGGCCTGACCGAGGTGCTCGACGCGCCGGTGGCGGCCCTGTCGGGTGTCAGCGAGGGCGACGCGGAGAAGCTGGGTGCCGCCTTCGGCATCAAGACCGTGCGCGACCTGGCGACCAGCAAGTACTTCACCCTCGCCGCCGCCCTGCTGCAGTTGGAGCAGGCGGGCAAGTGACCCGCGGGTCCGGGCCGGGGACGCCCCGGCCCGGACCCCACTTCAGTGCCAGTTGCTGATCTGGACATCGCGCGGAGCCGGGGCGCCCTCACCGGTCTCGACGAGGTTCTTCAGGCTCAGCAGGAAAGTTCCCCACTTGGTCGTGCAGTGGCTCATGAACTCGCCCGCCTCCCGCCACCCCTCGTGTCCGAACAGGACGATCGTGTAGCCGTCCTCCTCGTTGAGCGCGAAGGTCACGGTCGTGCCGACCCACTCGTCCGGACCGGCCACGACCTCCCAGCGCACCAACTCGGCCGGTCGGGTCTCCAGGACCACCATGTCGAAGCCCCCGGGGATGAAGCGGAACTTGAGCACCCCGCCGTCGTCGGTGGTGTCCTCGGTCCACCAGCGGGACAGGCCGTCGACCGTGGTCAGTGCGGTGTAGACGTCGTCGGGCGTGGCGCGCACGCCGATCCTGTGCCGGATGTCCACCATGCTGTTCTCCTCGCGTTGTGGGTTCAAGGTTGGCTGCGCTGGATCGCCTCGGCGATGCGCTTGATGCGGAGCAGGCGGGCGTTCCACGCGGCTCCGACCGAGGACAGTTGCGCTACAGCGCGGGCGAGTTGGGCCTCGTCCACTTCGTAGCGGCGTTCGCGGCCGGACGGGGTGGCGTGGACGAGGCCGACGCGGTCGAGCACGCCGAGGTGTTTCGCGACCGCCTGCCTGGTGACCGGGAGCCGCTCGCTCAGCGTCGTCGCCGTGCCGCCGCCGTCGGCCAGTAGCAGGTCGAGCAGCCTGCGCCGGGTGGGATCGCCCACCGCGGACCACAGGTCGTCGTCGACCGTCACCGGGTCGCGACCAGTTTCGCCACGTACGGGACGATCCGGGGCAGGAAGAAGTCCCAGCCGGACGCGTGGTCGCGGTACTGCTCCTCCAGGACGGCCGCTTCCCAGCCCTTTTCCCGGAACCCGGTCTCGGTCATCCGCAGCAGCGTGCCCGCCCCCGCGGGCACCAGGTCGAACGTGACCAGCAGCGACCGACCGGCCAACTCGTCGTCGAACACCCACCGGAACGAGAACCGCTTCGGCGGGTCCGCCTCCACCACCGCGATCGGTGCCACGTGGTCGGTCGCGGAAGTTCCCGCGCCGAACGAGACGGTCCCGGTGGCCCCGGGCACCGGCTCGAACTCCGCGTCGTCCGGCCACCACTCCCGCAGGTGTTCCGGCGTGCTCACCACCTGGTAAACCACCTGCGGCGTGGCCTCGATCTCGATTTCCCGCTCAATGCTCCCGAACTCCACAGCGTTCCCTCTCGCGCAACCATCGGTTGCTCAACACTGTAGAGCGGGTTACCGCCATGCGCAACCATCGGTTGCACCGCATCAGCCGTGGCTCTGCCAATCGGGCTCGATGATCGCGACGACCCGCGCGTCCTCGCGGCTGTACGGACCACCGATGTACTTGGCGGCGACCCGGTCGACGATCTCCCAGGCCCGCTCACCGTCCAGCCAGTCGACCACTCGACCGCGGATCAGCACCGGCGTGAACGGCCGGTCGGGCGGGGTGAGCGAGATCGCCACCCGGGGATCGCGACGGAGGTTGCGGGCTTTCCGGCTACCAGGGCCAGAGAAGATCACAACGTGGTCGCCGTGCGTGCCGATCCACACCGGAACGGAGTGCGGCGCGCCATCGGGAAGGACGGTGGCGACGTGGGCGAGCGGGGTGCCATCGAGCACGGCACGAATGTCGGGGTTCAGCGCCTTGGCCGTCTCGGGCGACGCGACGACGTTGTTCGACTGGTGGACCTTGCTCATCGGGACAACCCCCACTTGAGTTCCTTCAGGAGACCCGATGACCGTAGCACGTCAAAGTTCCTTGAAGGAACCCCAACGGCTAGGCTCGGCTCATGCAGCGCACGGACTTCGGCAAGATGACCTGCTCGATCGCGCGGACTTGGGACGTCATCGGGGAGCCCTGGTCACCGCTGATCCTGCGGGACGTGTGGGTGGGGTTCACCCGGTTCGACCAACTCCAGGCTGACCTGGGGATCTCCCGCAAGGTCCTGACCGAGCGGCTCAACCACCTGGTCGACCAGGGCGTGCTGGAGCGCCGCCCGTACGACCAGCGGCCCCGGCACGAGTACGTGCTGACCGAGAAGGGCACCGAGCTGGTCGACCTGCTCATGGTCATGGCGGGCTGGGGTGACAGGTGGCTCGCGGGCGAGGCGGGTCCGCCGGTGCTCTACCGCCACCGCGCCTGCGGCGAGATCGCGGCCGTCGACCTGCGCTGCCCGCACTGCGGCGAACCCATGCACGCCAACGACATCGACATGTTGCCCGGCCCCGGCGCCGCGGGCAGGCCGCTCCGGGACCACCGTTCCGGCAGACCACCGTGGGACCACACCGAGCGGCACACCTGAGCCGTAGTCGGTGTGCTGTGCGAACGCGATCCCCGGTTACCGTCAGGTAATTCGCGTTCGGGCCCCGCGCAACCGGTTCGCAACCGTGTGGCACCCCGATGGACAGCGCCTGCGCCGAATCCCTCGGTGAACCAATCCGCACAACGATCACGAGACGGGTACCGACCATGGGACTGCGCGTAGGCACCGGGAGCACGCTGCTCCCGCGCGCCGTCATGTCCCTGTGGGAAGCCCGGGGTGCGTGACCGTGCGCCGCCCCCGATTCACCCAGCTCGGACCCACCGTCACCGGTGGGTCCCGGACGCGTGCGTACGCGTGTGAGTTGGTGGCGTTCGTCGCGGGGGCGACGCTGTCGGTGTTGGTGTGGCTGGTGTTCTGGAGCGTGGCGCCGTTCCTGGTGGGCTGGCAGTCGCACGTCGTGCTGTCGGGGTCGATGAGCCCCGCCATCCGACCGGGTGACGTGGTGGTGGTCGGCGGGCTGTTGACCGACCACCCGGCCCCCGGCGCGGTGCTGGCGTTCGACGACCCCACCCACGCCGACCGCACGCTGCTGCACCGGCTGGTCCGGGTCGACCCGGACGCGGGACTGATCACCAAGGGCGACGCGAACGCCGAGGCCGACAGCACCCCGATCACCGAGGACGCCGTCCACGGGCAGGGCAGGCTGCGGGTCCCGTGGGTCGGGCTGCCCTCGTACTGGGTGCACTCCGGCGACTGGCTGAGCCTCACCATCGCACTCGTCGCGCTGGTGGGGCTGACCGCGCTGGCCTGGACGTTCGGGGGCCGACCGGTGCCCGCTCCCCCGCCGCGACCGCTGATCGGCATCGGCGGTCACGCACCGGGCCCGATCGCGGGCGTGCGGAACGTCGAATGGCTGACCGCGGGCGCGGTCGCAACGGTCGTCTTACTGGTCGCCTCCGTCAGCGGGGGCTTCGCGGCGTTCACCGGTACCGGCGGCAACACGGGCAACGGCCTGGGGGCGGCGACCACGTTCCCCACGTATTCGGCCTCGGTGACCGGCGACAGCCCGCTGTTCTACCACCGCCAGGAGGAGAGCCAGTCTTCCTCGTCGACCAGCACGGCGGCCGACTCGTCCGGCAACAGCAGGCCGGGCCAGTACAACAACACCACCAACGGGCCGTCCACGCACTGGCGGTTCGACGAGGGAACCGGGACCAACGCGGGCGACTCCTCGGGCGGGGTCAACACCGGCGTGCTGACCAACGGTCCTACTTGGACAACCGGCATCGCGGGCGGCGCGGTGAACTTCGACGGCGTCAACGACCGGGTGGCCAGCGTGAACCCGTCACCGGTCGCGACCGACACAAGCTTCTCCGTGTCCATGTGGGTCAAGACGACCTCGGCGAGCGCCACGGCGGTGGCGTTCACCCAGCAGGGCAGCAACGTCGGGGCCTGGTACCTGTACCAGCAGGGCGGCAAGTGGCGGTTCGGCCTGCCCCGCAGCGACGCGTCCAGCGGCACCGAGGACTACGCCCAGTCGACCACCTCGGTCGTCGCCAACACCTGGGTGCACCTGGTCGGCGTGTACGACGACCCGAACAACGTCATCAAGCTCTACGTCAACGGGTCCCTGGAAGCCTCGACCGCGCGGGCGGACGCCTACGAGTGGAAGGCCACCGGGTGGCTCGTCGCCGGGTCCATCTACCGGGGCGGTAGCTGGCTGTTCCCGTGGGCGGGCGCCCTCGACGAGGGCCGGATCTACGCGCGCGTGGTCGGCGCGAGCGAGGTGTCCGGGATCTACGGCGCCGCCACCGCGCCCAACGCCCAGTACAACATGGAGCAGACCGGCACGACCGCGACCGACAGCGGGCCGTTCGGCTACACGGGCACCCTGCAGAACGGCGCGACTTGGAGCACGTCGGGCCGCACCGGGCGCGCGTTGTCCCTCGACGGCGTCGACGACTACGTCAGCGCGTCGACCTTCGTCATGCGCACCGACACCAGCTTCACCGCCGCGGCCTGGGTGTACATCAGCAGCGCGGGCGGCGCGGACCGGACATTCCTGGCCAAGGACGGGACCAACGTCAACTCGTTCGCGCTGTCCTACATCACCTCGACCGGCAAGTACGCCTTCACCATGCCCGCGTCCGACTCGGCCGGCGCGTCGACCGTGCGGGTGTCGAGCAGCACCAGTGCCCTCGCCAACGCGTGGACGTACGTGGTCGGTGTGTGGGACTCGATCAACGGGCAGATGAAGATCTACCTCAACGGCGCGCTGGAGGGCACGACCAGCCGCGGCGGCGGGTGGAACGCGACCGGGCAGATCTCCATCGGCCGCGGCTACAACGGCGGTGGGGCGCAGTACTGGCCGGGCAAGGTCGACGAGGTCCAGTTCTACAACCGCGCCGTCACCGCCGCCGAGATCGACGACATCTACACCCGGCCCAGTCTGGACTGGCAGTACGACGACAACCTGGCCGTCACCGTCTCGGACTCCTCCGGCAACGGCAACAGCGGCGCGATGAACAACGTCCAGTGGTCGGACACCGCGGTCGCGGGCACCTCCGGCTACTTCGACGGCTCCAGCAGTTGGACCGTCAGCCAGGCCGCGTCGCTGCGCACCGACGAGAGCTTCACGGTCTCGGGGTGGGCGTACCTGACCACACCGAACGGCGACCGCAGCATCATCGCGCAACAGGGCACCGTCGGCAGCGGCTACCTGCTGGGCGCGGACATCAGCTCGACGCGGTGGTGTTTCCGCATTCCCCGCACCGACACCAGTTCCCCGACGTACGACGCGGTCTACAGCCAGGCCATCGCCCAACAAAACGGCTGGTACCACATCGTCGGCGTCTACCAGGCAGGCGCGGAAACGCTGAAGCTCTACGTCAACGGGGTGTTGCAGGACTCCACCACCCGCGGCGGTACCAAGTGGAACGCGACCGGCACCGTCCAAACCGGACGCGCGCTGCGCAGCGGGTCCCAAATGGACTATTTTTATGGGTACCTGGACAAAATCCGCACCATCCAGGCCGCGCTGTCGGCTTCGCAGGTGCAGGACCTCTACAACGAGCAGTCCCCACCGCCGGACCCGCTCCCCGTCGCAGGCGCCCTATCCCCCATGACCGCCGGTGCCCCCGGCGCACTCCAGGGCGCCCAACAGGGCCAGTCATCCAGCACCGCGGTGGCTTTCAACGGCGCGGGCAACGCCGCCAACCTCACCAGCTTCGCGAACCCCACGTCGTTCACGATCGAAACGTGGTTCCGCACCGGCAGCCCCTGGGGCGGCCTCATCACCGGCTTCTACGACACGACAAGCTCGTCAAGCACCAACCGCGACCGCCTCCTCTACATCGACAACACCGGCAAACTCGTCTTCGCCGTCAAACCCGCCACGGTGAAGTCGATCACCTCCACCGCCTCCTACACCGACGCCACCTGGCACCACGTCGCCGCCAGCCTGGGCACCGCAGGCATGAAACTCTACGTCGACGGCAACCTCATCGCCCAAGACGCGACAACCACCACCGCCCAAAACTTCACCGGCTACTGGCGCTGGGGCGGCGGCACCCTGGTCAACTACCCCAACCGCCCCTCCAGCGACTACCTAGTCGGCACCCTGGACGAACTAGCCGTCTACCCCACCCAACTCACCGACGCCCAAATCCGCCGCCACTACCACGCCAACCACTAACACCAGAGACCCAAGGTGGCAATTCAGCAGAACCCAAAAACGCCAACAACAACCCACCAACACCAACCAGGCGAAGAAGCGCCACAACACACCAACCCCACGCGCCTCATAACAACCCCACCCCTCATCAACAAAGCACCACCCCCGCATCGCGCGCCTCAAAAAACCACCCCAAATCGACGAAAGCCGCCAACCCACCCCCCCATCGACGAAGCCCCACACTCGCACCGCGCGCCTCGAAACCCGCCGATCCCAACCGCCCGTTGTGGTGAAGTTGTTTTGTTTGGGGGGAGCGGTGGCCTAAGCCGGCAGGCGGGTAAGGCCACGCTTTCCAGTGGCCCCGCCTTTTAGCCTTACCCAGGCTACCGCTAGGGGCCCCAAACAAAACAACTTCACCACAACGGGCACTCCAGCTTGAATCTGGCGCCCGAGGCCGGCGTCGCCGAAGGCGACCAGGCCGACCCCCGAGCGCAGCGAGGCCCAGTGCCCCCTCACACCAAGATCAACCGCCAGCAAAGCCCCCGAATACACAGCCTACCCAAGCCTACCGACAAGAACGCCCAGCCGCCCATGCACCATGATCAACCCGCCGGAAAGCCTCGAATACACAGCCTAGACGCACCCACCCACAGTCCGCCCACCCATGATCAACCAGCAGCAAAGCCCCCGAATACACACCCTAACCCACCACACCGACAACACCAGCAACAAGATCAACTCACCACCCCTCCAACAGCGCCACCACCCCCGCCCACCCGAAATGCCGAGCCCACCCCACCGCCGTCCCCCCAAACCGCTTGTCCCGAAGCCCCGGATCACCCCCCAACTCCAGCAACCGCCGAGTCATCTCCACATCCCCCGCACCGGCACTCACGTGCAACGCCGTCTCCCAAGCATCCTCAATCGGCACATCCCCCCGCCCGTAAGCATTCACATCAAACCCCAGCTCCACCAGCAAAACAACCACCTCCACCACCCCCCGCCCAGCAGCCCAAACAATCAACCCCGGCCGCTCCCGACGAGCTTCAGCAATCACCTCAGCCCCAGCGAGCAAGACAGACCGATCCCCCCGAAAAACCGCCGCAATGAGATCATCCACCGGCGAAACCGCAGGCACCGCAATCCCGAGAGACCCCAAATACGACACTATCTCAACATCCCCATTGAGATGAGCCACTTCCACCGGCGTCCGACCATCGCCAGGACTCCACACCGGCCGCCGCCCCGCAAATGGTGACGAAACGTCCACACCATTCGAAGCCAACAACCGGACCCGACCGAGCTGCCGATGTTCAACAGCCCACCGGAGCTGAACCCGCAGCATATCCGCAGGCGTCCCCAATTCGGTAACCCGTTCCCACCACGGCCCACCGTCATCCCGACCCAACCCGTGAGCGAAAAGCAACTCCAAATGCGAGTCATCAGAATCAAACATCCGATTGTAAAGAGCCTGCGCATCATTCGGGCTCGCGCCCGCTTCGAGCACAAGCTGGGCCAGCGGAAGACAATGCGGATGAGCAGGCTGCCCCTGTTCGCCCCCACCGAACACCCCTGTCAACACAGTGAACGGCGACGGAAGCGCGTCAAACAAGTACCCCTCATTCGGATCACCCCCCGCGTCCAGCAACAACCGCGCAACTCCAAGCACATCCGCGGCAGCAACATCCGGATCGAACCGCGAATACGCGAGGTAGAACAACGGCCGCCACCGCATCGGCCCACCCCGCTCACGCGCCAGACCGGGGCGCTCGGCCAGCAATACCCGAACGTCGTCAACCCGCGCGGCAGCGGCGGCGGCCCAGATGTTCCCCCTGGTCAACTCAGGATGCTCGGCCAGCACCGCACGCGCCTGCGCCCACCGCTCCGGCTTGTCGTCGCCATACGTCAGGCACGCCAACCGGCAGAACTCGTCGGCCGGATCCGAGACCGCCGCCGCCCCGAGCTTCGTGTCCCAACCGTGCTCAGCCACCGTGTCGAGGTACCGCACGAGTCGCGGCCAACTGGCGAACCCGTACTCCCGCGCGACCACCAACTGCGCCCCACTCAGCGGGAACTCCGCGGACACCCCACCCGGATGATGGCCCGCCACCCGCGCGACCGCCTCGGCGTCACCTGCCCGCACCGCTCGCTGCAGTGCGCGGGCCTGCTTGCGGAAGTTGTCGATGTGCGGGCGTTCCGGCATGTCAGCCACGACGATCTCCTCTCGTCCGCCCGATGTCCGCGTCCTCGGGCCGAAAGGAGAACAATGGTGACACGCGGTGCGCGAGCCAGGTGGGCTGAGCCCATTCCCGCGGACCGGTGGCTCCCTGGCAGCCACCACCACCCTAACCCATCCCAGCGACAAATGTCCCGACCTCGATGGGACACACCACCGCCAAGTAGCTGAAGCGCCACCGGCCCGACCTGGGCACGCGGGTCACCGGCCGATCACCCGGTAACAGACCGCAAAAGACACACGATCCCATCAGCACAATTCCGTCTTCGGACAAAGGGGATGAGCGCGATGCGGTGGTGGCGCAATCTCAGGCTCAAGTGGCTGTGGGTAGCGGGCGCCGGACTCGTGGCATTGATCGTGATCGCCGGGATCGCCGGAAGTCCGCGAAATCCCACCCAGCCAGTACAGCCCGTGGCGAACGTACCTGCGACAACAGTTGTGGTCACCCCGGCTGACATCACCAGCGCCGCCGCCCAGCCGGTGACAACAGTGGCAAAGGTGACAACAGTGGCACCCACCACCACGACCGCCGCGCCGAAACCACCGCCGGTCACCACGGTTCCAGCCGCCCCGGTGACGACCGTTGAGGCCGCGGAGCCGGAAGTCGCCAAACCCGCGCAGGCCTACTACAAGAACTGCACCGAAGCCAAGGCCGCAGGCGCCGCGCCCCTCCACCAAGGCGACCCCGGCTACCGCGCCGCGCTCGACAAGGACCACGACGGCGTGGCATGCGAGAAATAGCTACCCCACCCGCCGCGTGACATATGTGAGCGCCAACAGCATGACCCCGTGCAGGATCGCGTAAAGCCCAATCAAGAACGCGATCACGGCGACTCCCGCAGACGGCCGGGCGATCACCAGAATCCCGAACAACACACCAAACGCGCCCGACAGGAAAACAAGCCACGCCGCCCGGTGTTCACGCAAAGCACGGGACGCGAACCCCAACTGCCCCAGACCGGACACGATCGACCAGATGCCCAGCACTGTCACCAGCACCAGAATCGTGACACCCGGCCACACAAGCGTGACGACACCGGTCACAATCAAGACGACCGCCTCCCACAGGTACGGCCCACGCACCCTCGTCCCAGCCGCCGCGACCGCCGCGACCACACCACCGACCAGGGCATACACACCGAAGACGACCGCCAGGCTGACGAGCGTCAACCCGGGAAGCAGAATCGCGAGCAGGCCGAACACCAGGGCCAGCACCCCACGAGCAGCCGTGAGCCAGCGCGGACCGGCGTAAACCACCATGACTCCTCCCAACGTCGAGCCACCACCATTGTCCCGCACCCAGCCGCCACCACCACTCGCCATGCCGACTGGGTCCGGCAGCGACGACACGGTCCACGAGCGACAGTTGAGCCAACTGCCCGCTCCCGGCCGCCACGGAGATCAAGCCATGTCACGCACGCGGTAGGGGTTGCGGCCTGCTGGGCAGGTCGCGTACCCGGCCCACCGGTCCGCACAGCAGGAGAGCGATGCACGCGACGAGGGTGCCCGCGATGATCCACATCGTGGTCCGGGTACCGAGGGAGTCGCCGAGCGCACCGCCGAGCAGGGCACCCAGCGGCAGGGTGCCGAAGTTGACCACCCGCATGCCTGCCGAGACCCGACCGATCATGCCGTCCGGGCAGTAGGTCTGGACGAAGGTCGCGCTGATCACGTTGGGCGGCACGATGCCCGCGCTCACCACGGCGCCGCCGACGAGCAGGAACACGACCCCGAAACCGGTACCGGTCAGCGGGATGAGCAGCGCGAACGGCATCGCGACCAGTTCGCAGAGGATGATCGTCCGGGCGGTGCCGAACCGGCGGGCCAGCGGGGCGGCGGCCAGCGCGCCGAGGATGCCGCCGACGCCGATGCCGCCGAGCAGGATGCCGATGGCGGCGGGCGGCAACCCGACCTCGCGGACCAGGAAGACCACCAGCACGGCCTGCAACGCGCCCGCCGCCAGGTTGGACCCGGCCGCGTAGAGGCTGAGCGAACGCAGGTAGCCATCCGTCCACAAGAAACGGACACCGGCACCGATCTCCGTCAGCAGACCTGGCCTCGCACCACTGGCGTCAGCCTGGACGTGCGGTTCGGGCACACGAAGGAAACGTAGGCACACCGCGGACACCACGAAGGTCAGGGCATCGATCAACAGCACGCCGACCGAGCCCAGGAGTTGGGCGATCACCCCACCGATGCCGGGGCCCGCCACCTGCGCGGCCTTCTCCGTGCCCTGCAACCTGCTGTTCGCCGCGCCGAGGTCGGCGCCGGGCAGCAGTACGGGCAGGTACGCACTGTAGGCCGTGGAGAAGAACACCGACGCCACCCCGGCGACGAGCGCGGTGGCGAGCAGGTGCCACATGGTCAGCACGCCGAGCCACCAGGCCACCGGCACCGACGCGAACGCCAGCGCGGACGCTATGTCGCTGAGCAGCATCACCCGCCACCTGGACGCCCGATCAACCCAGGCGCCCACCAGGAACCCGATGGCCAGCCACGGTATCCACGCCGCCGCCTGCAGCACCCCGACCAGGAACGTGCTCGCGTGCAGCGTGTCGACGGCGACCAGCGGCAGCACGACCACGGTCATCGCGCTACCGAACTTGCTGGTGGTCTCACCCGCCCAGAACAACCGGAAGGTCCGACTGCGCAATACCCCGATCCCAGTCGCCGCGGGTTCGGTCATGCCTCGTCCGCCCGTCGCCGGGGGAACACCTGGAGCTGGAAGATCACGTCTTCGACCCCCGGCTCCCGGGGAGCTTCCCGGGACAGCGCCTCGTGCCGTTCGAGTACGGCGGTGATCTCGTGGCCCAGCGCCAGCAGCGCGTCCGGGTCCAGCCGCAGCACCCAGTGCCCCATCGCGGCGGCCGCGCGCCACGCCTCGTCCCAGTCCTCTTGCAGGAACTCCTCGGCCCGCCGCATCTGCCTGGCCAGGTTCTGCGTCATCAAGGTGAACAGGGACGAACGGATCTCCGGGTCCGCCGGGAAATCGGCGTCGTGCACGCTGGTGTACTGGTGGCAGGCCCGCCACCAGCGCTCCCGCTTGGTACCGCGCTCCTCGTGGTCCTCGATGAACCCGGCCGCCGCGAGCTGGCGCAGGTGCCAACTGATGTTGCCGGTGTTCCCCCCGACCCGCTCGGCCAGCCGGGTGGCGGTCGCCGGGCCGTCCAACCGCAGCAACTCCAGCAGCCGTAGCCGCAGCGGGTGCGCGAGCGCGCGCAGCCCACCCACGTCGAGCCGCTTCGACTCGGGTTCGTCGGTCACCGGGCTCAACCTAGACTGACAAGAACCCTTTGCATAGACTTCTTTGCAGTCCCGGCCGGGGGCGACCCGGGTACTCGATCGAGCGATGTCGGGGTGGTGGGGGTTTCTTCTACGTTGGTGGTCGATCCGCCAGTCGTGAGGGAGTCGGGGCCATGTCACGTGTCGGGGTCAGGGTTGTGGTTGGCGTGCTGGTTGGGGTGCTGGCCGGGGCGGTGTGGGCGCCGGGGGCTTCGGCGGCGTTCGGCGGGGGGAACGGGAAGATCTACTACCAGGACGACTTCGACATCTACTCGGTGAACGTGGACGGCACGGACCGGGTGCGGCTGACCAACGACGTCGCCTACGACACTTCGCCGGTGGCGGCGGCGGACGGGGCGAAGATCGCGTTCGTCAGCAGCCGGTCCGGGAGTCTGCAGGTGTGGGTGGTGAACCCGGATGGGAGTGGGCTGGTCCAGGTCGGCACGGACGGGGTGGTTGACGGCGGGCTGGTGGCGCCGATCATCTCGTGGGGGCCGGATGGGCGGGTTTACTACTCGAACCACGATCGGGCCATTGTCTCGGTCAAGGCGGATGGCACCGGGCGCGTGTCCACCGGCATCACCGGTTGGGATCCGGCTGTGTCGCCGAACGGCAAGCGGATCGCCTATGTCGCGCCGCCGACCGGGCTGGGCAACCCGAACCTGTGGGTGTCGGACCTGACCGGCACGAACCCGACCCGGTTGACGAACAACACCAGTTACACCAGTGCCTGGCACCCGGACTGGTCCCCGGACGGGGTGAAGATCGCGTTCACCCTGTTCGCCCTCGGCCTCATCCGCACCGATGTGGTCAACGCCGACGGCACGGGACTGTCCACACTCACCACTGGCGCGCGCGAGTACGCCCCGCAGTGGTCGCCGGACGGCACCGCGATCGCGTTCACCGTTCCCGCCGAGCACAGCGTGTACACGGTCAAGCCCGACGGCACCGGCCGTACCCGCTTGGCCGCCTCCCCCGGCGGTGCCGAAACCTCGTTCATGGTCAGCGACTGGGCTGTCGCGGTGCCGCCCGCCGACGCCGCCGTGAAGCTCACCGCTGCCGCCCCGGCTTCCGGCAGCCGCGTCGACTACACGATCGACGTGACCAACAACGGGCCCGGCACGCTGAACTCGGCCACCGTCACCCTCACCCTGCCCACCAACGTCACCGCCTCCTCCGCCACCACCGGTTGCACGGCCGCCGGTAGCCAGGTCACGTGCCCGGTCGGCTCCCTCGCCGCGGGCGGCAGCACCCGTTACGCCATCCGGACGACGGTTGGTCTGCTCGCTCTCGGCCGGTTCGACGCGTCGGCCGCGATCACCGGTGGCAAACCGGCGGACCCGGCCCCCGCGAACAACACCTCCGTGGCCGGTTGCACGGCGCTCCTGGCGCTCTTGATCACCTGCTGACCGGGGCGACCGGATCAACCGAACCGCGATCGGGCGTGTGCCGGGCGCGCGGACCGGGTATCTCGATCACAAGGCAGGGAGCACGTTCGCGCCGTCGGCCGGTCACCCACCGCGCTCGCTGCCGGTCGTCGCGGGCCCGCCCGAGCAAGGAGGTCAGCCGTGAACCGCCGAGCCCTGAACAGACGAGAGCAGCGCAGACTCGACGACATCGCCGTCCACCTTGGCGTGGAAGCCCCCGAACTCGTGTCGATGCTCAAGGAACCGGACCCGGAGCCGCCGGACCCGATCACGCGGCTGTCGTTGGCCTCGTTGGGCGTGCTCGGCGCGGCCATCGGCACCCTGGCGACCGCCCCGTGGCTGACCTTCGTCGGCATGGCGTGCGCGACGCTCTCGCTGCTGGCGCCGAGACGACGAGTCCGCCACGCCGCCCCCGACCGCGGTTGGGCCGAGCGGAGTTAGCCTTGACGGGCGATCCGCGGCTCGCGTGCGGGGCTGTGGGCTGCGATTGTTGAGGCGTCGTCGGTAGGTGGTCGGCGGCCGCGGGATGAAGGGAAAGCCGACTTGGGGAGCCCGGGTTCGCCGGTTGACGTGTTCGCCGCTGATCCGGAGGTGGGCGCCGACCTCGCCGCGGTGGACTGGGCGGCGGGGCCGCTGGGTGAGCCCGCGACCTGGCCGCAGAGCCTGCGCACCGCGGTGAGCATCCTGCTGGCATCGCGGTTCCCGATGTGGCTGGCGTGGGGCCCGGGGTTGACGTTCTTCTGCAACGCGGCCTACCGGCGGGACACGCTGGGCCGCAAGTACCCGTGGGCGCTGGGCAAGCCCGCCCGCGAGGTGTGGGCGGAGATCTGGCCGGACATCGGACCGCGCATCGAGACGGTGCTGACGACCGGGCAGGCCACCTGGGACGCGTCGCTGCTGCTCCTGTTGGAACGATCGGGTTTCTCGGAGGAGACCTACCACACGTTCTCCTACAGCCCGGTGCGCGACGACGCGGGCGCGGTCGCGGGGATGTTGTGCGTGGTCAGCGAGGACACCGACAAGGTCATCGGTGAGCGGCGGATGGCGACGTTGCGGGACCTGGGGTCGGACCCGAGCGCGGTGCGCACCGAGGACGAGGCGCTCGCCTTCGCGTGCGCGCAGTTGGACCGCAACCGGGCCGACCTGCCGTTCACCCTGGTCTACCTGGTCGACGACGACGGCAGCACCCGGCAGGCAGGCTCCACCTGGCCAGGGAACACCCCTCCCCCGGACACCTGGCCGACCGCCGAACTGGCGCGGGGCGAATCGGTGCTCGTCGCGCTGGACCACCTCGACCACCCGCCCCGGGGTCCCTGGGCGCTGCCGCCCACCCGGGCGCTGGCGGTGCCGCTGCGCCAGCAGGGTGGCACGCCGTCCGGGTTCCTGGTGGCCGGGTTGAACCGCTACCGGCCGATCGACGAGGGCTACCGGGGGTTCGTCGAACTGGTCGCCGGGCACCTCGCCGCCGGTCTGGCCAGCGCGCGCAGCTACCGGGCGCAGCAGCGGCGGGCCGAGGAGCTGACCGAGCTGGACCGGGCGAAGACCGCCTTCTTCGCCAACATCTCGCACGAGTTCCGCACCCCGCTGGCGCTGATCATGGGCCCGGTCGAGGACCTGCTCGGCACGGCGGGCCCTGAGCTGCGGCGCGAGCTGGAACTGGTGCACCGCAACGGGTTGCGGCTGGGCAAGCTGGTGAACTCACTGCTGGACTTCTCCCGGATCGAGGCCGGGCGGATGCGGGCGCGGTACGAACCGGTCGACCTGGCCGCCGTCACCGCGGAGTTGGCGGGCGTGTTCCGGTCGGCCGTCGAGCGGGCCGGGCTGGAGCTGCGGGTGGACTGCCCGGCGCTGCCCGAACCGGTGCTGGTCGACCGGGGCATGTGGGAGAAGGTGCTGTTCAACCTGCTCGGCAACGCGGTGAAGTTCACCTTCGCGGGCTCGATCTCGGTGGCGGTGCGCGCCGACGGGGCGCACGCCGAGGTGGTCGTCGCCGACACCGGTGTCGGGGTCCCGGCGGGCGAGGTGCCCCGGCTGTTCGAGCGGTTCCACCGCATCGAGAACACCCGGTCCCGGTCGAACGAGGGCAGCGGTATCGGGCTCGCCCTGGTCCGCGAACTGGTCGGCCTGCACGGCGGGACCATCACGGCGGAGAGCACCGAGGGCGTGGGGACCGCGTTCACCATCCGGCTCCCGTTCGGCGCCACCCACCTGGCCACCGAGACCGTCGACGCCGAACCACCCGTCACGCACACCTCGGCCGCCCCCTACGTGCAGGAGGCGCTGCGCTGGTTGCCCGGTGAGCGGGTCGACGAGCCGGTGCCGCCCAGCGCGTCCGATGCCGCGTCGTCGGATGTGGCGCCCGCGACGGTCCTGGTCGCCGACGACAACGCCGACATGCGCGAATACCTCACCCGGCTGCTCACCGGCGCCGGGTACCGGACCCGAACGGCCGACGACGGCGCCCAGGCGCTCGCCGCGATCCTGGCCACGCCACCGGACCTGGTCGTCAGCGACGTGATGATGCCCGAGCTCGACGGCCTCGCCCTGGTCGCCGCGCTGCGCGCCGACCCGCGCACCGCGGCCGTCCCGGTGCTGCTGCTCTCCGCCCGCGCCGGGCAGGAGGCCTCGGTCGACGGGCTGCGCGCGGGCGCCGACGACTACCTGGTCAAACCGTTCGCGGCGGCGGAGCTGCTGGCCAAGGTCCGGACCAGCGTGCGGCTGGCCCGGCTGCGCGACCACCACTCGCGCTGGCGCGCGGCGCTGATCGATTCGCTGCAGGAGGGGTTCTTCGTCTGCGACGAGAACGGCGCGGTGGTCCAGGCCAATGCCGCGTTCACCGACATCCTCGGCTACGGCCCGGACGGCCTCCCCTACCCCGCCCCGCACCCGTGGTGGCCGGACGAGCTCGCCGACCCGCAGGGCCACCAGCAGGTCAGCGCGGCGTTCGGCCGCCTGCTCGACGGCGCGGGGGGTGAGCTGTCCGCGATCCCGGCCGTCCCGGTGGCGCACCGGGACGGCCACCGGCTGTGGGTCCGGGCCACGGTCAACCGGGTGCGCGACCCGGACACCGGGCGGACCGTCACCGTGGGCACCTTGCGGGACGTCACGACCGAGCACCACGCCGTCCAGCGCGACTCCGCGCTCGCGGCGCTGAGCGTGTCGCTGTCCGAGGCGACCAGCCTGGCGGAGGCCCTCGCGGTCGTCCTCGCCCAGTTCAAGGACCTCTGGCAGGTGCCGCGGGTGCTCGCGGTGATCCGCGCCGACGCGTCGGTGCCGCTGTTCACCGGTACCGACCCGGACCTCGGGTGGGACGACCTGAGCGAGCGGCGGCGCGACGAACTGGTCAAGCTGTGCCTGCGGCCGAACCTGGTGCCCGCGGCGGGCGACGGCGGCGTCCACGTCACGCTGGACCACCCGGCGGGCCCGATGGTGTTGTGGCTGGACCTCGACCCGCGGCGGCCGTTCACCGACCAGGACGAGTTGCTGCTGGCGCTGCTGGCGGGCCACCTCGGTCCCGGGCTGGCCCGGGTGCACCAGATCGACCAGCAGCGCGAGACCGCCATCGAGCTGCAGCGCGCCATCCTCGGTCCGGCGGACGTGCCCGCCGGGTTCACCGTGCGCTACGAGCCCGCGGCCCGCCCGGTCGAGGTCGGTGGCGACTGGTACGACACGGCGGCGCTGCCGGACGGGCGCATCGGGATCGTGGTCGGTGACTGCGTCGGTCGGGGGATCGGGGCGGCGGCCGTCATGGGGCAACTGCGCAGCGCCTGCCGGGCCCTGCTGCTGCAGGACCTCGGGCCCGGCCGCACCCTGATGGCCCTCGACGACTTCGCCGCGAAGGTTCCCGGCGCCATCTGCACCACCGTGTTCTGCGGGGTGCTCGACCGCGAGACCGGGGTGCTCACCTATTCGAGCGCCGGTCACCCGCCTGCCGTCCTCGCCACCCCAGATGGCACGACATCCATGCTCGACCAAGCGGCGTCAACCCCGCTGGCCGTCCGGCCGGGCTTCACCCGCCCCGAGGCCCACCGCGCGCTGCCGCCGCGGTCCACCCTGCTGATGTACACCGACGGCCTGGTGGAACGCAGGCGCGTCGCGCTGACCGAGGGCATGCGGGTGGCCGGGGAGGTCGTCGCGGAAGGTGGTGACCTGCGGCTGGCCGACCTCGCCGACCACGTGATGACCCGGCTGGCACCGGACGCGGGCTACGAGGACGACGTCGCCGTCCTGCTCTACCGGCACCCCGGGCCACTGGACCTGACCTTCCCCGCCGTCGCGGACCAGCTCCCGGTGACCCGCGCCGCGCTGCGCGACTGGCTTGCCCGCGCGGACATCCCGCCGTCCACCGCCCAGGACGCGCTCATGGCGGTGGACGAGGCCTGCGCCAACTCCGTCGAACACGGCTACCGGGGCGTGGAGCCGGGCACGGTCCGGTTGCACGCCGAGGCCACCGTCTCCGACCTGCACCTGAGCATCGCGGATTCCGGCCGCTGGCACCCGTCGACCGCCGCGCGCACCGACCACCGCGGTCGCGGCCTGAGCATGATGCGCGCGCTGGCCGACACGCTCGACATCGCCCCCGGCCCGGACGGCACGACCGTCCACATGCGAATCGCAATATAGTCCACTGTGGAGTATCGAGCGGCGGATCGGCGTCGGCCGGTCGGGGTTCCCGATGGGCTCACCCACCGGTGGTCAAACATTCACCCGCCTTCGTCGATTCCGGTGAGGCGGAGCGCACGGTCGTGCCATGATGCGAACCACATGGTGTGCCGGCAGGGGGTTTGGTCGTGGGAGACGAGCGGGCGGCCCGATATCGGGACGTGTTCGCGGTCGGGCAGTTCCGGGTGCTCTGGTTGGCGCACGCGCAGTCGCGGGTGGGCGACCAACTGGCGCGGGTGGCGTTGTCGGTGCTGGTGTTCGACCGGACGCATTCGGCGGCGTGGACGGCGTTGACCTACGCGATGACCATCCTGCCCAGCCTGGCCGGTGGGGCATTGTTGTCCGGCCTCGCTGATCGGTTCGACCGGCGGTGGGTGATGGTGGCCGCCGATGTCGTGCGGGCCGCGCTGGTCGCGGTGATGGCGGTGCCGGGGCAACCGATCGCGGTGCTGGTGGGGTTGTTGTGCCTGGTGCAGTTGCCGTTCGCGCCGTTCTCGGCCGCGCGCAACGCGGTGCTGCCGAAGTTGTTGTCCGGCGACCGGTTCGTGGTCGGGCTCGCGGTCATGCGGACCACGGACCAACTCGGCCTCGTCGGCGGGATCGCGGTCGGCGCGGCGCTGGTGACGACATTGGGCACGCACACGACCCTGGTCATCGACGCGGTGACGTTCGCGGTGTCGGCGTTGCTGATCGTCGTCGGGGTTCGGTCGCACCGACCGGAAGGCGCCGGGGACGCGCGGTCGCCGAAGACGTGGTGGCGGTCGCTGACGGCCGGTTTCCGGTTGGTCGGCCGGGACGCGCGGCTGCGCGCGCTGGTCGCGATCGCCTGTGTGAACGGGTTCTACGTGATCCCCGAGTCGCTCGCGGTGCCGTACGCGGCGCAGATCCACGGCGGGACCGGTGCGGTTGGCTGGTTGTTGGCGGCGATCCCGGCCGGGTCGGTGCTGGGTATGGTGTGGCTCAAGGGAGTCCGGCCAGACCTGCGCACCCGGTTGATGCCACCACTCGCGGTCGCGACGTGCGCGGTGCTCGTGCCGACGGCGCTGATGTCCGGCCAGTGGGGGCTGGTTCTCGCCGTGACAACGGCGCTGTGGGCGTTGTCCGGGTTCGCGTCGGCACACGACATGGTGGTGCAGGCGGAGTTCGTGCGACGGGTGCCGGACAGCTCCCGCGGCCAGGCGATCGGACTGGCGGGCGCGGCGATGCAAACCGCGCAGGGACTGGGGATCGTGCTCGCGGGCCTGCTGGCGCAATGGCTGACCCCGGCGATCGTGGTCGGGCTCGCCGGGGCGACCGGGGTGGCGGCGGCCGCGGCGGCCGGGGTGGCGTGGCTGCGCGCGGCGTCGCCCCGACCCGAGTCGGGCCGGGGCGAGGCGGGCGACCTCGACGTGGCGGGCACCACCTGAGCAGCGGCCAACCGACGCCGATGACCAGCACAGCGGGTGATCTCCGCCCGCCGCCCCCGTCAGTGGACGGGTGAGCGTGGCATCACTTCCAGGTGTTCTCGCGCCAGGTGTTCTCACGCATGGTTGCTCACCTCCTCCAGGGCGGACCGACCAGTCGGACGGCCGTGGGCCATCCGGGTACCGTTTACATGGTCTCCCACGAGTGCCGCTACCTGTTGTGCCGGTTCGGTTACGCTGACCCAACGCGAGAGTTGATCACTTGAGCACCCGGGGGCGCAGGTGGCGAAACCACGGTGGGTCCAAGGCTACGAGCTGTCCACCACGCCACGGCAAGTCGTGGCGTACGTCCTGGCGATCGATCTGCTGGCCATCGCGGCCACCGGCGCGACCGCCGGTCTGCTGCCCGTCTCCCCGACCGATGGCGCCCGGCTGGCGGTCCTCGTCGGCTGCGCGATCGTGCACGTCGAACTGTGCCGGTCCATCGAGCGGGAACGCAAACTCGCGGCGGGCTCCGGCCCGTTCGTCGACTGCCTGACCCCGTGGCACTTCGCGGGCGCGTTGGTGCTGCCGCCGTCGCTGTCCAGCCTGTTCGTGGTCTTCACCCAGACCTACGTGTGGTACCGGGTGTGGCGGGGCCGTCGTCCGCTCTACAAGTGGGTTTTCTCCGCCGCCACGGTGTTGCTGGCGACGCAGGCGTCCGCCGTCGTGCTCTACGCCGCGCCCGGCCCGCACCCCGGCGTCCCGCCCGGCTGGGTGGGATTGGGGTTCGAGGTTGCCGTGGCGGCGTTGCGCTGGTTGGTGAACTACTCGCTGGTGCTCGGCGCGGTGCTCGCGACATCCCCGGACCTGCGCGCGGGCAAGATAGTCAACGGTTTCGGCGACCAGATCCTGGAAGCGGGCGCGCTCGGCCTCGGTCTCGCCGCCGCCGGTCTGCTGCAACTGGACGCCCGGCTGCTCGTCGGCATCGTCGTGGGTCTCGTGGCGCTGCACCGCGGTGTGCTGCTGGCCCAGTTCCGGCACGCTTCGCGCACCGACGGCAAAACCGGCCTGTACACACCCGCCTGGTGGAACCAGATCGCCACCGGCGCCATGCAACGCGCGGCCGACGCCCGCACCAGCGTCGGCGTGCTGATGCTCGACCTGGACCACTTCAAGCGCCTCAACGACAACTACGGCCACCTCGCGGGCGACCAGGTCCTGCGCGCCGTCGCCGAGACGATCACGTCCGCGATCCGCAGCTACGACGCCGCCTGCCGCTGGGGCGGTGAGGAGTTCGCCGTCGTCCTGCCGCACATCGACAGCGAAGACCTCTACGCCATCGGCGACCGCATCCGCCGCCAGGTCCGCACCCTCAACCCCACCGTCACCACGGGCGACGGCACCACCACCGACATCCCGGACCTCACCATCTCCATCGGCGGCGCCCTTTACCCCACCCCCGGCATCACCACCCTCACCGACCTCCAACTCGCCGCCGACGCCGCCCTCTACGCCGCCAAGCACAACGGCCGCGACTGCGTCAAACTGGCCACCCCACCCAACTCCGGCAGCGTGTCGCACACGGACGCGAACCAGCGCTGACCGCCGTCGAGCAAGGCGCTCGGTCAGGCCGTGGGCATGGTGACGGTCAGGGTGACGCTGAGGAAGTCGCGGGCGGCCGGGTCGGTGCGGAGGTCGCGGTTGGCGGCGACGGAGACCAGGCGTTGCAGGGTGCCGGGAGCGAGGTCCGCGGCGAGGACGTGGCGGACGGCGTTGGCGACCCGGGTGGTGGTCACCGGGTCGGCGTCGAAGTGGCGGCGGGCCCGGATGGCGGCGCGCTCATCGGTTGGCTCCACCGCGTAGTACTTGACCAGGAACGCGCGCACCGTGTCGATGTCGGCTTCGATGTCGGGCATGGGGCCGCCCCCGGTCGGTCAAGGAGTGTTCACGCTGGTCAGAGGGTAGCAACGCAAGCGGCGCGGGAGGGCGGGCGCGCGGGAACTTCACCGGGATGTCGGTCTCGGCCGCACCCGCCCGGCGGACGACGTGCCACCGGGGGCGGCCGTGACCTCGGCGTTCCGATCGGACGGTCGAGTCGGGACCCGCAGGCTGTTTGCCGGCAGTGAACCTCCGGTCACTCTTCTTCCGCGTACTCCTCGCCCTCGGCGGCGCGTTGGACGTAGGTCTGCGCGACCTCTTCTTCCTCGGCGGGTTCCTCGGTGGCGCGCTGGACTGGTTGGCTCATCACATGATCCGCGTTGGCGACCGCTTCGCGCTCGAACCGGTCGGACGGGTGGCTGACCTTCACCCCGCTGCCCGCGTCGGTGCCGTCGACCGGGCCGGAGCGCTGCTGGACGACGTGGGTCAACTCGTGCGCCAGCACGTGCTTGCCCGCGTCCGAGCCGGGGTCGTAGCGGCCGTCGGAGAACACGATGTCCGAGCCGACGGTGTAAGCCTGCGCGTTGACCGAGCGCGCGGACTCGGTGGCGGCGCCGCCGGTGTGCACGCGGACGTCGGAGAAGTCCTGGCCGCCGAAGCGGGCCTCCATGTCCGCGCGGGTGTCGGTGTCGAGCGGGCTGCCGCCGGACCCGACGACCGAGTGCACCGGCGACGGTTCCTCCTCGACGAGCGCGCCGACACCCGCGTTGCCGACCGCGCGTTGCAGGCCCAGCAGGCCGGGTGCGCCCAGGACGTCCGGTCGCCCGGCGGCGACGGCCTTGCCGAGGATGGCGTCGTCCACCTTCTCCGGGCGGTCCCCGGACGGTCGGTGTTCTTCGACGAGATCGTGCTCGTGGTCGCGCATGTGCCGCCCCTCCAGCAAACCCGAATGGCCGCGACAGCCCCGAGGCCGGTGTCGGGTCGAGGGTCCCGCGCCGGGCACGGTCGCCGACACGGGCGCGCAGCCGTCCGTTCGGGCAACCCGACCTGCCCGTGCCGCCGCCCACTCCGCCGAACGCGCCGGGTTTCCCACTGTGAACCCCGGGGGCTTGCTACGAACGGGGCATGCGCCGCAATACCACCCGCACGGGGGAAACGCTGCCCGTACGGTCGCCGATAAGGGTTGTGCGGAGGGGACCATGCGGCGCGACGAGGCGGTAACCACGGGCACCGACCCGACTGGGGACTCGGGTCTCGACGGCGCGCGGCTGCGCCGGGAACTGCACGACGTGATCGGGCCCGCGCTCACCGGGATGGCGTTCGGCCTGCGGGCGGCCCGCAACCTGGTCGGCCGGGACGCCGAGTCCGCCGCGCGGTTGCTCGGCCAACTGGAGGACGAACTGCACGGCGCCCTGTCGGACCTGCGCCGGATCACCGACGGCGGGCCCCCGGGTGTGTTGGCCAAAGTCGGTCTGGTGGAGGCGATCCGCAGGCACGCGGTCGCGTTGAGCGGGCACGTCTCCGACTCCGGCACACCACTGCGGATAGACGTGCAGGCACGCGGAAACCTGACCGTGCTGACGCTGCCGGTCAAGGTCGCCACCTACCGGGTCGTGTGCGAGGCGCTGAGCAACATGGTCCGGCACTCCCGCGCCCGCACCTGCCACGTGTTGCTGCGCAACGAAGGCGAGCTGAACCTGGAGGTCGTCGACGACGGCATCGGGGTGCCCGGCCGGGACGCGGACCCGTGGTGCGGGGTCGGGTTGCGGTCGATGCGGGCCAGGGTCACCGAGCTCGGCGGCCGGTGGTCCATCGAACCCGGTGTGCCGGTGGGGACCAGGGTGTCGGCGACCATCCCGCTCGGCACCGGCTGAGGCGGGCGTGGCCGGGGCGGACCGCCGGGTCCTGATCGTCGACGACCACGCGACCTTCCGGCTCGGCCTGGCCGCCCTGCTCGACACCGTGCCCGGGTTGACCGTGGTCGGCGAGGCGGACTGCGGCACCGCGGCCGTCGCCGCCGCCGGGCGGCTCGGCCCGGACGTGGTGGTGATGGACCTGCACATGTCCGATTTGGACGGTGTCACCGCGACCGAGCGGATCACCCGGGACCACCCCGGCACCGCGGTCCTGGTGCTCACCATGGACGACGAGGACGAGACGGTGTCCGCGGCGGTGCGCGCCGGGGCGAGCGGGTACCTGCTGAAAACCGCCCGGCACGAGGAGATCGTGCGCGCCATCCACGCCGTGGCCGACGGCGAGATCATCTTCGGGCACCCGGTCGCGGCGAAGGTCCGCGCCGTGTTCGCGCAGGACCCCTCCCCCACCGGGCTCAGCACGCTCACCGCCCGCGAGCGCGAGGTGCTCACCATGATCGTGCGCGGCGACGGCAACGCCGCCATCGCCAGAACCCTGGTGGTGAGCCCGAAAACGGTGCGCAACCACATCACCCGGATCTTCCGCAAGCTCGAGGTCGCCGACCGCGGCGAGGCCATCCGGCTGGCCAAGGGCGGCGGCCTGCGCTGACCGGTCCCGGGCCGGTGTGGGACTCCCGTGGGACCGGGACCGGACGATCGGGACCAATGGGGACAGCGGAGAACTTCTCGGCCGACCGTCGGGGCGAGAGGATGTGTGCCAACGGACGCACTCGAGGGGAGCACGCGGATGGTCACCGACCCGATCCCGGTCGTGCTGCACGCCATGGACGTCATCACCCGCGCGGGCGTGGACGCCGCCCTGCGCGCCCGACCCGAGATCCGGCTCACCACCGACGATCCGGGCGACCGCGCCGTCGCCCTGGTCGTCGCCGAGACCTGGGACACCGCCACCCAGGCCCTGTTCCGCCGCCTGCAGGTGCAGGGCAGCCGCCGGGTGGTGCTGGTGGCGGGCGAGATCGACAACGCCCAACTGCTGGAGGCCGTCGCCATCGGCGTCGCCGCGGTCATCCGCCGCGCCGAGGCGACCCCGGAGACGCTGGTCCGCGTCATCGAGGCGACGGCGGCAGGCGACGGCTCGCTACCGCCGGACCTGTTGGCCCGCCTGCTCGACCGGGTTTCCCGCCTGCAACGGCAGGTCCTCAACCCGCGCGGCTGGGACCTGGCCGGGGTGTCCGCCCGGGAGGCGGAGGTGCTGCGGATGGTGGCCGAGGGCATGGAAACCCGCGAGATCGCCGAGCAACTCTGCTACTCCCAGCGCACGGTGAAGGGCATCCTGCACGACATCACCAGCCGCTTCCAACTCCGCAACCGGGCGCACGCGGTCGCTTTCGCGCTGCGCGAGGGCCTGATCTGATAGTTGTTGCCCGACAACGGTTTCAGCCGACGGACCAGATGTCCCCGGTGAACAGCGGAACCGACGCGGTGGTCGCCGGGCGGGGTTGCGCGAACTCCCCCTCGGCGGCCAACTCCGCCACCACCGAGACGACCGCGGTGTCCTCGATCACACCGAGACCACCGCGGTTGGCGGGTTGCCTGCGCGAGCAGACCTCGTCGAGCAGGTCGATCGCGCTGCCCGGCAACGCCTGCCGGGTGATCCGCTCGTCGGCGACCTGCGCCACGAACCTGATCGCCCCATCGGTGATGCTCACCCGGTAGTGGGTCTGGATTTTCTCGCGCAGGCTCAACAGGACTTCCTCCGCTTCCGCGCGGGTGGACGGCTCGACGCGGACCGGCTGGCAGAGCCGGGTGAGTGCCGGGTTGACGCGCTCGACGTCGGCGAAGATCTCCGGCGTGGTCATGGTCAGGACCTGGCGGGTCGCGGCGAGGGACACCGCGGTGGCGAGGTCGTCCAGGACCAGGACGACACCGGCCGGAGCGTCCGCGTGCTCGACCCGGTCACCGGGCAGGTCGATGAGGTCCCTGGTGAACCGGGTCCGCCCGGACGCGATCCGCTCCGCCACACCGTTGACGACGGCCCGTTTCCCGACCCCGGTCGCCCCGATCAGCACCGGGTTGTTCTTCGTCCGGTAGGACAGCACCTGCAGGACCCGGTCGATCTCCGCCACCCGCCCGACCACCGGCGGCAGGTTGCCCGCCCGCGCGGCCGCCACGAGATCGCGGCCACCCGCGGGCAACCCTGGGCGGCCGGAGAGCGCTTGGTGGACGGTCTCCCGCAGGTCGGCCGGGTTCACGTCGAGCCCGCGCAGGATCTCGGCGGCGATGCCCTCGTCCTGGCGGGTCAGTCCCAGCAGGAGGTGCTCGGGGCCGATGTAGTTGTGCCCCAACAGCAGGGCCTCGCGCAACGAGAGCTCGAAGACCCACTTGACCGCGTGCGAGTACGTGGGCCGACTGGACGACACCTCACGTGGCCCGCGCCCGACGGTCCGCTCGACGTGCTCCCGCACGGCTTCCCGGGTCACCCCTCGCGAGCTCAACGCCCTCGCCGTGATTCCCCTCTCGTGCGCCAAGCCGAGCAGGATGTGCTCGGTGTCCACGCAGTTGTGGTTGCGCAGACGGGCTTCTTCGCCTGCCAGGTCGACCACTTGGCGCGCGGTGGCGGTGAATCGCTCGAACACCGGGTCCTCCTAGCCGTTCGTCGTCAGCGTGCGCAGGTCGAGCCGGGCGGATCTGCTCGTGGGGTAGTCGTGGCCCCACACCCGCTCGCGGATGGCGACCACCTCCTCCAGCAGGGCGACCGCTTCCGGACGGGCGCCGGCCTCGGCCAAGTACCGGGCCAGCACGTGCTGGGTGCGGCAGGTCGCGTCATCCTCGCCGCCGAAAACGGTCCGGCAGTGCGGAAGCAGAACGCGCAGCATCTCGATGGCGAGCGCGCGGTCCCCGGACTCGCCGACCGCCATGGCCAGGGAACGTCGAGCGCGCAAGGTGTCCGGGTGGCTCGGCCCGAGCACCCGGATGTGCGCGGCCACCAGTTCGGTGAGCAGTTCGGCCGCCGTCGGGTCACCGGAGGCGCCCCGACTCACCAGCGCGATCCGCCTGGCACGAAGGGTATTCGGGTGTTCGGCCCCGAGCAGGTCGGTGTGGCGGTCCGCAAGGTCCTGCGACTCGGCGCGGAAGTTCGCCCAGCCCCGCGCCATCGCCAACGCGATGGTCTGCTCCAGCAGGTCCTCCAGCGACTCGGCGGTGTCGCGGGCGGCGGCGTTGCGGGCGATCCGGAACCGGTCGGCGGTGCGGGTGCCGAGCTTCTCCGGGGTGGACAACCCGGCGCCGGTCATCCGGCTGACCAACGCCCGGTAGACCTCGTCGACCGTCAGGAACTCCCCGCCGCCCTCGATGCCGTTGGTGAGGATGTCCAGCAGCCTGCCGGTGAAACTGGTGTGCGGCTCGTTCGGCAGCACCAAGGCCACCTGGTTGCGCTGGGCCGAGGTGAGCAGGCAGGTGCCCTCGATCTCCAACTGGCCCCGCACCACGCTGACCGGATCGGACAGCGTCTCCCCCAACGCCCGACCGGAGAAGCAGCAGTCCAGGATGACGATCTTCGTCCGGGCCGGGCTGTCCGCGATCCGGTCGTGCAGGGTGGTCCAGGGCAGTGAGCCGTGCTCCGGGTAGGCGACGTCGGTGGCGCGCATCCCCAGGTACAGCTCGCCGCGTCGGCCGATCAGCCCGTGGCCGACGTAGTAGACGATCAGCAGGTCCTCGGCGCCTGCCAACCCCGCGATGAGCTTGCGGCCCAGCTCGGGTAAGCCCGCTTCGTCGAGCAGGACGGCGCAGTGGTCCGGGTGGACGAGACCGTCGGCGGTGAGGACGTGCCGCAGGTCGTCCAGGCAGCGCTTGACGACCGGGATCGCGGTCAGCCCGCTGTCGTCGAAGGTCGACGACCCGATCAACACCGCCCGCGCGTCCCCGGTCTGCACCTGGTGATCATCCCAGCCGCCGTCGTGGTCCGGCACACACCACCAGTCGACCAGCCGCCACCGTCCGTTACACCCGCTCCATGACACCAGCAGTGACAGGCACAGCCGCTCCCGCTGCGCCACAGTGGAGGGGTGGACACCGAGTTGGGCGACTTCCTGCGCACCCGCCGAGCCAGGCTCAGCCCCGAAGAGGTCGGCATGACCTCCTACGGCGCGCGCCGCGTACCCGGGCTGCGCCGCGAGGAGCTGGCGCAACTGGCTGGTGTCAGCGTGACGTACTACACCCGCCTCGAACAGGGGCAAAGCCAGAACGCCTCCGACGACGTCCTAGACGCCATCGCCCGAGCGTTGCGGTTGGACGAGGACGAGACCGCGCACCTGCGCGACCTCGCGCGCCCGGGGCGCCGCAAACGCAAACCCGCGAGCCGCCCCGAACAGGCCAGACCGGGCACGCTCCAACTGCTGAACGCGATGGACGGCGTGGCCGCCGTGGCCATGGACCGGCGCAGCGACGTGCTGGCGTGGAACCCCCTCGCGCACCAACTGCTCGCCGGGCACTACGCGTTCGACAGCACCTCATCGGCCGCGAACCGCCCGAACCTGACCAGGATGCTGTTCCTCGACCCGCACACCCGGGAGCTGTACTCACGCTGGAACGACGAGGCCAAGCGCTCCGTCGCGTCGCTGCGGCTGGTCGCGGGCAGACATCCCGACGACCGGCACCTGGCCGAACTCATCGGCGAGCTGTCCATGAGGAGCACCGAGTTCGCCGCGCTGTGGTCCCGGCACCCGGTGCTGAACTGCACCTTCGGCGTGAAGCACTTCGCCCACCCCGCCGTGGGTTCGCTCGACCTGCACTTCGAGGTCCTGCAGATGCCCGACCACTCAGCCCACCGCCTGCTCATGTACAGCGCCGAACCCGGCACCCCCTCCGAGGCCGCCCTGCGCCTGCTCGACCGCCCGGCGGCACCGCGCCCCATCGCGGAGATCATCGAGCAGACCGACCACTGACTCCCACGTGCGATCCGCCCCCCACGTCGTTTTCGTTGGGGGGCTTTTTCACGCCCTTCGCTTGCCTTGCCACCCCCCGCCAGTGCTAGGCACCCCAGAGATCTGGTTGGCCTGCCCGCCCAGACCGAGAGTGGACCCAACGTCCCCTTCTCGAAAGGACCAACACCCCGATGGTGACGGCGGACAACCCCACGGCCACTTCGCGGATGACCACGCGGCAGCGGCTGGTCCTCGCCCTGCTCCTCACCGCGAGCTTCACCCTGGCGGTGGACTTCTCCATCCTGAACGTGGCACTACCCAAGATCGGCTCCGACATCGGCTTCTCGCTGGCGAACCTGCAGTGGATCGCCACCACGTTCGCCCTCTGCGCCGCGGGCTTCACCCTGCTGTTCGGCCGCGTCGCCGACCTGTTCGGCAGGCGACGGCTGTTCCTGACCGGCATGACCCTGCTCGGCATCGCCTCACTGGTCGGCGGCCTGGCACCCAACCCACCCGTGCTCCTCGTGGCTCGGGTCGCCCAGGGCCTCGCCACCGCCGCCGTCACCCCGGCCGCGCTGTCCTTGCTGACCACGTCCTTCCCGGAGGGCAAACTCCGGGACAAGGCCCTCGGCCTCAACGGCGCCCTGATGGCGGCGGGCTTCACGACCGGGGCCATCCTCGGCGGCCTCCTCACCGACTTACTCACCTGGCGCTGGGCGTTCTTCATCAATGTGCCGGTCGCGGGCCTGGTCGTCCTGATCGGCCCATCGGTAATCGCGGAAAGCCGGCCCACGAACCGGCCGCGCCTTGATCTTCCCGGCGCGGTGTCAGTGACCATCGGACTACTGGCGATCGTCTTCGGCCTCACTCAGGCGGGGGAGCACTCGTGGACCGCTCCGGTGACGCTATTGTCCCTGGTAGTCGGCGTGATCTCCCTGGTTGTCTTCGTCGTGGTGGAGAAACGGGTCGCCAACCCGCTGGTGCCGATGTCGATCCTTCGTCGCAACGCCGTGAGCAACCTGGCTGGGCTGCTGGCCTTCGCGACTGAGACGTCGTTGGTGTTCTTGCTGACTCTGTATCTGCAGAAGGTGCTCGGGTTTACGCCCTTGGCGACCGGGCTGTCATTTGCCGTATTGGGGGCGGGTACTGTGTTGGGTGGCGTTTTGGCGCCGAAGCTGATTGGTAGGGTTGGGGCTAAGAATGCTTTGATGATGGGACTCGTTGGCCAAGCTGTGGCGACGTTGCCGTTGGTGCTGCTTGGGCCGTCTGTGCAATGGGTGCTGCTTCTGCTGGCGACTTTTGTGGGTGGGGTAGCCAACCTTGTAGCTATTGTCGGGTTTATGGTGACGGCTACTTCGACGTTGCCTGATCGTGAGCAAGGCTTGGCGGGTGGGTTGGCTACGATGAGCCAGCAGATTGGCATCACTGTGGGGATTCCGCTGATGAGCACGGTTGTTGCCGGTCGAGTTGCTGCTCTGGGTGGGGAGACTTCGGCCACGCTGTTGACTGGTATCACTGCGGCGATTTGGGTGGATGTGGTGTTGTGCCTTGGTGCTGCGGTTTTTGTTGGGGTGTTTCTTTCTCGGGCGGGGGGGTTGGAGGGGTGAGGGGTCTCTGGGCCTCGGCTGCGCCTCGGGGTTCGGCCTGGTCGCCTGGCGGCGACGCCGGCGCTTTCTGGTAGTCAGATGTAGCCGTGGCAGAGGTAGGCGGTGGGGGTGTTGTTGACGAGGGGGCGGTCGGTCAGGAGGGGGGTGGTGTTGGGGGCGCCGGATTGGATGATGGAGCCGCCGGGGGCGTGTTTGATGGCGGCGGCGACGAGGGTGGGGGAATGGCCTGCGATGGCTATTTGGAGGGGGCCGGTGTGGATGGCTTCGGCGGTGGTGAGCCAGTGGCCCGCGAAGCGGGGGGCGCGGGCGGCGAGGAGGCCCGCGCGGGTGAGGGCGGCGTCGGCGGCGGTGCGGTAAGCGGCGGCTTGGGCGGGGCCCGCTAGGGCAGAGGCCGCGAGTAGGGCCGAGGTAAGTGCGGCCGCGCCGGAGGGGGTGGCGTTGTCGCCGGGGTCGGCGGGGCGCCAGACGAGGGGGGCGGCGTCGGCGGGGGTGTCGTGGTAGGCGCCGGGGGTGGTGGGGTCGGCGAAGTGGGTGAGGGCGGTGTCGAGGAGGGCCAAGGCCGTGTCGAGCCAATGGGGGGACGCGGTGGCCTGGTGGAGGACGAGGAGGGCTTCGGCGAAGCAGCCGTAGTCGTCGAGGACTCCGGCGGCGGTGCCCGCGACGCCGTTGCGGGAGGTGCGGCGGAGGCGGCCGTCGACGTGGTGGGTGTCGATGATGAAGGTGGCGGCGCGGGCGGCGGCGTCGATCCACGAGGGTTCGGCGAGGGCCACGCCCGCCTCGGCGAGGGCGGCGATGGCGAGGCCGTTCCAGGCGGTGACGACCTTGTCGTCGCGGGCGGGCTGGGGGCGTCGCGCGCGGGCGGCGAGCAGCGCGGCGCGGACACGGGACCAGCGCGGGGAGTCGTCGACGGGCCTGGTGAGGCGCAACGTCGAGGTGCCGTGTTCGAAAGTGCCGTCGGGGGTGACGCCCAGCAGCGACGCCGCCCAGGGGCCGTCGTCGGCGCCCAGGACCTCGGTGAGTTGCGCGGGGGTCCACACGTAGGTCGAGCCTTCGACGCCGTCGGTGTCGGCGTCCAGGGAGGCGGCGAAACCGCCGGACGACGTCAGCAGGTCCGTGATCAGGAACCGAGCGGTGTCGACAGCCACTTCACGGTAACGCGGGTTGTTCGTGCGGCGGGACAAGTGGGCGTACAGGCGGAGCAGCAAAGCGTTGTCGTACAGCATTTTCTCGAAATGGGGCACGACCCAGGCGGCGTCAACGCTGTACCGGGCGAAGCCGCCCGCGAGTTGGTCGTTGATGCCGCCGTCGGCCATGGCCAGCGCCGACCTTTCCACAATCGACAGGGCCTCGACAGAACCGGTGCGCTCGTGGTGGCGGAGCAGGAACTCCAGGACCATGGTCGGCGGGAACTTGGGCGCCCCACCGAAGCCGCCGTTGACCCGGTCGTAGTCGCCGAGCAGGGTGGTCGCCGCGTCGGCGAGCACCGTGGAATCCACAGTGGACATTTCAAGCGGGGCGGTTTGCCTGCGCAGTTCGGCGACTATCTTCGCGCCCGCGGCCCGCACTTCCGCGTCACGCGAGGACCACGCCTCGTGCACGGCCGCCAGCAACTGCCGGAACGACGGCATGCCGGGGCGCGGTGTCGGCGGGAAATAGGTGCCGCAGTGGAAGGGTTCCGCTTGCGGGGTCAGGAAGCACGTCATGGGCCAGCCGCCCTGGCCGGTCATGGCCTGGGTGGCGGTCATGTAGACGGCGTCGACGTCCGGGCGTTCCTCGCGGTCGACCTTGATGTTCACGAAATGCGCGTTCATCAGGGCGGCGGTGTCGGCGTCCTCGAACGACTCGTGCGCCATGACGTGGCACCAGTGGCAGGCGGCGTAGCCGACCGACAGCAGCACCGGCACGTCCCGGCGGCGCGCCTCGTCGAACGCCTCCTGCCCCCACTCCCACCAGTCGACGGGGTTGTCCCGGTGCTGGAGCAGGTACGGGCTGGTGGACGCGTGCAGCCGGTTCGCCATGCCGCAAGCTTCCCAAACTCGGCTGACCGGCGTCACGGCCGTCTGCGACACTCCGGCGCGTGCTGCTGACCGTCACCACGACCACACGACCCGCCACCGATCTCGGTTTCCTGCTGTTCAAGCATCCGGACCGGGCGCAAACCTTCAGCACCGCGACGGGCACCGCGCACGTCTTCTACCCGGTGGCCGACGACGCGACCTGCACGGCGGCGTTGCTGCTGGAGGTCGACCCGGTCGCGCTGGCGCAGGGCGGCGGGCGGTACGTCGACGATCGCCCGTACGCGGCGGGGTCGATGCTGGCCGTGGCGCTCGGGGCGGTTTTCCGCACAGCCATGACCGGAAGGTGCGACGCGCGTCCCGAGCTGGCTGGGACGGCGATCCCCCTGGACGTGCGACTACCCGCCGCGTCGTGCCGTGGCGGCGCGGACCTGGCAACCCGGCTGTTCGCACCGCTCGGTTGGCGGGTCGAGGCGCGGCCGGTCCCGTTGGACCCCGCGTTCCCGGAGTGGGGCGAGTCGGACGTCGTCGACCTGCGGCTCACCGGCGAGATGAAGCTGTCGGACGCGCTGCGGCAGCTCTACGTGCTGCTCCCGGTGATGGACGACGCCAAGCACTACTACGTCGGCGCGGACGAGATCGCCAAGCTGGTCCGGATGGGCGGCGACTGGCTGCCCGGTCACCCCGAGCGTGACCTGATCAGCCACCGCTACCTCGCCCACCAGCGCAAGTACGTCCGGACCGCGTTGACGCAGTTGGCCGAACTGGACGGCACCCTGGTCGAGGAGGCACCCACGACCACCCGGCCGCTGGCGGTCGCGCGGGCCGAGGCAGTGGTCCTCGTGTTGCGGGATGTGGGCGCCCGGCGGGTGCTGGACCTCGGCTGCGGCGGCGGCGCGTTGCTGGACCGGCTGGTCGAGGACCCGTCGTTCACCGAGATCGTCGGCACCGACGTGTCGTCGGGCGCGTTGGACGCGGCGGAGCGCAGGTTGTCCAGGCTGCCGGACCGGGCGCGGTCGCGGGTGGCGCTGCGGCACTCGTCGCTGACCTACACCGACCCGGCGCTGGCCGGGTTCGACGCCGCCGTGCTGATGGAGGTCGTCGAGCACCTCGACCCGGGTCGGCTGCCCGCGCTGGAGCGGGTTGTGTTCGAGGCCGCGCACCCGGAGCACGTCGTGGTCACCACCCCGAACGTCGAGTACAACCCGCTGCTGGGTTCGGCGCCGCGCAGGCATCCCGATCACCGGTTCGAGTGGACCAGGGCCGAGTTCCGGAGCTGGGCGGGCGGGGTCGCCGACCGCACCGGCTACTCGGTGGGGTTCCGGCCGGTCGGCCCCGAGCACCCGGACCTGGGCGCTCCCACCCAGATGGCGATCTTCGCCCGGAAGGCGGCGTGATGGACCTGGCGATCCCCGACATGGCGCTGGTGGTGCTGGTCGGCGCCTCGGGCTCGGGCAAGTCGACCTTCGCGCGCAGGCACTTCAAGCCGACCCAGGTGCTCTCCAGCGACTTCTTCCGCGGTCTGGTCAGCGACGACGAGAACGACCAGGGCGCGAGCGCGGCGGCCTTCGACGCGCTGCACTTCGTGGCCGGCAAGCGTTTGCGGGCCGGGTTGGTGACCGTGGTCGACGCGACCAACACCCAGCGCGGGCCGCGGGCCGAGCTGGTCAGGCTGGCCAGGGAGCACGACGTGCTGCCGGTCGCGATCGTGCTCGACCTGCCGGAGTCGGTGTGCGCGCGGCGAAACGCCCAGCGGCCGGACCGGGACTTCGGCGCGCACGTGGTGCACCGGCACGTCGGCGAACTGCGCCAGTCGGTCGGGAACCTGGCCAAGGAGGGCTTCCGGCGGGTGCACGTGCTGCGCGGTGAGTCCGAAGTGGACACCGCGCGGATCGTGGTCGACCCGTTGCGCAACGACCTGCGCGGCGAGACCGGCCCGTTCGACGTGCTCGGCGACGTGCACGGCTGCCGCGCCGAACTGGAGGAACTGCTCGGCGAGCTGGGCTACGCGATCACCCGGGACGACCGGGGCAGGCCGGTCGGCGCGAGCCACCCGGCGGGCCGCCGGGCCGTGTTCGTCGGCGACCTGGTGGACCGCGGTCCGGACACCCCGGGCGTGCTGCGACTGGCGATGGGCATGGTGGCGGCCGGTACCGCGCTCGCCGTCGCGGGCAACCACGAGGTCAAGCTCGTGCGGGCGTTGAGCGGCAAGAAGGTCGCGGTGCGCCACGGTCTCGCCGAGTCGTTGGCGCAATTGGAAACCGAGGACGCGGCGTTCGTCAGCCGTGCCCAGTCCTTTTGCGACGGACTGGTGGCGCACTACGTGCTCGACGGCGGCGCGCTCGTCGTGGCGCACGCCGGTCTTCCCGAGCAGTACCACGGGCGCGCGTCCGGCCGGGTCCGGTCGTTCGCGATGTACGGGGACACGACCGGCGAGACCGACGAGTACGGCCTGCCGGTCCGCTATCCCTGGGCCCAGGACTACCGCGGCCGCGCCATGGTCCTCTATGGACACACGCCGACCCCCGACGCCGAGTGGGTCAACGGGACCATGTGCCTGGACACCGGGTGCGTGTTCGGCGGCAGGCTGACCGCACTGCGGTATCCCGAGCGTGAGCTGGTTTCCGTTGCCGCGCACCAAGTCTGGTACGAGCCCGTGCGCCCGCTGGTGGCCGCCGTGCCCGAACGCGAGCCGACGGCGTTGGCGCTGGGCGACGTCATCGGCAAACGGATCGTGGAGACCTCGGCGCAAGGCGCGGTCACCGTGCGCGGCGAGCAGTCGGCGGCGGCGCTGGAGGTGATGAGCCGGTTCGCGGTCGACCCGCGCTGGCTGGTCTACCTGCCGCCGACGATGGCCCCCGCCGACACCCACCCGGACGGCGACCACCTGGAGCACCCGCGCGAGGCGTTCGCCGGGTACGGGCCGCTTCCGGTGCTGTGCGAGGAGAAGCACATGGGTTCGCGGGCGGTCGTGTTGGCCACCCGGGCACCCGAGGTCGGACCGCGGCGGTTCGCGATCGAGGGCGACGGGGCGGTGTACACCCGCACCGGTCGCCCGTTCTTCGACGAGGCGACGACGGCGGTCCTGCTGGACCGGGTGCGCGCGGCGGTCGACTGGGACGCGTTGGGGTCGGACTGGGTGCTGCTCGACGCGGAGTTGTTGCCGTGGAACGCCAAGGCGGCGGACCTGATCACCGACCAGTTCGCCGCCGTGGGTGCCGCCGCGCACGCCGCGCTGCCGTCCGCGATCTCGTCGCTGGCAGCGGCGGTCGCCAGGGGTGTGCCGGTCGCGGACCTGTTGTCGCGCACCGAGTCCCGACTTGACAACGCGTCGGCGTTCCGGGACGCCTACCGCCGGTACTGCTGGCCGACGTCCGGTGTGGACGGTGTGCGGCTGGCACCGTTCCAGGTGCTCGCCACCGAGGGCCGGACCTATCAGGACCGGCCGCACACTTGGCACTTGGACTTCGCGGACCGCCTGCGCGAGGCCGATCCGGACCTGTTCACCTCGACCCGGCGGTTGGCCGTCGACCCGACGGACCCGGCCTCGGTCGCCGACGGGGTGGCCTGGTGGGCGGCGCTGACGGCGGACGGCGGTGAGGGGATGGTCGTGAAACCGGCCGCCAACTTCGTCCGCATAGGACGGAAGCTCACGTTGCCGGGCCTGAAGGTGCGCGGCCGCGACTACCTGCGGGTGGTCTACGGCCCGGACTACACCGAGCACCTGCCCCGGCTGCGCGGGCGCAAACTCGGCACCAAGCGGTCGCTGGCGCTGCGCGAGTACGCGCTGGGCCTGGAAGCCCTGGAGCGGTGGGCCAGGGCGGAACCGCTCTGGCGGGTGCACGAGTGCGTGTTCGCCGTGCTGGCCCTGGAGTCCGAGCCGGTCGACCCGAGGCTGTAGGTCAGCCCTGCTTGTCCGCCGGGTCCTTGTCCGCGGTCGCCGACCCAGACGCGGACTCGGGCTCGGACTCGGCGGGCGGGTCGAAGCTGGTCGGGAGCCGCTTCAGGTGCTTGGTCATGGAGCGGATCAGGAACGCCACCGCGATGAAGAACAGCACCAGGACGAGGAAGCCGAGCGGCGAGGACTTGCCGAAGTCCTCGCCCTGGCCGCCCTTGTCCTGCGGGCCCGGCGGGGGCGGCGTGGGGGTCTGGACCTCGGCGAAGGTGACCGGGAACGCCGGGCCGATCACAGCGCGGCCTTGGCGCTGACCCCGGAGAACAGGTCGTCCTCGGGCAGGGTGCTGTCCACCAGCGACCGGACCAGCTCGTACTCCTCGTACGGCCACACCTCGCGCTGCAGGTCCATCGGGACGGCGAACCACCGGCTGTCCGGGTCGATCTGGGTGGCGTGCGCGAGCAGCGCGGCGTCGCGGACCTCGAAGTACTCACCGCACTCGACGCGGGTGGTGACCCGGTGCGCGATGTCGCCGCGGTCGGCGGGCCAGTTCGCCAGCCACTCCGTGTACGGCGACTCCAGGCCGCGCTCCAGCAGCGCCTCGTGCATGGCGACCAGACGGGCGCGGCTGAAGCCGTGCGAGTAGTACAGCTTCAACGGCGCCCACGGCTCCCCCGCCTCCGGGTACAGCTCCGGGTCGCCCGCGGCCTCGAACGCGGCGACCGACACCTCGTGGCAGCGGATGTGGTCGGGGTGCGGGTAGCCGCCGTTCTCGTCGTAGGTGATGACGACGTGCGGGCGGAACTCGCGCATCGCGGCGACCAGCGGCGGCACCGACTCCTCCAGCGGCACGAGCGCGAAGCAGCCGTCGGGCAGCGGCGGCTTCGGGTCGCCCTCGGGCAGCCCGGAGTCGACGAAGCCGAGCCAGCGGTGCCGGACGCCGAGGATCTCCGCGGCCTTGGCCATCTCCTGCCTGCGGATGCCCGGGATGTCGGCGGTGATCTCGGGGCGGTCCATGGCCGGGTTGAGGATGTCCCCGCGCTCGCCGCCGGTGCAGGTCACGACCATCACCTCGTGGCCGTCGGCGACGTACTTGGCCATCGTCGCCGCGCCCTTGCTCGACTCGTCGTCGGGGTGGGCGTGCACGGCCATCAAACGCAACTGCTCGGACATGGTCCTCCTCGGCCCCTCCTGGTGCGCGGTTCCGCGGTCAGCGGATACTCGACCCGGACACTCGCAACGCCCGGCGCCGGGACCATTGTTCCCGCCGGTCGGACCGCCCGCGTCAGGAGGCCCCGCTATGACCGCCGCAGGCCGCGCCCTGCCCGAGGGCCGCTACGGGCGGCAACGCCCCGCGCGCTCGCGCCGGATGGTCGCGACGCTCACCGCGTGCGGGCTGGTCGTGGGGGTGGTGGTGGCCTACGTCGGGTACCGGAACCTGGGGACGTCCTCTGTCGACGCTGAGCGCACCGCGTTCAGCAGTCAGCCCGGTAACCGGATGAAGATGACGATAACGGTGACCAGGGACACTCCCGAGAAGGCCGCCGTGTGTGTGGTGCGGGTAAGAGGTGCGGACGGCCAGGAGAACGGGCGCAAAGAGGTGTACGTGCCCCCGGGGGGTGCCTCCGTGCAGGTGTCCACCGTTGTCCGCGGCACGACCGAGCCGGTCACCGCCGACGTGTTCGGCTGCTCGTACCAGGTGCCCGCATACCTGTCCACAGCCCAGCCGCCAACGGGGTGAACTATGCCCCAGAACCTCGTCAACCGGGCAAAACAGTCGTTATAGCACGTGTGTTCGTGGTACCCTCGAAGACCTGCACGGCCCCTAGGAGGGCCGTGTTTTTCCATTCCGGGCGCACCACGAAGGCCCGGACCCCAGCCCGTGACCACGGGCAGAGGAGTACGACGAGGAGTTGGTGACCGTGAGCGACACCCAGGTGACCTGGTTGACCCAGGAGGCCTACAACCGGCTCAAGCAAGAGCTCGACGAGCTGATTGAGAACCGCCCGGTCATCGCCCAGAAGATCAACACCAGCCGCGAGGAAGGCGACCTCAAGGAGAACGGCGGCTACCACGCCGCCCGCGAGGAGCAGGGGCAGCAGGAAGCCCGCATCCGGCACCTGCAGGAGCTCCTGCGCGGCGCGAAGGTCGGCGAGGCCCCGGCGAACGACGGGATCGCGGAACCGGGAATGGTGCTGACGGTTCGCTACGACGGGGACGACGAGGAAGAGGTCTTCCTGCTGGCGACGCGTGAAGAGGGCGGGGAGGGCGAGCTGGAGGTGTACTCGCCGGAATCGCCGCTGGGGCGGGCATTGCTGGGGGCGAAGGAAGGCGAGACCCGGGAGTACGAGCTGCCGAACGGGAAGACGCAGAAGGTGATGTTGACGAAGGCTGTGCCGTACAGCGGGTGAGCGTGTGTGGATGGCCACCCCCGGTGTGGATGGGGGTGGCTTTTTCTTTGCTGTCTGGGCTGTCGGTGCTCGTGGGTAAGCTGTGTATTTGGGGGCTTTGCTGCTGGTTGATCTTGTCGGGCTGATCTTGGTGTGAGGGGTCTCTGGGCCTCGGCTGCGCCTCGGGGGTCGGCCTGGTCGCCTTCGGCGACGCCGGCCTCGGGCGCCAGATTAAAGCTGAAGTGCCCGTTGTGGTGAAGTTGTTTTGTTTGGGGCCCCTAGCGGCAGCCTGGGTAAGGCTAAAAGGCGGGGCCACTGGAAAGCGTGGCCTTACCCGCCTGCCGGCTTAGGCCACCGCTCCCCCCAAACAAAACAACTTCACCACAACGGGCGGTTGGGATCGGCGGGTCCCGAGGCGCGCGGGGTGGGCTGGCGGCTTTTGTCGATGTGGGGCGGGCTTTTTTTGAGGCGTGCGGTGCGGGGGTGGCGCTTCGTCGATGGGGTGTGTGCGGTGGTGGTGATGGTGGTGGTGGTGGTGGTGGTGGTGTTTTTGTTGTTTTTTAGCTTAGGCGTTCGAGGATTATGGCCATGCCTTGGCCGCCGCCGACGCACATTGATTCTAGTCCGATTGACTTGTCGTGCCATTGGAGGGAGTTGATGAGGGTGGTGGTGATGCGGGCGCCGGTCATGCCGAAGGGGTGGCCGATGGCGATGGCGCCGCCGTTGACGTTCAGTTTTTCTTCGGGGATGTTGAGGTCGTGGGCGGAGGGGATTACTTGGGCGGCGAAGGCCTCGTTGATTTCTACGAGGTCGATGTCGGCGATGGACATGCCTGCGCGGGCCAGTGCCTGCCGTGATGCTGCTACGGGGCCTAGGCCCATGATTTCCGGGGAGAGGGCCGATACGCCGGTTGACACGATGCGGGCCAGGGGGGTGAGGCCGAGGGTGGCGGCTTTCGTGTCGGACATGATGATGAGGGCGGCGGCGCCGTCGTTCAGGGGGCAGCAGTTGCCTGCGGTGACTCGGCCGTCGGGGCGGAAGACGGGGGTCAGGGTGGCCGTCTTCTCGTAGGTCACGCCGGGGCGGGGGCCGTCGTCCGTATCCACCACGCGGCCGTCGGGGAGGGTTACCGGGGTGATTTCGCGGGCCCAGAAACCGTCTTTTATCGCTTGTTCGGTGAGGTTTTGGGAGCGCACGCCGAAGTGGTCCATTTCTTCGCGGGTGATGCCCTTGGCGAGCGCGAGGTTTTCGGCGGTTTGACCCATGGCGATGTAGGCGTCGGGGACCATGCCACTGGCGCGGGGGTCGTGCCAGGAATCGGAGCCGGATTGGGCGGCGGTGGCGGTGCGGGCCTCGGCTTCGACGAAAATGGGGTTGTGGGTGTTGGGCCAGGAGTCGGAGCTGCCGTTGACGAAACGGGAGACCGTTTCCACCCCGGCGGAGATGAAGACATCTCCCTCGCCCGCCTTGATGGCGTGGAAGGCCATGCGGGTGGTCTGCAGGGAAGAGGCGCAGTAGCGGGTGACCGTGCAGCCGGGGAGGGAGTCGTAGCCGAGGAGCACGGCGACGATGCGGGCCATGTTGTTGCCGGACTCGCCGCCGGGGAGGCCGCAGCCGAGCATGAGGTCGTCGATGTCGGCGGGGTCCAGGGCCGGGACGCGGTCGAGGGCGGCGCGGACCAACTGGGCGGTGAGGTCGTCGGGGCGGATGTCGACCAGGGAGCCCTTGTGCGCGCGCCCGATCGGGGAGCGGACCGCGGCGACGATGACGGCCTCGGGCATGGCAACTCCTTCGCAGGTGGGTCACCACGGATATTACCCACGAGTAAGCGGGTCAGCCGGGTGTCACCGCACTGTTCCACAGACCGGCGGCACGGCACAGCGGGGCGAGCAGCACGGCGGCGGCGAGGGCGTAGCCGGTTCCGTTGGGGTGGAAGCGGTCCGGGCTGAACAGCTCGCGCGGGCGGGTCTGGAAGTGCCGGGCCAACAAGGTCAACGGCACCACCGCGGCACCGCTGCCCGCCAGGGCGCGGGCCTGCGCCCGGCCCAGCGCCAGGCTCCACCGGCGGGCCAGCGCGCGCAGCGGCTGCGGGATGGGTTCGACGGTGCCGAGGTCGGGGCAGGTGCCGACGACGACGCGGGTTCCGGCGGCGACCAGCCTGCGCACCTCGGCGGCCAGCAGCCCGGCGCAGACGTGCACGCCGCGGCGGGCGGTGACGTCGTTCCCGCCGACCATGACCAGCGCCACCCGGGGCGGGTCGAGCAGGGCGCGGTCCACCTGGGCGGCCAGGTCCGTGGTGCGGGACCCGCTGACGGCGTACGTGGTCAGCCGCACCGGGGTGGTCATCTCCTCGGCGAGGCCGCGCGCCAGCAGCACGCCAGGCAGGAGCTCGGGGGTCTCGGCGCCCAGGCCCGCCGCGCTGGAGTCGCCGAAGACGGCGAAGGTGAGCGCGTCACCGACGGCGACCGGGCCGGTACCGTCCGGCAGGTAGCCGCCGTCGGCGTTGAAGGGCTGGTCGCGTGGGGCGCCGATGAGCAGGCGGGCGTGCCGGGACTGCGACTGCAGCAGGGAGTACGCCGCGCCGGAGAGGCCACCGACGGAGCCCGCCGCCAACGCGGCCACCCAGAGTGCGCGAATCCGGTACATGTGTGCCCCCTCACCACGACCAAAGGTGACTGTCTCAGACCTATCGCCCCGGCGGTCCCGTTCCTTACGAAAGATGTGGGACGGAACGCGGCGGTCGGGTCGGCGGCAGGCGGCCGGGATACGCTGCCAGCAGATCGGAACGACGGGCCCGAACCCCTGGAGGACCCCCGGTGGAGTACGTCGAGCACATCATCGATCTCGTCGGTGACACGCCCCTGGTGAAGCTGAACTCGCTGGCCGCGGGGCTCGCCCCGACCGTGCTGGCGAAGGTCGAGTACTTCAACCCCGGCGGCAGCGTCAAGGACCGGATCGCGCTGCGGATGGTGGAGGCGGCGGAGGCGTCCGGCGCGTTGCGTCCGGGTGGGACGATCGTCGAGCCGACGTCCGGCAACACCGGGGTCGGCCTGGCCTTGGTCGCGCAGCGCAAGGGCTACAAGTGCGTGTTCGTCTGCCCGGACAAGGTCAGCGAGGACAAGCGCAACGTCCTCAAGGCGTACGGCGCCGAGGTGGTGGTGTGCCCGACGGCGGTGGCACCGGAGCACCCGGACTCTTACTACAACGTGTCCGACCGGCTCGTCCGCGAGATCGAGGGCGCGTGGAAGCCGAACCAGTACGCCAACCCGGAGAACCCCGCGAGCCACTACCACTCGACGGGGCCGGAGCTGTGGCGGCAGACCGAGGGCCGGATCACGCACTTCGTGGCCGGGGTCGGCACCGGCGGCACCATCTCCGGTACCGGGCGCTACCTGAAGGACGCGTCCGACGGGAAGGTGCGGGTGATCGGCGCGGACCCCGAGGGCTCTGTCTACTCGGGTGGGACCGGTCGGCCTTATCTGGTTGAGGGTGTCGGCGAGGACTTCTGGCCGGAGACCTACGACCGCAGCGTGGCCGACGAGATCATCGCGGTCAGTGACGCCGAATCCTTTGAGGTCACGCGGAGGTTGGCGCGCGAAGAGGGTCTGCTCGTGGGTGGTTCCTGCGGCATGGCCGCCGCCGCCGCGTTGCGGTTGGCGAAGCGGCTCGGTCCGGACGACGTTGTGGTCGTGTTGCTGCCGGACGGCGGTCGCGGCTACCTGTCGAAGGTCTTCAACGACCAGTGGATGGCGCAGTACGGGTTCCTGCCGCCCGAGCACTCCGGGGCAACCGTTGGGGATGTGCTGCGTCGTAAGAGCGTGTCCGGGACGACCATCCCCGACTTCGTGCACGCCCACCCGACGGAGACCGTGGCCGACGCGGTGGCGATCCTGCGCGAGTTCGGGGTCAGCCAGATGCCCGTGGTGAACGCGGAACCCCCGGTGATGGCGGCCGAGGTCGTCGGCGCGGTCAACGAGCGCGACCTGCTGGACGCGCTGTTCACCGGCAAGGCGGCGCTGGCCGACCGGCTCGACCGGCACATGTCCGGTCCGCTGCCCACGATCGGCGCCGGTGAGCAGGTGTCGGCGGCGATGACGGCGCTGACCGACGCCGATGGCGCGCTGGTGCTCGTCGACGGCAAACCGGCCGGAGTGGTCACCAGACAAGATCTGTTGGGCTTCCTCGCGGGACGGTAACGTCCTATGGTCTGCCCGCGAGCCGGCGAGTACACCCGGATAGAGCATCCGATAGCGTTACCCGCAGTGTTACCCGTGTCGTTAAGAGACGTACCAGGTCACGTACCAGGTCAAAAGGGGTGGGAAACCCGATGAGTGCTCCCCAACCGCCGAACCAGCCATGGCAGGGCGGTCAGCCCCAGCAGTGGCCTGGTCAACCCGGCCAGGAACAGCAGCCCTACGGCCAGCCGCAGCCGGGGTACCCGCCGCAGCAGCCGCAGTACCCGACCGGTGGTGACAACGCCGGGGCCGACGGCGTCGAGCGCACCCAGGCGATCCGCCCCGGCCAGCACGCGCCCGGCGAGGACGAGAACAGCGACCGCACCCAGGTGGTGCGCCCGGGTCAGGGTGACGCGACCCAGATGGTGCCGCCGGGCTCGGTCTCGCAGTCGCCGCCGTACGCCCCGCCGCCGAGCGCGGCCGACACGGCGTCGCCCCCCGGTGGGTTCGGCCAGCCGTACGGGCAGCAGCCGCCGCAGCAGCAGTTCGGCCAGCCGCAGGGCGGGTTCGGGCAGCCGTACGGCCAGCAGCCCCCCGGTGGCTACCCGCCGCCCGGTGGCGGTTTCGCCCAGCAGCCCGGTCTCGGCGGCGCCCCCGGCGTCGGCGGCGCGGGCGCGAACACCGGCGTGATCGCGCTGATCGTGCAGGGTGTCGTGGTGCTGCTCGGCCTGATCACGCTGATCATGGGCATCACCTTGGCGTCCGACTTCGGCAGCGCGCCCAGCGTCTCCGACGCCTGCTCGGGTCTGGGTTCCTACCAGGCGCAGTGCGAGGCGAGCGCGCGGGCGGCGGGTTACGTCGGCGGCGGCATGGGCGTCCTCTACGCGCTGCTGATCATCGCGGGCGCGGCGGCGGCCGGGGTGGGCGCGGTGTTCCTGTACCTGCGCAAGACCGCGTTCGCGCACCTGCTGGTGCTCGGCGGCGGCGGTGTGATCCTGCTGGCCTCGATCCTGACCGGCGCGAGCTACGCGTTCATCGGCCGGGTCGTGACGCTGCTGCTGTTCGGCATCGTCATCGCGGCGGCGGGCGCCCTGTTCTTCTTCCCGCAGACCAAGCCGTTCCTGGTGAACAGCCAGCCGCTGGGCAACCTCGGCGGCGGCAGTGGCGGCGGCACCGGTGGCGGTGGCTTCGGCGGGTTCGGGCAGCAGCCGCAGAACTTCGGCCAGCCGCAGCAGGGAGGGTTCGGGCAGCCGCAGCAGGCCCAGCAGCAGCCGTACGGCCAGCCGCAGCCCGGTTACGGCCAGCCGCAGCAGCCCCCGCCGCCCGGGTTCGGGCAGCCGCAGCAGGGTTACGGCCAGCAGCCGCCCCCGCCGCCCGGTGGCGGGTTCGGCCAGCAGCCCCCCGGTGGGCAGCAGCAGCCGCCCCAGCAGTGGAGCTGACGAGATTTTCCCGGAAAGGCCCCGGCAACCCGCCGGGGCCTTTCCGCGTCTCTGGGGGTGTCACCGAGGCGAGGGGAACAAAACCATGAGCTACCAAGGGAATTACCCGCAACAGGCCTACTACCCGTCCTTCCGGCCGTCGGTTCCGGGCAGCCCGGCGACATCGGTCGTCGCCGGTGTCCTGGGGTTGGCCGTCGCGGGTGGACTGGCCGGGTCGACCGGCGAGTTCTTCGGCCAGGTGTTGAAGTTCATCAGCTTCACCGACCTGCCCGCCGGGATGCAGGCGCTCTACGCGGGCAGGCTGGTGGTCGCGGCGCTCGCGCTGGTCGGGGCGCTGCTGCTGTTCACCCGCCGGATGGCCGGGGCCGCTCTCGTTGCCGTGTCGGCGTTCCTGGGTGTCGTCGCGATCGTGGTCGAGCCGTTCGTGTCGGAGGTGCTGTCGTCGGTGCAGGTCAGCCTCGCCGACTACTTCAAGCAGATGTTCACCTTCGAGCAGACCTACCTGACCCTGCTGGCGGCGGCCGGGGTCGCCGGGGTGCTGGCGTTCGTGTTCGCGATCGTGCCGTCCACCCCGAGGTGGCTGCGCGGCCGAACCGCTCACTCGATCGGTTGATATTCCTGACAATGGGAAGGCTCCCACATTGTGGTGGGGGCGGGGGGCACCCGTAGCCTGGGTGCCATGGTTGACGAGACGGCGCGCTGGGGTTTCGAGACCCGGGCCATCCACGCTGGGCAGACCCCCGACCCGCGTACCGGCGCGGTCATCGTGCCCATCTACGCCACCTCCACCTTCGCCCAGGACGGCGTCGGCGGTCTGCGCGACGGCGGCTACGAGTACTCCCGCAGCGCCAACCCGACCCGGACGGCGCTGGAAGAGGCCCTCGCGGCCCTGGAGGGCGGCAAGTACGGCCTGGCCTTCGCGTCCGGCCTCGCCGCCTCCGACGTCGCACTGCGCACCATGACCCGGCCCGGCGACCACGTCGTGCTCGGCAACGACGCGTACGGCGGGACCTTCCGGCTGCTGGACAAGGTGCTCACCCAGTGGGGGGTCGAGTACTCCGCCGTCAACCTGGCCGACCCGGCGGCCACGCGGGCCGCGATCCGACCGAACACGAAGGTGATCTGGTCGGAGACACCGACGAACCCGCTGCTCGGGATCGTGGACATCGCCGCATTGGCGACGGTCGCGGCGGAGGCGGGCGCGAAGCTGGTCATCGACAACACTTTCGCGACGCCGTACCTGCAGTCACCGCTCGGTCTCGGGGCGGACGTGGTGCTGCACTCGACGACGAAGTACCTGGGTGGGCACTCGGACGTCGTCGGCGGGGCGCTCATCACGTCGGACGACGCGTTGCGGGAGGGGTTCGCGTTCCTGCGGAACGCGGGCGGGGCGGTTCCGGGGCCGTTCGACGCGTGGCTGACGTTGCGCGGCGCGAAGACACTGGCGTTGCGGATGGAAAAGCACAGCGACAACGCCGAGCGGGTGGTCGAGGCGTTGGTGGGGCATCGGCGGGTGACTCGGGTTTATTACCCGGGGTTGGCTGAGCATCCGGGGCACGAGATCGCCGCGAAGCAGATGCGGCGGTTTGGCGGGATGGTGTCGTTCGCTGTAGCGGGGGGTGAAGAGGCGGCGTTGGCAGTGGCGGCGCGGACTCGGTTGTTTATTCTGGCTGAGTCATTGGGGGGGATTGAGTCGTTGATCGAACACCCGGGGAAGATGACGCACGCGAGCACCACGGGGTCGCCGTTGCAGATTTCCGGGGATATTTTGCGGTTGTCGGTGGGGATTGAGGACAGTGCGGATTTGGTGGCTGATTTGTTGAAGGCGTTGGACTGAGGGCTGGGGCTGTTGGCGCTCGCGTAGTGGTTGATCATGGTCGTGGGTCGGCCGGCTGATCTTGTCGGTGGGGTTGGATAGGGTGTGCATTTGGGGGCTTTGCTGCGGGTTTGATCATGGTTGTGGGTCGGCGGGGTGATCTTGTCGGTGGGGTTGGCTAGGGTGTGTGTTCGGGGGCTTTGTTCTCGGTTGATCTTGGTGTGAGGGGTCACTGGGCCTCGGCTTCGCCTCGGGGGTCGGCCTGGTCGCCTGGCGGCGACGCCGGCCATTGGCGCCAGATGAAAGCGGTGGTGCCCGTTGTGGTGAAGTTGTTTTGTTTGGGGCCCCTAGCGGTAGCCTGGGTAAGGCTAAAAGGCGGGGCCACTGGAAAAGCGTGGCCTTACCCGCCAGCCGGCTTAGGCCACCGCTCCCCCCAAACAAAACAACTTCACCACAACGGGCGGTTGGGATCGGCGGGTTTCGAGGCGCGCGGTGCGGGGGTGGTGCTTCGTCGATCTGTGCGGGCTTGTTTTGAGGCGCGCGGGGCGGGCTGGCGGCCTTCGTCGATGTGAGGCGGGGTTTTCGAGGCGCTGCGGGGCGGGCTAGCGGCCTTCGTCGATGTGGGGTGGGGTTTCGAGGCGCGCGGTGCTGGTTGGTTGTGGCGCTTCGTCGATCTGTGCGGGCTTGTTTTGAGGCGCGCGGTGCCGGGGTGGCGCTTCGTCGATAGTGGGTCGTGGGTCGACCTGGGGTGGGGGG
>NZ_AXWW01000030.1 GCF_000482865.1 Actinokineospora inagensis DSM 44258 | reverse complement strand
GTGGGTTTTTGGGCGCGCGGTGCAGGTGTGGGACTTCGTCGATGCGGGCCGGTCTTTTTTGGGAGGGCGCGGTGCAGGAGTGGCGCTTCGTCGATATGGGGGAGGTTTTTTTGGGTGTGCGGGTGTGAGGGGGTGGCGCTTGTCGATGATGGTCAGGTTTTTGAAGGGTGCGGTGCGAGTGTGGGGTGGTGTGTTAGGGGGTTGATTGTAGGGCGCTTTCGATGTGGGTGAGGATGGATTGCCAGTGGGTGCGTTGGCGGGTTCGTTCGGCGGCGTTGGTTAGCCATTCTTGGTGGAAGCGGAGGGTGGTTTTGGGGCCGTTGGCGGTGAGGGTGACCTGGATGGTGGTGACGTGGTCCCAGCCCGCGGGGCGGCAGGTGACGCGGATGCGGTCTTGGGGGCGGTAGCCGCGGACTTCTCCGGTTGTTCCCGTTGTCGTGGTGTAGCGGGAGCCTCGGGTGGGGGTGAGGGTGGCGCCGGGGCCCAGCCAGATGGTGAGGCCGGTGGGGCCGCTGATGAAGTCCCAGACCTTGGCCAGGGGTTGGGCGAGGGTGCGGGAGACGCCGATTTGCCAGCCCGCGTCCTGGGTGAGACCGGGTTCGTAGGTGCCGACCGGGTCGAGGCGGGTGTGGGTGTCGGGGCCGCGCATCGGGTCTGTCATATGTGGACTATAGGTGGGTGGGGTGCGTTGGGGGGCAACAATGGGGTTGCCGGGGTGGCAAGTATGGGGCCAACTCCCCGCATCGGGTGGCGAATCTTTTGTTGCCGGGGTGGCATGTGGGACACCTAGGGGTATGGACAAACGTGAGCCCACAATCCGAGCCAGGGAGTTGGGCGAGAGCATGCGGCTGGCGATGGTGCGGGCGGGTCTGAACGGGGTTCGGGCGTGTGCGCGGCTGGGTTGGTCGAAGAGCAAGCTGTCCCGGATGTTGTTGGGCACCCGCGGCGTGTCGAACGCGGACCTGGTCGCCTTCCTCGAGGTCTGCGACGTCGCCGGGGATGAGCGGGGGCGGTTGCTGGAGATGTGTGCCGAGTTGCGTGCGCCCGCGTGGCCGCGGCAGCCGGGGAACCTGTTGCCCCGGCACCTCAACACCCTCATCGACCACGAGGCGCAGGCGGTGGTGGTGCGGGGGCTGGACATGCTGGTCATCCCGGCGCCGTTGCAGACCGACGACTACGCGCGGGCGGTGGTGTCCAGTGATGTCACCGTGCCGCCGAACGAGCGGGACAACCGGGTGGTGGCGAAGTTGACCCGGCGGCAGTTCGTGAAGCGGGAGACACCGCCGCGGTGTGTCTTCTACGTGCACGAGGCGGCGTTGCGGCTGCCGGTGGGTGACGCCAGGGTGCGGGCCGAGCAGTGGGACGACCTGGTGCGGATGTCGACCCGGCCGAACATCACCATCCGGGTGGTGACAGCAGCGCAGGGGGCGACCGCCGGGTCGTTCCGGCTGCTGGAGTTCGCCGACTACAAGCCGGTGGTGTGCGTGGAGAGCGAGACCGCCTGCCAGTTCGTCGACGCGCCGGACGCGGTGGCCGCGTACCGGGCGGTGCTCGCGGCGCTGGCCGAGACCGCGCTCACGCCCGATGAGTCGCGAGCCTTCGTGGCCGGACTGGCAGGCCCGGCTGGCCTGGCTGATCCGGCCTGCCCGGCTGGAACGGCGGCCGGACCGGCTGGGCCGCCGCCGCGGGACGGATAGCGGCGAGGTGGGCGGCGGGGACGACGGCGGTGATCGGGCCGACCGGGTTGATCACCAGGGGGTGGCCGCGCAACTGCGCGGCCACCTCGTACCCCCGCACCTCCCGCCACCCCGGCCAGCTCGCGGGCACGTGCGCGGGGGAACTGCACGCGGGCACCATCACGGTTCCGTCGTGGTTCGGGAATCCGGTGATCGTCCGGTCCCGGGACGACCACGCGAAGATCAACAATGTCGCGGCGTTCAGTTCCGGCAACAAATCCGCCTGCGGGCGGTATCTGGTGTGGATCAACTGCAACACCTTCTCCAGCCGGTTCGACGGGACCGGCAACCGCAGTGCCGTCGGTGACGGGCGGTAGTCGCGATTGGCGCGGAACCCCTCGCCGATCTCGCCGCGCCCGTCCACCGGGTAGGCCCCGACGACCCCCCACGGCGGCACCTCCTCGTGCCTGCCGAACTCGGGGTCGATCACGTACAGCCAGCTGTTCGGGTTGGACCGGGCGCTGGCCCGCATCTCGAGGGTGATCTCCGGACGGTCCATCGTCGCCTCCCTGGGCGCGGTGTGCGTGCCGACATCCTAGGGCCGGTGCTCACGTCCGGTAACCGGAGCGGGCCCGAACGCGTTCGGGCTGTGATCGATCGGTGCCCGCGGCCAGGAATTCCCCACCAGGTGGAGCAATACCGCGGGAACCGATACACGACATCCCCCATCAGAGATAGAGTCAGGCGCACTCGCACAGGACCAGGGAGTCAACACGGTGTTTGCAGCCGATGGCGGCGGGGGTTTCGCTCCGGTGGAGTCCGCCTACGCCGGAACCCAGACCCTGCGGATCGAGCCGTCCGCGATCCCCGAGGCACTCGCCGCGTTCCGCGCGGCCTTCGCCCAGGTGTCGGAGAAGGTCACCGCGCTCAACGGGCTCGAGGTGCCGAGTTGGGCCGACGACCCGATCAGCGACGAGGCGGCGATGTTGTTCGTCGAGCGCACCAACGGCGGCGGCGCGGACTCGGCCAGCAAGTGCCTGCACGGCTACCAGCAGCAGTTGCAGGCCGTCATCTCCGCGCTCGAGTCCGCCCAGGCGGCGTACACGCTCACCGAGGGCACGAACTCCGCGATGTGGGGCAAGTCCCCGAAGGCGTGATCCGCCTCCCGAACTCCGACCGAGGGTGATCGAAGATGGTTATGCACCGGTGGCGCGGGTACGACCACCAGGACCTGTACGACATGATCAACAGCGGTCCCGGTCCGGCCGCGTCGACGCCGCAGACCGTGTACTGGGGGGCGTTGGAGACCGAGCTCAGCGCGATCGACTCCGAGCTGAGCTCGAAGCTGGGCAAGCTGAAGGCGGGCTGGGAGGGCGGCGCCGCCGACCAGGCCAACACGGGCATGACGCCGCTGCAGGCGTGGGCGTCGGACGCGCAGACCGGGGCCGGTGTCATGCGCATGTCGACCGAGATGCAGGCCGACTACATCGCCAAGGCGCGCTCGGAGATGCCCGAGCCGGTCGAGGTGACCACACCAGCGCCGTCCGGTTGGTCGAAGTTCGCCGCGGGCGCCGCGCTGCTCACCGGCAACTCCGGCCCCGCATCCGCTGTCCTCGCGCAGTCGCACGACCACGAGCACCAGGAGGCGGCGCAGAACGCCGCGTCCGAGAAGGCCGTGGACACCATGGACAACTACCAGTCCAGCAGCACCGCCAACACGGACACGCTGGGTGAGTTCGTGCCGCCGCCGGACGTGGTGGTCTCCACCCCGGCGCCCTCGGGTGCCACCGACTACTCGGTCACGCACTACGCGGCGCACTTCTCCGGTGCCAACGGCGGCACGCACGCCAACTACGCGACCGGCAGCCCCGGCACCGTCGGCCACATCGGCGGCAACGGCTACGTCGCGCCCGGTCAGGCCCACGGCGGCAACCACTACTCCGCCCCCGGTGCCCTCCCCGGCGCGCAGGCGCCCACGAAGTTTCACCCGCCCGCCGGGTCGACCTCGACGTCCGGGTTCACCCCGTCCGGCGTGGCGGACCCGAACCTGAACCTCAACCGCTTCGACAACACCCTCACGGGTGGTGGCAACGGCCGGTTCAACCAGAACAACACCTTCAACGGCCAGGGCTCCTTCAACGGCAACCTCGGCCTCACCGGCGGTGTCAGCGGTGCCGACGGCCTGGACTCGGCCGGTCGCCTCGGCGGCCGCGGCGGCTCTGGCTCGGCGTTCGGCGGCCCCGGTGCGGCCGGCGAGGCGGCCGGGCAGAGCGGCCAGCTCGGTCGCGGCGGCGCGTCCGGCGCGGGCGGCCTCGGTGGTCCCGGCGAGAACGTGCTCGGCACCCGCGCGGGTGCCGCCACGGGCGGCAAGGGCGGCCTCGGTGGGGTTGGCGGCGGCAACCGCGGCCAGGACGACGAGGACGAGACCGAGTACGAGAGCGCCAGCTACCTGGTCGAGACCGACGACGTGTTCGGCGACGAGCGCGGTGTCGCTCAGGCCGTCCTCGGCGTCGACGAGTGACGACGTTCGGCATCGTGGCAGAGGTCCAGAGCACGCCCGTGTCGCTCTCCGCGCTGGAGTTCGACGTGCTGTGGGAGCACCTGGCCCCGGGGACCATGCCCCTGGTGGTCAAGGTGCCCTCACCGGGCAAGACGTACGAGGAGCGGGCCCAGATCGAGGAACGGGTCTGGGCCGACCTCGACCAGCGCGGACTGGGCCGCAAGGTCGACGTGCACCCCGAGGTCGAGCACCTGTTCGGGCTGCTGGCCCGCCCCGACCGTGAGGTCGACGGCCGCACCTGGGTCGGTCGCGGGGTGCGGTTGCTTGCCTGCGCCACCGGCGGCGACGGTCAGGAGGAGGCCGCGCTCGCGGTGCTCTCCGACGACCGGATCACGCTGAGCCGCACCTCCCCGGTGGGGCTGGCGGCCGCCGCGATCGGGGTGCTGCCCGCGCTGCCGCCGGGTCCGGGGCAGTCGATCTCGCTGCGCACGGCCGATTTCGAGGCCGCAGCGAAGGGCACCGACGGCACCCAGAAGGGTTTCGAGAACGCCCTGGTCAGCCACGGGGTGCGCGGTCCGGACGCGAACGCGCTGGCCGACATGATCGGTGACGTGATCGGCACCGGGAACTTCGGTGCCGCCGCCCGCGACCGGCTGGGCCGCCGGGTCCGCGCCGACCGGGTGGTGTCCTTCTTCGACACCGACCGCGGCCGGTACGTGCAGGTCCGCCGGGCCGCCCCGGACGGCGCGCTGTGGACCACGATCTCGCCCGCGGACAGCCGCAGGCTCATCCACCACGTCGAGGAAGTCCTCGGCGAGGTGGTCAGAGCAGCGAAGGATTAGTCCTGCCGCGCAAGGGCGTCGATCCCGCCGAGCTGCGCACCGCCGTCGAGGCCGCCCTGCCGTGGCTCGACGGCGGTGACCAGCCGTCCCGGCCGGTGCTGGCCGCCGCGGTCCGGTTGAGCCTGCGCACGCTGGAACAGGACGCGCCGGGTCACACCGTCGAGGTGCGGGTGCCGCCGTTCGCCGCCGTCCAGTGCGTCGAGGGGCCGCGGCACACCCGGGGCACGCCGCCCAACGTCGTCGAGATGGCGCCGCGAACCTGGCTGCTGCTCGCCACCGGCCGCCTGACCTGGGCCGAAGCGCTCGACGACGGCTTGGTCTCCGCGTCCGGCTCGCGCGCCGATCTGTCCGGTCTGCTCCCGCTGGTGCGGTTCCAGTGAGCCACTACGCGTCGACCAGGTCCGCCTCGGGCGCGGTCCGCCGCATGATCACCACGAACCCGATCGCCCCGACGACGGCCAGGACCCCGTACACGGCCAGCAACGCCGGTGGTGTCTGCCCGGTCAGCGCGTCGCCGAGGAACACAGCGGCCGCGGTACCCGGAAGGCTGCCGAGGAACGTGCCCACCAGGTACGGCCGCAGCCGCACGGTCGACAGGCCGCAGCAGTAGTTCATCGGCGCGAACGGGACCATCGGCACCAGCCGCAACGCCGTGATCGCGCCCACCCCGCCACCAGCCAGCCGGGTGTTCACCGCGCGCACCACCCCGCGCTCCAGGTGCGGCTCCACCCAACGCCTGCCCAGGCCCCTGGCCAGCCAGAACGCCAGCGCCGACGCGACCACCGTGGCCGCCATCGACACCGTCACACCCGCGACTCCGCCGAGCAGCAGCCCGGCGGAGAGGTTGAACACGGTCCGTGGGATCGGCACCACCGTCAGCAGCGAGTACGCCACCAGGAACAACACCGGCGCCGCCCAGCCCATGTCCCGCGCCCACGCGCGAACGCTTACCGGAGAAGGGATCGGCACCAGGTACCCGGCCACGACAACGGCGACGACGACGGCGAGCAGCACGAGCAGAGCGCGACGACCGGGCACCCCACCACGGTAGACGCCACCGGTCGTCGGTGATCTGGGCCACTGCCGAGCGGTCGGAGGCGCGGCAATCAGCCCTTACACTGGGGTGCAGCCTCACTCCGGCAACAAGGAGCGTTCGGTGGCCGACCAGTTCAGCACTGGCCCTAGCAGTGATCGCACAGACCTCACTGACCGCACTGACCGCGCAGACGACTACGACCAGCCCGAAGCCGAGCCGCGCGAGGAATGCGGGGTCTTCGGTGTCTGGGCGCCCGGTGAGGAAGTGGCGAAGCTCACCTACTACGGGCTGTACGCGCTCCAGCACCGCGGGCAGGAGGCGGCGGGCATCTCCGTCGCCGACGGCAGGCAGATCGTGGTGTTCAAGGACCTCGGCCTGGTCAGCCAGGTCTTCGACGAGCAGGTGCTGTCCTCGCTGCGCGGCCACGTCGCGGTCGGGCACTGCCGGTACTCCACCACCGGCTCCACCACCTGGGAGAACGCCCAGCCCACGTTCCGCACCACGGCCACCGGCAGCGGCCTGTCCCTGGGGCACAACGGGAACGTGGTGAACACCGCCGAACTGCGCGACCGGGTCGTCCAGCTCGGCCTGGCCACGCGCAACGGCGCGACCACCGACTCCGACATCATGACCGCCCTGCTCGCGGGCAGCGCCGCGGACAAGGGCCTGGAGCAGGCCGCCGTCGAGGTCCTGCCGACCGTCCGCGGTGCCTACTGCCTGGTCTTCTCCGACGAGTCGACCCTCTACGCCGCCCGCGACCCGCACGGTGTCCGCCCGCTGGTGCTCGGCCGCCTCGAGCGCGGCTGGGTCGTCGCCAGCGAGACCGCCGCGCTGGACATCGTCGGCGCCTCCTTCGTCCGCGAGGTCGAGCCGGGCGAGCTCATCGCGATCGACACCGAGGGCCTGCGGTCCACCCGGTTCGCCACCCCGGAACCCAAGGGCTGCCTGTTCGAGTACGTCTACCTGGCCCGACCGGACACCGCGATCGCGGGCCGCTCGGTGCACGCCACCCGGGTGGACATCGGCCGCAGGCTGGCCGTCGAGCACCCGGTCGAGGCCGACCTGGTCGTCCCGGTGCCGGAGTCCGGCACCCCGGCCGCCATCGGCTACGCCCAGGCCAGCGGCATCCCGTACGGCACCGCCCTGGTGAAGAACGCCTACGTCGGCCGCACCTTCATCCAGCCGTCGCAGACCATCCGGCAACTCGGCATCCGGCTCAAGCTCAACCCGCTGCGCGAGGTCATCCGCGGCAAGCGGCTGGTCGTGGTGGACGACTCGGTGGTGCGCGGCAACACCCAGCGCGCCCTGGTCCGGATGCTCCGCGAGGCGGGCGCGCTCGAGGTGCACGTCCGGATCGCCTCGCCGCCGGTGCAGTGGCCCTGCTTCTACGGCATCGACTTCGCCTCCCGCGCCGAGCTGATCGCCAACGGCCTCGACCTGGACGGCATCCGCCGCTCCATCGGCGCCGACACCCTCGGCTACGTGTCGCTGGAGTCGCTCATCGCGGCCAGCGAGCAGCCCAAGTCGCGGCTGTGCGCCGCCTGCTTCACCGGCGACTACCCGATCGCGCTGCCCGAGGACGCGCTGATCGGCAAGCACCTGCTGGAGGGCATCGAGAAGGGCGTGGCGGGCTCCGCCGCGCCGCTGCAGCCCGCCGGGTACGGTGCCGAAGACGCCCTCCGGCGCCCCTGACCTGACCCTCCGACCCGATTCGAGCCATGACTGACACGAGTTCACCCGAGTCCCCCGTCAACGCCACCTACGCCGCCGCCGGCGTCAGCATCGAGGCGGGCGACGAGGCGGTGGAGAAGCTCAAGCCGTGGGCGGAGAAGGCGGGCCGACCGGAAGTGCTCGGCGGCATCGGCGGGTTCGCCGGTCTGTTCAAGCTCAGGCTGGACCGGTGGAAGGAGCCGGTGCTGGCGTCGTCGACCGACGGCGTCGGCACCAAGATCGCCATCGCGCAGGCGCTGGACATCCACGACACGGTCGGCGTCGACCTGGTCGCCATGGTGGTCGACGACCTGGTCGTGTGCGGCGCGGAACCGCTGTTCCTGCAGGACTACATCGCCGTCGGCAAGGTCCTGCCGGACCGGATCGCCGCGCTGGTCAAGGGCATCGCCGAGGGCTGCGTCCAGGCGGGCTGCGCGCTGCTCGGCGGCGAGACCGCCGAGCACCCCGGCCTGATGTCCGACGGCGCCTACGACCTGTCCGCCACCGGCGTCGGCGTGGTCGAGGCCGACCAGATCCTCGGCCCGGACCGGGTCCGCCCCGGCGACGTGCTCATCGGGATGGGCTCCACCGGCCTGCACTCCAACGGCTACTCGCTGGCCAGGCACGTGCTGCTGCAGATCGGCCGCATCCCGCTGTCCGGTCACGTCGAGGAGTTCGGGCACACCCTGGGCGAGGAACTGCTCGCGCCCACCCGGATCTACGCCAAGGACTGCCTGGCGCTGGCCGCCGAGACCGAGGTGCGCACGTTCGCGCACATCACCGGCGGTGGTCTGGCCGCCAACCTGGCCAGGGTCATCCCGAACGGCCTGCGCGCCCTGCTCGACCGCGGCACCTGGAGCCCGCAGCCGGTGTTCTCGCTCATCGCCCAGCGCGGCCGAGTGGCCCGCGCGGAGATGGAGCGCACGTTCAACATGGGTGTCGGCATGGTCGCCGTCGTCGCCCCGGAGGACGTGGACCGAGCGCTGGCCGTACTCACCGCGCGGCACGTGCCGTCGTGGATCCTCGGCGAGGTCCGCCCCGCCGACAACCCGGACGCCCCGCGCGCCGAACTGCACGGGGACCACCCCAGGTTCTGATCCCCGGGGAAATCTCAGGTTTGTCCGGCAACCTCCACTGTGGTCCGCCCGTACTACCGGGGGAGTGATGGAGGTGTCGAGTGCCGGACCGGGACGCGGAGTTCGGGGAGTACCTGGACAGCCGGGCCTCCGTGATGCGCCGCACCGCCTTCCTGCTCAGCGGCGGTGACTGGCACCGGGCCGAGGACCTGGTGCAGACCACGCTGGCCAAGATCTACGTGGCCTGGCCCCGGCTGAACCGGGAACACGGCGTCGACGCCTACGCCCGCAAGGTGATGGTCCGGTCCGCCATCGACGAGTCCCGGCGGGCCTTCCGCCGCCGGGAGAGCGTGGTCGAGCGGCTGCCCGAGGTCGGCGTGGACGGCCCCGGCGTCGACGACGCGCTCGACGTGCGGCGGGCGCTGGCCCGGCTGCCCGCAGGTCAGCGCGCGGTCGTCGTGCTGCGCTACTGGGAGGACCTGTCGGTCGCCGAGACCGCCCAGGTGCTGGGCAAGAGCGAGGGGACGATCAAGAGCCAGGCCGCCAAGGGGCTGGCCGCGCTGCGCAGGCTGCTGGCGGGCGGCCGGGTGCTGGTGGAGGAGCCGCTGTGACCGACGAGGTGCATGACCTGCTCGGTCGCGCCTTCGGCGAGGAACCGCCGATGGCGATCGACCGCGCCGCGGTGGTCGCCGACGGGCGGCGCAGGCTGCGCAAGCGCAGGCTCGCCGCGACCGGCGGTGTGGCGGCCATGGTCGCGGTGGCCGTGTTCGGCACGGCGGCGCTGACCAGCGGCGCGTTCGGCCTCGGCCAGCCCGGCACGGTCGCCCCGGCCGGGGAACCGACCATGGGCACGGCCGCGTCCGGCGGCCCGCAACGCCCGTCCGCCCGGTCGTCGACCAGCCGCGCGGCCGCGTCGCCGTCGACGACCAAGCCGCTCGTGCACGAGGTGGAACTGCCCGGCCAGGGCAAGGTCCTGCTGTCGGCGGGGCTGCACTGGCCCGAGGGTGTGGAGCTGCGGTCGGCCGAGCCCGGCTACCAGTGGTACGACTTCGCCGACGCCGGTGCCCTCAAGTCGATCGTGCACACCTCGTCCGGCGACCGGGTGCTGCGGGTCCGGGTCTACTTCACCAAGGCCCGCGACCACGAGATCAAGTGCGTCGACCCGCAGACCCGCGACCCGCTGCCGCACTGCTACCAGCAGGTGGTGAGCGGTTCGCTGGTGCGCACCGACAAGGACTACGAGCAGGGCCCCGTCGCCGTGCTGGTGACCGCGGACCGCCCGGACGGGGTCACCGTCGAGGTGAGTGAGACATCGACGGACGACGGTGTGCTGCAGCGCGCCGACCAGGTGCTGTCCGACGCGACGCTGATCCGGATCGCCACGCTGTCCGGTTTCTACCCCTGAGGCCGGTTTCCAGAAGCGCCCCCACCGGTGGTGGGGGCGCTTCGCCGTCCGGCCGAACTCGCTTGCCCGCTGCTGCATGCTGGTGGGCGTGCCAACCGAAGACCTGGTGGTGTCCCGCGCCCTGGTCGTCCCGGCCGCCGAGCTGCGCGAGAGGTTCTCCCGCTCCTCCGGTCCGGGCGGCCAGGGGGTCAACACCGCCGACAGCCGCGTCGAGCTCTCCTTCGACCTCGCCCGCTCACCGTCCATTTCGGACACATTGCGGCCGAGGATGCTGGCGCGCCTGCAGAACCGCCTCGTGGACGGGGTGCTGACCATCGCCGCGAGCGAGTTCCGCGCCCAACTGGCCAACCGGACTGCGGCCCGCACCCGTCTCGCCGCCCTCCTGCGCGCCGCCGCCGAACCCCCGCCGCCCACCCGCCGCGACACCAAACCCTCCCGCGGCTCCCGCGAGCGACGCCTCACCGCCAAGAAGCACCGCTCCCACACCAAGCTCACCCGCAGGCGGCCGCACGACGACTAGTGGGTGTGACGCGAATCCGGATGGGAACAGGATCGGCGGGTCGCGGCGCTGAGTAAGGTCGGTGCCGCAAGTTCGTTGTGGTGCGAATTACTTGCCGGAGGGGTATCCGTGAGTGTGCTTTTCTCGCCGTGGACGGTGCGGTCGGTGACGGTGCGGAACCGGGTTGTGGTGAGCCCGATGTGCCAGTACTCGGCGGTGGACGGGGTGCCGGACGAGTGGCACCTGGTGCACCTGGGGTCGCGGGCGGTCGGTGGGGCCGGGCTGGTGTTGTCCGAGGCCACCGCCGTCGAGGCGCGGGGCCGGATCTCGCCGGGGGACACCGGGATCTGGAACGCGGAGCAGGTGGCGGCGTGGCGGCCCGTCGTGGAGTTCATCAAGGGGCAGGGGGCTGTCGCGGGGGTGCAGTTGGCGCACGCGGGGCGGAAGGCCTCGGTGTACAGCCCGCTGGTCGGCCAAGACGGGGAACTCGCCGAGGCGGACGGGCGGTGGACGACGGTCGCGCCGTCCGCGGTCCGGTTCGCCGAGAGCTACCCGCTGCCGCAAGCGCTTGCCAAGGCGGAGATCGACGAGCTGGTGGCGACCTTCGCGCAGGCGGCGCGCAACGCCGTCGAGGCCGGGTTCGAGGTCGTCGAGGTGCACGCGGCACACGGGTACCTGCTGCACCAGTTCCTCTCGCCGCTGAGCAACCTGCGCGACGACGAGTACGGCGGTGACCTGGCGGGCAGGCTGCGGTTCCCGGTCGCGGTGGTCGAGGCCGTGCGGGCCGCGGTGCCGGACGGGGTGGCGGTGTTCGTCCGGATCTCGGCATCCGACTGGGTCGACGGCGGGCTGACCGTGGACGACGCGGTGGAGATCTCGCGGGCGTTCGCGGCGGCGGGGGCCGACCTGATCGACGTGTCGACCGGGGGCAACGTGGCCACGGCGAAGATCCCGGTCGGGCCGGGCTACCAGGTGCCGTTCGCCGACGCGGTGCGGCGCAAGGCCGACGTGGCCACCGGCACGGTCGGGTTGATCACCGATCCCCGGCAGGCCGAGGCGATCCTCGCCGACGGGTCGGCCGACCTGGTGCTCCTGGGACGTGAGCTGCTGCGCGACCCGTACTGGCCGCTGCACGCGGCAGCCGCGCTCGGAGCGGAGGTCACCCCGCCGACCCAGTACGCGCGGGCGTTCTGAGTCGTGACCGTGCGGCCGTCCTGGAACCAGGGGGCGGCCGCACGGCGCAGGTGAGGGGGTGTGGCGTCCGGGTCCAGCACCCTGGGGCACTGGACCCGCGATTCATCGCCGGTAGTCGTCGTACTCGTCGTCGGACGAGTCGTCGAAGCGGTCACCGTTGTCGTGACCGTCGTCGGACTTGCCCGACAGCTCGCGCTGCAGGGCGTCGAAGTCCGTGTGGTGTGAGCTGTACTTGAGCTCCCGGGCCACCTTCGTCTGCTTGGCCTTAGCTCGGCCGCGCCCCATGGCTCGACCCCCTCGCACAGTGACGGGGCGGCCGGGGGAACGGCGGCCCCGTAGATGTCGACAGTTGATTCCTGCTAACTACCGTACCGTGCCGAAGGGGTTCGATGCGACGCGGCACGGTGTGCAGAACCTGACATCACCGAGAACGGCCCGCGGATCACCTCCCGTTCACCTTCCTGGCCGCAACGGCGGTGGCGGTCCGTGAAACGATGAGCCGGTGCCTCGTCCGTTCGTCGCCTACCTGCGGGTGTACGAGCCGCTGTCCACGTTCGAGGATCCGCTGGCTGAGCTGCTGCGCGGCGTGTTGGACAGCGGTCGGCTGGAACGCGCGGCCGCGCCCGACCGCGAACGCGAGGTGTGGCTCAAGTCACAGCTGAACCAGGCGTTGCTGCCCGGTGAGCTGGCGAACGGCCGACCCTCCCCCGGTTCCCTGCGCGACCTGCTGGTGATCGACCCGACCGAGGTGCCGGTCGAGGAGTCCGGCTGCGGACCCGGGCCGCTGGTGTGCCCGTTGGACCTGCGGGCCCGCTCGGCGGCCGCGATGGTCGGCTTCCTGGCCACCGCGGAGCAGGTGCTGCGGGACGAGGTCCTGCCGACCTCACCCGAACGGGTAAGGCAGCGGGCGGCCGGCGTGCTGGCCGAACTGCCCAGCGGGGCGGTGCACGTGGTGTCCACCACGTGGACGGTTCCGCTGCCGTGGTTCGCCCTCGTCGACCCGGCGCGCAGGCACGTCTCGCTCGCCCCCGGCGACGACCCCAACCGGCAGGTGTACTGGCGGGCCACCCACGGCGACGCCCTGCGCCGGGTCAACCGGGCGCACCGACTGGCCGTCAGCACCTTCGGCGAGACCGGGCCGACCAAGGTCCTCGCCGACACCGCCCGCTGGCTGGCGAACTTCGACCAGGGCTCCGCCGTCGAGCTCGACTACGGCGGCCTGGTCCAGTTGCTCTCCGACGAGGAACTGCTCTCCGACACGTCCGCCACCGACGTGCACGCCATCCTCGACGCGATCGAGACCGGCGAGCCCGGCCGCATCGGCGAGCACTTCGAGCGGCTGCGCGACTTCTGGGGCGACCTGGCCCAGCAGGAACAGCTGAACTAGGCCACCGGCCCAACCGCCCGCCGGGGTGGAGTTGTTTTGTTTGGGGGAGGCGGTGGCCTAAGCCGGCCGGCGGGTAAGGCCACGCTTTCCAGTGGCCCCGCCTTTCAGCCTTACCCAGGCTGCCGCTAGGGCCCCGAACAAAACAACTTCACCCCAGCGGGCACAGCCCGAAAAATCTGGCGCCCCAGGCCGGCGTCGCCCCTGGCCCGCCCGGGGCCGGGTCAGTTCAGTTCGTCGAGCAGGCCGTCGGTGAGGCGGGCCGCGCCGACCGGGACGCCGCCGCCGAGGATGTCGCGCTCGGCCTTCTCCTCCAGCTCCGGCGCGTCGTAGCCCAGGGCGCGCAGGACGCCGACCAGGATCGGGGTGCGCGGCCGCGGGGCGCCGTCGTCGATCTTCAGGGCCATCGCGGTGCCGTCGGCCAGGACCATCGCGTGCACGCCCTCGGCGCCGCCCTTGACCAGCAGCCCGGGGATGGCCTGCATCAGCTCGGTGTCGTCGCGGTCGGTGCCGCCGACCAGGTGCGGGTGCGACCGCATGGCGTCGGCGACCCGGCGGCGCCGGGTGCCCGGCTCGGCGGTGACCAGCCGGGTGTAGCCGGTGGCCAGACCGGTCAGGGTCAGCGCGAACAGCGGCGCGCCGCAGCCGTCCACCCCGATGCTGGTGATCTTCTCGCCGGTCATGTCCTCGACCGCGTCGGCGATCGCCACCTGCGCCGGGTGCTCCGGGTCCAGGTAGCCGCGCACGTCCCAGCCCTGCTGGGCGGCGGTGGCCACCATCGCCGCGTGCTTGCCGGAGCAGTTCATCGCCGCCGCGCGCTTGCCGCCGCCACCGGCGATCACCCGGTTGCGGGCGGCCTGGTTCATCGGCCAGTCCGGCGGGCAGCCCAGGTCGGCCTCGGCCAGCCCGTTCTTGGCCAGGATGCCCAGCACCTGCTCGACGTGCTCGGCCTCGCCGCTGTGCGACGCGCAGCCGACCGCGAGATCGGCGTCGTCGGGCAGGTCGAGACCCGCCCGCAGCAGCCCCAACCCCTGCAGCGGCTTGTTGCACGAGCGGGTGAACACCGGCTCGTTGACCTCACCGAGGGCGAGGCGCACCCGGCCGTCCGGCGCGAGCACCACCACCGAACCGCGGTGGATGGACTCCACGAAACCGGACCGCAGGACCTCGACTAAGACCGGGTTCAGCGTGGCTCCCGCTTCCCCCGCTCGGCGGCGAGCAGGTCGTCGACCGACGCGCTGCCCGCGCGGTACCGACCCCCGATCTCGTCGTTGAGCAAGTCCATCACCTTCTGCACCTCACGCCTGCGTTGCGAGACGGAGGCCTCTTCCCGTTGGTAGGTCCGCAGGGCCAGGTCCAGCCGGTCGTCGGGCAGCGAGCCGACGTCGGACAGGTCCGCGTCGGACACCAGGGCCTCGACGTGCCTGCGGTGCGCCTCCGCCCGGGACGGTTCCATCGCCTGGTGGCGGCCCGATCCGGTGGCCGGGCCGACGGCGTTGTCGGCGAGGATCACCGCGAGCTGGTCGACCACCGAGGTGGACCCGCCGGTCGCCCGCCTGCGCTGCTCGGCGCGCACGATGTCGATCCGGCCGTGCAGCAGCCTGCGCAGGTAGGACAGGTCGGTCTCCTCCTGCGCCGCGTCGTCGCGGCGCGCGCGGACCTCGGTGAGGTCGAGTCCGGCCAGGCCCTCGACGTACTCCGGCGACAACACCCTGTCGATGCGCCTGCGCCCTCCCGGGCGGACTTCGATCACGGGCACATCCTCCGCCACTCGCTGCTCGATCGCCATATCTTGGCCACTACCGCGGTCAGCTCGCCACCCCCAGAAGTACCCTCGACTCTTCCGGACCAATCGGCGGCCGCTGCGCGATCCTGGCCAGGCCGGACGCGCGCGCCACCAACTGGGCGTTGTCCCGGACCCGCTCGCCCTTCGCGTAGGACAGCGTGTCCTCCATCCCCACCCGGACGTGACCGCCCGCGGACAGGCTGGCGAACAACACCGGCAGGCTGGAACGGCCGACACCGGTCGCGGAGAACGTCGCCCCCTCGGGGATCAGCCGCAGGGCGGCGGCGAGGGTCTCGGTGTCGCCGGGCATCCCGCCGGGGACACCCATCACCAGGTCGAGGTGCACGTGCCCGCCCGCGGGCAGGCCGTGCTGGTCGAGCAGCCTGCGCAGGGTGGTCAACTGGCCCAAGTCGAAGATCTCGTACTCGGGGACGATGCCGCGCTCCTGCATCCCCTTGTGCAGGGCGACGATGAACTCCCACCGGTTGAGGAACACGTCGTCGCCGAAGTTGACCGTCCCCATCGTGCAGGACGCCGAGTCGGGCAGGGCGTCGAGCACGGCGAGCCGGTCGGACTCGGGGTCGGTCACCGCGCCGCCGGTGGAGAGTTGGACGACCAGCCTCGTGTGCGCGCGGACGGCGGCGACCGTCTCCTTGAGCCTGCCCAGGTCCAGCGTCGGTTTGGCCTCGTCGTCCCGGACGTGGATGTGGATCACCGAGGCGCCGACCCGCTCGCAGTCCCGCGCCGTCTGCACCAACTCGTCCAGGGTGACCGGCAGGTTCGGCACCTCGGCCTTGGCGTGCTCGGCTCCGGTGGGGGCGACGGTGATCAGGGTTCCGGTGCTGGACGGAGACATGCCGCGAATCCTGGCACAGTCGGCGGCGGACCCGGTGCTTCCTGCCAACACCGCAACGAGGCCTTTATCCGCGTAGGCCCTGGGCGGCGATGCGGCCGAGGGCGGGGGTGTCCTCGGGCACGGAATCGGGATCGATCGACGCCTGGGTCGTGTTCTCGCCCTCACCCACGGTCAGCGCGGTGCCGGGCTCGATCGAGCGTTTGACCAACGCGAGCGCGATCGGGCCGAGTTCGTGGTGCTGGGCGACCGAGCCGACCCGGCCGACCAGGCGCTCGCCCGCGTACACCGGTGCTCCCGTGTCCGGCAGGACGTCGGTGGCGCCGTCCAGGTGCAGCAGCAGCATCCGGCGCGGGGGGCGGCCGACGTTGTGCACCTTGGCGACGGTCTCCTGGCCGCGGTAGCAGCCCTTGGCGACGTGCGCGGCGACGTGGATCCAGTTGACCTCGTGCGGGATCGTCTTCTCGTCGGTGTCCACGCCGGTCCGCGCGTGCAGCGACTCGACCCGCAGCGCGTCGAACGCGAGGCTGCCCATCGGCCGGGCGCCCGCCTCGGTGAGCCGGGTCCACCAGGTGGCCAGCTCGGCGCGCGGCACCAGCAGGTCGGCGGCGTCGTGACCGGGCCACGGCATCCGGCGGACGATCACGTCCCGCCCGAGGGCGACCGCGTAGGGGGACGCGGGCACCGGTAGGTCCACTGTGGACAGGAGGTCCGCCGTCTCCGGTCCGACCACGGTCAGCACCGCGCGCTCGGCGGTGGCGTCCCGAGGCTCCACTTTGGACCAGAACACCATCTGCCGGAAGTACTCCAGCAGTGGCGCCTTCCCGCCGCGCGCCCCGGTGGCCTCGGCACCCGGCTCGGTGTCCAGCCACACGGTGTCGCCGACGTGGGCGAGCAGCATGTGCGCGTCCACCCGGCCCTGGCTGTCGAGCACCAGCGCCTCGGTGCCCGCGCCGTCGGCCAGCCCGGTCACGTGCTGGGAGATCACCAGGTGCAGCCAGGACAACCGCTCGTCGCCGGGCACCGCGACGACCTCGCGGTCGGACCGGTCGACCACGGCCACCTTGCGCGCGGCCGACCGCTGCTCGGCGAACGGGTCACCGAAGTGCCACGGCACGGTCGAGGAGTCGGGGGCGGGCACGGCGCCGGGCTGGTCGAGGATCGGGGAGCGGTCAGTCACGGGGTCTCTCCTGGGCGCAGCGGTGACACGTACCGGACAGCGCGAGGTGGCTCGCATCCAGTTCGAACCCGTGGACGGCCCGCAGTGTTCCGCACAGCTCGTCCATCACCGCCCGCGGCGTCTCCACGACCCGGCCGCACCGGTGGCACACCAGGTGCACGTGCTGGTGCTCGAACACCGAGTAGCTCGGGGCGCCGTGCCCGAGGTGGGTGTGCCGGACCAGGCCGAGGCCCTCCAGCAGCTCCAGCGTGCGGTAGACGGTGGTGATGTTGACGGTGGGGGTGGTCAGTTGCACCTGCTGGCACACCTGCTCGGGGGTCGCGTGCTCCAGCACCAGCAGCGCGTCGAGCACCAACTGCCGTTGCGGTGTCATCCGCATGCCGCGCTCGTGCAGGGTGATCCGCAACTGCGCGCGTCGGTCCTCCAGCGAGTGGGCGGTGTCCACCCCGTCGATGGTAGGGCCTGCGCGTAGGGTTCCGCGCATGCGCGTGCTGGCCCTGCTCGACGGAACGATCGCCGACCCCGACACCCCGCTGGTGCGGGCCGACGACCTCGGTCTGAGCCGGGGCGACGGCGTGTTCGAGTCGGTGCTCGTGGTCGACGGGCAGCCGCGCGAGCTGGCCGCGCACCTGGAGCGGCTGGCCCGCTCCGCGGCGATGCTGGAGCTGCCCCGACCGGACTTGGCGGCCTGGGAACGGGTGACCCGCGCCGTCATCGACGCCTGGCCGGAGCCGGGTGAGCTGGTGATCAAGCTCGTGTACACCCGTGGGCCGGAGTTCGGTGACGGCGGCACGACCGCCTACGCCTTGGGCTTATCCATCCCCGGGGCAGCCGCGCGGAAGCGGGCCGCCGGGGTGACCGCCGCCGTCCTGGAGCGGGGCTACGACCCGGCCGTCGTCGACCGCGCGCCGTGGCTGTTGCTCGGGGCCAAGACGCTGTCGTACGCGGTGAACATGGCCGCCATGCGGCACGCGAAGACCATCGGCGTCGACGAGGTGATCTTCACCGGCACCGACGGCACCGTCCTCGAAGGACCGACCGCGAACGTGGTGCTGGCCACCGGGCGCAGCCTGCGCACCCCGCCGCCGTCGAGCGGCGTGCTGGCGGGCACCACCCAGGGCGCGCTGTTCCGGGCCGCCGAAAGCGCGGGCTGGAACACCAAGGTCGAGCCGGTCGACCGGTCGGAACTCGCCAGGGCTGACGGGCTGTTCGTCGTCTCCAGCGTGCGCCGGATCACCCGGGTGCGCGTCCTAGACGGCGTCGACCTGCCGGATTCGACCGACCTGGCCGCCGAGCTGACCGGGCTCTACGAGTCCGAGTACTGAGCCCGCAACCGGACCCTCGTGCCGGGCCGCGCCTGACCGAGCTCGGCGAGGTGCCGCCCCGGCACCACGCCGACGACGGGATACCCGCCGGTGGTCGGGTGGTCGGCCAGGAAGATCACCGGACGGCCGCTCGCGGGCACCTGGACGGCCCCGGTGAGCACGCCCTCGCTGGTCAGCTCCCGGCCGTCGAACCCGGCCGCGCGGCGCAGCGGGTCGCCGAGCAGCCGCAGCCCCACCCGGTTGCTCTCCGGAGACACCGACCACACCGTGCCCGCCAGCCGGGCGCCCGCGTCGGCGAACCAGTCGTCGCGCGGACCCAGGACCACCGGGACGGTCAGGAAGTCACCGGGGCTCGGCGGCGGCACCGCGTCCGCCCCGACCGGCGGCCCGACCGGATCGCCGACGGGCAGCGCGTCCCCCGCTGCCAACGGCGCCGGGCCGATCCCGGACAGGACGTCTGTCGACCGCGAACCCAACTGTGGCGGGACCGCGATGCCACCGGACACCGCCAGGTAGCTGCGCAGACCGGTCAACGGCACCCCCAGTTCGAGCACGGCGTCCGCCGCCAGGTGCACGGGGGTGTGGGAGTCGACGCCGTGCCCGTCGACCCGGACGACCACGCTCGGACCGGTCACCGCGACCGTGCAGGAGGCCCCCGCCCGCAGGACGAGGCCGCCGAGCACGCACTCGATCCCCGCGGCGTACTCCGGGTTGCCCACCAACCGGTTCGCCAGCCGCAGCGAGGGCACGTCCAGGGCACCCGACGGCGGGACACCCAGGTGCGCGTGGCCGGGCCTGCCGAGGTCTTCGACGAGGGCGAGCGGACCGGTGGCCAGGACGGTCAACGCGCGGGTCACGTCGCCGCCTCGAACCGCACCCGGTCTCCCGGCGACAACAGGGCGGCGGGCTCGCGGGCCGGGTCGAACAACGCGTCCGCGTGGTCGGCGAGTCGGGCGACCAACCGCCAACCCCCCGGTGACGACCGCGGGTAGATCCCGGTGAACTCCCCGGCCACCCCGACGGACCCGGTCGGCACCCTGGTCCGCGGAGTGTCCAAACGGGACTGTTGAAGCGGCTCGGGCAACCCGGTCAGGTAGGCGAAACCGGGGGCGAACCCGCAGAAGGCGACCGTGTAGACCGCACCCGAGTGCAACGCGACGACCTCGTCGACGGTCAACCCCGCGGTCTGGGCGACCAAGTCCAGGTCGGGGCCCTCGTAGACCACCGGCAAGGTCACCTCAGCGGCCACCACGGCGGGTGGCGCGGAGAGATCGGCGCGCGCCAAGACGTCCCGCACCTGCCGCAGACCTGGAGAACCGGGCTCGAACGACGCCAAGACCGTGCGCGCGGCGGGCACCAGATCAACCAGCCCCGGCAACCCCGCCAACACCGCCCGCACCGCCGCGACCTCCGCCAACGACCCGACCTCGACCAGGACCGCGTCCGGACCGCACCGCCGCAGTCTCATCCGCCGGGCTCGGTGTCAGCCGACGACCCGGCGCAGGTACGCCGAGGTGTGCGGCTGCAGCTCCTGCCCCATCATCGCCCGCTCCTCCACGTAGGCCAGGTCACCGTTGTTGACCAGCCCGTAGAGCCGCTTGGCCGCGTTGACCTCCTTGGCGGTGGAGGTGCGCAGGACCACATCGGTGTCCAACTCCCACGACGTCTGGGTGCGCGGCGTGCCGTAGTAGATCTCTGAGATGCCGGTGGCGTGCACCAGCAGCACCTCGATCGTGTCGTCCGGCTGCGGCCGCCAGAACCCGGTCTCCCTGGCCGCCGGGCGGATCACCGCGCCCTCGTCGTCGAGCAGCCACGCGCGCGCCTCGTAGTAGAGGAACGGGCGGCCGTCGTGCGCGAAGGTGATCTGCTGGCCGTACTTGAACGGCCCGTCGATGGTCGGGTAGACCACCTCGCCCTCACCGCGCCACACCCCGACCAGCGGCAGCAGCGCCAGGCAGGCGTCGTTGAGCTCCGGGCCCTCGCGCAGGTTGGCCGTGTCCGCCGGGATCGGCAGGTCGGTGAACTGCGGCAGGTTCCGGTGCCGGGTCGCCTCCGCCCGCTTCTCCGCCGCCTGGATCGCCGCGTCGCCGCTGCCGGGAACGGGCCCGCCGGGGCCCGGGTTCGGCACAGGCTCCGACATCAGCGCTGGTCGGCGTAGAGGCGGTACACGACGTACCCCGCGAACCACGTGGTCAGCAGACCGATCACGACCAGCAGCGAGGTGAAGAAGATTTCCACGGCAGCAGGATACCGCCCGCGCCGCCGCCGTACGCGTGGTGCTGGTCCCACCCCGGACGCGCGGAAGGGCCCGGGGACCCCCCGGGCCCTTCCGCCGAACCCGATGTCAGCCGACCGAGACGGTGACCTCGTGCAGACCGGGACCACTGGCGGACACCGTCGCCTCGCCGTTGCCGTCGCGATGCAGCGCGCGCACCGTCCAGTCACCCGGGGCGGCGAAGAACCGGAAGTCACCCTCCGACGAGGACACGACCTCGGCGGTGAACTCGCCGGTCGAGTCCAGCAGGCGCACGAACGCGCCGCCGACCGGGGTGCCGCCGTTGGTCACCTTGCCGTTGAGGACGACCTCCTTGCCCGCGTCCACGTTCGCGGGGAGGGCGCTGCCCTGCTCCGGTGCTCCACAAGAGCTGCTCATGGGATGTCCTTTCCGTCCCGGCCTCGTGGGCCTGGGGTGGGGGGAGTTACGCGCCGACCTCGACCGGCACGCCGACCAGGGAGCCGTACTCGGTCCACGACCCGTCGTAGTTCTTCACGTCGGTGTAGCCGAGCAGCTCGCGCAGGGCGAACCAGGTGTGCGAGGACCGCTCACCGATGCGGCAATACGCGACCGTGGCCTTGCCCTCGTCGAGCCCGGCCTCCCGGTAGAGCTCGCGCAGCTCGTCGTTGGACTTGAAGGTGCCGTCCTCGTTGGCCGCCTTGCTCCACGGCACGTTGATCGCGGTCGGGATGTGCCCCTTGACCTGCGCCTGCTCCTGCGGCAGGTGCGCGGGGGCGGACAGCTTGCCGGAGAACTCGTCCGGCGAGCGCACGTCGACCAGGTTCTTGGTGTTGATCGCGGCGACGGCCTCGTCGCGGAACGCGCGCAGCGACAGGTCCTGCTCCTTGGCCGAGTACGTCGTCTCGTCCCTGGTCACCGCGTCGGCGTCGAGCGGGCGGCCGTCGAGTTCCCACTTCTTGCGGCCGCCGTCGAGCAGCTTCACCGACTGGTGGCCGTAGAGCTTGAAGTACCAGTACGCGTACGCGGCGAACCAGTTGTTGTTGCCGCCGTAGAGGATCACGGTGTCGTCGTTGCCGATGCCGCGGGCCGAGAGCAGCTTCTCGAAGCCGGCGCGGTCCACGAAGTCGCGGCGCACCGGGTCCTGCAGGTCCTGCTTCCAGTCGACCTTGACCGCGCCCGGGATGTGCCCGGTGTCGTAGGCGCTGGCGTCCTCGTCGACCTCGACGAACACCACCCCCTCGGCGTTCAGGTTCTCCTCGGCCCAGGCGGCCGAAACCAGCACGTCTTCGCGGCTCATCGGGCGGTTCCCACTTTCCTCAGTGTGTTGGACAGACGGTTGATCAGCAGATAGGCCTCGCAGCCGAGGCAGAACCCGAACGCGGCGTTCAGGAAGGCGGCGGCCAGCGCGAACGCCGTGGCGACCATGCCGAGTGCGGGCACCGCCAGGGCGTAGCCGAGCACGCCGACCAGCGCGAACCCGAACCCGACCGACTGCGCGAACCGCACCGGGGCGGCGTCCTCGCGCTCGGTGGTCGGCGCCAGCCTCGGCGCGACCAGCAGGCGGAACAGCGCGGCGTAGGGGGCGGGGCGGAGCCCGATGAAACCGCCGATGGCGAACACCACCGCCTGCGCCGCCAGCAGCGGCCACCAACCGGTGGCCAAGACCACGACCAGCACGACACTGGTCACCCAGGCGGCGAAGCGTGGGCCTCGGGGGTCGACTTGGGGCTGCACGCGCGTCGCGCTGTTGGGCACGGCTCCTCCTGACCTTGCACAAGGGGTGGGCGGTCAGGGGCGCTACGCGCCGCGAGCGGACCGCCAGATCAGGCGCGCCGACACAGGCTGGAGCGCACGCGGCAGAAATCCACCGCGCGCCGCCTGGTCAGGGAGCTGGACACGGGCGCGAGCGTACCCGCCGTGGCAACCGCCGTGAGAAGGCCCGTCCAGAGGATGGGAAACCGCTCCGCCCCCTTGCGCGCGGCGTACGCGCAGGTGAACGGCCCTCAACCGGCCAAGTGCGGGCGCAGGGAGGTGAGCAGTTCCTCACGTTTGGGCACTCCACCGACGCGCAGCAGCTCCGTCCCGGAGGCGGTCACCGCGATGGTCGTCGGGGTGCGCGACACCCTCAACTCGCCCGCCAGCTCGGGCCGGTGCGTCAGGTCGAGGTCGGCGTGCGCGAGACCGGCCGTGTCCCGCGCCAGACCGGTCAGCACCACCCGCGCCTGTTTGCACCCGGCGCAGTACTCCGTCGACAACTGCACCAGTGTCACCGCCGCGGCCGGGTCCAGCACCTCACGCACCGCGGCGGGCACCTGCCCGGCCGACCCGCGCACCCGGCCGCTCAACACGCGGACCACGGACCCCAACGCCACGGCGACCACCACGGTGCCGATGGCCACGAACAACCCGGTCATCGCCCCAACACCACGTTCTCGGCCTTGCCCTTCACCGACAGCACACCCGGCTGCACGGTCACCGCGGTCGGCGTCACCTTGAACGGCAGCGCGCCGGTGTCCAGGCGTCGGGTGAACAGCTTCAGCACCCGCGACTGGATCACCTGCGGCAGCTTCACGTCCGACCCGCCGTTGCGCAGCTCCAGCCGCTTCGGCGCGATGTCGATGCCGCCGTCGACCAGCGACACGATGGAGAACACGCACAGCTCGGTGTCCTGACCGGCGATGCCCACCGTCCCGCACAGCTTCACGCCCGCGGTCGTGCCCTCCTGGTCGGCGACCTCGGCGCCGTCCTCCTGGGTCTCCTCGCCGTCGGCGGGCGCGGTGTTCACCGCCTTCTCGCTGACCGGGTCGATGGTCAGGTTGGTGATCGAGGACACGACCTCGTTCGAGTTCGCCTGCACCGCGCGGTTCACGTCCGCCGCCTTCACCCGCACCTGGCCCTCGACCTCGCGGATCGGCACCTGCTTGAGCGAGCCGTTCACCAGGTCGGACAGCGGCGCCTGCACCCCGCGCAGGTCGGCGTGCACGTCCAGGTCGCGCAGGGTGTCCTGCACCGGCACGCCGTGCGCGTCGATGGTCACCAGGTCGTACTCGCCGGACACGGCCTGCACGAGGAAGGAGAACCCGCCCACCTTCACCGCGGGGGCGTCGGCCAGCCCGAACTGGGCCTGCGCCCGCTTGGACACCTCGTTCTCGAACACCGCCGCCGCGCCGAAGTCGGCCGCCACCAGCAGCGCGACCAGCACCAGCACCGTGATGACGAGCCTGCGCACCGCCTTCGACCGGCGTCGGGGGGCCGCGGCGGGCCGCCCCGGGTTCGTGCCAGAGTCCGTCATCGTCGTCATCCCGTCACCCGTCTGTTCCGGTCATCTGTTCCGGTGTCGCACGCTGTCCGCGTCGGCCGCGGCCGCTCGCGACTACCCGTCAACTACCCCCGGGAGCGGCCCGGCACGCGGGTCAATGATCCCGCAGTGCCCCGGGCCCCGGTCCGGACACCGCCCCGGAAGACGTTCCGGCCGGTCCCGGCGTTGCCCGCGCCGCCCGGATGGTGAGACGGCGCACCCGGCAACACGCCATTCACAAATGCATTTCGAAGACCGGGACAAGCCGGCATTGTCGGTGCTGGACGGCCGGTTAACCCGCCCGTGACACCACGGCCTGACCTGCGCCGGGTGGCGGCCACCCGTGTGACCCGGACGTCATGCGGACGACATTCGCGAGCGGGCCGGGCTATTGTTCCTGCCAGCCGAAATCGCCACCCCGACCCGGGGCCGCACCCCAACGCCGCGGCGCGGAAATCACGCACGAGAGAGGCGGCCTCGACATGAGCCTCGACCTGCTGCTGCTGACCGCCGACCCCGAGCCCGCGGCCGTGGTGCCCTCGCTGGGCTTGCTGCCGCACACCGTGCGCGCGCACGCGCCCGAGGTCACCGCCCTGCTTGAGGCGGGTGCCCGGGACGCGGTCATCGTGGACGCGCGCATCGACCTCGCGGGCGCCAAGAGCCTGTGCAGGCTGCTGACCAGCGGCGGCGACACCTGCCCGGTGCTCGCCGTGGTCACCGAGGGCGGCCTGGTCGCCATCACCGCCGACTGGCGCGTCGACGAGATCCTGCTGCCCACCGCCGGTCCCGCCGAGGTCGACGCCCGGCTGCGGCTGCTCACCTCCCGCGGCCCGGCCGGTGCCGCCGCCGACGGCGCGCTGCGCCTGGGCGAGCTGGTGATCGACGAGGCCACCTACATGGCCCGGCTGCGCGGCCGCCCGCTCGACCTCACCTACAAGGAGTTCGAGCTGCTCAAGTACCTCGCCCAGCACGCCGGTCGGGTGTTCACCCGGGCGCAGTTGCTGCAGGAGGTCTGGGGCTACGACTTCTTCGGCGGCACCCGCACCGTCGACGTGCACGTCCGGCGGCTGCGGGCCAAGCTCGGCGCCGAGCACGAGCAGCTCATCGGCACCGTGCGCAACGTCGGCTACAAGTTCGTCCAGCCGCCCAAGCCTGGCGGCGGCCGCGCCGGACTGGACCACGACATGGACTTCGCCGACCAGATCGACGTTCGCTAGGTAGGTTCGGTCCGGTGACCGACCTGACCTGGCGCCCGGACACCCCCGGGGTCGCCGCCGAGATCCGGCCCCTGCTGCTCGCCGTCGCCGCCGTGGACGGCAGACCCGAGGTCCCCGAGTCCGGGCTGGCCCGCGAGTTCCGCGGCGGGGAGCACCTGCTCGCCACCGACGGTATCGAACTCACCGGCTCCGCCGGTGGTGCCGAACTCGTCGGCTACGCGCACCTGGACACCGAGGGCGACTCGTTCGGCCACCAGGTCGCCGAGGTCGTCGTCCGGCCGGACGCGCGCCGCCGCGGTATCGGCTCGGCGCTCGTCGACGCCGTACTCGCGCGGGCCGACGACGGTGTTCGGTTCTGGGCGCACGGTGACCACCCCGGCGCCGTTCGGATCGCCGAACTCCGCGGCCTGTCAAGGGTTCGCGAGCTACTGACCATGCGGCTGGACCTGTCCACCGCGGATGCGGGCGGTCCCGGCGCTCCCGTGTGGCCGGACGGGGTCCGGGTGCGGGCGTTCGAACCCGGCCGGGACGAGGCCGCCGTCGTCGCGGTCAACCGGGCCGCCTTCGCCTGGCACCCCGAGCAGGGGGCGCTCACCGTCGCCGACGTCGAGGCCACCGAACGCGAGAGCTGGTTCGACCCCGCCGGGTTCTTCCTGGCTGTGGACACATCGGACCGGGTGCTCGGCTTCCACTGGACGAAGGTCCACCCGGGACGGATCGGCGAGGTGTACGTCGTCGGGGTCGATCCGGCGGCGCAGGGTAGTGGTCTCGGCAAGGCGCTGACCCTGATCGGGTTGCGCCATCTGCGGGCACTCGGATTGCCCGAGGTGATGCTGTACGTCGAGTCGGACAACGCACCCGCTGTTGCTCTGTACAGCCGAATGGGTTTCACCCGTTCAGTCGCCGACAGTCAGTATGCACGTGCAGACGCGAAAGGCGGCTGACCGGTGACGCAGCGCATACGTACAGGTCACGACAAGGCCACGACCAGGCGACGGGCATATCGCAACGGTCACGAAAACGGGCTTGTTCACGCTTCGTTCACCTCTACAAGAGCAGCCGTCCATCACTGCTGCCTAGCGTCGCCCGCGAGGCGACGGACGTTGGGTCACGTCGCGACCTGAGAAGACTCCTGCCTGGAGGAATCAACGTGATCAGCAAGCGGCCGGCGTCAGTGCTCGGCATCATCGCGGCGGGGGCCCTCGCCCTCACCGCGTGCGGCAGCGACAGCAACACCCCGGCCGGTGGTAGCTCCAACACGGTGGCTACCGCGCCCAGCAGCTCCGCGCCCGTCGACTGCGGCGGCAAGAAGAGCCTGACCGCCGAGGGCTCCAGCGCCCAGAAGGGCGCGATGGACGCTTTCATCGCCGCCTACGGCAAGGCCTGCTCCGGCCAGCAGCTCGCCTACACCCCGTCCGGTTCCGGCGCTGGTGTGAAGCAGTTCAACGGCGGCATCGTCGACATCGGTGGCTCCGACTCGGCCCTGAACAAGGACAAGGGTGAGGTCGACGCGGCCAACAAGCGCTGCAAGACCAACCCGGCCTGGGACCTCCCGCTGGTGTTCGGCCCGGTCGGCATCGCCTACAAGCTCGACGGCGTGCAGGACCTGACGCTGACCGGCGAGGTGGCGGCCAAGATCTTCAGCGGCGCCATCACCAAGTGGAACGACGCGGCCATCGCCAAGCTCAACTCCGGCGCCACGCTGCCGGACAAGGCCATCACCGTCATCTACCGCGGTGACGAGTCGGGCACCACCGACAACTTCCAGAAGTACCTGAAGGCCGCGGGCAAGGGCGCGTGGACCAAGGACGCGGGCAAGAAGTTCAACGGTGGCGTCGGCCAGGGCGCCCAGGGTTCGGCCGGTGTCGCGGACGCGCTTGGCGCGGGTGACGGCACCATCGGCTACATCGAGTGGTCCTACATCCAGGACAAGAACCTGACCTCGGCCAAGATCGACAGCGGCTCCGGCGCCGTCGCCCTGACCGCGGACAGCGCGGCAACCGCGATCAAGAACGTCAAGGTCAAGGGCGAGGGCAACGACCTGGTGCTCGACCTGGACGCGCTGTACGCCAGCAACACCGCCAACGCGTACCCGCTGGTGCTCGCCACCTACGAGATCGTCTGCTCGAAGGGCTACGACGCCGACACGACCAAGGCCGTCAAGGCGTTCCTGACCGTGGCCGCCACCCAGGCCCAGTCGGCCCTGCCGGACGCGGGCTACGTGCCGCTGCCCAGCGAGTTCCAGAAGAAGCTGCTCGACGCGATCCAGGCCATCTCCTAGTCGGCCTGGCAGACTGTCCACCTGGCACAGAGCCGAGACGACGACATGAGCGATTCCGACACTGTCGGACGCCCCGGGGCCCCCGGCTTAGCCGGGGGCCCGCGGGGCGGCGCGGCGCCCGACACCGCACCGGAGGCACCGATTACCCCCACTCCGCAGGGCTCCGACGGGGACCCCGCCAAGCCCACCAAGGTCATCACCCGCCCGGGTGACAAGATCTTCAAGACGTTGACCGTCGGTTCCGGCGTCTTCGTCGTCGTCATGATCGCGCTGATCGGGATCTTCCTGCTCATCCAGGCGATCCCGTCGCTGGCGGACAACAACGCCAACTTCCTGTTCAGCCGGGACTGGAACGCCGACCCGGCCAACCTGGCCTTCGGCGTGCTCGACCTGCTGCTGGTCACCATCTTCAGCTCGGTGTTCGCGCTGATCATCGCCATGCCCGTCTCGCTGGGCATCGCGCTGTTCCTCACCCAGTACGCCCCGCGCAGGCTGGCCCGGCCGTTCGCCTACCTGGTCGACCTGCTCGCCGCGGTCCCCTCGATCATCTACGGCCTCTGGGGCGCCTACGTGCTCGCCCCGGCGCTCTCGCCGATCAGCAAGTGGCTCAACGAGTACCTCGGCTTCATCCCGCTGTTCGCGTCCGGCAGCTCCAACCTGGTGATCGGCCAGACCATCTTCACCGCGGGCATCGTGCTCGCGGTCATGCTGCTGCCGATCATCACCGCGATCACCCGCGAGGTGTTCGACCGGACCCCGCCGATGCAGGTGGAGGGCGCGCTCGCGCTCGGCGCCACCAAGTGGGAGGTCATCCGCACGACCGTCCTGCCGTTCGGCCGCGCCGGGTACATCAGCGCGTCGATGCTCGGTCTCGGCCGCGCCCTCGGTGAGACCATCGCCGTGCTGATCATCCTCAGCTCCACCACCAAGCACTTCAGCTTCAGCCTCTTCGACGGCGGCGACACGATCGCCTCGAAGATCGCCCGCGCCGCCCAGGAGTTCAACGACCCGCGCGGCGCCGGTGCCTACATCGCCGCCGGTCTGGTGCTGTTCGTGTTGACCTTCGTGGTCAACGCGTTCGCCCGCTCCATCATCTCCGGGCACAAGGAGTACGAATGAGCACCGCGACCGACCTGGACCGGCCCGCGACGCCGCCCGCCTTCCAGGAGATCAACGCCAGTCGCCGGTTCAAGAACCGGCTGGCCACCGTCCTCGTCGCCGGGGCGTTCGTGTTCGCCCTCGCGCCGCTGGTCTGGCTGCTCATCACCGTGCTCGCCAAGGGCCTCAGGTACGTCTTCAACGCCGACTGGTGGCAGAAGTCGCTGGCGGGCCTCACCTCCCGCCAGTTCGGCGGCGGCGTCTACCACGCCATCATCGGCACCCTGCTGCAGGGCCTGATCTGCGCGGTCATCGCCGTCCCGATCGCCATTCTGGTCGCGGTCTACCTCGTCGAGTACGGCAAGCGGTCCCGGCTGGCGCGCGCGGTCACCTTCACCGTGGACATCCTCTCCGGTGTCCCCTCGATCGTGGCCGCCCTGTTCATCTACGCGCTCTGGGTCACCACCCTCGGCCTGCCGCGCAGCGCGTTCGCCGTGTCGTTGGCGCTGGTGCTGCTGATGATCCCGGTCGTGGTGCGCACCACCGAGGAACTCCTCAAGATCGTCCCCGATGAGCTGCGCGAGGCCGCCTACGCCCTGGGCGTGCCCAAGTGGAAGACCATCGTCAAGATCGTCATCCCGACCGCGATGTCCGGCATCATCACCGGCATCTCGCTGGCCGTGGCCCGCGTCATGGGCGAGACCGCGCCGGTCCTCGTCCTGGTCGGCTACACCGCGTACATCAACTACGACCCGTTCGACGGCAACATGGCGTCGCTGCCGCTGCTGATGACCGCGGAGCGGCTCACCACCAACGCCGTCGGCGAGGCCAGGGTCTGGGGCGCCGCGGTCACGCTGATCCTCATCATCACCGTTTTCAACCTGCTGGGATCGCTGATCTCGCGGCTGACCTCCCTGAAGACGAAGTAGGCGACACAATGGCCAAGCGCATCGATGTCAAGGACCTCAACCTCTTCTACGGCAAGTTCCACGCCGTGGACCAGGTGTCGCTGGCGGTGCCGCCGCGCAACGTGACCGCCTTCATCGGCCCGTCCGGTTGCGGCAAGTCCACCGTGCTGCGCTCGCTCAACCGCATGCACGAGGTCATCCCCGGCGCCCGCGCCGAGGGCAAGGTCCTCCTCGACGGCGAGGACATCTACGCCTCCACCGTCGACCCGGTCTCCGTGCGCCGCACCATCGGCATGGTGTTCCAGCGCCCCAACCCCTTCCCCACCATGTCCATCCGCGACAACGTCGTGGCGGGCCTCAAACTCGCAGGCCTGCGCGACCGCAAAAAGCTCGACGAGGTCGCCGAACGCGCCCTCCGCGGCGCCAACCTCTGGGCCGAGGTCAAGGACCGCCTCAACCGCCCCGGCGGCGGCCTCTCCGGCGGCCAGCAACAGCGCCTCTGCATCGCCCGCGCCATCGCCGTCCAGCCGGACGTCCTGCTGATGGACGAGCCCTGCTCCGCCCTCGACCCCATCTCCACCCTGGCGATCGAGGACCTCATCCAGGAGTTGAAGAAGGACTTCACCATCGTCATCGTCACCCACAACATGCAGCAGGCCGCCCGCGTCAGCGACCAAACCGCCTTCTTCAACCTCGCAGGCGTCGGCCAACCCGGCCGCCTCATCGAACTCGACGACACCGAGAAGATCTTCTCCAACCCCACCCAAAAAGCCACCGAAGACTACATCTCCGGCCGCTTCGGCTGACCAGTACCACCGTTTTCCAGAGCCGGGCGACACTGTTCGCCCGGCTCTTTTATTTCTTCAGCCACCCGCTCATATCGACGAAGCGCCACACTCGCACCGCGCGCCAAAAACCCACCCCATCGACGAAGTCCCACTCTTGCACCGCGCGCCTCGGGACCCGCCGATACCAACCGCCCGTTGTGGTGAAGTTGTTTTGTTTGGGGGGGACAGTAGCCTTAAGCTGAACGGCGGGTAAGGCCACGCTTTCCAGTGGCCCCGCCTTTTAGCCTTACCAGAGGCTGCTGTCAGGGGTCCCCAAACAAAACAACTTCACCACAACGGGCACCCCCGTTTTAATCTGGCGCCCGAGGCCGGCGTCGCCGCCAGGCGACCAGGCCGAAACCCGAGGCGCAGCCGAGGCCCAGTGACCCAACTTCCCCACACCACCCCCACGCCCCCCACCACATTGATACCGTCCCCCCGGGGTCCGCTCACCAGTCCGCAAGCGTTGGGGAGATCAGTGAGCCGTCCTCGGCATGTCCAGACCCTCCTGCTCGTCGCCCTCACCGCCGCCTGCTCAGCGCAAACCGGCGGCACCCCCATCCCCGCCACAAGCGCCCCACCCACCACCGCCACCAGCCACCAAGCCGACCCCAACGCCCTCCGCACCGTCCAACCCTGCACCTTGCTACCCACCGCCGCCATCAAGACACTCGGCGTCACCGGCCAACCCACCCCCTCCGCCACCTCCAAAACCCGCCAATGCGAGTGGAAGGCAGCCGGCTACACCATCGCCGTCGTCATCTACGACACCGCGGGCATCAACGACGTCAAGACCGACCGCGAGATCGAGTACCTCCCGATCGGCACCCACGACGGCGCCCGCTACCTCACCCGCACCAGCGCCTGCGCCATCGCCATCGACGTCACCCCCACCAGCCGCGTCGACGTCCAAGCCACCGGTGACCACCCCGACGACCTGTGCGCCCCCGCCCTGGAAGCCGCCAAGCAGGTCGAACCCGCCGTCCCCTGACCGGAACCAACCGCCGCCCCAGATGCGTCACACCGGGGACGCGACCTGCGGGTAGTTGGTACGGTGCCAACGCCAGTCCGCACCGGATCGGGGGTCAGCCATGTACATCGACGAGGGTGCCAACGCCCCACTCAGCGCCATCGGCCAAGCCATGGACGACTTCGCCCTCAGCGCCGCCTCCGGCCACTTCGCCATCAACGCCCACGGCGGCGACGCCCTCCTCGCCGCCATCCGCAACATGGCGGCGTGGGTCGACAGCCAGCAGTCGGTCGAACAGACCATCGCGCAAAAGCCGAAGCTGGGCAGTTCGAACAACGCTGAGGTCGTCAAGCCGTTCATGCTTGAGGTCGCTGCCGGCGATCAGGGGTTCTTCACCCAATTGCGCCAACTCCGCGAGTCGCTGGTGAAAGCTGAGGCCGCCATCAAGCAGGCCATGGCCAACTACCAGGCGACTGACCAGTCGAACGCGGTCGGGTTCGCCTGAGCCATGGTGTCGAGGAAACATGGGAGACTAGTGAGGCGATCGTTCTGGCTGGGACCGGTCGTGGTTTTGTCGTTGACCGCTACCGCCTGCACGAATACCGAAGGTGGCAGTCCGATCGCCTCGGGTGATGGTGGGCAGACCACCACCACGAAGTCCACCACGCGACCGCCCAGAACCACGTCTAGTTCGGCACCCGAGACTGCGATTAAGCCTTGTGAGCTGATCAGCTCTTCCGCTGCCTCGACGTTGGGAATCACCAGCGGACCTCAGCAGAAGAAGGCAGGCGACAGTCCGTACTGCGAGTGGCGGGTCGACAAGGACAGCATCGCTGACAGCTACACGTTAGGGATCGGGGTTCTTGATGGGGTGGGTCTTGACGACATCGTGTCCAGTGTTCCGGTCCAGCGCGTCAAGGTCGGTTCAAGGAACGCGGCCCAGTCTATCGGCGGTGTGCATGGTGTCGCCTGTGTCATCTCGTTGGAGCTCACGTCGAAGTCGCGGATCGATGTCGCGGCCGTAGGTGGGGATCCGACGAAGCTCTGCAAGCCCGCCTTGGACGCGGCGAACGTTGTCGAACCCGAACTGCCCTAACGCGGGAGGTTGAACATGCCTGGCCAGGCGAGGACGGTGTATACGCCGCATCAGGGGGATCGGCGGGTGGTGGCGGTGTCGGATCCGGCGAGTCCGGGGTATGACCCGGGGTCGGCGGATTACGACGCGACGTATGACCGGAGTTCGGGGCTTTACATTGATCGTAAGGGGACTTCGGATTCCAGTGCTGATCTGCACGACCAGGCGGAGCAGCAGGTTGATCAGGACATCCGGGACGCGCCGTGGTGGCCGGGGGTGTGGAAGCGGTTCACGCGGAACAGTGATGTGCAGGACCGGTACGCCAAGGAGATGTCGGCGCAGGCCCGGCAGTTGGCGGCGGGGTTGGACACGCGGCAGCCGCCGGGGTTGGCGAGTACGAATTACCAGAGTTTCGCGCACAGCAAGTTGAAGCCGATGGTGACCGAGGATGTCGACCCGGACCAGGTGGGGCAGATCGGGCAGCAGTACCTGGACGCGGGGAACGCGATGACGCAGTTCCAGTCGGAGGTCGCGACGGCGATCAACGACAGCCAGGCGGAGTGGCGGGGCGCGGCGGGGGATTCGGCGCGGCGGTTCATGGCGGATGTGGGGAACTGGGTGGGGACGGCGGGGCAGAGCGCCCAGTTGGCCGGGACCCAGGCGGGGATCCAGTCGGCGGCGTTGGCGGACGCGAAGAACTCGATGCCGGATGAGGTGCCGTTCGACGCGAAGGCGGCGACGAAGGACTTGATGTCGACGACGGATCCGGTTGACCTGGTCCGGAAGTCGGCGATGTACATGAATGACTACCGGGAGAGCCAGGCGGCGCACGCCGAGGCGGCCCGGGTGGTGTCGGGGTATGACGGTCATTTGAGTGGCGCGTCGACCATGCCCGCGTTCGCGGCGCCGCCCGCGATGGGTGATGCGGCGAAGGAGACCGGAGACCCTGGCGACAACAGCAAGGGTGTCGACAAACCCGGCGGTAAGAGCGTCAACGTCACCGGCGGCAGCCACAGCAATACCAGTAGCGGTTTCGGCGGCCCGAACAGCTCGAACAGCCATACGGGCACAACGGCACCGACCGGCAATTCGACTTCCCACCCGGGTTCGGGGAGCAACAACGGGAACCCGGGTTCGACCACCCCGACCGGTCCGACGATTCCGGGTGGCGACAGCGGTACTGATCCGGGTAATTACCTGCCGGGCGACCCGGGTTATCCGGGCCCTGGCTCCGGTTTCCCGAGCCCCGGTGGTTCGAACTCGGGTGGTCAGAACCAGAACCTGCCCGGCGGGCTGGCCCCGATGCCCGGTGGTGGACCGATCACCGGCGGCGAGGACGTCCTGCGCGGCGGCAGTGGTGGCGGTGGCGGTGGCCGTGGTGGTTTCGGCAGCGGTACCGGCGGTGGTTTCGGCGGTGGCAACAGCACTGGCGGCGGTGGTGGCACGGGTGGCGGTACCGGCGCCCTGAGCGGTCGTGGTCTGGGCGCGGGGATGGGTGCGGGCGCGGGTGCGCTGGCGGCCGAGCAGGCGGCGTTCGGTCGTGGCGGTGCCGCGGGCGCGGGCGGTCGGGGCAGTTCGGGGATGGGCGGTATGGGTGGTGGTGGTTCTCGCGGGCAGGGCGGTGAGGACGAGGAGCACCAGCGGCCGTCGTACCTGGTGGAGGCGGATCCGGACGACGTGTTCGGCACCGACGAGATGACCGCGCCACCGGTGATCGGCGGCTAGCGCTCGATGCCAAGGTCGTTCACGTTGTCCCTGGCCGCGGTGGACACGCTCGGGCAGGTGTTGGGGGTCAACCCGCGGTTGTTCCCCTTCGAGGTGCCCAGTTTCGGGGAGTACACCGCGGACCGGGAGCGCATCGCGAAGGCGGTGTTGGCGGATCTGCACGGCCGCGGCTTGGTCGACCGGGAGGTCGACCCGGACGTGGAGCTGGCGTTGCGGGTGATCAGTGAGCACGATGTCGGCGTCGGCGTGATGGGCACTGTCCTGAAGGACCGTCCGATCAGGGCGCGCGCGGGAATCGTTGGTGGAAACGGGGTTGTGGCAGTCCAAGAAGGACAGACGATCCGGTTCGACGTCGTCGCACCCGCCTCGGTCGCGCGGGCGTTGGTGGAGTTGCTGCCGACCTCGGCGGCGGGTCCCGGCCAGTCGGTGATGGTGACCGAGCAGCCACCCGTGCGGCAGACCGGTTACGTGCGGCAGGTGCGCGCGCCCCGGTCCACTTCGGACACACAGTTGCGGTTGGCGGCGACCATGTTGGAGCGCCCGCGCACCGGTTACGGGTTCTACGCGGTGAGCGGCCGCGGCAGGCACGGTCGCGAGGTTGACGGCGGCACGGTCGGCTGGATCGACACCGAGGTGGGCCGCTACCTGTCGGTGAGCAGGCCGCAGCCGGACGGCGCGCTGCGCGCCACGTACTCACCGGCGGACACCGCGCGGCTGACCCGGCAACTGGCGGAGCTGATCACCGCCGCCACCCCGCGGCGGAACTGAGAGCGGCCTGCCCCCGGGAACCGGGGACAGGCCGGGTTGTCACAGGTCGTCGTCGCTGACGGTGCCGGGCATCCGGCCGGTGACCACGAACACGACGCGCTTGGCGACCGACACGGCGTGGTCGGCGTAGCGCTCGTAGAACCGGCCGAGCAGGGTGACGTCGACCGCGGCGGCGACGCCGTGCTCCCACTCCCGGTTCATGATCAGGGTGAACAGGTGCCGGTGCAGGTCGTCCATCTCGTCGTCCGCGTCCTCGATGGCGCGGGCGGCGGCGACGTCGCGGCTGCGGATGACCTCTTCGGCGCGGCGGGCGAGCGCGACGGCGACCCGGCCCATCTCGGCGAAGTAGGCGTTGACCGGCTCGGGCAGCACCGGCGCGGGGTGGCGGCGGCGGGCGGCCTTGGCCACGTGCAGGGCGAGGTCACCCATCCGCTCCAGGCTTTCCGCGGCGTGGATGGCGGCGAGCACGGTGCGCAGGTCGGTGGCGACCGGGGCCTGCAGGGCGAGCAGGGCGTACGCCTGCTCCTCGCAGGCGGACCGGGCGTCGTCGATCGCCTCGTCGCCGCTGATCACCTGCTCGGCGAGGCCGAGGTTCGCCTCGAGGAGCGCGCGCGTGGCTAGCTCCATCGCATCGGCGACCATGGCACACATGCCCGCGAGTTTCTCGGCGAGCTGACCGAGTTCGGAATGGTAGGCCTCACGCATGCGCACAGCCTAAAGCCCAGGTCGCGGAGATGCGCCATCGCCAGGTGAACCCAAGATGAACGACCCGTCGCGCTCAGGCGCAGTGCACGTCGTCGGCGTTGATGGTGGAGAGGTTCTTCGGCAGCGGCGCGGGTGCCGGGGTGGACGTCGCCGGGGTGCCGCCCGCGTTCGGTGCGACGACCTGGCCGTTGAACTCGGGGCCGATGATCAGGACCAGCGCGGCGGACATCGACGGGTCTTCCTGCAGGACCGCGCCGCCGGGGATGGTGGACGCCAGGGTCTGCGCGGCGGCCTCGTGTCCCTTCCCGTAGTGCACAACGGTCTTGGGCACCGTGGCGGTGGGGTTGACCTGCACGACGGTGAAACCGAAGCCCGCGAGCTTGTCCGCGGTGCGCCGGGCGACGCCGCCGGTGGTGTTGCCGCCGTTGAGGACCTGGATCTTCAGCGTCTTCGGGTCGACCGGCTGCTGGTCGCGTATCGGCGCTGCCTGCTGCTGGCCGGTGCCCGCGGGCACCGGGGCCTCGCCGGGCAGCGGCGTCTTGTCGATGATCGCCTTGAACAGCGCGTCCGAGTCGCCCTTGCGCAGCACCTCGTTGTCGCGCGCGTTGGGCAGACCGACGGTGGGCACGGTGATGAAGGTCACCCGCCCGGCTTCCAGGTTCTGCAGTGACTGGCCGAGCTGCATCAGCGAGTCGACGTTGATGTTGTCGCCGAAGGTGGACTTGGCGAACTCGGTGGCGAACGCGGAGAGCTTGCTCGGGTCGAGCAGCACCTGCCCGGACATGGCCTTGCGCAGCAGCGAGGACAGGAACCGCTGCTGCCGCTTGATGCGGCCGTAGTCGGAGGTGGGGTCGCCGCGCACGTGCCGGGCGCGCACGAAGTCCAGCGCCTGGTCGCCCTTGAGCAGCACGTCGGTGCCCGCCTGCTGGACGACCCACTTGTTCAGCGTCGTGTCGAACATGGGCTTCTCGACGCACACGTTCACGCCGTCGACCGCGTCGACCATGCCCTTGAAGCCGTTGAAGTCGATGCTGATGAACCGGGTGATCTGCAGGCCGGTCAACTGCTGGATGACCTTGGTGACGCACAGCGGCCCGCCGACCTCGTACGCCGTGTTCATCTTGGCGTACTTCTCGCCGCCGACCTGCTGGCCGGTGTACTTGGCCGCGGTGCTGTCGAAGCGCTCGCAGCTCGGCCGGTTGATCTCCAGGTCGCGCGGGAAGGACACGATCACCACGCGGCTGCGGTCGGCCGGGATGTGCGCGACCATCACGGTGTCCGAGCGGGCGCCGGTGACGTGCTGCGCGTCGCCGACCCCGTCCTCGGCCTCGGCGCCCGCGCGGGTGTCCGAGCCGACCATCAGGAAGTTCTCGTCGCCGCGCTGCCCGTCGGCGTTCTGGATGGACGACGACCCGGGGTCGAGCGCGCGCACCTGGCCGATGCTGTTGTCGGCCCACTCCTTGAAGCCCCAGCCGACGCCGGTGGCGGCGAACACGAGCAGCGCGGCGGAGCCGGAGAACACCTTGGCGATCAGCGACCACCGGCCGCGCTTGGGCTTGTTCTCCTCGTCCGCGCTCTCCTCGGCGCCGTCACCCTCGTTGTCACCGTCCTGGTCTCTGTCCTGGTTGACCGCCGAGACGACGACGGTCGGTTCGGCCGGTGCCGCGGCGAGTTCGTCGAGCTTGTCCTCCAACTCGGCGGCGTCGGCGCCCCACGGGTTGAGTTTGAGCCGCTTGTTCCGGCGGGCCTTCTCCTCGGCGCGCATCTCGTCGTGCACCTTGGAGAACCGGGCGAGGGTCTGGTCGACCCGGCGCCGCTTCTGCACGGCCTCGCCGATCGGTTCCATCTCGGTGGTGAGGCCGACGAGTTCCTGCGGCGAGACGTCCGGCGGCGGGGTGAGCTTGCCGTCCGGCTTGGGCGGCATGGACGACTGGCCGGGCGGCTGCTGGTTGGGGATCTTCGGCCTGCCGGTGAGCGGGTCGACCTGGATCTCGGCGGCCGGGGGGTCCTGCGGTCCGTCGTCGCGGTTGCCCGGGATCGGGTGTTGGCCGGTGGTCGGTCGCGGCCCACCCGGTATCGGGTGCTGGCCGGTGCGACCGGGTACGGGGTGCTGCCCGCTGCCCTGCTGCCCGTCGAGCGAACGGCCGGTCGGGTACTGGCCCGTGTTGCCCGGTTGCCCACCGGGGGCGGGGAATTGCTCGGCCCGCCCGTTGGGCGTCGGGTACTGCCCGGTGTTCGACGGTTCGCGGCCGTTGGGGACGGGGAACGAGCCGGTGCCGTTGCCCGGTCCGCGCCCGTTCTGCACGGGGTACTGACCGGAGTTCTGCGGATTCGGGTACTGCCCCGTGTTTCCGGGCTCCCGCCCGTTCGGCGTCGGGTACTGCCCGGTGTTGCCCGGTTGTCCGCCGGGGACCGGGTACTGGCCGGTCGCGCGCGGCGGTTCGACGGGGCGGCCGTTGGGGAACTGGCCGTTCGGTGGCTGCCCGTTCGGTCCGCGTCCGGCGACCGGCATCGGTCCGGACTGGTTGCCGGGGCGCCCAGGCAACGGGTGTTGGCCGGTGCGCGGCGGCTCGACCGGGGGTACCGGGTGCGCGCCGGTCGCGAACGGCGGTTCTGGCCTGCGGCCGGGGGCGGGCCGGGACCCGGTGGTCTCCGGCGTCGGGTACTGGCCGGTTGGCTGGCGCCGGACCGGTCCGTCCTGCGGGCCGCGGCGCACCGGGGACGGCGGGCGGTTCTCCGCGTACGGCGGCTCCGGTGCCCGGCGGCCGTCCAGTGGGAACTCGGGGGTGCCCGGCGGGTGGGCCGGGCCGCGGCGCAGTGGTTCCGAGCGGGTCGGGTCGGCGAGCGCGGGCCGCACCGGTTCGGACCGGGTGGGCTCGGCGAAGTCGTCGTCGAGGGCGCGGCGGCGGACCGGTTCCGAGCGGGTGGGCTCGGTCAGGGCGCGGCGTCGTGCGTCGGAGAGTGCGCGGCGGCCGGTCGGCTCCGGTTCAGTGTATTGCTGGGGGTAGCGCACCGGTTCCGGTTCGGTGTCCGGGCGGGCGCGGCGGCCGGTGGGCTCGGGGAGCGCCCGGCGGCCGGAGGCCTCCTCGGCATCATGCCGTGTCTGGGGCGGCGGCGGGGTGCCGGGCAGCGCGCGCTTGGCGTCGGCGCGGCCTCGGCTGGCCGATTCGGCGAAGGTCTCCTTCTTCGCGCGCCTACCGGTGCTCGTGCCGAGCAGTTCGACCACCGAGCGGGGCCGGTCCTCCTCATCGGGGACGGCGGGCCGGGGCGCGCGGTCGACGGGTTGGCCGGTCGACTGGGCGAGGATGTCGGCGGGCACGGCGTGCGTCGCGGTGCGGTTGCGGCGCGGCTCGGGCCGGGGCTGTTCAGTCCTGGGTTGTTCGGCCCTGGGTTGTTCGGTGCGCCGCGGTGGTTCCGGGGGCGGCGGCGGTTCCGGCGCGGGCACCTCGGGGGCGCTGCGCCTGCCACCGCGGCTGATGACGTTGCGGTGCACGTCCTCCGGGGCGGCGTGCCGGGAGGGCGGCTCCGGGGCGGCGCGTCGGCCGCTCGCGGGCGGCTGGCTGTGGTGTCTCGGTATCTCGTCCGGTTCGTCCGCTTCGGGGACGGGCATCAGGTTCGACCGAGAGCCGGTGGCGTTCGGGTTGTGCCGCTCGACCAGGTCGGACACGCTGACCCCGCCCGAGCCCTCCATCGACCGGCGCCTGCGTCGGGGCTGCTCGGCCGGTTCCGGGGCGCGGCGCTTCCCGCCGGACGAGGAGCCCGGGGCGCGGTCGTGGTCGTCGGACACCCGTGCTCCTTCCGCGGTACTCGTGCGTGCGTTGACTGCTGGTGCCGCGTGAACCGTTGTCGGTTGGTTATCAACACGTTGCTGTGCCGCGTTCGGTTGCTTACCCGATCGTGTCACGCTGCAGGTGCGATAGTACGGATGGCTGCCCCCCGTGACGATGGCAGACCGAGATTCGTTCACTAACGGTGCGGAGATCCGCGCACTGGTCTAGCCCAATCAGGGTAGCCCCGGTCGGGTTGGGTACTTACCGGGCGGAGGCTCGCGGCGCGGCCACCGCTCGCCGCCCCGCGGCGGCTCCAGCCAGGTGGGCGGTGCCGTCGAGCAGGTAAGCGACGGCGTTCCGGCCGGACTGCTTCGCCGTGTAGAGCAACGCGTCGGCCTCGCGGAGCTGACGCTCCGGGGCCGCCGGTGTGTTGTCCGCCACTCGGATGGCGGGTTCGTGCGCCAGGCCGACGCTCACCGTGACCCTCAGCCCGAGCACCAGGCTCGACCACGGGTACCGCTCGACCCGGCCCCGGGCGGCCTCGGCGATGTCGACCGCGGTGCTCTGGTCGACGCCGGGCAGCACCAGCACGAACTCCTCGCCGCCGTAGCGGGCGCAGAAGCCGTCGTCGGGCAGGCCGTCCTGCAGCAGCTCGACCACCCGCTGCAGCACCCGGTCGCCGACCAGGTGCCCGAAGGTGTCGTTGACCTGCTTGAACCAGTCCAGGTCGACCAGCGCGACGGCCAGCCCGGCCGCGTTGCCCTGCTCGGCGACCAGGTCGACCAGCCGCTGGTCGAGGTAGCGGCGGTTGTAGCTGGCGGTGAGGCTGTCCCGGATGCTCTGCTCGTGCGCCTCGGCGTGCTCGCGGCGCAGCCGGTCGACCTCGCGGCGGAACTGCTCGGGTATCTGCGGCGGCGCGCCCAGCTCGGACACCAGGTCCAGTGCGGAGCGGAGGTGCTGGTATGCCTGCCGGTACTGGCCACGGGAGGCGAGCAGGGCCGCGATGGACTCGTGCAGGCTGACCAGGTTCGCCGTGTCCGCGGGCGGGTCGTCCGGGTTCTCGGCGCGCTCGGTGATCGCGGGGTGGCGCAGCGGTACTGTCGGCTCGCTGACCCGGTGGTCCGGCCACGGGCTGTCCCGCTGGTCGGGCTCGGGCTTGGCGACACCTCGTCCCAGAACGGCCACCGCGGTCACCTCCCTACGTACGTGTGTGTCGTCCGGAATGAAGCCGCGCTTGAGCGACCGGGACGCTTGGACGCCGGAATTCCCCCTACTGGTGGACGGCACACTGCTCCATACCGGTGACGGAGTGGGGGATCGGTGGCGAAACGTGTTCGACGAGGGTCACCCGTTCGGCGTCACCTGGTCGGGCAGGGCGTGAAGCCGTACGCTTTCCCGTCCAGCACCACGACCCGCTGCGACCCGATCTGCTCGGCCAGCGTCGCGGTGTCCCGGCGGATCCACACCGACACGGCCACCACGTACACCGTCCCGCGCGGCGGCTTGCCCGCCCGCTCCGGCTTCCACTTGGGGTCCGTGCGCAGCGTCGACATGGTCGGCTCGATCCGCAGCGTCAGGCCGCCGAGGTCGCAGGTCGCCGAGGCGAAGTCCGGGTGCTGGGTGCGGCGCAGGAAGTCGCGCTGCGCGCCCGCCCCCTGGGTCCCGGCGTCGTCGAGGTCGGCGAAGTACTTGGTGATGAGCGACCGGTCCTGCCCGGTCGCGCTCACGGCCGCCACCGGCTTCCCCGCTACCGCGGTCGCGCAGCCCGCCGCCGTGGTCGTGGCCAGCAGGACCAGCGCGGTACCCCAAACCCGGCGCATCATCCCCCCGAGTGCATCAGCTCGGCACCGACCGGCACGGCGGCGTCCTCGGGATCTTCCAGCCATCCCTCGGGCAGCACAACCCGCCCCGGGGAACCCTGCCTGCCCCGCGGCCCCTCCGCGTCGGCGGGGTAGGGGGCGTCGTGGTCGAGCTCGCCGATGAGGTCGTCGAGCTCGGCCAGGGTGGACACCAGGGCGAACGCCCGGCGCAGGTCGGAGCCGATCGGGAAGCCGCGCAGGTACCAGGCCATGTGTTTGCGCAGGTCACGCAGGCCCTTGTCCGCGCCGAGGTGGTCGGCGAGCAGGGCGCCGTGCCGACGCAGGATCGTCCCGACCTCACCGAGGGACGGACCCGCCGGGATCGGCTGACCGGTCAACGCGGCGTGCAACTCCCGGAACAGCCACGGCCTGCCCAGGCAACCCCGGCCGACCACCACGCCGTCGCAGCCGGTCTCGCGCATCATCCGCTGCGCGTCCTCGGCGCTGAAGATGTCGCCGTTGCCCAGGACCGGGATGGACGTGACAGTGTCTTTGAGCTCCGCGATCCGCGACCAGTCCGCCTGCCCCGAGTACCGCTGGGCCGCCGTCCGCGCGTGCAGCGCGACCGCCACGGCGCCCTCGCCTTCGGCGATGCGCCCGGCGTCCAGATAAGTGAGGTGCTCATCGTCGATCCCGACCCGGAATTTCACCGTCACCGGGATTCCCGCGGGCGCCGCCGCTTCCACCGCGGCCCGCACGATCCGACCGAACAGCCGCCGCTTGTACGGCAGCGCCGCCCCGCCGCCCTTACGGGTCACCTTCGGCACGGGGCAGCCGAAGTTGGAGTCAATGTGATCGGCAAGCCCTTCGCCCGCGATGATCTTGACAGCCTCGGCCATGTTCTTCGGGTCAACGCTGTAGAGCTGGAGGGACCGCGGGTGCTCGTCGGCCCCGAACGTGATCATCTCCATGGTCTTGGGGTCGCGCTCCACGATCGCGCGAGCGGTGATCATCTCGCAGACATAGAGCGAGGTCGGGCTGCCGAACTCCCGGCACAGCGTGCGAAACGCGACGTTGGTGATCCCCGCCATCGGCGCGAGTACGACGGGCGGGCTCACGTCGTACGGGCCGATTTTCACGGGCGGGGTCGAGGTCGACACCCGAATAGGTTAGCTGGTGAATGCGGCCCGCAGTTCGGCGTAGGCCTCGTCATCGAACGCGACGAACCTGATCTGGGCGGCTGCGGTTCGCGTCGACTGGACTGTGCCGACCCAGATCCGCGCCGTTCCTGCAACCCGCATACGCCGGTGGCGGTCGCAGGGAACGCGACGCTGGTGACCTTCAGACGCTGACCGGCTGAGGACCTGGGCCGCAGCGTCGATCTGATTACTCAACCGCCATGCCTTGCCACGGTGCGTCATGATAGACAGTGGTCGTGGCTCTCGCAGACGAGCAGTACTCCCGCGTGATGCATCGACTTGAGCACGATCTGCCCGACGTCGCCGACCAAGTCGGTCGGGAATCGCGTGGTGGGCGCGTCGTGACTGAGGACAAGTTGCGTCGTGACGATCGCGCCGATCGCGCCGAGCGGTTGTACGAGACAAAGCTGCCACCGCTCGGTAAGACTGATGTCGCTGTGGTCCCGTATAGCGTGGAGGAGCGACTCGAGTTGGTTCGAGACGCATTGATCACCCTGGCAATGTCGATGGACGGCTCTCGGCGTGAGCTCGCACGGCTGGCCAGTGAGTTCGGTATCACACCGGTGGTGATCTTCAGCGACGAAGAGTCTGTCGGTGAGGAATTGAGTCTGGATGTTGAGTTGCGACGTACATCTCAAGTCGTGCGCCAGGTGCGCACACTCCTCGATGAAGACTTCGACGATCGGGGGGACAAATGAGTCGGGCGGACCTGGTCGTTGCGATTGAGTCGGCTATCGGTGCGCTTCAGTCTGCTTATCGAGGTGACGCCGACGAATCGGATCTCTACGAGGCATCGTTGTTCGTATTGTGTGTCGATGCGGCGCGCGCTGCAGGGGGTCGGGTACTTCTCACGACCGATGGGCGAACACCCACGTCGGGGTTTCGCTTCCGGCGAAGCCCCGGGAATCTATGGCTTGGCACGTTTACCTACGCCGTGATCTCCTTCGATGGCCTGGCCAAACACCTCGAGATTCACCTCGGTGTGTATGTGGCGGCAAGCAGTTCCCGAGTGGCCCACGAGTGTGATGTCGCAGTTCTCGACCAACAGGAGGCTCAGCGGAGCCGCTTGGCGGGGGTGCATCCACGGAAGCGTGGTTTGATTGCCGCAGTCGAAGCAAAACACTACAGCGCGTCGCCCTCCCTGGGCATCGGTCGTTCATTCTTGGGGTTGACGCAAGAACTCGGCGCGAAAGATCGGTTTCTCGTGTTTCCCGCACGGAGTTCAGCTAATCTCGCAGGACTAATTGCCCGTAAGACCTGTGACGCCTACCCCGAGTTGCTTCCAGGGAGTCCAGCGGCTGAACGGCTCCGGGGAAACCTGAACCAGGCGATCCGCAATTGGAAAGATCAAATATAGTTCCAGCCTCAGGTGATGCAGGTGTTGTCAGTGTGTTGACTTCGGGCAGCCGAAGTTCATGTCGATGTGGTCGGCCAGGCCCTCGCCCGCGATCAGCTCCACCGCAGCCCGCATGTTCACCGGGTCCACGCTGTAGAGCTGGAGCGACCGGGGGTGCTCGTCCGGCCCGAAGGTGATCATCTCCATGGTTTTCGGGTCCCGTTCGACCACGGCCCGCGCGGTGATCATCTCGCAGACGTACAGCGAGGTGGGGCTGCCGAACTCCCGGCACAGCGTGCGGAACGCGACGTTGGTGATGCCGGCCATCGGGGCGAGCACCACCGCCGGGTCGACCCGGTACCGGCCGATCGCCAGCGCTGGGGGCGAGTCCGCCTTCGGGGGTGTCGCAACGGTTGGAGCCACTGGGCCAGGTTAGTCCGTGTCCTGGGCCACTACGCGGCTTCGGGCGGTGCGGCTACCAGCTCGAAGCATGGTCGGCGGTGTCGGGGGAACACGAGTCGTCACTGTCGGTGCCGTGGTCGGTGGTCGAGTCGTGGTCGTCGACGGTGTGGTCGTCAGTGTCGTGGGTGTCGTGGTCGCTCTGGTGGCTGTGGACGTCGTGGTCGAGGCTGTCGTTGAAGGCGTCGATCAGGTCGTGGTCGGGGCCGTCGTCGGTGGTGGGGTGGGCCGGGGGCAGGTCGGCGCCGGTGTCCTCGTGGCTGCCGCCGATGCCCTTGGCGTTCCAGGTGCCGAGGTTGGTGGGGTCGTTGTAGGCGGACTCGGCGACGCCGTCGTTGTCGCGGTCGAGTAAGGCCGTGTCGGCGACGCCGTCGCCGTCGGAGTCCCACATGCGGTCGTCGTAGCGGCCGTCGCCGTCGAAGTCGACCGCGATCGCGTCGTTGTGGCCGTCGCCGTCCACGTCGACGTTGGCCTCGCCGTGGTACACGTTGGGCGCGCTGTCGCCGGTGCCGAAGCGGTATTCGATGTCCGCCATGTCTGCCCCCTCGCTGGGTCGGTTGCCGGGATAGACGCGCGGCGCACCTTCTCCGGTTCCCGGGCAGGGTAGGGGGTTTTCGGTCGAAATAGGGCGGTTTCGCCGACGCAACCGGGTGGGGCGGTCGTGCGTCCGGTAGGCGCCGGGGTCCGCTGCCGCGGCGCGCTACCGGACCAACACGATCCACTGTGGAGATTTAACGGAACCCGGCCCTGATCCCGTTCCGGTCGAGGAACTCCAGCCACCGCCGGGACGCCTCGGCGCCTTCCGCCGCCCGGTGCAGCCCCGGTTCGAGCGCGCCAGAGAGGATGTCGGTGATCCCGGCCGCGAGCGGGGTGGACACGAGCCGGGCCATCGCGCTGTCGGAGTCGTCGCCGGTCTCGTCGAGCAGGTATTCGCCGGACCACTCGGTGCCGTCGTCGCCACGCACGGTCAACGCCACGGCGAGCACCACCCGGTCCCGGTCTCGCTCGGTGGTCGGGTACTTCGCCGCCAGGTCCGCGGCGAGGGCGGTGATCCGGTCCGGGTCGGGGTCGCGCAGCTCGGCGAACACCGGCGCCCAGGCGTCCAGCCAACCGTCGAGCCGCAGGGTGCCGCGCACGAACTCGGTCAGCCGCCAGTCGGCGGGCACCTGGTACTGCTCGACGAACGGCAGGCTGTCCCGGTTCGGGTAGGCCTCGAACCGCTCACCGCGCAGGATGTGCCCGGTCGTGGCCTCCCACGGACGTTCGGCGACCTGCTCGGCGCCGCCCTCGATGTAGCGGGCCGGGGAGAGCAGTGCCGTCAGCACGCCGCGGGGCGCCCAACTGAACCGGTAGCGGAACTCGTTGGGCACGGCGGGAACTCCGCCGCAGTAGGAAGTGAACGACGCGGTCGCTGGTCCCCGGACGGTCGAGCGGGCGATCAGGTCGTGCGCGAGCAGGTGGTCGATGCCCGGGTCGAGGCCGGACTCGGTCAGCACCACGACGCCCGCGTCCCGCGCGATCTCGGTGACCTCAGTGGACACGTAACTCGTGTTGGCGAAGTGGGAACCGTTGGCCAGGGCCAGTTTCAGCAGCCGGGCGTGCTCGGTCGCGGGCAACATCGAGACGACGACGTCACCTCGATCGGGCTGCAGGGAGTCGAGCGCGCGCGGAGTGACCTTGCCGGTGAGGCCAAGGCGTTCAACACACGCGGCGGCCTTGTCCGTCGTCCGTCCATAGAGGACAACGGGGTGGGACTCGGCGAGCACGCGGACACCGCCGCCGGTCGACAGGCCGGTGCCGACCCAGTGCACGGTCTCAGCCATCGACGGCCTCCTTCGCGGTGTGGAAGTGCGCCAGCGCCCGCTGCCACTCGTCACCCCGGTCGAGGGTGTGCAGCAGCGGCAGCAGGTCGTGCGAGAACGCCACGCTCGCCTCCAGCGGGAGCAGCGAGGGCAGGTTGTCGATGGCGATGACGTCGACCGGCGGGTCCGCGCGGAGCCTGCGGGCGGGCCGGTCCCAGTCGGTGACCTGGTCGTACACCGGGAGGACGTTGCAGTCGGAGGTGACGTCGCAGGTCACGTCCGCGATGACGGACAGCCGCCGGTTCGGGGCGTCCAGGTCGTGGTCGGTGACGAACGGCGGCACCGGCGTCGTGGTCAGGACGGCGTTGACCAGGACGTCGTGGTCGAGCAGGGCGGCCTTGTCCAGGTCGCGCGTCTCGGCCAGGTCCCAGCCGGTCGGCTTGATCCCAGCGACCTCGAGCGCGTCCGTCGCGCCGCGACCGCATCGACCGAGCGCGCCGATGACCAGGGCGCGGGTGTCGTCGTGATCGGCCAGCCTGGCGTCCAAGTCGTTGCGGCCCATGGGTTCCAGCGGGGTCTGGAGGGCGCCGCGCAGGTGCAGGACGGCCAAGGCGGCGCCAATGTAACCGGCCCAATAGCCGAACGCGGCGAGCCTGCGGCCAGTGGCGTCGGTCAGGTACTCCAGGTCGAGCAGGGCGCCGTCGGTGAACCGGTCCAGCAGCTCCCGCGCGCCGTGCTGGCCCTTGTACGCGTGTCCGAAGTAGACGTGTCGGTGGTGTAGTTCCGTTGGTGCGTCGGGAAGTTCTTTGAGACCGATGATGAACGCGTCTTGTGGGGCGTCGGTCCAGGAACCCGGTTCGGCGATCGCGCAGCCCACTGCGGCGTAGTCGTCGGTGCGGAACACCCGGTGCGGGGAGTCCTCGACGGTGACCGCGATCCCGGCGTCCACCAGGGTTCGGGCGTCGTCGGGGACGATGGGGGCGCGGCGCTCGGTGGATCGCACCTCGTGCCGCAACCACAGGTGGGTCATCGCTCTCCGTTCTCAAGGGCCTCGGCCTGGGCGTACGACATCGCGCCGGTGGTCAGGGTGAAGGTGCCGGACTCGACGATCTCCTGCGCGGCCAGCACGGCGGCGGTCAGCGCGGCCCTGGGCAGCGCGGAGCCGAGGCTGATCCGGCGGGCGCCGATCTCGCCCAGCTTGGCCACCGAGCAGCGCGCGGCCGGGCCGGTGGCCAGCACGTTGACCGGTTTGTCGACGGCGGCGCAGACGGCCTTCACGGACTCGATGTCCGGCAGGCCGGGGGCGTAGAGGACATCCGCGCCCGCGTCGGCGAACGCCTGGAGCCTGCGGATGGTGTCGTCCAGATCCGGTCTGCCGTAGAGGAAGTTCTCGGCGCGGGCGGTGAGGGTGAACGGGAACGGCAGCGCGCGGGCGGCCTCGACGGCGGCGGTGATCCGCTCGACGGCCAGGTCCAACCCGTGGATCGGGTCGTCGGGTCGGCCGGTGGCGTCCTCGATCGACCCGCCGACCAGGCCGGACTCGCCAGCCAGCCGGATCGTGTCGGCGACGGTGCCGGGGTCGTCACCGAACCCGTTCTCCAGGTCGGCGGAGACCGGCAGGTGCGTGTTGGCGATCACCGCGCGCGCGTTGGCCAGGGTCTCGTCCCGGCTGACCAGGTTGCGGCCGTCGGCTCGGCCGAGGCTGAACGCGAGCCCGCCGCTGGTGGTGGCCAGCGCGCGGAACCCGAGCCCGGTCAGCACCCGCGCGGTCCCCGCGTCCCACGCGTTGGCGAGGACGAACGCGCCCGGCCCGCGGTGCAGGTCGGCGAACGCCGTCCCCCGTTGGTGCTGGTCGGCTGGCGCTGTGGTCATCTCGGCCCCTTTCTGGTGGCAGGATGGGAACCCAAGCTAGTGGCCCGACCCGGACGTTGCCCGGTCTCGACCTGCCCACGACGTCCCTGGCTTCGTGACCGAAACGACCAAGTACGTCCAGTACGAGGCCGTTGCGGCGCCTTGCCAGGAACGCCGTGGCCAGGCCGATACCCAGCCAACGTCCGGGTCGAACCACTAGATCACATCGCCATCCGGCCGTGTTCGCGTGAGCCGAACGGGTGAGTGATTCACGTTCTCGCCACCGCCGGTGTCCGCCGCCGGGTCCGCGCCACCGCGACCCCGGCCAGGCAGAGCGCGCCGCCGAGCAGTGTCAACAGGCCGGGCACCTCGCCGAGGAACAGCCACGACATGACCACCACCAGGGTGGGGACGACGTACGTGGTGGCCCCCATTTTTCCGGCCGTGGTGCGGGAAAGCGCGTACGCCCACGTGTAGAACGCCAGCGCGGTGGGGAAAAGGCCGAGGTAGACCACGCCAAGACTGGCGCTGACCGGCGCCTTGCCCACCTCGTCGATGAGCTGCCCAGAGAAGGGAAGGCACGCGACAGCGCCGATCACGCACCCGAATGTCGTGACCTGCAACGCCGACCCGTGTTTCAACGCGGGTTTCTGGGAAACCACCCCGGCCGCGTAAGTCACCGCCGCGACCAGGCACAGCGCGATTCCGAGAATGGACGCCGCCCCGGATTCCGCCGTGGAAAAGCCAACCACCAGCGCGCCCGCGAACGAAACCGCCATCCCCGTCATCAGCCGCGGCGGGAATCCCTCCCGCAACAGCCACCCGCCGAGCAACGCGATCAGCAACGGCCCGATGTTGACCACCATCGCCGCGGTGCCCGCGTCGACCAGCCGCTCACCCCAGTTGAGCACCACCATGTAGCCGCCGAACCACAGCACCCCCGACACCGCGATCCCCGGCCAAGCCCCCTTCGGCGGCCACCCCTCCCGCCGTATCCCCAGGTAGACCAGCAGCGCCGCCGCCCCAGCCAGCAGCCGTCCCTCCGCCAACGCCCCCGGCGAGAAGTACCGCCCCGCGTCCCGGATGACCACGAACGCCGACGCCCACAACACCGTCGACACCGCAGCGGCGGCGACCGCCCGCCGGTCCTGATCCATTTTCGCCTCCCGGTTTTCCGGAGCCTCGCACCCCTTTCCGGTCTCCGTCAACGGATTTGGCCCGCCGTGCCCGAAATCGGGTCCCGCCCGGGTGATTCCCCCGGGCGGGACCCGCGCCTTCACCCGGAAACAATCAACGCGTACCCGGCGAACCCGTCCTTGCACTCGTACGACGTCCAGATCCCCGGCTCCCCAGCCGCCGCCGCGGTCTCACACCCCACCGACGTCGGGAAGGTGTGCAGGTAAACACCACTGAACCCCACCACGGTCGGATACACCCGCAACGTGTAAGTCCCACCCCACGACGACTCGCAGTAGTAGCTGTCGAACACGTTCCCGGCCACCCCGTTGTTGCCGCCTTCTTGGCAGTCCGCCAGGGTCCCCGTGTAGAGGATCGTCCCGCTGTCCGTCGTGCTCGCCTGCGCGACCCCCGCCGACACCACCAACGCCGCCGCCCCAGCCGCCGCCACCGCCGCGACCTTGCCCATGACCGTCATCGCCCTGTTACCTCCGTCCGCCACCCCCAGTGGGTGTCGCAGATGGACGCTACAACCGCGTGACCAGCCACAATGGACTCTTGGCCAGTACCGGACGGCCACCGCCCGTGACCACCACCCGCTTTGGTCCAGACCTGCCGGTCCCCCTTCCCATGATCTTTCCGCACCTGCCCACCCGTCCTCCCGCTCGCCAACCGGACCGGCCTCCCACTTGCTCTGTGCAACCCACAGTTACCTTTGTGACCCACACCACCCACCGGCAGGTCCCCCATCGGGCCCCCAATCCGCCCCCACCTCCGCCCGCTACACTCGGCCCCCTGGGCCGTTAGCTCAATTGGTAGAGCTGCGGACTTTTAATCCGTAGGTTCTGGGTTCGAGCCCCAGGCGGCCCACTCTTCTCCCTGGTCAGCGCCGTTCCCCCGGCGTAGGTCATGATCCATCCCCGCAGAAACCCCGCACATTCCCCAGCGCTTCGGCCGCCGCCCGGCTCACCGCGCCCCGGGCCATGTAGACGTCCTGGGTCATCGACGGCCGGGCATGCCCGAGCACGTCCGCGATCTGCCGCGCGGTGAGGCCTGCGTCATCCAGCAGGGTCGCGACTGTCCGCCGGAAGGTGCGGAAGGTGACCCACTGGTAGCCCGCCCGGTTGAGGAACGGCTTCCAAGCCCGGTTCCGCACGTTGCTCGCCTCGCGGATGGTGCCGGTGGAACTCGGGAAGATCGGTCCCGTGGTCGCCCCGGTCACCGCCTGGCGCTGGACCAACATCGCGACACACCAGTCCGTCAACGCGATCGGCCGGACCGAGTTGGCCGTCTTCCCCTCGTTGAGGATCTTGCCGCGTCCCGTGGCCCGGATGACGTTCGCGTGGACCTGGATGACCTTGCCGACCGGGTTGAACTGCTCCCAATGCGCCGCCAACGCTTCCCCGGTGCGCTCTCCCGTCGCCAGGAAGAACCGCACCAGGTCCGGCAGATCATCCCTCAGCGCCTGTTCATCCACATCAAGCTTGCCGAGCAGATCCAGCAGCTCCACTTCGGTCAACGCCCGCGACTGTGATGGCCTGTGCCGCGCCTGCCTCGAATCGATCCGCCCGATGTCCCGGGCGAGGTTCCTTTCCAAAGCCCCGTGCGTAACCGCGAACCCACAGATCCCGGAAACGATCGCCCGCACCGTCTTCGCCGAACTGGCAGTCGACTTGTCCCGCACGTCCTGGACGACGGCATTCAGGCCCATCACAGTCAGTTCATGCGCTCGCAGTTCCCCAAGTGTAGGAAGAACTACCGTCTGCAGCCGACTCCGATAGGTGTCGATAGTCCCCCACGACCCGATCCCACGCTCTGCCAGCCGTTCCAGTTCCGCCATCCACCCGGCCGCCAACGCGGAGAACTTGCTCTGCGCGCTGAACTGATTGCCCTTGGCAGGGGCCATGAAGTCCCGAATGGCAAGCTTGAGCCGTTCCTCAGCTTTGGTGGTGGTCGACCCATACCGCTCAACCTCGTAGATCTTGCCGTCGTAGTGGCGGTATCGACACCGAGCCCGGTACTGGTCCCGCCACTTCTTCGTGTAGACCTTCCCGAACGTCCCCACCGGCATAGGCGGCCGAGGCACTATGCCGCCTCTGGCTGCTCATCCACCCAGGCAATGACGTCCTCAGGGCGGAATCGCACGTACTTCCCGATTTTCCGCCCAGGTGGCCCATACTTCTTGGTCCGCCACTGGTAGATCGTCTGCTCCGGAACCCCGAGGTACTCGGAGACCTCCGGAATCCCCCACAACCGGGCGCGTGGTTGCTGGTTGCTCATACCGTTCTCCCGGGTCAGGCTGCTTGTGGTGGTGTTGCTGAAAGGTTGGCCGTGAGGATGGCGGCGTCGTATTCGGCTCTCCAGCGGATGCGTTCGCTGATGGCGTGCATGAGCAGGTGGACCCGGGGTGGGGCGGCGGGGTCGCCGGGTTTGACTTTGTGCCAGGTCAGCCGGGATCGGTCGGGTTCGGGTTTGATGATCCCGATGGCGGCGAGTGCTTGGGTGACGAAGGTTTTGCGGTCGGTTCGGTGGTCGGTGAGGGTTTTGCCGGACCATTTGCGGGAGACGAGGACTCGGCGGCCGGGGAGTCCGAGGGTGGTGCGTCGGTGTGCTCGGCTTCGGCAGTGGCCGGGGGTGGTGCGGCTGGAGATGCCGAGGGGTTGGATGCCGTAGAGCAGCCAGATGGGGCACCTGGGTGAGCACGGGGTGATCGAGAGTTCTTCGTGCAGTCGGTCGTGGTGGGCGTGTTGGCGGTCGGTGTGGGCTTCGATGACCTCGCCTGTGGCTTTGGTGAGGTAAATCGTCAATCTCTTACTGTTGATGATACAGGGCTCTGACCTGCTGTTACTTGCTCAGCGCGGTCGGCTTAGCTGGGGCATCGATGCGACCCAGGATCGACCGTGCGCCATGACCACATAATGGTCTGAACCAATATGGCGCACCGTGTTCGGTCGGGAACTGCGCGAGAGCGCGCGCCGGAGAGGCAAAGGACACGAGGTATATCCTGTGAATGCACAAGATGGACGCTTTTCACGTGGAGCGGGTGATCAGATGATCTCTGGACGTACCCCGAGAGGTGGGGGTTCCACGGGACAAGTGTCCCGACGCTGCGCAAATTGCGGTTCGCCGTTGGCGGCAGACAACACCGCGAGCATGTGCGGCAAGTGTCTTCGGGACGTCCGTGACCAACTCGCCGTGCCGGTCGAGTATCCCCGGGAGTTTTTCGAGACAGACGAGTTTCGAGCAGCCTTCGCAAGTCGAGACATCGGCAAAGTATTCAAGGCTTACCGCTTTCATCCCCATCATCTCCGAGTGTTCGGCAAGGGTCTGAACCAGGAATTACTAGGGCGATGGCTTAGCCTTACGCAGGCACAGGTGAGTAAAACTGAGAACGGCAGCAAGCCGGAACAAAACCTTGACACACTCCAACGTTACGCGCAGATTCTCCATCTGCCACAGGAGATGCTTTGGTTCGACCTTCCGGGGCAAAGTCGCCTCACGGGAAGCGGGTTGTTTTTCGGCAACCGCGCAACCACCGAAGGCGCTCTATTGGTCGAAATCGAAAAGGCTCTAGCTGGCGGTCAAGATCGAATCGACAAGATAGTTCAAGGTGAGAATCACACTGACCCCCAAGCCGTAGATACCGTGGCGACGGTCCTTGCTGGCCTCAGGAGACTAGAAGACGTAACCAATGCTTCCGCCGTCCGTCCTACCGTGCTCCAACAGGCTGAGTTGGCGACTATTCTCGCCGAAAATGCTACAGGGGACGTGCGCTCGAAATCGGTGGGTCTGCTGAGTGAGATGCATCAATATCTCGGCTGGCTGAATATACCCGACCAAAGGTGGGGGCCAGCACAGGCCCACCTTGACCGGGCTATCGCCTTGGCGTTGGAGAGCGGTGACCTGCAGCGATTGTCAACAGCGCTAAGCTTCCTTTCGTACAAGAACCTTCGACGCGACAATCTCAACGCCGCAACGGCCCTTAATGAGGCGGCCGTTCGAGACGAGAGGGTGCACGTCGGGTTGCGGACATACCTGACATTCCAAAGGGCCGAGCTACACGCTCGAAGCGGAAGTAGGAATGACGCATTACTGGCACTGCGCGAAGCGGATCACCTAAGCGACCAGTTGCCGCCCGAAGATGAGTTGCCAGACTACGCCTATTGGTACACGACCGCCTTCTTTCATGGGCAGCGTGCATTTGTTTTGCATGCGATGGGCGACGCTAGTCAAGCGAAGCGAATAGCCGCTGAAGCAATAGATATGCTACCAGGAACTTGGCGCGATTCAGAATGGGCATCACGTCGCAGGAAATTGGCAGGGTTGGACTGATCGTTTGCCGCAGCTCTTTTGGAGAGATGGCAGCCAGGGGGCGGATTTCATCAGTTCCCGCTATCGAGCGTCCGGGGCGCACTCGGCAAGCGGTCTAGCTTATTCACATGTGGAATGTTCTATGCCGTCTCTGGTATAGCCGGTTCAGGGATTCCGTGTCTTACTGGGTGGTGGCTCGCACTCCAGCGGGCTGTGGTCGAGTAGGGACACGACATGAAAACGAAGATCGTGTATTTCAGATGTTCGCCGGTGGGCAGCGAGGGTGTCACGACGCTGGCCGACGCGGGTCGGCTCAGGGAGCGGTCAGGGAGGCAGGGAGTTGTCCCGGTAGCCTCCCTGGTTGGTTCTCCCTGCGCTGACCTGGGCAGAAGTGGTTCAGGGAGGGGGCGACGTGGTGGTGTTCGCATGGTCGAAATCCGCTGGATTCGCTATGTGCCGGGGGACCGTGTGGGGTCCCTCCCTGGCGTAAGCGGGGGTGGTGGCTGCGGCATCTGAGCCGTTATCGATCACCACCGAGTTCACGGCTAGTCAAGGAAGTAGCGATGATCGTCAGGTTCATGAACGGGAAGCCAACCCCGCGGATTCTCGGTTGGGCTGTGACCGATCGGTCTCCGCCCCGGACGGGTACGCGGCGGTGCCGCAGCCCCGGCAGGGCAGACGCGACGTCGAGGGACCGTCTCAGGCGGCCGTGCGGCGCGCGAAGGGGTGCGGTCGGCCAGGCGCTCCGTCGGTCGTCAGAGCGGAGCCACAGGCCCGCCGGACGCCTGCTGTGGTGCCCACTCCTGAGCAATGGGCGCAGGAGCAGTTGAAGAACGCGCCACCGCGTTCACGGGCGTGGGCGCGTGAGGTGGCAGCCATCTACGGTCTGGACGTTTCCGGAGAGAGGTAGAAGCTCTGAAATATGAAAGGGGCCCCGGCGCCATGCCGGGGCCCCTTTCGCGTGTCGGTTGTTGCTCATTCGTCGTCTTGGCGCCACACCGGGGTAATCTGGTCGGGTGTGAAGCGAGCCCCGGGGTGGGGGGCGGGATGGACGATAACAGCGGTTAGGCTGCGCGCTATCGCTGCTTGTTTCTGTTCCAGGGTGAAGTCAGGACGGTTCCATTCGGCCTCAAGGTTCACAGCTCGTGTCACACGCGCTTGGCGTTTCGCCTCGTACTTTCGTTTTTCCGCGCGAAGCTTACTCTCCCCCTCTTCGAGTGACGCCATCAGTGGAAAATAGCGACTACCCGAAATCTGCCGCTTCTTATACGCTTCGGTAGCTTCCCTAATTTGATCGAGCACTGCTTGTAGTTCGTGCTCCTTACTCCATGGTGGCAGTTCTTCCGCGCGCTTGAGTTGAATCTTGCTCTGTTCGGCCAGGACCAGCGCAGTGATGTATTCATCGATCGGGGCGGCGGCGCGGGAAACGCGGCCGCATCCTCCGAAACCGCGTGGCGGACACTTGTAGATGACAATACGTTGACCGGCTGGTTTGCCAGCACGCTTGTCGACACGGGTGCCGCCATTCATTCGTGCGTTGCACCGACCGCATCGCGTGAACGGTGCGAGCAACCGCCGCGTGACATGGCCCCGCCCCCGTTTGGGAACCTCTGCCGAGTCCGAAGGGGTCAGCTTCGCGACCAACGCCAAGTGTTCTTCTTCGCTGACGATGGGCTCCCACTGCCCGCGAATCGGACTGCCGTCGTCATCGCGCAACACCTCCCCAAGGTAGGTGCGCCACCCGCACAGGCGAGGGTTAGTGAAAATCTGCTGAATCGTCATAGCGCGCCACTGGCCACCGTTGATCGTGGGTATCCCGCGCTTCTCCCATTCGATCGCGATCGTTCGTGGACGCACACCGCCGAGCAAGCGCGGAATTTCTCGCCGGATATGGGCGGCTTCCCGCTTGCTCATCGTGGTTCGGTCTTTTCGCCAACCGAACGCCCGGTTATGTCCGCCATGTACCTTACCGGCCAACGCTGCCCGCCGGTTCCCATCGGCCATGCGACGCGAGATGTTCCGTGACTCGCGATTGCGCTGGTCGACTTCCCGTCTCGCGCTGGAAATCCCCTCATCGGTAGTGAGATCGATGCTCCCGGTCCGACCCACCACATACACGCCGTACTGCTCGACCAGATCGATCAGATCTTCCAAGTCGCGCGGGTCGCGCATCCCACGGTCGATATTGGGCAACGCTAGCGCGTTGAACTCTCCCCGCCTAAGCGCGGTCATCATGGCGTCCCAGTCGGGCCGCACCACGCGATAGCCGTAGGTGCCGTCCGGCAGCATCACCCGTACCCGTTTGAATGCGGACACGTTGTTCTCGGGATATTCCTCACCGATGCGTCCGCCGATCCCCAGGGCGAACGGGCGAAGGTCGGCAAGCTGGTTGGTGACCTGAACGGCTGTGCCCTTGGGGTCCAACGACTCACGGCCATATAGCGCCCAAACCAGCAGCTCAGGCACGATGTCCAGATGCGTACGCCCGCCTGCGCGGCGGGGGCGGGAAGCGGTCATGCCAACCAGTGTGCAGTAAGAGAATGACGGAGTACTTGGTGAGGTATCCGATGTGGCGTCCGGCCTGGTCGCTGCCGCCGAGGATGCCTTTCGAGTGGACTTGTGTTCCGAAGGTGGCCACGTGTGCGGGTTGTGGGACTTGGTCGATGGCCTCGGCCCAGGGCATGAGCGGCCGGCGGGTGTCGGGGTCGACGAAGTGGCCGTTGTCCCAGACGGGTAGGCGGTCGCGGTAGACGAGTTCGTCGTGGGGTGGCCACCAGACCTGGAGGTAGGTCGCGGCTGTGACCTGGCGGAGTACTTCGTGGGGGATGGAGCCGCGCAGTGCGGCGTGTAGGTGTGGGGCGATGCGTCGTTGGGGTTCGATGGTGGCGAAGTACTGCACGTCCCAGCCGACGACGCGGCGGAGGTTCTGCCACCACCGGTCGACGAGGGAGGCGAAGTGGATCGCGTCGCGGGCTGCGCGGCGGTAGTCGTAGCGGTCGGGGTTGATCGGGGTGCCGTCGTTGCGGACGGGGCCGTAGGTGTCGCAGGTGAGGGTGACGAACATCGAAGGCCGGAACCCACCGGCATACTCCCTGCCCACGGTCCGTCGCTCCACCTTCCGTCGCGGCAGGTTCGGTGCCTCTTGGCGGCGTTTGGTGGACCGTTGGGGAGCACGCTTGATCGGCGCATCGACGGAGGGGAGGCGGCCTCGGACACCGAGGGCTCGCAGTTCCTCGTCCACCGAGTGGATTTCCTCCCGCAGGTCTTCCTCCTCGGAGTCGCGGTAGGCGGCGACCAGGTCCGCGCGGTAGGTCATCAGTTCGGTGTGGTCGCGGGTGGGCGGTGTCTTGTCGATGGCCGGTTCCTCGTCCAGGTGCCAGCCTTCCCGGCATTGGGTCATCCGCAGGGCACGGGCTTTGCGGGCGCAGGGGCCGCAGGCGGACTCAATGGTGGTCCCGCAGGGGATCGGGATGTACTTGAGTTCGCCGGTGTCGAGGTCGCCGACTTCCATGGTGAAGGGGCGGATGCAGACGCCGTACTTCTCTGCAGTAGCGGTGACGACGTCGGTCATGAGGGGTTGGGCGAGGCGCTCGGCGCGGGTGCTCATGCTGCCACCGCCTCAGCCGCCCAGGCCCGCAGGACCGACATGCCGACACTCTGTTGCCCGTCGGGTTCCAGGTCCGGGAACCGAGCCGGGTCGAACGCGACCCCGATGTAGACGCGGACCACGATGTCGTTGCTGATGGTGCCGATGATGTCGACGTGGACACGGTGGCCGTGCGGTGGGCGCCAGGCGTGCGCGGATGGGTCGACGAGCGTGGCTGCCCAGGTCAAGAGTTGGTTGCTGCTCTGGCACAGGTTGTCTGAGGCCAGTTGGATCACGGCGTCGTGGTGGAGGTCGGGCGCCGTGAAATGAGTTGCGTCGGTGAGCCCACACAGTTCGATGTGTTGGGCGACAGCGGTCAACACAGTGGTGAGCCTGTTCATCGGACACCGCCGATCAGGGTGGGTACGGCGAGTTCGGCCAGGTCGTCATCGGTGATGTGGAAGGCCCGCGCTCGGACTGGTTCCCGTTTGCCGTCTTCCTTGACCCAGGCGACGCCGGGGGTGTGTTCGCTGATCTCGTGGGCCGCCGCGCCGCGCTGGCGGACCCCGTCGCCCAACACCATGTCGACCTGGGTGGGTTCGTCCAGGCGCATCGCGATGCGGATGGTGAACAGGTGTCGGAAGGACACGATCTCCTTGCGTGGGTCCTGCACCAACGCCAACACCGCCGCGCCAGGCGCCCGCCCCTGCGAGGTGATCGTCTGCACCGCCCTGGCCGCGCGTTCGCGCAATGCCTTGTCGGCCTGGTAGGCGATCAGGTCGGCCAACTCGTCAACGACCAAGACCAGGAACGGGTCCCCCGACTCGGGTGACCACGATCGTCGCCGTCCTCGGTAGGAGGTGGCGCGGCGTTTGATCTCGGCGGCGAGGTCTTCGAGCAGGGTCACGGCGGCGTCCCCGTTGTCATAGGCGACCTGGGTGAACAGGCCCGGTGCCTGCCCCAACTCCATTCCGCCCTTCGGGTCGACCCCGTAGAGCCGCACCGACCCCGCCCGCACCGCTGGTGCCAGTGCCCGCACGACCGACCACAGCAGAGAGCCCTTGCCGGCCCCGGTGGAGCCGACCACCAGGACGTGGTTGCCGTGCAGCCGCAACCGCCACGCCCGCCCCGTCTCGGTGCGCCCGACCACCAATCGCCGCAGGTCCACGGCATCGGCCAACGGGGGAGCGTCCAGCGGCAGCACCAGCGGATCGGCGTGGATCAAGTCGAGCGCGATCACGCCGGGTTTGATCACCCGCACCCGGCACGACCGGGCGTCGAAGGCGTGCGCCAGCCCGGATGCGCGGGCTTCCCACTGCTCCGGGGCCTGCCCGCGCACCATCCGGACCCGCACGACGTCGCGCCACCCCTGCGCTCTGACACCGCCCAGCCCCGGGCGGTACTCCCGGCCGCGTTTGTCCCTGGTCAGCTCCGCGAGCCGCATCACCGACCGCCACCGGGTCGCGTACACCCAGAACCGCCGCAACTCCGTACGCGGCAACACCATCCACCGCGCGAACGACTCCGGCCCCCAGTACCACCACGCCGACGCCCCCAACAGCAACACGCCACCGACGACCGTGGTCGACCACTCACCCCAAGCCAGCCAACCCCACGCCACCAGCGCACACACCGCCACCGTCAGCGGATAGCGGCAGACCACACGTCCCGCCTGCCCAGCCAACCAGCAGGCCACCCACAACGTCGCGAACGGCAGCAACACCACCTTCGCCCCCACTGGCAACAACGTCCACCACGGCAAACGCGGCCGGGCCACCTCCAACGGCGCCGGATCGACCCACCGGCCCCTCACAGCCCACCACCACTACGCAGCACGGTGGACCCGTCTGGCGCCACCACAGCGCCATGCTCTAGCTTCATCACTTGTCTACTCCATGTCTGGTGTGGACAGCACAGAAGCGGACAGGCCGCCAAACCGAGATCCGCTTCTGTGCCCACGATCCCTTGAATCAGTACGAAGACGTGTGTCATCGCCACGCGAGCTTCGCGTGGTCAATCCACAATGGACTTAAGGCTTGTAGTACTCGTTCGGGTCGATGTTCGAGTCTGGGTTGTTCAGCCTCCCTTCCCAGTCGGAAGCGATGAACACTTCTGCCAGTGCCTCATTCCGGTGCCGGGTGTCGGTCGCGGCGATCGCTCGGAACACCTCCTGGCACCAGCGGTAGTACTCGATCCACTCCGTGCGGGGTGCGCCGCGCCTTGGGCCGGGCAGTACGTAGGCCCTTCCAGCGGTCAGAGTTGCCGGGATTGGGGTTCGCAGCCGCCACGACGGCCGTTGAGAGAGCGTCGGTGGTTCATTCTCCGGGATGTCCTGGCCTGTCATTGCCTGTCCCGAGGCTGCTTTGGGCTGCCGCGCTCTTGGCCATGTGTCCTCGCCGCGTCGAGTTCTGCTCGTCCAGCGGTGATCGCGGTGATGAGGGTGTCCAGAGCGGTCCGGTCCACGATCAAGGCGACGGGGAACGCCTTCCCGAATCGGATCTCGACCCGGTCGGCGAAGGGGAGCGCCTGTGCTCTGATCGGCACGTCGTCGGTGACGTGGACCTGGACCATGTCGCGCATCTCTACAGTCCAGCCGCTCACGCCGCCGTCTTCTGCTCACCGGCGGGTTTGCGGCCGGTGGAAGGGGCCTGCATCCCGGTCGCGCGGAAGCTGTGTGCGATACGGCCTTTCGCATTGGCGTACGGGGTGACGGTGAGGCCGTCGAACTCAACCGCCGGGAACGGGAATCCGTTGGGCTTCGGCGGCGGAACGGGCTGGTGGTCGGCCGCAACCTTGACCTTGAACTCAGCACCGAACCGAGCTGCCTCTTCATTGGCGTCAAGCGCTCGCACCGTCCACACGAGCTGCCCGGTGTCCTTGTCCCGTTCCTGCTGCTTGGGTGCGGCCGGGTTGTCGGAGAAGGCCATGGACGGCTCAACGCCCAGCACGAACGCACCCATGGGGAACACCTCCCCGAACCGAACCGGGAACCGCGTAGGGATGACTGGCATGGGTCGTTCCTCCTGGTCGGGTCCGCCCGAGTGGTTCCCGGACATACCCAACTTTCGTCCAAAATGGAGGACGGGAGCACCGCATGGCGGGACATCTACGGACGTCCTGTGCTAGCTTGAGACGTCCCTAAACGTCACCGGGGAGGGCGGGCATGGCCAACGAGCGTCTCCGAGACGCGCTGCTCAGGAACGGTCTGGACCTGGATCAGATCGCCAAGGCGACCAACGTCGACCCCAAGACCGTCGAGCGTTGGATCACCAAGGGGCGGACGCCTTACCCGCGTCACCGCCACACCATCGCCTTGATGGTCCGTGAGACGGAGAACTACCTGTGGCCGGACGCGGTGGCGCCCGAACGGAAGACGGAGATCGGCACGTCAGAGGTGGTCAAGCTCTACCCGCACCGCCATTCAGTGCCCGCTGAGACCTGGGACCGGCTGCTGGAAGGCGCCAACCGCTACATCGAGATCTTGATCTACGCGGGCATGTTCCTCGCCGACAATCCGCGTTTCATCCGCACCTTGCAGGCGAAGGCGGCGGATGGGGTGAAGGTCCGCGTCTTGCTCGGTGATCCCGCGTCCCGAGCACTCGCTCAACGCGGCGAGGAGGAAGGGATCGGGCGCGAGGCTATCCCGGCCAAAGCCCGCAACTCGCTCGCGTTCTTCCGTCCGGTTGCCGAAACGCCGGGGGCTGAGGTTCGCGTCCACGGCACGACGCTCTACAACAGCATCTACCGGTATGACGATGACATGTTGGTCAACACCCATGTGTACGGCTACGTGGCCGGGCACGCGCCACTGATCCACCTTCGCCGTCTCTCCGGTGGGGATCTGTTCGAGACCTATTCCGAGAGCTTCGACAGCGTGTGGAGCTTGGCCAAGCCCCCGAGGTGGTAGGAGACTCCTATGGCACGCACCGACTACTACCACGATCCTAACGCGCCGACTCCGAACAGCATCGTGGTCGCCGTCACCGCGTACATCACCAACGCTGACGGGCACCTGCTCCTGATCAGGCGGACGGACAACGACCTGTATTCGATCCCTGGCGGTGCTCTCGACGTGGGGGAAACCCTTACGCAGACGGTGATGCGCGAGGTCAAGGAAGAGACTGGCATCGACGTCGAGGTGACCGGCTTGGTGGGGATCTATAGCGACCCGGGTCATGTCATCGCCTACACCGATGGCGAGGTTCGACAGGAGTTCTCGATCTGCTTCCGGGCTGGAGTAGTCGGCGGAACGTTGCGAACCAGCGACGAGAGCAAGGAAGTCGGGTGGCATCCGGTCGATTCGCTGGGCGATCTGAACATGCACCCGACCATTCGGCTTCGGATACAACACGGGAGCCAGAACCAGGCCCCGTACTTCACCTAGGTAGCGCCGTCCCGCGCCAGGTTGGAATCGCTCGTTGGCCGGCGCGGGACGGGTGCTAACCCGCGTGCGTGTGGAGCCAGTCGAGAACCCATTCACCGAGCTGGTTGCCGCTGAGGCCGCTGACGTCTTCCTCACCGAGCGGTGCGGTGACGGTCACCGCCGTTCCGGCGAAGCGTCCGAATACGCTGACGTCGGACTCGCCCGGCTCCCTGCCTACCCGCATGTACAGCCAAGTGTTGGTCAGGGTGTCGCGCCAGTCCAGCAGACGGGCGCAGGATTCGCTGAGCTCACCGGACACGCGGATCTCCACACGGCTGGACGATGAGCGGGTCGTGAACACGGTGACACTGCTGGTCCACAGGTTGTTCTGCTCGATGTGCTCGCGGATGGAGTTGGTCGCGCGAGTGATCTCGTCCCACATCGCAGCGGGCGCAGCGGTCGTGGCAGTCATCACGCTGCCACCGCCTGGTGGACCTGGAGCCAGCGGCATGCCTCGATGACCCGATAGGCCATGCTGTCGAGGTTGTCGACCTCTATGCCGCCATCCTCGCAGAAGGCATCGTCGGCCAGGCTGGTCAGCAGGTTTCGCGCATGACCGATGACGTAGTTCAGGTCCTCCACCAGCGACGGCACCCCACCGGGCCACGACTGCCCACGCTTGGCGTTGGCGAGGACCTTAGCCGTGGTCTGTGGAGGTCGGGACAACAGGTACACATCGCCGTTCTCCGGTGTCACTGGCTTCGGTCGCTGCTGTTCGCTCATGGTTACTCCAAACGGCCGTCGGTTGGGTCACCGAGGATGCGGGCATGCGCCGCTCGAAGGAGAGACCGCCACTTGGCTCTTGTGCGGCCATCGCGCGAGGTACTGGACCCGTTGGCGCGCTGACCCCTGACCCTGATGGGCCGGGTAAATATCGGTGGGGTGATATGCCCGGCGTATATACCGGTCGTCTCATCGCGTTTGTGGCGTGACGGGTCACTCCGGCGTTGTTACCTTGGGTACCTGGTCCGCTACTAGGGGTGTGACCAGCGCCGATGCGGAAGCAGGCAGGCATGAGCACCTGGGGCAACCTCTATGAGCGGCCGGACCCGGCGATCTGGGACCAGCCCATCGTCCGGTCCGCTCTCGCCGAACGCGACATGGTCACCGTCTACCGTGCCCTCAAACGTCACGGTGTTTCCCAGCGACGGATCGCGCTGCTCACCGGCCAGGCCCAGCCCGAGGTCTCCGCCATCGCCCGAGGCCGCCAGGTCATGACCTACGACGTCCTCGCCCGCATCGCCGACGGCCTGGGCATCCCCCGCGGTTTCATGGGCCTCGCCTACATCCCCACCTCGGAGAACCCCACTCACCAAGATCCCTCCCAGAGAGAGGCGGTGTCACCCGTGCCCGACCGACGAGAGTTCATGGGCCTGCTGGCCAAGATCGCCATGGGCGCCACCCTCACCAGCGCCGACCTCGCCCTCCTCAGCAGTCCCGCCGTCGCCACCCCCACCCCCTCCCGCGTCGGCCACACCGAGGTTGACCAACTCCGTGAACTGACCCGCGTTCTCTGGACCCAAGAACAGAAACTCGGCGGTGGCGCAGTCCGTGACGCCGTCATCGCCCAACTCGGCTGGGCACGCGGCCTACTGAAGGCCACCCACACGGATGACGTCGACCACCAGCTCCGCGCTACTCTGTCCGACCTGCTGGCCCTCGCCGGTTGGGCCTCCCACAGCGTCGGCCTCCCCGGCCCCGCCCTCCGTTACACCGGCCAAGCCCTCGCCGTTGCCCGCGAAGCCAACGACCACCTCCGCGCCGCCCTGGCCCTCAACCAAATCGGCCGCGTCTACGTCCAAGACCGCCACTACACCGAAGCCCACAACGCCTTCACCCTCGCCGCCCTCTCCGCCGACCATTCCACCTCCGGCGAAGCCCGAGCCCTCATCCTCGCTTCCCATGCCCGCGCCTACGCCGAGTCCGGAAACGTAGCCCGCGCCATCGACACCCTCACCCGCGCTGAAGACGCCCTCACCTACTCAGGCGGCGCCCCATTGCCCCAGCCCCGCACCTACACCCACACTCTCCTTACCGGCGAAACCGGCCTCGTCTACACCATTCTCGCCACTCATGAACCCGCCTACGCAACCAAAGCCATCGACACCCTCACGGAAGCCACTTCTCAACCCCACACCACCCGCACCAAACGCCTCACCTTCCTCCTCGCTGACCTAGCCACCGCCCATCTCGCCGGCGGCGACGCGGAAACCGGTGTCGCCATCGGCCACCGAGTCGCAGACATGGCGACTCACATCCGCTCGAATCGGCTTGCCGAACACCTTGCCAGCCTCCGTGTAGCGGCTCAACTCCATTCACCTAACTCGCCTGCTGCAGCACTTATTCACCACATTCCGACATAGTCTTTTGAAGGACATATCCTTGCGCGCAAGTCTTCGCCAGTCTTGACTCCTCAGTGCATTCTGATGTTTGAGCCATGAAGCTTCCTTCCGGCGCGAGTCTTTCTCGGCATACCTTGAGCACCGCATCGACGTCTTCGTCAGCGCCGTAGGCAAGATGGCTGCTAATGACCCTGAGATGCTTCGAACGATGGACTCAGAGACCAAGACATGCGTCGCCCCAGGCGCGGTTTAGGCCGCCTACTGCTGAACTTGCCTCTATGGGATCAAGGCCGCGCCGCCTGCGCGGCGCGGCTTGCGGGCCGGTCACCTGGGTGGGTGGTTCCGCATCCATCGCGCTACGGCGCGGGCTGCCGCTTCGCTACGCCCGCGCGAGCGCGCGGCGCGGCCGGGCACCGGGTGAGGGTGCGCCGCTCCGCGCAGGCGACGCGACTGGAGTCGGGGTGAGCTGGCGGGAGGTCACCGCGGCTTCGGGCGGGTGCTTCCTCGGCCTCGAGCGTCTAACGGTGGGAGGTCGCTATCAAGGGCGCCTGCGGCGTCGCTGCGCGATGGAGCAAGCTCCACCCTTGACACCAACCTCCCACCGCTAGGGATGGCCTGTGCGAGGAAGTGGGGAGGGTCTGGCAGCGGGTGGGAACGAGATCAAAGCCCGCTGAAACCCCGCACAAACGACGTGAAACGACCACCGGCTGCGGGGAAGGATCACCGGTAGTCGGTGGCCGTTTGTGCAGGTAGTGATAGGTGTGGATAGTCCATAGAAGACAGTGGTTAGGGCGGAGCGGGGACCCGTAGGTTCTGGGTTCGAGCCCCAGGCGGCCCACTCTTCTCCCTGGTCAGCGGCGCTGTAGCCGGACGGTCCTAGATCATCTTCACCGTTTACTCACCGTTTTCGCGGCCCCATCGCTCGGCCTGGAGCTTGTCGGCGGTCGTCCGGTTGACCGCGCCCCGGCCCATGTACACGTCCTGGGTCATCGATGGTCGGGCGTGACCCAGGAGGTCCGCGATCTGGCGTGCGGTGGCCCCGGTTTGTCGAGGATGGGTGACCCGGCTGTTGGTTGGGCTGCTGAGGATGCGGGCAATCGTCATCTGCCTCTTGTGTGGCTATCGGGTGGGGTGCTGGGTGCGTTGGTGTGGCGAAACCTGACCTCGGTAGGTCTGCTGGATCTCGGTGGGGCGATATGTCCGGCATATAGGCCCACTCGCCCTCGTAAGCCGTCGACCCTTGCCGCGGTCGGCCGTGTTCTCTTCGCTTGGCTGCTTGAGTCCGGTGATCCTGGACCGTGGTTCTACTACCATGTGTACCCGGGTGATTACTGGAGCAGGGGGAGGCGTGGATGGCGGGAGCCAAGGGTGGTGCGCGGCCTGACTGGGAACGCCAGCAGAGGGCACTCGCGCGTCAGGTGGAGCAAGAGCAGCGGGCGGCGGAGCGTGCGCGCGTTGCGGCGGAGAAGGCGGCGAAGCAGAGGCATCTGGAGGCGCGTGTCGCTGATACCGAACGCAAGAACCAGAAGCTTGAGCGAACTGTTGAGTCATTGAACAATCTTCTTCGGGGTGGGTTGTCCCGGTCTGCTCGGTTCGACCTCGGTGCGCTGCGGGTGGTTCCGAAGGTGCCGCAGTTGGATCTTGGGGATTTGGCTGATCCGGTGCGTAAGCCCGACTGGGGGCAGTATTCACCTCGTTCGCCAGGCGCTGTCTCTCGTTTGTTTGGCGGGGCCGCTCGGTATGAGCGCGAACTGGAGATCGCCAAGGCGAGATACGAGCGTGCGGTTGGTGAAGCCGAGAAGGCCGAGGTGGAACGCCAGCGGCGGGTGGTCGTGGCGAGGGAAGAACATGGTCGGCGTGTTGCCAAGGCGGAGGCTGGTGCCCGCGAACAGAACTTGGTCGTAGATAAACACATCCGGGGGTTTGCTGCTCGGGAAAAGGCGGCAGTCGAGGGCTATTTTGGGCATGTGCTCAAGCGGGTGCCGCTGCCGAAGGGGTTTCCGCACAACGTCGACGTTACGTTCAACCCTCGATCTGAACAGGTCATCGTGCGTTTCGAGTTGCCGCCGCGGACGGTGGTGCCTGCTGAGGCGGGCTACCGGTACCTGTCCACCAAGGACGAGGTGCGCTCGGTCGCGCGACCGAAGAACGAGGTCGCCGCGCTCTACCGCAGTGTGATCAGCCAAGTCGCGTTGCTGTGCGTGCGTGATCTGTTCGACGGCGATCGGACGTTGGCTTCGGTTGGGTTCAACGGCCATGTGCATGCGACGAATCCGGCGACGGGAGAGCACGAATATCCGTGCATCATCAGTATCAGTGTTGAGCGTGGCGCGTTTCCTCCGGATAGCAACTTGGAAAAGGTGTCACCGGAGGCCTGTGTTCGCCATCTGAAGGCCATCGTGTCGAGTCACCCGTACGAACTGGAGCCCATCCAGCCGATCCTGGACTTCGACCTCAGCAAGTTCTCGTTCGTCGATGGATTCGACGCTGTCTCCACCCTTGACTCCCGGCCCGACCTGATGGACATGTCGTACACCAACTTCGAACACCTCGTGCGGCAGATCTTCGAGGCGCAAGGTGCGGAAGGCTGGACAACGCAGCAAAGCAATGACGACGGCGTGGACGCGGTGATTGTGCAGCGCCAGGCGTTGATGGGTGGTCTGAGCATCGTTCAGGCGAAGCGCTACAGCAGGTCGATCGGGGTGAACCACATCCGCGAGCTCGCGGGAGCGATGGAGGAGAAGAAGGCCGGTTGGGGGATTCTGATCACGACTTCCTGGTTCACGCCCAAGTGTTGGGAGAAGGCGCGGGAGCATGGTCGGATGGAGCTGATTGATGGCGAACGACTGGTTTACCTCATCAAGGAGCACCTCAAGAAGGACGTGCTGATCGGGATTTCCGATCGGCCACGATCACGGTCTGAGCAGTAGTAAGCGCGGGAGGCCTCACCCGATGGTGCGGGCGGCGTGGTCGCCCATGCGGGGGTGTCAACGGCAGGTCTGCCCGCACGTCGGGCGCATACGCTGTGTCTTGTCTTTCTCCCCCTTTGAAAGACAAGGTGCGGGGGCGGTCAGGGATTCTGTCGGGGCCTTGACCGCTCCCGTGCCCCACGGGCGGACGACCCCGGTTGTCACGGAGGGTGGCGTCGAACCCGAATCAGCCACGATGGGTGCCCTGACCGGGCGGTACCCGCGCATATCTCTCAGACGGCCCCGCGTGCTGCCAATTGCCCCGGGCGTACCCGCGCCGAGAGGATGTGTCATGGGGTTGACCGTGAGGGGCCGCTTGGGGTTGATGGCGAGTGGGGGCGTGGTGGCTCTCGGTGTGATGGCGGGGGTCGCGGGGTACGCGTCTGGGGCGCAGGGGACGGCTACCGACGAGTTGGCCAAGGTCAGCGCGGCGATGAGCGCTCAGTGGAACGCGGACATGATGCACGACGCGGTTCGTGGGGATGTCATGGCGGCGGTGAGTGCGCAGTCGGCGGCGGAGCGGAAGGCGTATTCCGTTGATGAGGTGTCGCAGCACACGGCGGACATGACGGCGCAGTTCGACACGGCGGCCGCGGGGGCGCCCGCGGCCATCCAGGTGGAGTTCGGGCAGGCGCGGGCTTCTGTGTTGGACTACGAGCAGAAGGCGCAGGCGATCGTGGCCGCGGCGGCGACTGATCCGGTCGCGGCGAAGGCGTTGGTGCCCGCCTTCTTGGACGTTTTCGGTCAGTTGGAGGAAAGGCTCGGGCAGTTCGACGACCAACTGTCCGCCGCCGTCGACCAGAAGCGGGCGGACGCGGACGACATCGGGTCGACCAACCTGACGCTGATCATCCTTTGTGGACTGGCGGCGGCCGTGGCGTTCGCCGGGATCTCGGTGTGGACGATCAGGACCGTGCGCGGGCCGCTGCTGCGGATGGCGCGCGGGCTGCAGGCCATGGCCGCGCGGGATCTGACCGGGCGGGTGGAGCACCCCCGGCGCGACGAGCTGGGCGAGATGGCGGACGCGATCAACGCGACGGCCGGGGCGATGCGCGAGGTGTTGACGTCGATGGGCGAGGGCACCGCGACGCTGCTGGCGGCCGGGGCCGACCTGGACGACGTGTCCGGCCGGTTGGGCGCGGCGGCCGAGGAGACGTTGGCGCGGGCCAACGACGTCGCCGAGTCGGCGGGGCACGTGACGTCGACGGTGTCCGAGATCGCGGCAGCGTCGGCACAGATCGGGGCCTCGGTGGACAGCGTGGCGCGGGCGAGTTCGGACACCGCGTCGGTGTCGGCGCAGGCGGTGCGGGCGGCCGAGGAGACCGCGGCTGGTGTGCAGCGGCTGCGCACGGCGAGCCGGGAGATCGACGAGATCGTGCGGGCCATCACCTCCATCGCCGAGCAGACGAACCTGCTCGCGCTCAATGCCACCATCGAGGCGGCCAGGGCGGGCGCGGCGGGCAAGGGGTTCGCGGTGGTCGCGGGCGAGGTCAAGGACCTGGCGCAGGAGACGGCGACGGCGACCGAGAACGTGAAGGCCAAGATCGGCGTCATCCAGACCATGACCGGGGAGGCGGTCGAGGCGATCGACGGCATCCGGGACGTGATCACCCGCATCAACGACGGCCAGCACGGCATCGGGGTCGCGGTGGACGAGCAGACCCGTACGACCGGCCGGATCACCGCCGGGGTCGGCGAGGTCAGCCACACGACCGGCCAGATCCGGGACAGCCTCGACGGCATCTCCGGCAGCGCGACGGCGACCGCGGAGGGCGCGAGCGCGACCCAGCGCTCGGCGGCGACCCTGGCCGCGACCGCACGCCAGGTCAACGACATCATCGGCACGTTCACCTACTAGTGAGCCTCTAGGCCGTACGACCGATCGCGCCCGTGACGACTACCGTGGCCAGGGTGCGCGTGGCTACCTGGAACGTGAACTCGGTCAAGCAGCGGCTCCCCCGGCTGCTGCCCTGGTTGGACGAGCGGCGGCCTGACGTCGTCTGCCTGCAGGAGACCAAGCTCGCCGACGACGCGTTCACCGCGTTGCTGGCCGAGCCGTTGGCGGAACGCGGCTACGAGTTCGCGCTCAACGGTGAGGTGCAGTGGAACGGTGTGGCGCTCCTGTCGCGGGTAGGGCTGGATGACGTCGTGCGCGGCATCCCTGACGGTCCGGGCTTCCCGCACCAAGAGGCTCGCGCGGTCTCCGCTACCTGCGGCGGTGTACGCGTCCACTCGGTCTATGTGCCGAACGGCCGCGTACCCGAGTCGGACCACTACTACTACAAGCTCAAGTGGCTGGCCGCACTCAAGGACGTCGTGGCCGCAGGCCCCAAAGAGGTCCTCGTCTGCGGTGACATCAACATCGCCCCTACGGACGCGGACGTGTTCGACCCAGAGGCCTACGTCGGGCACACGCACGTGACGGAGCCGGAACGAGCCGCGCTCGACGAGATAGTCCAGCTCGGGCTACATGACGTTGTCCGCGACCGGTGGCCCGATGAGCGGGTCTTCACGTACTGGGACTACCGCGCAGGCATGTTCCACAAGGACCTCGGCATGCGGATCGACCTCGTGCTCGCAGGGTCACCCGTGGCGGACCGGGTCGCTGCGGCGTGGGTGGACCGCCATGCGCGTAAGGGGACCGGGCCGAGCGACCACGCGCCGGTGGTCGTCGACCTGGACGAGGCGCCGGACGGGGACATCGGGCCGCTGGTGCCGCCGCCGTCGTTCCGTGGTCGTACCGGGAAGCTGCCGCAGTCCCGCTGAACCCGGGTCGCTCGAAAAGGGCAAAGTACTACTGGGAGTAGCGCGACCCGGGGAATTCGTCGTGGGCTGTTCCGGGCCATCACGGTGGCATCGGGGTGATTGCCCGGCACGGGGTCGGCGACGGCGGCAGGCTGGATTCCGTCGTCCGTACGACGCACCGGGGAGACGACGTGACCGCTGACTCCGACTGGCCGCCCAGCAGCCTGCTCGGTCGCCTCGCCGAGCGCACCAGGGCGGCGCTGCTCGCCGCCGGTTCGGAGATCCGGTACCCGCGCAACCACTACCTGCTGCGCCAGGACGAGGAGGGCGACATCGCCTACCTGATCATCGAGGGCGCGGTGAAGGTGTTCGTGGAGACCGCCAGCGGCACCAAGAGCCTGCTGGGCATCCGCGTCGCGGGCGACATGGTCGGCGAGATGGGCGCCATCGACCCGGACGCCCGCCGGTCGGCGACCGTGCAGGCCGCCACCCCGCTGGTGGTCCGCTCGGTGCACCGCAACCGCTTGCGCGCGTTGATGGCGGACTACCCGGACCTGGCCATCGAGGTCAGCCGCATGATCAGCTCCCGGCTGCGCTGGGCCAACCGCCGCCGGGTGGACGCCACCATCAAGGACGGCCGGATCAAGCTGAGCAGGCTCATCGTGGAATTGGCCACCTACTACGGCCAGCGGGTCGGCGAGCACTGGGACCTGAGCTTCCAGCTCACCCAGCACGAGCTCGGCTACATGGCGGGCCTGGCCAACCGCACCGTCGAGAAGGCCCTCGCCGACCTGGAACACGAACGCGTGATCAGCAAGGCGTACCGCAAGATCCGCGTCGTCGACATGCCCCGACTGCGCCAGATCGCCGGGTGGGGCGACAATCCGCCGCCATGCGTAGTGCCCTAGGCTGAAGTGTCGGAGAGTGTCGGTCGCACCCCCTCTCGACACGAAAGGCTCAATCCATGCCACCGATCGGCGCAGAGGCCGCCCAACTCTGCGTTGCCGCCGCTGGATCCCCACGGCAGCACGCCGAAAAGGTGCTCACCGCCGCGGTCGATCACGCCCACCTGACCGCCCACTGGCTCCCCGACACCCTCACCGGCGTCCTGCACCCCGCCGACCCCGCCGCCATTCCCCACTTCCTGCCCGCCTTGGCCTGCGAACTGGCCGCCCACAACACCGCACACCCGCGACTCCGCCTGCGGGTCGCCGTTCACCTCGGCACCCCCGCCGAAGCCCAAGACCTGCTCACCGCCCCACCCCTCGCCGACACCCTCGACGAGGCCCCGGACGCCAACCTGGTCGTGCTGCTCTCCGACCGGGTCGGTACCGGCCCGATCCCGGCGGCCGACGAGATCCGGTTGCGCGCCAACGTGATCACCGACCGCGCCTGGCTGTGGGTACCGGGATGGCGGTCGGGTGCCCGGGAACCGGTGTCGCGGTGACGGATTCGGCGAGTCCGACTGGCGAATGGGGTCAACCGGGATCCCGCTGATCATCGGACGATCCGGTTCGGCGGCGGCTTCCATTGTGGAGTCGATCGGGCTCGTTCTTGATTAGTCACACGTCCGGGCGATCTCGATTTGGTGACCCGGGCGATTCTCCACAATTGCCATCTCCTAGGCTGTCGCCTCAGTTGATCTTCGTCGCTCGGCGACAATCGCCCCGGGAGGGCACAAATGACCTTCGTTGACCTGGTTGCCACGGGACACTTCCCGGCGGCGGCCACCCTCTACATGAGTGCGGTGGGGCGTGCCGGGTCGACCATCGCGCAGTGGATCGGCATGGGCGCGCCCGCAGGCGACCCGGGGGGCGCCCGGTTCGCGGCGAGCGTCGTGTCCGGGGCCGTCACCTGTTTCACCACGTGGATCGGCATGGGCTGAGCCGGGTCACCGCCGGGGCATCGGTCTTGTCGGCTCGGCGGACTCGACCGGGGCGGCGGTGTGCTGTTCGGGTACCGGGTGACCGGCCCGGATCTGGGCGGCGCGGACCCACCCGGCCACCCGAGCCGCCCGCTCTGGATCCACAGTGGACAGGAGATCGGCGCAGGTGGCCCAACTGCGCGCGGCGAGCTCGTGGGCGCCCGCCGAGCTGTGGCAGCGGCCGAGCAGTTCGAGCGCCTCAGCCAGGCCGAGGTCGTCGCCGAGTTCCCGGTAGGCGCCCACGGCGGCCACGGCCTCCGTGGTTCCGCCGCCGTCCAGTTGGAGTTGGGCGTCGGCGATCACGAGCAGGGTGCGTGCGGTACCCGCCCGGTTCATCGCCTGGCTGTGCATCGTCAACGCGCTGCGGCCGTAGTCCAGGGCGTAGGGGAGCTCCTTGCCGTGCAGGTGCAGTTCGGCGAGGGCGGTCATGGTGGCGGCCTTGCCTTCGACGTCGTCGACGAGCTTGGCCTGCGACAGTGCCCGGTGGTACCGGTGCAGGGCCTCTTGGTGGTCGCCCATCTGTGCGGCCAGTTCGCCGAGCGAGCGGTGCACCCTGGCGGTCGCCCACGGGCCCGCCTTGACGCTCTCCAGGAGTTCGAGGCTGCGCGTGGCGTGCTCGGCCGCTGTCGCCAGATCGCCGTTGTGCCGCCGGATCCGGGCGACGTTGTGCAGCGAAGCGGCTTGGCCGTAGATGTGTCCGATCACGACGAACAGGTCGAACGCCCGCTCGAACTGGCGGATCGCTTCGACGTTGTCGTGCATCGCCTCGTGGATGAGCCCCAGGTTGTTCGTGCTCCCGGCCTCCCCGAGGACGTTGCCCGCCGCTTCCGCCGCGCTGATGCCGAGCCGGTTGGCCACCAGGGCGTCGTTGAGGTAGCCGAGCCGCCGCAGCGGTTCGGAGGTCGCGGCGGTGAGCCGCCAGACGTGGTCGTCGTACCGGTGCCGCGCGGCCAGTCGGATGATCGCCATCAGGTTGGCGCGTTCGGTGGCGAACCAGTGCAGGGCCGCTTCCGCCGTGTCGAAACCGAGCGGGGTCACGCCTTCCGACAGGGGCAGGGTGGGCACGTCGACGCCGTCCGGCACGGCCTGGTCACGCGCGGCGGCGGCGGACAGCAGGTACCACTCGATCATCCGGCGCCGGGCCTGGTCCTGCGCGGTGCCGAGGTGGACGGAGCGCTCGGCGGCGATCATGTGTATGAGGTCGTGCACCCGGTAGTGGTCGCCGTCGGTCTGGCGCATCAGGTGGGCGCCGAGCAGGCGGTCCATGGCGTGCTCGGTGGCGGCTTCCCCGGTGCCGGTCATGGCTTTGGCGACCGAGCCGCTGATCAGCGGCAGCGGGTGCAGGCCGATGAGGTCGAACAGGTGCCGCGCCGGTTCGTCCAGTGCCTCCAGGGTCACCGAGAGCACCGACCGCAGGTTCGTGTCACCGTGGCCGCCCGCGTTGAGGACGCGGTGGGCCTCGCTGAGCTGGGCCGCCAGCTCGCGCAGCGGGACCGACGGCCGGGCGGCGACGTGCTCGGCGACCACCAGCAGCGCCAGCGGGAGCCCGTCGGTGCGGACGGCGAGTTTCCTGGCCGCCGCCGGGTCTTCGCGCATCCGGTCGCCGAGCCGGGTGGCGAGCAGGGTGATCTGCTGCGGGTGTGACAGCGGCGGCACGGTGACCAGGTGGGCGTTGTCGGACAACGCGAGCCCGGTGAGCGCCTGCCTGCTGGAGATGATCACGTGGCAGGGCGTGGTCGCCGCCAGCAGCGGTCGGGCGTGCGCCGCGTCGCGGACGTTGTCCAGCACGACGACCAGTCGCTTGCCACTGAGCAGGGCGCGCAGCCGGGCCACCAGGTCGTCCTGGGTGGTGGGCAGTTCGTCGCGCGGCAGCCGGAGGCTGGTCAGGAAGTCGGCGAGCACGGCGGTGGGGTCGAGCGGTTCCGCGTCCGGGGTGAAGCCCTGCAGGTTCTTGTACAGCACGCCGTCCGGGAAGCGGTCCATCCGGGTGCGCACCCAGCGGACGATGAGCGCGGACTTCCCGACGCCGCCGGGGCCGTCGATCGTGACCAGCGAGTTGCCCTGCGCGGCGGCGTCGTCGAGCCTGCGCAGCAGGTCTTCCCGACCGGTGAAGTAGGGGGTGTCCCTGGGGAGGTCGGCGAGGGCTGGTCCGGGTTCGACCGGCGGGGTGTCGTCGGTGACCAGGGCGTCGTACAGGCGGAGCAGTTGGGGGGACGGGCCGGTGTCGAGATCGGTCTTGAGCCGCTGGATGAAAGCGCGGTGAAAGTCCGGGATGTCGCGGGTGCGGCTCGCGGCGTGCAGTGCGCGCATCCAAAGGCCCGCCAGGGTCTCGTCGTGTGGGCGTTCCTGCTGCACGTCGCGGAGTTCGCGCAGGACGTACTCGTGGTCGCCCAGGGCGAGCTTGGCGCTGAACAGCGTGCGGTAGGCCGGTAAGAGGTCTTGGTTGACCAGGTCCTCGCGCATGCGGTGGGCGCGGGAGGTGTCCGCGGAGTCGAGCGGGCGGCCGTCTCGCCAGAGCGCCACCGCCGGTTCCAGGTGCCGCACGGCCTCGGCGTGGTCACCGCGGGCGGCTGCCTTGTTGCCCTTCTCGATGAGGGCGACGGATCGGTGGTAGTCAACGCGCTCAGCGGCCAGTTCGAGGACGCAGTCGTTCTTGTTTGTCCACAATTTGGCATCTTCGACATCGCGGTCCACCAGCCTTCTGGCCCGGCTGAGGTACACGTTGAGCGTCTTGCGGGGATTCGGTGGTCCCGCGTCGTCCCACAGGTACTCGACCATCAAGTCCCGGCTGACCGCCTTGTTGGCGTTGACCAGGAGCAGCTCGATGAGGCTGCGCGGCTTGCGGTGATCGGCTTTCCAGGCTCGGCCACCCAGTCGAATGGGGCCCAGGATGCGGATGTCCACCGGTGCTTCCTCCCGCTCACGGTCGGAGGGCTGGCGGATATCGAGTCTGACCGGGATGTGATCCGCGTCGCAACCCATTCCAGCGCGTTGCTGAATCGTTACACGGGCTGTTCCCCGCTCCGCAGGCGGACTGCAAGGGAACTGTTCGCCCGTGCCGTCAGGGTTGGCCGGGTAAGTCCTTGTTCGCTTAAGGGGGTGGGGAAGGATGGATGACGCGGAATGGGCCGCCGTGCCGGTGGGGATCGATGCCGAGCGGTGGCGGACCGTGCGCACCGATCGCACGGTTCTGGTCGCGGTGCACAGCGTGGTGTCCGGACAGCGGTTGCTCGACGTCGTGGACCTGGTGGAGTCCGACCCGAGGGTGCAGGTGTTGTACACGCGCGCGCCAGACGTGTTCGGGGCCGGGGTGGAGCGGCTCCTCGACACCGCGGGGGCGTTCCGGATCCCGTGGGCACGAGCGGTGCGCGAGCGGTTCGACCTGGTGCTGGCCGCTGCCTTCGGCGGGGTGGAGCGGCTGCACGGGCCTCTGGTGCTGTTCCCGCACGGAGCAGGCTACGGGAAGCGGGTCACCGTGGGCGGCCCCGTATACGGGCTGGACCCGGCCCGGTTGCTGCGGGACGGCCGGTTGCTACCCGCGGCGCTGGTGCTCTCGCACGAACGGCAGCGGGAGCTGTTGGCCCGGCAGTGCCCGGCGGCACTCGATGTCGCCTTGGTTGCCGGAGATCCTTGCTACGACCGGATGTTGCGCAGCGCGCACCTGCGTGACCGGTACCGGCGGGCGCTGGGGGTGCGGCGCGGCCGGGAACTGGTCGTGGTCGCGTCCACGTGGGGCAAGGCGTCACTGGTGGAGCGGGACCTGCCGCTGTTCGGCCGGTTGCTGCGCGAGTTGGACCCGCGCCGGTTCCAGGTCGTGGCCACCGTCCACCCGGCGGTGTGGCTCGGGCACGGCCGCAGGCAGTTCCGGTCCTGGCTGGGCCAAGCGCGGCAGCGCGGGCTGACCCTGGTCGAGCCGGAGGCGGACTGGCGGCCCGCGGTGATCGCCGCCGACCACGTGCTGGCCGACCACGGTTCCACCGGGGTGTACGCGGCGGCGACCGGTCGGTCCGTGCTGACCTTCGGCACCCCGGACGACGTCGTGGACCCGGATTCGCCGCAGGCGCTGCTGGCCGCGTCCGCGCCACGCTGGGAACCCCGCGCCCACGCGGAATCCCAGTTCCGGCTGGGTGACCGGTCGTTGGCCGCGGCGATCGCCGCTCGGCTCACGTCGTTGCCCGGTGGCTCGCACCGGGCGCTGCGGGAGCGGCTCTACGAGCTGCTCCGGTTGCCGATCCAGGGCAAGCACCGCGGTCCGGAGCCGATCCCGGTGCCGGACCACCACGCAGAGGGGAGGCGTTATGCGTGACTGGTACGACGCCGACGCCGTGCTCGTCCGCCGGTCGGAAGCCGGTCGGGCGGCGCTGCAGCGGGCCGACATGCTGTTGTGGGAGCACGACGACGAGGCCGACGGCAGGCGGTGGGTGCTCCGGTCGCTCGCCGAACTGCCCGGCTGCACGGTGGCGGCCACCCGGCACGCGGGCGGCCGCTGGCTGGTCGCGGCCGGTCGAGACAGTATCCACATCGGACGTCCACTGTGGATGACGTTGAGCGGGGACGTGGACCGGGAGATCGCGGCGGCGGCCGTCCGGACGCTGTGCTCGCTGCTGGTCGCGCGGACGGCGCTGCGGTGACCCCGCGCGTCGCGGTCGCCGGGGTGGTCAACGTCGGGGTTTCCTGTCTGGTACCGGAGTTCCCGGTGCCGCTGATCTCCAGCAGGCGGCTGCCCGGCGGGCTGCACTTCCGGATCGCGGGCAGCGGGCACACCGTGGCCAGGGTGGCGGCGCGGCTGGGCGCCGACGTCGCGTTCGCCACCTATGTCGGCGCAGACGTGCTCGGGTCGGTCGCCGTGCAGTGCCTGCGCGAGCAGGGTCTCTACGGCCCCGGCGCGCAGGTGTGCGCGGAGCAGCCGAGGGCGGTCGTGCTGTTCGACGCCGCTGGTACCCGGTCGGGCACCAGCGACTTGCGGGACACGCCCCGGCTGAGCTACCCGGCGGACGTGTTCGGGTCCCTGCTCGGCGACGACTGCGACATCGCCGTGCTGTCCAACATCGGGTTCACCCGGTCGCTCATCCCGGTCACCGCCGACCGGGGCGTGCCGATCATCACCGACGCGCACATCGTGGACTCGGTGGACAGCCCGCACAACCGGGACTGGATGGCCGCGGCGCACGTGGTGGCCTGCTCGCACGAGGGGCTGCCGCTCGGACCGGTCAACTGGGTCGAGGACATGTGGCGGGTGCACCGCACGCCGGTCGTCGTGGTCGGCTGCGGCGCGGACGGCGCGGTGATCGGGGTGCGGGACCGGCGTCGGATCTGGCAGGTTCCGGCTACCACTCCGCGCGGTGTGCGGTACCAGAGCGGTGCGGGTGACACGCTCGTCGGCTCGTTCGCCTACCACTACGCCACATCCGGCGACGCGGTCACCGCATTGCGCAACGCGGTGCTCAGCGCCGGGTGGGCCGTCGGCGGTGCGCCTGAGGTGGATCGAGCGCCGAGCGCGCTCGTGCAGGAGGAGTTGGTGACGTCGTTCGGTTTACCGGCGGCACGCCGACTTCGGTGAGTCAGGACAGTCCTTCGAGGATGGCGGCGGCACGTTCGTTGTGCCGCCGTTCCTCTTCGGGGTCACCGGCTCGCCGGGACAACTCCGCCAGCGCCCGGTGCGTGTCCGCGGCCTCGTGCCGGGCCTGGTGCCGTTCGAAGACCGCCAGCGTCGACCGCAGCAGGTCGCCTGCTGTGTCCAAGTCGCCGGTGGCCATGTGGGCGCGGGCGAGTTCGCGGTCGGCCCGCGCGGTGTTGTACTCGTCCGACTTGTCCAGTGTGGCAAGGAGTTCTCGCGCCTCGGTGAGGTGGTCGACCGCGCTCTCGGGCTGTCCGGCGGCGATCTCGCTGCTGCCCAGTTCGGTGAGCAGCAGGCCGACGGCTCGCGCCGGTCCCGTGGTCCGCATGGTCGCCAGTGCCGTCTCGAACTCGGCCACGGCCGTGTCGTAGGACTCGCGGGCGTGTGCGAGCAGCCCGAGGCTCTTGTGCGCACTGGCCACTTCGGACACATCGGACCGCGCCTCGGCGGCCAGGATCGTCGCCCGGATCTCCCGCTCGGCGCTGTCGTACTGACCGATCCGGGTGAACAGCCGGGCCAGCCGCTTGCGCATCTTAGCCTCGCGCTCCGGCTCACCGGCCACGGCCGCGGCGCGCCTGGCCAGGTCGCAGACCTCGATCGCGGCCACCAGTTGCTTGTCCAGCACGAACAGCGGCTGCAGGGCGTACCCGAGCAGGTACACCGACTCGTGCCAACCCTGCTCCAGGCACGACCGCATCACCAGCACCACGTCGTCGCGCACGCGGTCCAACCAGTCGAGCGCGGGCGCGTACTCGGTCAGCCGCGGCGGCAGCGTCACCTCGACCTCGTCCGTCCACTCGGGAACCTGCCGGGCGGGCATCACGGTGTGGCTCACCAGCCGGGTCGCGGACACGTACCAGTCGACGACGCGGCGCAGCACGGCGGTGGCGTCGTCGCACCCGGTCGCCAGGGCCTTCGCGTGCACGTGGACCAGGTTGTGCGGTCGGTACCAGCCCTCGTCCAGTTCGTCGACCAGCCCCGCGTCGACCAGTTCCTCGATCGTGTCGGCGGCGGCGTCGACCGGGGTGCCGGTGGCGTGCGCGAGCAGTTCGGGCCGCACGAGTCCGCCGGGGCTGAGCCCGATCGCCCGGTAGGCCGCCGCGGTCGGTGCCGGGAGTTCCCGGTAGGCGAGGTCGAAGGTGGCGCGCACTGAGTAGTCCTCCTCGATCGAGAGCACGTCGAGCCGCCGGTGCTCGTCGCGCAGCCGTTCCACCAGGTTCGCCAGCGACCGGCGCGGCCGGGCGACCACCAGCGCGGCCGCCACGCACAGCGCGATCGGCAGCCCACCGCACAGCCGGACCAGGAGCTCGGCGTTCCCGCGGTCGGTCGCCACCCGGTCCTCGCCGATGAACGAGGTGAGCAGCCGCAGCGCGCCGTCCGGCGGCAGCGGCTCGACCCGCACCGCGACCGCGCCCGTGGCGACCAGGGCGATCAACGGCCGCCTGCTCGTCGCGACGACGACGCTGTCCGGCGAGGTGGGCAGCAGGACCCTGGCCTGGGCCGCGGAGGTGACGTCGTCGAGCAGCACGGCCAGCCGGGACCCGGCGGTGACGGACCGGTACAGTGTGGTCCGCTCGACGAGCGTGGCCGGGATCGACTCGGTCGGCACGCCCAGCGCCCGCAGGAACCGGCCGAGCACGTCCTCGACCGGTACCGGCGCGCCGCTCGCCTGGGTCAGTTCGGCGAACAGGTGCCCGTCGGGGTAGCGGTCGCCGATCATCCCCAGCCAGCGCAGCGCGAGCGCGGTCTTGCCCACCCCGCCGACACCGCGCATCACCACCACCGTCGGATTCGACCCCGAGCCCGCCAGCGCGGTGGCCAGCTCGGTCAATTCCCGGTGCCGGTCCACGAAATTCGGTGGTGGTGGGTTCAGTTGTCGGGGGACCACTGACGCGGCGGGTGGATTGCCGAAATAGATACCACCGTGAATGTTCCCGGCCTGGATGACGGTGCCGCCGACGGCGCCCACGACACGGTTGTCCGCCGCCGCGGGCCTGCCGTCCGGTTGGTCGTGGTGGTCCGCTCCGCTCCGCGCCATCAAGCCCCCCGGCGGCTTCCTGCACGTATACCCCCGACTTTACGTCAGTTCGACCGCGCGCAGCCGGGAAGTGCCGGAATTTTCACTCAATCCGGCTGTTGTTCACGATGACTGGCGCTTCCGATTCATGGTATGCCGCCATCTGGCCCGCGTGCGGTCGTTCCTCCGGGTGACCGCAGTTGTTGTGTGATTCAGCGGATCGGCGGTTTTGTTGACGTTATGCCGACAAATCCTTGATGGAAAAAGACTCTGGACGAGTGAGTTTTCCCGTGAGCGGCCACACGGAATCGGGCATTCGCCGACGCGCTGTCAGATCGCCACGCGGTCAGGCCAGGTCGATCTTGACGGGGATGGCGGTGCCGAGGGTGTGGCCGACCGGGGAGGAGGCGGTGACTCGGTGGTGCAGGGCCTTGAGGTCGGCGGTGGGGGCGGGGGAGGTGAGGTGGACCTTGGCGGTGATCGAGTCGAAGCCCGCGTGGCCTTCGCGGAGGCCGAGGAAGACGTGCAGGTCTATGTCGCCGCGGAGGTCGATGCGGAGGGAGTCGAGGGGGATGCCCGCGGCGGTGGCGTTGGCGGCGTAGCCGACGGCGAGGCAGTTGCCGAGGGCGGCGAGCAATTGTTCGACCGGGTTGGGGGCGGTGTCGGTGCCGCCGAGGGTGGTGGGTTCGTCGGAGGGGGTTTCGGCGAAGCCGCGGACGCGGGCGGTGGACTGGAAGCCGCCCTGCCAGGTGACGTGGGCGGCCCAGGTGGTGTTGGCCTTGGCGCTGTCCTGCCGGATGGCGTCGACGAGGGCGCCGACCGCCTCGATGTCGACGTTGTTGAGCCGGGTGTCCACGGTCATCGCTGCTCCCGAAAGTGGTTGGGGAACAACAGGTTCGGCCGCAAATGGACCCGGCGCAACCGGACCCACGCTATGGGATGGCGACCGGGGACTCCGCCAAGCGTCCGAGCATTTCGGACAGTTTCTCGCGATATGCCGCTACGGAGGTCAGCTTGATGTCCTCGTAGCCGCGGACCAGGTCAGGGAGGGCGGCGATCTCGACGGCGAGGTCGTAGCGGTCCAGCGCGGTCAGCAGCGTGGGCACGAGCGCCTCGTACTCGGTGATCAGGGCGCGTTCGACCTTGCGGACCCGCGCCAGGCCGAACGGGTCGACGGCGGTGCCGCGCAGTACCCGGAGGGCGCGCAGGGCGGTGAACGCGGGCCGGGCGGTGCGCTTGAGGGTGATCTTGCGGCGCATGCCGATGGCGCGCAGCAGCGGCGGGTGCAGCGCGAACCCGATCCGGGTGCCGGGGCCGAACTTGGCCTCGACCTCGACGTGCGCGTCCAGGTGCAGCCGGGCGACCTCGTACTCGTCCTTGTACGCCATCAACTTGAACAGGTTCCGCGCGACGGCCTCGGCCAGTGTCCCGGGCAGCCCGGCGGCGGCCTCGGCGTCGGCGACGGCGCGGACCGTGGCGAGGTAGCGCTGGGCGTAGGCCTTGTTCTGGTAGGCGACGAGTTCCGGCAGCCGGATGTCCAGCAGCCTGCGCAGTTCCCCGGTGAAGCCCTCGGCCAGCGGCGACGGGGGCACCTCGGTGGTCGGGGACCCGGTGAGCCACGCCGGGTCCAGCACGGCCTTGCGGCCCGCGCGGAACGCCTGGACGGTGGTGGCGACGCCGACCCCGTTGAGCTCGATGGCCTTCTCGACGGCGGCCGCGGTCACCGGCAGCAGGCCCAGTTGGTAGGCCGCGCCGACGACCAGGAAGTTCGCCGCGGCTGTGCTGCCGAACAGCCGCTCGGCCAGGGCGAGGGCGTCGAACGCACGCAGGTCGCGGACCCGGCCTGCGATCTTGGGTACCAGGTCGCCGGGGTAGGCCACGGTGGTGTCGACGACCATCCGGCCGGTCGGCACCTGGGCGGTGGACACGACCGCGACCGTCCGGTCCGCGCCGCAGCGGGACAGGTTGGGCTCGGTGGTGGCGGCGAGCGCGTCGAACACCAGGTAGCCGTCGGCGGTGCCCGCCGGGACGAGGCCGGGGACCTCGCCGCCCGCCGCCGAGATCCGCAGGTGGGACACGACCGCGCCCGCCTTCTGACTCAGCCCGGTCTGGTCCAGCGCCCGCGCGTCCAGCCCGCTGATCAGCGCGGCCGTCGCCAGCACCTGGTTGACGGTGACCACGCCGGTCCCGCCGATGCCGACCATCACCAGCGCCGCCGACTCCGGCCGCGACGCGGGTTCCGGCAGGTCACCGGGCAGGTCTTGGCGCCGCACCGAGTTTTTGACACCCGCGGCCCGGTCGCCGGGCTCGACGGTCAGGAACGACGGGCAGTCGCCGAGCAGGCACGAGTAGTCCTTGTTGCAGGACGTCTGGTCGATCTGGGTCTTGCGGCCGAACTCGGTTTCCACCGGCTCGACGCTCAGGCAGTTCGACTTGCGGCCGCAGTCGCCGCAGCCCTCGCACACCGACTCGTTGATGTGCACCCGGGTCACCGGGTCGGGCAGCAGGCCGCGCTTGCGCTTGCGGCGCTTCTCGGCGGCGCACTCCTGGTCGTAGACGATCACCGTGACGCCGGGGGTCTCGCGCAGGTCGCGCTGCACGTCGTCGAGGTCGTCGCGGTGGCGCACCCGGACGCCGGGCGCCCAGCCGGTTCCGCGCGGGTACTTGCCCGGGTTGTCCGTCACCACAACGGTTTTCGCGACGCCCTCGGCGTGCAGCATGCGGGTGACCGCGGCCGGGTCGACCGAGCCGTCCGCGTGTTGGCCGCCGGTCATCGCCACGGCGGCGTTGTACAGCAGCTTGAAGGTGATGTTGGTGCCCGCCGCGACGGCCTGCCGGACGGCGAGGCTGCCGGAGTGGAAGAAGGTGCCGTCGCCGAGGTTCTGGAAGAAGTGCGGGGTGTCGGTGAACCGGGCCGCGCCGACCCAACTGACCCCCTCGCCGCCCATCTGGGTGAAGCCGACGCTGCGGTCCATGAACGTGGTCAGCGCGTGGCAGCCGATGCCCGCGCCCGCCAGCGAGCCGTCCGGGACCTCGGTGGACCGGTTGTGCGGGCAGCCGGAGCAGAAGAACGGGGTGCGGTTGACCACCGGCAGCGCGATCCGCTCCACCCGGCGCGGCAGTTGGACACCCTCGACGCGGTCGGCCAGGAACGGCCCGAGCACGGTGACGAGCCGGTCGGTCTCCAGGGCGCCGGTGACCGGGATCAGCGCCGTGCCGTTCGGCCCGCGCTTGCCGTACACCCTCGGCCGCACGGCCCGGTCGAACAGGGCTTCCTTGACCAGGGTCTCGACGAACGCCCGCTTGTCCTCGACGACCACCAGCTCGTCCAGGCCGTCGGCGAACCGGCCCAGCAGCTCCTGGTCCAGCGGGTGCACCATGCCCAGCCGCAGCAGCCGGACGCCGCGCCGCTCCGGGTCGACGCCCAGCCGGTCGAGCGCGTCGCGCAGGCAGGCGTAGGTGTGTCCGGACGCGACGATCCCGATCCGGGCGTCGCGCACCGCCCCCTCGATCCGGTTCAGCCCGTTGGCCGCCCCGAACGCGACGGCCGCCGCGAGCCTGCCCTCCAGCACCTCGCGCTCCAGCGCCAGCGCCTCCGGGATGCCCACGCCCGCCTTGAACGTCGGTGTCCACGGGCGACCGTCCCACTCGAACTCCGGGACCACGATCTCCGGGCGCGTGCCCAGGTCGACGACCTCGTAGCCGTCGCCGACCGCGGTCACCACGGTGAAACCGGTCCACGAGCCGGTGAACCGGGACATCTCGATGCCGAACCGGCCCAACCGCAGCACGTCGGCCACGTCCACCGGGGCCAGCACCGGCATGTACGACTCGGCCAGCGCCATCGTCGAGTTCGACGGCAGCGACGACGACTTGCTCGCCGGATCGTCCCCCGCGACCACCAGCACCCCGCCCTTGCGGGTCGTGCCCATCCAGGTGCCGTGCTTGAAGGCGTCCACCGACCGGTCGACGCCGGGCGCCTTGCCGTACCAGAGCCCGAAGACGCCGTCGAACCTCGACCCGGGCAACTGCGGGGCGAGCTGCGAGCCGTAGACGACGGTCGCGCCCAGCTCTTCGTTGACACCGGGGATGAACTCGATGTCGTGCTCGGCGAGCAGGTCGGCGTTGCGCTGCAGCACGAGGTCCAGCCCGGCCAGCGGTGACCCTCGGTAACCGGAGACCAACCCGGCGGTGCGCCAGCCGCGGGCCTGGTCGGCGCGGTGCTGGTCGACCAGCAGCCTGCCCAGCGCCTGCACGCCGGTCAGGGCGCCGCGGCCGTGGTCGAGTCGGATCACGTCGGCGGGGCGGTACTCGGTCATCGCTCTCACCTTCTTGTGCGCACCTTCGGGCAAGGAGACGGCCTGCGGTGAGCGTAGTGCAAGACTGTGCAGGTGCACTTGCGCGGATTGCGCAAAATCGGCGGCAGGAACCCGGGGAGGTTGCGCATCGTGGGCACCGTGAACCGGCTCGACCTGCGGGTCATCCGCGAACTGGTCGCGAACCCGCGGGTCGGTATCACCGAACTCGCCGAGCGGCTGGGCATCGCGCGCAACACCGCGCACGCCCGGGTCACCCGGCTGGAGCGCCAGGGCGTGGTCGGCGCGCGCGGGCGGGCGGTCGACTACACCCAGTTGGGGATCGAGGTGACCGCGTTCGTCACCGTGCAGGTCGCGCAGGGGCGGCTGGGGTCCGCGATCGAGGACCTGGTCGCCGTGCCGTTCGTGCTGGAGGCGCACGGTATCGCGGGCGACGGCGACCTGTTGGTCCGGGTGGCGGCGCGCAGCACCCGGCACCTGCACGAGGTGATCAACGCGGTGCTCGCCTGCCGGGGCGTCATCCGCAGCACGACCGCGGTCGCGATGACCGAGCAGATCCCGTTCCGGGTGGCCCCGATGCTGACCGAGGTGGAGAATTCGCTCGACGGGTGAACCGTCCGGTGTGGCCCGTTCCGCCGGTGTGTCGCATCCCGGTTTGTCACATCACCGCATCGTGTTCGGCGATTCCGGCGGACCGCCCGCGCGTCGCGCAGTACTTTGCGACGCACGATTTCGGCGAAGGGATCCGCCAGTGGACCACATCCTGGTCGCTGCCTTCAGTTTTCCCGCAGTGGTGTTCACGTTCCTGCTCGTGGTGGTGGCGGGCTACTGGCTGCTGGTCGGCCTTGGACTGTCCACAGTAGACGCAGTTGGCGCCGCCGACCCGGAGGCGTTCGGCCTGGGGCGGGTCCCGCTCAGCGTGGCGCTGTCGCTGGTGGTCGCGATCGCCTGGGGGGTCAGCGTTGCCGGTGATTTGTTGCTCAGCCCGGTCAAGCCGTCACCGCTGCTGCCGGGTGCCCTGGTGTTGGCCGTGGCCCTGGTGTCCGCGCTGGCCGCGGTGCGGTTCCTGGTGCCGGTGCTCAACCGCGCGCTGCCCGACCCGCTTGAGCTCGCCGGCACCGATTGTGTTGTCCGTTCGGGCCGGGTCGACCGGGTGTTCGGCGAGGCCGAGGTGACCACGGCGGACGGTCAGGTCGTCGTCGTCCAGGTCCGCCAAGCCGGACAGAGCCCACTGCGCACCGGCGCCCACGCGACGATCGTCGAATACGACCCGCGCGGCCGGTTCTTCTGGATCGCCACATAGTTCCGCGACTGTCGGTGGTCCGTGGTTGAGTCTGGCCATGGACCACGAGACCTACTTGGCGTACCTGCGCGCCGACAACGAGATCCTGCGCGCGGCCGCCGCCACCGCGCTGGACAAGCCCGTGCCCACCTGTCCCGGGTGGACCGGTACCGACCTGCTGTTCCACGTCGCCGAGGTCTACCTGGACAAGGCGACCACCATGCGGCTCAACGCCCAACCCGAGTCGTGGCCGCCGGACTTCACCGGCCAGGACCCGCTGGTGGCCTTCGACGCGGCCGCCGTCGACGTGCTCGCCGAGTTGACCGCCCGCGACCCGGCCGAACAGACGCTGACCTGGTACGAACCGGACCAGTCGGTCGGCTTCTGGGGGCGGCGGATGGCGCAGGAGGCCGTCATCCACCGGATCGACGCCGAGGCGGCCGCCGGGGTCGAGTCGGCGCCGGTGCCCACCGAACTCGCCACCGACGGCATCGACGAGGTCCTGATCACCTTCCTCGCCTTCGCGTCGGCCGCCTACCCGAGCGGCTTCGGCGGCGTGCTGGACACGCTCGACGGGCGCGTCGTCCGCGTCGAGGCGGGTGCGTCGTCCTGGTACGTCACCCTGGCCTCGACCATCACCGTGGCCCCCAGCGGCACCGCGGACGCCACCGTCCGCGCCGACCCGGACACCCTGCTCCGCTGGCTCTGGCGCCGGGCTCCGGTGGACGCGGTCACCGTCGAAGGCGACCACGAGTTGGCGGCCACCCTGTACCGCCTGTTGGAGGCAGCCACGCAATAGTCACCCGTCGGACGGGAGTCGGACGGTGAACGCGGCGCCGCCCTCCGGGGCCGGGCCCGCGCTGATCGTGCCGCTCATCCGGGTCACCAGACCGTGCACCAGGGCGAGGCCGATGCCGGTGCCGACCGGGCGGCTGCCCGCGTACCGAGCGTTGAGCAGGCCGCGCTCGAACGCGACCGCGTACTCCTCCGGCGCCAGCCCCGGGCCGCCGTCGCGCACTTCGAGCACGGCCTGACCAGGGCTTTCCCGCAGCGACAGCACGATCGGTCGATGGGCGGGGGTGACCCGGAGCGCGTTCTCGGCGAGCCCGTCCACCACCTGCCGGAGCCGCCGCGGGTCGGTGACGACCACGACCGGGTGGGCGGGCGCCTCGACCGCGAACCGCACCCCGGCCGCCGCGCACCGGGCCGACCAGACCTCGGCCGAGTCGGCGACCAGCGCGGTCAGGTCGACGGTGATCAGGTCCAGCCGGAAGTCGTCGGCGCCGAGGCGGGCGAGGTCGAGCAGGTCGCGGACCAGCCGGTCCAGCCGGTCCGCCTCCTGCTCGATGGTGCGCCCGGCGGACGCGACGGCGTCCCCGGTGACGACCCCGTCGGCCAGGGACTCGGCGAAGCCCTTCACCGCGGTCAGCGGCGTGCGCAGTTCGTGCGAGACCGACAGCAGGAAGTCGCGCTGCCGGGATTCGCTGCGCTGCAAGGCGTCCGAGAGTTCGTTCACCGCCGCCGCCACCTCGGCGACCTCGCGCGGCCCCTGCACCGGCGCCCGCAGGTCACGCCTGCCGTGGGTCATCGAGTAGGCGACGGCGGCGGTGCGGGTCAGCGGGCGGGCGAGCAACCGGGCCAGCACGAGCCCCGCGACGGCCGCGACCAGCAGACCGATCCCGAGCGCCACGACGATGTTGGCGACCAGCTTGCGCCCGGAACCCTTCACCGTCTCCGACGCCTTGACCAGGGCGATCGCGCCCCGGCTGTCCGCGGGTCGCAGCTCGACCAGCATGGTCCGCCCGCCGACGTCCACCGCCGCGTGCTCGGCCGTGGTCACGTGCGCCAACCCGGCCTGCGTGGCCGCCTTCTCCGCGGTCGCGTCGCCGCTGACGACCGTCCCGTTCGGCCGGACCTGCACCACGGCCACGCCCTGCCCGTTGAGCACCTCGACCATCCGACGCAGGCCGATGCGGTTGTCGGCGAACTGGCTGACGAACACATCGGCCTGGTCGGACAGGGTCTGCTGGGTCACCTGGCGGGCGGTCGAGACCACCAGGCGGGCCGAGATCAGGCCGCCGACCACCGCGACCACCCCGGCCACGGCCAGGCAGAGCGCGGTGACCCGGACCGCGAGGGTGCCCCTCACCCGCGGTCCGCGGCGTACCCGACACCCCGGACGGTCCGGATCGGACTCGCCGGGCCCAGCTTCGCCCGCAACTGGGCGATGTGCACGTCCACCGTCCGGGTACCGGCGGCGGCCGCGTAGCCCCACACCGCGCTCAACAGTTGCGCCCGCTCGAACACCTGACCCGGCCTGCGCATCAGGTGGGCGAGCAGGTCGAACTCCGTGGAGGTCAACTGGACCTCCACGTCCCCGGCCCAGACCCGCCGTTGCCGCGGGTCGACCCGGGTGCCCCCGGCGCGCAACACGTCGCCGCCACCCGGGTCGCCCGTGCGCCGCAGCACGGTCCGCACCCTGGCCACCAACTCGCGCGGGCTGAACGGTTTGGTGACGTAGTCGTCGGCGCCCAGTTCCAGCCCGAGCACCCGGTCGACCTCGTCGTCGCGCGCCGTCACGAACAGCACCGGCGTCCAGTCGTCGGCGGACCGCAACTTCCGGCAGACCTCGACCCCGTCCATCCCGGGCAGCCCGATGTCCAGCACCAGCGCCACCGGTTTGAACCTGCGCACCGCTTCGAGCGCGCCCGGCCCGTCGGACTCGACGTGCACGCCGTACCCGTCGCGCCGCAGGTACAACCGCACCAGCTCGGCGATCGCCGGGTCGTCCTCCACGACGAGCACCAGGCCCCGGTCAGCGGTCATGCGCGCACCGTACTAGTCCCCCGCCATCTCCGACTCGACGTTGTCCAAGGTGGACTCGACGCCGCCCAACTCCTGGTCGACCGAGTTGCCAGTCGGATGCGCGGGCGGCGTGCTGGTGTTCGCCCGGCACGCCACGCACCCGAGCAGCAGCACCATGGCGACGGCGGCTTTGCGCAGGGTCACTTCGACCCGCAGTACTTGCCCTTGAAGTCCTCGGCCCGCTGCTTCGCCTTGTTCAGGTCGTCGACCCGACCGGCCCGGCGGTCCGCGCGCTCCTTGAGCAGGTTCGCCGTCGTGGTCCGACCGGCCGCCTGTTCCTTGTCGGCGCGTGCCTTCAACCACGCCACCGATCCCTTGGTCTCGGCGCCCCCGTTGATCCGGGCGACCAACCGGTCCGCCCGCTGCTCGATCTTGGGAATCCGCACCGTGCAGATCCGGTTCACCTGCTCCGCGCTCAACGTGATCGTCACCGACCCGCTCGGCGGCGCCTGCGTGCTGGACTGCGCCGCCGCCACCCCCGCCCCGGTGACCCCGACCCCGACGGTCAGGGCTGCGACAACAACGGCCGACCTGGCTCGCATCTGCTCTCTCCTCCTCGTCGCGTGCTTCCGACACGGATCACCTTGCCGGGCGCGGGTAAAAGGCGGGGCTGGGTCGTGTTCGGGTTGTGTAAGGCGGGGATTGACGGCGATGTGAAGAAACTTCAATACTGGCCGGTATGTCCTCGCGCTGGCCGGTGGTCGCCGCGTTCGCCTGCTTGGGTGTGGCGACGCAGGTGTGTTGGTTGGGCTACGCCTCGGTGACGACCGCGACGGCCCGGCATTTCGGGGTTTCCGAGCAGGCCGTCGGGTGGCTGGCGAACCTGTTCCCGCTGCTGTTCGTGGTCTTGGCGGTGCCGACCGGGATCGCGCTGGACCGGTGGTTGCGGCCGACGCTGGCGGTGGGGGCGTTGTTGATCGCGGTTGGCGCGGGGTTGCGGATCGTCGAGGACGCCTATTGGGCGGCGTTGGTGGGGCAGGTGTTGGCGGCCGTCGCGCAGCCGATCCTGGCCAACGCGATCACGAGGGTGGCGGCGACGTACCTGGTGCCGGGGCACCGGGCGGTGGGGATCGCGATCGGGGCTGGGGCGACCTACCTCGGCATGATCATGGCGACCGGTATCGGCACCGCGATCCCGGACGACGTGCCGCTGGTGGTGGCGATCGGTGCCGGGTTCTCGGTGCTCACCGCCGTCGGCGGGCTGGTGGCGCTGCGGGTGCGGCCGGTGTTCGAGCACGAGCGGGCACCGAAGGGGGCGCTGCGGGTGCCCGGGGTGCCGGTGCTGGCGGGGATCGTGTTCCTCGGTATGGGGATCTTCGTGGCGGTGGCGACCTGGCTGGACCCGCTGCTGGCCAAGTCCGGTTTCCCCGCGGACCGGTCCGGCCTGCTCCTGCTGATCATGCTCGTGGCCGGGGTGGTCGGCTGCGTGCTGGTGCCGCCGTTGGCCGAGCGGACCCGCAAGGAGCCGCTGGCGTTGCTCACCACCGGTGTCGTCGTCGCGGTCGTCTGCCTGGCGCTCGGGATGGCCCCGGGGGCGACCGGGTTGGTGGTGAGTGTCCCCTTCGGATTCACGCTGCTCTCCGCGCTGCCGGTGGCGCTGGCCATGGTGGAGCGCGCACACCCGGCGCTGGCGGGGCCGATCACGTCGTTGATCTGGCTGGCGGGCAACGCGGGTGGCGTGGTCGTCTCGCTCGGCATCGGGTTCCTGCTCGACGCCCCGCCGGTGGCGTTCACCGTCCTCGCCGCGCTCGGGGTCGGCGCGGCGGTGCTGGCTCGCGTGCTACAGCATCAAGAAGATCAGGTAGCCGGTGCCCAGGGCCATCACGACCTGGCACCCGGCGGTCACCCTGCGGTCGGCGAGCAGACCGGTGCCGCCGCCGCTGACTAACACCGGACTGAGCCAGACGGCCTGGATCAGGAAGAAGCCGACGAACGCCCACCCCAGCGCCGGGATGGCGGCGGTACCGGTGTGCGGCTCGGTCCACGTCGCGGACATGGCGTGCGACGTGTGGGGGACCGCCGTCAGCATGTACAGCATCCCCAGCGCGGCGACCGCGTGCTGCCAGTCCGGGCCGTGCCAGCCGACCCGGAGGCGCTCACCGCGCCGGTTGAGCACACTCGACCCGAGGAACCAGGCGGTCACCAGCGCGAAGACCGCCTGCCACCCGGCGGCGGGCAACGGGCCGCCCACCGGGGAGCACATCACCGCCATGCCCGTGGCCATGGCGGCGTGGGCGGTGTCCACCGCCCGGTGGCAACCCCCGTAACCGGGGACCGCCAGGCGCGCGGCGGCGACGAGCCGGGCGACGCTGTACCCGGCGATCACGAGGAACGCCGAGGTGAGCACCCAGCCGAGCCATGTCGGGGCCGCCACCGCGCCTCGGTTACCGGCTCGGCGCCAGCACCTGGTCGACGACGCCCGCCTTGACGTCGTCCACCAGGTCGCTGAGCTGGCCGAGGCTCATCTGGATGCGTTGACCGAAGTCGTCGGTGATGACCACGCGGCGTTCCTCCGGTGCTTGCTGGTCGATCCACAGTTCAGGACAGCCGCAGTTGCACTGTCCGCAGAAGGTCGCGATGTGCTGCATGTGCTCGCTGTTCATGCTAGTCACGGTCCCACCGGCGTCCGGTGTTAACCAGACAGCAACCGAGCGACTACGCGGCGCGCAAGTGGGAAGGCACCGGTGACCGGCTGTGTCCGGTGGACCGGTCACCACGAGGGTCACGACCTTGCCGAGTTGGTGGCTAGGGCCATATCGCTCCACTAAGTTCAGGTCCGACCAGGCAGCGGTGGGAAGGCGGCGCGGACGTGCGGTTGGGTGTGACCCCGTGGTGACGGCCGTGCCCGAGCGACCGCCGGTACTCGGCCGGGTGACCCGCTCGGCGCGGACCACGCCAGGCAGGCTGTCCGCCGCCGCGGTCGGGCTGGTCCTGTTGACGCTGCTCACGGGCGTGTTCGCGGCCCTGGCCGTGCAGGACAAGCGCGACACGCTGGACGACCTCGTGCAGCACCGGGAGCCGCTGGCCGCCGCGGCGCAGCAGATCTTCCGGTCGCTCTCCGACGCCGACGCCACCGCGGCCAGCGCGTTCCTCTCCGGCGGGGTGGAGCCCGAGGGCCTGCGCAGCCGCTACGAGTTCGACCTGTTGCAGGCCGGTGCCGCGCTGGGCAAGGCGTCCTCCGACGTCGGCGACGACGCCCTGGCCGCCGACCAGGTGTCGGTCTTGTCCCAGCAGCTCCCGGTGTACTCGGGGCTGGTGGAGACGGCCCGGTCGAACAACCGGCAGGGGTTCCCGGCGGGCGCGGCCTACCTGCGGGAGGCGTCCGGGCTGATGCGGTCGAAGTTGCTGCCCGCGGCCGAGAAGCTCTACCAGATCAACTACGGCAGGCTCGACGGCGAGCAGGAGTCGGCCAAGGAGGTGCCGTGGGTGTCGGTCGTGCTGGTCGTCGCGCTGCTCGCGACCCTGGTGCTGACCCAGCGGTACCTGACCCGCAAGACGAACCGGTTGCTCAACATCGGCCTGGTCACAGCGACCCTGGCCGTGGCGCTCGCGCTGATCTGGAGCGCGGTGGCCCTGTTCGTGTTGTCCACGCACGTGGGTGACGCCGAACGCAACGGCGCGCAGCAGGTCGACGTGCTGGTGCAGGCCAGGATCAACTCGCTCAAGTGCCGCGCCGACGAGACGCTGACCCTGGTGGCTCGCGGCGACGGCCCCGGCTACGAGAAGGAGTGGGCCCAGCTCGCCGCCACCTTCACCGGCGACGGCCAGGGCAACTTGCTGGCCCGCGCCAAGGACCTCGCCGCCAACGACGACCTGGCGGGCGAGGTGCAGTTGGCCGTGCAGAACGCCGACGAGTGGGTCGCCGCGCACCGCAAGATCCGCGAACTCGACGACGGCGGCCAGTACGAGGAAGCGGTGAAGGTCGCGATCGGGGACGCCCCGGACAGCGCGGCCAGCGCCTTCGCCAAGCTCGACAAGAACCTCATCGCCGCGCTCGACGCCGGGCGCGCGGAGTTCTTCACCCAGACCACCAAGGCGGGCAACGCGCTCACCGGCCTGGTGCTCGGCATCGCGGTGCTCGCCGTGGTCGCCGCCGCCGGGATCACCGTGGGCATCCGCGAGCGGCTGCGGGAATACCGATGAGGCCAGTACCGACGAGGGCAGTACCGATGAGGCAGGCACCGATGGAGAAGCTCGCCGGGCTGGTCATGGTCCTGCTGCTCGCCGCAGGCTGTGCCTCCTCCGGCAAGCCGGTTGACCTGGCGACCGTGACCAGCGTCGACGAGCCGCAACCGGTCGGCGTGGAGATCAACCCGCCGACCACCAGCGGTGCCGCCAGCCAGGTCCCGCAGTGCGACCCGACCGCGAGCCTGCGCCCGGGGACCCAGCCGCAGCCGGGCGCGATGCCCGCCGGGTCGACCATGCGCGCCATCCAGGACCGCGGCCGGTTGATCGCCGGTGTCGACCAGAACACGTTCCTGTTCGGCTTCCGCAACCCCACCAGCAACGCGCTGGAGGGCTTCGACATCGACCGGGTGCGCGACGTCGCCGCCGCCATCTTCGGCGACCCGAACAAGGTGCAGTACAAGGTGATCACCTCCGCCGAGCGGATCGACGCGCTGAAGAAGGGCGAGGTGGACATCGTGGTCCGCACCATGACGGCCACCTGCGAGCGCTGGGCCGACATCAACTTCTCGACCACCTACTACGTCGCCGGGCAGCGGGTCGCGGTCGACCGGTCGTCCGCGATCACCGGCATCGACCAGTTGGGCGGCAAGCGGGTCTGCGCCGCCAAGGGCTCCACGTCGATCGCGAAGCTCCGCCAGTCCGCCGCCCCACCGGAGGTCGTCGCGGTGGACAACTGGTCGGACTGCCTGGTGATGCTGCAGCAGGGCCAGGTCGTCGCGGTGTCCACGGACGACACGATCCTGGCGGGCATGGTCGCCCAGGACCCGAACGTGAAGATGGTCGGCCCGCGGTTCACCGACGAGCCGTACGGCATCGGCATCCCCAAGCAGAACCAGGACATGGTGCGGTTCGTCAACGGCGTCCTGGAGCGGTCCACCGCGAACGGCTCCTGGGCGACCAGCTACGGCAAGTGGCTGGCCCAGGCCGGTGGCGCGGCCACACCACCGGTCGCCCGGTACCGGGACTGAGCGGGAGGAGCGGCGATGAACCACTGGACCCCACCCGGCGACCCCGAGCCGGTCGCCAAGCCCGCCCGCTGGCGCTTCGACTCGCCACCGACCGAAGAGTCCACTTCGGACGAACCGGCGCCCGCGCCGGAACCCGCGCCGCCCGCCCCGGAGCCGGTGGCACCGGAGCCCGTGGCGCCCGAGCCCGCCCCCGACCAGCCGCCCGCCCCAGTGGAGAACCCACCCAGCCCGGTCGAGGACCGGCCCGCCCCGGTCGAGATCCCGCCTGCCCCGGCTGAGATCGCGCCTGAGCCCGTTGACGTCTCGCCCGAGCCGGTTGAGGTTCCGCCTGCCCCGGTTGAGATCCCGGTTGCCGACGCCGAGGAGACCGGTGTGCTGCCGGAGGCGGAGGTCAACGAGGTCAGCAAGGTCGACGAAATCAGCGAGGTCAGCGAAGTCGACCCGGTGGCCGAGGTCGACGAGAAAACCGGTGTGCTGCCGAAGGAAACCGTCGCGGCCGCCGACGAGTCGGCCCCGGTCGTCGACGACGAGCAGACCGGCGTGGTGACCAGGGAAGAGGTCGAGGCGGCGGACGAGTCCGCGCGGCCGGGCCAGGAGAGCGCGTGGCAGCCACCCGAGCCGGACTCGACCAAGGTCGATGTCGCCAACCGGCTCTCGGGCGCGTTGGTCGAAGAACCGACGCCGCCGGAGCCCCCCGCGCCGGACGCGGAGGGAACCCAGTTCATCCCGCCGGTCCGACCGCGGCGGGGCAGGCACGCGGCACCCGGGCAGTCCAGCGGGCCGTACCCGTTCCCGCAGCAGGCGCCGCCGGGAATGACTTCCGGACCGCACCCGATCCCACCCGGCGCGCGTTCCGGCCCCCAGCCGGTCCAGCCCGGCGCCCGCCCCGGTCCCCCGCCTGGACCGCGCCAGGGGCCGCCGCGCCCGGGACCGCGGACCGGCCCGCAGCCGCTGCCCCCGCGCCCCGGCGGCAACACCGGCCCGAACCCGTTCCCGCCGGGCGCGATCACCGGCAGGCAGCCGGTCCCGCCCCGGCCCCGACCCCAGCCACGGCCGGGTAACACCAGCGGTGGCTTCCCGGTACCGCAGGTGAGTCCTGTGCCGCAGGTGAACCCGGACGTGACCGACCGGCACTCGATCCCGGCGGAGAGCCCGTTCGCGCCGCCCGCCGAAGACGGTCAGTTGACCAGTGTGCTGGCGGAGACCACGCTCACCCAGAGCATCGTGCCGCCGAAGCCGGAGGAGGACGACGCGCCGAAGACGGAGTTGTTGGCGCGCACGGACAGCGGGTCGACGCCGTTCCCGCACTCCGGGCGCCGCACCGGGTCGCGCTCGTCCGGGCGGGGGCGGTTGGGCGCCGGGCTGGTCGAGGTGCCGAACGTCCCGGTGAAGGACCCGTCCAGCGCGGTGCTGGACAACCCGGTCGTGGCGGAGAACAAGCGGTTCTGCAACAACTGCGGCGCCGAGGTCGGCCGGGGGGTCGACGGGGCGCCGGGGGCGGCGGAGGGCGCGTGCCCGACCTGCGGCCACGAGTTCACCTTCCGGCCGCGGCTGTTCCGCGGTGACCTGGTCGGCGGCCAGTACGAGGTGCTCGGCAGCATCGCCTACGGCGGTCTCGGCTGGATCTACCTGGCCAAGGACCACAACGTCAGCGACCGCTGGGTCGTGCTCAAGGGCATGATCGACACCGGCGACGCCACCTCGATGGCCTCGGTGGTTGCCGAGCGGCGGTTCCTGGCCGAGGTCGAGCACCCGAACGTCGTCAAGATCTACAACTTCGTGCAGCACCCGGACCCGAAGACCGGCTCGATGGTCGGCTACATCGTGATGGAGTACGTCGGCGGCCAGTCGCTGCGGCAGTTGGCGCTCGAACACCACCTGGCGACCGGGCGGCCGGAGCCGCTGCCGATCGGGCAGGTGATCGCGTACGGGCTGGAGATGCTGCCCGCGCTGGGCTACCTGCACAGCATCGACATGCTCTACTGCGATCTCAAGCCGGACAACGTGATCCAGGCCGGTGAGCAGTTGAAGCTGATCGACCTCGGTGCCGTGCGCAAGGTCGACGACTACGAGAGCCCGCTGTTCTTCACCGCCGGGTACGCGGCCCCGGAGTTGGCGACCGAGGGCGCCACCGTGGCATCCGACATCTACACCGTCGGCCGCACGCTGGCGGTGCTCTCGATCGAGTTCGCCGGGTACACGACCCGCTACAAGCACAGCCTGCCCGGTCCGGACGCCGAGCCGCTGTTCGCGTTGTTCGGCAGCTACTTCCGGGTCCTCAAGCGCGCCACGCACCCCGCCCCCGAGCGCCGGTTCACCTCGGCCGAGGAGATGGCCGAACAGTTGACCGGGGTGCTGCGCGAGGTGATGGCGCTGGGCACCGGGAAACCGCGGCCCGGACTGTCCACTGTGTTCAGCCTGGAGACCAGGACCTTCGGCGCGGCCGACTCGTTGCGGCCGCCGCACCCGATGGAGGTGGCGTCGGTGCTGCCGCTCCCGCTGGTGGACACCGACGACCCGGCCGCCGCCGCGCTGGCGACCATCACCGCGACCGAGCCCGCCGAGCTGGTCGCCGCGCTGGCCGCCGCCCCGCAGGAGTCCGTCGAGGTGCGGCTGCGCATGGTCAAGGCGCGGCTGGACCAGGGCGACCTCCGGGCCGCCGTGGCCGAGCTGGACATCGCCCGCCGGATGTCGACCTCGCCCGCCGAGTGGCGACCGGACTGGTACCGCGGGTTGCTGGCGCTGGCCAACAACGCGCCCAAGCCCGCCCGCGAGGCGTTCGAGCGGGTGTACGACGCGGTACCGGGGGAGATCGCGCCGAAGCTGGCGCTGGCGGTCAGCGCGGAGCTCGCCGGAGACCACTTCGCGGCCGCCCGGTTCTACGAACTGGTCTGGCGCACCGACCACTCCTACGTCAGCGCCGCGTTCGGGCTCGCCCGCGTGTACCTGGCCCAGGGCGGTCGGGCCGGGGCGATCGAGGTGCTGGAGGCGGTACCCGAGTCGTCCAGCCACCACATCGCCGCCCAGGTCGCCGCGATCAAGGTGAAGGCCCGCGCGCAGGAGGTCAGCCGGGTCGCCGAGCACGAACTGCACGACGCGGCCAAGCGGCTGGAGCGGTTGGCGCTCGACGCGGAACGCCGCACCCAGTTGTCCGCCGAACTACTGGAAGCCGCCTACGGCTGGGTACAGGCCGGAAAACCCGGCGCCAGCCCGGCGAACGCCAAACGCACCGTCCTCGGCTGCGAACTGTCCGAACGCGAACTCCGGTTCGGCCTGGAGCGCTGCTACCGCGCCCTCGCCCGGCTCGCAGGCAGCCCCGAGCAACGACACGCCCTGGTCGACAAGGCAAACGCCATCCGGCCGCGCACCCTGACCTGAGCGCAAGGCGGGACTTGACAGCCCGAAGAGGTGTTTACCGACCCGGGGACTGCCGCTCCGGGTCGGCCGGGAAGACGCCGCCGACTGACTGCCAGGGCTAGCCGAGTACTAGCCGAGTTCGACGACTGTGATGTCCGGTGGTGCTCCCACGCGCACCGGCGGCCCCCAGGCGCCCGCGCCGTTGGTCACGTACAGCCAGGTGCTGTCTACTTTGGACAACCCGGACACCGCGGGCTGGGACAGGCCGACGACGTAGTGGAACGGCCACAGTTGGCCGCCGTGTGTGTGGCCGGACAGTTGCAGGTCCACCCCGCGCTTGGCCGCGTCGGACACCTGGACGGGTTGGTGCGCCAACAACACCGTCGCGCCAACCCGTCCGGCCAATGCCCGGTCCATGTCCGGGCCGTCGCCGTACGACTTCCCGGCCACATCGGTTACGCCCGCGAGGGTGAAAACGTTGGGGCCGTGGGTGATCTGGGTGTTCTCGTTGTGCAGGTAGTGCAGCCCGAGCCGTTCCAGCTCGGTGACCCAGGGCTGGTAGCCGCTGTAGTATTCGTGGTTGCCGGTGACGAAGTAGCACGGGGATGTCAAGTCCCCCAACGGTTCTGCGGCCCGGCCCAGCTCCTCGACGGTTCCGTCCGCGAGGTCGCCGACCATGGCGACCAGGTCCGGCTTGGTCTCGTTGATCATCCGCACGATCCGCTCGGTGTGCGCGCGGCCCAGGATCGGCCCGAGGTGGATGTCGCTGACCACCGCGATCCGGAACCCGCCCAACCCGGAGGCCAGACCGCGGATCGGCACCGTGACCCGCTTGAGCTCGGGTGTCCCCAGGGCGGTCGCGGTGCCGTACCCGACCACACCACCAGCCGCCGCCCCGGCGACCACGGCCGCCGCGCGGGACAGGAACAGCCGACGGCCCTCGTCCGGTTCGCCGTCGTCCGCCCGCGTCCACCGGCGCAGCGCGAGTCGCGGCAGTTCGAGGACGACCAGGATCAGCAGCAGGTAGAAGAACACCGCCAGCCACAGGAATCCCGGCCACGCGAACCACTCGGACGCGGCCACCCCGACGAACTTCGGCAGGACGAGCGCGGCCACCGAGAACAGCGCAGGCAAACCGAGCAGGCCGGTGCCGATCCGTCGCGCCCGGACTGTCCTGGTCGTGTCCCGCACCAGGCGCTGCCACAGGTACAGGTGCAGGGCCGACACGCCGATGCTGACGACGACCATGAACATGCGGCCAGCCTACGGATTCAGCTCAACCGGCCGGGAACCGAGCAGGGTCGGGTCGGCGGCGACGGCCTGGAGGTCCTCGGGGCGCCCGTTGTCCAGGAAGTGGTTCAGCTCCACGAGCACGAACAGCGCCCGCGCCCGCACCGCGACCTCGCCGTCCGGACCGAGCCGACCCTCGGCGCTGACGTAGACCTTGCGGCCCGCGATCCCGTCCAGGTGGGCGTCGATCACCAGGGTCGTGCCCACCGGGACGGGCCGGAGGAAGTCGGTCTCCAGCCTGCCGGTCACCGCGGGTCGGCGCAGCAGGTTGCCCACGGTGGTGCCCAGCGCCTCGTCGAACGCGCAGGCGAGCAGGCCGCCGTGCGCGAGGCCGGGCGCGCCCTGGTGGGCCTCGGTCACGGTGAACCGCGACCGGATGTGGTGGCCGTCGCCGACCTGGGCCGTCAGGTGCAGGCCGTCCTCCTGCCGGTCACCGCAGCCGAAGCAGTACGCGTAGTGCGGCGGCAGGTCGGTCCCGGCGGCGGGCGTGTCCTCGTGGCGGTCCGGCAGCTCGGTCTCGACCGGTGGCCACGGCTGGGCGGTGCGACTCATTACTGGAGAGTAAGCACTGGGGTGGCTGTGGTCGCGCACACGCCCCGCACCTCAGTTGACCGGGGCTTTCGCCGGGACGGGCGTGCTGTCGGCCGCCTCGCGCAGCGACCGGCCTGCTGTCTCCGGCAGCAGGTGGATGGGCACCGCGGCGATCAGGGCGGCGACCATCAGGTAGTACGCGGGGACCATCGGGTTGCCGGTGGCGTCGACCAGCTTCGTCACGATGTACGGGGCGGTACCGGCGAACAGCGCGGTCGACATGTTGTAGCCGATGGCGAACGCGCCGTAGCGGACCGTGGTCGGGAACATCGCGGGCAGCACCGACGGGATGGTGGCCAGCAGGAACGTCAGCGGCACCGCGATCAGCACCAGCCCCAAGACCAGCGGGACCGTGCCGCCCGTCCGCATCAGCGTGAACGCCGGGATCGGCAGCGCCAGGAACCCCGCGCAGGCCGCGTAGAGCAGCGGTTTGCGGCCGATCCGGTCGGTCAGCGCGCCGACCGGGCCGACCAGGGCCATCATCCCGGCGATCACCGCCATGATCACCAGCAGCGGGGTGCGCCCGGACAGGCCGAGCGTGGTCGTCAGGTACGACTCCATGTAGGTTAACATCACGTAGTCGGCGATGTTGAGCAGGATGATGTAGCCGATGAGGTGCAGGATCGGCCGCCACTGGGTGCGCAGCACGGTCTTGAGCGGCGAGGACTCCAGCCGGTCCTCGGTCCGCGCCTCCTGGAACAGCGGCGTGTCCTCCAGCCGGGTCCGCAGGTACAACCCGACCAGCCCGAGTGGACCGGCGAGCAGGAACGGGATCCGCCAGCCCCAACTCGCCATCGCGTCCTCGCCGAGCGCGATCGTGGTCGCCGTGACCACGCCCGCGCCCAGCAGGTACCCGCCGAGCGAGCCGAACTCCAGCCAACTGCCGAGGAATCCTCGCTTGCGGTCCGGGGCGTACTCGGCCATGAAGGTGGCCGCCCCGCCGTACTCGCCGCCCGCCGAGAACCCCTGGACGAGGCGGGCCAGCAGGACGAGGATGGGCGTGAGCACGCCCGCTGTCTGGTATGAGGGGAACAGTCCGATCGCGAACGTCGACCCGGACATCAGCACGATGGTGGTGGCGAGCACCCGGCGGCGGCCGACCCGGTCGCCGAGCGGGCCGAAGACGAAACCGCCGAACGGGCGGGCGATGAACGCCACCGCCAGCACGGCGAAGGTCCCCAGCACGTTCTCGGTGGGCGTGGCGGCGTCGAAGAAGACGGCCCCGAGCACCGCGGGCATGAACCCGAAGACGCCGAAGTCGTACCACTCGATGCAGTTGCCCATCGCGGACGCCGCCACCGCGCGGCGAATCGAGTTGTGGTCAGTTGCCAATTCACTCACTGGTGGAGGGTAACGTCACCCATCAACCGATACTGATCAGCGCGCTGTTGCCGAACTGCGCGCCAGAAGTGCCCAGTTGAGCAGTAGACCGGAGTAGAGGTAGCACCTGAGGTGACGGTGAGTCACCCTGAGTGCGGCGAACGGCGGGTGGGAGAGGGACATGACGCGGGTGCACGACATGCGGCAGGCGCGGGCCATGCGGTCCGAATCGGGACCGGTCGCGCAGGTGGTCACCGACACCGACGTCCACGCGGGTCCCCCCGGCGACTACCGGGTGACCGGCACGGGCAGCGACGGCGTCGAGGTCGACTACGCGGCCCTGCAAGCCGCCGACCGAGAACTGGCCATCCTGGCCGACGACCTGAACAACCAGTTGCGCCAAGTCGGGGACCTGGCCGCGCCGCTGCCCGCCGGGGCCGGTCTCCTGGCCGCTGCCATGGAACGTGAGTTCGTCGGCCGCACCGACGCCTCGACCGGGCTGCGGGCCGTGCTCACCCAGTACCTGGGCGAGCTGAACCAGGTCCGGGCAGCGATCAACGCCACGTTGGCCACTTACCAGCGGGTCGACGAGCACGCCGCGACCACGCTGCGGCGCGTGGGGGAGGAAGCCTGAGATGACGTACAACCCGGATCGGTACGACAAGTACTACAACGAGGTGCACCCCCTGACCGCGGCCCAGAAGCAGCAGGCCAACCAGGACGCGAGCGACCGGCAGCAGAACCTGACCTTCACCGACTTCCGATCGGTCAACTGGGACGCCTACGACCACGCGACCCTCTACAACATGGTGATGAAGGCGAACCCCGGTGAGCTGGGCACCCGTGCCGTCCAGTGGTCCACGCTCGCCGACGAGATCTCGGCCACCACCGGCCGGGTCCGCGACGTCGTGCAGGACCTGCTCGGCACCTGGCGCGGTCCGGCCGCCCTGCGTGCCGCCGAGGCCAACACCCGGCTCACCCAGTGGGCGGGCGAGGCCGCGCACACCTCCGCCCAGATCGGTGAGGGCCTGTCCAACTTCACCGACGCCGTGTCGCACGCGCAGAAGACCATGCCGGAACCGGTGTTCTACTTCGCCGACCGCCACTTCGACGCCGGTTACGACGTCAAGGCGGGCAACGACCCGGCGAGCGCCGTGCTCCTCAAGCAGCTCACCACCGACCAGCACCTGACCGTGGCGCAGCGGAACGAGGCCAAGGCGAAGGCCGTCCACGTGATGCAGACCTACGCGTCGCAGAGCCACGATGTCCAGACCGCCCTGCCGGACTACCGAACCGCGCCGACCACCACCCAGGCGTCCGGCGACCCCACCTTCGCCGAGTTCACCCCGCCGACCCAGCGGCACCCCGGCCACGAGTCGTCAGACCCGAAGAGACCCGTGCCGCCCACGCCCGATCCGCCGGGTTCGCCGACCGCCCCGACCGGCGGTACCTACGTCGCCGCCAACACCCCGGTCGCCTCGCCGACGTCCGCCGCCAACCCCGGCAACACGTACGGCACCCCGACCGGTTCCGGCTACGGTTCTGGTCAGGGCTCTTACAGCCCGGGGTTTGGTTCGGGTTCCGCCGGTGGGGGCGCGATGTCCGGAGTCGGCGAGAACGCCGCGCGGGGCAGTGCGCTGGAGCGTGGTCTCGCGGGCCGGGGTGGTGCCACCGGGTCCAACAGCATGTACGGCCCGATGTCCGGATCCGGTGCGCGCGGCGAGGACGACATCGAACACAAGAGCCGCTATGAAGAGGGTCTCGACCTGTTCGACGACCTCCCACCCGCGTACCCACCCGTCTTCGGCGCATGACCGGCTTCAGCGTCGCCCCGGGTGACTTGGCCGCCGCCGCTACCAGCCTCGACTCGGCGGCGGAGGCACTGGCGGTCCAGCTTCCCACCGTCGACGCCGGCCCCGACCGCCTGAACTCGGCGATCGCGGCCTTCTCGGCGGACACCCGCGACACGCTGTCGTCGGTCCGCAGCTCGCTGATCTCCGCCGTGGGCCACCTCAACGCCACCGTGGACAGCTACACGGACTCGGACACCGCCACCGCCCGGCGTTTCCGATGACTGTCTACTCCGGACTCGGGTTTGACCCCGTCAGCGGTGATCCGGACGCCGTTGCCGAGCTGGCCCGGGACTACCGGATGGCGGCGGAAGCCCTGGTCCAGGCCGAATCTTCGGTCGGTCGGGCTCGTGGTCTCCCGTGGACCGGTCCGGCCGCCGATGCTTTTCGCTCGGGGTTGCCCGTCATCGACCCGGGCAACCTGCACCGAGCGGCTGACATCCTTGACGACTGGGCGCATGCACTGGCCGTCGCCAAGTCCACTGCGGATCGCCTTGATCGGCAGGCTGCCGTGCTCCGCCGTCAGCTCGCCGATGTCGAGGACGAACTCGACCGGCTCCGCGACTTCGAGTTCACCGGTACCGACCACAGTGCCGCCGCGGCCCGCGGTACCGACCTGCTTGCCCGGCTCGACGCGGTCCTCCGGGACGCTCGAACCTTGGCCGCCGACCACTTGAACGCCGCGGCCGCCGTCGCCGATCGGCTCGATTCCCTGCGGGGGCAGCACATCCCGGCCACCGGCACACCCGCCACCGTCTCGGCCCTCTTGCGCCGGATGTCCAGCACGACTGCCGCGCTGGCCGGACTGGTGATCGGCCATCCACCGGGTGTTGCGCGGCCGACCGGTGCCGTCGCCGCTGTCGTCGCCGAGCGCCGTCGGTGAGGCTGGCCGCCGTCGACGGCATCACCCCGGTGCCCCTGGGTACGCCCGAGGACACCGCCGCCCGCCTCACGGCTGCCATGATCGCCGCCCGCGGCCCTGAGTCCGCGCACGATCCCGGCGTCGCGCAGTCCGCCCGCGAGGCCGCCGACCTGGCTGCGGGCGCCCACTTGCTCGCCGTCGTCACCCACCCCGCCGCCGACCCGGCGATCCTCACCGCGCTCACCACCACCGTCGACCACCCGCACGGCACGACCACCGCCGCCGACCTGGTCGCCCACCTCACCCAGTCCGACACCGACCTGCACGACGTCGCCGAAACCACCACGGCGGCAGGCCACCCCGTGATCATCGCCGAACGCCTCACCCCCACCGGCTGCCAGCTCCAGGCCGTCGTCCTCGACCCCGGCACCCGCCGCATCGCCCTCTTCACCCTCCACTCCCCCACCGGCCGCGGCTGGCTCGACACCGCCACCCTGCTCGGCCGGTTGATCACCACGGTCGAGTTCGAGCCGGTGATTGGTGCCCTGCCCTGAGCAGCCCCCAATTTCGAGCTTCCTGGTAGGCGCCGACAAAACCCGTGTCCGCAAGGGTTTTCGCGGATAACAAGAGCTGAGCGGGACACCTGAGCGACAGGTGGCTCGGCTCGTCGCCGCCTCGAATCGAACAGCCCCCGAATCCAGCCTAGCGGTGGGCACCGACAGAAGTGCCGCCTCGAAAACGCTTGCGGGATAACGGAAGACAAGTCGGGACGCCGGAGCGCTGAACGGCTGTGGTAGGCCGCTGAACGCACGCCGTGGACAGGTGGGCTCTTACCGCCCGCAAAGCCCGTTCGGAGCGCAGTTTCCTGTCGGTGCCCACCGCTAGGCTGGAAATCGGGGGCTGCTCAGCTCGGGATGCTGTTCGGGCATGATCGCCAAGCTCGGGGAGAGCTGGTCCAAGGCATGCCCTGACCTGCGAGTCAGCCCGCGCCGCCGCTCGCCGCTCCTGGGTTCGGTCCGGCTCTTGTTGTTCGCGAAAGCCTTTGCGGCTAGGGGTTTTGTCGGTGCTGACCAGTAGGCTGGAAATCGGGGGCTGCTCAGGTCGAGCCGGTCTTGTCGCGGTAGTCGCGGGGGGAGTGGCCGACGGTTTTGCGGAAGGTGCGGGAGAAGTGGGCGGCGTTGGTGAAGCCGCAGTGGCGGGCGATCTCGCTGATCGGGCGGTCGCCCTGGGTGGGGTCGGTGAGGAGTTCTTTGGCGCGGGTGACGCGCATGGTGCGGATGCGGCCGGAGACGCCCTCGCCGTCGTCGAAGAGTTGGTAGAGGCGGCGGCGGGAGATGAAGAGGGCGTCGGCGATGCGGTCGGCGGACAGGGTCGGGTCGGTCAGGTGGTCGCGGATGTAGCTGATGGCGGCGCGCCTGCGGGTGGCGATGGCGTCGGCTCGGTCCAGTTCGGTGCGCAGGGCGCCGCGCAGGACCAGTTCGGTGAGGCCGGTGAGGTAGGCGCGGGCGCCGTGCGGGTCCACGGTCAGGCCGAGGAAGTGGGCCACCGAGGAGACGACCAGCGCGTGCAGGCCGCGGTCGAGGGGGACCGGTTGGAACAGCAGCGGCCGGAGTTCGGCGAAACCGACGGTGAGGTTGGCGGTGGCGACGGTCAGCAGCACCGTCCCGCCGCGCACCCGCAGCGAGCAGTCGCCGAACGCGAGGTCCGCGGCGGGCAGGCGGGGGACGCGCAGCAGGACCTGCAGCGACGCCGGGTCACCGCCGCGTCCCTCCACGGCGCGGCGGACGGCGACGGCACCGGAGGCGCGGACGACCAACTGCCCGGCGGCGACCTCGGCGTCCATCACGGACAACCTTAGTGGCTCGACCCAGGAGGTTGGCCGGGTCTCGACCTGCCCACGACGTCCCTGGCCGCGTTGCCGAAACGACCAAG
>NZ_AXWW01000029.1 GCF_000482865.1 Actinokineospora inagensis DSM 44258 | reverse complement strand
TCGACTGCGCGACCACTCGACTGCGCGACCACTCGACTGCGCGACCACTCGACTGCGCGACCACTCGACTGCGCGACCACTCGACTGCGCGACCAGCCGACTGCGCGACCAGCCGACCGCGCCACCCGGCCGACCGGCCGCCAGCGACCCGCGCCACGAACGATCGAGCCACCACCTGCATGAGCCACTAGTTAGCCGGCCGCTAGCGACTTGCGTTTCCGCTCGACTGCGCAGTCAGCCGATCGCGCCACCCTGCCGACTGCGCCACCACCTGATCGCGCCATCTAGTCGACCTACTGCTAGCTGCCGCGCCGTGAGCCGATCCCGCCACCCGGCCACCAGCGACCCGCGCCACGAACGACCGAACCACCACCTGCACGCGCGTCTAGTTGACTGGCTGCTAGCGACCCGCGCCACCGCTCGACTGTGCATTCATCCGCCCACGTCACCCAGCCAACCGGCCGCTAGCGGTCCGCGCCACGAATGACCGCGCACCACCTGACCGCGCCACCTGAGTGGCCGGCTGCTGGCGACTCGCGCCACCACCTGACTGCGCAGCCAGCCGATCGGGCCACCCCTGCCGACCGCTCCACCACCTGACCGAGCCACCTAGCCGACCGGCTGCTAGCTGCCGCGCCGCCAGCGGATCGCGCCACCCAGCCAAGGCCGCCAGCGACCCGCGCCATCACCTGACGGCGCAGCCAGCCGACTGCGCCAGTCTGCCGACTGGGCCACCACCTGATCGCGTCGTCCAGTCGACCGGCTGCTAGCTGCCGCGCCGCCAACTGATCGCGCCGACCGGCCGCCAGCCGGCCGTGCCACAACCGGCCGTGCCACTCGACCGACCGGCTGCCGCCCACTGGCTGCCGCCAGTTGGCCGCGTGACTGGCCGGCCGCTCGGCTTTGGCTGCCGGGTGGGGTGGTCTGGGTTAGACGAGTTGGGCCTTGACCTCGGCCAGTGACGGGTTGGTCAGCGCTGATCCGTTGGGGAAATGGAGGGTGGGCACGGTTTGGTTCCCGCCGTTCACCGACATGACGAAGTCGGCGGCGGAGGGGGTTTCCTCGATGTTGACCTCCACGTACTCGATGCCCTCGGCGTCGAGTTGCAGCTTCAGCCTGCGGCAGTAGCCGCACCAAGTGGTGGAGTACATGGTGAGCGTCTGCGGCGCGGACATGGTGGGCTCCCTCAAGGCGATCGGATGACCGTGTGTCAGGTGTCAACGTAGTGGCGGCACCCGGAATGCCTAGGTGAGGCGGGGCTCACACGGGCGTGGAAACCGGCAGGTGGGCTGCCTGTTCCGTGCCGAGGCTGGGGTCATAACGGCTCCGGGTCGAGGCGGACGACGATCGACTTGGAGGTGGGGGTGTTGGAGGTGTCGGCGGTGGAGTCGAGGGGGATGAGGGCATTGGCCTCCGGGAAGTAGGCGGCGGCGCAACCCTGGGCGGTGGGGTAGGCGACGACGCGGAAGTGCGGGGCGGAGCGTTCGGGGGTGCCGGTCGGGTCGTCGGGCCACTCGCTGGTGAGGGTGACGAGTTGGCCGTCGGCCAGACCGAGGGCGGTGATGTCGGCGGGGTTCACCAACACGACGCGCCGGGCGTCCTTGATACCGCGGTAGCGGTCATCGAGGCCGTAGATGGTGGTGTTGTACTGGTCGTGGCTGCGGAGGGTCTGCAGGAGCAGGCGACCCGGCGGGACGCGCAGCACGGTGAGCGGGTTGGCGGTGAAGACGGCCTTGTTGTTGCGGGTGCCGGTGAACTCGCGCGAGTCACGCGGGGCGTGCGGCAGCACGAAACCATCGGGCTGGCGGACCCGCGCGTTGTAGTCCGCGCAGCCGGGGACGACGCGGGAGATCCGATCCCGGATGAGGTCGTAGTCGCCGGCGAAGGACGACCACGGCACCGGGTGGTCGGGACCGAACAGCGCCGCGGCCAGGCCGCAGATGATCTCGACCTCGGACTTCAGCGAAGACGAGGCCGGTTCCAACCGGCCACGGGAGCGGTGCACGACCGACATCGAGTCCTCGACGGTGACGAACTGGTCGCCGCTCGCCTGCGTGTCCCGCTCGGTGCGGCCGCGGGTCGGCAGGATCAGGGCGGTCTGGCCGTGCACGACGTGCGACCGGTTCAGCTTGGTCGACACGTGCACCGTGAGGTCGCACTGGCGCAGCGCGGCCTCGGTGACGGCTGTGTCCGGCGTCGCGGACACGAAGTTCCCGCCCACGGCGAAGAACACCTTGGCGTGACCGTCGCGCATCGCCCGGATCGCGTGCACCGTGTCGTACCCGTGCTCGCGCGGCACGGTGATCCCGAACTCGGTCTCCAGCGCGGCCATGAACTTCTCCGGCATCTTCTCCCAGATGCCCATGGTCCGGTCGCCCTGCACGTTCGAGTGCCCGCGCACCGGGCACAGTCCCGCGCCCGGTTTGCCGATCATCCCGCGCAGCAGCACGACGTTGGCGATCTCGCGGATGGTCGGCACCGAGTGCTTGTGCTGGGTCAGTCCCATCGCCCAGCACACGATCGTCCGCTCCGACTCGGCGAACATCCGGGCGACCCGCTCGATCTCCTCGCGGGACAGCCCGGTCGCGGCGTCGACCTGCGCCCAGTCCAGCGCGCCGACGTGCGCCGCGTACTCCTCGAACCCCTCGCTGCTCGTGTCGACGAACTCCCGGTCGACGACCGTTCCCGGGCGTTCCGCCTCCCACCGCAGCAGCAGGTTCCCGATGGCCTGGAACAGCGCCTGGTCGCCGCCCAGCTTGATCTGGCAGAACACGTCGGCCAGCTTGGTGCCCTTGCCGATCACGCCGCGCACGTTCTGCGGGTTCTTGAACCGCATCAGCCCGGCCTCGGGCAACGGGTTCACCGCGATGATCCTGGCCCCGTTGCCCTTGGCCTCCTCCAACGCGCTCAGCATCCGCGGGTGGTTCGTGCCCGGGTTCTGGCCGACGACCACCACCAGGTCGGCACTGGTGATGTCGGCCAGCGTCACCGATCCCTTGCCGATGCCGGTTGTCTCGGCCAGCGCCGCCCCGGAAGACTCGTGGCACATGTTCGAGCAGTCCGGCAGGTTGTTGGTGCCGTACGCGCGCACCAGCAGTTGGTACAGGAACGCGGCCTCGTTGCTGGTGCGCCCGGACGTGTAGAACACCGCCTCGTCCGGACTGGCCAGCGCGCGCAGCCGATCGGCGACCAGCGAGAACGCGTCTGCCCAGCTCACCGGCTCGTAGTGGGTGGCGCCTGCCCGCAGCAGCATCGGGTGGGTGACGCGGCCCTGCTGACCCAGCCAGTAGTCGGTGCGCTCGGCCAGCGCGGCGACGGAGTGCGTGGCGAAGAACTCCGGACCGACCCGCCGCAGCGTCGCCTCCTCCGCGACCGCCTTGGCGCCGTTCTCGCAGAACTCGGCCAGCTTGCGGTGCCCGTGCGGCTCCGGCCACGCGCAACCGGGGCAGTCGAAACCCTCGCGCTGGTTGAGCAGGCGGAGGGTGCGCGCGGTGCGGACGGCGCCCATCTGCTCGACCCCGCGCCGCAGGGAGACGGCGACCCCCGGTATCCCGGCGGCCCACTCCTTGTGCGGCGTGACGTCCAGTTCGGCTTCGACGACATCCCGTTCGGGCGGTGTGCTGACCATGTGTCCATGGTTGTCCACCAACGCAAGTAGTGCAAAAAGTTGTCCACAGGCCATTGACCTGGGGATCTGTACTCTATCGGTCTAGACCACTGGTCAGTTCGGACAACCGCTCTCGGCCGGGACGGCGGCGTCGGGGTTGAAGTAGGTCGTCTTGTCCTGCCGCGGCGCCGAGTGGCTCTGCGACTTGTCCTGGTAGGCCGGGGCGATGAAGCCCTTGTGGTAGGCGTCGCAGGAGATCGAGTAGAAGAAGCCGTTGACGTCGCGGTACCACAGGCCCTGGCTGGCCTCGGTCCAGCGGGTGCCCTTGAGCAGGACGTACTGGATGTCGGCGCGGACCACCACGACCACGCTCATCGGGTCGACCGGCGGCTGCGCGGGGTCCGCCGTGAACGCGTACGCGAACACGTAGTTCGTGCGCACGACCAGCTCTCCCGGACCGCCCGCCGACACAGTCATGGTGCCTTTGACCTTGGGTTCGGCCCTGGACAGCGTCGTGCCCTTGTCGACCATGCTGACCAGCGCCTGGGCCTGCTGCTCGCGGCCGGTGCCGAACAGCGGCCGCAGTTGGCGGGCGTTGTCCGGGGCGAGCAGCGCGAGGTAGCGCGACGGGTCGTGGTCGCGCAGCATCGCCTGGTCGAGCCTGCTGGCGACCAGCACGTCGCGGACCCGGTGGGTCGCGTCGGCGACCTCGGCGGCGCTGAACTCGCCCACCTGCATCGCGGGCGGCACCTCGATGCCCGCGGCCCCGTCGGCCCACTGGGCGGCCGGGGTCAACTCGAAGGGGTGGTCCATGTCGACCACGGTCAGCGCGTTGCTGTCGGTGCTGCCGCCGCCGGGCGCGGCCGCCTTGCCGCCGCGGCTGAAGACGCCGACACCGGCGAGCAGCATGACGACGGCGACGGTCGCGGCGAGCACCATGGCCGTCACCAGCCAGCGCTCAACCCGACGACGCCGCGTCCCGCGCAACATCGCCTTCACGTCGGCCCGCGCCGACTCGCGCACCCGCCGACGCCACACGGCATCTTGTAACGCCGCGTGATCGCCGTACTCACGTTGGTCCACCGGCCCCCCAAGGGCGTTCCAGATCGGCGAACCGGTCCGGTTGAGGTGTCGACTGCCTGGTGAACAGCTCATCGATATGGCCACAGCCCGTGTTAGCAACGGTTCGGGCGAGACCCGCCACGCTGCGGTGAACGGCCGTCGAGGCCGGACCAACGGTCACTGTGCCGGGTCTGCGATCGCACTGTGTCACCCGATCGGCGCAGACCGGGGTCAGCACCCGGCCGACGGGACACTGCGGGTGCGCCCCCTTCCGTACCGGTGCGGTCCCGGTGAGTCGGGAGTGGCGCAGGTCACGGCGCTACTCCGGCGAAAGGGTGACGGCCACGGCGAGCTCACCATCAGTCGAACGGGTGTAAGTGAGGGTCCGAACGGTCCCCGCTGACTGAAGGTCACCGGTCGCGACGCACAGCGCGCGTTCCGCCGAAGGCGAACACGCCACCCGCACCTCGGCCACCGGCCAGCGCATTGATCTCCGCGCCTCCGACTTGGCCCGCCGGATCGCGGACAGCACCGCCGTTACCGGTGCCAGCATCTCCGCCCCGGTGTAACTGCCAGTGACCGCAGGCCAGGTGCTGGTGTGGATCGAGCCCTCTTGCCACCACGACCACGACTCCTCGGCGGCGTAAGGCAGGAACGGGGCGAGTAGACGCTGGAGCGTCGACAGCCCTATCCGCAGCGTGGCGCGGGCGGAGTCATCGCCTTCGTAGGCCCTGTCCTTCACCAGTTCCAGGTAGTCATCGCACCAGAACCAGAAGAACCGCTCGATCTGCTCCAACGCCTCCGTGTAGTCGCAGACGTCAAGGGCGGCCGTGGCGTCGGCGACCACCGCGCCCAACTCGGCCAGCACCGCTTGGTCCAACCCGTGTGTGGGGGTCTCACCTGGGCCGATGCCGAGGACGAAGCGGCTGGCATTGAGCAGCTTGGTCGCGAGCCTGCGGCCCACGCGCATCTTGGTCTCGTCGAACACGGTGTCCACACCAGGTCGGGCGGAGACGGCCCAATACCTGACCGCGTCCGCGCCGTAGGTGTCGAGCAGCGCGTCCGGCCTGGTGGCGTTGCCGGACTTCTTGCTCAGTTTGCGCCGGTCCGGAGTCACCACCCAGCCGGAGATGGCGGTCCGGCGCCACGGCAGCGAGTCGGTTTCGACGTGCGCGCGCAGCACGGAGGTGAACAGCCAGGTGCGGATGATCTCGTGGGCCTGGGGCCGCAGATCCATCGGATACGTGCGCGCGAAGAGGTCAGGGTCGTCGTCCGCGCCGCACACAAGCAACGGTGTTAGGGACGACGTGGCCCACGTGTCCATGACGTCGGGGTCTGCGGTGAACCCACCAGGCGCGTCGCGCTGATCGGGCCGGTAGCCCGGGGGCGTGTCCGAGGCAGGGTCGACTGGCAGCGTGTCGGGCAGGATGGGCTTGTCGTGGTCGGGTTCGCCGTTGGCGTCAACGGCGTACCACAGGGGGAACGGCACCCCGAAGAACCGTTGACGGCTGATCAACCAGTCACCCGCGAGCCCTTCGACCCAGCTCTCATACCGGGACCGCATGTGCGCCGGACGCCAATCCAGCTCCTTACCCCTGTCGAGCATGGCCTCCCGGTAGGCCGATGCACGGATGAACCACTGCCGTCCCGAGACGATTTCGAGCGGTTTGTCACCGCGCTCGAAGAACGCCACCGGACGCTCCACCGGCCTCGGCGTACCCACCAACGCGTCACCGAGCAGCTCCACCATCCGCTGTCGTGCCGTGTGGACGGTCGCGCCCGCCAGCGTCGAGTACAGCTCCTGCGGCACCCCGTCCGGGGCCTCGGGGAGAAAACGCCCGTCACGTCCGATCACGGAACGCACCGGTAGGCCCAGTTCGCGCCACCACCGCACGTCGGTCAGGTCGCCGAAGGTGCAACACATCACCAGACCGCTACCGCGCTCCGGGTCCGCGTCCGGGTGCGTCAAGACCGGCACGGGCACACCGAACACGGGCGTGCGCACGGTAGAGCCCACGAGAGAGCGGTGGCGTTCGTCGTCGGGGTGCGCGATGAGGGCGACGCAGGCTGGTAGCAGCTCCGGCCGCGTCGTCTCGATCTCGATGTCGTCGCCGAATCGGAGCGTGTGCCAGGCCCCTTTAACCGGGCGGTGTTCCACCTCGGCCTGGGCCACCGCGGTGCCGAACCCGACATCCCACAGCGTCGGCGCCTCGGCCTGGTACGCCTCACCGGCCGCGAGCAGCCTCAAGAACGACCGCTGTGACAGCCGCCGCGCTCGTTCACCGATGGTCGTGTACGTGCGGGTCCAGTCCACGGACAGGCCCAACCGCCGCCATAGAGCCTCGTACGCCTGCTCGTCCTCGGCGGTCTGCCGCGCACACAGCTCGACGAAATTGCGACGCGAGATGGCGGTTGGGTTGCCCATAGGAGCGAAATCGGGGTCGTAGGGCAACGATGGGTCGCACCGCACGTTGTGCACCATCTGCACACGGCGCTCGGTAGGCAGACCGTTGTCGTCGAAGCCCATCGGGTACAGCACGTCCTTGCCGCGCATGCGTTGATAGCGCGCGATGACGTCTGTGTGCGTGTACGAGAACACGTGCCCGATGTGCAGGCTTCCCGACACTGACGGCGGCGGTGTGTCTATCGAGTAGACCTCCTCGCGGGGCCTATCGCCGCGGAACGCGTATACGCCTACCTCGGCCCACCGCTTCGACCAGGTCGATTCCAGCCCATCCAGGGACGGGCGCTGCGGGGGCGTGGGTGTGTGCGCCATGAACGGACGGTAGTGGTCGTCGCGCTCCCGGTTCGACCTGTTTTCGCTGGCCTTCGTAGACTCGCACCGTGACTGACACCCCCACCCCGCGCGGCACCGACCTCCCCCCGGCCTGGGAGCCGGCCGCGGTAGAGCCGGAGCTGTACGAGGGCTGGGTAGCCGCCGGTTACTTCACCGCCGACCCGGCCAGCGAGAAGCCCCCGTTCACGATCGTGCTCCCCCCGCCGAACGTCACGGGCAGCCTCCACATGGGCCACGCGCTCAACCACACGGTCATGGACGCGCTCACCCGCCGCCGCCGCATGCAGGGCTACGAGGTGCTGTGGCTGCCCGGCATGGACCACGCGGGCATCGCCACCCAGAACGTCGTGGAACGGCAACTGGCGGGCGAGGGCCTGTCCCGGCACGACCTGGGGCGGGAGAAGTTCGTCGAGCGGGTCTGGGACTGGAAGGCCGAGTACGGCGGCAAGATCCTCGACCAGATGCGCCGCCTCGGCGACGGTGTCGACTGGTCGCGCGAGCGCTTCACGATGGACGAGGGCCTGTCCAAGGCCGTTCAAACCGTGTTCAAGCTCCTCTTCGACGACGGTCTCATTTACCGCGCCGAGCGCATCATCAACTGGTGCCCGCGCTGCCGTACGGCGTTGAGCGACATCGAGGTGGAGCACTCCGAGGACGAGGGCGAGCTCGTTTCCATCCGCTACGGCGACGGTGACAACGCGATCGTTGTCGCCACCACGCGCGCGGAGACGATGCTCGGTGACACCGCCGTCGCCGTTCACCCTGACGACGAGCGTTACCGCCACCTCATCGGCACGGAGGTGGTCCTACCGCTGACCGGTAGGCGCATCCCGATCGTGGCCGACGAGCACGTGGACCCGGAGTTCGGCACCGGCGCGGTCAAGGTGACCCCGGCGCACGACCCGAACGACTTCGAGATCGGCCGCAGGCACGACCTGCCGTCGCTCACGATCATGGACACCAGCGGCAACATCACCGCCAAGGGGCCATTCGAGGGCCTGGACCGGTTCGAGGCGCGTCCGGCTGTGGTGGCCGCGTTGCGCGAAGAGGGCCGGATTGTCGCGGAGAAGCGTCCGTACCTGCATTCGGTTGGCCACTGCTCCCGCTGTGACACGGTGGTCGAGCCTCGGTTGTCGTTGCAGTGGTGGGTGAAGGTAGAGCCACTGGCGCGTGCGGCCGGTGACGCTGTCCGCGACGGTAGGACGCAGGTGCACCCGCCGGAGTTGGCCAAGCGCTACTTCGACTGGGTCGACAACATGCACGACTGGACCATCTCGCGTCAGTTGTGGTGGGGCCACCGCATCCCGGTTTGGTACGGGCCGAACGACGAGGTCGTGTGTGTGGGGCCGGACGACGAGCCCCCCGCCGGTGAGGGCTGGTTCCAGGACCCCGATGTGCTCGACACGTGGTTCTCGTCTGGTCTGTGGCCGGTGTCGACGCTCGGGTGGCCTACCGCCACCGACGACCTCGCCAAGTTCTATCCGACGAGTGTGTTGTCGACCGGCTACGACATCCTCTTCTTCTGGGTCGCCCGGATGATGATGTTCGGCCTCTATGCGATGGACGGTAAGCAGCCGTTCGACCACGTGTACCTGCACGGTCTCATCCGCGACGCGCAGGGCAAGAAGATGTCCAAGTCGCGCGGCAACGTCATCGACCCTCTTGACTGGCTCGACCGCTTCGGCGCCGACGCGACCCGCTTCACCCTCGCGCGCGGGGCGAACCCTGGTAGCGACATGGCGTTGGCGGAAGAGTGGGCGGCAGGCTCGCGCAACTTCGGGACGAAGCTGTGGAACGCGAGCAAGTTCGCGCTCATGAACGGCGCCACGACGGCCATCCCGGTCCCGGCTCGCGATGAGCTGACCGACGCGGACAGGTGGATTCTCGACCGCGTTGACGCCCTAGTGTCGGAAGTGGACACGCTGTTCGAGGGCTTCCAGTTCGCGAAGCTCTGCGACGCGCTCTACCACTTCACCTGGGACCTCTTCTGCGACTGGTACCTGGAACTCGCCAAGGTCCAGATCGCCGATGGCCGCGTGGACGCCACCCGCGCCGTGCTGGGTCACGTGCTCGACACGGTGCTGCGGCTCTTGCACCCGGTTACACCGTTCATCACCGAGGTGCTGTGGAAGGCGTTGACGGGCAAGGAATCCCTGGTTGTTGCCGAGTGGCCTACCGTGTCCGGTCACACGCCGGACGCTGGTGCCGCTTCCCGCATAGAGGGTGCGCAGCGGCTCATCACCGAGATCCGACGTTTCCGCGCGGACCAGGGTGTCAAACCGGGCCAACGGGTGACGGCGCGGTTGTCCGGTGTGGACGAGGTAGGGCTGTCGGCGCACATCGGTTCGGTGACCAGCCTGGCCCGGTTGAACGCACCGGAGGGTGACTTCAACGCGGGAGCGTCGCTGGAAGTGGCTCTGGCGGGCGGTAGCGTCACCGTCGAGTTGGACCTGTCCGGCGCGGTGGACGTCGCGGCGGAACGGAAGCGGCTCACCAAGGACCTCACGGTCGCGGAGAAGGAACTCGCGCAGTGCGAGGCCAAGCTCGGCAACCCGAAGTTCACCGACAAGGCCCCGGCCGACGTCGTCGCGAAGATCCAGACTAGGCGGGACGCTGCCGCCGCCGAGATCGCCCGCGTGCAGGCCAGGCTGGCCGCCCTGCCCACGGGCTGATCTCGGCTCGGGGACCGGGGTTCGGCCAGGTCAGCCCTGGTCGTACTCCGGGTCGAGCCACCAGACCTCGGTCGGCTCGTTGTGCGCGAGCACGCGGCTGGCCGACTCCGGGGTGCTGAACTGCCCGCGCGTGCGGCTGCCGCGCGCGTCGGGCATGCCGACCAGCTCGACGTAGTCTTCGCCTTGGCCGTCCGCGACCTCCAGGCCCCAGCCGAGCACCGCGAAGTCGACCGCGTCGCCGTTGGCGTCCCGTTTGACCTGGTAGACGGCGAAGCGGCGGGGCGCGCACAGGTCGGTGACCTCGGCGATTTGCCGGGCCAACTCGTTCTCGGTGAGCGTGGGATGCATGTTGCCTCCATGTGTCGCAACGTTGCGATTGACCGTGGGCAGCATCGCATCTCAATGGGTTGCTGAACAATGACTCTATCGAGTGAATGACGGGATGGCACTGTTGCGAGACACTGTCGCCGAGAATTCCAAGATCGGGAGGGCGTGACGATGGTGACCCCCAGGCAACCCACCATGATCGGCCGTGGGCTCGGCGGCGAGCTGCGAGTACTGCGCGAGGACCGGAAGCTGAGCCTGAAGAAGGTCTCGTTCCTGCTGGGCTGGCAGGCCTCGAAGATCTCGCGGATGGAGACCGGCAAGCAGGGGATCAAGTCGGCCGACGTGGCGTCGCTGCTGGTCATCTACGGGGTCGTCGGCAAGGAGCGGGACCGCCTGCTCAGGCTGGCCGAGCGGTCCGACGACATCGGCTACTGGGAGAACCAGCCAGCGCTGTCGGCGGAGTCAAGGACCCTCATGCGCATCGAGCGCGAGGCGACTCGGATTGTTAACTACGAGCCGCTTCTCGTCCCGGGTCTGGTGCAGACCGGGGACTATGTCCGAGCTTTGATGCGAGTTGGCAACGTTCCGGCCGACGACATCGACTCTCGTGTGGCCGCGAGACTGGCTCGGCAGGTGGTGTTGACGAAGGACGAACCGCCGGAGTTGAGGCTGATTGTCGACGAGTTCGTGCTGAGGCGAGTGCTCGGCTCATCCAAGATCATGGCTCGGCAGTTGCGGCACCTCTTGGAGGCCATAGAGCGCGGGAAAACGAGCCTGCAGGTGTTGCCTCTGTCGCTACGCGGGCACTCAGGTCTAGACGGTTCCTACGTTCAGATGGACTTCGAGCGGAACAAGCCGGTGGTCTACTTGGATCACAAGGTTTCCGGTCTCTTCCTGGAAGAACCCACGCACATCGAGTTCTTCCGAGTCGAGACCGATACCCTGAGCAGGCTGGCTCTGGATCCTGTCAAGTCGGCGGAACTCGTTGCGACCATCGCACGAGAGCATGACCGAGAGTGAGGAAGTTGATGGACGCGGTGGACCTGGCCCCGATCGTCTGGCGCAAGTCGAGCCGAAGCGGCACGAACGCCAACTGCGTCGAGGTGGCACAAACCGCCGCCACCACCGCTGTGCGTGACTCCAAGAACCCCGATGGTCCCCTCCTGGCCTTCCCCGTCGCCGCCTTCGCGCAGGCCCTCCGTACGCTCTAGGGGTGAGTCTGGACGAACTGCGCCAGGTCGAGGCGGAACTCGACACCCGGTGGCCCGAGACCAAGCTGGAACGCTCCACGACCAGGATCGCCGCCCTGGTCGACCTGCTCGGGTCACCGCAGCGCGCTTACCCGGTCGTGCACATCGCGGGCACCAACGGCAAGACCTCGGTCACCCGCATGGTCGACGCGCTGTTCACCCGGCTCGGCCTGCGCACCGGTCGGCTCACCAGCCCGCACCTGCAATTGGTGACCGAACGCATCAGCCTGGACAACGCGCCGATCGACCCGGAGCGCTACATCGAGGTCTACCGGGACATCGAGCCGTACATCGAGATGGTCGACGCGCGGTCCGACATCCGGATGAGCAAGTTCGAGGTGCTGACCGCGATGGCGTACGCCGCGTTCGCCGACGCGCCCGTTGACGTCGCCGTCATCGAGACCGGCATGGGTGGTGAGTGGGACGCCACCAACGTCGCCGACGGCAAGGTCGCCGTCATCACGCCCATCGGACTCGACCACACCGACTACCTCGGACCTGACCTCGTCAGCATCGCGGGGGAGAAGGCCGGGATCATCAAGCCGGACTCCGTCGCGCTACTGGCAGAGCAGACCCCCGAGGTCAACCGGGTCCTCTTGGAGCGTGCGGCCACCGTTGACGCGACCGTTGCGCGGCAAGGGCTGGAGTTCGGCGTCCTCGCCCACGACGTCGCCGTAGGCGGGCAGGTCTTGCGGCTACAGGGACTCGGCGGGGTCTACGACGAGATCTTCCTACCGCTCCACGGCGAACACCAAGCCGCCAACGCTGTCTTGGCTCTTACCGCCGTCGAGGCGTTCTTCGGGGCAGGCGCCGATCGCCAGCTCGACGTCAACGCCATCCGTGAGGGCTTCGCGTCCGTCACCTCACCCGGCCGCCTCGAACGCGTCCGCATGTCACCGAGCGTCTTCGTCGATGCCGCCCACAACCCCCACGGCGCCGCCGCGCTCGCCAAGGCCCTCGACACCGAGTTCGGCTTCCGCCGCCTCGTAGGTGTCATCGGCGTGATGGCCGACAAGGACGCCTCCGGCATCTTGTCCGCTCTCGAATCGGTACTAACCGACGTCGTTGTCACCGCGAACTCTTCCACCCGCGCGATGGACCCCGACCACCTCGCCGACATCGCCACCGACATCTACGGCGACGAACGCGTCACCGTCTACCCCCACCTCCCCGACGCCATCGAGGCCGCCATCGCCCTGGCCGAGGAATCCGACGACCCCAACGAGCCCCTTACCGGCGGCGGCGTCATCGCCACCGGCTCCGTCGTCACCGCGGGCGACGTCCGCGCCCTCTTCGGCAAGGACCCCGCATGACCACCCCCGACCCCATGAAGGGCTTCCGCGGCGTCATGTCCGCGATGCTCATCCTGGAAGCCATCGTCGTCCTCCTCGCCCTCTTGGTCGTCGCGAAGTCCTCCGGCCTAGCCACCTGGCAAGGCTGGTCCGTCGGCGCCATGGCCTTCCTGCTCATCGCCACCTGCGCCTTCGTCGCCCGCCCCTGGGGCCTCCACCTCGCGCTCACCCTCCAGGCCATCGCCTGCCTCGGCTTCTTCATCACCCCCGCCCTGGGCGCCGTCGGCGTCGCCTTCGCCCTCGGCTGGACCTGGATGCTCTGGGCCCGCCACGACGTCCTCAAACGCATGTCCGAGGGCCGCCTCAGCAGCCAACAACCCCCAACCGAATAACCTCCGCGTCCCCATTGTCCCTTTTGGCCCTTGCTTGGCAAAGGTTGCCGAGATGGCGGCCGTCTTCCGTGTTTCGGAAACGCAAAGGTAGCGTGAGGTAAGAGTTTACTGTTCGATTTGGATTCCCCGGCCGCTGTGGGCTGATTGGCGCATCGCCGTGTGAAGTCGCCGTTGGGTAGCTCGAATGGTCTATCGCCAGGAGTGGCGGGAAGCGGTCATGCTTCGGCTGTTTCGCTGTGCGGCTTCAATGGGGGAGCCGCCTGAGCTCTGGGGAATTCGTGAAACGTCACCATAGTGGCGTGCCCGCATGGGTACGTCTGAAGAAGGCTGCCCGGGTGACCGGGGCCGTGTTGTCCATGACCGTGGTGCTTTCCGCCGTGACCGGGATGGCGCCTGCGGTGGCGACGAAGCCCGCGGGTCCATCTACAGGGGTTGATGTTCGGACCTTGCCGCTGGCCGGTGCGCCCGCTGTGGCGAGGAAGGCGCCGGTGCAGCGGACAGACGCGGATTTCGCGCCGTTGACCCGGCAGGCCGCAGGCGGGTCCCGGTTCGACACGTCGCGGTCGAAGGTCGTGTCCGGTGCACATCCCGGTACCCGATTTCGGTTCGTCCGGTTCCAGCAGCGCCAGTAGCGCACCGCCTACGCGCCCGCACCGGTCATCTCAGTCCAGGCTTGGGATGCCATGCACGCCGCGCCGATATCGACCTACAAGCCGGTGGCGGGCAACTCTGGGCAGACTTATCCCAGCAAGACAGTGGCGAAAAAGGCGGCGAAGAGGGCGGCACGACGTGGTGGGTCGCAGGCTCGCTACCGTGGCACGTGCAAGGCGGGCAACCATGTCCACTGCGACTATTATCGTGATACACAGGCCGCCAAACGTGGTAGGAAAACGGACGCATTGGCACAAAACACTACTATTGGTGAGCCGTGAGGAGGAGTGCAACGTGACCAAACCCGGCTATCGGGCACAGGGTGCGGAACTGATCGGTCCGGGCGGGGTTGTCTGGGCGGAAGTCAGCAGCTGGCTCGAACCCGACGAAGTGGCCGACTGGGTTCGCGCCGGAGCCGAGGTCGCCGTGGACGAGTGCGATGGCTGGCACTGGGGTGCTCCATTGGACGCCGATGTGCTGTCGCGGATGGTCGATACCGCGAACTCGGACCGGATCGCCCGCGTGCGCAACAGCGACGAAGTGATACTGGCGCCCAGCCTGTGGGGTGCGGGCGAAGCTCGTCTGGTCGTGCTCAGCGAGGAGAATGCCAAACGAGCGAAAGACATTCGTGACATGCGAGGGTCTTACCGACACCCGTTCTGAGCGAGTTAAGCCAGTCGTGGCCCGACTTGGGTTGATCACCACGTCGGGCCACGGCCGGTTGAATCGGCGGTAACCACGCACGCTCGTTGACGTCCACCCATTCGCGGCGCGTTTGATACGTGGCGCGATCGCTCAGCCGAGTGCGATCGGCTCCGGTTGGAGGTGGATTCCGTGCGACACGGCGAACAGTTGGCGGTGGTTCGACGGTAGAACGAGTTCATATTCGGGTGGATTGCCGTTTCTGTCCTGGTTTTCGGTGTACTGTGGCTCATTTTCACGCCGAACCCGCTGGTGACCCGGATGCCTGTGGCGCAGAGGATGTTGGTGGTGTGGGTATTCGGCCGGCCGATGATCCTGGCCGCGCTGAATCCGAAGGTAGTGGTGACGACGGCAGGGTTGGAGGTGACCAACTACTTCTTCCGCCATTGGATTCTGTTCAAGGCCGTGTCGTCGATCGAGTCAACCGACGAGGTGGTGGTGCGACTGGTGGACGGTCGACGGTTGAAGGTGGCGGCGGGGAGTTGGTCACTGGTGGGGCGGATGCGGGGAAATCCGGCGCAGCGGGCGATGAGGGAACAAATCTCGGCCGCGATGGAGAAGGCTAAAGAGGATGGTGGGAATGTTGAAGTGTCGATTCCGGCGGTCTCGACGCTCGTTGTGCTCGAATCGTTGGCGTACTTGCACTTAAAATAGCCTCTTGCGGAGACGAAATGGTAATCTTTTCCCGTCCGCTCCTGTTGAGTGCGTTCTGGTGTTTCGTGGTCTTCGGGCGGCTGGTGCTCGCCGTCGTCGAGTTCTTCCAGTGGGGCTTCCGTGATGATGTCGGTAGCCTGTTGGCGTTGCTTCTGGTGTTTTGGTGCCTGGGATTAGTTGTCTTATCGGTGAGCAGGATTCTCGATCTCGGCCCGGTGGGGATCTCCGGTGGACGGCTGGAGTTCTGGGAGAAGCTGCGGCGGTGGTCCATCCGGGCCAGCGACGTCAAAGCTTGGCGATGGGTCGGTGATCGGGGTATACCGCTCGGTGCCGCGGCAGGTGCGAAGCACCTGGTCATCGACCTGGCTAATGGTCGAAGGGTGACTCTTCGACACCGCTGGTACTTCTCTGGCCGGCCTTCCGGGATTCGAGCGGACGAACTCCTGGTGCAGTTCTTCGGCCGGAGTGCCCATCAAGGAGCGTCCTGATCATGACTGAGCAACATCCTGCTGTCGGTCTGGAGCGGCTACCCGGGGCACTTCGGTCGCCCTGGACATGGGTCGCCGTGTTCGCTGCGGGTACTTGCACCTTACTTGGGATTGTGATGGTCGTTTTCGGCCATGACGATGTCGGTGCGGTAGTCATCGGTTGCGTGGTGACTGTTATCGGGGTCGTGGGTTTGGTCGCGGCGCTGAGGGCAGGGGTTCGCGTGGGCGAGGACGGGATTCGCGAAACGCCGCTGTTCGGTCGGGGTGAACTCGCCGTGTGGGGCGAGGTCGTCCGGATCGATGTGGTGGGTAATCCGGGCAGTGTGTTGCCCTCGCGGATGCCGGTTGTCGTGCGTGGGTCTGGTGACCCTCTCCCGCTCCACTCCCAGGCGTTCTACTTCCGGATACCTTGGCGTGTACGCCGTCTGCAGGCCGCCGTCGCGCGGATGAGTGAGTAGCCACGTGTACGCCTCGTGGCGGTGCGGATTCGAAAAGAGGGACCTCACGGAGTGAAGGGGAAGCGCAGTTCAGTCCAGGATGCCTTGAGGCGCGAGTTCTCCTGGCGGGGCAATGGGGATGAGCAGTTCGCCGACATCGCCGGGTGGTGGCGTAGTCCGGCGTTGCTCGCCCAGCTTGGCAGTGCTTTGGCGGGGTTGTTCAGCGACGCCGCGCCGTCGGTGGTGGTGGGGGTTGAGTCCCGAGGGGTGCTGCTGGGGCCGCTGGTTGCTTTGACCTTGGGGGTCGGGTTTGTGGAGGTTCGGAAAGACCGCCCGCAACTCACGGACAACGAGGCGTGGGTGCGTCAGGTGACACCGCCTGATTATCGGGACCGGCAACTCGTGCTGGGATTTCCTCAAAGGTTGGTTGGTTCCAGAGACCGAGTCCTGTTGGTCGACGACTGGATTGATACCGGCGGGCAAGCTTCCGGTGTGCAGCGGATTATCCATTCCGTGGGTGCGACGTGGATTGGCGCGGCGGTCATTGTTGACGCGCTGGAGAGCAACATTATGCGCAGGGAGTTGGGGGTGCGGTCACTGCTGCACGAGCGTGATCTGTGATTGACTAGCAGCGGGGCGGCAAGGAGTCATGGTGGTCACGACCGCTGGACCGGAAGTGACCAACTTCTATTTCCGATACTGGATTCCGTACCAGGCGGTGTCGATCGTGGAGACGACGGATGAGGTGGCGTTGCGGCTGGTGGACGGGCGGCGGGTCTTGTGGCTGAGGCCGATTCCGGCGATTATGATATTCGTTGCCGTCGAGCGGTCGGGTATCTACGGTTGAGTTGAGGAGGTGTCATGGTAGTGCTTCCGCGAGCGCGGTTATTGTCCGTGGTGTGGTGCTTTTTCGCTCTTATGTGGCTCTTTTTCGCCGCTGTTGGGTTCAGCAACTGGGGTGGGCGCGGTGACGTGGCGAGCGTTCTCTCGTTGGTCCTCGCTCTCGCGAGCCTGGGGATGGTGGCGGGGTCGGTGAGTGTGGTGGCGGACCTCGGCCCGGTGCGGATTTCCGGTGGGCGGCTGGAGTTCTGGGAGAACTTGCGGCCGTGGTCCATCCGAGCCGAGGGCGTCAAGGCTTGGCGGTGGACCGCCGATCGAGGTATCCCGGTGGGGGCGGTGCTGGGCAGGCAGTATCTTGTTGTCCACTTCGAAAGTGGCCGCAGGGTGACTTTGCGGCATCGCTGGTGTGATCCGGAACATCCAGTCGGGATTCGGGCTGGTGAGCTTCTCGTTCAATTCTTCGGCTGTTGAGCTTGAGTTGGTCTGATGGGGAGGTCCTGCTGTGGTGCGAGTGATCCGCCATCGGGCGCAGCATGTGTTCGGGTCGGTCCTCGTCGTCTTGGTGCTGGCGACGGTGGGGTGGTCCTACACCGAACAAGTGCCGAACGAAACGACCTGGAGTCGTGCTCAGTTCACCGGCCTGATGATCGTCATCGCCTGGGGTATGTGGCTGGTGGTCAAGACCCGGGTGGTGGTGGGCGAGGACGGCATCACGGTGGTCAACTGGTTCACCCGCTACTCGATTCCGTGGGGACGCCTGCGCTCAGTGGCAATTGAGCCGCAGGTGACCTTCCTGCTTGACAACGGCGGTCGGGTGCGCCCGGCCATCGGGGACCCGGTCCTCTACGAACGGGTGCTGGGCGGGCCGGTGGGCTCCATCCTGGGGGCCAGGTCGGGGCGCGGGGGCGCGGGCGAAGTGGTTCGACGGCTGGATCTCGAGTTGGTCAAGTTGGGGCTGGTCGTCGGGATCTTCGGCGTGGCCGACGTGGTCCTCGCCGTCGTCCGGGGGTGAATTTCACGGTTGTGGGACGACGTCAACCCTTTTGGCCCAACCAATCAACCGAAATGCACTCGACCGGGTATCGGGTACACCTGGCCGGGTTATGGGTGAGTCGTTCACCCGCTGCTAGCGTCCAGCAGGCCCAATCCATTCCGAATGTGATTGCGAGTCGGCTGTGAGATCCCTTTCTCGAATTCTCCTCGCCTGTTCCGCCGTTGCCGCGACCGCCGTTGTCGGTGTGCCTGCAGCGAGTGCGTCGACCTCCGCCGGGTTGCTGGACTCCTGTGCGGCCCTGCACTCCTTCCTGCCCGGTGTGCCAGATGGGGAGTACACGCTCGCCACGAACCACTCGCTGCTCGGCGTGTACTGCTACGACATGGCGGGGAAGCCGCGCGAATACCTGGATCTGACCAACGTCGGTGCAGGGGCGAACTTCTCCCAGTACACGGCGGGTGGGGCGTCGCCGGGGACGAATGTGCGGACCTCGTTCACCAAGCTGCGGGTCGACCCGCAGACCCTCACCGTGGACATCAACGACCTGACCTTCGCCAAGTCCACCGGCACGCTCAACCACGGCGGCCAGTCGGTGACGAGCATGCCTTACGCGGTGGCCATGGGCTGCGGTTCCCAGGGCGTCGGCAACATCGACCTGCGCGGCACCGCGTTCTCGGTCGCGAACGCTTTCCAGTCCGGCGGTTTCCAGGCGAACGGCACCGCGACGCCCACGTCGAACGGGCAGGCGGTCGACCTCAGCGGCGGCGGGTTCTGCGGGTGGATCGCACCGGCCCCCGGCTTGTACAACCCGTTCAACCCGCAGGGCGCCAACAGCATCCTGAAACTCCGGTGCACGCCCGACGGCCTGTTCCGCCCGCAGATCTGCCTCGACCTCGGCTGACGCTGAACCCGGGCGCGCCGGTACCGGCGCGCCCGCAAGCGTCATCCGCTGGTCAACTCGGGTTGGTCCACCCGTGGTGACCACGGATTACAAACCGCCCATGACCGAACTGAATCGTAGGAACCTGTTGCGGGCCGGGGGCATCGGTGCGGGCGCGGTGGCGGCCGGGCTGGTGCTGCCCGGGGTGGCGTACGCCACCCCCAAGGCCCGGCCGGTGCTCACGCACGGTGTGCAGACCGGGGACGTGACCACGGACGGTGCGATCGTGTGGACGCGGGCGGACCGGGCGTCGCGGATGTTGGTGGAGGTGTCGCGGGACCCGTCGTTCCGGAACGCGCGCCAGTTGTGTGGGCCGGTGTTGACGCCGGACACGGATGGCACCGGGCATCTTAGGCTTACCGGGCTTCCTGCGGGTACCGAGGTGCACTACCGCGTACGGGCGGAAGACCTCGACGGGCGCAACGCCAGCGCGCCGTTGGTGGGGTCGTTCCGGACCGCGCCGGTTGGGCGTGCCGGTGTGCGGTTTACGTGGTCGGGTGACGTTGCCGGGCAGGGGTGGGGCATCAACCCGGACATCGGCGGGATGACCGCGTACTCCGCGATGCTGGCGCGCAGGCCGGACTTCTTCATCCACAGTGGTGACACGGTGTACTCGGACGGGCCGATGCAGGAGTCGGTGACGCTGCCGGACGGTCGGGTGTGGCGCAACATCGTGACCCCGGCCAAGTCGAAGGTCGCGGAAAGCCTCACCGAGTACCGAGGACAATTCGCATACAACCTGCTCGACGAGAACGTCAAGGCGTTCGCCGCGCAGGTACCGAGCTACGTCCAGTGGGACGACCACGAGGTCCTCAACAACTGGTACCCGGGCGAGATCCTCGACCTGCCGCAGTACACCGAGAAGCGGGTCGACGTGCTGGCCGCGCGCGCGTCGCAGGCGTTCCACGAGTGGCAGCCGATCGACAAGCGCATCGCCGAGGACGGCCGCGTCTACCGGAGCTTCAGCTACGGCAAGCACGTCGAGGTGTTCTTGCTCGACATGCGCACCTACAAGGACGCGAACACCGCCGACCAGACCAAGCCGGGCCACATCCTCGGCGACAAGCAGGCCCGCTGGCTCGTGGACGGCCTGGCCCGCAGCCGCGCGACCTGGAAGATCGTCGCCAACGACCTCCCGCTCGGTCTGGTCGTGCCGGACGGCGGTGGGATCGAGGGGGTCGCCAACAATCTGCCCGGCGCGCCTGCGGGCCGGGAGTCGGAGCTGGCTTGGGTGTTGCGTTCGCTGGCTCGCCGCAACGTTCGCAACGTTGTGTGGCTGACCGCGGACGTGCACTACACGGCGGCGCACCACTACTCGCCCGAGCGCGCGGCAGTCGGCGACTTCGACCCGTTCTGGGAGTTCGTGTCCGGCCCGCTGCACGCGGGTGCGTTCGGGCCGAACGCGCTCGACTCCACTTTCGGTCCGGAGGCCGTGTTCGTGCACGCCCCGCCCGCCGCGAACACTTCGCCGATGGGTGGCTACCAGCACTTCGGCGAGGTCGAGGTGGACGGTCGCAGCGGCGCTCTTACCGTCAACCTGCGTGACGGCAAGGGCACCTCGCTCTGGTCCAAGATCCTGCAGCCCAGCCGCTGACATGTGGTGGGCCTCGGTCTTAACCGGGGCCCACCGGGTCAGCAGGTGGTGTCGACTTCGCCGTCGTAGCTCGGGAAGTAGGCGCTGGTGGAGCCGCCGTAGCCGGAGATGTACAGCGTGAGGGCGCTCTTGCTGGTCAGCGGGTACTCGTAGGGCTGCAGGTACACCGTGGTGCCCGCCGGGATGACAGCGGTGCTCACCAGGGAAGCCGTCGACCTGCCGGTGTTGGTCACCGTGATGGCGCTCGAGGAACTGGTGAGGTTGTAGAGGGTGGGGAACGGTGACGCGGCGGTGTAGCTGGAGGTCCACGTACTACCCGCCGGGATGTTGCCCGTCGCGCTGAGGGTGAAGGTGAACCAACCGTTGCGGCAACCAGAGCCGAGGGTGGCGTTGCCTGCGGACGCCGTGGGCGCGGCCACACACATCAAGGCGACTGTGCTCGCGACCGCGGCGGCGGTGCGCTTGAAGGGAATCATGGGTTGTACCCCCTCTGAGTGAGGGCTCAACGGTGGCACCGGGTGAACGGGAGCGGAAAGCCGCCGTGGGGGTGACCACGGGGGTGAATCTCGGGCGGGCACTCGATCGGATGGTTCGTCGGGCAAAGGGCGCGTTCGCCGGATCGACTGGGGAAGTCTCGGGTCCGAGCGCCGCCGTGGGGGCGGCGCCCCGACCTGGAGGTTCGTGGTGCGAGTAGTAGCGGCATTGGCGGCGACGATGGCGTTGGTGGCGGGTGCGGTGGTCGGTGCGACACCCGCGGTGGCGGGTAGGCCGGTCAACCACGTCAACGGCGTCTACGTGGTGACAACGCAGAACGGTCAGGCACTCGTGGATCGCGGTGGCGTGGTCGGTCTGGGTGCCCCGGCGCAGGCGACCCGGTGGCGGCTCGACGCCGACCGCTCGGGCGCGTACCTCATCACGACGCCGGACCGTTCGCGCGGGTGGGTGCTCAAGGGGACGCAGCCGTCCAGTCCGGTGACCGTCGCGCCGTTGATCGTGTTCCCGACCTGGCCGCCGACGTACCCGCGCAACGAACTGTGGAAGGGGTACCTGGTCGATCACACCGCGAACGGGGCGGTCGTGACCATCACCTCGGCGACCAACGACTGGCCGGTCGTGCCCAGCGGCGATCACCTGGTGGTGATTCCGGAGACGTTCGCGCCAGTTACCTACACGGCAACCCGAGTCGGTGACTAGGGAACCGGCCGGAACGTCTGCCCTACTACTACGTCCGCGGACTGGGCGGTGCACTCGACGGCGGTACCGGGGCCGGTGAAACGAGCAACCACCTGACCGTCTTGCTCCGCGATGGTCACGTCCGCGTTGAGGCCAACAGCCCAGGACGTGATGGACAGAGCGGTTATACCGGTGAGGGACAGACGCAACCGGATGTGAGTGTGTTCGGGGGAATCAGCGCTGTAGGGCGCCCGGATAGGTCCCTCGAACGCGGCTGTCAGCTCGTTTCCCCTGTCGTCCCAGTGGAGAGTGACCAGACCGAGGCCGGTGAGGTCAGAAGCGGTCATGGAACGACTCCAGCTCCGGGCCGGGCACGGTGGTGAACCGGCGTTCCAACTTGCCCAGGTAGCGGTGTTCGGTACTTCCGTCGCGGTACGCGCCGATGCGACCGAGGTGGATGTGGGCGTCGGCGGTGAACGACAAGGTGAGATCACCGGTTGCTGATACGGCTACCCGGTCCGCGGACCCGTCGGTGATGTTGATGGCGACGGTAGATGGCAGTACCGAGCCCGTTAGCCCTACCTGAGCCACGCTGTTGAACAACAGGTGGCACTGGAGGTGCTCCAAGTCCGACCACTCCGGCGGGGGGTTGTCGGGGAACCGGGGCAGGTCCAACCGCAGGCTCAAGGCGGGGCCGAAGCGGGACAGCCGGACCTGGTGGACGACGACCCCCACCAGGTCCGGTACGACGCGGTAGAGCGACCGGAGGTCAGTACTCCGGCCCGGAGTAACTCGGTCGGCCCAATGAGGGGTCATAGTAGTAATGCTCCTGCGCGCCGGGGATCTGTCCGCCGCGGGGGTCGTCGTAGGGGCGGACGTGGACGTGCGGCGGCTGGTTGCCGACGCCGTTCGGGTCACCGAAGTCGTGGCCCGTGTAGTGGTCCTGGAACACGATGAGATCGCCGTTGGCGTTCTCGTAGACCTCTTCGGGGAAGCGGACGGGCTGGTAGTTCTCGTCCAGGATCTGCCTGCCGCTCGGTGTGGTCGACGGGACGGTGTAAGCGTCCAGTGGTTCAGCGCCCTCGGGGACACCTGCGTCGCGGAGCGCCTGTTGCTTGGCCTGCTCGCCGCAGATGAGACCAAGCGGGTCGATCTGGCGGGTGGGGTTGGGGACGTAAGAGTTCGGGTTGGGCGCCGGGGCGAGACCGAGCGGGTCCTGACTCGCGTAACGACCGGTCTCGGGGTCGTAGTAGCGGTGCAGGTTGTAGTGCCAACCCGTCTCGGCGTCGAAGTACTGGCCGGGGAACCGGAGTAAGCACGCGGCGGAGCTGGCAGCCGTACGACCCCACAGCGTCGCCCGCGCGCGCCAGGCCACGGTGCCATCGGGAGCGACCAACTCCGTGGGAGTGCCCACATGATCGGACACGATCGCATAGAAGCGGGTGTCGACATCGGATTGCGTGAGCTGGCTGACCGGGGTGTAGCCGTTCGGGTCGTACTCCCAGCTCGTGGTGGTCGTGCCGGTTGTCTGCTCGACGAGCCGCGTGCCGTCCCACGTGAACGCCACCTGCTCGACGACGGTCCCGGCGACCAGGCGCTCCTTCGCGGTACGCCTGCCGAGTGCGTCGTAGCGGTAGCGCCAAGTGCTGTTGTCGGGGGTGGTTACCGCCGTGAGCCTGTCCTCGGCGTCCCAGGTGTAGCGCCAGGCAAGCCTCTTACCCGACAACGTGCGGTGGTCACGTGCGACTACCCGGCCCTGTGCGTCGTAGGTATACCGGTTGCGGGCAGTGCCGTGGAGAAGCGTGCCGGTGTACTCGTGGGCACCGTCGAACGACGAGTCAGTGATGTTGCCCGTCTGGTCGTACCGGTAGTGCTCGGCGCTGTCCGGCCCGAACACACCGGTCACCCGGCCGGTCGGGTCCACGTCGAGCCGGTGGTCCCGACCGTTGTCCAGCATCCCGATGAGGTGTCCGTCGGGCCGATAGCGCAGCCCGCGGTGGAAGGCGCCGCCGGGCGCGGTGACCTGCTGGCCGACGAGGCGGCGGTTGAGGTCCCACTGCCGGGTGATCGTGACCGCGCCGATCTCCCTGGCCACCTCCCGACCCACCGCGTTGTGGCGGAACACCATGCTCGAAGCGGTCGAACCAGCGCCGGTCAACGTGGTCGGCGACCCGGCGGCGTCGAACTCCCAGGAGGACAGCACGCCGGAGGGGGTGCGTCGGGACGAGCGCCTGCCCACGGCGTTGAAGGTGGAGGTGACCACTCGGCCGTCGATGTCCTCGGCCACCACCCGACCGGTCGCGTCACGCGTGAACACCAACGAGCCATCTGGTGTCACCGCGCGCACTACGCGTCCCTTGGCATCACGCTCGAACGTCGTGGTGCCATCCGGGGTGTGTTTGGCCGTGACCTGCCCGGTGACGTCGTACTCGAACGACACGGTCTGCCCGACGCCGTTGGTGCGGGCGGTGAGCTGGTTGGCCGCGTCGTAGGCGTAAGAGAGCGTGCGGCCGTTGAAGTCGGTTTCCCGCACGACATTGCCCGCGCCGTCGTAGTCATAGTGCCAGGTGAGGCCCTGCGGGTTGGTGACGCCGATGAGCCGCAACTCGGTGTCGTACGCGTAAGTGGTGCGACTGCCATCGGCGCTGATCTTGGTGATGGGCGTGTCGAAGTGGCCGATCTCGGTAGCGCTGACGTTCCCCAGCGCGTCGGTGTAGTTGACCTGGTTGCCTTCGGAGTCGTAGCGCCAGCGCACGGTGGCGCCGTCCGGGTCGGTCCGGAACAACGGCTTACCCTCGACCGTCCAGCCCCATCGGGTCGTCGCGCCCAACGGGTCAACCGTCTCGACAACCCGGCCGAACGCGTCGCGACGGTGGCGGGTAACAGCACCGAGCGGGTCTGTGGTCGCGAGGACCAGCCCGGCCGCGTCGGTCTCGAACCTGGTCACCGCACCGAGTTGGTCGGTGATTGACCGGATCGCCCCACCGGGACCCCGCTCGAACCGCGTCGTGGCGCCGATCGGGTCCGTCTCCGCGACAAGGCCACCGTGCTCGTCGTACTCGCGTACCCACCGAGTGCCGTCACGGTCAACGACAACGGTTGGCAGTCCGAACTCGTTGTACTGCGAGGAGACAACGCTACCGTCCGGTCGAACCACCGAGGTGACATTGCCTGAACCGTCGTAGGTGTACCGAGTCGTATGTCCTAACGGGTCAGTCAGGGCGAGAAGCTGATCGCGCTCGTCCCACTCCCGCAACGTAACCGCGCCAAGAGGGTTGACCTCCCGCACAACCTGCCCGAGGTGGTTCATCTCGTAGCGCGTGGTGTTGCCGATCGTGTCCGTGTGTGTGGTGACCCGATGCTCGTACCGGAACGTGCCGTTAAGAGCTCCGCCCGACCCGATTGTGTTGGTGGCGCGGCCTTGCGCGTCGTACAGGTAGCGGTACCACTGGCCGTTACGGTCAATCCACGAGGTGAGCTTGCCGTCCTCGGCATGGGTGAACCGCAAAGCCTGCCCGGACGAGTTGACCGCCTCCGACAAGTGCCCCTCGTCGTAGGTGTACCGCATCACCGGCACAGTTCCGGCAGGCGTGGTCACACTGAGCCGGGTAACGACCCCATCCGCGGTATCCACCAGCACCCGGTAACCACCAGAGTGCTGTAGTTCCGTTGGCATGCCAGAGTCGTTGTAAGACAACGTGATCTGCGCGCCCGACCGGTGCGTGATCGACGCCAAAGGTTGCACGCCGCCCGCGGCCCACTCCGGCCCAAGAGGCGCGAACCGCAATGTCGGCCCCGTGGGGTCGGTGACCTCGTAGCCGCTAGCCGTGCGCCGTAACAACAACCGCGGACCGTGTTCCGGCGCGACGGCCTCATCGGCCACGGGTACCGGGAACCGCAAGAGCCTGCCCGACGCCGTCGCCAGCCACACCGCGTCCCCAGTCAGCTCAACGCGCTGGTCCAGCGTCGACGACCACGACGGCCCGAACAACCCACCCGCGCGGTAGTTCGACTGGTGGTGGCGTGCGATGGTCAACGGCAAGATGCCCGGCAACTCCAGGTCGGTCTGCGACAGCACGACCTCACCGGTCGTCACGTCGATCGGGTCGTCCTTGCAGAACGGCCGGTCCGCAGACGAGGACGCCGTGCGCGGGTCACCCGCCTTTGTGTCCATCCCGCCGCCGTGCACGTTCGGCGCGTCCGCGTGCACCTTGGGCACGTCGTGCGGGACCGGCGCGTGGTCGGCGCCGGAGTGCCGCAGCCCCTTGAACTTCTCCGCGATCTTGCCGAACAGGCCCTTGAGTTTGGCCAGCAGCGGCGTGACCTTGCCGATCGCGTCGGTGACCTTCGACAGCAACCGGGACACCTTGGTCATCGCGTTGGACACCGCCGTGGTGACCTGCGCGACGACGACCGGGGTGGCCAGGCCGAGGGTGCACGCCTCCTCCAACAGCCACTCGATCGCGTCGCCGACCAGCCGTGCGATCAGGTCCCGCACGGTCGAGCGCACCGCCGCCACCAGCGCGCCCATGATCGACGTGCCCATGGACAGCCCACCCGCGACCGACGACGCCGAGGACAACGCGTCGGAGACTTCCGCCGCCGACGCCCGGTAGTTCTGCGCCGCCGTGCCCGACCAGCCCGGTAGGTCCCGCGAGACCATGTCCGCGTGGTCTTTCTGCACCGAGGCCAGCTCTTGCGAGATGTTGTCCCAGGTTTGCGCGTAAGAGGCGATGACGTCTGGTTTGCCCGCCAGCCAGTCCAGCGCTTGCCGCAACGGTTCGAAGTGCTCCATCAACCAGCCCGCGCCAGCCCCGAACAACGCGCCGAACGGGTTGGCGACGGTGTCGGCGATGTCCATGCCGGTGGCGAGGGCACCCATGCCGCCCTCGACCCAGTCGCCGGAGGACAGGCCCTGGTAAGCGGAGACCGCGTCTTCGGCGAGTGGGATCCCCGAATAGGCCGTTGTGGAGTCTTGCGGGGCGGCGACAAGAGGATTGCTCACTGAGCACCGCCGGTGTACATCGCGGTGTTGGTGTCCTCAGTGGTCGAGTAGCCCGCCGCCGACCGCTTCAGGTTGTCCACGTCGGATGCGATCGTGTCCGTACCCGCCGAGATCATGTCGGTGCCCAGGCTCTCGAACGGATCCAGCAGCCACGCGAACGGCCGCCCCAAGATGCCGTACGCGTCGTTGTCCATGCTGACCTGCCGCGCGGCGGACAACGCTGTCGACAACCGCTGCTCGATGTCACCGAGGTGCCCGGCGTGCGCGGTCAACTCCTGCCCGGTGACCTCTACCTGCTCGCCCATCGGTTCAGTTCCTGCCCCGGTAGAAACCCGAGTTGTCGAAGTAGTCGTCGTCCGCGTGCGGCTCCGGGCTCGTCGGCGCGGGGTCGCTTGCGGGCGGTTGCGGGAACGAGGACTCTGCCTGCTCCAACAGGTGCCCGACCACGCTGTCACCGGCCATCCCGGCCTGCTGCGCCACCTCGGTCATCAACTGCGGCAGTCGAGATTGCGCCGATTGCAACGCGGCCATGATGGAGCCGGTCAGCTCGGGATCTCCCTCGACGCTGATGTGGGTCGGTAGCCCCCTCGAGTCGACCGACACGGTGACCTTGCCGTCGCTGGACCGGGCTGTCGCGGTCAACCCGGCGACCCGGTCGGTGAACTCCTTGACCTGGGCCAACCGCTGCTGACCACGGTTTCCCCAGTCCGCAACCATCGACTCGACCGCCGACAGCTCGGCATTCGGATCGCCGACCATGGACTCCCCTTCCCGCGCGAAACCGGGTCTACGTCGCAACCCCTACGACGATCACCGGCCGGAAAGGTTCCCCTGTTCGGTCCCCAATTTTCGACACGCCGCGTAACGGACCGGTCGCTCAGAACGCTTGGGACACCTTGTCGGCGAACACGTGCCAGAAGAAGTAGGCGCCACCCGAGTAGATCGTCGCGGCGGCGGTCAGCGTGTAGGGGCCGTTGGCGCGTGTGTGCAGCTCCAGGCCGGTGGGGCTGGGTTCGAAAGAGAACACGATGGTCCTCCCGGCGCCTTCCGTGTGACCGGGAAGAGACTGAAAGGTCCACGAGTTCGAGGTGCGATCAATGACCTGCACTGGATTAGACGGCACCGGGATGCCCGGCAACACATAGAGGTCACAACGGCCGCCTATAGGAGGCAAACGGGGGCAGTCCGAGTCGAACGGGAAGAACCTGCGGAAGTCGGTGGCGACGGAAGTGGTCAACGACTCTGGGGTCTGCGCAGTCTCAAGAGCCAACGGGTACTCGTAGGAGTACGACAGCGCGGCTTCGGCGGCCGCCTCGACAGAGGTACCGAGCACGACAGAGGTGCTGAGCGCGGCAGCGAGCGTCAACTGCACGACTACGGCGGACCTGGGCATGTGGCCACCGTGGGCACGTACGCGGGAGCCGGGCAAACGCTGCCACCGCACCGGGTTACCCTGCTCACACGCTCGTGTGGTCAACACGCGCAGATCCCCCGTGGAAAACGGAATGGAGTACCGAGAGCCGTGAGTGAGCGCACCCTGGTCCTGGTCAAGCCCGATGGCGTCAGCCGCGGGTTGGTGGGCGAGGTCATCTCCCGCATCGAGCGCAAGGGCCTGAGCCTGGCCGCGCTGGAACTGCGGACCGTCGAGCGTTCGGTGGCCGAGCAGCACTACGCCGAGCACGCGGGCAAGGGCTTCTTCAACGACCTGCTCGACTTCATCACCGGCGGCCCGGTCGTCGCCCTGGTCGTCGAGGGCACCCGCGCGATCTCGGCCTTCCGCCAACTCGCGGGCGGCACCGACCCGGTCGAGAAGGCCACCCCCGGCACCATCCGCGGCGACTTCGGCCTGGAGGTGCAGTTCAACCTGGTGCACGGGTCGGACTCGCCGGAGTCGGCCGAGCGCGAGATCAAGATCTGGTTCCCCGAGCTGTGAGCTGACCCGGGCCGCCCGGCACGACCGGGCGGCCCGGGAAAACCCTGCCGGGATTGTCGGTGGTCCCGGTTATGGTGCCCGGCGTGAATGGGGAACTCGTGCGCGCCCGCGGCCTGACCAAGCGGTTCGGCGACTTCGACGCGGTGCGCGGCATCGACTTGGACGTGCGCCCGGGGGAGGCCTTCGGCTTCCTCGGGCCCAACGGCGCGGGCAAGTCGTCCACCATGCGCATGGTGTCCTGTGTGTCCCCGCGCACCGACGGCGAGCTGACGGTGCTGGGCATGGACCCGCGCACCCAGGGCCCCGACATCCGGGCCCGGCTCGGCGTGGTGCCGCAGCAGGACAACCTCGACTTCGAGCTGACCGTCCGGCAGAACCTGCACGTCTACGGCCGCTACTTCGGGCTCTCCCGCGCGCACGTCCGCGCCAAGGCGGTGGAGCTGCTGGAGTTCGCTCAGCTCACCGACCGGGCCGACGACCAGGTGGAGCCGCTGTCCGGCGGCATGAAGCGGCGGCTGACCATCGCCCGCTCGCTGATCAACGACCCCGAGCTGCTGCTGCTCGACGAGCCGACCACCGGGCTGGACCCGCAGGCCCGCCACCTGCTCTGGGACCGGCTGTTCCGGCTCCGCCAGCAGGGCGTCACCCTGATCGTCACCACGCACTACATGGACGAGGCCGAGCAACTGTGCGACCGGCTGGTGGTGATGGACGGCGGCAAGATCGTCGCCGAGGGCAGCCCCGGTGAGCTGATCGCCCGCTACTGCAGTCGTGAGGTCCTGGAACTCCGGTTCACCGGTGAGCACAAGGACGTCGACGTGCACGGTCTGGCCGAGCGGGTCGAGATCCTGCCCGACCGGCTGCTGCTCTACACCGACAACGGCGAGGCCGCCCTGGCCGCCGTCTACCAGCGCGGCCTCACCCCGGTGACCAGCCTGGTCCGGCGCGGCACCCTCGAGGACGTCTTCCTGCGCCTGACCGGCCGGACGTTGGTGGACTGATGACGACCACGCACCGGCCGCCCGGCACCGTCGCGCACGCCCCCAGCACGCCGGTAGCGGCCTGGCTGGTGGTCGAGGGGCTCTGGACCTGGTACCGCCGCAACTGGCGCTCCTCGGTCGTCTCCAGTGTCCTGCAGCCCGTGCTCTACCTGCTGGCCCTCGGCGTCGGCTTCGGCTCGCAGGTCCGGCCCAGCGCGGCGACCGACGGCCTGCCGTACGTCCAGTACCTGGCGCCCGCGCTGCTGGTGGCCTCCGCCGTGCAGACGGCGGCGGGGGAGTCGACCTACCCGATCCTGTCCTCGTTCAAGTGGCAGCGCACCTACCTGGGCATCACGGCCACCCCGATCACCGCGCACCAGGTCGTCGCCGGGCAGCTCACCTGGATCGCCCTGCGGCTGATCTTCTCGTCGGTCGCGTTCGTGCTGATCGCGGCTGCTCTCGGCGCGGTGACCAGCGCGGGCGTCGTGCTGTCCCTGCTGGCCGCGCTGCTCACCGCGATGGCCTTCGCCACCCCGGTGGTCGCCTACTCGGCCACCGTCGAGAGCGAGGGCCAGCAGTTCAACGTGATCTTCCGGTTCATCGTGATGCCGATGACCGTGTTCGCGGGCACCTTCTTCCCGGCCGACCAGTTACCCGGCTGGGTCCAGCCGCTGGTCTGGCTCACCCCGCTCTGGCACGGCACCGAGCTGTCCCGGGCGGCCGCGTTCGGCACCGGTGAACTGCTCCCCGTGCTCGGCCACGTGCTGTTCCTCGGCGCCCTGCTGGTCGTCGGGGTGCGGCTGTCCATCCGCACCTTCGTCCGCAGATTGGAGGTCTAGGTGACCGCGACCCTGGTACCCGAGCGCACCGGCCTGCTGTTCCGGGTGCTGCCCACCGGCCTCTACGCGGGCCGGGCGAAGGTGCTCGTCGAACGGTCCGCGCTGGTCAACCGCACCGCGTGGCTCTCGATCGTGACCGGGTTCTTCGAGCCGCTGTTCTTCCTGTTCGGCCTCGGCTACGGGTTCGGCAGGCTGGTCGGCGAGGTCACCGGGCCGGGCGGTCAACCGATCAGCTACGTCGCCTTCGTCGCCCCCGCGCTGCTCGCCGCGTCCGCGATGAACGGCGCCGTCTACGACTCCACCTTCAACATCTTCTTCAAGTTCAAGTACGCCAAGCTCTACGACGCCATGCTGGCCACCCCGCTCGGCCCGGTCGACGTGGCGATCGGCGAGATCACCTGGGCGCTGATCCGCGGTGGCCTCTACGCGGCCGGGTTCCTCGCCGTCATGCTCGGCATGGGCCTGCTGACCTCGGGGTGGGCCCTGCTCGCCTTACCCGCGGCCGTGTTCGTCGCGTTCGCCTTCGGCGCGCTGGGCATGGCCTGCACCACCTTCATGCGGTCGTGGCAGGACTTCGACCTGGTGCAGCTCGCGTTGATCCCGATGTTCCTGTTCTCCACCACGTTCTACCCGGTGACGGTCTACCCGGCCGCCATCCAGTTCGCGGTGAAGTGCTTCCCGCTCTACCACGGCATCGAGATCATGCGCGCGCTCTGCACCGGGTACGTCGACCTGTCGATCCTCGGCCACCTCGGCTACTTCGCCGTGATGGCGGGCATCGGCGTGGTCGTGGCCTCCCGACGCCTCGGCACGCTGCTGCTCGCCTGAGAGGTGACCGGGACCGGCCCGTCGGCAGGGGGTTACCCTGGTTGGCTGTGAGCGTTGAGTCTGTTTTCCCCCAACTCGAGCCCCTGCTGCCCAGGGTGTCCAAGCCGGTCCAGTACGTCGGCGGGGAGTTGAACGCCACCCTCAAGGACTGGGACAGCACCACCGTCCGGTGGGCGCTGATGTACCCGGACGCCTACGAGGTCGGACTGCCCAACCAGGGCGTCATGATCCTCTACGAGGTGCTCAACGAGATCCCGGACGTGCTGGCCGAGCGCACCTACGCGGTCTGGCCGGACCTGGAGAAGCTGATGCGGGAACACGGCGTCCCGCAGTTCACCGTGGACGGCCACCGTCCCCTCGGCGCCTTCGACGTGCTCGGCGTCAGCTTCTCCACCGAGCTGGGCTACACGAACCTGCTGACCGCGCTGGACCTCGCCGGTATCCCGCTGCACGCCGCCGACCGCACCGAGGACCACCCGGTCGTGCTGGCGGGCGGGCACGCCGCGTTCAACCCGGAGCCGATCGCCGACTTCGTCGACGCGGCCGTGCTCGGCGACGGCGAGGAGGCCGTCGGGCAGGTCACCGACATCGTCCGCCAGTGGAAGGCCGACGGCCGCCCCGGTGGCCGCGACGAGCTGCTGACCCGCATGGCCGAGACCGGTGGCATCTACATCCCGCGCTTCTACGACGTCGCCTACCGCGCCGACGGCCACCTCGAGGCCATCACCCCGAACCGGCCACGCGTCCCGGAGACGGTCGCCAAGCGCACCACGATGGACCTCGACGCCTGGCCGTACCCGAAGAAGCCGCTGGTGCCGCTGGCCGAGAGCGTCCACGAGCGGATGAGCGTGGAGATCTTCCGCGGCTGCACCCGCGGCTGCCGGTTCTGCCAGGCCGGGATGATCACCCGGCCGGTGCGCGAGCGGTCCATCGAGGGCATCGGCGCGATGATCCAGACCGGCCTGGCGGCCAGCGGTTTCGAGGAGGTCGGGCTGCTCAGCCTGTCCAGCGCCGACCACTCCGAGATCGGCGAGATCACCAAGCAGCTCGCCGACCGCTACGAGGGCACCAACACCGGCCTGTCGCTGCCGTCCACCCGGGTCGACGCGTTCAACATCGACCTGGCCAACGAGCTGTCCCGCAACGGCCGCCGGTCCGGGCTCACCTTCGCCCCCGAGGGGGGCAGCGAGCGGATCCGCAAGGTCATCAACAAGATGGTCTCCGAGGACGACCTGATCAAGACGGTGAGCGCCGCGTACGCGCAGGGTTGGCGGCAGGTCAAGCTGTACTTCATGTGCGGCCTGCCGACCGAGACCGACGACGACGTGCTGCAGATCGCCGAGATGGCCAAGAACGTCATCCGGGCCGGTCGGGTCGCCAGCGGCCGCAAGGACATCCGCTGCACCATCTCGATCGGCGGGTTCGTGCCCAAGCCGCACACCCCGTTCCAGTGGGCCGCCCAGTGCGACCCGGACACCGTGGACTCCCGGCTGCGCAAGCTGCGCGAGGCGGTCAACTCCGACCGCGACCGCAGCCTCGGCCGCAACATCGGGATGCGCTACCACGACGGCAAACCCAGCCTGATCGAGGGGCTGCTGTCCCGGGGGGACCGTCGCGTCGGGAGGGTCATCGAGGCCGTGTGGCGCGACGGCGGCCGGTTCGACGGCTGGAGCGAACACTTCTCCTTCGGCCGGTGGAGCGCCGCCGCCACGGCCGAGCTTGAGCCGCTGGGCGTGTCGATGGCCTGGTTCACCACCCGCGAGCGGTTCGAGGGCGAGGTCCTGCCCTGGGACCACCTCGACTCCGGCCTGGCCAAGGACTGGCTCTGGGACGACTGGCAGGACGCCCTCGACGAGCGCGAGCAGGACGACTGCCGGTGGACCCCGTGCTTCGACTGCGGCGTCTGCCCGGCCATGGGCACCGACATCGAGATCGGCCCCACCGGCCGCAAGCTCCTGCCGATCAGCCCGGTCGGCGTGGGTTCCCCGGTGCGGAACCCGGCGTTGTCCGGGTGACCATCCGGTTGGCGACCGACGCGGACATCGCGTCGGTCGCCCATCTGCGTCGCGTGTGGACCGAGGAGGCGTGCGGCGAACCCGTCGACGATCCCGACCACCTGACCGTGTTCACCCAGTGGTGGGAAGAGGAACGGCTCCGGCGCACGTTCTGGTTGGCGGAGACCGACGAGCCGATCGGCTTCATCACCATGGTCGAGTTCGTCCGCATGCCGCGACCGGGGCAGCGGGCGAGTCGCTGGGGCTACATCGGCAACGCGTTCGTCGTCCCGGAACACCGGGGCTCCGGGGTCGGCACCGACCTGCTCACCGCCGCCCTCGACCACGCCGACACCCGGGGCCACGTGCGGGTCGTGCTCAGCCCGTCCGAACGCGCGATCCCGCTCTACCGGCGGGCCGGGTTCGACACCGCGGACTCGCTGATGCTGCGCCGTCTCCCTGGCGGACCCCCTACGGGGTGACCGCAGCCAGGGCGTCGACCAGGCCGTGCCCGTAGAAGCTGTTGAACGGGGCGTAACCGGAGCAGAAGGCGTCCTGCCCGCCGGTGCCGTCGAGGTCGTAGTCGGTCGGGCAGGCCACGCTCTCCGCCTCCGACGTCAACAGCCTGGCCAACTGCTGCGGGGACGCCCCCGGGTGGGTCGACGCGATCAACGCGGCCACCCCGGACACGTGCGGGGCCGCCATCGACGTCCCGCATTCGCGCGCGTATCCGCCCGGCACCGTCGACAGCACGCACTGATCCATCGACTGCTCACCGCCCGGGGCCGCCACATCGATCACACCGAGCCCGTAGGCGCTGTAGCTCGCCTTCAACCGATCGGGGCGGACGGCCGACACGGCGATCACGCCCCGCAACCCTCCGGGCAAGACCTTGCAGTCGCCGTCGAGGGTCCGCCACTGCCCGTCCGGACCCGCGGTCTGACCACTCGGCGACGCGAGGTCCACGCTCTCGTTCGTGGCCGCGGCGACGTTCAACACGCCGTTGCCGGTGGCGTAGTCGGTGGCCCGCCGGATCGCCTCGTAGACCACGTGCTCCTCGCCGCGGTCGCAGGTCAGCGGCCACGGGTCGACGTAGTAGCTGTGGTTGGCGATCGTCATGCCGTTCGCCGCCGCCCACATCAGACCGCACACGACCGACTCCGGGCGCACCGTGCCCTCGTCGTCGACCACCTTGACCGAGGCCAACCGCACCCCCGGGGCCACGCCGGTGGTGCCCTTGCCGTCGTCGGCCGCCGCGATGATGCCCGCCACGTGCGTACCGTGCGGGGAGGTCGTCGGCGCCCACGCCGCCGGGCTCGGGTCCGCCTTGCCGGACAGGCAGCCCGCCGACCGACTCGGGTCAACCGCGTGCACCAGGTCCGGATGGGTCGCGTCGATCCCCGAGTCGAGGACCCCGACCAGGACGTCCCGACTACCCTCGGTGACCGCGTGCGCCGCGGGCGCCCGGATCATGTCCATGTCCCACTGCTCGCCGGACCGGTCCACCTGGGCCGCCGGCCCGCCGGTCGTGAGCTGCCGCGCCTGCGGCACCGGGTGCCCGGCCGCCGACTCCACCGCCTCCGTGCTGAACGCCCGGTCCCGGCCGACCCGGTCGGCGAACCGCGGATCCGCCGAAGTGGCGACGCCGACCCCGATCTCCGGGTAGAACACCACCATCGACCCGCAGGCGAGGGTGATCTCGGCCGTCGCCTGCGCCGCGGAATCACCCTGGTCGAACAGCACCAGGTACGGCATCGTGGACCCCGCGGACGGGCAGGCGGGCACGGCGTCGTCGAGGGGCTCGCCATCAGCCAGGTGGGGGACGGCGAACGCCGTCGCGACCATCGCGACGCTGACCGCTGCCGCCTTGGTCAGGCGGAGCAGAGGCACGGGCGACCTCCAGTGCTGGTTTCCCTCGGCGCAGGCTGTCCACTCGCTGCGGACGCTAGCCAGGCGGCGGGTGTGAAACAAGCTCGCCGACCGAATTGGCGCTCCCGGTACGGTGCCACCAATCCCGGCGCCCGCACCACCGGAGCAACGCCGGACCACCAGAAGGAGTAATCCTGAGCCGCCAGGACCAGCCGAACCCCTCGGCCGCACCGGTGCAGAAGATCCGGCTGCGCTACGCCAAGCGGGGCAGGCTCCGCTTCACCTCGCACCGGGACGTGGCCCGCGCCTTCGAGCGGGCGCTGCGCCGGGCGGGCGTGCCGATGGCCTACTCGCAGGGGTTCAACCCGCACCCGAAGATCTCCTGGATCGGCGCCGCCCCCACCGGGGTGGCCAGCGAGGCCGAGTACGTCGAGGTCCAGGTGGTCGAGCGGCTCGACCCGGTCCGGCTCGCCGAGGTCCTCGACGCCGCCCTCGCCCCCGGCCTGGACGTGCTGGAGGCGGTCGAGGCGGGTCCGGGCGGGCTGGCCGAGCGGATGGAGGCCAGCGACTGGCACATCGAGCTGCCCGGTGTCGACCCGGACGCCTTGCGCGCCGCGGTGGTCGAACTGCTGGCCGCCGAGCACGTCGAGGTGGAACGGCTCACCAAAGACGGCAGGAGAGTCATCGACGCCCGACCTGCGGTGATCCGCGCCGAGGTGCCCGCCATCGGCGACGCGCCGAACGGTGTGGGCCTCGACATGTCCTACCCGGAGCGTTCGTGTGGGATACTGCGTGTGGTCGTCCGGCAGACAACACCGGCCGTTCGGCCCGACGACGTACTGAGCGCGTTGCGTGTCGTCGCCGCTCTGGAACCGCCGGTACCCGCTAAGGCGACTCGGTTGGCCCAAGGACGGCTTGACGACGATGGCGGTCTGTCCGACCCGCTGGCCCTCGACAGGCAGGCGGGCCTCGGGTAGTCCATCGGGGAGTCGCAGCACCTCACCGTGGTCGTACGACCTGCCGCGCGCGGGCCGCGGTCCACGCGACCGCTTTCGCGCCGGTGTCAGGCGAGGATTCCCGCCGCCTAGCGCGGCGGAAAGGACAACTAGGGCCCCTGAGCGGCCGCGTCCAGACGACGCGCCCGGGGGCGGAGGAGCTACATGTCGGATAAGTCGACCCCCGCCGGAAGCACCGGCGGGGCCGAAACCACACCCATCGACGCGGTGCTGGCGCAGTTGCCCGCCAAGGTGCGGGTGCACGCGCTGGCCAAGCTGCTGGAGGTCAGCAGCAAGGACGTCGTCGCGGCGCTGGACACCCTCGGTGAGCCGGTGCGCGGCGCGCAGTCCAGCGTGCCGCGTGAACTGGCCGAACGGGTGGCCCGCGCGCTGCTCGGCGACGAGCAACCCGAGGTCGAGGCTGCCGAGGTCCCGGCGGACGAGCCGGAGCCGGTGGTCGTCGAGGCCCCCGCGCGCAGAGTGCCGCCCACGCCGGTGTTCGCGTCCGCGTCGCCGCTGTTCCTGCCACCGGAACCGGCTCCCGCGCGCCCCGCGCCCGCGGTCGCCGAACCGGAGCCGGAGCCAGAACCCGTGCCGGAACCCCAGGCCGAGGCCGATGTCGACGCCGAGCAATCGGACGATGACGACGACAACGGCAGCAGCCGCCGTCGCCGCCGCGGTCGCCGCGGTCGAGGCCGGGGCAAGGGCGGCAGCGACGATGTCGCCGAGCACCCCGAGGACGAGCCCGCCAAGGCCGAGGCCGAGGAACCCGCCGAGGCTGAGGCCGAGGACGACGCGGCCGCCGAGGCCGGGGACGCCGCCAGCAGGCGCCGCCGCCGGCGTCGCCGCCGCAAGGGCGGGGACGACCCCGAGGCCGAGGCTGGCGACGACCCGCCGAACACCGTCGTGCACGTCCGCGAGGTCCGCGACGAGAAGCCCGAGACCAGCCGGGACGAGGTGCGCAGCGTGCGCGGCTCCACCCGGCTGGAGGCCAAGCGCCAGCGCCGCCGGGACGGCCGGGAGGCGGGCCGCAGGCGCGCCCCGATCCTGTCCGAGGCCGAGTTCCTGGCCCGCCGCGAGGCCGTCGACCGGGCCATGGTGGTCCGCGAGCACGGCGACCGCACCCAGATCGGCGTGCTGGAGGACGGCGTCCTCGTCGAGCACTTCGTCACCTCGTCCGGCACCGGCTCGCTGGTGGGCAACGTCTACCTCGGCCGGGTGCAGAACGTGCTGCCCAGCATGGAGGCGGCGTTCGTCGACATCGGCCGCGGCCGCAACGCGGTGCTCTACGCCGGTGAGGTCGACTGGGACGCTGCGGGCCTGGAGGGCAAGGCGCGCAAGATCGAGCAGGCGCTGTCCACCGGGGACAGTGTGCTGGTCCAGGTCACCAAGGACCCGGTCGGGCACAAGGGCGCCCGGCTCACCACCCAGATCAGCCTGCCCGGCCGCTTCCTGGTCTACGTGCCGGGCGGTGGCGCGACCGGCATCTCCCGCAAGCTGCCGGAGAACGAGCGGCGCAGGCTCAAGGACGTGCTCAAGCGGATCGTCCCCGAGGACGCCGGTGTGATCATCCGCACCGCCTCGGAGGGCATCAGCGAGGACGAACTCGCCCGCGACGTGCGCCGGCTGCAGGCCCAGTGGCAGGTGATCAAGGACAAGTCCGAGGGCGGCAACGGCGTCAAGAAGGCAGGCGCCCCGTCGCTGCTCTACGAGGAGCCCGACCTGCTGGTCAAGGTCGTCCGCGACCTGTTCACCGAGGACTTCACCTCGCTGGTCGTGCAGGGCGACATCGCGTGGGAGGTCATCGACGCCTACGTCCGGCACGTCGCCCCCGAGCTGCTCGACCGGGTCCGCAAGCACGTCGGCACCAAGGACGTGTTCGCCGAGCACCGCATCGACGAGCAGTTGCTCAAGGCGCTCGACCGCAAGGTCTGGCTGCCGTCGGGCGGCTACCTGGTGATCGACCGCACCGAGGCGATGACCGTCATCGACGTCAACACCGGCAAGTTCACCGGGTCCGGCGGCAACCTCGAGGAGACGGTCACCCGCAACAACCTGGAGTCGGCCGAGGAGATCGTCCGCCAGCTCCGGCTGCGCGACGTCGGCGGCATCATCGTGATCGACTTCATCGACATGGTGCTGGAGTCCAACCGGGACCTGGTGCTGCGCAGGCTCACCGAGTGCCTCGGCCGCGACCGCACCCGGCACCAGGTCGCCGAGGTCACCTCGCTCGGCCTGGTCCAGATGACCCGCAAGCGGGTCGGCACCGGACTGCTGGAGGCGTTCAGCACCACCTGCGAGCACTGCAAGGGCCGCGGCGTGGTGGTCAGCACCGACCTGGCGGTGAAGGCCCCCCCGGTCAACGGCAACGGCCAGCACCAGCCCGCCCCCGCCGCCCCGGAGAAGGACAAGGGGCAGCAGCAGGGCGGTGGTCGCCGCAACCGCAACCGCCGTGACAACGAGGACAAGGCCCGTGAGCAGGCCCCGGCGCAGCCCGACCGCGACGAGGCCGCCAAGGTCGCCGTGCGCGACATCGCGAAGGCCACCATCGAGCAGCCCGGCGGGGTCACCGAGGCCCCCGAGCAGACCGATGTGGACCACGTCGCGGCAGGCCAGGCCAACGTCGAGTCGGTAGGCGTCGACCTCGCGGCCGAGCACGCCCCGGCGGAGCACACCCGCAACGGCAGGCACACCGGGTCGGAACGGATCGCCGACGCGCCCGCCGAGGCGGCCCCCAGCCGCCGCAGGCGCCGCTCGTCGAGCCGGGCCCAGGGCGCCGCGACACCGGTGTCCACGCCCGAGCAGTGGAGCCCGCCGGAGCCGGTCCGCGCCGAGGTGGACCCGCACGCGGTGTCCGCGTCGGCCGCCCAGGTCCGCTCCGCGACCGAGCCCAAGGCCGTCGCGGTCGCCGAACCGGTCGCCGCCCCCGAGGTGCCCAAGCGGCGCACGCCGCGCCGGGCCGCCTCCCGCCCGGCGGGACCGCCGGTCGAGGTGAACGAGAGCTGACCGGCGGGTCGAACCGGGGTTACCCGACCCCGGTTTGACCCGTCTTCCCGCAGACACGTAACCTGTCACATGGCCCGCCGTTCGGTGGGCTGTGTCGTGCGAAGCCCGGTCCGACCTTAGGTGTCGCGGACAGGGGCGCGTAGGACCCCCACCGTCTAGTAGCAGGAGACTTCCGTCCCGATGTACGCGATCGTCAAGACCGGCGGCAAGCAGTACAAGGTGGCTGTCGGCGACGTCGTCGAGGTCGAGAAGCTCGAGGGCGCGCCGGGCACCGAGCTCAACCTCGCCGCGGTGCTCGTCGTCGACGGCACCGACGTCACCACCGACGCGGACGCGCTGGCGAAGGTCGCGGTGACCGGCAAGGTCGTCGAGCAGACCAAGGGCCCCAAGATCCGCATCCACAAGTTCAAGAACAAGACCGGCTACCACAAGCGACAGGGTCACCGCCAGAAGCTGACCCGCGTCGAGGTCACCGGCATCACCAAGTAGAGGACCGCAGCAGCCATGGCACACAAGAAAGGCGCGTCCAGCTCCCGCAACGGGCGCGACTCCAACGCCCAGTACCTCGGCGTGAAGCGCTACGGCGGCCAGGTCGTCAAGTCCGGTGAGATCTTGATCCGCCAGCGCGGCACCAAGTTCCACCCCGGTGTGAACGTCGGCCGCGGCAAGGACGACACCCTCTTCGCGCTCTCCGCCGGTTCGGTGCAGTTCGGCACCAAGCGCGGCCGCAAGACCGTCAACATCGTCCCAGTCGAGGCCTGACGGCCCGCGGACGACGCTAGACCCCTGGCGAGGGGCGGGCCGCTCTGGTCCGCCCCTCGTTCCGTGTTTTGAGAGGAAGCTCTGGTGTCCCGTTTCGTCGACCGAGTCGTCATCCATGCCGCCGCTGGTGCGGGCGGCAACGGCTGCGCCTCGGTGCACCGGGAGAAGTACAAGCCGCTGGGCGGCCCCGACGGCGGCAACGGCGGCAACGGCGGCGACGTCGTGCTGGTGGTGGACAACAACGTGCACACGCTGCTGGACTTCCACTTCCGCCCGCACGCCAGCGCCCTGAGCGGCAAGCAGGGCGCGGGTTCGAACCGGGACGGCGCCAACGGCGAGGACCTCGAACTCAAGGTCCCGGACGGCACCGTCATCCTGGACGCCGCGGGCGAGATCATCGTCGACCTGGTCGGCCACGGCACCCGGTTCGTCGCCGCGCGCGGCGGCCGGGGCGGCCTCGGCAACGCGGCGCTGTCCTCCAAGGCCCGTCGCGCCCCCGGGTTCGCCCTGCTCGGCGAGCCGGGCGAGGCGCACGACCTGGTGCTGGAGCTGCGGTCGGTGGCCGACGCCGGGCTGCTCGGGTTCCCCTCGGCGGGCAAGTCGTCGCTGATCTCGGTGCTCTCCTCGGCCAAGCCGAAGATCGCCGACTACCCGTTCACCACCCTCGTGCCGAACCTGGGCGTGGTCACCGCGGGCGAGTCGGTTTACACGATCGCCGACGTGCCCGGCCTGGTGCCCGGCGCCAGCGAGGGCAAGGGCCTCGGCCTGGACTTCCTGCGGCACATCGAACGCTGCGCGGTGCTGGTCCACGTGATCGACTGCGCCACCTACGAGCCCGGCCGGGACCCGCTGTCGGACATCGACGCGCTGGAGGCCGAACTGGCCCGCTACACGCCGTCGCTCGGTGGCGAGCTCGCGGCCCGGCCGCGGCTGGTGGTGCTGAACAAGATGGACGTCCCGGAGGCGCGCGAGCTGGCTGACCTGGTCAAGCCGGACATCGAGGCGCGCGGGCTGCCGGTGTTCCAGGTGTCCACGGTCACCAGGGCCGGGCTGCGTGAGCTCGGCTTCGCGCTGGCCAAGGTGATCGAGGAGGACCGGGCGTCCCGGCCGGAACCCGAGGCGACCCGCATCGTGCTGCGGCCCACCGCGGTCGACGACGCCGGGTTCACCGTCGAGCGGGACCCGGACGACGAGACCGGCTTCTTCGTGCGCGGCGAGCGGCCGGAGCGCTGGGTACGGCAGACCGATTTCAACAACTCCGAGGCCGTCGGCTACCTGGGCGACCGGTTGGCCCGCCTCGGCGTCGAGGAGGCCCTGGCCGGGGCGGGCGCCGTGCCGGGTTGCCCGGTGACCATCGGCGGCGTCACGTTCGACTGGGAGCCGTCGACCCCGGCGGGGGTGGCGGTCATGATGCACAACCGGGGCAGCGACCCGCGACTGGACCGGGTCGAGCGGATCGGCGCCGCGGAGCGCAAGGCCGCCAAGGTGGCCCGCCGCGCGCCGCACGAGGACGACTTCGACGACGAGTGAGCCGCGCGGGTGGGCGAACTCACCTGACGGCGCCCGGTCCCGGCGGCGGGAACCCGGCTGTGCGGTCCATTGTGGAGCCCGATGATGGGGGTGGCTGTGTCGCGGACGCGCGCCGCCGTGGCGGATGCCCGGCTGGTGGTGGTCAAGGTCGGGTCGTCCTCGCTGACCACGGCCGAGGGCGGTCTCGACCCGGCCAGGCTGGATGCCCTGGTCGACGCCGTGGCCGCCCGGCGCGCCGCGGGATCGCAGGTCGTGCTGGTGTCCTCCGGCGCGATCGCGGCCGGGCTCGCGCCGCTGGGCCTGGGGCGCCGCCCACGTGACCTGGCGACCCAGCAGGCGGCCGCCAGCGTCGGCCAGATCGTGCTTGGCCACGCCTACGTGGCCTCGTTCGCCCGCTACTCGCTGCGGGTCGGCCAGGTGCTGCTGACCGCCGATGATGTTGTCCGCCGTTCGCACTACCACAACGCTCAACGCACTCTCTCCCGTCTGCTCGCGCTCGGCGCCGTGCCGGTGGTGAACGAGAACGACACCGTCGCCACCGAGGAAATCCGCTTCGGTGACAACGACCGCTTGGCCGCTCTCGTCGCCCACCTCATCGGTGCCGACGCCCTGGTTCTCCTGTCCGATGTGGACGCCCTCTACGACGGCGACCCGCGTCTCGGCGACGCCCACCCGATCGCCGAGGTCGGGGGCGACTCCGACATCGCCGGTGTGCGCGCGGGCACCACCGGCGCCTCCGGCCTCGGCACCGGCGGGATGGCGTCGAAGCTCGCCGCCGCCCGCTTGGCCTCCGCCGCCGGTGTCCCCGTGCTGCTCGCCGCGGCCTCGGACGCCCCCCGTGCGCTCGGCCCGGCCGACGTCGGCACCGCGTTCGCGACCTCCGGCCGCCGGTTGAGTTCCCGCCGCTTCTGGCTCGCCTACGCCGCCGACACCAACGGCACTCTTACCCTCGACGACGGCGCTGTGGCCGCCGTCGTCACCCACCGTCGCTCCCTGCTCGCCGCGGGCATCACCACGTCGTCCGGCGACTTCCAGGCGGGCGACGTCGTCGAACTCGCCGATCCCACGGGCGCCGTCATCGCCCGTGGGATCACCAACTTCGACGCCGCCGAGCTACCCGCCCTCATCGGCCATTCCACCCACGACCTCCCCACCAGTCGCCGCCGCGAGGTCATCCACGCCGACGACCTCGTCCCGCTGATCCACTAGCGGCGCTCACGACGTGACCGCCAAGGCGAACGGCAGGACCGCGTCCGCCCCGGCGTCACGGAGCAGCGCCGCGGCGACGGTCATGGTCCAGCCGGTGTCGACGCGGTCGTCGACGAGGAGCACCGGACCGGTGAGGTCCTGGACCCGCGCGGCCACGTCGTCGGGCAGGGTGATGGTCTTCCACAGCCAGGCCAGGCGTTGGGCGCTGTTGGCCTGGGGTGCGGACGCGCTGACCGCGATCTCGCCGAGCAGGGGCAGCCTGCCGAGCGTGGACAGGCGTTCACCCACGGACCGCACCAGGTGTGGACGCCGGGTGGAGCCCACCGTGACGACACCAGCGGGACGGGTTTCCCAGTCCCAGGCCGCGAGCACCCGCACGCAGGCGTCCACCAGGTCGCCGGGGACTGCACCATCCTCTGTGGACGAGAACAGCGCGCGCAACCGGTTGCCCCAGCCGATGTCGGTCAACCTGCCGACCGCTCGGCCGGGTTGGGCTACCCGGCTCGCGGGTATCTTCCCCGAGAGCGGTACGCCGAGCGTCGCCATTCCGGTCGGCCACATCTTCTTGGGCGTGACCTCGACCCCCGGTTGGCGTAATTTGTCTTGGGCGAGGGCCATGTTCTCGGCCGACACCTCGGCGTTCCACCTTTCCCCGGTGCAGTTGTCGCAGCGGCCGCACGGGGCGGCGTGCGGGTCGTCGAGTTGGCGCAGGAGGAACTCCATCCGGCAGCCATCGGTTCGCTGGTAGTCCAGGATCGCTTGCTGCTCGGCGGTTCGCGCCTGCTCGATCCGCGCGTACCGTTCCGCGTCGTACTCCCAGGCGTCGCCGGTGTATTCCCAGCCGCCGCGAACGCGGTGGACGGCACCGTCGACATCGAGGACCTTCAGCACCATCTCCAACCGCCCGCGCGACAAATCGACCCGTGGTTCCAGCGCTTGGGTCGACAACGGCCTGCCCTCGGCGGCGAGCGCGTCCAGTACCTGCCGCACATAGCTTTCCGGTGGAAAGGCGAGGGACGCGAAGTAGGCCCAGATGTCCTTGTCCTCCGTGCCGGGCATCAGCACGACATCCGCCCGCCGCACGCCACGGCCCGCGCGCCCGATCTGCTGGTAGTACGCGATGGGTGACTGCGGCGCGCCGACGTGCACGACGAACCCCAGATCCGGCTTGTCGAACCCCATGCCCAGCGCCGATGTCGCCACCAACGCCTTGACCCGGTTGCCCAGCAGGTCGTCCTCGGCGCGCTGCCGGTCGGACGGCTCGGTGCGCCCGGTGTACGCCGTCACCTCGAAACCCTGACCGCGCAAGAACGCCGCCAGTTCCTCCGCCGCGGCGACGGTCAGCGTGTAGATGATGCCGGAACCCGTGAAGTCGCCCAGGTTCTGCGCCAGCCAGGCCCACCTTGCCTGTGGCGTCGGCAACCGCAGCACGCCCAGTCGGAGGCTTTCCCGGTCCAGCGCGCCGCGCAGCACCAACGCGTCGTCGGCGCCGAGACCCAGTTGCTGGGCCACGTCCCGCACCACGCGGTCGTTGGCGGTCGCCGTGGTCGCCAGGACCGGTACCCCGTCGGGGAGTTCACCCAGGAGTGTCCGCAACCGACGGTAGTCCGGCCGGAAGTCGTGGCCCCAGTCGGAGATGCAGTGCGCCTCGTCGACCACCAGCATCCCCGCCGACGCGGTCAGACTGGGCAGGACGGTGTCGCGGAAGTCCGGGTTGTTCAACCGCTCCGGGCTCACCAGCAGCACGTCGACGTCCCCGTCGGTGACGGCGGTCTGGACCTGGTCCCACTCCTGCTGGTTGGCCGAGTTGATCGTCGCCGCGCGCACCCCGGCGCGGGCCGCCGCCTCGACCTGGTTGCGCATCAACGCCAACAGCGGCGACACGATCACGGTCGGACCCTCGCCCAACTCCCGCAGGAGGGCGGTGGCAACGAAGTACACGGCGGACTTGCCCCACCCGGTGCGCTGCACCACTAATGCCCGCCTGCGCCGCGCGACCAGGGCCTCGATGGCCGTCCACTGGTCCGCGCGCAGGCTCGCGGTCGGTCCCGCGAGGGCCTTCAGGTGTTCTTCCGCCGATGTCCGCAATGTGTTGTCGTCCACGTCACATGGATACCGCGCCGGGCCGACATTCGTCGACCTCGGCTCCGGCAGCCTGTGGACAACTTCGCCGATGCCCTGGTGGGAGCGGAGAACCCCGCCCCGCGCGGACGCGCACCATCCGCGCGAGGCGGGTCCCGGTCATCCAGACCGGGAACTCCGGCGGGCGAAGCGGCAGCCCTCCGCCGAAGTCGTCAGAACCGCACCAGCACCTGTTCGAGGTCCTTGCGGATCAGCTTGGGGACGGTGGCGTCGTCCGCCGGGTAGCCGACCGGGATGACCGCGAACGCTTTCTCGTTGCGCGGCCGGTTCAGAACCTCGGACAGGAACTTCATCGGACTCGGTGTGTGTGTCAGAGCTGCCAGGCCCGCCAGGTGCAACGCGGTGATGAGCATGCCCACCGCGATGCCAACGGACTCGTCGACGTAGTAGTGCTTGTGCTGCTCGTCGCTTTCCTCGTCCAAGTAGTACCGCTGCTCGAACACGACGATCAGGTAGGGCGCGTCGGTCAGGTGCGGCTTGTTCTGGTCCGTCCCCAACGGACGCAACGCCGACAACCACTCTTCGCCAAGCCTGCCCGCGTACGAGATCTGCTCCTCGCGCTCCGCCGCCTCGCGGATCTTGGCGCGGACCTCGGGATCGGTCACCAGGACGAACGTCCACGGCTGCTGGTGCGCGCCGGACGGCGCGGTCGCCGCGACGGCTATGGCATCGATCACGGCCTGCTCGGGCACCGGCTCAGCGGAGAACGCGCGTACCGTCCTGCGCTCGTCCATCCTGGCGCGCAGGTCGGCAGCCGCCCTCAGCGACTCCTCGGCCGTGACCCGGGCAGGCCGGTAAGGCACCGGGTCGTACGGCTGATCGTGGATCGGTATCCAAGCCATGTCCGGCAGTCTCCCGGTCGGACGCCCGCCCACGGTCATACCGATCCGGTCATAGGGCCCATGTCATGGCCCGAACGGTGGTGTCCGAAAGTCGGCCGCGGGGGGAGACGAAACTCATAGCCCCCGTGGGACGTCCGCGCATGTCAGACCGGGCGCCCGTAGGCTCCTGGACATGGCTCGCCGGATTGGCATCATGGGCGGCACCTTCGACCCGGTGCACCACGGTCACCTCGTGGCCGCCAGCGAGGTGCAGGCCCGGTTCGAGCTGGACGAGGTCGTGTTCGTCCCGACCGGGGTGCCCTGGCAGAAGGGCGCCAAGGGGGTCAGCGCCGCGGAGGACCGCTACCTGATGACGGTGGTGGCCACCGCGTCCAACCCGAGGTTCTCGGTCAGCCGGGTCGACATCGACCGCACCGGGGTCACCTACACCGTCGACACCCTGCGTGACCTGCGGGAACGGTACCCTGGCGCGGACCTGTACTTCATCACCGGCGCCGACGCGCTCGAACAGATCCTGTCTTGGCACCGAGCCGAGGAGCTGTTCACGCTGGCACACTTTGTTGGCGTCACCCGGCCCGGTTACAGCCTCGCGGACACTCACCTGCCGTCGGGAACTGTGAGTCTTATCGAAGTTCCCGCGCTCGCGATTTCCTCCACTGACTGCCGCGCTCGCGTAGCCACCGGTATGCCCGTTTGGTACCTCGTACCGGATGGTGTGGTGCAGTACATATCGAAGCGCGGTCTCTACGCTGCCGAGCAGTAAGTGATGTGCGCGACCCGGTACCCTCGACTGGTTGGCCCGTGGACCGGATCGAGGAGTGAAGTGGCAGCGACGCACGAGGCACGCGAACTGGCGCTGGTCGCGGCCGGGGCGGCCGCCGACAAGAAGGCGGCGGACGTGATCGTGCTGGACGTGTCCGACCAGCTCGTGATCACCGACTGCTTCGTGATCGCCTCCGCCGCGAACGAGCGGCAGGTCGGCGCGATCGTGGAGAACGTCGAGGAGAAGATGCGCGAGGCGGGCACCAAGCCGGTCCGCCGCGAAGGCGCCCGTGAGGGGCGCTGGGTGCTGCTCGACTTCGTCGACGTCGTGGTGCACATCCAGCACGCCGAGGAACGCTCCTTCTACGGCATCGAGCGGCTGTGGAAGGACTGCCCGCGGATCGCGTTCGACGCCGACCCGCCCGCCGACGAGGACGCCGAGTGACGCTGCGGCGGCTCGTCCTCTGGCGCCACGGCGAGACCGACCACAACGCCTCCGGGCGGATGCAGGGCCACATCGACTCGCACCTGACGGAGATCGGGTGGAACCAGGCCCGGTTCGCCGTCCCGGCGCTGGCCCGGTTCTCACCGGACGTCGTCGTGGCCTCCGACCTGCGCCGGGCGACCGACACGGCCACGGTGTTCAGCGAGGCCGTCGGCGTGCCGCTGCGGTTCGACAAGCGTTTGCGCGAGACCCACCTCGGCCTCTGGCAGGGCAAAACCGGTGCCGAGATCGACCAGGAGTGGCCGGGCGGTCGTGCCGAGTGGCAGACCGACGCCACGTGGGCCCCACCGGGCGGTGAGTCCCGGGTCGAGGTCGCCGCCCGCGCGGTCGAGGTGGTCGCCGCGCTGGACGAGGGGACCGACGAGACCGCGGTGCTGTGCGCGCACGGCGGCCTGATCACGGCGTTGGCAGGCAGCCTCTTGGAGCTACCGGTGGCCAACTGGTGGCAGCTCGGCGGCATCGGCAACTGTCATTGGACGGTGCTCGCCCGCCGCGACACCAGCGGGCTGGCCTGGCGTCTGGTCGCCTACAACGTGGGCATCACCGGATAGCCCGGTGGCGCCGACCGTGCTGGTGTTCGGCGACTCGCTGAGCTTCCACGGCCCCGACGGTCCCCATCCCGCGGACGACCCGCGTCTCTGGCCGAACCTCGCCGCCACCGCGGTAGGTGGCCGTACCGAGCTGTTCGCGGGACTCGGGTGGACGGCTCGTGACGCGTACTGGGCGCTGACGGGTGATCCTCGCGTGTGGACACACATGCCCAAGGTCGACGTCCTGGTGCTTGCCGTGAGCGGTATGGACACGTTGCCCTCGCCGTTGCCGACCTACCTGCGTCAGGGAATCCGGTACCTCCGGCCCGACTGGTTGCGTCGTCGTGTTCGTAAGACCTACCTGGCCGCCCAACCGTGGGCTTCGCGCGTGATGGGTGGGTGGCCGGTAGCGCTACCGGCTGCACTCACCGTGCGGTACCTCAACGACATAGTCGTCGCTGTGCGCGCGTTGCGGCCGGACCTACCTGTCGTGGCCATGTTGCCTTCCGTGCACCGCGCACCCGCCTACGGTTACGTGCACACCGGTCGCCTCCGCACGGTGAACCTCATGCGTGCGTGGGCCGAGCGGACAGGTGTGGTCACCTTCGACGTGACCGCTGTAATCGGTGACCATGTCATGAACGGCCACGGCAACCCGGATGGCATCCACTGGGGCTGGGACGGACACAAATTGGTCGCGGAAGGGCTTGTGGAGCACCTGGCACCGCTGTTGGGTCGGCCGCCCGCCTGCTAGCCACTACGCTCCCATCACGTGCCGTTCGCCGTGCTGACCGACTCCACCGCGTACCTGCCGGAGGGCCTCGCCGACCGGCACGGCGTGCGGGTCGTCCCGCTGCTGGTGCGTGTGGACGGTCGGGAAGGTCGCGACGGGCTGGACATCGGCCCCACCCAGTTGGCCGCAGCCCTGCGCGACCGGCGGATGGTGACCACGTCCCGACCCAACCCGGCCGAGTTCGCCGCCACTTACCGCGAACTGCTCGACGGGGGCGCCGACGGAGTGCTTTCCGTGCACCTCTCCCGCGACCTGTCCGGCACCTGGGAGTCCGCCCGGCTGGCGGGCGCCGAGTTCGGTTCCGCGGTGCGTGTGGTCGATTCCAGGACCACCGCGATGGGCCTCGGGTTCGCCGTGGTTCGCGCCGCGGAGGTCGCCGCAGGGGGAGGCGGGGGAGCGGACGTCGAGGCCGCCGCGGTCGAGTCGGCGGCGGCGAGCCGGAGTCTCTTCGTGGTCGAAACGCTGGAGTACCTGAGGCGCGGGGGCCGGATCGGTGCCGCGGCCGCGCTGCTGGGGACCGCGCTGTCCGTCAAGCCGATCCTGCACGTGCACGACGGGCAGATCGTGCCGTTGGAGAAGGTCCGCACGACCGGCCGCGCGGTGGCCCGCCTGGTCGACCTGGCGGTCGAGGCCGCAGGCGGGTCTGCGGTGGACATCGCCGTGCACCACCTCGCCGACCCGGACCGGGCAGTCGAGGTCGCGAACCGGCTGCGGGAACGGCTGCCCTCGGCCGAGTGCCTGGTCGCCGAGCTGGGCGCGGTCATCGGCGCGCACACCGGACCGGGCGTGCTCGGCATCATCGTCAGCCCGCGCTGAGCCGCCTGCAATCCGGCTACCGGTAGGCGGGTTGTCCACACTCGCCGCGCCCGTCCACACAAGATGATCAGCGCTGTCCCAGGTCGCCGCGGGTTCCTAGCGTGGGTCCCATGTCCAACTCACAGCGTGCCAAGCACATCGACGCCGTCCTCGCCCGCCTCGCCACCGTCGCCGGTCGCCCTTGGGATCGCGAACCGGCGGAGCAACCGGCGCGGCGGCGGTCGCGGATACCCGTCCTCGCCGGACTCGCCGTTGTCCTCGCCGCGGTCATAGCCACGTCAACGCTCTCCGGATCGCCACCACCCCCCGAGCAAGCGCCGACCCTGGCCGCCGCCGCGGTCGAGCACACCGTGCCGACCATCGTGGTCGACGTGGTCGGCAAGGTCGCCAACCCCGGCCTGCGTTCCCTACCCGACGGCTCCCGGGTCGACGACGCGCTCCGCGCCAGCGGCGGAGCCCTGCCCGGCGCCGACCTGACCCCGCTCAACCTGGCCCGCAAGCTCGTCGACGGCGAGCAGATCCACGTCGGCGTCCCCGCGCCACCGGCTGACGACCCGCCCGGCCCGCCCGGCAAGGTCAACCTGAACACCGCGACCCTGGCCCGGCTCGACACGCTGCCCGGGGTCGGCGCCGTCACGGCCCAGCGCATCCTGGACTGGCGCGGCCAACACGGCCGCTTCAGCCGGGTCGAGCAACTGCGCGATGTCGACGGGATCGGCCAGGCCCGCTTCGAACACCTCCGCGACCTGGTGACCGTCCAATGACCGCGCACACGGTGACCATCGGCGCCACGGCCATCGGGGTCGGGATCTTCCTCGGGCTGTACGCCCACTGGTCGCTCATCGTCGTCATGAGCGTGGCCGCCTGCGTGCTCGGCGCGGTGTGGAGCGGTCAGTCCTGACCTCCGGCAGGGCTCTTCGAGCGGAATCACCTGAGGTGCTTGGACGCGGTGGCCGGGTCGACATCGACATTGCGGCTTGTTTGTCCTCAAAGGACTAAATGGTATGGGGGATTGTCGTGGTGGTGAACGGGGGCACGCAGGATGTCCGGTTGGTGCCCGGGGCTCTCGCGCTGTGGTTGGCCGCCCTGCTGGGGTTGCTGGGGCACTGGGTGTTGGCCGCGGTGGTCGGTGGGGTGGCGGTTGCCGCGGGAGTCCTGCACCTCCGCGGTGCGCCGAAGCGGTTCACGGTGGTCGGGGCCGGATGGCCGTTGGTGGTGTGCGGGGTGCTGGCCGTGTGCCCGGTCGCGGCGCGGATCTGGGTCGCGGCTGCGGATCCGCTGAGGGTGGCGGCCGCGCGGGGTGCCGTGGTCGAGGCTCGGGTGGAGGTCGCGGAGCGGCCCAAGAAGGTCACGTCGACCGGGTTTGGGGCGGTGCCCTCGGGCGCTCGGTCGGTGGTCGTCCCGGCGCTGTTGGACGGGAGTCGCGTGCTGGTGCTGGCACCGGTGGATGACTGGGCGGCGTTGCTGCCAGGACAGGAGGTGACGGTCAAGGGAGCGTTGGGGCCCGCGGACTCCGGGGGGTTGACGGTCGCGGTGCTGCGGGTGCGGGGGCCACCGAGGGATGTCAGTGCGGCGCCCGTGTGGCAGCGGGTCGCACAGTCACTGCGCGACGGGCTGCGGGAGGCGTCGTCGGTTCTCGACGACGAGGCCAGGGGGTTGCTGCCCGCCCTCGTGGTCGGCGACACCGACCGGATGGTCCAGTCCGTCGCGGACGAGTTCCGGACCGCGGGGATGACCCACCTGCTGGCGGTGTCCGGGGCGAACCTGGCGATCGTCTGCTTCGCGGTGCTGTTCCTGGCGCGGCTGGTGCGGATCGGGCCACGTGGGTCGGCGGTGGCGGCGTTCGCGGCGCTGCTCGGGTACGTCGTGCTGGTCGGGCCGGAGCCCAGCGTGCTGCGGGCGGGCGTGATGGGCGCGATCGGGTTGCTGGCCCTGGCCCTCGGGCGGGAACGGGCGGTGCTCCCGGCGCTGTCGACGGCGGTGATCGTGCTGGTGGCGATCGACCCGGAGATGGCGGTCAGCCTGGGGTTCGTGCTGTCGGTCCTGGCGACCGCCGCCTTGGTGCTCGTCGCGCCGCGGTGGGTGGATCGACTGACCCGGCGGCGGGTGCCCCGGCTGCTCGCCGAGGCCGTCGCGATACCGGCGGCGGCGCACCTCGCCACGGCGCCGGTGGTCGCGGGGATCAGCGGGCAGGTGAGCCTCGTCGCGGTCGTCGCCAACCTGGTGGCGGTCCCGGTGGTCGCGCCCGCCACGGTGCAGGGGCTGCTCGCGGCGCTGGTCATGCCGGTCGCGCCATGGCTGGCGGGGTGGCTTGTGCGGGCCGCAGGTCCGGCGGTCGACTGGCTGGTCTTGGTCGGGCACACGGCGGCCGGTGTGCCCGGGGCGGCCCTCGACTGGCCCTCGGGCTGGTGGGGCGGGGTGCTGCTGGCGGCACTGGTGGTCGGGCTGCGGTGGCGGCGCACGCGCGTCGTGGTCGGGCTTGTGGTGGTCGGGCTGCTGCTCGTCCTGGTGCCGGTGCGCGTGCTGGCACCGAGGTGGCCGCCCGCCGGTTGGGCCATGGTGGTGTGCGACGTCGGGCAGGGCGACGCCATCGTCCTGTCCACAGCGGACAGTGGGCGGGCGGTGGTCGTCGACACAGGGCCCGATCCCGTGCCGGTGCGGGAATGCCTGGACCGGCTGGCGATCGACCGGGTGCCGATGGTGATCCTCAGCCACCTGCACGCGGACCACGTCGGCGGGTTGGCCGCGGTGTTGGCCGACCGGTCGGTGGGCGCGGTCGCCGTGGGACCGGGGCGATCGCCGGACTGGGCTTGGCGGCAGGTACGCCGTCAGACTTCGGCCGCGGGCGTACCGCTGGTCGGCATCGCCGCCGGGCAGCGGTTGACGTGGCCCGGCTTGACCCTGGAAGTGCTTGGGCCGCAACGGAAGGAGATCGACGACGAACGAGAGGAGACATCGGCGCGGGACGGGACATCGATCAACAACGGGTCGGTGGTGCTGCGCGCGACAACGCGGGCGGGGCGGGTCCTGCTCACCGGTGACGTGGAGTTGGCCGCGCAGGCCGATCTGCTCACCGCCCGGGTCGACCTGCGCGCGGACGTGATCAAGGTGCCGCACCACGGGTCCCGGTACACGACACCGGACTTCATCACCGCCGTGGGTGCCCGCCTCGCGATGATCAGTGTGGGGGCGGGGAACCCGTACGGGCACCCCAGCCCGATGACCGTGCTGGACCTGCGGCGGCGGGGGATCCGGGTCACCCGCACCGACCAGGACGGCGACACGGCGATCATCGGTCCGGCGGACGCGTTGACCCTGCTGACCCGGGGCGAGCCGAGAGCACCGCCCCGGCACTGACCACCGGTCCACTGTCCGACCGCGACCGCCCGGGTTGACTGCCACCGGTTTGTCGGTCTCCGCTTCCGTGGCGTGGCGTGGCGTGGCGTGGCGTGGCGTGGCGTGGCGTGGCGTGGCGTGGCGTGGCGTGGCGTGCGCCGCTGAGTTGGGGGGAGCAGCCGGGTCGACCGGCGGCGCGGTGGGATGTCACTGCGCCGCCGGTCGGGGAAGGCAGGTTGGGAGATCAGGCTGGTTGGAGAGAGTCAGAGGATTGGAGAGAGTCAGAGAGGAGGTGGGGGCGGGTCAGCCCCGGTTGAGGACCTCGTGGACGGCGGCGGCCGACGGGGGGATGGTGGCGCGCGGGCCGATGTGGTCCTGGACCGCGTCCAGGGTCTTGAGGCCGTCGCCGGTGATCAGGAGGACGGTTTCGGCGTCGCGGTCGAGTTGGCCGGTCTCGATGAGCTTCTTGGCGGTCGCCACGGTCACGCCACCGGCGGTCTCGGCGAAGATGCCCTCGGTGCGGGCCAGCAGGCGGATGCCCTCGACCACCTCGGCGTCGGTGACGTCCTCGACGGCGCCGCCGGTGCGGCGGACCGAGTCGAGCACGTACGGGCCGTCGGCGGGGGCGCCGATGGCCAGCGAGCGGGCGATGGTGTCCGGCTTCACCGGGCGGATCACGTCCTCGCCCGCCTTGAACGCGGCCGACACGGGGGAGCAGCCGGTGGCCTGCGCGCCGAACACCCGGTATGGGGTCGGCTCGACCAGGCCCAGCTCGCCGAGTTCGCGGAACGCCTTGTCGACCTTGGTCAACTGCGAGCCCGACGCGACGGGTACCACGACCTGCTGCGGCAGCCGCCAGCCCAACTGCTCGGCGACCTCGTAGCCCAGCGTCTTCGAACCCTCGGCGTAGTAGGGGCGGACGTTGACGTTCACGAACGCCCAGTCCTCGTGCTCGGCGGCGAGTTCGGTCGCCAGGCGGTTCACGTCGTCGTAGTTGCCGTCGACCGCGATCAGGGCGCCGTCGTAGACCGCGGTGGTCAGGATCTTGGCGCGCTCCAACGACGACGGGACCAGCACGACCGACTCCCAGCCCGCGCGGGCCGCGGCGGCGGCGACGGCGTTGGCGAGGTTGCCGGTCGACGGGCACGCCAACACGCTGAACCCGAGGGTGCGGGCGGCGGCGAGCGCCACGGCGACCACGCGGTCCTTGAAGGAGTGCGTCGGGTTGCCCGTGTCGTCCTTGACCCACAACGACTTCACGCCGAGCGCGGCGGCCAGGCGGTCGGCCTTCACCAGGCGGGTCAGGCCGGGGTCGGTGTTCGGGTGGCGCTCCACGTCCGGCGGCACCGGCAGCAGCGCGCGGTAGCGCCAGATCGACCTGGGGCCCGCCTCGATGTCCGCGCGGGTCACGGTGCCGAAGTCGTAAGCCACCTCGAGGGGGCCGAAACACTCGGCGCAGGCGAACTCGGCGGCGAGGGGGATCCGGTGGCCGCACTCACGACAGGACAGGGCCCGAGCGGGGCCGAGGTCGATGGTGCCGGTCTGGACGTCGACAGAAGTCATCGCGAGGTGTCTCCTCATCTATCCCGCTACGCGGGTCGGAATTGGCACCGTGGTCGTCCGCCTCCTCGCGATGAGGAAGTGGCGCGTACGCCGGTTGCCGGGGCTTCTTCGGGCCGATCCCTCTGCCCCTCTGGATGAGCGGTATTCAGTTGTCGCCCAGGCCTGGGCCTAAGACGTGACGGCAACGGTACGGCACGCGCGGCCCCCTCGGCCAGCGGGCGACCGCCGCGCGCCGGTACCGCCCACGTCGGCCCACCGTGGCAGGATCGCGGGCGTGAACTCCCCCGCGGTCACCCCGCCGCCGCTGCAACTGGTGCTGGGAGAAGAGGAACTGCTCGTCGAGCGCGCCATCCGGGCCGTGCTGGACACCGCCCGGCTGGCCGACCCGGCCGCGGACCTCACCAGGACCCGGGTGGTTGATCTCACAGCCCCCGAACTGGCCGAGATGGTCAGCCCGTCGCTGTTCGCCGAGGGCCGGGTGATCGTCCTCGACGCCGCGCACGACGCCACCCAGGACATCGCCGCCCTGGTGATCGGCTACGCCAAGGCCCCGGCCGACGGGATCGTCCTCACCGTCGTGCACAACGGCGGCGGCCGCAAGGCGGGCAAGGACATCGTCGCCGCCATGAAGAAGGCGGGCGCCGTCGTCACCGAGTGCCCCAAGATCACCAAGGCGGCCGAGCGGGAAGCGTTCGTGCGCAACGAGATCCGTCACGCGGGCGGCAAGACCGACCCGCGCGCGGTCGCCGCGCTGATCGACTCGGTCGGCTCGGACCTGCGGGAGCTGGCGGCCGCCGCCGCGCAGCTCGTCGCCGACGCGGGGGGCGAGGTCACCGAGGAGGCGGTCCGCCGCTACCACCGCGGCCGCGCCGACGTCACCGGGTTCGCCGTCGCCGAGAAGGCCATCACCGGCGACATCCCGGGCGCCATGGAGGCCCTCCGCTGGGCCATGCAGCTCGGCGTCCCGCACGTCTTGGTCGCCGACGCCCTCGCCGACGCGGTCCGCACCGTCGCCAGGGTCGCCGGCGCGGGCCGCGCCGACCCGTTCAAGCTCGCTGGCGAGCTCGGCATGCCCGCCTGGAAGGTCAAGAAGGCGCTGGCCCAGTCCCGCGGCTGGAAACCCGCCGGTCTCGCCGAAGCCATGCGCGCCGCCGCCGAGGTCAACGCCGACGTCAAGGGCGTCGCCGCCGACCCGGACTACGCCCTCGAACGCGCCGTCCTCCGCCTCGCCCGCGCCCACGACCGCGACTGACCGCCGCCCACTGACCCACCCCCCGCGCCAAGATCAACCGCCACAAGAGCCCCCGAATACACAGGGTAGGCGCGGGGACCGACAAGATCGGGAAGCCGGGACGCGCGGAGCGGTCTGGGCCTGCGAGTGGTGACGGTGATGCCGACGTACTCGACGGCCACCGTCGACGGGGCCCTGCCTGCGCCGTCCCGTGGCTGGCCCTTGGTCGACGGTGCCGAGGCAAAGGTCCGGGCGGGCGCGAACACGGTTGCCGGTGGCCATCAGCGGCGATCTTGTCGGCCTCCCTGCCTACCCTGTGTATTCGGGGGCTCTTGTGGCGGTTGATCTTGGCGCGGGGTGGGTCAGTGGGTGGCGGTGCGGCTGGCCAGGATCTCGTCGCGGCGGGTGAGGCGGTGGTGACGGCGGATCTCGGCCTCGCGCATGCGGCGTTCGTCCTCGGGGGTCTCCGGGACGACCGGGGGGACACTGCGGGGGGCGCCCTGGTCGTCCACGGCGACGAAGACCAGGTAGGCGGTGGCGACGCGGGTGGGTGGGACGCCCGCGCGGTCCCACGGCTCGGCGAGGACGCGGACCCCGACCTCCATCGACGAGCGGCCCGCCCAGTTGACCTGGGCGTGGGCGTGCACGAGGTCACCTACCCGGACCGGGTGCAGGAAGGTCATGCCGTCCATGGCCGCGGTCACGGCGGGGCCGCCCGCGTGGCGTTGGGCGACGGCGCCCGCCACGTCGTCGACCAGTTTCATGATGACTCCACCGTGGACGGTGCCGAGCAGGTTGGTGTCCACCGAGGTCATGATGTGCGACAGCGAGGTCCTCGCCGCCGACGTGGGTTTCGGGTCCATGTCGGCAGTCTGGCGCACACAGCGACGGCGCCGCCCCCGCGGGGACGGCGCCGTCGTGTGAGTCTGGGCTCAGCCGAGCTTGTTGACCCGCTGCGCCATGGCCGACTTCTTGTTGGCGGCCTGGTTCGGGTGGATGACACCCTTGCCTGCGGCCTTGTCCAGCTTGCGGCTGGCGACCTGCAGCAGCTCCTGGGCCTTGGCCTGGTCGCCGGACTCGGCGGCCTCGCGGAACTTGCGGATCGCGGTCTTGACCGAGGACTTGACGGACTTGTTGCGCAGGCGCGCCTTCTCGTTCGTCTTGATCCGCTTCAACTGGGACTTGATGTTCGCCATAGGGGTTCTCCTCGAGGTCAGTACCGGATCGTCGCGCCGCGTGTGGACCGGGGACCGGTCAGTGGCCCTGCTTGCGCAGGTCTCCTCCTGGGCGGAGTGCCGCACGGCGCGACGGTCAAGGCTAACAGTCCGCGACCGGCGGCTACTCCTCGGGCCGTTCCTTCGCGGGCCGCCCCCGCCTGGGCAGACCACCCGCGGCGTCCGGGAGCCGTCCGGCCTCGGCGAGGGCCCGGCGGAGCATGAACTCGATCTGCGCGTTGGTGCTGCGCAGCTCGTCGCCCGCCCACCGGGCCACCGCGTCGTGCACGGCCGGGTCCAGCCGGAGCAGGACCTTCTTCCGCTCGGCCATCAGTGGTAGAGCGAACCCGCGTTGACGATCGGACTCGCGTCACGGTCACCGCACAGCACCACCAGCAGGTTGCTCACCATCGCCGCCTTGCGCTCCTCGTCCAGGTCGACCACCTCGCGGCTGGCCAGCCGGTCCAGGGCGAGCTCGACCATGCCGACCGCGCCCTCCACGATCCGCTGCCGGGCCGCGACCACCGCGCCAGCCTGCTGCCTGCGCAGCATGGCGCCCGCGATCTCCGGGGCGTACGCGAGGTGGGTGATCCGCGACTCGATCACGCCGACCCCGGCGGCCTCGACCCTGGCGGCGATCTCGGCGGAGAGCCGCTGGGTGATCTCCTCGGCGTTGTCCCGCAGCGAGAGCGTGTTCTCGGCGCCGTGCGAGTCGTACGGGTAGGTGACGGCGATGTGCCGGACCGCGGTCTCGGTCTGGATGGCGACGAACCCGACGAAGTTGTCCACCTCGAACATGGCGCGGGCGGTGTCCTGGACCTGCCACACGACGACGGCGGCGATCTCGATCGGGTTGCCCTCGGCGTCGTTGACCTTCATGACGGCGGTCTCGTGGTTGCGGATCCGGGTGGACACCTTGAGCCGGGTGGTGAACGGGTTGACCCAGCGCAGCCCGTCGAGCCGCACGGTGCCGGTGTAGCGGCCGAGGAACTGCACGACCCTGGCCTCGCCGGGGGCGACCACCACCAGACCGCCCCCGGTGAGGCCCGCGCCCATCGTGACGAGCACCCCGACGACGATCGCGGCCACCCCCAGTCCGTGGGCGCCGCCGAGGTGGTCGGTGACCACCGCCAGGCCGGTCGCGATCAGCGCGAGGCCCGCCAGCCCGAGCACGAAGGCGGCCAAGGCGATCGGCAGTCCCGCCGCGCCGAACGCGGGCCGTTCGCGGACGTGCGGCGCGGGCATCAGCGGGTGTTCGACGTGGGTGGCGTTCATGAGTCCCCCTTGGGCTAGCTCTGGATTAGCAAAGTGATATCACTTTTTCTGGCCGGAGGGCGACTCGCGTGCATCAAGTGGGATAAATGAGCTGAGAAGTTAAGCTGAAGTGCTACTGTGGACGACGTCGCGTAAGTCACGTTCGCGGGAGGGTGTCGTGGCCGGTGTGATCACGCCGTCGAGTTGGGCGGTCGAGCAGTTCGGGGCGCAGGCCGTCGAGGTGGTCCGGTGCGTGGCCGCGGGTCTGACGCTGGGACAGCGGGCCGCGCGCACGGTGGGCGAGGCGGGCCGCGGTGTCGGTGTTGTCGACAACCACCCGTACGGCAGTGCCTGGGTCGCCCGTCACCGCCTCTTCGCCGAGCAGTTCGCGGGTCTGCCCGGGTATGAGCCGTTCCACCCCAAGGGCGCGCCGTACACGTTGGCGGTGGTCAACGGCCGCGTGATCATCCCGTTCCGGTTCGCCGACTCGCTGCAGACGCCGGTCACCCTGGCCAGGCTCGACGCCAAGATCCCGCGCCAGGTGTCCCGTGAGCAGGGCGTGCGGCCGCCGGTCACCCTGTTCGACGAGTTGGATGTGGACTTAGCGTCGAACCTGACCGTGGTTTACGTCGCCTACGCCGCGAACGCCGACAGCGACGAGGTCCTCGGCGCGTGGTGGGGCGTCGCGTCCGCGTTGGACGACGACGGCAGGCTGCTCTGGGCGCCGGAGAGGATCGACCTGGGTGGCACCCCGATCGGGTCGGTCGTGGACGCCGCCACCTTCACCCAGGGTGCGCAGCCTAGCCTTGACCTCCGTCCGCGCGGGGCCGCCACCGAACACCCCGCCGCGGAACCGGAACCTGACCACAGTGACGCAGCGGACGGCGATGAGTGAGCACACCAGGCTGACAGGAACACCTTCACCCGCCGCCGTGCACGAGGCATTCGACCCGGCCCGGCTCACCCAGGCGCGCAATCTGACGGGGAAAACCAAGCGCTGGTTGGCTGAGCAACTCGGTGTCACTCCCGCGGCGGTGAGCCAGTACGAGATGGGAACCAATCGTCCTCGCCCGGATCTACTGCCGCGGTTGGCCAACGCGCTTGAGGTACCGCTGTCCTTCTTCCTAGCTGGGAGGCCCTTAGCGCGTCTGGATCCCTCGTCCGCGCACTTCCGCAGCTTGCGCAGCACACGCGCGTACCAGCGAGCGAAGGCGGTAGCGCTAACCGAGCAGGTCTGGGAGTTGACCTATGCGCTGGAGAAGCGTGTGCAGCTCCCGTTGGTCAATCTCCCTGGTTTCGCCGGTGGGGAAATCCACCCGGAGTTGCCCGGCCGTCCCGCCGAGGCAGCGCGCGCGCTAAGAGCCGCGTGGGGGCTCGGCGCCGGCCCGGTGACCCACCTCGTGCGACGACTGGAAGCGCACGGCATCGTCGTGCACACGCCCGAGCGCGACGAGGATCTCCGCACGGTTGACGCGTTTTCGACGTCCGTGCTGCCCCGTCCCGTCATCGTGTTGACCCCCAACCTCACCGACGACGTCTACCGACACCGGTTCAGTGCGGCGCACGAACTGGGTCACCTTGTCCTGCACGGAGAAACCACTCCCGGTGACTCCACTCAGGAACGTGAGGCCAACGCGTTCGCGGCGGAATTCCTCACCCCCCGCGCATCGATCGGCCCAGAGCTGCCCAAGCGGCTCGACCTACGCAGGTTGTCGCAACTACGGGACGTGTGGGGCGTCTCAGTGCACTCGCTCGTATACCGCTGTCGCGAGCTGGGACTGCTGTCGGACTCTTCAGCCGGACGGGCCTACCAGCGTCTTAACGAACTCAAGGAACAGCCCGGGTTTGCGCCAGACCCTCTTGGCGGTTACCCCGGGGAGCAACCGGTTCTGCTGTCCGAGGCGTTCACCCTGTCAGGACTGTCCGTCCCGGACTTGGCACACGAACTGGCGTGGAGCGTGCCGCGTACCAGGCAACTGCTCGGAGTGCGCGAACACAAACCGGTACTGCGGCTCGTCTAGCGTGTCCGGTTCGTCCGTGGCAGGTTGTACCGCGTGCATTCGGTGATCGCCTGGTTCGGCTTCTTCGGCGCCTGGCTGCTGGTCGCGGGACCCGTCTACCAAGCCGCCCTCGAACTCAACGAGCAGAATCTCGAGCAGGAGGAGTTCGAGTCCGCCCGAGCCGATGTCGAACGGTTGCCGAAGGTCTCGCCCTGGTGGTGGCTGCTGCCGCCGGTCCGGTACTGGCTGGGCAGGCGCCGCTCCGAGCGGCAGCGCGCGATGGTGATGGCGGCCCTGTCCCCCGAGCAGCGCGGCCAACTCGTGTGGTTCATCGACACCGGCGCGGCGTGGATGTTCGTCGGCACGGGCGGCCTGTTCCTGGCCGTCAAGGAGACCTGGGAGCTGGCCGAGAACTACGAGTGGCCGGTCGGCGTGTTCTGCGGCCTCGTGGTCGTCATGGCGGCGCTGTGCCTGGTCAACGCCATCCGTCGGATGGCGCGCAGCCGCAGCGTCATCGAGTCGGGCGGTCAGCGCCACCCGTAGCGGTCGCGCAGGGCGTCGGCGACCAGGGCGAACCGGTCCGGCTCCAGGATCGAGCCCTCCCGCCGGATGTCGTGCTCGCCGAGCTCGAACAGCCGGTCCAACCGCAGGTAGGACACCCGGGCGTCCTGGTCCCAGCCGCCCGCGCCCAGCTCCAGCCAGTCGTGGTCGGCGTGGTGGTGCGGCTGCTTGCTGGTCAGCATCAGCGCCCGCAGTGTCGCCCCGTGCCTGCCGACGACCAGCAGCGGCCGGTCCTTACCGCGCTCCGGGTCGTCCTCGAAGGGCACCCAGGCCCACACGATCTCGCCGGGGTCGGCGTCGCCGTCGAGGTCGGGGGCGTAGCTGATGCTGTCCGGGCGGTCGCTCGTGGGCACCTGCCACACCGCGCCGGTCGCGGGACGCGGGTCGTCTGAGGAGGTTCGCACGGCTGGGAGCGTAATGCCGGTTGGGCACCCCGCGCAGAGTTTGCGCTGCGGTGTCGCGGACCGGTCGGTAGTACTGGTAGGTGTGGAGTTCCTGAGCTGCCGGGTGATCGTCCACCCGCGCGACCGTGACCGATCCCTGGCGTTCTACCGCGACGGACTGGGGCTGGCGGTGTTCCGCGAGTTCCCGGGCGGCACCGTGTTCTTCCTCGGCGGCGGCTACCTGGAGCTCTCCGGCCAGGGCGGTTCGGCGGCGAGCCCCGACCTCGCGCTGTGGCTGCAGGTGCGCGACCTCGCGGCGACGGCGGCGGAACTGGCGGACCGGGGCGTCGAGTTGGCACGTGAGCCCAGGCTGGAGCCGTGGGGGCTGCGGGAGGCGTGGCTGGCCGACCCGGACGGGGTGCGGATCGTGCTCGTCGAGGTTCCCGCCGATCACCCGATGCGGCTGGACTCGCGCACACCCTGAGCAATCCGGCTAGTCCACCGCGTCCAGGTGGTGGATGCCGCTCGACCACAACCGCCGGTAGGGCGCCAACCACTCGTCGACCTCGGCGAGCGGTTCCGCGCGCAGTTCGTACCAGCGGGTCTGGGCGTCCCGGCGGACCCGGACCAGCCCTGCCTCGCGCAGCACGCGCAGGTGCTTGGACGTGCCCGGCTGGGTCAGCCCCAGGGCCCCGACCAGCTCGCCGACCGACCGCGGCCGCTCCCGCAACAGGTCGAGGATCCGCCTGCGGGTCGGCTCGGCCAACACGGTGAATGTGGTCGCCACCACCCCGACATTACCGAGCAGGCATATACAGGGCAACGGGCGAACCCGGCGCCGGGGCATGGGACGATGGGGGCACCCCTGATTATGCGAGGACCTGAGTGGCTACGTTCGCTGACACGACCTTCACCGCGCCGGAGCAGATCCGGAACTTCTGCATCATCGCGCACATCGACCACGGCAAGTCCACCCTGGCCGACCGGATGCTGCAGATCACCGGCGTGGTCGAGGAGCGGGCGATGCGCGCGCAGTACCTCGACCGGATGGACATCGAGCGCGAGCGCGGCATCACCATCAAGGCGCAGAACGTGCGGCTGCCCTGGTCCCTCGACGGCGCCGACCACGTCCTGCACATGATCGACACGCCGGGCCACGTCGACTTCACCTACGAGGTCTCGCGCGCCCTGGACGCCTGCGAGGGCGCCATCCTGCTGGTCGACGCAGCGCAGGGGATCGAGGCGCAGACGCTGGCGAACCTGTACATGGCGCTCGAGCGCGACCTGCACATCATCCCGGTGCTCAACAAGATCGACCTGCCCGCCGCCGACCCGGACAAGTACGCCGCCGAGATCGGCCACATCATCGGCTGCGAGCCCGGTGACGTGCTGCGCGTGTCGGCCAAGACCGGCATCGGCGTGCGGGAACTGCTCGACGAGGTGGTCCGTCAGGTGCCCGCCCCGGTCGGCCGGGCCGACGCGCCCGCCCGCGCGATGATCTTCGACTCGGTCTACGACACGTACCGCGGCGTGGTCACCTACATCCGCGTGGTCGACGGCAAGATCACCCCGCGCGAGCGGATCCGGATGATGTCCACCGGCGCCACCCACGAACTCCTCGAGGTCGGCATCATCTCCCCGGAGCCCAAGCCCAGCGCGGGTCTCGGCGTCGGCGAGGTGGGCTACCTGATCACCGGCGTGAAGGACGTCCGCCAGTCCAAGGTCGGCGACACGGTGACCTCGGAGCGCAAGGGCGCGACCGACGCGCTGGCCGGGTTCCGCGAACCGCGCCCGATGGTCTACTCCGGGCTCTACCCCGTCGACGGCTCCGACTACCCCGACCTGCGCGAGGCCCTGGACAAGCTGCAGCTCAACGACGCCGCCCTCGACTACGAGCCGGAGACCTCCGCCGCGCTCGGGTTCGGCTTCCGCTGCGGCTTCCTCGGCCTGCTGCACCTGGAGATCACCCGCGACCGGCTGGAGCGCGAGTTCGGCCTCGACCTGATCTCCACCGCGCCCAACGTGGTCTACCGGGTCCTGCTCGACGACGGCCGCGAGCTGACCGTGACCAACCCGTCGGACTGGCCGGTCGGCAAGATCGCCGAGGTCTACGAGCCGGTCACCAAGTGCACGATCATCGCCCCCAGCGACTACATCGGCACCATCATGGAGCTCTGCCAGAGCAAGCGCGGCCAGCTCGGCGGCATGGACTACCTGTCCGAGGACCGGGTCGAACTGCGCTACACGCTGCCGCTCGGCGAGATCATCTTCGACTTCTTCGACAACCTGAAGTCCCGCACCCGCGGCTACGCCTCGCTGGACTACGAGGAGTCCGGCGAGCAGGCCGCCGAGCTGGTCAAGGTCGACATCCTGCTGCAGGGCGAGGCGGTGGACGCGTTCAGCGCGATCGTGCACCGCGAGTCGGCCTACGGCTACGGCACCAAGATGGCCACCAAGCTGCGCGAGCTCATCCCGCGCCAGCAGTTCGAGGTGCCCATCCAGGCCGCCATCGGGTCAAGGGTGATCGCCCGCGAGACCATCCGCGCCCTGCGCAAGGACGTGCTCTCCAAGTGCTATGGCGGTGACATCAGCCGCAAGCGCAAGCTGCTGGAGAAGCAGAAGGAGGGCAAGAAGCGGATGAAGATGGTCGGCCGGGTCGAGGTGCCGCAGGAGGCGTTCGTGGCCGCCTTGTCCACCGACGAGTCGGCGGACAAGGCCAAGGGCAAGAAGTAGCTCAGCCGATCGTGTAGTCGAAGGTCCAGTTGTGCTGACCGTCGGTGCGGTCGATGGTCAGCGTGCCCGCGATCCCGGTCAGCTCACCCGTTCCGGTGTCCGGCACCACGGTGATGGTCAACGACTGGCTGTCAGCCGTGGCGGTCGCGGAGTGCTGGAGCACGAAGGTGCCGGTGCGGCCCGCCAGGGTGCCATCGACCCGCTCGATCGCGCCGTAGGCGGCTGACCGCGTACCGGCAACCATGGCCGACACCATGTGCACCTCGCTGGTGCCGACCAGGTCACCGGCGAACGTCTTGCGCAGTGTGGTGTGGCCCAGGTCGATGCCGTCGTGCTGGTCGTACGGGGTTTCCGGCTCCCACGCGTCCACTGTGAACGTCCCACTCGCCTGCATATCAAGGTCCTCCCCGGAGCCTGTGGACAACTTCCGACGCGTTTCGGCCGGATGCGCGATTCTTGTCCGTGTCGGACGTCGAGCGGAAGGAGGGACCATGGACATCCAGATCGGTCTTCGCGAGCTGCGCGAGATCTGCCTGGCCATGCCCGCGGCCACTGAGCGGATCAGCCACGGCTCACCGTCGTGGTTCGTGCGGGACAAGAAGATGTTCACCACGTACGCGCACAACCACCACGACAGCAACCGGATCGGGTTCTGGTGCCCGGCGCCCCCTGGTGTGCAGGCGGAGTTGGTGGCCGAGGACCCGGAGCGGTTCTACCGGCCGCCGTACGTCGGTCACCGCGGGTGGTTAGGCGTGTACCTGGACGTCGACGTCGACTGGGCGGAGATCGCCGAGATCGTCGACGAGGGGTACCGGGTGATCGCGCCGAAGCAGTTGGTGGCGGAGCTGGACGCGCGGTCGACGTAACCGTCCGCAGTGGACCCGATCGAGGGTCTGATGTGTCCGGTTCCGGTGGACGGCTGGGATCGCGCGCGGCTCCGGGGCGGTTCGGTGGAACCGAGCCGCGGTCGCGGTGGTCGTAGTCGTGCCCGGCCGCTGTGGGACGCGGATCGGGGCAGGTGGTGGTTCGGGGCAGGCGTTGACGAGGGGAGGCTCAGTGGGTGGCGAGGAACTGCAGCGCGGCGGCGTACTTGGCCGCCAGCCGGGCCTGGGTCGGCGGGTCGAGCTGGGCCAGCCGGGCGGGGGAGGAGTTGTCGGCGATGTCGGCGTGCTTGACCACGCGGGCGATGGGGTCGGCCACCACCCGGGTCAGGTAGTCGGTCTGCGACTCGTCCGGCCGCTTGCTGATCGCGTCGACCGCGGCCACGACCGTGGGCGGGCATCCCGCAGCGGCCAGGTCGGCCAGGGTGACCGGGGTGTCCTCGACGACGTCGTGCAGCACCGCGGTCATCCGCTGGTCCTCGGTGTCGACCCGCGCCATCACCCGCAGCGGGTGCTCGATGTACGGGCGGCCGGACTTGTCGAGTTGGTCACCGTGCGCCGCGGTGGCGATCCGGATGGCGTCGTCCAGGGTGAACATGTCCGGAATCTAACCGGTGCGCGCGAAACCGCGCGGCGGTCACACGATCGTGTTGCACACTGAGCGCGTCGCGCGTGCTGGTGAGGAGGGGTGATGGGTGAGCCGTGGGGCCTGACCGGCCCGCAGTTCCTGGTCGTCTACTGGGTGGTGGTCGCGGCGGTGTTCGCCATGACCATCGCCGTCCGATTGGTCGCGGGCACCGGCGGGCAGGCCGCGCGCGACGCCGGGCAGCTCGACTCGTACGAGCTCGCGTACCTTGCGGGCGGCCCCGGCCGGGTGGAGGACACCGCCCTCGCGGGCCTGGTGGCCCGTGGCGCCGTCCGGGTCAACCGGTCCGGCACAGTCACCCCCACCGGCTCCGGCTCACCGGGCGACCCGGTGCAGGCCGAGGTCCTGCGGGGGATCGGCCGGTCGCACAAGCTCTCGTCCCGCGGCGGCCTCGGCTTCGCGACCAGCGACCTGGGCAGGCGATTAGCCGACGGCCTGGTCGAGCGGGGCTACCTGACCTCGACCAGGGGCAGCGCCCTGCGCCGCGTCCACTTGCTGTTCCCCGTGGTCCTGGTCGTCGGCGCCGTCCGGCTGGCCAACGGCGTCTCGCACAACCGCCCGGTCACCTACCTGGCCCTGTCGCTGGTCGGCACCCTGTTCGTGTGGATCATCGCCAGGATCGTCCTGGGCAGCACCGGACGCGGGCGGCGCGCCACCCGATACGGCAAGGCGGCGCTCACCCGCGCCCGGGTCACCAACCCGCGCACCGGCGGCGCGGCCGCGGCGGGACTGTTCGGTGTGGGCGTGCTCGCCCCCGTCGCCCTCTACGGCCTCATGGCCTACCCGGACGACGACCTGGGTTCGATCTTCGCCCAGCACGTCCGCCAGCCGATGAGCGGTTCGGGCTCCTGGACCGACAGCTCGGGAAGCAGCAGTTGCAGCAGCGGGAGCAGTTGCAGCTCGGGCAGCAGTTGCGGCAGTAGCTGTGGCAGCAGTTGCGGCGGAGGCGGCTGCGGCGGCTGACCCACTCGCCCGGTGGGCGCGCCGGGACCGGGGCGGCCTGGGCTCGGACGGGACGGGACGGGCCTGGCTGGGTGGGACGGGCTTGGGTGGGCTCGGCTTGGTGAGCTCGGGCCTGGATGTGGCCGTTCGGCGGGGAAGCCGGGCGGGCGTGTTCGTCGGTACGTCCTTTGTGGGCTATGGCATCGGCGCGCTCGCCCCTGGCAGCGACGCGGAAGGCTTCAGGCTGGCCGGACGGACTCGGGCGTGCCTGCGTGGGCGGGTCGGGCTTGAGCGAACCGGGCTTGGGTGAACCGGGCTTGGGTGAGCCGGGCTTGAGCCTGCCGGGTTCGGGTGAGCCGGGCTCGGGACGGGCTTGGGTGGACAGGACTCCGCGTGCTGGGTTCGAGTGAGCCGGGGACTTGGTTGAGCTGGGTGGGCTTGGGCCGACAGAACTCAGCGTGTCGGGGTTGGGTGAGCCGGGCCTTGGTTGGGCTGGGCTTGGGTGTGCCTGGCTCGGGTCGGATGGCTCGGTTGAGGCGGGGCTGGCGAACGACTGGCTGCTGGTCTCCGAGATCGGATGGCGGAGATCGGCGGCGGGGCTGGGGCGGTCTGGCGGCGTGTCGGGTGGGCGGGGTGATCCGGCTTGGTGGGGTGTGTGTGATGTCGGCGGGGAATGGGGGTTGTGGGGCGGGTCTGGACGGGAGGGGGCGGTACGGTCGGGTGGTGATCACTGATCCCATCGCGGAGTTGGCCGTTCCGATTGTCGTCGCCCCGATGGCGGGTGGGGTGAGTTCGCCCGAGTTGGTGGCGGGGGCGGTGGAGGCGGGGGCGTTCGCGTTCCTGCCGTCCGGGTATGTGACGGCGGGGGTGTTGCGGGAGCAGATCGCCAGGACTCGGGAGCTGACCGGGAAACCGTTCGGGGTCAACATCTTCGTGCCGAGTGTGAAGTCCACTGAGGACCTTTCGGGGTATGGGGAGTTGGTCGGCGCCGAAGCCCGGGAGCGGTACGGGGTTGAGGCGGGAACGGCGTCGTGGGATGACGACCACTACGCGGCGAAGGTCGATGTGGTGGTGGAGACCGGGATTCCGGTGGTGTCGTTCACCTTCGGGCTGCCCGGGGTCGAGGACGTGGCCCGGTTGAAGGAGGCGGGGGCGTCGGTGGTCGTCACCGTCACCACGCCGGGTGAGGCGAGGGCGGCGGCTGAGCGCGGGGCGGATGTGCTGTGCGTTCAAGGTGGGGCGGCCGGTGGGCATCGGAGTGTGTTCACCGACGACCCGGCTCATCCGGGTGGTGCTCCGTTGTACGACCTGTTGCCCGCGCTGCGGTTGATCGCGGCCGATGTCGACCTGCCGTTGGTGGCGGCCGGTGGGCTCACCACGGGCGCGGACATCGCGGCCGTGGTGGCGGCGGGGGCGGTGGCGGCCCAACTGGGCACGGTGTTCATGCGGTGTCCTGAGGCCGGGACCAACGCGACCCAGCGGGCGGCGCTGGCCGCGGGCGAGCGGGAAACAACGTTGACCAGGGCGTTCACCGGTCGTCCTGCGCGGGGCCTGGTCAACCGGTTCATCGTGGAGCACCAAGGCGCTCCCAGCGCGTATCCCGACCTGCACAACCTGACCCGCCCGGTCCGCGCCGCCGCGGGCAAGGCGGGTGACGCGGACGGCATGTCGCTGTGGGCGGGACAGGCGTACCGCCTCGCCAAGGACATCCCGGTCGCCGACCTGATCCATGAACTCATCACCGATGCGAAGGCCGCCGCGACCGTGCTGGCCCGCAGGCTCGGCGTCACCGGGTGACCTGTGCGGTTTCCCACAGGCGGTGGGCAGGTGGGTGGGCGGTCAGGCTTACTTGACTCCGGAGTAGGTAAGGGGGTGTCGAATGGCCGGGTTCGTGGCCAGGGCGGCGGGCAACGTGGCGGAGCGGGTGTTGTTCGGGGGGCTCGCCGATTGTCGGCGGGTGCCGCGGACCCGGGTCGACGCGGGGCGGACGCGGGCTGTGTACGCCTACCACCGGCCCAAGGGTGTCCGTGCCACTGGTGACCCGGTGCTGCTCATCCCGCCGTTGGCCGTGCCGGACTCCTGCTTCGACCTGCGGCGGGGGTGCAGTCTGGTCGAGCACCTGGTCACCGGCGGGCGCCGGGTCTACGGGGTCGAGTACGGCGAGATCGGGTTCGCGGACCGGGGGCTCGGGCTGGAGCACTGGGTCGAGGACGTCCTGCCTGCAGCGGTGAACCGGGTGCACGAGCATTCCGGCGGTCGACCGGTGCACGTGGTCGGGTGGTGCCTGGGCGGGATCTTGTCCGTGCTCACCGCCGCCCGCATGGGAGCGCGTCCGATCGCGTCGTTGACGGTTGTCGCCAGCCCGTTCGACTTCGACGCGATCGGGTTGCTGGTTCCGTTGCGGCCGCTCGACGCGGTGACCGGTCGGGTGCTGTTTCCCGCGCTGTACCGGGCTTTCGGCGGTATCCCGGCGCCGTTGGTGCGGCGGGCGTTCCAGATCAGCGCTCTCGACAAGCACCTCACCAAGCCGTTCGCGATCGCGCGGAACCTGGGTGACCGGGACTTCCTGGCCCAGATCGAGGCGGTCGACCGGTTCACCGCCGCGATGATCGCCTACCCCGGGCGCGCGGTCGCCCAGATCTACCACTCGTTCTTCCGGGCCAACGCCCTTGCCCGTGGCAGCCTCGCGCTCGGTGCCACTGAGATCGACCTGGCCGCCGTCAAGCAGCCCACACTCGTCATCGCGGGTCGGGACGACGCGATCGCCCCGCCGAGGGCGGCGCGGGCCCTGGTCGACCTGCTACCGGCGGCCGCGACGACCAGCTTCGTCACCGCTGCGGGCGGTCACCTGGGGGTGCTCACCGGTCGGGCCGCCCGGGACGGCACGTGGCCGCTGATCGACCGGTTCCACGCCACCGTCAGCGGGTGAAGACGATCTTCCCGGCCGTGTCGCCCGCGAGCATCCGCTCGAAACCGGTGCGGGCCTGCTCCATCGGGAGCTGGGTGCCGATCCGCGGCCGGACGCCGGTCAGGTCGCAGAAGCGGAGGAGGTCGGCGAGCTCGTCGCGGGTGCCCATGGTGGAGCCGACCACCCGCAGTTGGAGGAAGAACAGCCGCTGGAGGTCGGCGCTGGGGTCGGGGCCGCTGGTGGCGCCGGAGACCACGATGACGCCGCCCGGCTTGAGGGCCTTCATCGAGTGCGCCCAGGTCGCCTTGCCGACCGTCTCGAAGACCGCGTCGACCCGCTCGGGGAGGCGGGCGCCGGACTCGAACGTCTGGTGCGCGCCCAGCTCGCTGGCCAGCGCGCGCTTCTCCTCGGTGCGGCCGGTGACCCACACCCGCATGCCCGCTGCCTTGCCGAGCTCGATGAGCGCGGTCGAGACGCCGCCGGAGGCGCCCTGGACGAGCATGGTCTGGCCGGGCCGCAGCTCGGACTTCACGAACAGCATCCGGTAGGCGGTCAGCCAGGCCGTCCCCATGCACGCCGCCTCGGCGAAGCTCAGCGCGGCGGGCTTGGGCAGCACGTTGCGGGCGGGCACGACGACCGTCTCGGCGAACGTGCCCTGGTGCTTCTCGGTGAGCAGCGTCCGCCGCGGGTCGAGGGTCTCCTCACCCGACCACGACGGGTCGCCGATGACCGAGTGCAGCACGACCTCGGTGCCGTCGGCCAGCACGCCCGCGCCGTCGCAGCCCAGGATCATCGGGAACTGGTCCGCCTTGATGCCCACGCCGCGCAGCGTCCACAGGTCGTGCATGTTCAGGCTCGCCGCCCGCACCGTGACCGCGACGAAACCGTCCGGCACCTCGGGTTCCGGCCGCTCCCCGGTGCTGAGGGTGGTCAGCGGGTCGTCCGGGCTCGGCGCGGCGGCGTAGACGGCGAACATGCGACGAACCTAACCATGTCGGGTGGTCCGCGCCGCACGGACGTGGCCAAGGTCTACTCTCGGTTTCGTGGTGCAAGGGTTGTCCGACTGGTGGAACGACGTGGAGCTGTGGCTGATCCAACTGTCGTTCCCGCTCCAGTTCGCCCTGGTGATGGCGATCCTGCTGCCGCTGTGCGTGGTGGTCGCCTGGTTCATCGACCGGGTGGTCGACTACGCGTCGGCCAAGCTCGGCGGGTCCGGGGACGAGCCGCCCCTCGGCTCGCGGCCCGACACCGATTCGTAGGCTGACCGGGTGGGTTCACGCAGACGCATCACCGTCGCCCTGGTGGGCTTGGTCCTGCTGGTCGTCGCGGGCTGGGTGATCCGCGGCCTCGGCCACTCCGACCAGGGGAACGCGGGCCCCGTTGCCCTGTCGACCCTCCCCGCCGAGGCCGCCGCCACCTGGCACCTCATCGAACGCGGTGGCCCGTTCCCGTACCCGGCCAACGACGGCGTCGTGTTCGGCAACCGGGAGCGTCACCTGCCCGCCCGCGCCGCCGACTACTACCGGGAGTACACCGTGCCCACGCCCGGCAGCCGCGACCGCGGTGCCCGCCGCCTCATCACCGGCGCCGCCCACGAACTCTTCTACACCGCCGACCACTACGCCACCTTCGTGCCCGTGGACCCCGCCCGATGACCGACTACACCATCGACGGCGCGCCCCTGCGCACCAAGGCGGCCGTGCTGACCGCCTTCGCCGACGCGCTGTCCTTTCCGGACTGGTTCGGCCACAACCTCGACGCCCTGCACGACTGCCTCACCGACCTCGGCTGGCTCCCGGCGGGCGAGATCCACGTGGTGTGGACCCACTCGGCCGCCCTCGCCACCGCCGACCCCGCCGCCCACACGGCCATCCGCCAGTCCTGCGCCGACGCCGTCACGGCGTTCGCCACGCCCGACCGCACCCTCACCATCGACATCCGCTGACCTTGCCGCCTGCCGGGAAACGCGCCTCGGGTGACACATCGACGGGGGCCGGTGGCGGACCTGGCGGGAATTCGGTGAACAGCCACGGCCCCGGCCGGGGTGCGGGGTCGTGGCCCTTGTCGCGGAATTCGCGGGTCGGGATTTGACGTTCCACCACACGGTGCCGGACCAGGTGTCGGTCGAATTGCTGCCGTGGTCCTTGGCGGCGAGGCAGAATCTGGTGTTGGCGGCGAAATCGGTCCCGATCCGGATCCTCGGCGTGGGGTCAGGATTGGCGAGCGGGTACCAGGCGCCGTGGGTGTTGTGGTCGCCGCACTTGTACCACATGACGTCGACGGCCGGGCCGTCCGACTTCTGCACGTAGATGTTGCTGCCGCTGACCGTGATGGTCCGCGGGACCTCGTACCAGGTCGTCTGGTTCTTCGTCAGTTTTCCGGTGAAGTCGGCGGAAGAGTTGATCCCGGTGGTTTCCGCTGTCGCCGCTGTGGCTCCCAGTAGCAGGACCGCCACCGCGATCCCGGTGGTCGTGAACACACGTTTCAACATGGGCCGCTCCTCGTGGAGTTTGTCCGAATGTTGTCGGTGTCGTGGCATCTACAATTTGCCTGCGGCGCGTCGACTTTTTCTCGGGTGGTGCGTACCCAAGGTTGCCGACATATCCCGAGGTGCGCAAGGAAAAGGTGCGGGAGCACTCCTTCGGAGCAGCTCGTTGCCGGGGAGTCCGTTCCGGTGCGGACTTTCGGCGCCCTTTATTTGTCCGTCGCGATCTCTTATTTGTCTGTTCGTGATGGGCCGAAGAGTTCGCCGGGTCAGTCTGTGTTGGGGACCCAGTGGGGTTTGCGCTTCTGGGCGAAGGCGGTGATGCCCTCCTGGCCCTCGGGACTGGCGAAGAAACCGGCGGACAGGGCGAGCATCTCGGTGAAGTCGTCGGCCATGTCGGTGGGGCGGGGGCGGCGGAGCATGGCCTTGGTGGCGGCCAGGGCGATGGGGCCGCCGAGCGAGAGCATGGTGGTGTAGCGGGCGACCTCGTTCGCCAGCGCCTTCGGGGGCACGGTGGCGTTGAGCAGGCCGATCTCGACGGCGCGGGCGGCGGAGAACTGTTCGCCGGTGAGGAAGAGTTCGTGGGCGGCCCGGGGGAGCAGGCGCGGCAGGACCGTGACCGAGATGACGGCGGGGACGATGCCGATGCGCACCTCGGTGAAGGCGAACGTCGCGGTGTCGGCGGCGACGGCGATGTCGGCGGCCGCCACGATGCCGACGCCACCCGCGCGGGCGGGGCCCGCCAGCGCGGCGACGACCGGCTTGGGGCACTCCCAGATCTGGCGCAGGATCGACGGGAACTCGTTGACGCCCTGGGCGGACGAGGACGCGCCGCCCGCCTCCTTGAGGTCCATGCCCGCGCAGAAGACCGGGCCGGTGTGGTCCAGCACGACGACCCGGACGGTGGGGTCGTCGGTCGCCCTCGTCAGGTGGTCGCGGAGTTCGCGGCGGAGTTGGGCGGACAGGGCGTTGCGGTTGTGCGGGGAGTCGAGGGTGATCCGTGCGACACCCTTGTCCTCTGCGTAGTGCACCAACTCGTCGGCCATGTCGCCCACCCTAATGGTGGTAGTGGTGCATGACGGCGTGGCCTTTGCCCTTGCCGATGAGCCACTTGTTCACGGGCACGGTCACCGCGAACGCCACGGCGAGCGAGAACGCCAGGGACAGCCAGAACAGCGCCGTGCCCAGGCCCGCGTCCATCGCGCCGGGGACGGTGACCATGACGGCGTTGTCCAGGACCTCCATCACCGCGATCGACACGGTGTCGGCGGCGAGCGCGATCGGCAGGGCCCGGCGGAACGGCACGCCCGCGCGCAGGACCGGGATGATGGTCAGGCTGTAGCCGAACAGGAAGGCCAGGACGGTCGACAGGACCACGATCGGGGGGTTCGACCAGCCGAGGGCGGTGCCGACGACCATGCCGAGCACCTCGCCGATCGCGCAGCCGGTGAGGCAGTGCAGGGTCGCGGCGGCCGCTTGCCGCCAAGGGGACGGGGTGTGCTGTTCCATGCCGCCGACTATACCCCTGGGGGGTATCAAGACCGCGGGATGAGGAGGTCTCACCCCGCGGTCTCGGTCACACCGTCACACGACGGTTGTCGTGGTCAGTACCGGGTTCGGGTTGGGGTAGCAGGCCGCGGGCACGTTGACGTCCACGAAGACCACGTGCACCACGCCGGTCGCGGTCAGGCCGGGGTCGCTGTATCCGCTGCCGTACAACGACGTCTGGATCGTTCCCGGCGAGCCCGCGGTCAGGTTCAGCGTGATCGTGGGCAGTTCGAACGTCGCTCCGCCGTTCACCGATCCGTTCGCGGTAAGAGTCGCGACACCGCCGGTCACCGACAGGCTCGTAGTGCCAACACCGGAGCCACCGGACAGCGAACCCGAGACGTATGTGGAGTTGGCCGGGATCGGCACCTTGAACACCAGGTTCTCCACCCGCTTCAACGTGTACGTGCCCACGGTGGACGGGAGGATCGCCGGGTCCGGGTCGACCACGACGCTGAGCGACCCACCCGACGCGACACTGGCGGGCGCGGTGACGGTGGCGGGCTGGGACAGGGTGAAGGGGTAGGTGGAGCCGAGCGCGGTGGCCTGGCACGAGTAGTTGACGGCCACGGCGGACGCGGGCGGGGCGAACGCCACCACCGGTAGCGCCGCGAGGGCGACGGCGGACAGGGCTCGGCGCAATGTGGGCTTCATCTGAGCACCTCGACAAGGAGTGTGTCTGAAGGGGATTCGGCCGCGCGGCGAGTCCATGGTTGCGCTGTTCGGCCTACCCGGCAAACATTCCCCACATCGTTCGGTTTTCCGTGACCCCGCCCGTCGCGACCCGATGTGTCACGTGGGCCGACCGAGCGGGCGACCCGGTTCCGTCGTCGGGGCTCTCCGCGCGCACTCACACGGCGGAACCGGCGCTCCCCAGCGCGATCGGGGAGGCCGCCCGGGTGGTTGTCGGCACGCGCTAATGCAGTGCCCGACTTCCCACCGGCTGATGCGATCAGGCCGTGCGCTGGGCCATGGCGGTGACCTCGTCGTAACGGTCCAGCACGACACCGGCGACCGCGGTACCCAGCGGCTCGGCCACGACGGCGTTGGGCCCCGCTTGGGCGCGGACCCTGTCGGGCAGCAGCCCGGGGGCCAAGAAGTACGACGCGACCGCGATCCGGCGGGCGCCACGGGCGCGGAGCGCGGCGGCAGCGGCGGCGACGTCCGGTGTGGCGGTCGACGCGAACGCGGCCCGGACCCCAGCCCAGCCCCGCGTATGTGCCCACCGCTCGGCGATATCGATGACCCGGGCGTTGGCCCGCGCGTGCGACGACCCGGTGGCGGCCAGCACGACCCCCAATTCCGGGTCGCCCGGCTCGACGCCGACCTCCCCGAGCCGCGCCAGCAGGGCGTCTTCCAGCTTCGGGTCCGGCCCGAGCACGTCGGTCACCGTCGTCGACAGGTGCGGCAGGGCGCCCTGGGCCTCGTCCAGCAGCCCCGGCAGGTCCACCCGAGCGTGATAGGCCCGCCCGAGCAGCAGCGGTACGACGACGACCTCGCGGTGCCCGTCCGCGTAGAGCTCACCGAGGACGTCGAACACCCGCGGCGACGACAGGTCCAGGAACGCCCCGCGCACGAGCAACGACGGGCGCAGTGACCGGACGCCGGACAGCAGGCGGCCCACGGTGGCCGCGGACCTGGGGTCGCGGCTGCCGTGGGCCACACCGAGCAGTGGGATCACGGGATCAGGACTTCCGGAGACCGCGGGCGGACAGCGTGATCCGCTCCAGCGGCGCGAACACGAGCAGTTCGATGCCGATGCCGACCAGCAGTATCAACAGGATGCCGGTGATCACCATCGGCATGTCGAACAGCGACATGCCGTTGTGCAGGTACTGGCCGAGCCCGTTGCCGAGCTCCGGCGAGGACGCGATCAACTCGGCGGCCATCAGCGACCGCCAGGAGAACGCCCAGCCCTGCTTCATCCCGGCCAGGTACCCCGGGAGCGCCGCGGGCAGCAGGATGTGCCGGGCGGAGGCCCAGGTGCCCGCGCCCATCACCTTGCCCACCCTGGGCAGGATCGGCGGGATCTGGTCGATGCCCGCGACCAGGCCGTTGGCGATCGACGGCACCGCGCCGAGCAGCACCACGAAGTAGATCGACGTGTCGGTCAGGCCGAACCAGATCACCGCGGCGGGCACCCACGCCACCGACGGCAGGTTCTGCAGACCGGACACCAGCGGGCCGAGCCCGGTGCGGACGACCTTCACCCTGGCCAGCGCCAGCCCCAGCGGGGTCGCCGCGGCCAGCGCGATGAAGAACCCGATCACCGCGCGGTGGATGGAGGTCCACAGGAACTCCCACACCTGGCCGGTCTGGATGAGGTCCCAGGTGACCTTGGCGACGGTCAGCGGCGAGGGCAGTTGCTGTTCCTCCAGCACCGCCGACGCCCAGATCGCCTGCCACACCCCGATCAGCAGCACCAGTGCCAGCACCGGCGGCCCCACCGAGCTGAGGATCCGCGCGGGCACCGACCGGGTCGGCCTGGTGTCCGGCGCGTCGAGCGCGTCGAGACCACCGATCGCGGCGTCGGCGTCGGCCACCTCAGGAGTCTGCTGTGGACTGTGCGAACCGTTGGCGCTCAACGGTTCCGCGCCGTTCTCGCCCGGGGTGCCGTTCCCGGTCGTCACGTCTTCAGTGGACACGGGGTCGTCCTGGTCAAGCCGCGGCATGGGAGCTGATCACCTCTCGCAGCTTCGCGCTGATCGTGTCGACCGCGGTCAGCTCGTCGGCGCCGCCGAGCCCCTCGACGTCCCACTGGTCGACGACCCGGCCGGGGCGCGAGGACAGCAGCACCACGCGCTGTCCCAGCCGGACCGCCTCCCGCACGTCGTGGGTCACGAAGACGACGGCCGTGCCGGTCGCCCGCCACACCCGCAGCAGCTCGGACTGCAGCAGGTCGCGGGTGATCGCGTCCAGCGCGGAGAACGGCTCGTCCATCAGCAGCAGCGCCTGCTTGCCGTCCGCGGCGCCGTGCACCGCCGACGCCAGCGAGCGGGCCAGCGACACCCGCTGCCGCATGCCGCCGGACAGCTCGTGCGGCCGCTTGCCGCCGGTGCCCTCCAGCTTCACCAGCCGCAGCAGCTCGGCGACCCTGGCCTGCCGCTCCGCCCGGCCGACCCCGGCCAGCCGCAGCGGCAGTTCGATGTTGCGGTTGACGGTGAGCCAGGGCATCAGCGCGTGCTCCTGGAACATCACCGCCGGGCGCGAGGTGGTCAGCTCGATCCGGCCCGACGACGGGGTCTCCAGCCCGGCGATCAGGTTCAGCAGTGTCGTCTTGCCGCAACCGGACGCGCCGACCAGGCAGACGAACTCGCCCGGTCCGACCGACAGGTCGATGCCGTCGAGCGCGGTGACCGCCCGGCGACCCTGGCCGAAGACCTTGTGCAGACCGGTCAGCCTGACCGCCACGTCGGTGTCCACCGGGTCCTGCAGTGCGACTGCCATGTCGAGCCCCTCCCTCGCGCCCCGCTGCTTACTTCTTGTCCAGGTTCGCGGCGTCCACCGCGGGCTTGCCGGACTCGGCCAACACCTCGTTGAGCAGCTTGAGGTCCAGGAAGCCCTTGACGTCGGTCTCGGTCTTGGAGATCTTCGCGGTCACCGAGTCCTTGCTGAGCTGCGGCAGCAGCGCCGCGTACGGGTCGAGCGTGAAGTTGAGGTTCGCGAACGCGCGGTCGGTCGTCGGGCCGGTCAGGTCCTTGCCGGTCAGTGCCTTGAGCTGCTTGTTGACCGCGTCCTTGGCGCCCGGCACGTCCTGCTTGGCGTAGTCCACGCTGGCGACGAGGCCCTTGAGCAGCGCCTTGACCGTCTGCGGGTGGTCGTTGAGGAAGGTGGTGGACACGATCAGCACCGTGGTCGGGAACTCACCGTTGGGCCACAGGTCCTTCTCGTCGACCAGGACCTTCGCCCCGGCCTCCAGCACCAGCCGCGACGACCACGGCTCGGGCAGCCACGCGCCCTGGACGTTGCCCTTCTTGAACTCCTCCAGCGCCAGCGAGTTCTCGGTGTTCTGGACCTTGACCTGGTCGGTCAGCTTCTGCTGGTCGAGCCACTTCTTCAGCGAGATGTCCTGGGTGTTGCCCAGTTGCGGGGTCACCACGGTCTTGCCGACCAGGTCCTGCGCGGAGTTGATGTCCGGCTTGACCACCAGTTGCGCGCCGCGCGAAGCGGTGCCCGCGACCAACCGGACCGCCTTGCCGTCGGACTTGCCGTAGGCGTTGATCGACGGTCCGGACCCGATGAAGGTCGCGTCCAGCGAGCCGCCGTAGAGCGCGTTCACCGCCTCGGGTCCGGCGTTGAACTTGGTCGGCACCAGCTTCGTCGAGCCCAGTTCCTTGGTGAACAGGCCCTTCTCCAGCCCGATCAGCGCGGGCGCGTGCGTGATGTTGGGGAAGTACCCCAACCGCAGTTCCGTGGCGGGCCCCTTGTCGGCCGCCGTCGTGCCGCCCGCGGCGTTGCTGCCGCTGTCACCGGAGTCGGCGCGGGAGCACCCCGCGAGGACCGCGGAGAGGGACAGGACAACCGCGGCGGCGGCCAAGAGGCGGGAACTGCGGGATCGCTTCACGGGGGAGGGCCTTTCGGGGGTGGGGACGGTTTCTTACGGGCCGGGGGAGACCAAGTCCCCCGCGGTCGGTGTGGCGGTGGTGGCACCGCCGTTGTCATCTGGGTTCGCGGACAACGCCTGCAGTCCGGCCCCGACCAGTCCAGCGGCCAGAGTGGACCCATCGGCGGCATCGATCACCAAGAACGCGCCAGTACGTCGGTTAACCGCGTAGTCGTCGACCGGCAGCGGTTCCGCGGTGCGCACGATCACGCGGCCGATCTCGTTGAGCGACAACGAGTCCGGGGCGGGCACCGTGGTCAGCCGCTGCTCGTCGAACCGCGAGGTCAACTCGGGCACAACGGCTTGCACCGTTCGGGCGCCGTGCTTGACCAGCACGCGGGCACCCGGGCGCAGCGGTTTGTCCGACAGCCACGCCACTGTGGCGTCGAACTCGTCCACCGCGACGGGGGCGCCGGAGACCTCGGCGATGAGGTCGCCGCGGGAGACGTCGATCTCGTCGGTCAGCACCAGGGTCACCGAGCGACCGGCTTCAGCCTCGGCCAGTTCGCCTGTGGGGGTGTCGATCCGGGCGACCGTGCTGCGCTGACCCGACGGCAGCACAACGATTTCGTCGCCGGGGCGCACCGTGCCCGCCGCGATCTGACCGGCGTAACCGCGGTAGTCGGTGTGCTCGGCGGTGTTGGTGCGGATGACGTACTGCACGGGGAACCGGAACGGCGCGTCGTGCGGGTCGGGCTCGACCGGGACCGTCTCCAAATGTTCCAACAATGTCGGGCCGACGTACCACGGTGTCCGGGTGGAACGGTCGACCACGTTGTCGCCGACGAGCGCCGACACCGGGATCGAGAGCACCGAGCCGACCGGGTAGCCCAGCGCGGTCGCGTGGTCGGTGAACTCCTTGGCGATCACCTCGAAACCGGCCTCGTCGTAGTCGACGAGGTCGATCTTGTTGACCGCCAGCACCAACCGCGGCACGCCGAGCAGCGCCAGCACCGCGGCGTGGCGGCGGGTCTGCTCCAGCACGCCCTTGCGCGCGTCCACCAGCAACACGGCCAGTTGCGCCGTTGACGCGCCGGTGACGGTGTTGCGGGTGTACTGCACGTGCCCCGGGGTGTCGGCGAGCACGAACGACCGCTTGGGGGTCGCGAAGTAGCGGTACGCCACATCGATCGTGATGCCCTGCTCGCGCTCCGAGCGCAGCCCGTCGACCAGCAGCGACAAATCCGGAGTGGACAGTCCCTTGTCCACGCTCGCCCGGTGCACCGCGTCCAGGGTGTCGGCGAGGACCGACTTCGTGTCGTAGAGGAGTCTGCCGACCAGGGTCGACTTGCCGTCGTCGACGCTGCCCGCGGTGGCCAGGCGCAACAGGTCCTGCGTGGTGGAACCCATCAGAAGTAGCCCTCCCGCTTGCGGTCTTCCATGGCGGCCTCGGACAGCCGGTCGTCCGCGCGGGTCGCCCCGCGCTCGGTCAGGCGGCTCGCCGACACCTCGGCGATCACCTCGTCCAGGGTCGCCGCCTCGGACAGCACCGCGCCCGTGCACGAACCGTCGCCGACCGTCCGGTAGCGCACGGTCAACTCCCGTACCGGCTCGCCGGGGCGCGGTCCGAACCACGGACCTGCCGTCAGCCACATCCCGTCGCGCTGGAACACCGCTCGGCGGTGCGCGAAGTAGATGGACGGCAGCTCGATCGCCTCGCGCTTGATGTAGCGCCAGACGTCGAGTTCGGTCCAGTTGGACAGCGGGAACACACGGACGTGTTCGCCCGCGCGGTGCCTGCCGTTATAGAGGTTCCACAGTTCGGGACGCTGGCGGCGCGGCTCCCACTGGCCGAAGGAGTTGCGTAAGCTGAAGATCCGTTCCTTGGCCCTGGCCCGTTCCTCGTCACGCCGACCGCCGCCGAACACCGCGTCGAAGCGGTTGCTCGTGATGCCGTCGAGCAGCGGGACTGTCTGCAAAGGATTTCGCGTCCCGTCCGGACGTTCCTCGAGTCGACCGTCGTCGATGTAGTCCTGCACGTTCGCCACCACCAGGCGCAGGCCGTAGCGCGCCACGGTGTGGTCGCGGAACCGGATCACCTCGTCCAAATTGTGCCCGGTGTCCACGTGCAGTAGCGGAAATGGGACGGGTGCGGGCCAAAACGCCTTTACCGCCAAGTGAAGCAGTACAGTTGAGTCCTTGCCGCCGGAGAAGAGGATCACCGGTCGGTCGAATTCGCCAGCCACCTCCCTGAAGATGTGAATGGCCTCGGATTCCAGGCGCGCCAACGCGTCAAGGGGCTGTGTTCGCAGTGATGTCAAGGTCGTGTTTCCCGTCGCCATCAGCCGTGCAGTCCGCATTCGGTCTTGCTCGTGCCAGCCCAGCGGCCGCTGCGAGCGTCCTGCCCCAGCAGTGGCCTGGACGTGCACGGCTCGCACCCGATGGACGGGTAACCGGCCTGCACCAACGGGTTTTCGAGAATGCTGTGGTCGGAAATATAGCGGTTGAACTCGTCATCGCTCCACGCCGCGATGGGATTGATTTTTACCAGGTTGTTGCGTGAATCCCATTGCACGACGGGGGTGTCCGCCCTGGTCGGCCCGTCAACCCGACGAACGCCGGTCACCCAGGCGTCGTAGTTCGCGAGGGTTCGCCGCAGTGGCACCACTTTGCGCAGGAAGCAACACTTTGTCTGGTCTGTCTTGTTCAACAGCCCGAACTCGGCCTCCTGGTCGGCCACCGACTGCTCGGCCGCGGCGTTGACGATCCGCGCCCGCGGGTAGACCAGCTCCACCGCGTCGCGGGTGCCGATCGTCTCCGCGAAGTGGTAGCCGGTCTCCAGGAACAGGATGTCGATGTCCGGTTTCGCCCGGTACGCCAGGTCGATCAGCACGGCGTCCTGCATGTTCGAGGCGACGACGAACCCGTCGCCGAAGGTCTCGGCGGTCCAGGCCAGCGCCTCCGCCGCGCTCGCCTCGGCCAGCTCGTGCTCGGCCCGCTCCGCCAGCGCCTGGTACGTGGTGGTCATTTCGCTGCCTCCCCGGAGAGATTCAGTCCGACGAACTTCACCGTGAAAACCCGCCTGCACCCGGCGCACAGCCACGCCGCGTGCGGCTCCTCCTGCGGCCGCAGGTCCTCGTCACCGCAGTACGGGCAGTAGAAGGGGGTCGCCCGCTCGCTCATCGCAGGTCGTCCTCGGCGGCCCGGCCGACCCACTGGGCGAACCGCTCGTCCGGCTCCCGTTGGGCGACAAAGTTGCGCACCAGCCGCTCCACGTAGTCCGACAGCTCGGCGGCGGTCACCTTGTGCCCGCGCAGCTTGCGGCCGAAGCCCGCGTCCAGGCCGAGCCCGCCGCCGAGGTGCACCTGGAAGCCCTCGACCTGGTTGCCGTCGTCGTCGGTGACGATCTGGCCCTTGAGCCCGATGTCGGCGGTCTGGATCCGGGCGCACGAGTTCGGGCAGCCGTTGATGTGCACCGCGATCGGGGCGGTGATGCCCGCGGTGATGTCGACCAACCGGGTCTCCAGCGCCGCCACCAGGTCGTGCGCGCGGGCCTTGGTCTCGACGATGGCCAGCTTGCAGAACTCGATCCCGGTGCAGGCCATCACCCCGCGCCGCCACGGCGACGGCTCGGTCTGCAGCCCCAGCTTGGCCAGCTCCGCCTGCAGCCCGGCGACCTCGGCCTCGGGCACGTCCAGCACGACCAGCTTCTGCTGCGGGGTGAACCGGACCCGGTTCGACCCGACCCGCTCGGCCGCCTTGGCGATCTCCACCAGCGTCGACCCGGACACCCGGCCCGCGATCGGGGCGGCGCCGACGTAGAACTTGCCGTCCTTCTGCCTGTGCACGCCGATGTGGTCGTACGGCACGGCCGGGACCTCGGGCGCCGGTCCGTCGATCAGCGGCCGCTTCAGGTACTCCTGCTCCACGACCTCGCGGAACCTCGCCGGGCCCCAGTCCTTGACCAGGAACTTGATCCGGGCCCGGTGCCGCAGCCGCCGGTAGCCGTAGTCGCGGAACACGCTGATCACCGCGGCCCACACGTCCGGCACCTCGTCCAGCGGCACCCACGCGCCCAGCCGCTGCCCGATCATCGGGTTGGTGGACAGCCCGCCGCCGACCCACACGTCGAACCCCGGCCCGTGCTCGGGGTGCACCACGCCGACGAACGCGATGTCGTGGATCTCGTGCGCCACGTCCGGCAGGCCGGACACGGCCGTCTTGAACTTGCGCGGCAGGTTCGAGAACGCCTTGTCGCCGACGTAGCGGCGGGTGATCTCGTGGATCGCGGGGGTGCCGTCGATGACCTCGTCCACGCCGATGCCCGCCACCGGCGACCCGAGGATGACGCGCGGGCTGTCGCCGCAGGCCTCCATGGTCGTCAGGCCCGCGCCTTCGAGCTTCTGCCAGATCGTGGGCATGTCCTCGACCCGGATCCAGTGGTACTGGATGTTCTGCCGGTCGGTGATGTCCGCCGTGTCGCGCGCGTAGGTCTGCGACACCTCGCCGATCACCGCGAGCTGCTCGGTGGTGACGGCGCCGCCGTCGATGCGCACCCGCAGCATGAAGTACTCGTCGTCGAGCTCCTCGGGCTCCAGCGTCGCGGTCCGGCCGCCGTCGATGCCCTGCCTGCGCTGGGTGTACAGGCCGTACCAGCGGAACCGGCCGCGCAGGTCACCGGGGTCGATGCTGTCGAACCCGCCCTTGGCGTAGATGTTCTCGATCCTGGCCCGCACGTTCAGCGGGTTGTCGTCCTTCTTGGACCGCTCGTTCGGATTCAGCGGCTCGCGGTAGCCGAGCGCCCACTGGCCCTCACCCCGGCGCTGCGGGGCGGGCTTACGGGAGGTGGGGGGTGTGGTGGGGGACACCGGTGGTTCCTCCGGGGTCGGGGCGCTCGTGCGCGCCGCGACGACCCCGGGCGGCGGTGCGGGGGATCACTCAGCGGCACACCCGACGCCTGCTGAATGCGACTGGGGCGCGGTGGGTCAGTGGGACTGACGGCACATCGCGCTGCACACGCGCTGGAAGTCCACGTGGCGGCGGGCCACCAGGAAGACTTCGGTCGCGGACATGGGCTCAGCGTGCCACGCGTCCACGGTGTGGTCTACCGCCATCCGCATGCTGGGACGCAGGTCACCAGGTGTGCGCGGGTGTCACCGACGGCGTCCGGCGGACCTGGGACACTGGCCTGGTCGGTGTGGATGACTCGGAGGTGCGGACAGGTGGCGGCTACCCCGGACGGCGACCCCGCGCCCGACGACGGAGCCCTCCCGGCGTCCGCGCTCGCGGGCCTCGGCACGCGCCCTTTCGGCGTCTACGTGCACGTCCCGTTCTGCGCCACGCGCTGCGGCTACTGCGACTTCAACACCTACACGGCGGGCGAGTTGGGGACTTCGGCGTCGCCAGAGTCGTGGCTGGCGGGGCTGCGGCGGGAGTTCGACCTCGCCGCCGGGGTGCTCGGGTCGCCGCCGGTCGCGGACACCGTGTTCGTCGGCGGTGGCACACCGTCACTGCTCGGCGCCGACGGGTTGTCCCAGGTGCTGGACGCCGTCCGGTCCGTGTTCGGGCTCGCGGGCACCGCCGAGGTCACCACCGAGTCGAACCCGGAGTCGACATCGCCGGAGTTCTTCGCGGGCATCGCCGACGCCGGGTACACCCGGGTCTCGCTCGGCATGCAGTCCGCGGCCCGGCACGTGCTGGCCGTCCTCGACCGGACCCACACCCCCGGCCGCGCCGTCGCCGCCGCCCTGGAGGCCCGAGCGGCCGGGATCGCGCACGTCAACCTGGACTTGATCTACGGGACGCCGGGGGAGCGACCCGAGGACCTGGCCGCCTCGCTGGACGCCGTCCTGGCCGCCGGGGTCGACCACGTGTCGGCGTACTCGCTGATCGTCGAGGAGGGCACCGCCCTGGCCCGCCGCGTCCGCCGCGGCGAACTGCCCATGCCCGACGACGACGTCCTGGCCGACCGGTACGAGCAGGTCGACCAGGCCCTGTCCGCGGTGGGTCTGCGCTGGTACGAGGTGTCGAACTGGGCGTCGTCGGACGCGGCCCGCTGCCGCCACAACCTCGGCTACTGGCTCGGCGGCGACTGGTGGGGCGCGGGCCCCGGTGCCCACAGCCACGTCGGCGGTGTGCGGTGGTGGAACGTGAAGCACCCCGCCCGCTACGCGGAACTCCTCGCTTCGGGGAAGTCGCCCGCGGCTGCCCGGGAGGTCCTCACCCTCGCCGACCAGCGCTTCGAGCGAGTGCTGCTGGAACTGCGCCTCGCCGAGGGCATCTCGGTGGACCTCCTCGATGACACCGCTGAGGCGCGGGCCGCGGTCGACGACGGGCTCCTCGACGCGGACTCCCTCGCCGCGGGCCGGTGCGTGCTGACCGACCGGGGCCGCCTGTTGGCCGACGCCGTGGTCCGACGCCTGACCTGACCCGCGGCTCACGTCAGTTAATGTCCGAACAATTGACATTGGCGAATGTTCATACAGCGGAAATCGCGTCGCGGGTGCGGTCACCAGAAAACTCGACGACCGAGCTGATGAATGTCCGGACAATGGGTCAATCGGCTCGTAGCTGATCTTGGTCGGGTGGGGACCTTCGACCCGACTTCGGCAGCGGGCGTATCTGGACCCCGGGCCGCTCCTCTTCTGGGCAGCACGCCCGAGCGCGAGGAGTCCCCAGGATGCCGGTCACCCTCCAGCACGTCCGGCAGCGGTTGTCCACCGCCGCCGTCGACTACGAGTCCGCCGCCGAGCTCGGCGACGACGCCTTACCGCACCTCGCCGAGCTCGTCGGCGACACCGACACGGTGCTCGCCTGCAAGGCCCTCTACCTGGTCAGCCTGATCGGCGGACCGCGCTCGAACGAGATCATCGCGGGCGCCACCGAGCACACCGACCCCATCGTCCGGATCGCCGCGTCGGCCGCGTTGCGCAACCTCCGCCAAGCGGGCCGCACCCGCTGACCACCGGCGCCCGCCCGTGCTCCGTAAACTTGGTCGGGAGACCCGAACCGTCCAGGGAGGTGACCGGTGGGCAGTGCCGACGAGCGGCGCTTCGAGGTGCTGCGCGCGATCGTCGCCGACTACGTCCGCGACCACGAGCCGGTGGCCTCCAAGGCCATCGTGGAGCGGCACAACCTCGGCGTGTCCAGCGCCACCGTGCGCAACGACATGGCGTCGCTGGAGGAGGACGGCTACATCACCCAGCCGCACACCAGCGCGGGCCGCATCCCCACCGACAAGGGCTACCGGCTCTTCGTCGACCGGCTCAGCGAGGTCAAGCCGCTGTCCACCGCCGAGCGCCGGGCCATCCAGAGCTTCCTCGACGGCGCCATCGACCTCGACGACGTGATGCGCCGCAGCGTCCGGCTGCTCGCCCAACTGACCCGCCAGGTCGCGGTGATCCAGTACCCGACGCTGACCACGTCCACCGTCCGCCACCTCGAACTGGTGGCGATCACCCCGGCTCGGCTGATGCTGGTGCTGATCACCGACTCCGGCCGGGTCGACCAGCGGATGGTCGACCTCGGCGAGGTCGTCACCGACGAGTCGGTCGCCCGGCTGCGCGGCATGCTCAACACGACCCTGGCGGGCAAGCGGATGGCCGACGCGGCCGCCAGCGTCGCCGAGTTGCCGGAGGCGGCGCCCGCCGACCTGCGCGACGTGGTCATCCGGGTGGCCACCGTGCTGGTCGAGTCGCTCGTGGAGCACCCGGAGGAGCGGCTGGTGCTCGGCGGCACCGCGAACCTCACCCGCAGCGTCGCCGACTTCCCCCACTCGCTGCGCCAGGTCCTGGAGGCGCTGGAGGAGCAGGTCGTGGTGCTCAAACTGCTCGCCGCGACCGCCGACCCGGGCACCATCACGGTGCGCATCGGCGAGGAGAACGAGGCCGAGGAGATGCGCTCCACCTCGGTGGTCTCCATCGGCTACGGAACCCGTGCCACGCTGTTGGGTGGGATGGGTGTCGTCGGGCCGACCAGGATGGACTACCCCACGAACATCGCCGCGGTCCGCGCGGTGGCGAACTACGTCGGAGAGATCCTCGGTCGGTAGAGGGTCGGTCGAACAGGCATCAACGCGCCCCGGCGTGCCCGGGGCAGGAGGACTGGACAGGTGGCGAGGGACTACTACGGCACTCTCGGGGTCGGTCGGGACGCGACCTCCGAGGAGATCAAGCGCGCCTACCGCAAGCTGGCCCGCGAGCTGCACCCCGACGTCAACCCGGACGAGGCGGCGCAAACCCGGTTCCGCGAGGTCACCGCGGCCTACGAGGTCCTCTCCGACCCGCAGAAGCGCAAGATCGTCGACATGGGCGGCGACCCGCTCGGCAACGGCGGCGGCGGGGGCGGCGGTGCCAGGGACCCGTTCGGCGGGTTCGGCCTCGGCGACATCATGGACGCCTTCTTCGGCGCCGCGGGTGCGGGCGGCGGCGGTCGCGGCCCGCGCAGCCGGGTCCAGCCGGGGTCCGACGCGCTGCTGCGCGTCCAGATGTCGCTGGAGGAGTGCGCCACCGGCATCAGCCGGGAGATCGCGGTCGAGACGGCGATCCTGTGCGACCTGTGCCGCGGCTCCGGCTGCGCCGAGGGCACCAGCCCGGTCACCTGCGACACCTGCGGCGGCCGCGGCGAGATCCAGTCCGTGCAGCGCTCGTTCCTCGGCCAGGTCGTCACCGCCCGCGCCTGCCCCACCTGCCGCGGCCTCGGCGAGGTCATCCCCGACCCGTGTCGCCAGTGCGCGGGCGAGGGCCGGGTCCGGGCGCGGCGCACCATCACCGCCAAGATCCCGCCGGGCGTCGCCGACGGCGTCCGGGTCCGGCTGTCCGGCCAGGGCGAGGTCGGCCCCGGCGGCGGCCCGGCCGGCGACCTCTACATCGAGGTCGAGGAGCTGCCGCACGCCACCTTCGAACGCGAGGGCGCCGACCTGCACTGCACCCTGCGCATCCCGATGACCACCGCGGTCCTCGGCGCGGTCGTCCCGCTCGACGCCATCGACGGCCGCATCGAACTGGAGCTGGAACCCGGCACCCAGCCCGGCGCCGAACTGCTGCTGACCGGCCGCGGCCTGCCCCGGCTGCGCTCCACCGGCCGGGTCGACGGCCGCGGCGACCTGCACGTGCACGTCGAGGTGGACATCCCCACCCGGCTCGACGCCCGCCAGGCCGAGCTGGTCCGCGAACTGGCCACCCTGCGCGGCGAGGAACAGCACTCGCTCGCCACGGCGAACAGCCGCACCGGCGGCCTGTTCGCCAAGTTCCGCTCCCGTCGATGACCCTGGCCCAGTTCCTGGTCGACGCGCTGCCCGCCGCCGGGCCGTTCACCCTGGACGGCCCGGAAGGCAGGCACGCCGCGGCCGTGCGACGGCTGCGCGCGGGCGAACGCCTCCGCGTCGGCGACGGCCGCGGCGAACTCGCCGAATGCGTCGTCGAGTCGGCTGGCAAGGACCACCTCGACCTGCTGATCGACCGGCGCTGGACCGAACCCCGCCCCGACCTGCGGATCACCGTCGCCCAAGCCCTCGTCAAAGGCGACCGCGGCGAACTCGCCGTCGAACTCGCCACCGAGGCCGGTGTCGACACCGTCGTCCCCTGGCGCGCGGGCCGCAGCATCGCCCGCTGGGAAGACGGCCCCCGCGGCGACAAAGCGCTCGCCCGGTGGCGCGGCACCGCCCGCGAGGCGGCCAAACAAGCCCGCCGCCCCTGGGTCCCCGAGGTCACCGCGCCCGCGGCGCTCCCGGACCTGGTCGCCCTGGCCAGGACCAGCGCCCTCACCCTGGTCCTGGAAGCCCACCTCGCCACCCGATTGGTCGATGTCCCACTACCCGAATCGGGTGATCTTGTTCTCGTGGTCGGCCCGGAAGGCGGCATCACCCCCGACGAACTGACCGCCCTTGAGCAGGTCGGGGCCAGATCCGTCCGGCTCGGACCCGCAGTACTGCGGACTTCCACCGCCGCGGCCGTCGCCCTGGGCGCCCTGGGCGCCCTCACCGCCCGCTGGCGCTAGCCAGGCCCAGGGTTTACCCTTTATCCGCAAAGCGTTTCAGTTATTCCGAAGCGCATTCGCCTGACTACCGCCGGACACCTCCCCCCTCGGTCCGGCGGCGCCGCGCGGGGCGGTGGAGCGACCCCCAGGCTTCACCGCCCGCGCGGCTTCCTCCCCCGTGTTCGTAGAGCTGAAGCTCTCCTTCCCCCGGGAAGCCGCCACATACCCGGGGGGCGACCCCCCGGACCCCCACGGTGCGGTAGGCGCCGGACCCAGCGTTGCTCGTGTGGGCCTGTCGGCCCTCACATCGGGTGGGTATCCAATGGGTTTGTGTCGCCCGTGGTGCGGGGGGCGGCGGACCCGGCGTTTGCTCGTGTGGGCCTGTCGGCCCTCACGTCGGGTGGGTATCCAATGGGTTTGTGTCGCCCGTGGTGCGGGGGGCGGCGGACCCGGCGTTTGCTCGTGTGGGCCTGTCGGCCCTCACGTCGGGTGGGTATCCAATGGGCTTGTGTCGCCAATGGTGGGTGAGGGCCTGGTGGTGGAGGCGTCTTCTTGGGCTGCTTCTCTGTTGTGCCTTGGGTTGCTGGTGTTCTGGGGGATCGGTGGGTGGATAGGGTGGGGGTTATGGCTGAGTGTGTGTTTTGCGGGGTTGTGGCGGGGGAGATTTCGGCGGACGTGGTGTATGAGGATGAGGAGGTTTGTGCGTTTCGGGACATCTCGCCGTTGGCGAGGGTTCATGTGCTGGTGGTGCCGAAGGTGCATTACGAAGGGGCGTTGGAGTTGGCGGGGGATGCGGGGTTGTTGGCGTCGGTGCTGAGGGGTGGGGGTGAGGTGGCTCGGCGGGAGGGGGTTGTGGAGTCGGGGTATCGGTTTGTGTTCAACACGGGGGACGACGCGGGGCGGACGGTGTTCCACGCGCACATGCACGTGTTGGGTGGGGAGCGGTTGAGCGGGTTTGGGCGGTGACGGGGGTTTTTCCGGTGCGGCGGCGGTGCTGGGGGGACTAGCATCGGTGGGGCTGGAGCACCGGAGGCGCGTGGGCGCAGAAGGCAGGACCGAGGGCACGTGACGGGTACCGCACCTGGGGAGAACCCCCGTACTCCTGCCACGCCGACGCACGACGCGCAGTCGAGGTTCGCCGTCCCGGAGGCCGCCGTGTTGGCGCTGCTGGGGCGCCGGGACGAGAACCTGCGCGTGGCCGAGGAGTTGCTGGACGCCGACGTGCACGTTCGCGGCAACGAGGTGACGTTGTCGGGGGCGTCCGCGGACGTGGCGTTCGCGGAGCGCGTGTTCACCGAGTTGACCACCATGGCCGCGCGCGGGCAGCAGGTCGGGCCGGACACGGTGCGGCGGACGGTCGCCATGCTGTCGTCGGACTCGGCCGAGTCGCCCGCCGAGGTGCTGAGCCTGGACATCCTGTCCCGCCGTGGCCGCACGATCCGGCCGAAGACGCTGAACCAGAAGCGGTACGTGGACGCGATCGACGCGAACACGATCGTCTTCGGGCTCGGCCCGGCCGGTACCGGCAAGACGTACCTGGCGATGGCCAAGGCCGTGCAGGCGTTGCAGGCGAAGCAGGTCAACCGGATCATCCTGACCCGGCCCGCGGTCGAGGCGGGGGAGCGGCTGGGGTTCCTGCCCGGCACCCTCTACGAGAAGATCGACCCGTACCTGCGGCCGCTCTACGACGCGCTGCACGACATGATCGACCCGGAGTCGATCCCGCGGCTGATGCAGGCGGGCACGATCGAGGTCGCCCCGTTGGCGTACATGCGCGGTCGGACCCTGAACGACGCGTTCATCATCCTGGACGAGGCGCAGAACACGACCCCCGAGCAGATGAAGATGTTCCTCACCCGGTTGGGGTTCGGCTCGAAGATCGTGGTCACCGGCGACACGACCCAGATCGACCTGCCCGGCGGGCAGCGCAGCGGCCTCAAGGTGGTCAAGGGCATCCTGGACGGCGTGGACGACGTGCACTTCGCCGAGCTGAGCAGCGCGGACGTGGTGCGGCACCGGCTGGTCGCGGACATCGTCGACGCGTACGAGCGTTGGCAGGTCGCCCAAGACGCGGCCGAGGAGCAGCGCGGACCCGTGCGGGCAGGCGGGGGCAGGCGCGGGGGCCGGTAGGGCGAACGGGGACAATGACCCGGTGAGCATCGAGATCGCCAACGAGTCGGGGGTGGCGGTGGACGAGGCGTCCATCGTCGCCGCCGCCCGGTTCGCGCTGGACCGGATGAACGTCAGCAAGCTCGCCGAGCTGTCCGTGCTGCTGGTCGAGCTGGACGTGATGGCCGACCTGCACGAGCGGTGGATGGACCTGCCCGGCCCCACCGACGTGATGGCGTTCCCGATGGACGAGCTGGACTCGGCCCGCCGCCCGGACGCCTCCGAGTCCGGTCCGGCGCTGCTCGGCGACATCGTGCTCTGCCCGGCGTTCGCCAAGGACCAGGCCCGCACCGCCGGGCACAGCCTGCTCGACGAGCTGCACCTGCTGACCGTGCACGGCGTGCTGCACCTGCTCGGCTACGACCACGCCGAGCCCGCCGAGGAGCGGGAGATGTTCACCCTGCAGAAGCGGATCCTGGCCGACTTCCGCACCGCCGCCGCCGACGCCCGCCGCCGGGCCGCGCAGCGGGTGGAGGACGACAAGCTGCTCGGCGCGGTCGGTCTCGCCGAACCCGAGGACTGACCCGAGGTGTCCGCCGATTCGGCCGGTCTGCTGGTCATCGCCGTCCTGCTGGTCCTGGCCGCGGGTAGTTTCGCCGCGGCTGACGCGTCGCTCTCAGCGGTGTCGAAGGCCCGGGTCGAGGGGTTGGTCCGCGCCGGTCGGGCGGGGGCGCGGCAACTGCTGGCGGTCGTCTCGGAGCGGCCGCGGCACATCAACTTGTTGCTGTTGCTGAGGTTGGGCTGCGAGCTGGCGGCGACGGTGATGGTCACCTTCGTCTGCGCCCGCTCGATCAACCCGCCGTGGCTGTCCGGGCTCGTTGCCGCTGTCGGCATGATCGTCGTGTCGTACGTGTTGGTCGGTGTCGGGCCGCGCACCATCGGCCGTCAACATCCTTACGGCGTCGGGCTCATCGCCGCTGGACCGGTACGCGCTCTTGGATCCGTACTGGGTCCTCTCTCTCGATTCCTGATCCTCGTCGGTAACGCCATCACTCCCGGTAAGGGCTTCCGCGAGGGTCCGTTCTCCTCCGAGGTGGAGCTGCGCGAGCTGGTCGACCTGGCCGAGGAACGCGGCGTTGTCGACGCCGACGAGCGCGAGATGATCCACTCGGTGTTCGAGCTGCGCGGCACGATCGCCCGCGAGGTCATGGTGCCGCGCACCGAGATGGTGTGGATCGAGCAGACCAAGACCGTCCGGCAGGCGCTCGCGCTGTCCCTGCGCACCGGCTACACCCGCATCCCGGTGATCGGCGAGAGCGTCGACGACATCGTCGGCGTGGTCAACCTCAAGGACCTGGTCCGCACCACCCTGGACAACCGCGACCGGCCCGCCACCGTGGCCGACGTGATGGGCGCCGCCTCGTTCGTGCCCGACACGAAACGCGTCGACGACCTGCTGCGCGAGATGCAGGTCTCCAAGAACCACCTGGCCATCGCGGTCGACGAGTACGGCGGCACGGCGGGCCTGCTCACCATCGAGGACATCCTGGAGGAGATCGTCGGCGAGATCACCGACGAGTCCGACACCGACGACCGCCCCCCGGTCGAGCACCTCGACGACGGCGCCGTGCGGGTGTCCTCCCGGCTGCCGGTCGAGGACCTCGGCGCGCTGTTCGGGCTGCGGCTGGAGGGTCAGGACGTGGAGACCGTCGGCGGTCTGCTCGCCCAGCGGCTGGGACGTGTGCCACTTCCCGGGGCGGAGGCGGAGATCACCGGGCTACGGTTCCGGGCCGAGGGCGGCAAGGACAACCGGGGCCGGGTGCGGATCACCTCCGTGGTCGTGCGCCAGGTCGACCCGCCGCCCCCGGTCGACGAGGTCCCGGTCGACGACCAGGACTGGGAGCGCACCGGAGTGGGAGAGGAGCGGTGAGCGTGGCTGAGCTCGACCCGGAGGACGCCAAGATCGTCACCCTGGCCCGGTCCAGCCGGGCCAGGACCGGTGCCGCCGAGGGTGCCGCGGTCCGCGACACCGACGGCCGCACGTACGCCGCCGTCACCGTCGCCCTCCCGTCGCTGCGGTTGACCGCGCTGCAGGCCGCCGTCGCCGCGGCCGTGTCCAGCGGGGCCACTGGCCTGGAGGCCGCCGCCGTCGTCACCGACGCGGGTGCCGTCGACTCCGAGTCGCTGGCCGCCGTGCACGACCTCGCCCCCGACGCCCCCGTGCTGCGCGCGGACGCGGCGGGCACCGTCGTCGACACCATCAGGTGAGCCCGCTCATCACCGTCTGTCGCGACTGCTGCTGCGGGACGGTCAAGAAGCACCCCACGGTCGACCACGGCAGGCAGTTGACCAGGCTCCGCGAGATCGCGGCCAGGCACGGCGGCACCGTCCGCGTCGCCGAGTGCCTGGACACCTGCGAGACGTCCAACGTGGTCGTCGTGCAGGTCAAGGGCGCCAAACCGGTGTGGCTCGGGTTCGTCCTCGACGACACCGTGCTCGACGACATCGACGCCTGGCTGGCCGCCGGTGGCCCCGGCACCGACCTGCCCGCCACCCTCGCCCTCAACCGGGTCGCGCCCGCCGGTACGCGGTAGCAGGCCGCACCGGTCACCCCCGACCGGGCGACCAGGGGCACAATGACCTGGTGACAAGCACCGCCCAGGGCCATCGTTCCGGTTTCGCCTGCTTCGTCGGCAGGCCCAACGCGGGGAAGTCGACACTCACCAACGCGCTGGTCGGCGGCAAGGTCGCCATCACGTCCAACAAGCCGCAGACCACCCGGCACGCCATCCGCGGCATCGTGCACCGCGACGACGCCCAGTTGGTGATCGTCGACACCCCGGGCCTGCACCGGCCGCGGACCCTGCTCGGGCAGCGGCTCAACGACATCGTCCGGGAGACCTGGTCGGAGGTCGACGTGGTCGGCTTCTGCGTGCCCGCCGACCAGAAGGTCGGCCCGGGTGACCGGTTCATCGCCGCCGAGCTGACCAAGGTGGCCCGGCGCACCCCGGTCATCGGGATCATCACCAAAACCGATCTGGTGTCCCCCGACCAGGTGGGCGCGCAACTGCTGGCGCTGCAGGAGGTGATGGAGTTCGCCGAACTGGTGCCGGTGTCGGCGGTCGACGGGTTCCAGGTGACCACCCTGACCGACCTGCTGGTGGCCCGGATGCCGGAGGGCCCGCAGCTCTACCCGGGCGGCGAGCTGACCGACGAGCCGGAGGCCACGCTGGTCGCCGAGCTGATCCGGGAGGCCGCGCTGGAGGGGGTGCGCGACGAGTTGCCGCACTCCATCGCGGTCACCATCGAGGAGATCGTCCCGCGCGAGGGACGCGACGACATGGTCGACGTGCACGCCCTGCTGTACGTGGAGCGGGCCAGCCAGAAGGGCATCGTGCTCGGTCACCGCGGCGAGCGGCTCAAGCACGTCGGGTCGACCGCCCGTCGCCAGATCGAGGGTCTGCTCGGCAGCCGGGTCTACCTCGACCTGCACGTGAAGGTCGCCAAGGACTGGCAGCGCGACCCGAAGCAGTTGCGCCGCCTCGGGTTCTGACGTGGGGCGGTGCTGACGTGGAGTGCCCGGTCAAGGCGTTGACCGGGTTGTGCTGCCCCGGCTGCGGCGGAACGCGGATGCTGCTGAGCCTGCTGCGCGGCCGCTGGGCCGACGCGGTGCACTACAACGCGGTCAGCCTGGTGTTCCTGGTGCTGTTCGGCTGGGTCGGCGCCGCCTGGGTGGTGGGCCGGGTCCGGTCGAGGAAGGTGTCGACGTGGCTGGACTGGACGTGGAGCCGGTACGCGACGTTGGCTGTGGTCGCGGTGTGGTTCGTGGTGCGCAACATCCCGGCCGCCGGTCTGTACGTGTGAACCCCGGTCGACGTGGGAGGATGCGCCGATGAGCCTGTACCGCGACACCGGCGTCGTGCTGCGCGTGCAGAAGCTCGGCGAGGCCGACCGGATCATCACGCTGATCACCCAGAAGCACGGCAAGGTCCGCGCCGTCGCCAAGGGCGTGCGCCGCACCACCTCCCGGCTGGGCGCCCGGGTCGAGCCGTTCGCGCACGTCGACGTGCAGTTCTACACCGGCCGCACGCTGGACGTGATCACCCAGGTGCAGACCCTGGACGCGTTCGGCGCCGGCATCGTCGGCGACTACCAGCGCTACACCGCCGGGTGCGCGGTGCTGGAGACCGCCGACCGGATGTCCGCCGAGGAGGGCGAGCCGGTGCTGCGGCTGTACCTGCTGGTGGCGGGCGCGCTGCGGGCACTGGCCGACGGCGAGCGGGACGCCTCCCTGGTGCTCGACGCGTTCCTGTTGCGCGCCTTGGCTTTCGCGGGCTGGTCGCCCGCCGTCACCGAGTGCGCCCGGTGCGGTGAACCGGGTCCGCACCGGGCGTTCAACGTGCACGCGGGCGGCTCGGTGTGCCCGCGCTGCAAACCGCCGGGCTCGGCCAGCCCCCCGATCGATGTGCTGCGGCTGCTGGACGCCCTGGCCAACGGCCGCTGGGCGCACGCGGAGGCCGCCACCGACTCGACCCGCCGCGAGGCGAGCGGCCTGGTCGCCGCCCTGCTGCAGTGGCACCTGGAACGGCAACTGCGGTCGCTCCCGCTGGTGGAACGCCGCCCGTTCACCGGTCCGGCGCCCCGGCCGACCCCGGTCGAGGCAGGCGAGGGCTGACCCCGGTCCGCAGTGGACCGCCGGGTAGCATCGGCGGCTGGATTCCGGTGGGAATGGGGAGGTTGCGGGACCGATGCTGCGACGGCGGCGCACCAGCAGGCACAGCGCGGGGCGACCGATCTCGCCCCCCGAGCCGCACCCCTCCGGCGCCCGACCCCCCGCCATCCCCGCCGAGTTCGTCCCCCGGCACGTCGCCATCGTCATGGACGGCAACGGCCGCTGGGCCAACCAGCGCGGGCTGACCCGGGTCGAGGGCCACAAACGGGGCGAGGCCAGGGTCGTCGAGGCCGCGCGCGGCTGCATCGAGATGGGCGTCAAGTGGCTCTCGCTCTACGCGTTCTCCACGGAGAACTGGCGGCGCAGCCCGGAGGAGGTCCGGTTCCTGATGGGCTTCTCCCGCGACGTCATCCGGCACCGCACCGACGAGCTCGACGAGATGGGCGTGCGGGTCTGCTGGGCCGGTCGACGCCCCCGGCTGTGGCAGAGCGTGATCACCGAGCTCGAGGTCGCCGAGGAGCGCACCCAGCACAACACGGTGCTCAACCTGGCGATGTGCATCAACTACGGCGGCCGCGCCGAGATCGGCGACGCCGCCAGGGAGATCGCCAGGCTGGTCGCCGCCGGGAAGATCAACCCGGAGAAGGTGGACGAGCGCACCGTCGCCCGCCACCTGTACCGGCCGGACATGCCCGACGTCGACCTGTTCATCCGGCCGTCCGGTGAGCAGCGCACGTCGAACTTCATGCTGTGGCAGTCCGCGTACGCCGAACTGGTGTTCCAGGACCACCTGTGGCCCGACTTCGACCGGGTGCACCTGTGGGACGCCATCGAGACCTACGCCCGTCGCGACCGGCGGTTCGGCGGGGCAGCCGACTCCGCCGAGGTCGCCGCCAAACTCGCCGAGGAGACCGAGGCCGAATGACCACCGAGACCGACCTCATCGGCCGCGCCCGCGAGGCCCTGGAGAGCTACCACGACGTCACCGTCGACAGCGACGGCGCGCTCACCTTCCGGCACGCCGACGTGCCGTGCGCGGTCCAGGCCATGGAGCTCGTCGAGGGCCTGATCGTGCTCAGCCTGACCTGCGTCGTCGCGTGGGACCTGCCCGACGACCGCGAACTGGCCGTGTCGGCCGCCGAACGCGCGGGCCAGGGCCTGTTCGGCACCCTCGGCGTGGTGCACACCGAGCGGGGGATGGATGTCACCCTCCGTTACGCCTTCCCGGCTGAGGGGCTTGCGCTGCCCGCGCTGGGCACCCTGCTGATGCTGGTCGTGTCCACCGCGTCCCAACTGCGCGTGGAACTGCTCGACCAGGGTTGACCCGGTCCGGTCCGCTTGTCGGAAACCGCCCCCGATTGGTGTGAATGAGCTGGTATGACCGTTGAACGCAGTTCAACCCGGCCGCCCGCGGCGGTGCCAGGGCCGGCATCATTCGACGGGTGAGGCAGTGGGCCTGCTCACCTCGGTCGGGGAATTCGGCGGCCCGCTACACCCCGGATGCCCTCGGGCGTCGTAGTAACCGGGGGTGTGCTGGGTGGCCAGTGGGGAGGGGCGGATGAGCACGGGAACCAGTGCGGAGATCACCGAGGCGCCGAGGGCGGGAAGACCGTCCGGGCGGCGGGTGACCTCGCTGGAGGTGCTGTGCGTCGTCCTGGTCGTCGCCCTGTTCGGGCAGGACCAGTTGGTGCGGTGGCTGGACGCCCCGGCGGTGCGCACGGCGTCGACGATCTTCGTGGCGGTCTGCGTGCAGGCGCTGCCGTTCCTCGTCCTCGGCGTGCTGATCAGCGGGGCGATCGCCGCGTTCATCCCGGGGCGGGTGCTCAACCGGCTGCTGCCCCGCCGCCAGGTGTTCGCGGTGCCGATCGCCGGGGTGGCCGGGGTGGCGCTGCCGACCTGCGAGTGCGCGGCCGTCCCGGTGGCCCGCAGGCTGATGCAGCAGGGCGTGCCGTCGTCGGTGGCCCTGGCGTTCCTGCTCGCGGCACCCGCGGTGAACCCGGTCGTGCTGGTCGCCACCAGCGTCGCGTTCCCGAACAACCCCGGGATGGTCTTCGCCCGGCTGGCCGGGTCGCTGGGGACGGCGATCGTCATGGGCTGGCTGTGGGCGCGGTTCGGCAAGGCCGAGTGGATCGTGGAGCGCGCCCTGCGCCGCGCCGCCGAGTTGGACGGTCGGTCCCGGTGGCGGCTGTTCTTCGAGTCGTCCCGGGCGGACCTGGTCGACGCGGCCGGATTCCTGGTCATCGGCGGCCTCACCTCGGCGGTGCTCAACGTCGTCATCCCGCGCGCGTGGGTCGACTCGCTGGGCTCGCAGGTCGTGCTCGGCGTGTTCGTGATGGCCGTGCTCGCCCTGTTCCTGGCCCTGTGCAGCGAGGCGGACGCGTTCGTCGCCGCCTCCATCGCCGGGATGCCGCTGCTGCCGAAACTGGTGTTCCTGGTGGTCGGACCGGCGATCGACGTGAAGCTGTTCGCACTGCAGGTCGGCACGTTCGGCAAGCGGTTCGCGCTCCGGTTCGCCCCGGCCACCCTGGTGGTCGCGGTCTGCTGCGCCGTGTTGTCCGGCCTGGTCTTCCTCGGGGGCGCGTGATGCGGCGGGAAACCCAGAACATCCTGCTGGTGCTGGTCGGCGGGGCGCTGCTCAAGATCAGCATCACCGGCGCCTACCTGCAGTACGTCAAGCCGTCGCACCGGTACTGGCTGCTCGGCGGCGGCGCGGTGATGCTGGTCCTCGCCCTCGTCTCCATCGCCCGCGACCTGTTCGGCAAGCGCGCCACCGAGGATCCCGAACACGCCCACCATGACGCTGACGACCATGACGACCATGACGTGGACGGCCACCAGCACCAGGCCCGCAGCGCGTGGCTGCTGGTGGTCCCGGTGCTGGCCATCTTCCTGATCGCCCCACCCGCCCTCGGCGCCGACTCGATCAACCGGGCGGACACCCGGGTCGCCACCACCCGGGTCGCGAGCGGCACGTCGAAGATGGCGTTCTCCCCGCTACCACCGGGAAACCCGGTCCCGGTCACCATGAGCGACTTCTCCGCGCGGGCCTCGTTCGACTCGCTCAACTCGCTGACCAACCGCGAGGTCCAGCTCACCGGCTTCATCGCCGTGCAGGGCAAGGACACCTACCTCGCCCGCCTCGTCATCGCCTGCTGCGCCGCGGACGCCTTCCCGGTCAAGGTCAAACTGGCGGGCGGCGACCTCACCGGGCTCACCAACGACACGTGGCTGCACGTGGTCGGCCGACTCCGCCCCGGCACCGGAACCCTCACCGACGAGTACGTCTCCACCCTTGACGTCCGGTCGATCACCCGCATCCACCAGCCGGAAAACCCCTACGAGACGTGACGTCGGCGGCCGACCGCGGGCTAGGGCAGGGGATCGGCCGGGATCTCGTCGGTCAGGTGCACGGTGAGGGGACCAACCGGGAGGTGCCCGGTGCAGCGCGCGCAGGTGCCGAAGATCTCCACGGTGTGGCTGATCTCGGCGAAACCGTTCTCCGCCGCCACCCGGTCGGCCCAGCGCTCCACCGCCGGGCCCTCCACCTCCACCGTGTGCCCACACACCCGGCACACCAGGTGATGGTGGTGGTGGCTGGAGCAACGGCGGTAGATCGCCTCGCCCGAGTCGGTGCGCAGGACGTCGATCTCGCCCGCGTCGGCCAGCGACTGCAGGGTGCGGTACACCGTGGTCAACCCGATGCCCTCGCCCCGTTTGCGCAGCTCCTCGTGCAGTTCCTGGGCCGAGCGGAACTCGTCGAGCTGGTCGAGCAGGTGGGCAACCGCCGTTCGCTGTCGGGTCGACCGCCTGCCCGGCACGGTCGCCGATGTTCGTTCCGTCGTCACCGGTCGCCTTCCTCCACGTGGGCAACTGCGTCGACGACGATATGCGAAAGGTGCTCGTCCACAAGGCGGTAGACGACCTCCCGGCCGTGCCGCTCCCCGTAGACCACCCCGGCCGACTTGAGCACGCGCAGGTGCTGGCTGATCAGCGGCTGGGCCACGCCGAGCGCGTCGACCAGTTCGTGCACGCAGCGGTTCGCCACTCGCAGCTCCAGCACGATGGCGATCCGCACCGGCGCGGCCAACGCGCGCAGCAGGTCGCCCGCCGCGCCGAGGGTCGCCGTCGGGCGGCGGTGCGCGGTCTGGACCACCGGGCGGTCGGACGAGTGTTCGTGCTGCTCGGCGGCTGCCCGCGGCTCTCCCGAGGTCACGATCGACATCGTCCTCTCCTCTTCCCGGGGGACGGGTGATGGTTACCGTGTTCATCTTAGGCGTATTTCCCGCTGACAGCGGCCCTTGTTCCCACCTCTCGTTCACACACAGTTCGCCGGGCCGTTCGAGTGATCATCCCGATGGCGCGGATCCGGTGCGGTCACAGCACTTTCAGCGCGATCGCCACCAGCAGCACCAGGATCACCACGCGCCCGACCCGCTGCACGGGCGCCAGCACCCGCCAGGTCGCGGCCAGCAACACGGCGACCCCGGCCGCCAACACCCCGAGCAGGAGCGCCCCGAGCGGGCCGCCGACCAGCACCCCCGTGGTGAACAGGGCGATGACCAGCAGGAAAACCAGGCCCGCGGGCACCTTGGCCAGCGGTCCGCTGCCCGCCAGCAGCGGTGTCCTCGTCGCACGCGTCCGCCGCACGATCCCTCCCCGGCTCGGTGGGTATACGGTGCCGCATCCTCGCATCCCGTTGCCGGAGAAGGGCGCACCACGTGCTGCTGATCGCCAGGTTCACCGCCGCCGAGGCGGAGCCGTTCACCGAACGGGCCCGCCGCGCGCTCGAACTGCTGCTGGCCCAACCCGGGTGCCTGCGCGGTCTGCTGGCGCGCTCCACCGAGGTGGCCGACACGTGGGTGCTGACCGTCGAGTTCGCGTCCGTGTCGGCGTACCGGCGGGCGCTGTCGCCGTTCGACGTGCGGACCGAGGTCATCCCGTTCCTCGGCCGGGCCGACACCACCGAACCCGCCGCGTACGAGGTCGTGCTGGAGGCGCAGACCGGCGAGGTCCGGCAGCACGTCAGCCTGCTCGCCGCCGACGCGGACACGGTGCGCCTCGGTGAGGCGTCGGGACCTACCACCGCCCGCTGATCTCGCGCGGAGGCGTCCCCCGGACGGCCCAGCGGGCCGCGGAGACTACGCTGGCTACCTCGCCCGTTGAGTCCCGAGCAGGAGGGGTCGTGCCAGCCGACCGGATCGACACCGTCGTCAGCCTGTGCAAGCGCCGTGGCTTCGTCTACCCGTCTGGGGAGATCTACGGCGGGACGCGGTCGGCCTGGGACTACGGCCCGCTCGGGGTCGAGCTGAAGGACAACATCAAGCGCGCGTGGTGGAAAAGCGTGGTGCAGGGCCGGGAGGACGTGGTCGGGCTCGACTCGTCGGTGATCCTCCCGCGCCAGGTGTGGGCGGCCTCCGGGCACGTCAACGCGTTCCACGACCCGCTGGTGGAGTGCACGTCCTGCCACAAGCGGTTCCGCGCGGACCAGTTGGCGGAGGAGTACGCGGCCCGCACCGGCAAGGACGTCGCCGAGAACGCCGAGAACGACGTGTCCGACGTGCCGTGCCCGAACTGCGGCACCCGCGGCCAGTACACCGAGCCGCGCGAGTTCAACATGATGCTCAAGACCCACCTCGGTCCGGTCGAGAGCGAGGAGGGCATGCACTACCTGCGGCCGGAGACGGCGCAGGGCATCTTCGTGAACTTCCTCAACGTGCAGACCACCTCGCGGCGCAAGCCGCCGTTCGGCATCGGCCAGATCGGCAAGTCGTTCCGCAACGAGATCACCCCGGGCAACTTCATCTTCCGGACCCGCGAGTTCGAGCAGATGGAGCTGGAGTTCTTCGTCGAGCCCGGCACCGACGACGAATGGCACCAGTACTGGGTGGACGAGCGGACCCGCTGGTACACCGACCTGGGCATCAGCAAGGACAACCTGCGGCTCTACGAGCACCCGCGGGAGAAGCTGTCGCACTACTCGAAGCGCACGGTGGACATCGAGTACCGCTTCCAGTTCGGCGGCCAGGAGTGGGGCGAGCTGGAGGGCGTCGCCAACCGCACCGACTTCGACCTGACCACGCACTCCAACCACTCCGGTGTCGACCTGTCGTACTTCGACCAGGCCACCAACTCCCGCTACCGCCCCTTCGTCATCGAACCGGCGGCCGGTGTCGGCCGCCCCATGATGGCCTTCCTGCTGGACGCCTACGTCGAGGACGAGGCCCCCAACGCCAAGGGCGGCATCGACAAGCGCGTCGTCCTCCGCCTCGACCGCCGTCTGGCGCCGGTCAAGGTCGCCGTGCTGCCGCTGTCCCGCAACGCGGATCTGTCCCCGAAGGCGCGCGACGTCGCCGCCGCCCTCCGCAAGCACTGGAACGTCGACTTCGACGACGCGGGCGCCATCGGCCGCCGCTACCGCAGGCAGGACGAGATCGGCACCCCGTTCTGCGTGACCGTCGACTTCGACACCCTCAACGACCACGCCGTCACCGTCCGCGAACGCGACACGATGTCGCAGAACCGCGTCTCCATCGACAACCTCGAGTCCTATCTCGCGGGCCACCTCATCGGCTGCTGACTCCAGCAGGGCACCCCGGCGCTCTCCTGGTCTGCGGGCTCGGGGTGGTCTTAGGGCGTGCCTCCGGCGATCTCGCTTGCCCCGGTGCTCAGGGCGGGCGCTCGGGGTGATCTCAACCATGGTCTCCTCCTCGGTTCGTGTACACGGCATGGTCCGGACCTCGTTCCACTTCAGGACATGACCACCCGCGGCCGCGGGCGAGCCGTCGCCAACTGGTAGGCGCCGCGCAGTTCGCCCGCCACCGCTCGGGGTTCCAGCAGCACCCGCGCCGGATCGGTGTGCACCGGCACGATGCCCACCGCAGTCAGCCGGGCCGCGCGGGTGAGTGCCCTGGTCTCCGGTCGCGGGTTCCAGGGCTGGTGCAGGTCGCAGTCCCACGCCAGCCCGATGTCGTCCCACCACGCGTCCACCACAGCCAGGTGCACGTCCGCCACGGTGCTCAGCCGGGCTGTCCACCTCGGCGGCGGCAACCCGGCCAGCGCGATCAGGTCGGCCGCCGCCCGCGCCGAGTCCGCGCGCAACCCACGATCGATGTCCGCCAGCACCCGGCGCAGCGTCATGGTCCCCCGGGCAGGCGCCCGAGCCAGTTCCCCGTGCAGATCCCCGATCGGCACGTGATCCTCGGTGGTCCGGATCAGCGCGCGGACCTCCTCGGCCACGGACATCCGCCGACACGCGTCGACCGTCGCCCGCGCCACCGGGGCGGTCGGGATGCCGCGCCGCCACAACGGGTCCGGCATGCGCGTGGAGTGCTCCACGATGACCGACCCGTCTGCCCGGCTGGGCCGTTCGACCGGGACGACGAGGTGCACCGCGCCCCGCGGCGGCACCGACACCCCGTTGAGCCACAGGGCTTCCCGCCCGGTGACAACGGCGTCGGGGTGGGCGAGGTGCAGCGCGGCGCGGAGTCGGCGGAGCCTGCCCGGTCCGGAGTCGGCCAGGACGATCACATCGGCGTTCGTGCGGTTCGTTCGCATGGGACCGAGGTAACCCTGGTTCACGAGTACTCGGAACCCCCGGCCGCGGACCTGTGTACAGCCGTGGCGATTGTGGATAACTTCCGGGGATTCGCCTTGACCGGCCCGACCCAGGGCGACGACCGACCGTTCTGGAAGGATGCTCCGCGTGCCTCCCCACCCCCGCCCGGTTCGCCGGTTCCTGCGCAGGCTGCTCATCGGCGTGCTGTTGATGGGGATCCTCGTCGTGGGCGGTACCGCGTTCCGGGTGTGGCAGGTCGCCCGCATCGACAACCGGGACCGGGCCGACATCGTGGTCGTCCTGGGCGCGGCGCAGTACGCGGGCAAACCGTCCAAGGTGCTGGAGGCCCGGCTGCGCCAGGCCAAGGCCCTCTACGAGCAGGGCGTGGCGAACCACATCGTCACCGGCGGTGGGCGTCGGGCCGGTGATCGGTTCACCGAGGCCGAGGCCGGTCGCCGGTGGCTGGTCGAGCACGGGGTCCCCGACGACAAGGTCGTCACGGTCGGGGAAGGCAACGACACGCTCGGGACGCTGAAGGCGGTCGCCGAGAAGGCCAAGCAGAGCGGCTGGTCGACGGCGGTGATCGTCAGCGACCCGTGGCACTCGCTGCGCGCCCGCACCATGGCCAAGGACGCTGGCCTGGACGCCTGGACCTCGCCGACACACTCGGGCCCGATCGTCCAGACGCGGGAGACCCAGGCGCGCTACATCCTGCGGGAGACGGCGGCCCTCTTGTACTACCGCTCGACCAACGCTTCCGCCGACGGCATCGCTCTGGACGAAGAAGTCGGCTGACGGACGTAGGCTCTGTCTGTGCACGGTTATACCGATCAGGACACTGAGCGCCTGTTCGCCGAGCCGCCCAAGGGTGCGGTGCTGGCAGGGTCGACCCCCGCTGCCAGAACGGCGTTCAACCGGGATCGTGCGCGGGTGCTGCACTCGGCCGCGTTGCGCAGGCTCGCGGGTAAGACCCAGGTGGTCGGACCACACGAGGGTTCAGAGGTACACGGCATCCCCCGAACGAGGTTGACCCATTCGTTGGAGGTGGCGCAGATCGGTCGCGGTATCGCCGATGAACTGGGCTGCGATCCGGACGTCGTCGACACGGCCGGGTTGGCGCACGACATCGGTCACCCGCCGTTCGGTCACAACGGGGAGCAGGCTCTCAACCGGGTCGCCGAGCCCTGCGGCGGCTTCGAGGGCAACGCGCAGACCCTGCGGATCCTGACCCGCCTCGAACCGAAGGTCCTCGGCGACGACGGTGCCCTGCACGGTCTCAACCTCGCGCGAGCCTCCCTCGACGCCGCCACCAAGTACCCGTGGCCGCGTAGACCCGGGATGGCCAAGTTCGGTGCTTACGACGACGACTTGCCTGTCTTCTACTGGATGCGCGTCGGTGCGCCCGATGGCCGACAGTGCCTAGAGGCGCAGGTAATGGACTGGTCTGACGACGTCGCCTACTCCGTGCACGACGTCGAAGACGGAGTGCGCTCCGGCCGGATCTCCCTGCCGTCGTTGGCAGATCCGGTAGAACGGGCAGTTGTCGCGGAGCTCGCTGCCAAGCACTTCTCCACAGAACCCTTGTCACTGCTGGAAGAAGCGGCCACGGGACTGTTGGCGCTACCTGTCGTGCGTGAGTTGGTCGGCCAAGAGTACGACGGGTCGCTCGGCGCGCAGGTGGCGCTCAAGCGGTTGACCAGTGAACTGGTCGGCCGCTTCGCAGCGGCAGCCGTTACCGGAACCCGCTCGGTCCACGGCCCGGACCCGTTGACGAGGTACGCCGCCGACCTGGTCGTGCCACCGCTGGTCGCCGCCGAAGTCGCCCTGCTCAAGGCGATGGCCGTGCACTACGTGATGAGCGACCCCGACCGGCTCGCCCTGCAGGCCCGCCAACGCGAGGTCATCGCCGACCTGGTCGCCACCCTCGCCGACCGCGCCCCGACCGCGCTGGAACCCGCCTTCCAACCCGCCTGGCACGCGGCCGCCGACGACGCCGGACGGCTGCGTGTGGTCGTCGACCAGGTCGCCTCGCTGACCGACGCGCAGGCCGCGAGCTGGCACTCCGCGTTCTGTTAGGCGGTGTTCCGCCACGGGGAGCCTTGTCAAGGGCCTGTGGACAACTTCCGCGACGAATCCCGCTGAGCCGGCACACTGGTCGGCATCCGGAGGAACCGGCCACGACCAGCGGGAGAACACAGTGTCGCATTTGGACTTCGCCCTCGCCGTGCACCGCGTCGTCGCCGAGAACCCGACCGTGCAGGTGTGCTGGTCACCGTTCTCGGCGGCGAGCGCGCTCACCCTGCTGACCAGGGGAGCCCGCGGTCAGACCGAGGCGGAGTTGCGCGCCCTGCTCGGAGATCTCGACGAGACAACCCGCGTGCTCACCGCCGCGAGCACGCTCGACGAGCCCTGGCAAGGCCAGGAAACCCCGGCCATCGCGGTGGCGAACACCCTGTGGGCCGACGCCGCCATCGACATCGACCCCGGCTTCACCGAGCGCCTGGCGGATTTGGCGGGAACGGTCCGCAACGCCCCGTTCCTGGCCGAGCCGGAGAAGGCCCGCGCCGACATCAACGCCGACGTCGCCGAGACCACCCGCGGCCTCATCCCGGAACTGCTGCCCGCCGGGTCGATCCGCTCCGACACAGTGTCCACAGTGGTCAACGCGCTGTACCTGAAGTCCTCCTGGCTGCACAAGTTCGACCCGGAGGAGGGCGAAAGCCCGTTCGCCACGCCGGTGGGCAGCGTCAACCTGCCGATGATGCGGGTCACCGGCGAGTTGCCGTACGTGTCCCGGGGAGGTTGGCAGGCCATCGGCATCCCCGCTGTCGGCGCCGTCCAAGCCGTCGTCCTGTTGCCCGAGGGCCCGTTCGCCCCGGCCGAGGCAAACCTGACCGGGGATTCGCTGGCCGCGCTGTTCGCCGCGCTCGAACCGACCCAGGTCCACCTCCGCATGCCGAAGCTGGACATCTCGACCCAGGCCGATCTCACCGGTCCGCTCAACCAACTCGGTGTCACCACCGTCTTCACCCCGGCGGCCGACCTGTCCGCGATCAGTTCCGCGCCGCTGTACGCCCAGTCGATCCTGCACGAGTCGGTGCTCCGCGTGGACGAGAACGGCCTGGAGGGCGCCGCCGCGACAGCGGGTCTGATCGGCCTGATGTCCATCCCGCCCAAGCCGATCGACATCACCGTCGACCGCCCGTTCCTGCTCGTCGTCCGCCACCGCACGGCGGGCGCCGTGTACTTCCTGGCCCGGGTCACCGACCCGTCTTGACCGAATCGTTGACTGAAAAAGGGGGACAATCATGAGTGAGGTGGTTCTGGGCGCGTTCCGAGCGTCGCATGTGGACTCCCGGTCCGCCGGGCACCGTTCGCGCCGGGATGGTCACCCGGTGCGCGGAGGTCGTTGGACGAGCAGAGCCTGTTGGACGAGCGGGGTCCGTGTCGGAGCCCGTTGGAGGGATAGAGTCCGTTGGGCGAGCGGAACTCAATGGTCGGGTGGGACTGGCCGGCCGGGTGGAGTCGGTAGGGCAGGCGGAAGCCGTAGGGCAAGCGGAGACCGTTGGGTAAAGGGGGCTCGTTGGGCGTGGTTGCCGGGCGTCTTCAGGCGAGTGTGGTCTGGCCTGGGTGATCGCTGGACGTCAGTCGCCGGGCTGGTCGTGGGACTGGTGGGGCTGTTCGGCCGGGTTGCCGTTCGGGGTGGTCGGAGTCGAGTCGTCGGGCTGGTCGGGGATGGTGGTCAGCTTGTCCGGGTTGACGATGTCGTAGATGGCGGTGATGAGGCCGTCGCGGAGGGCGAAGGTGGTGATGCGGCGGTCGCGGCCGCCGTTGTGCGGGCCCGCTGGGATCTCGGTGAGCAGGACACCGAGGTCACCGTTGACCAGGACCGGTTGGCCCGCGAGGGTGAGGAAGCCGTGCAGGCGGTACAGGCCGAGGAAGAACCGGGCCACCTTGTCCGGGCCGACCATGAGGTGGCGGGCGGTGCGGGCCTTGCCGCCGCCGTCGCCGATCAGGACGGTGTTCGGGTGGAGCAGCGACAGCACCCGGCTGATGTCACCGGAGGCGATGGCGGCGACGAAGCGTTCGACCACGGCGCGTTGCTCGTCGAGCGTTGCCCTGGCGGGCGGATCGGCTTTGGCCATGGCCCGCCGGGCCCGGGTGGCGTGCTGGCGGGCGGTCGCCTCGGTGCAGCCCAGGGTGCCCGCGATGTCGGCGAACGGCACGTCGAAGGCGTCGTGCAGGACGAACGCGACCCGCTGTTCCGGGGTGAGGTGGTCGAGGACGAGGAGGGCGGCGATGCGCAGGCCGTCGTCGCGGACGGCGGCGTCGAGCGGGTCCTCGCCGACCGGGGAGCCCAGCGGGGTCACCACCGGCTCGGGCAGCCACGGGCCGACGTAGCTCTCCCGGCGGGCGGTGGCGGAGCGCAACCGGTCGAGGCAGACCCGGCCGACCACCGTGGTCAGCCAGGCGCGCAGGTTCCGGATGGCGCCAGGTTCCTCCACTGTGGACAGTCGGAGCCAGGTTTCCTGGACGGCGTCCTCGGCGTCGGCGCGGGTGCCGGTGAGTCGGTAGGCCACGCCCATCAGGTGGTCGCGGTGCGCCTGGAAGTCCCGGGCCATGGCCTCGTCGGTGACCGTCACACCGCCATCGTAATGAGCGGCCCCGCCCTGGTCGGGGTGAGCCGCACCGCACGCATAGACTGGACGACCGTGGCTGGACGCATCCGGGAAAGTGACATCGCGCAGGTCCGTGAGCGCAGCCGGATCGACGACGTGGTGGGCGAGTACGTGCAGCTCCGCCGCGCCGGTGGGGGGGCGCTCAAGGGGCTGTGCCCGTTCCACGACGAGAAGACGCCGTCGTTCAACGTGCGGTCCACGCACGGCACCTTCCACTGCTTCGGCTGTGGTGAGGGCGGCGACGTCATCGCGTTCGTGATGAAGATGGACCACCTGTCGTTCGTCGAGGCCGTGGAGCGGCTCGCCGAGCGGGTCGGGTTGCAGTTGACCTACGAGGGCGGCGGCACCAGCGTTCAGCGCGACCGCGGCACCCGGTCCCGGCTGGTCGACGCGCACAAGGCCGCGCAGGAGTTCTACGCGGAGCAACTGCGCACCCCGGAAGCGGTGAAGGCCCGCGAGTTCCTCGCCCAGCGCGGTTTCGACGAGGCCGCCGCGACCACGTTCGGTTGCGGGTTCGCCCCGGTGGGTTGGGACAAGCTCACCAAGTACCTGCTCGGTCGCGGGTTCGAGGTGGACGAGCTGATCAAGGGCGGTCTGGTCAAGGAGGGCAGGCAGGGGCCGATCGACCAGTTCCACCGGCGGCTGCTGTGGCCGATCAAGGACATCGGCGGCGACGTGGTCGGCTTCGGCGCGCGGCGCATCTTCGACGACGACCAGATCCAGGCCAAGTACCTCAACACCAGGGAAACCCCGATCTACAAGAAGTCCACCGTGCTGTTCGGCCTGGACATGGCCAAGCGGGAGATCGCCAAGCGGCACCAGGTCGTCGTCGTCGAGGGCTACACCGACGTGATGGCCATGCACGCCGCTGGGGTGCCCACCGCGGTCGCCTCGTGTGGCACCGCGTTCGGGGTCGACCACATCAAGGTGCTGCGCAGGCTGCTGATGGACGACGACGCCTTCCGCGGTGAGGTGATCTTCACCTTCGACGGCGACGAGGCCGGTCAGAAGGCCGCGCGCAAGGCGTTCGACGAGGGCGAGCAGGAGTTCGCCGCGCAGACCTTCATCGCCATCGCCCCGGACGGCATGGATCCGTGCGAGCTGCGCCAGGCCAAGGGCGACGTGGCGGTGAAGGACCTGGTGGCGCGCAGGCGGCCGCTGTTCACCTTCGCCATCCGCGCCGAGTTGGCCACCCACGACCTGGAGACCGCCGAGGGCAGGGTCGAGGCGCTGCGCCGCACCGTCCCGCTGGTCGCCCGGATCAAGGACCACTCGCTGCGCGACGACTACGCCCGCCAGCTCGCGGGCTGGGTCGGCTGGGACGACCCGCTGACCGTGGTCCGCCGGGTCCGCGAGACCGCCGGGGTCGCCCCGGCCCGGCGGGCGCGCGTCGCGGCGAACCCGAACCAGGGCGCCCTGGCCGTCGAGGCCGACGGCCCGCCGCGGCCCGCCCCGGACGACGTGCTGCTGCGCGCCCAGCGGGAGGTCCTCAAGCTGGCCCTGCAGGAGCCCGCGCTGGCTGGGCCGATGTACGACTCGATCCCGGTCGACGCGTTCACCCACCCGGCGTACACCGTGGTGCACCGGGCCGTGCTCGACGCGGGCGGCGCCGCCAGCGGGCTCGCGGGCGCGGAGCTGTTGGAGGCGGTCACCAGGAACTGCGTCGCGCCGACCGTGCGCAGGCTGGTCAGCGAACTGGCCGTGGAGCCGATGCCGCTGCCGAACAAGAACGCCGCCGCGGAGCGCTACGCCGCCGCCATCCTCGCCGCGCTGCAGCGGGAACTGGTCGGACGGCAGATCGCCGACATCAAGTCCCGGCTGCAGCGGGTGTCCCCGGTGGAACAGCCGGACGAGGCGCGGGCGCTCTGGGGGGATCTGGTAGCAATGGAGGAGTGGCACAAGGCGTTGGGGATGCAGGCCCGCGGCGGCATGGAGTGACCCGGTGAGCGGGTTGCTGGCCAGGCTGTTCCGGGGCACGCCCCCGGGGTTCACCGGCGCGCTGGCGCCCACCGAGGCGATCGTGTCCTGGTCGCCGGTGCGCGGCGGCGGGCTGCTGGCCGCGTCCACGCTGGGCCTGTGGGTGCCCACCGACGACGGCCCGCGGCGGATCGGCTGGCACCTGGTGTCCAAGGCGACCTGGGACAACGGCACCTTCGTGATCACCGAGGCGGACGAGGTGGAGTCCGCCGGGGAGGCCGTGGTGCTCGCCGACCGGGCGCCCCTGCGGTTCGTCGTCGAGCGCCCCGGGAAGCTGCCGCAGGCCGTGCACCGGCGGGTCACCGGGTCGATCCGGTCCCGCCACCACCGCGATCTGCCCGGTGGGGGCGCGTGGTTCGTGCAGCGCAAGGTGCCCGGTCGGGACGGCACGGTGCTGCAGGTCCGGCCCGATCCCGGGGCCGACCTGGACCTGGTGCGGTCCATCGCGCACGAGGTCGCCGAACGGATGGGTGAAGGGCTCGCGGACGTCTGACCGACGCGGTACTGTAACAGTACGTACGTACGGTTTATTTGGGAGGCGTCCATGTGGGATCCGGCGAAATACCTGAGCTTCAGCGACCACCGGGCCCGCCCCTTCTTCGACCTGCTCGCCCGGGTTCGCGCGGAGAGCCCGCGGGCGGTGGTCGACCTCGGCTGCGGCCCCGGCAACCTCACCGTCACCATGGCCCAGCGCTGGCCGAACACCCGCCTTACGGCGATCGACTCCTCGGCCGAGATGGTCGCCGCGGCCCAGTCCCGGGGGGTCGCGGCCGGCCAGTCCGACCTGCGCGCGTGGGTTCCCGACGAGCTGACCGACGTGGTGATCAGCAACGCGGCCCTGCAGTGGGTCCCCGAGCACCCCGACCTGCTGCCCCGGTGGGTCGCCGCGCTGCCCACGGGCGCCTGGCTCGGTGTCCAGGTCCCCGGCAACTTCAACGCCCCGTCGCACGCCCTGATCCGCGAGCTCGTCGCCGAACCCCAGTGGTACGACCGCCTCGAACGGGTGCGCCTGCGCGAGGAGGACGCCACCCTCAACCCCGACGGCTACGCCGAACTCCTCAGCGCCGCGGGCTGCGAGGTGGACGCCTGGGAAACCACCTACCTGCAGCGCCTCGACGGCGACGACGCCGTGCTGGAGTGGATCACCGGCACCGCCCTGCGCCCCATCCGCGCCGAGCTCACCGACGACGAGTGGCCGGACTTCCGGTCCCAGCTCGCCCCGCGACTGGCCGAGGCCTACCCCCGCCGCCCGGACGGCACCACCTGGTTCCCGTTCCGCCGCGTCTTCTTCGTCGCCCGCGTCCGCTGAACTCGGTGGTACCCCCCGGCCGCGCCGGGGGGG
>NZ_AXWW01000028.1 GCF_000482865.1 Actinokineospora inagensis DSM 44258 | reverse complement strand
CGAGGCGCGCGGCGCGAGCGTGTTGTGGTGCTTTAGCCCAGCGGGCAGTTGGTGTAGGGGGTTTCGAGGCGCGCGGTGCGGGAGTGGGGCTTCGTTGATTTCGGGCGGGCTTTTGGGCGCGGTGCCGGTGTGGGCTGGGGCGTTGGCGCTGAACGGTCGTCACGGTCTAGGGGCTCTGGCCGTTGGGTCTTCGCGCGCGGGTGTTGGTCCTTCGGTCTGTCCCCCGTTGATCCACAGGCTGGGGATGGGCCTGTGCATAGATCCACTCCTGATGGCGGCTTGACAGCGGGGCCTCCACACCTCCAATAACCCCTCCCACCCCACCCGTGGTAAGGATAGGCTAAGCAAACATCGGGAGGATCCATGCGTGTCGTCATGTTCGGGTTTCAGACTTGGGGGCATCGGACGTTGGAGGCGTTGTTGGCGTCTCGGCACGAGGTTGTGGGTGTGGTCACTCATCCGCCGGGGGAGGGGGCCTACGAGAAGGTGTGGAGTGACTCGGTTGCCGAGTTGGCCGAGGGGCACGGGGTTGAGGTGATTGTGCGGGAGCGGGCGGATGACGGGTTGTTGGCGAGGTTGGAGGAGATCCAGCCGGATGTCATTGTGGCGACGAACTGGCGGACGTGGATCCCGCCGCGGATCTTCACCCTCCCGGCCAAGGGGACGCTGAACGTCCACGACGCCCTGCTGCCCGCGTACGCCGGGTTCTCGCCGCTCATCTGGGCGTTGATCAACGGTGAGGAGGAGGTCGGGGTCACGGCGCACATGATGGATGAGACGTTGGACGCGGGGCCGATCGTGGAGCAGCGGGCGGTGCCGGTGGGGCCTCGGGACACCTCGGCGGACCTGTTCGAGAAGACCCTTGCCCTGTTCGGGCCTATCACCATCGATGGGTTGGCGGCGATCGAGGCGGGTAAGGAGTTCACGGCGCAGGACCGGTCGAAGGCCAGTTTCTTCCACAAGCGCGCCGAGGAGGACCTTCGGATCGACTGGGCCTGGTCGGCGGAGGAACTGGACCGGCTGGTTCGCGCCCAGTCCGCTCCGTACCCGAGTGCGTTCTGCTTCCACCGGGGCAAGCGCCTGGAGATTGTCACCGCGCGGGTGTCCGAGGCGAAGTACGGCGGTACCCCGGGGCGCGTCTTCTACCGGGAGGGTGACGGGGTCGCCATCGTCGCCGGGCATGACGCTCGGCGCGGTCGTAACCACGCTTTGCTGGTCACCAGCGTCCGCACGGCCGACGGCACCGAGCTCCCGGCGCACGAGTACTTCAAGCACATGGGTGGCTACCTCACCTCCCGTCCGTAGGGGCCGTCTGCTGTGTGGGCACACGCGATGCCCACACAGCGGCGGCGGTCACAGCCCGGCCATGATGTCCGTCTCGGTGATCCCCGGGCCCTGCCCGTCCCGGATGAACCACTCCGTCCCGAACGCCAGCGCGAACGCCGGGTCCGGCAGGGCCAGGAAGAAGCTGTCCTCGGCGATCTGACTCGCGTGCGCCCGCATGGCGGCCCGCTTGGCGCCCGCGTACGCCGTCACGTCCACCCGGGCCGTCAGTTCGACGGCGGGCTTGCCGATCTTCATGTCCTCCGGTGGCCCGAAGTCCTCCCCCTGGGCGCGCGCGGCGGCCCGGCGCTCGTCGATCTCGTCGCGGTTGGCCGTCGCCTGGTACACGCGGGGTGTCCCGGCGAGCTCGGCCGCCCGCAGGCCGACCCGGTGGACCTGGATGTGGTCGGGGTGCCCGTAACCACCGTTGTCGTCGTACACCGTCAGGACGTCCGCGGACTCCTCGGTGAGGATCGCGGCGAGCCGGGTGGCGGCTTCCTCGACCGACGCGGTCCAGAAGTTGCCGGGGATCTCGTTGGTGGGTTCGCCCATCATGCCGGAGTCGGTGTACCCGAGGAACTCCACGCGGGAGACGCCGAGGATCTCGGCGGCGGCGTGCGTCTCGGCGACCCGGCGGGTGGTCAGGTCCTCGCCGGGCGCGAGGAAACCGTCCTCGACCTCGCCCAGCTCACCGCGGGTGGCGACGACGAGGACCACGCGGTGCCCCTCGTCGGCGGCTTTGCGCATGACCCCGCCGCACTGGATGCACTCGTCGTCGGGGTGGGCGTGGAAGGTCACCAGTGTTGCCATGCCTCCAAGGTACTGAAGGGCAGTGACATTCTTCAGTGGACAGCCACCCGTTCCGGTGCAACTGCCTGAACACCGAGGATCGATTCCAGGATCTCGCCGACCCGCACCGCCGTCGTCGACAGAAGAGTCGCGGTGAGACCGTGGCTGTGCTCGGCGCCCTGCAGGTACACGCCCGCGGTGACGTTGTCGACCGTGCGCACCCGGTAGTCCCGTCCGACGACAGGTAGCCCCGTCGAGTCGCGTTCGCAGACAGCGGCAGCGCGCCCGAGCAGGCCGAACAGGTCAAGCGGCCGGAAGCCCGTCGCGTACACCAACGCGTCGCACTCAAGCACCTCGACTTCACCCGTGGGCAGGAACTCCACGGTCGCGTACACCGCTTCGTCGGTCTCGCGCGTGTACGTCACCCGGGACGAGTTGCGGATGTCGAGGCGCTTGCGGCCGAGGACACGCTCCCGATACTCCCGTCGGTAGAGGTCTTCGATCAGATCCATGTCGACCACCGAGTAGTTCGTGTTCCGGTGGTAGTCCAGCAACATCCGCTTCACCTCGGCGGGCGCGCCGTGGAAGTGGTCGACCGCGCGCGGGTCGAAGATGCGGTTGGCGAACGGGCTGTCGTCGGCGGGGGCATAGCCGTAGCGGGCGAACACCGAGCAGATCTGGGTCCGCGGCAGCGCCGTGTGCAGCTCGGCGACGGCCTCGGCGCCGCTCTGCCCGGAGCCGACGACCAGCACGCGGTGCGGGTCGCTCGCGGCGAGCCCTGGCAGCCGGTGCATCAGGTCGATGTTGTGCCACACCCGGTCGGACGGGACGGCGTCCGCAGGCAGCTTCGGCCGCAGCCCGGTCGCGACGACGATGTCCCGCGCGCGGACCGTGCCGATCGCACCGGCCGCGTCCTTGGCGATCACGTCGAAGTGGGTGACCACGCCGTCGGTCTCCACCGGCCGCACCGACACGACCTCGGCGCCGTAGCGGACCTGGTCGGTGACCCTGGCCGCGGCCCAGCTCAGGTAGTCGTGGAACTCGGTGCGCAGCGGGAACATCGTCTTGTGGTTGATGAACTCGGCCAGCCGGTCCCGGTCGCGCAGGTAGCACAGGAAGCTGAAGTCGCTGGCCGGGTCGCGCATGGTGACCAGGTCCTTGAGGAACGACACCTGCATGGTGGCGTCGTCGATCAGCATCCCGGTGTGCCAGCCGAAGTCCGCCTGCCGCTCCAGGAACAGCGCGTCGACCGGCCGGTCCGGGTGCCGCCGGTTGTGCTCGTGCACGGCGATGGCCAGGGCGAGGTTGGACGGCCCGAAGCCGATCCCGACCACATCGCGTACCTCGGGCTGAGCGTCGCTGGTCACCGCGGTCCCTTCATCGACTAGGCAGCTAGGCAGGTAAGGCTAACCTAATTAGCCATCGTGGGGGAGTCCACGGTCCGCCGCCAGACGTGGCCTGGATCTCCCCGCATAGCTCCCTGGCGAGCCCGACCAGGTCGCCGACGAGCAACGGGTTCGCCGCGATCGTCAGCCGCGCGCGGGCCGAGTTGGTGCGCGTCAGGTCCACCTTGACCAATGCCGCGTCCGCGTCCGGTACCGCGAACGCGACGTCGCCGACGTGCCGCCGGGTGGCGAGGTAGGGGTAACGGCTCAACAGTGCGGTTACCGCTATCCGCACCCGGTCAGGACTAACGGTCGCCGGTAGATCTACCTGGACCTCGACGGGTTCTTGCTCCAAGACGCTCGGAATCGGAGTCGCCGAGCGGACTTCCTTGACAATCCCGGTCAGCGCCGCACTCCACAGTCGCGCCAGGCCAGCGACCGCGCGCTCAGTTGTCGCTTCCGCGCGCCACGACCACGTTGACGTCAACTGCCCGCCTAAAACCCGCACCGCGACGTCGATGTCGTGCTCCTCCGAGTCCGGCTCACTCTCTCTCGCGAACCGGAAACCCATAGACGGATGGCGGTTGTCGTAGGTGAACCGACGAACTATCCGGGACAGTCCACCCGGTGCGTCCACGGCGCCGCGCGACGCGACGACCAATGCGGATCGCAGCAGGTCGGCCGTATCGGCGGCGTAGAAGGCGGGCGCGTCGGTGAGCAGCACCTTGGTCTCGTCGGCGGGCAGCACCCGGCGCAGTCGCGGCCGGGCGACCAGGGCGCGGTGGCCCGGCAGCGCATCCAGGGTATCCACGGTGGACAGACCAATCTCCTCGCCGGACGTCACCCGATAGTAAATTAGGCTAGCCTTACCTATCAAGCGTCGGGCTCGGCAACCGGGTGACCGCGGTTGACCAAGATCACCGCCGCCCCTAGCTTCGGTGCGTGCGCACACTCGTGGCCAAGGGGATGCTGTTCGCCCTGCTCTACGAGTTGGTGCTGGGCAACCAACTGGTCCGCGACATCGGCCCAGGCTGGCCCTCGTACCTCGCGCCCGCGGCCTGGTGGGTCGATCCCGAGGTGTGGCTCAGCCCGCTGATCGCGTTCCTGGTGGTCACCGCGTTTGTGCTGATCGTGGCCGAGCAGTTGGTGGGCGGCGTGCCACGGCGCCAGGTGGTGGTGCTGGTCGTCTCGTTCGGCGTGGCCGGTCTGCTCGGCCGCGCGGCCTGGCTGGTCTACGAGTCCGAGGTGGCCAAGGACATCTACATCGGCGACGGCGGCGAATTGTCCGATGCCCTGCTGAACGCCGCCTCCGCTGGTGTCGTGATGGGCATGGTTGCGGCGGGGGTGATGTGGGTGGTCGATCACATGGGGTCCCGGGGGACCTACACGTCGAGGTCCCGAGGGGGTTACTCGTCCGGGTCCGGTCCCGCCGGGGACGTCACCGGCTGGCCCGGCGACCCCAGGACATCGGCCGTCACCCGCGCCTTGTGCGGCGCGGTGTACCTGGAGGACTGGTTCGCCAACTCGGTGGTCAGCGGGGTGCTGGGCAGCCGGGTGCGCGCCATCGCGGCGTCCCCGGGGCTGTCCACCTCACTGGTGCTGCAGCACGGCATCACCGCGGTCCGCTTGCGCCGCGACCTGGAGGGGGCACTGGCCGGGATCTTGCTGGCCACGGTGCTGCTCGCGTTCGCCAGTCCGTGGCTGATCCTGCTCGGGCTGCTCGCGGGCGCGGCCCTGCTCACGTACCAGCACTTCGCGATGCGGCGGCGGGTGTTCCACCTGTTCAAACCGGACCGGTTCGCCGAGCACTTCGGTCGACCCGACGAGATACCGGTGTGGGCGGCCGACCGGTTGGAGGAGGTCGACCGGGCCGAGCGCGGCAACGTGACCGTGTTCAGCGGCTTCTACCCGTTCATCGGCCACGGGACCGCCGAGGCGGGCTGGTCGTGGGCGCTGCCGGTGCGACCGACCGGTGACCCGATCTCGCACAAGCCCACCGGCGACATCACCCCGTTCACCGCGACCGAGCTGACCGAGCACGTCCGCGCCCGCCTCGCCACGCTCACCGCGGACCCCGGCGTCGGTGAGCGGCTCGCCGCCGTGCTCATCGAGGACCGCGTGTTCGCCGAGGGCACCTCCCTCGACGACCGGCTGCTGGCGAGCCGTGAGGGGGCGCCCGCAGCCGAGGTCGACCAAGAGGTGCTCGCCGCGATCGCCGGGAACCCCGAGGACACGCTGCGCCACTACCTGGCGGTGCACGTGCCGTCGTGGGGCGGGAATATCGTGGCCAGCACGTTCCTCCGATTCTCCACCAACGGCCACATGCTCTACGCCGAGTGCGAGCGCTCCGCGACCCGCCCCATCGGCACCAACCTGCGCGTCGACGAGCGCGGCACCTTCGAACCGTCGTTCAGCGACATCGCGGACGCCTTCGGCAAGGCGGTGCGCGGCGTCATCGGCAGGCTCGTCGCCGCCCCGTTCATCCTGGTCTCCTACCTGCGCTACGGCCACCGGATGACCCGCTTCGCCGACGAGGAGACCGAGGACGCCCTCGACGACCTCGGCTTCGACTTCGGCACCGGGTACTCCGTGCGCGACACGGCCGCCGCGGGCGGCTGGCACAGCCAGTTCCAACTGCGCGACGCGGGCAAGCACCTGAAACTGGTGGAACGGCACATCCTGGAGGCCGTCATCGACTTCCTGGAGTCCCACAACGTCGACACCGACGAACTCCGCCGCCGCTCCACCACCATCCTCAACGAGGGCCTCATCCAAACCGGCGGCACCAACACCGTCGGCGCCCTCGCCGTCGGCAGCGGCGCCGAAGCCACCAGCGGCAACGTGGAGGCGACCCGCCCGTGAACGTGAACAAGGGCTTCCAAGTCTTCGGCGGCACCGTACACACCGGCCCCACCGCCATCGGCGACAACGCCCACGCCGTCCAAAACGGTGTTGACCCGCTAGCTCTGGTCAACACCATTCAGCGCCTCCTCGCCGCCCACCCCGAGACCCCCACCGAGGCCACGGCAGTGACGGACGAAGTCGCCACCGAACTCACCGCCGAAAAACCCGACAAGCGCAAACTCCAGCGCCTCCTCGACCACCTGGCCAAGGTCACCGCCCCCGTCGACCCCGTCGCCAAGGCCGTCAACGACCTCTCCGCCGCCGTGACCGCCACCAACCCCTGACCCCGCCGCATTCCTCTCGCCCGCATTCGCCCGGCCAGGGTTCCTCCACCCAGGTTCACCCGACCGCACCCCAGCCGCCCTTGACATTCGCCGCACCCCGCCCCACCCCAGGGGCCCGCCCACCCGGGGCGCCGGGGCCCATTCCTGAAACTAGCGCGGGTCGCGGCTTGTCAAGAGAGGGCCACCCAGGACTGTGGACAATCCGACCGCCTGTGGACAGTCACCGCGCCCGCCTTCAGCCGATCGTGGCCCGCCGCTGGCTTGACGGAACCGCCGTCGTGGTCCAGGCAGGGGCCCACCCACCCGGGGGCCGGGGGCCCATTCCTGAACGTACCGCGAACAACGAGTTGTCAAGAGCGCCCGACACCGGGCTGTGGACAACTTGACCGGTTGTGGACAACGTGCCCAAGCGCGACGCGCTCCTCATCTCGGTCGGTGAGACCGAGCCCGCGACGGTCGTCGGGTCCGCGCACAGCCGAGCGCAGGTCAGGCGCCGACCAGCCACCATCGGGTGAAGTGGCTGGAGTCCGGTGGTCCTCCCGGCCTACCTTCCCGGTCATGTCCGGGTTCGACGACATGGTTCGCCAGGCATCCGCAGGTCCCGGCGAGATCGCGTCCACGCTGCGCAGCCAGTTGATGGCGCAGCCCCGGGAGTGGCTGGTCGACCAACTGCTCGCCACCGTCGCCCCGCAGTCCACGCCTCACCGCCCCCGTCCAGTCGACCTGGACACCACCACCCTCGCCGAGCACACCGCTCACCTGGGCGCCTGGGACAGCGGCGAGTGCCTGGCGACACCCCCACCACCCGGCCTGATGATCAGCCCAGCGCAGCGGACGACCACCGGCGAGGACCTGCTCAGCCACGCCAAAGACCTCCTCTACGCGCTCCTGTTCAGCCCCACACTCACCCCGATCCGCCGCGACCGCCTCACGCTCACGCTCCCGGACCGCAAGGCCGCCGTGTTCGGCTTCCTGCGTGGCGCGGTCACCGAGACCCCGGCGGATCACGGCCACACCGCGTTGCTCATCGAGTACCCCGAGGTGTCGTCCAGCCTGGTGGGTGACGCCGTCGTCGCCGCGCTGCGGGTGGTCAACGGGCTCGAGCTCAACGAAGAGGTGCTGTACGCGCGCAGAACCGATGTGGACTCCTGAGCGAGAATGGGGTCGAACCGAAGGGAGTCCCATGTCGTATCGGGCCGAGGACAGTCGTTATGACCGCACCGCGTACCGCAGGGTCGGCCGCAGCGGGTTGAAGCTGCCGCCGGTGTCGTTGGGGTTGTGGCACAACTTCGGGGGTGACCGCCCGTTCGAGCCGGGCCGGGCCATCCTGCGCCGGGCGTTCGACCTGGGGGTGACGCACTTCGACCTCGCCAACAACTACGGACCGCCGTACGGCAGCGCGGAGGCCAACTTCGGTCGGGTGTTGGCCACCGACTTCAAGCCGTACCGCGACGAGTTGGTCGTGTCCACCAAGGCGGGCTACGACATGTGGCCTGGGCCGTACGGGGAGTGGGGCTCGCGCAAGTACCTGCTGTCCTCTTTGGACCAGTCGCTGGCCCGGCTCGGCCTCGACTACGTCGACATCTTCTACTCGCACCGCTTCGACCCGGACACCCCGCTCGAGGAAACCGTTGGCGCGCTGGTCACCGCCGTGCAGCAGGGCAAGGCGCTCTACGTCGGCGTGTCCTCGTACTCGCCCGCCGCGACTCGTGAAGCGGCGGAACTGCTCAAGGACGCCGGTGTGCCGCTGCTGATCCACCAGCCGTCGTACTCCCTGCTCAACCGCTGGATCGAGCCGGAACTGCTGGACACCCTGGACGACGTCGGCGCGGGCTGCATCGCGTTCTCCCCGCTCGGCCAGGGCCTGCTGACCGACCGCTACCTCGACGGCATCCCCGAGGGTTCGCGCGCCAGCCGCCACTCATCGCTCTCGCCCGACCTGATCTCCGAGGCGAACCTGGCCCGGGTGCGCGGCCTGAACGCCGTCGCGAAGCAGCGCGGCCAATCCTTGGCGCAGTTGGCCATCGCGTGGGTGCTGCGCGATCCGCGGGTCACCTCCGCCCTGGTGGGCGCCAGTTCCGTGGCCCAGTTGGAGGCGAACCTGGCCGCCGTCGACGCGCCGCCGCTGACCGACGGCGAACTGGCCGAGATCGACCGGCACGCGGTCGACTCCGGCATCGATATCTGGGCGCAGTCCCGGGAAGCGGGCTGACCCGTTAACACGACGCCGGTGAGGAGGACAACCGCACTGTTGCCCTCCTCACCGGTGATCCGCCGAATCCCCAGGTGAGCACCGGGTTCCGCGATCCGCTCGTTCGGACGCGGCCGTCCATCGCTGTTACGTTCCTGAGGTATGTCCGGGGAAACGCACGACATCGCGATCACCGAGCCGTCCACTGAGGATGGTTCCGAGCTGTGGCGGATCGCCCGCGACTCGCGCACGCTCGACCTGAACTCGTCCTACGCCTACCTGCTGTGGTGCCGCGACTTCGCCGCCACCTCGGCCGTCGCCAGGGTCGCCGGTCGACCGGTCGGGTTCGTCATCGGCTTCGTCCGGCCGGAAGCGCCGGACACCGTGGTGGTGTGGCAGATCGCGGTCGACGACAGCCAGCGCGGACGCGGCATCGCGGGCAGTCTGCTCGACCACCTCTTGGAGCGGCTCGCCCCGCGCGGTGTGCGGCACCTGGAGACCACCATCACCGCCGACAACGCCGCCTCGATCGCGTTGTTCCGCGCGCTGGCGCAGCGACACGGGGCACTGCTGCGCCGGGGAGACCTGTTCGCCGCCGACCACTTCCCCGACGACCACGCGGCCGAGGACCTTTACCGGATCGGCCCGCTGGTGCGGCGACCTGTCCTCGCTTGATGCCCGTCATGGCCCGAACCACTGCTGGGGAGGCATTTCCGATGACCGTGTTCGAGACGCTCGAATCCGAGGTTCGCAGCTACAGCCGGGGCTGGCCGGTCGTGTTCGACCGCGCGGTCGGCAGCCACCTCTACGACGAGTCCGGGAAGTCCTATGTGGACTTCTTCGCCGGTGCGGGCGCCCTCAACTACGGGCACAACAACCCGGTGCTCAAACAGGCCGTGGTCGACTACATCCTGCGCGACGGCGTCACGCACGCCCTCGACATGCAGACCGTGGCCAAGCGCGACTTCCTGGAGTCCTTTCGGGACTTGGTGCTCACCCCGCGCGAGCTGGACTACAAGGTCATGTTCCCCGGTCCGGCCGGGGCGAACGCGGTCGAGGCCGCGCTGAAGCTGGCCCGCAAGGTGACCGGCCGCGTGTCGGTCGTCAACTTCACCAACGCCTTCCACGGCATGACGCTGGGCGCGCTGTCGGTCACCGGCAACTCCATGAAGCGCGGCGGCGCGGGCGTCCCGCTGGTGCACGCCACCCCGATGCCCTACGACAACTACCTCGACGGCCGGGTCCCGGACTTCCTGTGGCTGGAGCGGTTGCTCGCCGACAGCGGCAGCGGCCTGAACGAGCCCGCCGCTGTCATCGTGGAAACCGTGCAGGGCGAGGGCGGCATCAACGCCGCGCGTGTGGAGTGGTTGCGCGGCTTGGCCGAACTGTGCGAGCGGCACGGCATCCTGCTGATCGTTGACGACGTGCAGATGGGCTGCGGCCGCACCGGCCCGTTCTTCAGCTTCGAGGTCGCGGGCATCACCCCGGACATCGTGTGCCTGTCCAAGTCCATCGGCGGTTTCGGCCTGCCGCTGGCGCTCACCCTGATCCGGCCGGACCTGGACGTGTGGGAGCCGGGCGAGCACAACGGCACCTTCCGCGGCATCAACCCGGCGTTCGTCGCGTCCACCGAGGCCCTGCGCGCGTACTGGACCGACGACACCCTGGAGAAAAGCACGCTGGCCAAGGGGGAACAGGTCGAACGGGTCCTGCTCGGCATCGCCGACGCCCACCCGGACGCCGACCTGCGCGCCAAGGGCCGTGGTCTGGCCCGTGGCCTGCGTTTCGCCGACGGCGCGACCGCCGGTGCCGTCTGCTCGGCCGCTTTCCAGCGTGGCCTGCTGATGGAGACCTCCGGCCCGGACGGCGAGGTCGCCAAGGTCATGCCGCCGCTGACCATCACCGACGACGAGTTGGACGACGGCTTGCGGATCCTCACCGAGTCCGTGGCCGCCACCCGGTAAAGCCCATCCTGGAGGAGGCAACCGATGATCGTCCGCACGCTGGACGAGATCACCGACACCGACCGCGACGTCCAGGCCGAGAACTGGCGCAGCAAGCGGATCATCCTGGCCAAGGACGCCGTCGGGTTCTCGGTGCACGAGACCGTGCTGTACCCGGGCAGGGTCAACGAGTTCTGGTACGCCAACCACGTCGAGGCCGTGTTCGTCGTCGAGGGGGAGGGTGAGCTGCTGGACAAGGAAACCGGCCAGATCCACCGGTTGGCGCCGGGTTCGCTGTACCTGCTCGACGGGCACGAACACCACCAGTTGACGGTGCGCAGCCGGATGCGCACGGTCTGCGTCTTCAACCCGCCGGTCACCGGCCGGGAGGTGCACGACGAGAACGGGGTCTACCCGCTGATCACCGAGGAGACCCGATGACGCTCACCGAAACCCGGGTCCAGGACCACTACCGCACCCGCACGCCCGAGCCCGCACCGACCGTCGAGCGACCGGAACCGACCGTGTGGGGCGGAATCGACGGCCCGATCGACGCCGCGACCGTCGCCGCGCACGACACCCGCGGCCACTCCCGGTACACCGATCTGCTCAGCTCCGGCGAGGTCCAGGCGTTCCGCGCCGAACTCGACCGCCTCGCGAGCGACGACGAGATCCGCGCCGACGAACGCACCATCGTCGAACGGGAGTCCAACGAGGTTCGCTCGATCTTCGAGGTACACCGGACCAGCGACCTCGTCGCGGAGTTGGTGCGCGACCCACGGGTGCTCGACCGCGCTCGCCAGGTGCTCGGTTCGGACGTCTACGTGCACCAGAGCCGGGTGAACTACATGCCCGGCTTCAAGGGCAAGGGTTTCTACTGGCACTCGGACTTCGAGACCTGGCACGCCGAGGACGGTATGCCGTTGCCCCGCGCGGTGAGCATGTCCATCGCGCTCACCGACAACCACCCGTTCAACGGCGGCCTGATGGTGCTGCCCGGCTCCCAGCGCACCTTCGTCCCCTGCGTCGGCGAGACCCCGTCCGACCACTACAAGGTGTCGCTGACCGAACAGGAGATCGGCGTCCCCAGCCGCGCCGCGATCACCGCGCTGGCCGCCGAACACGGCATCGACCAGTTCACCGGCCCGGCCGGTTCGGCGCTGCTGTTCGACTCGAACCTGATGCACGGTTCCGGCAACAACATCACCCCGTTCCCGAGGTCCAACATCTTCGTGGTCTTCAACTCGGTGGAGAACCCCCTGGTCACCCCGTACGCCGCGCCCGCACCCCGCCCGGACTTCATCGCCGCGAGAACGTTCGCAGCGCTAACCAGGTGACCCGTCCGTGATCACGTGTGACCCATCTGTTACCATTGCCCCGCGCTTCGCGCACGGTTGATCAAGAGCTGGTCGAGTTCCCACTCGGGGTGAGCCCGACGTGCTGTGGACCAACTCACGCGGAGTACGGCCCCGCGCCCACCGAGTCGGGATCGGTCGGGCCGCGGGGCCGATCCAGCTCACCCGACCTCGGCCGCTGGCCCCCGCGGCGACTTCGTCCAGCAGGTCAAGGCCTAGTTCGACAATTCGGTCGCCGCGCGGGGAACCCACGAGGCGGACGTGGCCGAGTTGTCCGCGACGGCCAGCCGTGCGAGGTCAAGGTCTTGCCGGGTACAGCCGCCATGGCGCGCTCCTCCCGGACGTCCAATGCAACCACGAGACCGGACCCGGTGGGCCACAAGTGCGGCGGAAGTGTCACACCCGGTCATTCCGCGCCGTACCCGAGCCCGCCGAACTCGGAGCCCGACTTCGCATTGACGCGGAATCTTCTCCGCCTGCCAAGAAGCATCACCATCTCGACAAGCAGACAGGCGGCCACCCACGCCGGTGCGGCCCAAGCCCCGCCAAGAGGGATGCGGGTGAACAACATGCCCGCTACGCGTGGACGCGGGCCAATAAGACGGCCACTGGGCGTGGGCGTGGGCCAACAACACGCCGCTATGCCCGGACGTGGGACTACGGGGTGCCCGCTGCGCGTGGACGCTGGTCAATAACCTGGCCGCCACGCGCGTAGCTCAGGCCACCCGACCCGACACCTTCCCGATCCCGCCTCATCTCTCGGTCGCCGACATCCCGACTGGCCGCGGACATCCCGCCCGCCGACATCCCCCGATCCAGCGCTTGACTTCAGCCCCGTCCGCCCCCAAGCCAGACCCCACCCACCCGGGGGCCGGTCGCCCATTCCTGACGATAGCGCGGAACGGGAACTGTCAAGAGGGGGTGGGCGCCGGCTGTGGACAACTCAACTGGTTGTGGACAACCACGGGCCAGCGGCGGTGGTGTTGGGCCGTTCATCCGGGGAATTCCGTTGGGCGGGGCATATCGCCGGTCCATAGTCATTAGGCCATCCGGTTGACTAGTGCCACAACGGCGCCCACGGGTTCCGATACGCCCTAGGTTTGTCGCGGGAGCGCGAAAGAACCGGCTTAGGGGAGTCGGTCCGATCGGGGGGTGGTACCGAGTGGCGCATGTCGCGCTCGCGGATCCGGAGCAGAGCGGACCGCGGTTTTGCGTGCTGGGCCCGGTGTGCGCGCTGGTGGGGGCGAACACGGTGGTCCCGGGTGGGCCGGGATTGCGTGGCATGCTGGCGCTGCTGTTGCTGGAGCCGAACCAGGTGGTCTCCGTCGAGCACGTGATGGATGTGCTGTGGGACCACGAACCGCCCGCGACGGCCCGCACCATCGTGCAGGGCTACGTGTCCAGGCTGCGCCGCTGGCTGTCCACAGTGGACTCATCGCGGGCGACCAGGATCCAGACCGCCGGTCCCGGTTACCGGCTGGTCGTCGACGAGGCACGCATTGATGTGGCGCTGGCCAGGGCGTTGCTCGCCGAGTCGCGCGACCGGCCCGCCGCGGCGCGGGCCGAGTTGCTCGGTCGGGCGCAGGCGTTGTGGCGCGGTCCGGAGCTTTCCGGCATCGGCGGTCGGGTCCGCGCGCCGGAACTGGCCGAGTTGCGGCTGACCGTGCTGGAGGCGCGCATCGACGCCGACCTCGAACTCGGCCGCCACGACGAGGTCATCGGTGAGCTGGCCGCCCTCGTCGACACGCACCCGTTCCGGGAACACCTGGTTGGTCAACTCGTGTTGGCCCTCTACCGCTCGGGCAGGCGCGCGGCCGCGTTGGAGATCTACCAGCGGTTCGCGCACCGCGCCGCCGGTGAGCTCGGCCTCGACCCCGGTCCCGGCCTGCGCGAACTGCACAGCCGCATCCTGCGCGACGACTCGACGCTGCTCGAATCCCGCCCCGCGCCGGTGATCGCGCCACGGGTCGGCGTGCTCACCCCGGCCCAGTTGCCCGCCGCGCCACCGGGGTTCGCGGGCCGCGCCGAGGAACTCAAGTGGCTCGACCAGATCCGCGACAACGCGGACGGCACCGCGCCCGCCATCGGGGTGCTGGTCGGTCCCGCCGGGGTCGGCAAGAGCGCGCTCACCCTGGTGTGGGGTGCCCGCGCGGCGGCGGACTTCCCGGACGGGCGGCTCTACGCCGGTCTGCGCGGCTTCGACCCCCGGCACGACCCGGCCAAACCCGCCGAGGTCCTGGCCCGGTTCCTGCTCGCGCTCGGGGTGGCCGCCGAGCACATCCCGGACGACCAGGCCGAGCGCGCCGCGTTCTACCGGTCCCTGCTGGCCGCGCGGCGGGTGCTGGTGGTCCTCGACGACGCCCGCGACTCCGACCAGGTCCGGCCGCTGCTGCCCAGCTCACCGGGGTCGATGGTGGTGGTCACCAGCAGGCGCAGGCTCGACGGCCTGGTCACCCACGGCGCCGCGCCGCGGGTGCTGGGCACCCTGCCGCCGGACGAGGCCGAGGCGGTCATCACGCACGCCGCTGGCCCGCCCGCGCCGGACGAGCTCGGCCTGCGGGCCCGCCTCGCCCGGCTCTGCGACCACCTGCCGCTGGCGCTGCGGATCGCGGGCGCCCGGCTGGTCGTCAGTCCACAGTGGTCACTGCGCGAGCTGGTCGCCGAGCTCGCCGACGAGCGGACCCGGCTGGGCGCGCTGCGCGTGCAGGACGTCGACACGGGGGTGCGGGCGGCCCTCGACCTCACCGTCCGGGGGCTGGACCGGGGCCACACCGACGTGCTCCGGTTGGTCGGCGCCGTGCCCGGTCCGACTTTCGGCCCGCACCTGCTGGCCACCATGGGGGACCTGCCGGTGGCCGCGGCCAGGGAGCGGTTGCGCGGACTGGCCGCGCTGTTCCTGGTCACCGAGACCGACCCGGACGTGTTCGGCGCGCACGACCTGGTCCGGCTCTACGCCCGCGAACTCGGCACCGGCACCGACCCGCTGCCCGCCGTCCTCCGGCACTACCTGGTCGCCGCCGACCAGAGCCGCCGCCACCTGCGCGACGCCGCCGACGACCTCGACCACGCCACGACCGACGTCGACGTGCCGCGCCCCGAGTTGGACAGCCGGGAAGACGCCCTCGCCTGGTTCGAACGCGAGTGGCCCAACGTGGTCGCCGCCGTCGAGGCGGGCGCGAAGGCCGGGCTGCACACCCAGGTGTGGCAGTTGGCCAGGATGGCCAGCGAGTACCGCCGGGTCCGCTCCCGCCGCGACGACTGGGAACACGTGCTGCGCCTCGGTCTCGCCGCCGCCCAGGCCGCCGCCGACCGCCGCGGCGAGGTGCTGATGCGGTTGAGCCGCTGCGTCCTGCTCACCCGCTTCGACCGCGAACACGAGACCGTCGCCGACGCCGAACGCGCCGTCGCCATCGCCACCGAACTGCGCGACACGAAGCTGATGGCGATGGGCTTCAACACCGTGGCCAGCGCCCTCTACGGCCAAAAACGCTACGTCGAGGCCCTCGCCGGCTACCGCAAAGCCCTCGACCTGTCCAACCGCGCAGGCTACCGGCTCGGCGAGGCCAACCTGCTCAACAACATCGCGCAGGTCCACCGGAACCTGGGCGCCCCCGCCGAAGCCGTCGGCCCGCAGGCCCGCGCCGTGGCCCTCTACCGGCAGGTCGGCGACCTCGGTTTCGTCGGCATCGCCCTGGCCAACCTCGCCGAACTCGAACACGAGCTGACCATCTTCGAAGCCGCCGAAACCCACGCCCGCGAAGCCGTCGACCTCGCCGAAGCCAACGGCCTCGACCTCACCGAGGCGTTCGCCCGCGAAGTCCTCGCCCGCGTCCACCGCGACCGCGGCGACATCGCCGAGGCCCGGGTCGAACTCACCCTCGCCCTGGAGCTCTACCGCCTGGTCCAATCCCCGGCCGCCGACGCCGTCCAAGCCGGACTGGCCGCCCTCCCCACCGACGTTTAGTGAACGCTTAGCCGGACCCGGCCGTATGCCGGCATCCTCCCCCCGCAGGGTGACCGACTCACCGTCACCCTGGGCCGCGGCGGGAGAAATTGGGGGTGCGGCCCGACGCACCGGCCGGCGCTCTCGGGGGAGGGAGAGCCGGCCGGTGCGTCATATGCCCCCCGTTTGTCCACACCCCCACTCGCCCCGCCCCCACACTGCCGCGCCTGCCACTACACTCAACTGACCCCTGCCCTGCTCCCCGCCGACACCGGGATCCCCCGAGGCCCAACGTATGGCCGGACGGGTGTGGAGAGTGCAGGCTGCTTGGCCGCTGTGGACAGCCGTCTTGTTTGTGGACAACCGATTCACCGGTGGGCCGGTTGATCGCCGGTTGTGTTCGTGGATTGTCCACAGGGCGGTTGTTCGTCCACAACTGCCATCGCGACGTCCCACTTTGTCGCCCAGCCCGCCTAGGCTTGATTCGGGGGCTGCTCAGGTCGGCTGACCTACGGTGCCCTTCCGCACGGCGACAGTCTGATCGGCAGGTCGTCCACCACGCCCCCGTCGCTCCCCGATCCTGCTGATCACGCCGGAGGGTCCACTGGTCTGTTGGGGTCGACACCGGCGTAGCCACGACCGCGCTCCACACAGCCACTGGTTGTCCACAGGCCGCGTCCGAGAGCCCCAGTTCGTCGGTGGCCTCGACTAGGCTTGATTCGGGGGCTGCTCAGCCGGGTTCGACACTCACACCCCGGCCGTGTGGTCGTCCGCTCGCCACGGTGTCAGTTCGGGGCGTTTGGGTTGCAGGCCATCGCCGAGGGATTCGCCGCGGATTTGGCGGCGTACCCAGGGGATCAGGTGGGTGGTCGTCCAGGCGAGGTCGTCTTGGCGCAGTTGCAGCCAGGGTTTGCGGTCTTCGCTGGGGAGCGGCTCGCGCCAGTCCTCGGTGACCGGCACGTCCAGCACCTCGGCGGTGCGCAGGGCGATCCGCCGGTGGCCCTCCGTGGAGAAGTGCAGGCGGTCGTCGCACCAGGAGCGGCGGTCGTGCAGGGCGGGCATGGACCAGAGGTCGACCAGGCGGGCGCCGTGCCGGTCGGCGATGGCGTGCAGGTGGCCGTTGTAGATGGCGACCTTGCCGCGGAAGCGGCGGATCAGCGGTTGGACCTTGGGGTCGGGGCCGGTGAAGATGACCACCTCGGACCCGGCGGCGCGCAGGGCCCCGACGGCCGTGTCGAACAGGGCGGCCACGTCGTCGACGTCCGTGCCGGGGGTGATGATGTCGTTGCCGCCGCCGCACAGGGTGACCAGGGACGGGCGGGCGGCCAGGGCGACCGGGATCTGCTCCTCGACGATCTCCTGCAGCATCTTGCCGCGCAGGGCGAGGTTGGCGTAGCGGAAGTCGGGTTCCTGGGCGGCCATGATGTCGGCGAGCCGGTCGGCCCAACCGATGTAGCGGCCGTCCGGGTCGAGGTCGCTCATCCCCTCGGTGAAGCTGTCGCCGATCGCGATCCAACTCGCCCAGCCGTGCACAGTGACCTCCCCAGGGACCGTTGCTTTCACCGACCAAACGCGCACAGTATGCCTGCGCATTCCCGCCCGGTCACCGGATTACGGTAGTGCCGCCCCCCGACACTCCGGTGTGCGACCGGGATCGGGCAGGCTGGAGGGGTGACCGACTCGCTGTCCGACGTCCTGGGCGGTCGCCGTGGCGCGTTCGACGCCACGGTGCCGCCGGTGGCGTTCGCCCTGGTGTGGCTGCTCACGTCAACCGTCGGCTGGGCGACGGCGGCGGCCATCGGGTCGGCCGCCGTGGTGGCCGTCACCCGGCTCGCCCGCGGCGACAGGCCGACGGCGGTGATCGGCAGCATCGCGGCGGTCGTGGTCGCCGCGGTCGTGGTGCTGCACACCGGCCACGCCGAGGACTTCTTCCTGATCCAACTGCTGTCGAACGTCGCCAGCGCGCTCGCCTGGGCGGTCAGCATCTTGATCCGCTGGCCGCTGCTCGGCGTTGTTGTCGGCCTGCTCCTGGGTCAACGGTTCCGCTGGCGCAAGGACCCGTGGCTACTGCGCGCGTACAACCGTGCGAGCTGGGTGTGGGTCCTGCAGTACGTGCTGCGCACCGTCGTCTACGGGTTCCTGTGGTCGATCGGCCAGGTCACCGCGCTCGCCGTGGCCAGGGTCGCGTTGTCGTGGCCGTTGGTCGCGGTCGTTGTCGCGGTCAGCGCCGCCGTGCTCCGGAAGTCTCTCCCGGACGACCACCCCGGCATCCGCCACCCGCGGGTCCGCGAGCCGGTCAACTAGGCGGGATCGCGTCCTCGCCGAACGCGTCGACCGCCGCGAGCCAGGCCGCCCCGAGCACCCCGTCCCGGGTTTCCGCCACCTCCCGCCCGGCCAGCAGTTCCCGCACCCGCGTTCCCACGATCGTCCGCATCACCGCGCCCGCCAGCACCACGGGCCCGCCGTCGTGCACCGCGATCGCCTGACCGGACAACGATTGCGCGGCCCGTTCGACGATGCCCGCCGCCACCGGGTCGTCCACTTCGCACACCAGCGGCGCGAAGCGCGCCAACCGGATCGGCGCCTCCCGGTTCACCGCGCGGATCAGCTTCCCGAACAACGCCAACTGGTCGTCTTCCGCCGGTAGGAACGAGACCACGCTCCGCGCCAGCGGCCCCAGCACGTCGCCGCTCTGCAGCATCCGCAACGTGGCCCGGACGGCTTCCCGGCCGATCCAGTACGCCGACCCCTCGTCCCCCAACAACCACCCGAACCCGCCGGAGGTCGCGTCCCTGGCCCGGTGCACGATCCGCATCGCGATCGACCCGGTCCCCGAGATCAGCACCGTGCCGTGCGGCGCCGCCGTCCCCGAGGCGAACGCGACCTCCGCGTCCGACACGAGCCGCGGCCGCAGCAACTCGAACACCGGCTGGAACTCCGCCGCCACCGCCGGGTCCTTCATCGTGGACACCCCGGCCATCCCGATCACGCAGGCCGCCACCGGGCGCTCACCCAGCGCCGTGCAGGCGGCCGAGAGCACCTGCGCGGCCGCGTGCGCGGGACCGTTGGTGTTCGGGTTCGCCCCGCCCGCCGTCCCCCGACCGACCACCGCGCCCCCGGCGTCGACGGCCAGCGCGCGCGTGCTGCTCCCGCCGACGTCGATGCCGAGCGCGACCCCGGTCATCGACCCGCTACTCCGTTCGGCGTAACATGGGCTTGCCCGCTCCGCTCCACCCCCTCGGCGGAGCGGGCACCCCCCGGCATCGACCGGGCGCCCAGGTGCTCCGCCTCCACCTCCCGCACCGCCAGCGGGTCGCCGCAGGCCGAGCAGGTCACCACCGCCTCGGTCTCGTGCCCGCAGGTGCTGTGCCGCAGCCGCACCGGTCGGTCCTCGGTGAGCCACCGCTCGCCCCAGCGCATGATGGCCGCCAGCGCGGGCCAGAAGTCGCGGCCCATGTCGGTGAGCACGTACTCGTAGCGGGTCGGCCGGTCCTGGTAGCGCTCGCGGACCAGCAGCCCCGCGCCGACCAGCCGGTCCAGCCGCTCGGTGAGCGTGTTGCGGGCGATCCCCAACTCGGCCTGGATCCGGTCGAACCGGCGCTCACCGAGGTAGACCTCCCGCAGCACCAGCAGCGTCCACTGATCACCGAGCAGGTCCATCGCCCGCGCGATCGAGCACGGCCACTGCGCGAACGATGTCCTCCGCATCGACCCAGTCTAGGAAACCGCGATCACCGGATGCGGGTGATCTTCTTGAACCCCCCGCGGCACCCCCGGGTCGCCACCGCAGCACCTCCAGGATCGACACGACCTCCTCGGCCACCCGGGGCACCTCGATAGGCAGTTCGGCCGGACCCCCAGTCCCCCACTCACCCGATCCGCCGAACCCGCCCCCACCTGCTTGCCAAGCCACCCCCACCGCCCTACGGGCGGCCCCCACCCTCCCGGGGCAGCCCTCGATGCCAGTCTACCGGTGGGCACCGACAGTGGGTCTTGACGAGGCCGACGGAGGGGTTCTCCTGTGGATAACTTCTGTCGCTGAGATGGGTGACGTTTGGGGGCGAGCTTGAGCGCGGCGGTCGCCGAGAAAGTAGCCCTGGCCGGTGGTCACGACCTGGTCGGCGGACCGCGGCCCGGCGACCGCCTCGTCCGCGTTCTCGGCCGCCAAAGCCCCCGCGACCGCCGCGCACGGCGTCGACGAGCAGGTACAACGCGGTGTGGATCTTGGTGGCCGCGACCGCGCGCGACGGCCGACTCGGCGGCTCGACCAGCGGCGCCCCCGGCATGTTGGTGGCCGCCACGGCAAGTGCGTCGCAGATCTCCTCGACCAGATCTGAGAACCACCCGATTGGCTGACTCTCACAGCGAGCACATCGGACAAATCCGGCCGCGCACCACAACAAGTCGTGGACGACGACACGAGTCCGTCAGACAGCAAGACCTCGGTGAAGGCATCCGGCGAACCGGCGACCGCCGCGCCAGGCCACCATGCCACCGCAGCCGGTTGCGCGGAGATCTCGGCCCGCACGCGGTCACCGGATCGCCGCTGGTTCGCCATCCGCCGCTCCGCGAGCGGTAAGGTCTAGACCAATTGTACCGTGCGGGCGGGTCCCCGCCCGCCCCCCGCCGGTCACGGTCGGGCCAAACAGGCGGGGTGTGATCGCGTGAGGTACCCCCGACAAGGCATTCTGTACGGGTCGGGCGCAATACTCAGGAGGGACGCCATGCTGGAGATGTCCACGGCCGACGGGTCGGACACCGTGGCGCGCGTGCAACGGGAACCCAAGTACTGGGGTCTCAAGCGCCACTTGCTCGACCTGCTCGGGTCGCTGCCACCCGGCTCGCCCATCCCGACCGAACGCTCGCTCGCCACCGAGTTCGACGTCTCCCGCACCACGGTCCGCCAGGCCCTCGCCGAGCTGACCGTGGAGGGCAGGCTGCTGCGGGTGCAGGGCAAGGGCACCTTCGCCGCCGAGCCCAAGGTCGCGCAGCGGCTGCAGCTTTCCTCCTACACCGAGGACATGCGCGCCCAGGGCCGCGAGCCGTCCAGCAAGCTGCTGGAGGTGTCCGAGATCCCCGCCGAGGCCGACCTGGCCCGGCTGCTGGGTATCCGGGCGGGCGCCAAGGTGCTGCGGCTGCACCGGCTGCGGCTGGCCGACGGCGAGCCGATGGCGATGGAGACCACGCACCTGCCGCTGGGTCGCTTCCGCGGCCTGCGCCGCTACGTCAGCGGCGGCGGCTCGCTCTACCAGGTGCTGCGCGAGCGGTTCGACGTCGAGATGGGCCACGCCGAGGAGACGATCGAGACCGCGTTGGCCGGACCGCACGAGGCCGAGCTGCTCGGCGCGGACGTCGGCATGCCGATGCTGCTGCTGTCCCGGCACTCGTTCGACACCGAGGAGCGACCGGTCGAGTGGGTGCGCTCGGTGTACCGGGGCGATCGGTACAAGTTCGTCGCCACGCTGAACCGGCCGTCCTGACCGGATGACCGACGTCCGCTGGGGTACCGCCCGCGCCCGGGGCGTGCTGGCGACCACCATCCTCGGTTCCGGCATGGCCATGCTGGACAGCAGTGTCGTCAACGTCGCGCTGCCGCGGATCGGCCGCGAGCTCGACGCTTCCGTCGCCGGTCTGCAGTGGATGCTCGACGGCTACCTGTTGGCCCTCGCCGCCCTGATCCTCGTCGCGGGCTCGCTGGGCGACCGCTACGGCAGGCGGACCGTGTTCATCGTCGGCGTGGTCTGGTTCGGCGCCGCCTCGGTGCTGTGCGGGTTGGCCGCCAACACGCTGATGCTGGTCGTTTCCCGGGTTTTCCAGGGAATTGGCGGCGCGCTGCTCACCCCGGGCTCGCTGGCCATCCTGCAGTCGGTGTTCCACCGCGAGGACCGCGCCCGCGCCATCGGCGCCTGGTCCGGCCTGGGTGGCATCGCGGCCGCGATCGGTCCGTTCGTCGGTGGTCTGCTGGTGCAGGCGTGGTCGTGGCGGTTGGCGTTCCTGGTGAACATCCCGGTCGCCGCGGTCTGCGTGTGGCTGGCGCTGCGGTACGTGCCGCAGACGCGCGACGAGGAGAGCACCGGCCACGTCAACGTCCTCGACTCGGTGCTGGGCGCGCTCGGTCTCGCGGGCATCACCGCCGCCCTGGTCGAGCTGCCGGGGCGCGGGCTGGACTGGCTCGTGGTCGGCTCGGGTGTGCTCGGGGTCGGCACGTTCGCCGCGTTCGTCCTGCTGCAACGCCGCCAGAAGTCGCCGCTGGTGCCGCCCGCGTTGTTCGCCAACCACACCTTCGTCGTGTCGAACGCGCTGACGTTCGTCGTGTACGCCGCGCTCGGTGGTGTGCTGATGCTGATGGGCATGCAACTGCAGACCTCGCTCGGCTACACGCCGACCGAGGCCGGGGTGTCCAGCCTGCCGATCACCGTGATCATGCTCGTGCTGTCCTCCCGGTCCGGCCGGCTGGCGGCCCGCTGGGGGCCGCGCTGGTTCCTCGTCCTGGGTCCGCTCGTGGTCGCGGGCGCCATGCTGCTGCTGACCAGAGTGGCCCCGGGAGCGTCTTACCTCGGTTCGGTGCTGCCCGCCGTCGTGGTGTTCGGCCTCGGACTCTCCATCGTGGTCGCCCCGGTGACCGCCACCGTCCTCGCCGCGGCGCCCGACCGGTACGCGGGCCTGGCCTCCGGGGTGAACAACGCCGTCGCGCGAACCGGGAACCTGCTCGCCGTCGCCGTCTTGCCCGCGGCGGCGGGCCTCACCGGCGCGGCCTACACCGACCCCACCGCCCTGACCCACGGGTGGCGGGTCGCCCTGTTGATCTGCGCGGCCCTCGCCACCGCGGGCGGCCTCATGGCGTTGAGCATCCGCGACAACGTCCTCGCCGCGCCGATCCCACCCGCGTGTGGGATCGACGCCCCACCGGCCCAGGTCGCCGACCGGTCGTCGTGATCAGACCTTCAGCAGGTCCGCCAGCGCGCTCGGGTCGACGTTGCCGCCGCTGAGCACGGCCACCGTCTTCCCGGCCGGGAGTTGGTCGGCGTGGTGCAGCAGACCGGCCACGGTCACCGCCCCGCTTGGCTCGGCGACCAAGTGCGCCCGATGCGCCAAGACGGCCACGGCGTCGCGGATCTCGTCCTCGCTGACGGTGATGATCCCGTCGACGTGCGCCCGCTGGTGCCGGAAGGTCAGCTCGGACGGCTGGCTGCGCAGGCCGTCGGCGATGGTCCGGTTCCGGTCCTCGACCGGCCACGACACGAGTTCGCCCTTCGCCAGGCTCGCCGCGGTGTCCGCCGCCAGTTCCGGCTCCACCGCCCACACCTGCGCCGCGGGTCGCAGCGCCTTGACGGCCGCCGCGATCCCGGAGATCAACCCACCGCCGCTCACCGGGGCCAGCACCAGGTCGACGTCGGGCAGGTCCGTGACGATCTCCAGGCCGATCGTGCCCTGACCGGCGATCACCCCCGGGTCGTCGAACGGCGGCACCAGCGTCGCGTCCTCGCGTTCGACGATCTCGTTCGCCAGCACCTCGCGCTGCCCGATGGGCGAGAGCACGACCTCGGCACCGTGCGCGCGGGTGGCCTCGACCTTCACCCGCGGCGTGTCCTCGGGGACCACGATCCACGCGGGCACGCCGAACACCTTCGCCGCGTACGCGACCGCCTGGGCGTGGTTGCCGCTGGAGTAGGCCACGACGCCCCGGGCGCGGCGCTCCGGGTCGATCCGGCCGACGGCGTTGAACGCGCCGCGGATCTTGAACGAGCCGACCGGCTGCAGGTTCTCCGGTTTGATCCACAGTGGCCGGTCGGCCCACGGCGCGGGCACGAGCGGGGTGCGCACCGCCGTCCCGGCGATCCGGTCGGCGGCGGCGCGGATGTCCTCGATGGTGACCAGGTTCACGGACCCCAGTCTGCCCGAAGTCCCAGTCTGCCCGAAGTCTCAGTCCACTGTGCCGGACCGCAGGCCCGCGGCGAGCGCCTCCGCCGCCGCCTTGGGGTCGGCCGCCTCGGTGATCGCCCGGACCACCACCACCCGGCGCGCGCCCGCCGCCGTGACCCGTGGCAACCGGGCGGCGTCGATGCCCCCGATGGCGAACCACGGCCTGCTCGGCGCGGCCGCCGCGGTGGCCACGACCAGGTCGAGGCCGGGCGCGGTGCGACCGGGTTTGGTCGGGGTCGGCCAGCACGGGCCGGTGCAGAAGTAGTCCACCCCCGGCTCGTTCTCGGCGGCGATGGCCTGCGCGAAGTCGTGCGTCGACCGGCCGATCACCACGTGGTCGCCGAGGATGCCGCGCGCGACCGACACCGGCAGGTCGTCCTGACCGAGGTGCAGCACGTCGGCCCCGGCGGCCAGCGCCACATCGGCCCGGTCGTTGACCGCGAGCAGCGCGCCGTGCGCCGCGCACACCTCGCCGATCACCGCCAGCGCGCGCAGCTCCGGTCCCGCCTCCAGCGGCACGCCGTCGCGCTTGTCCCGCAACTGGACGATGTCGACCCCGCCCGCGAGCGCCGCGTCCACGAAGTCGGCGAGGTCGCCCCGCTCGGTGCGCGCGTCGGTGCACAGGTACAGCCGCGCGTCGGCCAGCCTGGCCCTGATCCGGTCCCCGTCGAGTCCTGGCATGGAGGTGACGCTAGTGGGTCGAACCGCGGGCGCCTGCGCTACGGTGGGCACCGGTCGCACGGGAGTCCGGGGTACGGGCTGAGAGGGAGCTGCCGCTCCGACCGTCGAACCTGATCCGGGTCATGCCGGCGCAGGGAGCGTGAGGGACATGGGAGTTGATCGGTCCGTCGCCGTGGTCGGCGGCGGCGTCATCGGGCTGTCGTGCGCGTGGGCGCTGGCCGACGCCGGTCGCCGGGTCACCCTGGTCGACCCGGACCCGGGTCGCGGCGCGTCCTGGGTGGCGGGCGGCATGCTCGCCCCGGTCACCGAGTCGTGGCCCGGCGAGGAGGACGCCCTGGAACTGGGCACCGCCGCCTTGGCCGCCTGGCCCGACTTCGCCGCCCGGCTCACCCCCGTTGGCGGCGATCCGGGGCTGCGGTTGGACGGCACCCTCGCCGTGGCGGTGGACTCCGCCGACGTCGGTACCCAAGACCTGCTCGCCGGCCACCTGGCCGCGCTGGGTCGCGAGGTGCGGCGGCTGACCGCCCGGGAGCTGCGCGCCATCGAACCCGGCCTCGGTCGTGGAGTCCGAAGTGGACTGCACGTGCCCGGTGACCTGGCCGTGGACAACCGGGCCCTGCTCGCCTCGCTGCACAACGCCTGCCGCCGATCGGGTGTGCGGTTCGTCACCACGGCCGCCCGGTCGGTGCGCGGCGGCGCGGTCGACCTCGCCGACGAGTCCACTGTGGAGTGTTCGGTGGTCGTCATCGCCGCCGGTGCCCGCAGCGGCCGCTTACACCCGCGGATGTCGTTGGTGCGCCCGGTGAAGGGCGAGATCCTGCGACTGCGGTCCCGCCCCGGCGCCCTCCCGGTACCCACCCGCACCATCCGCGCGCACGTCGAATCCCGCCCGGTGTACCTGGTCCCGCGGACAACCGGCGAACTCGTGCTCGGCGCCACCCAACTCGACGTCGGCTTCGACGAGACGGTGACCGCGGGCGGGGTCCGGGACCTGCTGCGCGACGCCGAGCAGGTGCTGCCCGGGATCGCCGAGTACGAACTGGTCGAGACCGCCGCGGGTCTGCGCGCGGGCAGTCCGGACAACCTCCCGCTCATCGGCTGGATCGAGCCCGGCGTGCTGGCCGCCAGTGGCCATCACCGCAACGGTCTGCTGCTGGCCCCGATCACCGCGGCCGCCGTCGTATCGCTCGTCACCGGCTCGGAAGTCGCGGACGTCGTCCGAGCCGCCGACCCCGCCCGCTTCCCGGAGGTGCCCAGGTGATCGTCGTGGTGAACGGAAACCGGCACGAGGTCCCCGACAACTCCACCGTCGCCGACGTCCTCGCCGCCCTTGCCATGCCCGTGGGAGGGATCGCCGTCGCCCTCGCCGGCGAGGTCGTCCCCCGTGCCGCACACGCCGCGACCCTGCTCGACCCGGGCGCGGAGCTGGAAGTCCTGACCGCCGTGCAGGGGGGCTGACCCGTGGACGACCCCCTCGTCATCGCCGACCGCGAGTACTCCTCCCGCCTGATCACCGGCACCGGCGGAGCCGCCAACCTGGCCGTCCTGGAACGCGCTCTCGTCGCCTCCGGCACCGAACTGACCACGGTCTCCCTCCGCCGGGTCGACCCGACCGGCGGCACCGGTGTCCTGGACATCCTGCGCAGGCTGGGGATCGACCCCCTGCCCAACACCGCGGGCTGCCGCACCGCCGCCGATGCCGTCCTCACCGCCCGCCTCGCCCGGGAGGCCCTGGGCACGAACTGGATCAAACTGGAGGTCGTCGCCGACGACCGCACGCTGCTGCCCGACCCGGTCGAACTCCTCGACGCGGCGCGAACCCTGGTCGACGACGGGTTCGTCGTGCTGCCCTACACCAACGACGACCCGGTCCTGGCCCTGCGCCTGGAAGAAGCGGGCTGCGCCGCCGTGATGCCGCTGGGATCGCCCATCGGAACCGGTCTCGGCATCCGCAACCCGCACAACATCGAGCTGATCGTCGCCCGCGCCCGGGTCCCGGTGGTCCTCGACGCGGGTATCGGCACCGCCTCCGACGCCGCCCTGGCCATGGAGCTCGGCTGCGCCGCGGTCCTGCTGGCCACCGCCGTCACCCGGGCCGCCGACCCGGCGAAGATGGCCACCGCCATGCGGTCCGCCGTCCACGCGGGCCGCCTCGCCCGGTCCGCGGGCCGCATCCCGCAACGCTTCTGGGCGCAGGCTTCCAGCCCGCCGCGCTGACGATCAGCCGGTGAGCAGTCAGTCGGTGAGCAGTGTCTCCAGCACCGGGATGGCGGCGACCAGCCGGTCGCGGTCGGCCGGGCTCAGCCGGTCCAGCCTGCGCCCCAACTCGTGCACGCGGGACGACCGGACCCCGGACACGATGCGCTCGCCGGACTCGGTGGCCCGGACCAGCCACGCCCGCCGGTCGGCCGGGTCCGGCTCCCGGGCGACGTGCCCCGCGTCGACCAGGCCGGCGACGATCCGGGACATGGTCGGCGCGGCGACCCCCTCCTTGGTGGCGAGGTCGCCGAGCCGCAGCTCGCCGCAGTTGACCAAAGTGGACAGCGCGGAGATGGAGCCGTGCCCGAGGCCCGGGGCGCCGGAGCGGCGCAGCGCGCGGGACAGCCGCCCGATCGCGAGGTAGAGCCGGGCAGGCACGTCACCAGCGGCTGGCTCGGCCGATGTCGTCATACCTCATTGTGCCGGGAGCGCGCCCCGTCGCGGTGACCAGGTCCCCCGGGTGGCGCAGGCGGGTCGGTGCGCACGAGCGGTCAGTCGAGCAGGAACGTGTCGAAGTCGGGCAGCCGCCACCGCGGCGACACCGGGCCGACGCCCTGCCCCAGCGGGTAGGCGTTGAGCACCGACCGCTGGATGACCTTCTTCCCCGCCGCCACCGCCGCCACCATGTCCAACCCCTTGGCCAGCCCCGCCGCGATCGTCGACGCCAGCGTGTCGCCGCTGCCGTGGGTGTGCTTGACGTCGTAGCGGGGCCCCACGAACTCGTGGAAGTCCGTCCCGTCGTAGAGCAGGTCGAGGCATTCCGGCGAGCCGTAGAGGTGACCGCCCTTCACCAACACCCACTGCGGCCCGAACTCGAACAACGCCTTGGCCGCCGTGCGCTGCTCCGCCTGCGACCGCACGGTGATCCCCGTCAGCAACCGCACCTCGTCCAGGTTCGGCGTCACCAGCGACGCCCGGGGGAACAGTTCCCCGCGCATCGCCCGCATGGCCGCGTCGCTGAGCAGCGGGTCGCCGTGCATCGACGCGGACACCGGGTCGACGATGAACGGGACGGTCCCGCTGCGGCCGATCCCGACCCGGTCGCAGGCGCCCGCCACCGCGTCGATGATCTCCGCGGTGGCGAGCATCCCGGTTTTCGCCGCCTGCACGCCGATGTCGCCCGCCACCGACTCGATCTGCGCGGCCACCACGTCCGCCGGGATCGTGTGGATCCCGGTGACACCCAGCGAGTTCTGCACGGTGACCGCCGTGATCGCGGTCATCCCGTGCACCCCGCAGGCGAAGAAGGTGCGCAGATCGGCCTGCAGGCCCGCACCGCCGCCGGAGTCGGACCCGGCGATGGTCAGCGCGCGAGGCGGCGTGGTCACGACCCGACCACCGGCAGGTACACCGTGCCGCCCTGGTCGGCGAACTCCGCCGACTTCGCGGTCATCCCGGCCGCGATCGCCTCCACAGAGGACAGTCCGTGCTCCTCGGCGTACCTGCGCACGTCCTGGGTGATCTTCATCGAGCAGAACTTGGGTCCGCACATGGAACAGAAGTGTGCCGTCTTGGCAGGCTCGGCGGGAAGGGTCTCGTCGTGGAACGACCTGGCCGTGTCCGGGTCGAGGGACAGGTTGAACTGGTCGGTCCAGCGGAACTCGAACCGGGCCCTGGACAGCGCGTCGTCGCGCTCCTGCGCCCGCGGGTGGCCCTTGGCCAGGTCAGCCGAGTGCGCGGCGATCTTGTAGGTGATCACGCCGGTCTTCACGTCGTCCCGGTTGGGCAGGCCGAGGTGCTCCTTCGGGGTGACGTAGCACAGCATCGCGGTGCCCAGCCAGCCGATCTGCGCGGCGCCGATGGCCGAGGTGATGTGGTCGTAGCCCGGGGCGATGTCGGTGGCCAGCGGCCCGAGCGTGTAGAACGGCGCCTCGCCGCACCACTGCTCCTCCAGCCGCACGTTCTCGGCGATCTTGTGCATCGGCACGTGGCCGGGGCCCTCGATCATGACCTGCACGTCGCGCTCGCGGGCGATGTGGGTCAGCTCGCCCAGTGTCCGCAGCTCCGCGAACTGGGCCTCGTCGTTGGCGTCGGCGATCGATCCCGGTCGCAGCCCGTCACCGAGGGAGAAGGTGACGTCGTAGGCGCGCAGGATGTCGCACAGTTCGGCGAAGTTGGTGTACAGGAAGCTCTCCTGGTGGTGCGCGAGGCACCACGCCGCCATGATCGACCCGCCGCGGGACACGATTCCGGTCACCCGCTTGGCGGTCAGCGGCACGTACCGCAGCAGCACGCCCGCGTGCACCGTCATGTAGTCGACGCCCTGCTCGCACTGCTCGATGACGGTGTCCCGGTACACCTCCCAGCTCAGCGCCGCCGGGTCGCCGTTCACCTTCTCCAGCGCCTGGTAGATCGGCACCGTGCCAATCGGCACCGGCGAGTTGCGCAGGATCCACTCGCGGGTCTCGTGGATGCGCTTGCCGGTGGACAGGTCCATCACCGTGTCGGCGCCCCACCGGGTCGCCCACACGAGCTTGTCCACCTCGTCCTCGATCGACGACGACACGGCCGAGTTGCCGATGTTCGCGTTGATCTTCACGTGGAACTTCTTGCCGATGATCGCGGGCTCGGACTCCGGGTGCCGCCGGTTCACCGGGATCACCGCCCGGCCGATCGCCACCTCGTCGCGCACGAACTCCGCCGACACGCCCTCGCGCTCGGCGCAGAACCGCATCTCCGCCGTGATGATCCCGGCCTTGGCGTACGCCAGTTGGGTCACCGCGCCGTTCACCGGTTCCCGGTCGGCCACCCAGGACTCGCGCAGCTTGGGCAGTCCACTGTGGACATCGATGGTGGCGTCCGCGTCGGTGTACGGGCCCGAGGTGTCGTACAGGTCGAGGTGTTCGCCGTTGGTCAGTTCCACCCGGCGGACCGGTACGCGCAACCCGTCCCCGGTCTCCCGGTACGCCTTGCGCGAACCCGAGATCGGTCCGGTGGTCACCGTGGGCCGCACGGAGCGGTCGTCAAGAGCGGTCACGAGATGTCTCCCTACGCCGGCATTACCCGGTCAGGTTCAGCGGTCGGCAGCACCGGGTCCTCGGATGGGACACCAGCCGCCCTCTCAGCCCGCCATGGCGCGAGCTCCCGCGGTGTTCAGTTGTGGTCCGGACCGACACTAGCCAGCGGCGCCGAGGCTGCCAAGTGAGCCACTAAGGTTCCCGGCATGCCGTTGCCGTACCCGCCCGGAGCCAGGCTCGCGGCCCGCCCCCAGCGGGTCGAGCCGTGCCCGACCTGCGGTGACCCGGTCGGCCGCGGCTACCCGGCGTGCCTGACCTGCGCCGAACGGGTCGACGAGCTGTGGTTGGCGGACTGGGTCGCCCTGCGCGGGGACACCGACGAGCGCGAACTGGCGGCCACCGTGCTCGCCGCCCCCGCGGGCACCCACCCGTGGACCTGCGCCGACTGGGCCATGCGGCTGATCGCCTGCCCGGTCTGCCGCGCCGAACTGGGCACCGGGGCCGGTTGCGTGCACTGCGCGAAGACCGACCAGTCCCGCTGGGCCTGGGACCACGGCGCCCCCGCGACGGCGATGACCGGCAACGAACACACCCTCCGGCTCGCCGTCGCCGCCCTGCGCGGGGCGGGCGAACAACGCGCCAACGTCACCGGCTTCTGGCGGCTCGCCCTGCCGTTCCTGCTGGTCGGCGCGGTGCCGACGCCGGTGCAGACCAGCCGCATCCGGGTGCACCTGATCGCGGGCCGGGTGGACGAACTCGGTGAGGCGGACGGGTTCGCCGCGATGGCGGCCCTGGCCGAACTGCCCTGGCGGTCCGAATAGGACTCGGGTTCGCGACTCGGATTCACGACTCGATGGCGAGCCGGATGCCCAGCCCGATCAGGACCACGCCGGACAGCCGCTCCAGCCGGACCCGCACCCGGTCCCGCCGCAGCCAACCCATGACCCGGGTGAGCAGCGCGATCACCAGCAGGTACCACAGGGTGTCCACCACCACCCACAACCCGGCCGGCAGCACCAGCGCCCAGCGGCCCGCCCCCGGCTCGACGAACTGCGGCAGGAACGAGATCGCGAACACCGCCAGCTTCGGGTTCGCCAGGTTCACCACCAACCCCGCCCGGAACCCGGACCCCTTCGCCGGTGCCGCCGGTTCGGCCGGCTCGTGCTTGCCGAACAGCGCTTTCCCACCGAACCACAGCAGCAACCCGACCCCGGCGACCCGCAACACCTCGTACGCCACGGTCGACGCCACCAGCAGCACCGACAACCCCAGCGCCGCCGCGACCGCCCACACCGCGACACCGACCTCCATGCCCGCCACCGTCGCCAGCGCACCCCGGCGTCCACCCCGGATCGACTGCCGCAGCAGCATCGCCGTCCCCACACCGGGGACCATGGCGAGCACGACGGACGCCAACAGGAACGCGAGGAAACCGGACCAGGTCATGGCCGGAGATGATGCGCCCCGGCGGCTGCCCAGGGCGACCGAGTTACGCGAACGGGTCGTCCGACTCGGCCGGGTCCCACGACAGGCCGGGCACGCCCCACTTGTTCGACTTGAGCATCTTCTTCGACGCCCGCTGGTGCCTGCCGACGAGCCGGTGCAGGTACAGGTAGCCGTCGAGGTGGTCGGTCTCGTGTTGCAGGCACCGCGCGAAGTAGCCGGTGCCCTCCACCTCGATCGCCGACCCGTCCAGGTCCTGCCCGGTGACCTTCGCCCAGTTCGCCCGCCCGGTCGGGTAGGTCTCGCCGGGGACGGACAGGCAGCCCTCGTAGTCGTCGTCCGGATCGGGCATGCCCTCGGGGACCTCCGAGGTCTCCAGCACCGGGTTCACCACGACGCCGCGGTGCCGCGTGCCTTCGTCGTCCGGGCAGTCGTAGACGAACACCCGCAGGTCGACGCCGATCTGGTTCGCGGCGAGCCCGACCCCGTTCGCGGCGGCCATCGTCTCGTACATGTCCTCGACCAGGGTCTTGAGCTCGTCGTCGAACCGCTCCACCGGCCGCGTCGGGTTGTGCAGCACCGGGTCGCCGACGATGCGGATCGGGTGAACTGTCATGGCGGCAAGCGTAGAAGGGAGCCGGGCCGGACGCGCCGCCGACATGACGATCACTTCCGACGGTGACGTGGTGTAATGGCCCCGGGCGCCTGGTTTTCGCCCGCCAGGAGCCGACCCGTGAGGCGAGGAGCCCGATGGACGCCGCTGAGTTGCCGCCCGAGCAGCCGGTCCCGCGCGGCCGTGCCCGGCGGGCGGGCCTCAGCGACCGCGAGCGGGCCATGCTGGCCTTCGAGCGGCAGTGGTGGAAGTACGCGGGCGCCAAGGACCAGGCCATCCGGGAGCTGTTCGAGCTGTCCAGCACCCGCTACTACCAGGTGCTCAACGAGTTGATCGAGAAGACCGAGGCCATGGAGGCCGACCCGATGCTGGTCAAGCGGCTGCGCCGGATGCGCGCCACCCGCCACCGCGCCCGCGCTGCCCGACGCCTGGGGATGGACCCGCGATGACCACCGAGACCGGCGTCCGCCCCCGTACCGCCCGGGTCGCGGGCCTCACCCTGCTCGCCGTCGCCGCCGCCTCCGCGGTCATCGGCGTCATCACCCTCTTCGACGGCGGCGGTGGCCAGCCCACGGCCCAACCCCCCGCGGCCACCACGACCACCGCCCAGCTCCCACCTCCCGCCACCACGGCGGCGTCGCCCGCGCCCACCTCGGCCCAGGCGCCCACAACGCAGCAGTCCACGACGCAGCAGCCCACAACCACCACGGCCGCCGCCCCACCGCCCGCGACCACGGTCCCGCCGGGCACCCAACCCCAGTCAACCGGCCCGCTGCGCATCTACAACAACAGCACCATCCCCCGCCTCGCCGCCGACGCCGCCAAGGACATCCGCAACGCGGGCTGGACGGTCACCGAGGTCGGCAACTACGCCGAGCAGGCCAACGGCCAAGGCCGCATCGCCACCACCACGGTCTACTACGAACCGGGCACCACCGAGGAAGCCGACGCCCACACCCTCGCGGCCCGCTTCGGCTTCCGCGTGGAAGAACGCTTCGCAGGCATCAAGAGCGCCTCCCCAGGCCTGATCTTGATAGTCACCAACGACTACAAGAACAACAACAAGTAGCCCCACGCCCTACCCCGGTGCACGACCCGCGCACCGGCCACAACCCACTGTGTGGACCGGTCACCCACCCGCACCAACGATGCATTCCACGCCGCGCCCCAGCCCACGACCCGCGCGGCGACCGCAACCCCGCCGCTTTGACCAGGCGTTCGTCCGCACCGTTGGTGGACTCTGCGCCGTGTTCGGGTGCGCGATCTGCGCGCCCGGCCGCGCCCCGCTCGGTTTGGGCCAGGTGCTCACCTGGGCTGGCGGTGAGTTCCGCGTCGTGTCCCAGCCCTGATCCGTGCGGTGGCCGCAACCCCGCCGCTTTGACCAGGCGTTCACCCACACCGTTGGTGGACTCCGCGTGGCGTCCCCGGTCCGCGCGCCCGGCCGCGCCCCGCCCTGCTTGGAGCAGGCGTTCACCTGCGCCGTTGGTGCGTTCCGCGTCGTGTCCCGGCCCGCAGTCCGCGCAGCGTCTAGCACCCACCGCTTGGACCGAGCACCCGCCCGCACCAACGGTGCACTCCACTCTCCGCACCCGCGCGCCTGCGGTCGCAGTGACCCGCCTGCTTGTGGTGAGCACGGGTTGGCTGTGGGCGCTGGTGGTCGGCCCGAGCGTGTCCAGGACCCGCACTTCGACCGGTGGGGGGGTGCGCTTGGCGTGGCGGTTCTGTTCAGTTGTGCTGGGCGCTAGTGCGCTTGGCGGTTGTGCGCATAGGCCTCCAGGTCGGCGAGTTGGGCGGGGTCGAGGGACGGGCGGACGTTGGCGCGGGCGGTTTCCAGGTGCTGGGCGGTGACCTCGGTGGCGGCCAGTGACTCGCGCATGGCGGTGAGGGCGGCTTCGCGGATGAGGGCGGCGCAGTCGGCGGCCGAGTAGCCGGTGAGCGACTCGGCGTAGGTGTCGAGGTTGACGTCGGCGGCGAGGGGGGTGTTCTTGCCCGCGGCGCGGAGGACGGCGGCGCGGCCCTCGGCGTCCGGTGGGGGGACGTAGATGAGGCGTTCGAGGCGGCCGGGACGGAGCAGGGCCGGGTCGACCAGTTCGGGGCGGTTGGTGGCGCCGACGACGACCACGTCGCGCAGTGGTTCGACGCCGTCGAGTTCGGTGAGCAGGGCGGCGACCACGCGGTCGGCGACGCCGGAGTCGGCGGACTGGCCGCGGCGGGGGGCGAGCGCGTCGATCTCGTCGAGGAACACCAGCGCCGGGGACGCCTCACTGGCCTTGCGGAACAGTTCCCGCACCGCTCGCTCGGACTCGCCGACCCACTTGTCCATCAGTTCGGCGCCCTTGACGGCGAGCACGTTCAGTTGCCCGGTCCCGGCGAGCGCGCGCACCAGGAACGTCTTGCCGCCACCGGGTGGCCCGTACAGCAGCACCCCGCGCGGCGGGTCGACGCCGAGGCGGGCGAAGGAGTCCGGGTAGCGCAGCGGCCACAGCACGGCCTCGGTGAGCGCCTGCTTGGTCTCGACCATGTCGCCGACGTCGTCCAGCGCGACGTCGCCGGTGCGCAGCGACGTGGTGCTGACGGAGGTCGGCCGCACGGTCCCCAGCGCCCCGAACACGTCGTCCGAGCCGATGTTCGCGCTCTGCCGCAGCGCGGCCCGGATCGCCGCCTCCCGGCGCAGCGCGATCAGGTCGGCCGCGACGAACCCCGGGGTGCGCTCGGCGACCGCGGCGAAGTCCACTCCGGACTCGACCGGCAGGTCGCGGAACAGCACCCGCAGCAGGTCGGTGCGGGTCTTGGCGTCCGGTGGCGTCAACCGGAGCTCGCGGTCGACCAGTTCGACCCCGCGCAGCCGGGGATCGACGGCCTCCGGGTGCGCGGTCGTCGCGACCAGGGCGACCCGCGGGATGTGCATGGCGGCCCGCAGGGTGTCCAGCACCACGGTGGCCAGCGGCGGTGGCGATGTCGCAGGCAGCAACGCGTCCACGTCGTTGATCATCAACACCGCCGACCCGCCCTCGGCCGAGCGCGCCCGCGCTTCCCGCACGGCGGCGTCGAGCCGGGCGGCCGCGGCGTTGGCCTCCAGCACTGCCACCGTCGGCCCGGCCACCTCGACCACGGCCGCGTCCACCGAGCCCGCCACCGCGCGCACCACGCTCGCCTTGCCGACGCCCTCCGGCCCGGTCACCAGCACCCCGAGCCGGGCGGCGGCGCCGAGCCGCTCCAACAGGTCCGGCCGGACGAACGCCAACTCGAACCACTCGCCCAGCGTGCGGACCGCCTCCCGCGCGCCGACCAGGTCCGCCAGCGGCACGACCTCCGGCGGGGGAGTGGCCACAACGGACTCCACCGGCGGCTCGGTGCGCACCGCCACCTCGGTGCCGCCGACCGCGACCGCCGCGCGCTCCCCGGTGCGCACGCCGTCCCGCCAACCGACCACAGTGGACGGGTGCACGGTGACCGCGCCCGCAGGCTCGACCGCCGTGACCGTCAGCAGTTCGTTGGTCCAGGTCATCCCGATCGCGCGGGACAGCCTGCCGCGCACGGCGGGCACGTCCGCCCCCGGTGGCGGCGCCAGGTCCTGCGGCAGCAGCGACACGGCGTCGCCCAGCGTCAACACCTTCCCGATCAGCGCCAACCGGACCGTCTCCGGGGTGAGCGAGGTCGACGCCAGCCGCGACCCGGACACCGTGATCAACCGCGCCGCCGCCACCTCGACCGGCGAGACGACCACCTCGGCGCCCTCGGTGACGCCGAGGTTCGACATGGTGACGTCGTCGAGCAGCACCACGCCGCTTGACCCGCCGTGGTCGCCCTCGGCGGCGAGCGCGGCGCTGACCCGGGCGCCGGTGAGCCGCACAGCGTCCCACTGCCGCAGCCCGAGCGCGTCGATCACCTCGGGGTGCAGCCGGACGACGCCGCGGCGGGTGTCGAGCGCGGAGGGGGAGAGCCGCGCGGTCAGGGTGATCTGGGTGTCCACGGCGTCGAGAGTAGAGGTTCGCCCAAGATCGCGGCGAAAGTTGTCCACAGCCCCTATCTGGGCTTGGATTCCCCCGGGCGCTGGTTCTTCCGGATGCCGGTGCGCCGCCATGCCCGGCCCCGGGCACCCGGCGGACGTGGGTCGTTGGGCAGGGAGAACCGTGGCCAGTCGGCGTTGCGCATCGGCCGCAGCACCGCCCGCCGAGCCGCGCCCGCGACCCGGCGCAGCGGTGGCCGCACACCGAGTCGACCTTGCTGCGACCCGTGTGCCCGCCGGATCGCCCGGCGTTCGCGCGCGGGCACGTCCCAGGCTTCCGGGTGGTTGGCCAGCCAGTGCTTGCGCCGGACCGCGTAAGGGATGTGCAGCAGGTACGCGATCAACACCACGGCCAACGTCAGCAACGGATACGTGATGACGGCCGCGGCGAGCAGCCCGGTAAGAACCAGCAACGGCGCCACCGCACGCGGTGAAACCTTGACCGTCTTCACCGACAACGTCGGGATGCGGCTGATGGCCAGCGCGGCGATGGCGACCATCCACACCATCACCGCCGTCTTGGACTGCCACCAGTGCCCGTGGTCGCCGTACTCGTTGGTGAGGATCAGCGGCAGCAGCACCAAGAGCCCACCGGCGGGCGCGGGTACGCCGACGAAGAACTCCTTGGTGTACGGCGGTTGCTGGGTGTCCTCCAGCAGCGTGTTGAACCGGGCCAGCCGCAGGACCATGCACACGGCGAAGATCAGCGCGAACACCCAGCCGACCCGGTCGCCGCCGAACCGCCAGATGTAGAGCATCAGCGCGGGCGCGACGCCGAACGAGATCGCGTCGGCCAGCGAGTCCAGCTCGGCGCCCATCTTGCTGGTCGCGTCGAGCAGCCGGGCGATCCGGCCGTCGAGGCTGTCCAGCACGGCGGCGATGGCGATCGCGGCGATCGCGGCGTCGTACTGGCGGTTCAGCGTGAACTGGGCCGCGGACAGGCCCGCGCACATGGCCAGCACGGTCAGCGCGTTGGGCAGCAGGCGGACACCGGGGGTCGCCATGGTGGTCAGCCCGCCGTCGGCAGCTCGGCCAGGACGGTCTCCCCGCCGATGGTCCGCTGGCCGGGTTCGACCAGCACACGGCTGCCCGCGGGCACGTAGAGGTCGACCCGGGAGCCGAACCGGATGAGGCCGTACGTCGTCCCGGCGAGGACCTTGTCGCCGTCGGCCACCTGGCAGACGATCCGCCGGGCGATCAGGCCCGCGATCTGCACGACCGCCAGGTCGTGGCCGTCGTCGGTGCGCACGTGCAGGCTGTTGCGCTCGTTGACCTCGCTGGCCTCGTCGAGGTCGGCGGAGAGGAACTTGCCGGACTTGTGCACCGCGCGCACGACCTGGCCGGTCGCGGGGGAGCGCTGGACGTGCACGTCGAACACCGACAGGAAGACGCTGACCCGGGTCATCGGGTCCCCGCCCAGGCCGAGCTCGGCGGGCGGGACCGCGTCTACGACGTGCGAGACGGTGCCGTCCGCCGGGGCGACGGCGATGCCGGGCCTGCGCGGGGTGACCCGCTTGGGCTCGCGGAAGAACCAGGCCAGCCAGGCGGTCACCAGCGCGGCGGGCACACCGGCCCGGCGGGAGACCAGCCGGATGGCCAGGGTGGCGCCCAGGGCGCCGAAGATGAACGGGCGGCCGCCCGGGTGCACCGGCGGGATGATGCTCCGGGTCAACTCGACGGCGTGCTGGAGCGCGCCTGCCTTGTGGGGCTGCTGAGCGGTCATCTGGTCGGGTTCCTCGTGTCTCGGCCGGATTTCCGCACACGCTACGCCAGTCGGCGTCGGTGACCGGGAGGTAGTCGCCACCTTGGGAAACACGAGCGCCCGACGGCCCGGGTGTGCACCCCCCGACGGCACACACCCGGCCGTCGGGCGCCCATCGTGGAACTGGGTCAGTGTAGGTCGGGGCAGGAGTGTGGATCAATGGTTGAACGTGGGGAATTGACGACTTGTGATCTCTAGTTGGTTACTTGATGTCACCGATCGAGGATGATGATGTCGACCTCGTCACCCGCCGCCACCTCGGCCACCCCGGCCGGGATCTCGATGAGGCAGTTCGACGCCGCGAACGATGCCAACAGGTGGGAGCCCGGCCCACCCACTGGAACAACCTCGACCTCGCCCGTGTCGTGCCTGCCCCGTCGATATTGGACTCGGTTCGGCGGAGAGGTCATCGGAGCCGTAGCGCGCGCCCGGACCCGCTGACGTTCCGTGTTCGGGTGTCCCATGGCGCCAAGAAGAGTCGGACGGACGAACAGCTCAAACGACAAGGCGGCGCTAACCGGGTTGCCCGGCAATGTCACCACGGGAAGTCCTTCGAACACTCCGCGTCCCTGTGGTCCACCCGGCTGCATGGCCACCCGCACGAACTCCACCCCATGGCCGGACATGGCGTCTTTGACCACCTCGTAGGCCCCCGCGCTCACCCCGCCAGACGTGACGAGCAAATCGGCATCACCCGCGCGTTCCGCGATCGCGGCCCGGAAAGCCTCAACGTCATCCGGTACGAACCGGAGCACGATGGCCTCACCGCCGATCTCCTCGACCGCCGCGGCGAGGAGCACGCTGTTCGACTCGTAGATGTGCCCAGGCGGCAACGGCTCGCCCGCGGCCACCAACTCCGATCCCGTCGACAGCACAAGCACCCGTGGCCTGCGCACCGGTAGCTCCGCCACGCCCACGGCGGCGGCGAGTCCCAACTGTGGCGGGTTGAGCACAGTGCCCGCGCGCAACACGACCTCACCGCCGGTCACGTCCTCGCCAATGAACCGCACGTGCGTCCGCGTAGACACCGCCGCGTCGATCCGCACGGTGTCCGTACCGCCATTTGTCAGCTCCACCTGGACGACGGCATCTGCCCCGGGAGGCATCGGCGCCCCGGTCATGATGCGCTGCGCCGTGCCTGGCGTAAGAGGCTGTACGTCGGTACGCCCGGCCGGGATGTCATCGGCGACCGTCAGCCGTACCGGATCAGCGGCGGTTGCACCGACCACATCGGACGCCCGCACGGCGTACCCGTCCATGGCCGAGTTGTCGAACGGCGGCAGTGACACACCCGCCACCACGTCCTCCGCGAGCACCAACCCCCGGCAACGCGCCAAAGGAAGCCGCACTACCGGAAGCGTTGGCAGCAGCGCCCCCACCTCGGACCGGTACTCCTGCGGGGTCAGCCCGCTCCTGGCCGCGTTCACCCGGCCCATCTTGCCCGGCCGTTCCCAGAACCGGACGCGGCCGTCACAGCACGCGCGTTAGGCTCGGTTGCGTGTCGGAGGACCTCACCGGGCGTCGCCTAGGGCATTACCGCATCGACGGCGTGCTCGGTAAGGGCGGGATGAGCGTCATGTACCGGGCCACCGACATCCGGCTCGGCCGCAAGGTGGCGCTCAAGGTCATCGCCGAGCACCTCACCGAGGACCCCGAGTTCCGCGAGCGGTTCGTCGACGAGGCCCGCAACACCTCCGCGATCGACCACGCCAACGTCGTCCCGCTCTACGACTTCGGCGAGGTCGACGGCCTGCTCTACATCGCGATGCGGCTGGTCGACGGGTCGGACATGGCCAGCCTGGTCAAGGACGGCCCGCTCACCCCGCAGCGCACCCTCAGCCTGCTCGCCCAGGTCGCCGAGGCACTCGACAACCTGCACGAGCGCGGCTTGGTGCACTTGGACGTGAAACCGGCCAACGTGCTGGTCACCGCGCGCGAGTCGGCGACCGAGCACGTCTACCTGGCCGACTTCGGCCTCACCCGGCGTGGTGCCACCGGCCACCGCACCCGCGGCGGTGACTTCCTCGGTTCACCGACCTACGCCGCTCCCGAGCACCTGCGCGGAGAGCCGGTTGACGGCCGCACCGACGCGTACTCGCTGGCGTGCGTGCTGTTCGCCTGCCTCGCCGGTAGGCCCCCCTTCCACGGTCAGGTGTCCGAGGTCATCCAAGGGCACCTCAACCGCGAGCCCCCCGCGTTGACCGACTACGTCGCGCTGCCACCCGCGATCGATGAGGTCATCCGGCGCGGTATGGCCAAGAGCCCCACGCGCCGCTACGCGAGCTGCCGCGAGTTGATCGCCACGGCCCGGCACGCGTTGTCCGGTGCCCCGCCGCGCCCGATGGGCCCACCGCCGTCGCGGCCACTCCCGACGCAGTCCCTGCCCAACACGCCCCCTAACCCAACTCCCCTTAACCCCACACTGCTGGCACCCATCGAGCCGATGCGGCCGCAGTACCGATCGCCGCCGCCCATCCAGCCGGAACCGGTGCGGTTGCGCCCGCCCGCCCCGGTCAGGACAACCGCGTTCGACGAGCGCAAGAGCGGCAACCGCTGGATCGCGCCGGTCATCGTCGGCGTGGTCGCCATCGGCCTCATCGCGGGCGCGATCTTCCTGCTCACCGGCGGCTTCGACGGCGGTGGTGACCCGGGCGACACACCCGCCCCGACCGCCCCGCCCATCAAGGTCGGCCCCGGCGAGACCTCGGCACCCCGCTCCAGCACGCCGCCGCACAGCACGTCGCGCAAACCGCTTCCGTCGATCACCATCGTGCCCCCGCCCTGACCTGCCCTTCTTGCACTCGGCCGTGGTGAGTGCTAAACACGGGTTGGCACTCGGGGTCCCCGAGTGCCAATAGGTCGGGACGGTGAGGCCGGCGTCACGCCGGTCGTCCGTCGCGGGCACCGAGCCTGGCCGCGCTCCGTGTATCCATCCAATGGAGGACCACACCGCAATGGCCAAGTTGATCGCGTTTGACGAGGAAGCGCGCCGCGGCCTCGAGCGCGGGCTGAACACCCTCGCCGACGCCGTCAAGGTGACGCTGGGCCCTCGGGGTCGCAACGTCGTGCTCGAGAAGAAGTGGGGCGCGCCGACCATCACCAACGACGGCGTCTCCATCGCGAAGGAGATCGAGCTCGAGGACCCGTGGGAGAAGATCGGGGCCGAGCTGGTCAAGGAGGTCGCGAAGAAGACCGACGACGTCGCCGGTGACGGCACCACCACCGCGACCGTGCTCGCCCAGGCGCTGGTGCGCGAGGGTCTGCGCAACGTCGCCGCGGGTGCCGACCCGCTGTCGCTCAAGCGGGGTATCGAGCAGGCCGTCGAGGCCGTGATCGAGCAGCTCCACAAGAGCGCCAAGGAGGTCGAGACCAAGGAGCAGATCGCGGCGACCGCGTCCATCTCCGCGGGCGACACCACCATCGGTGAGCTGATCGCCGAGGCCCTCGACAAGGTGGGCAAGGAAGGCGTCATCACCGTCGAGGAGAGCAACGCGCTCGGCATGGAGCTCGAGCTCACCGAGGGCATGCGCTTCGACAAGGGCTACATCTCCGGTTACTTCGTGACCGACCCCGAGCGCCAGGAAGCGGTCCTCGAGGACCCGTACATCCTGCTGTTCGGCTCCAAGATCTCCTCGGTCAAGGACCTGCTCCCGCTGCTGGAGAAGGTCATGCAGTCCGGCAAGCCGCTGCTGATCATCTCCGAGGACGTCGAGGGCGAGGCGCTGGCCACCCTGGTCGTCAACAAGATCCGCGGCACCTTCAAGTCCGTCGCGGTCAAGGCGCCCGGTTTCGGCGACCGCCGCAAGGCGATCCTGCAGGACATCGCGATCCTGACCGGCGGCCAGGTGATCTCCGAGGACGTGGGCCTCAAGCTGGAGAACGCCGACATCGCGCTGCTGGGCAAGGCCCGCAAGGTCGTCGTCACCAAGGACGAGACCACCGTGGTCGAGGGCTCCGGTGACGCCGAGCAGATCCAGGGCCGGGTCAACCAGATCCGCGCCGAGATCGAGAAGTCGGACTCGGACTACGACCGCGAGAAGCTCCAGGAGCGCCTGGCCAAGCTCGCGGGCGGCGTCGCCGTCATCAAGGCGGGCGCGGCCACCGAGGTCGAGCTCAAGGAGCGCAAGCACCGCATCGAGGACGCGGTGCGCAACGCCAAGGCCGCCGTGGAGGAGGGCATCGTCGCCGGTGGCGGCGTGGCCCTGCTGCAGGCCGCCGAGGCCGCGTTCGCCGGTCTGAAGCTCGAGGGCGACGAGGCCACCGGTGCCAACATCGTCAAGGTCGCCGTGGAGGCCCCGCTCAAGCAGATCGCGATCAACGCCGGTCTCGAGGGTGGCGTCGTGGTGGAGAAGGTCAAGGGCCTGCCGCAGGGCCACGGCCTGAACGCCGCCACCGGCGTGTACGAGGACCTGCTCGCCGCTGGTGTGCCGGACCCGACCAAGGTGACCCGCTCGGCGCTGCAGAACGCCGCGTCGATCGCCGCGCTGTTCCTCACCACCGAGGCCGTCGTCGCCGACAAGCCGGAGAAGGCCGCCGCGGCCCCGGCCGGTGACCCGACGGGTGGCATGGACTTCTGAGTCCGACCCGGTAACCCCGAAAAGGCCCGGTCCCCGCGTGGGACCGGGCCTTTCCGCGTGTCCACGAGGTTTCCGCCGCGGCGTCGCCTGGGCAGCGCCGGAATGGATGCGCTACATTGGGAGATCGGTGGGAGGAATAGCCGAGACAATGCGGCTGTTGGGATTATAGGTCAATTGGAGGACGGTTGTCAACCGAGATCGACGTGGAGCAGGAATACGTGAGCATGCTCTACGCGCACCTCGACGGCCTCCGCGCCGACACCGACTCCCGGCTGGCCAGGACCCTGGGCGAGGTCAGCAGCAGCCCGACCGCGATGACCCACCGGGACGCGGCGACCTCGCACTACAGCGAGCAATTGGCGCAGTACGGCGCGGCCGAGAACGGCCTTTGTTTCGGCAGGCTCGATTTCACCGACGGCACCCGCGGCTACATCGGCCGCATCGGATTGTTCGACGCGGACGGCGATTACGAACCGCTGCTGATGGATTGGCGCGCGCCCGCCAGCCGACCGTTCTACCTGGCCACCGCCGCCTCTCCGGACGGGGTGCGCAGGCGCAGGCACATCCGCACCTCGCAGCGCCGGGTCACCGGCATCGACGACGAGGTCCTCGACCTGGCCGACGGAGCGGGCGTCACCTCCGGCGGTCTGGTCGGCGAGGCCGCGTTGCTGTCCGCGCTCAACGCGACCCGCACCGGTCGCATGTCCGACATCGTCGAGACCATCCAGGCCGAGCAGGACGAGATCATCCGCTCCGGTCTTAACGGCGTGCTGGTGGTGCAAGGCGGACCCGGCACGGGTAAGACCGCTGTTGCGCTGCACAGGGCCGCGTACTTGCTTTACACCTACCGTCAGCAGTTGTCCCGTCGCGGCGTGTTGATCGTTGGTCCTAACGCGACGTTCTTGAAGTACATCGGCCAAGTCCTACCGTCGCTCGGTGAGACCGGTGTGCTGCTGCAGACCGTCGGCGACCTCTACCCCGGTGTGCGCGGCCACCGCCCGGAGCCGGATCGAGCCGCGCGGATCAAGGGGCGGATCGACATGGTCGACGCCCTGCGCCGTGCGGTCCGCGACCGGCAGGAGTTGCCGGACGAGCCGATGGTCTTGGTCGTCGAACGCGAGGAACTGGTACTGGACAAGCGGATTGTGGCGGCCGCCCAGGACCGCGCCCGCCGCTCCCGTCGTCCGCACAACGAGGCCCGACCGCTGTTCGCCGAGACCGTCGTTGCCGCGCTCGCCCGGCAGGAGGCCGAGCGGTTGGGCGCGGAGTTCCTCGACGAGGGCGACATGGCCGACATCCGCCGCGAGATGGCCGCCGATGGCGTGGTCCAAGCCGCCATCAACGAGTTGTGGCCGGAGTTGACGCCGCAAGAGCTGCTGACAGACCTCTACGCGTCCGCCGACCGCCTCCGCACAGCCCTACCGGACCTCGACGACTCCGAGCGTGCGCTGCTGCTGCGATCCCCGAGACTCGGTTGGACCGCCGCGGACGCGCCCTTGCTCGACGAGGCCGCCGAACTGCTCGGTGTGGACGACCGCGCCGAGCGTGCCGCCGCCGAGCGCCGTAGACGCGACGAACACGACTACGCCCAAGGCGTCCTCGACATCCTGCAGATGGAGGACGACGCCGACCCCGACATCCTCACCGCCTACGACCTCATCGACGCGGGCCGCCTCGCCGAGCGCCACGACGACGAAGACCACCGCACAGCCGCGGAGCGCGCCGCCGCCGACCGCTCGTGGACGTTCGGACACGTCATCGTCGACGAAGCGCAGGAACTGTCCGCGATGGCCTGGCGCGTGTTGATGCGTCGCTGCCCGACCCGGTCGATGACCCTGGTCGGTGACGTTGCCCAGACAGGTGACCTCGCAGGCACCGACACGTGGGCGGACATCCTCGCCCCTTACGTCGAAGACCGCTGGCGCCAGACAGAGCTAACGGTCAACTACCGCACACCCGCCGAGGTCATGGCCGTCGCCGCGAAGGTCCTGGCCGAGCTGGGCACCGGATTGACCCCACCGAGCTCGGTGCGAGAAACCGGCGTCCAACCGTGGGCGAAGGTGGTGGCCGAGGTGGACCTGCCTGGCACGGTGGCGAAGTTGGCCGCCCGTGCCGAGCCGGGGACGCTGGCCGTGATCGTGCCCGCCGCCATGGTCGAGGAGATCGGCCGGGCCGTGCTGGCCGAGGTGCCCGACGCCGCGGTGGGGGAGCGGCCGGAGCTGGAGAGCCGGGTCGTCGTGCTGACCGTCCGGCAGTCCAAGGGCCTGGAGTTCGACGGGGTGCTCGTGGTGGCCCCCGCCGCCATCGTCGCCGAGTCGGAACGCGGTCCCAACGACCTCTACGTGGCGCTGACCAGGGCGACCCAGTGGGTCGGCGTGGTCACCGCGACCGACCTGCCCGCCGCGCTGACCGGGCTGGCCTGACTCGTCCGACGGCTACAGCTCGACGGTCGGCGTGACCACGGTCCGCGGCTTGCCGCCGTTCATCCGGACCAGGATCTGCGTGGTGCCCCGCGGCACCTCGGTCAGCACGAACCGGCCGCCCTCGTCGGCGGTGGTGTTCGTCGAGCCGTGGTCGGCGACCCGGACCTCGACGCCGTGCTCACCGGCGGGCACCAGCCAACCGTCGATGCGCTGCCGCTCCCCGGTCCTGGTCACGTTGACCATGACGGTGAGGTCGCCGACGAAGAAGGTGATGGTGCCCGGCGCCCCGCCGCGGACACCCGCCAGCGGCCGCTGGTCGGCCCACCTGGCCGCCTCCAGCTCCACCTCGGCGTCGATGCCCTCCAGGTCGATGGCGAACCGGGACCGCTCGACGAGACCGGGTGGGACCGGGTCGAGCTCGTCGACCAGGTGGGCCACCTGGGCCAGCCAGAAGTCCTGCTCGGCCGGGTCCATCTCGTAGTCGTCCATGGTCCTCATCTGCCACCATCCCCATTGTCGTACAGCGCCCGCAGGGCGTTGAGGCAACGACCCCGGGTCGGCCCGATGCTCCCGTGCGGCATCCGCAGCACCTCGGCGACGACCCGGTACTCGGCACGACCGGCCAGCACGGTCAGGCGCAGCAGCTCCTGGCAGCGCTGGTCCAGCTTGTGGAACGCCGACCACAGCGTGCGGTCGCGTTCGGTGCGCAGCGCCTCGGCCTCGGGCATCGGCTCCGTGCTCGGCACGTGCTCGACGACCTCGGGCGAGAGCTCGACCTGGGTGGCGGAGCGCTGCCGGGTGCGCTTCGCCTCGCGGCGGGTGGTGGTGATCAGCCAGCCGACCACGGCTCTCGGCTCGGTGATGGCGTCCACGTGGCGCAGCAGCGCCAGCCAGACCGTCTGCACGACGTCCTCGGCGGCCGAGCGGTCCAGCCCGGCGCCTCTGGCGATGTGCCACACGAGCGGGGTCAGCTCGGCGACCAGGGTGTCGAGCGCACCCGGGTGCCCGTCCCGCGCCGCGAGCACGCACGCCGCGTGGCGCTCGGTCCCCTCGAGGCCGTCCCACGGCGGGTTCGTCCTCGTGTGGAGCTGCTCGGTCACCGCTCCCACCCCATTCTCCGTCTGCCGGGGTTGTGCGTCCTGGTGGCACTGGCTACATCGTCCCGTGGCAGGTTGGTGCGTCCGCACCCATCCTTGCTCACTCTTTCGGGTGAAGCTGTACTCCATCAGTGTCGCTAACGCGCGTACAGGACGAACGTCAGGGCCTGCCGCGCCTGCCCTTCCCACGGTCTCGCCAGTTCGGCCCGGAGTTCGTGCTGACCGGTCGCGGTGACGTCGAAGGCCAGTCGCCGCTCGCCTGCCGAGCCCGGGGCACCCGCGCCGACCGTCGCCGGGACGTGCTCGTCGGCGATCAGGCGCAGCGCCTCCGGCAACCACCAACGCCACCGGTACCCGGTGGTCGCGGACTCCGGGAGCCGCAACTCGACGGTATCCCCCCGGCGCAACTCGGTTGGCCGCTCGGCGTCCTGCACTGACAGCCGCACCAACCCCACGTCGTGCTCCTTCTCCGCGCTCCGCGCCGCACACGCCCCGACGGCCGGACAGGTCCCCTGCACCCGTCCGGCCGTCGGTCGTCCGCGGGCTCACACCGACACCCGGTCGCCTGGACCAGGCAGGCCGAGCAGGCCGGTGCAGCCATGTCCTCGCCGGTCAACCCCACCGGTGACCGGCGGCGCCGCCGTCTGATCCGACCCCGTCGCCACCGGTCGCCGCGGGCACTCCCGCGTGGTCGACTGGTCGCTCATGGCTGGCTCCGGGGGCGAGTAGTTCTACTCAGACACCCTTACAAGAGCCGCGTCCCCCGGGTTGGATACCACCGGCTCTTGGCAGTTTTGAGACGTGGCACGATCCGGTCATCCTCACCCGGTGAGCAGCAACACCATCGCCCCGGCCGCCGCCAAGGTCCCCACCAGCAGCGTCCCGCACCCCCACAGCACCACCCGCCCGGTCGTCGCCGACCGGACCGCCACGGCCACCGCCACCCCCGCGGCGACCGCGCTCACCCCCGTGTAAGCGGCCGCCGCCGCGATCGGACTCCCGTGGCCCAGCACCGGGCCGAACAACAGGACGAGGAAGCAGACCACCCCACCGGCGAGGAACACCACCGCCGCCGCGATCAGCACGACGATCCGCGCTGCCCCGCTCCGCTGCTTAACCACGTGCTGCTCGGCCACCCGCCGACCCTACCGACCCCGGTTAGTCCTCCTCGGGCAGCAGGATCCAGCACGCGCCGTAGATGATCGCCCCAGTGCCGAACCCCAGCAGCGTCGCTGCGACCAGCCCGATGCGCACCAACGGCGGATCAATGTTCAGCGTCTTCGCGATGCCACCACACACACCGGCGACCATGCGGTCGGACCGACTGCGGCGGAACTTGCGGACCGTGGTCTGGGCCTCGGTGAACACGTTGTTCGTCATGCCTCAAGAGTGGACCGCGGCACGCGTCCTGCCATCGGGGAACGACCCGGGTTCTGGACTAGGGGTCGTTTCGGGGGTCGGGTTAGGGTGACCCGTATGCCTGTCCGGACCCCGGAGGAGATGGCCGCGGCTCTTGCGGCCGTCGGCTACCTCGCCGACGAGGGCCTCGCGACCGCCGCGTACCTCGCGGTCAACCTCCGCCGTCCCCTCTTCTGCGAGGGTGAACCCGGCACCGGTAAAACCGCCCTTGCCGCGGCCTTGGCGTCATCGTTGAACCTGGACCTGATCCGCCTCCAGTGCTACGAGGGCATCGACGCCACTCAAGCCCTCTACGAGTGGGACTTCCCCCGGCAGCTCTTGGAACTACGCGCGGGCTCAGCCGTCGAATCCCTCTATACGCGTCGGTTCCTCTTGGCCCGTCCCCTGCTTCGTGCTCTCGAAACCCCGTGCGTGCTGCTGGTCGACGAGATCGACCGCGCCGATGACGAGTTCGAGGCGTTCCTCTTGGAGATCCTCGGCGAGGCCGCCGTCACGATTCCCGAACTGGGCGAAATCCGCGCCGTGGAGCCACCCCTGGTCGTGTTGACCTCCAACCGCACCCGGGAAGTCCACGACGCCCTCAAGCGCCGCTGCCTGTACCACTGGCTGGACCACCCCACCCTCGCCCGCGAGTTGGCCATCCTGCGCTTGCGCCACCCCGGTCTGCCCGACCGCCTTGCCGCCCAGATCGTCAACGCCGTCCGTCGCCTCCGCGGCCAAGACCTCCTCAAGCCTCCGGGAGTCGCCGAGACGCTTGACTGGGCCGCCGCCCTCACCGCCCTCCACCGGGACGAACTCGACGCCGCCACCGCCGCCCGCACCCTCGGCGCTGTTCTCAAGTACCGCGAGGACATCGACCGCGTCGTGGCCGCAGGGCTGGACGCGCTCCTCGCGGGCTGACTACCGTCCACAGTCGACGGTCGGATCCATGATCCAGTAGTCGTGTTCGCGGTGGGCGAACGCCCGGTCGCCCGATCTCCGTTGGCACCGCTGGAAAATCGGTCGCGCTCGACCGGGCGTGGAGTGCACCATGGTGGTGGGAAACCGCGCCGGAGTCCATGGACGCGTGGGCGGTTCGCCGGATCGGGGCGCGTGGCGGCGCCGTGGTCCGGTCGTGCCGCGGCCTGGTCTCGGGCCACTCCGGTTCTCTCGCGGGTTCTCCCGCGAGGCGGCCTCGCGTGGTTTCCCGAACGCCGATTCCGGCGCCGCCGCGCCCAGGCCCCAGCAGGCCGCGCGCGCCGCGGGGGCGCACCTGGCGCGGACCCCTCCTACTCCCGGTCCGCGCCAGGCGTTCGGCGTGGGAACTCCGGCAGGACCGGCGAGTGCAGCCACCGGGCGAACAGATCGGTCAGCGGCCACGGCGTGTGCCGCTGCGCGAGCGTGGTGAAGTCGTCCGTGGTGACCACGCCGTGCCGGTGCGCCGAAGTCCAGACCTTGAGCAGGGCGAAGAAGGCGTCGTCACCGAGGCGCAGCCGCAGGGCGTGCAGCGTGACCGCGCCCCGCAGGTACACCCGGTCGTCGAACAGGTACCGCGTCCCGGGATCGGCCAGCCGCATGTCCTGCGGCCGCTCGGCGAGTTCCCGCCACGCCCGGTGCGCGTGCACCTCCGCGGCGGCACCCCCGGAGACCTCCGACCACAACCACTCGGCGTAGTTCGCGAACCCCTCGTTCAGCCAGATGTGCCGCCACTGCGCCACTGTCAGGCTGTTGCCGAACCACTGGTGCGCGAGCTCGTGCGCCACCAACCGCTCACTCCCGCGCCGCCCGTCCACGTGGTTGCTGCCGAACACGGACAACGACTGCGCCTCGATCGGCGCGTCCAGCTCGGCGTCCACCACCACCACGCCGTACTGCTCGAACGGGTACGGCCCGAACATCCGCGAGAACTCGTCGAGCATCCGCGGCTGCCGCCCGAAGTCGTGCTCGAACATCCCGGTGAGCCGCGCGGGCACCGCCGCGTGCATCATCGGCACCGTCCCGTAGGACAGCTCCGCGTACCGTCCGATTTGGACACTCACCAGGTAGGTCGGGGTCGGCTGCGAGAGCCGGAAGTCCCACGTCGTCGTGCTGGCCGACGACTGCTTCGACTCGAGCACGCCCGTCGCCACGACCTGGTAGGGCGAAGCCGTCGTCACCGCGATCCGGTAGGTCGCCTTGTCGCTGGGGTGGTCGTTGCACGGGAACCAGGACGGTGCGCCGATCGGCTGGCTGGCGACGATCACCCCGTCCTCCAGGTAGTCCCACCCGATCTCGCCCCAGTGACTGCTTACCGGCGCGGGTGAGCCCACGTAGCGGACGTCGACGACGAACATACCGCCGTCCGATAAGGCGCGCGGCGGCGTGATGTGCAGCTTCTTACCGCGCTGCACATGCCGGACGGCCTTACCGTTCACGGTTACCTTCGTCGGCCGCAGACCGGCGAAATCCAGCGTGAACCGCGACAACGCCTGGGTCGCCACTGCGGTGACGCGGGCGTGGCCCTCAAGCCTGCCCGGCCCGACGCGGTAGATCAGGTCGAGGTCGTAGTGCTGGACCCGGTAGCCGCCGTTGCCGTGGTTGGGCAGGTAAGCGTCCAGGGACGTACTCGCGCCGGGCTGCCCGGCGCGTGCCGGGTCAGCCTTGGCGCTCATACCGCTATTCAACATGACGACACCCGGGCGCGTCAGCGCTTGCTCGGCCACGCCGAGATCGGGTTGCCCAGCCAGCGGCTGCCGTCCGGGACGGACTCGCCACGCATGACCAGCGACGCCGGGCCGACGGTGGTGCGCTCGCCGATGGTCGCGCCGGGCAGCACGATGCCGTGCGGACCGAGCGTGCCGCCGTCGCCGACGGTCACCGGGGCCATGCTCATGATCCGGTCGTGGAACAGGTGGGTCTGCAGCACGCAGCCGCGGCTGACCGTGGCGCCGTGGCCGACGTGAACCAGGTCGGCCTCGGGCAGCCAGTAGGTCTCCACCCAGGCGCCCCGGCCGATCTTGGCGCCCAACCCGCGCAGCCACACCGACAGCAGCGGCGACCCGTGCGCCCAGGTCGCGAACCACGGCACCGCGAGCATCTCGACGAACGTGTCCGCCAGCTCGTTGCGCCACACGAACGAACTCCACAGCGGGTGGTCCACGGTGCCGAACCGCCCGACCAGGGTCCACTTGGCCAGGACGGCCACCGCGCACGCGGTCACACCGGCGCCGAACAGCAGTAGCCCGCTGATCGCCAAGCCCAGCCAGAACCCGGCGTAGGTCAGGCTCGCGGCGACCAGAACGGCCAACGCGGCGGACGCCATCACCGGGATGACACGGCACACCTCGACCACCGCGCGGGCGACCACAAGACGCCGCGGCGGGTCGAACGTGGTGCTCTCGTCGGCAGCCTCAACAGTGCGCGGAAGCTTCATCGGCGGCATGCCGAGGTACGAAGAACCGGCCTTGGCCTTCTTGGGCGTAGACGACAGAACGCCGACCAAGCCACGCTTCGGGACAGCCCTACCGGGCGCGGTCATACCGGAGTTGCCCAGGAATGCCCGCTTACCGATGCTGGCGGCACCGATGCGCATCCAACCGCCGCCGAGCTCGTAAGAGCCGATCATCGTGTCGTCGGCCAAGAACGCGCCGTCGCCAACGGTGGTCATGCTCGGTAGCGCCAACACCGTTGACGCCTCGACGCGCCTACCGACCTTCATCCCCAAGGCGCGCAGCCACACCGGGGTGAACAGGCTGGCGTACATCGGGAACAGACCGGACCGGGCAAGGCCCATCAGCCGCTCCGTCGCCCAGGCCTGCCACGCGACCCGGCTGTGCACCGCGTGCTTACCGGCACGCATACCGATCGACAGCGACCGCACCAGCACGAGGATCAACAGCGCGTAAGAGGCCATCCAGGTCAGCGTGACAACCGGAACCGCGACCAGGGCCTTGGTGGTGGCACCGCTCAAGGTGGTCGTGCCGTCCAGGAACGCCGTCAGCACAAACAGTGCCGGTACCGCTGCCGCGACGGGCAGCACACTCAGCACGAACGACGACAGCGCATAGATGCCCACCCAACGCCGACGGCGCTCCGGACGCACGCCCTTCGCGCTCGCCTTGCCGGTGCGCGCGGCCGGTGAGCCCGACCAGCGCTGACCGGCGGGAACCGCGCCCATCACCCCGGAACCCGGCGCGACCTCGGCGCGCTTGCCGACCCGGGCACCCGGGAACAGCGTGCTGCGCGCGCCGACCGTGGCGTTCGCGTCGACCCGGACCGACCCGATGTGCAGGACGTCGCCGTCGAGCCAGTGGCCGGACAGGTCGACCTCGGGCTCGATCGCCGCGCCGCGGCCCAGCCGGAGCATGCCGGTGACCGGGGGCAGCGAGTGCAGGTCGACACCGTCGCCGATCTTCGCGCCGAGCACCCGCGCGTAGTGCGTCATCCACGGCGCACCTTGCAGACCGGCCGCACCGGTCAGCTCGACCAGCCGCTCCGCGGCCCACAGCCGTAGGTGGACACTCCCGCCGCGCGGGTAAGAGCCTGGTTCGACCCCTCGCAGCAGCAGGCGCGCGGTCACGGCAGCCAGCGCCATACGCCCCCACGGGCTCATGAACACCAACCAGCCCGCGAACACGAGCCACCACGACACCTTCGGTGCCCACGGCAGGGCGACCAGGTTGTTCAACGCGGCAAGAGCCACGACCCACCGGGCACCCACGACCGTCAACATCGGCAGCGTCAAGAGGGCCTGGATGACCTGGGCGCGACGCGGCACCGGTAGCACTACCCGGTCGCTCTGCGTGCTGGACGCGGCCGCGTCGATGTGGTCGGCGAGCTTGCCCAGCGTCGGGCTCTGGTAGAGGTCGGCGACCGCGATGCTGGGGTGCTTCTCGCGGATCTTGGACACCAGTTGCGCGGCGGACAGGCTGCCGCCGCCGTTGGCGAAGAAGTCGGCCTTCGGACTGCTCACCGACACCCCGAGCAGGTCCCGCCACAGCTCGGCGAGCCAGCGCTGGGTATCGGTCAGGGCCGCCGTGTCGACGTCGGAGGTGTCCAGGTCCAGCGGCCACGGCAGCGCGTTGCGGTCCACCTTGCCGGAGGTCCGCGTGGGCAGCGTGTCCACTACGGCGATCAGCGGGACCAGCGCCGCGGGCAGCTCAGCGCGCAACCGCTCGATAGCGACATCCGCGTCGAAGCCGTCGGAGACGACGACATAACCGACCAGGAGCTGGTTACCGGCCGAGGTAGTGCGAACGGCGGCAGCCGCGCCTGCCACGTACGGCAGGGACTGCAGCGCCGCGTCGACCTCACCCAGCTCGATACGCCGACCGCCGAGCTTGATCTGCTCGTCCGCCCGGCCCAGGAACAGCAGCCCCGCCGACTCCGCCTTGACCATGTCGCCGCTGCGGTACGCGCGGTCCCACGACAGCGCGGGCAGCGGCGCGAACTTCTCGGCGTCCTTCACCGGATCGAGGTACCTGGCCAGACCGGCGCCGCCGATCACCAGTTGCCCGACCTCGCCCATCGGCACCAGCTCGCCCGCCTCGTCGACGACGGCCAGCTCCCAGCCGTCCAGCGGCAGCCCGATCCGCACCGGGCCCTCGCCGGTCAACTGGGCGCCGCAGGCCACCACGGTCGCCTCGGTCGGGCCGTAGGTGTTCCACACCTCGCGGCCCTCGATGGCCAGCCGCTCGGCCAGCTCAGGCGGGCACGCTTCGCCGCCGAAGATCAGCAGCCGGACGTCGTCGAGCGCGTCGGCAGGCCACAGCGCGGCCAGCGTCGGCACCGTGGACACGACGGTGATGCCCTTCTCCACCAGCCACGGCCCCAGGTCGACCCCGGTGCGCACCAGCGCGCGCGGCGCGGGCACCAGGCAGGCCCCGTTGCGCCAGGCCAGCCACATCTCCTCGCAGGAGGCGTCGAAGGCGACCGACAGGCCCGCCAGCACCCGGTCGTCCGGGTTGATCGGCTCGTCGGCCAGGAAGAGGTCGGCCTCGGCGTCCACGAACGCGGCCGCGCTGCGGTGGCTGACCGCCACGCCCTTCGGCTTGCCGGTCGACCCCGAGGTGAAGATGATCCAGGCGTCGTCCTCCAGGCCGGGGGTGCCCGGCAGCCCGACCGGGCTGCTCCGGTGGGTGACCGAGCGGCCACCGCCGAGCACGGCGCAAGCGTTTGCCTCGCCGAAGACCAGGTCCGCCCGCTCGTCCGGGTCGTCGAAGTCGACCGGCACGTAGGCCGCGCCCGCGACCAGGGTGGCCAGGATCGACACGTACAGGTCGGCGGTGCCGGACGGGACCCGCACACCGACCCGGTCGCCCCGGCCGACCCCGGCCAGGGTGAGGGTGGCGGCCAGCGCGTCGACCTCGGCCAGCAGCGCGCGGTAGCTCAGCACGGTGGTGCCGTCGTCGAGGGCGTCGGCGTCCGGGTGGCGCGCGGCGGTCGAGCGGAGGACGTCGACCAGGGTGCGCGGGGCGCTCTCCGGTCCGGCGCGGAACACGGCGAGCCCGCGCGCGGCGGCCTCGGCCAGCGGATCGATAGCGGTCAGCAGAGGGGTCGGGTGGTGGACCATCGTCATCGCGGCGAACGCATTTCTCACCTTTTCGGTGTGTCCCTGTGGGCGGTTCCTGCGGTCACGGGCCTCAACGGCACCCGCGACCAGAGCACGTTACCGGTCATGTCATCGACCTGTCTCGTCGATCTCTTACCCACGTGTCGCGGTTCACATCCTTGTGTACCAACGGTTTTGCTATCGAGATCAGATATCACCCACCGATAAGTACAGCATTTTGGCTTCTTGTGCTGCGGATTTGATCAGACTTGGCTCGCGATATCGAGGCACGATATTGTGGACCGATGGATGTGGTCCGGGAGTTCGCCAACGGGGCGCTGCGGCTGCGGGTGCTCAGGTACGCGGCGGCCGAGGAGGTGCACGGGGCCTGGCTGACCGAGGAACTGGCCGCGCGTGGGCATCGGGTGTCGCCCGGCACGCTGTACCCGCTGCTGCACCGGCTGCAGGAGGCCGGTCTGCTCAAGTCGCGCACCGAGGTGGTCGACGGCAGGCGGATCCGCCGCTACCGGACCACCAAACGGGGGAAGCGCGTGCTCGCCGACTGCCGCGTCGTGCTCACCGAGTTGGCCGAGGACATGGCCTGAGCGCCGACCGGGTGACCTGGGGCACACTGCCTGGGTGACTCCGGTCGACCCGCTGCCCGGTCTCGTCGGCTTCGCCGCCGCGTTGCGAGCCGCCGGGGTGGCCTGCGGCCCGGATCGCGTCCAGGCCTACCTCGCCGCGGTTGAGCTCGTCGACCTCGCCGACGTGAGTCAGGTGTACTGGGCAGGCAGGCTCACCTTGTGCGCGGAGCCGGACGACCTACCGCGCTACGACAACGCCTTCCACGCGTGGTTCACCGGCGACACGCCGCGTGCGCCGAGACCCACCAAGGAGACACGCCCCCAGCGCGGCCACATCGCGTCTCTCTCACCCACAAGTGCCGGTACGGGTGACAACGCCATGCACGTCGACCGCTTGGCCAGCTCGCAAGAGGTCCTACGCCACCGGGACATCGCTGATCTCACCGCCGCCGAGCGCGCGCACCTGCGCGAGATGATCGACCTCTTGCGCCCCGAACCACCCCTACGCGCGGCCGTTCGGTGGCGACCGGCTCCACGCGGTCGGATCGATGACCGGCGCACCCTGCGGCTGATGCGGGCCACCGGCGGCGAACCCATGCGGCTCGCGCGCAAGCGCCGCGCCAGGAAGCCCCGTCGAGTCGTCCTGCTGATTGACGTGTCGGGCTCGATGGCCTCTTACGCCGACGCGCTCCTACGGTTCGCCCACGCCATGGCTCGCCGGTCGCCCACCGAGATGTTCACCCTCGGAACCCGCCTGACCAGGCTCACGCGGCAACTCCGTCAACGCGATCCGGAACTCGCCCTGGCAGCCGCCGCGCGAGCCGTCCCCGATTACGCGGGTGGGACCAGACTCGGTGAGACCCTGAGGACCTTCCTGGACCGTTGGGGTCAACGGGGTGTTGCCAGGCAAGCTGTTGTTGTGCTGTTTTCCGACGGGTGGGAGCGCGGCGACACCACGCTGCTCGGGACGCAGATGGCCCGGTTGAGCAGGCTCGCCCACCGGGTCCTGTGGGTGAACCCGCACGCGGGATCGCCGGTGTACCAACCCGTCCAGTCCGGCATCGCGGTAGCGCTACCGCACATCGACAGCTTGCTCGCGGGCCACAGCGTGGCCACACTCGATCTCCTGCTCCGGGAGGTACGCCGTGCGTGACGTGCTCGACGAGGTGCTTCGCCGCTACCAGGCGGGTGAATCCGTGGCCGTCGGCACCGTCGTCGCCACCTTCTCGTCCGCCCCACGTGCGCCCGGCGCCGCCATGGTTGTCGCCACCGATGGCACCGTCACCGGCAGTGTCTCCGGCGGGTGCGTCGAGGGAGCGGTGTACGAACTCGGCCAGGAAGTCCTCGCCAGTGGGCGGCCGGTGCTGCAGCGCTACGGGGTCAGCGACGACGACGCCTTCGCGGTCGGCCTGACCTGCGGCGGGATCATCGACATCTACGTCGAACGGGTCGACCGCGCGTCGTTCCCCGACTTCGAGCTGCTCGCCGAGTCGGTGCGCGGCGAGGTCCCGGTCGCCGTCGCCACCGTCGTCGCTCACCCTGATCCGGACCGCCTCGGCAAACGGGTACTGGTCTGGTCGGACCGGCACACGGGTGGCACCGGCTCCGACCGGATCGACGCCGCGATCGTGGACGACGCGCGCGGCCTGCTCGCCACCGGGCGCACCGCGATGATCGGCTACGGCCCGGACGGCGAACGCCGCGGCGAGGGCATGGGCGTGTTCGTGACCTCGTTCGAGCCGCCGCCCCGGATGCTCGTCTTCGGCGCGATCGACTTCGCCGCCGCGATGGCCCGGATGGGTGCCTACCTGGGCTACCGGGTCACCGTGTGCGACGCGCGGCCGGTCTTCGCGACCACCAGCCGGTTCCCCAGCGCGCACGAGGTCGTCGTCGACTGGCCCCACCGCTACCTGGAACGCGAACTCGCCGAGGACAGGGTGGACGAGCGCACCGTGGTCGCCGTACTCACCCACGACCCCAAGTTCGACATCCCCGTCCTGCGGGTAGCACTGCGCAGCCGCCTGGGCTACGTCGGTGCCATGGGTTCCCGTCGCACCCACGCGGACCGGCTGGAGCGGCTGCGCGAGGCGGGCCTGTCCGAGGCCGAGCTCGGCGCGCTCGCCTCGCCGATCGGCCTCGACCTCGGCGCGCGCACCCCGGAGGAGACGGCCGTGTCGATCGCGGCGGAGATCATCGCGACCCGCTGGGGCGGCGGCGGCCAGCGGCTGTCCGTCCTTTCCGGACGCATCCACGGCTAGTCCTGTCGAGCCTGTTGACGGCTCCGACCTGGGTATTTCGTCCATTGGCGACCGAGTTGTCCACAGGCGGGCGGATCGGGCTTGTCCGGATCGGCCAACGAGGGCAGGCTGGTTGTGAGCCCGATCACGGATGCGGGCTCGTCAGGGCGGAACCGAGCGAGGGCTGGGAGGCAGGATGCGCATCACCGTCACTGTCGACGGGACCACCTACCGCGATGAGGTGGCGCCACGCCAACTGCTGGTCCACCACCTGCGGGAGGCGATCGGCAAGACCGGGACCGTCGTCGGCTGCGACACGAGCAACTGCGGCGCCTGCACCGTGCACCTCGACGGGCAGAGCGTGAAGTCGTGCTCGGTGCTCGCCGTGCAGGCCGACGGCGCCGAGATCACCACCGTCGAGGGGCTGGCCCGCGACGGCGTGCTGCACCCGCTGCAGCAGGCCTTCCACGACAACCACGCCCTGCAGTGCGGCTTCTGCACCCCGGGGATGATCATGCAGTCGATCGACCTGCTCGCCGACAACCCCGATCCGGACGAGCAGGCGGTGCGGCACGGCCTCAAGGGCAACCTGTGCCGCTGCACCGGCTACCAGAACATCGTCCGCGCGGTCCTGGACGCCGCCCAGCGGCTGCGCCCGGACCCGGCTCCGACCGGGGCCACCGAAGCCACCGAGGCCACTGCGACCCCCGGTGAACTGGTCGGGGGTGAGCGGTGACCGCCACCATCGAGCCCGAGGTCGGCCGGGCCAGGCCGCGCAAGGAGGACGCGCGGCTGGTCACCGGCCGCACCCGGTGGACCGACAACCTCACCGTCCCCGGCCTGCTGCACCTGGCCTTCCTGCGCAGCCCGGTCGCGCACGCCAAGATCACCTCGATCGACGTCGAGGCCGCCCGACGCGCGCCCGGGGTGGTCGCGGTCTTCACCGGCCGCGACATCGCCGACGCGCAGGGCAGCCTGCCGTGCGCCTGGCCGGTCACCGCCGACCAGGTGGCGCCCGCCGCGCCGTCCCTGGCTGTCGACCAGGTCAACTTCGCGGGTGAGGCGGTGGCCGTCGTCGTCGCCCGGGGCAAGGCCGAGGCGCACGACGCGCTGGAGGCCATCGACGTCGACTACGACGAGCTCCCCGTCGTGCTCGACCTGCGGGCCGCCATCGCCGAGGACGCCGACGTGGTCCACCCGGATCTGGGCACCAACCGGTCCGCGCACTGGGTGTTCGACTCGGCCGAGGCGGGCACCGGCGGCGATGTCGAGCAGGCCATCGCCGAGGCCGAGGTGCTCATCGAGCGCACCTACCGGCAGCAGCGGCTCATCCCGGCGTTCATGGAACCCCGGTCCGTGCTGGTCGATCCCACCGGGGAGCAGACCACCGTCTGGTCGGCCACCCAGATCCCGCACATCCTGCGGCTCATGCTCGCGCTGACCACCGGCGTCCCCGAGCACAAGCTGCGCGTCATCGCCCCCGACGTCGGCGGCGGGTTCGGCGGCAAGCTCCAGGTCACCCCCGAGGAAGTCGTCGCCCTGGTGGTGGCCACCCGGCTGGGCAAACCGGTGAAGTGGACCGAGTCCCGCTCGGAGTCGCTGCTGTCCGCGCACCACGGCCGCGACCAGCTCCAGCGGCTCACCCTGGCCGCCCGCCGGGACGGCACCGTCACCGGCCTCAAGGTCGACCTGCTCGCCGACATGGGCGCCTACCTGCGATTGGTCACCCCGGGCGTGCCGATCCTGGGCGCGTTCATGTTCAACGCCATCTACAAGTTCCCGGCCTACCGGTTCGCCTGCACCAACGTGTTCACCACCAAGACCCCCACCGACGCCTACCGGGGCGCGGGCAGGCCGGAGGCCACCTTCGCCATCGAACGGCTGATGGACGAGCTGGCCGCCGAGCTCGGCCGCGACCCGATCGAGCTGCGCGAGCAGAACTGGATCAAGCACGACGAGTTCCCGTTCACCACCGTCTGCGGCCTGGAGTACGACTCGGGCAACTACGAGGCCGCCACCGCCCGCGCCAAGGAACTGTTCGGCTACGACGAACTGCGCGCCGAGCAGCGCGAGCGCCGCGACCGGGGCGACTCGGTCCAGCTCGGCATCGGTACCTCCACCTTCACCGAGATGTGCGGCCTGGCCCCGTCCCGGGTGCTCGGCTCGCTCTCGTACGGGGCGGGCGGCTGGGAGCACGCCGCGATCCGGATGTTGCCCAGCGGCAAGGTCGAGGTGGTCACCGGGTCGTCCGCGCACGGCCAGGGCCACGAGACGGCGTGGAGCCAGATCGTCGCCGACCAGCTCGGCGTGCCGTTCGAGGACGTCGAGGTCCTGCACGGCGACACCCAGTCCTCGCCCAAGGGCCTCGACACATACGGCTCCCGCTCGCTCACCGTGGGCGCCATGGCGGTGCTCAAGGCGGGCGAGAAGGTCATCCGCAAGGCCCGCCGGGTGGCCGCGCACATGATGGAGTGCGCCGAGGACGACCTGGAGTTCACCGGCGGCCGGTTCACCGTGCGCGGCACCGAGCGGTCCACCGGCATCACCGAGGTCGCGCTGGCCGTGTTCGCCGCGCACGACCTGCCGGACGGGGTCGAGCCGTCGCTGGACTCGGCGGCCACCTTCGACCCGGACAACTTCTCCTTCCCGCACGGCACCCACCTGTGCGCGGTCGAGGTCGACACAGAGACCGGGTTCGTCAAGATCCGCAAGTACGTCTGCGTCGACGACGTTGGCGTCGTGGTCAACCCGGTCATCGTCGAGGGCCAGGTCCACGGTGGACTGGCGCAGGGCATCGCCCAGGCGCTCTACGAGGAGGCCGTGCACGACGAGAGCGGCACGTTGACAACGGGAACGTTCGCCGACTACCTGCTCCCGTCCGCGGTGGACCTGCCGCACTTCGACACCGACCGCACCGAGACGCCGTCGACCACCAACCAGCTCGGCGTGAAGGGCGTCGGCGAGGCGGGCACCATCGCCTCGACCCCGGCCGTGGTCAACGCCGTGGTCGACGCGGTGCGCCACTTCGGAGTCGACGACATCCAGATGCCATGCACCCCCATGCGAGTCTGGACAGCGATCAACGGCGGCCCCACCGACGCGGGTGGCCCCGGGGGCGAGGCAGGCGGCGGACTCGGCTCCATCGACTCGACCGGAGGTGCCCTGTGATCCCGGCGGCGTTCGACTACACCGCACCGTCCACTGTGGAGGATGCGGTCCGCGCACTCGCCGAATCGGGTGAGGATGCCAAGGTGATCGCGGGTGGGCAGAGCCTGATTCCGGTGCTGCGCATGCGATTGGCCGCCCCGACCACCCTCGTCGACATCGGCCGCGTCCCCGAGTTGCGTGGTATCCGCGACGATGGTGACGAGCTGGTGATCGGTGCGACCACCACCCACTACGAGGTGCAGCGCGATCCGCTGGTCCGCGTGCACGCGCCGCTGCTGCGGGCCGCCACCGACACGGTCGCCGACCCGCAGGTCCGCCACCGCGGCACCTTTGGTGGCGCGCTCGTCCACGCCGACCCGGCGGGCGACCTGCTCGCCCCAACCCTCGCCCTGGACGCCGAACTGGTCCTGCACGGCCCGGCGGGCCGCCGCACCGTCGCCGCGGCGGACTTCTTCACCGACTACTTCACCACCGCGCTCCGCCAGGACGAACTCCTGGTGGCGGTGCGGATTCCCAAGCACACCGGCTGGGGCGCGCACTACGAGAAGTTCAGCCGGGTCGCCCAGGCCTGGTCGATCGTGGCCGTCGCGGTCGCCGTCCGCGTTGAGGGTGGGGTGATCGCCGAGGCCAGGGTGGCGTTGACGAACATGTCCGCGGTGCCGGTCCGCGCGGACGCGGTCGAGCGGGCCCTGGTCGGCAGCCCGGCCACCGCGGAGTCGATCAAGGCGGCCGCCGCGCACGCCGCCGAGGGCACCAGCCCCACCGCGGACGGCGACGCCGATGTCGCCTACCGCCAACACCTGGCCCGCGTGCTCACCTCGCGCGCCGTCACCGCCGCCGTCGGCGCGTAGGAGGTCGATGTGAAACTGGAACACCGGTTCACCGTCCCCGCCCGGGTCGGCGAGGTCTGGGCCGCCCTGCTCGACCCGCACCGGGTGGCGCCGTGCCTGCCCGGCGCCACCCTTACCGAGGTCACCGGCGACACCTTCGAGGGCACCGTGAAGGTCAAGCTCGGCCCGATCTCCCTGCTGTACAAGGGGAACGGCCAGTTCCTCGAACGCGACGACGACGCGCACAAGCTCGTCATCAAGGCCTCCGGCAAGGACTCCCGCGGCAACGGCACCGCCGCGGCGACCGTGACCGTGACCCTGGTCGACGAGGGCGACGCCACCGGCGGCACGGTGGTCAGCAACCTCGCCATCACCGGCAAACCCGCCCAGTTCGGCCGCGGGTTGATCAGCGAGGTCGGCGGCAAGATCCTCGACACCTTCGCCACGTGCCTCGCCGACAAGCTCGCCCCACCCACGGGCGAACAGGACGCCACCCCAGTTGCCGAACCCGATCCGCCGCAAGCACAAGACACCGGACAAGCCGCACCAGAACCAGGAGAATCGACTGAGCCAACCGAAGACGCGGCCACCGAACAGTCGCAACCGCCCGCAGAGTCGACGGACAGCCCCGAGCCGGTTGGCGAGAAGCAAGAAGACCAGCCCGAACCGGAACCGCGTCCGGACGTGCCCCGACCGGCCGACGACGAAGCCGAGAAACCGCAAGGAGCTCCGGTGCGCTCGGCACCGGAAGCCGAGTCAGGTGACGGTGGTGCCGCGTCAGCCGAGGTGAGTGGCGCGGAGTCGCGTGGTGGTTCGGATCTGGCGCGCTCGGTGTCGGATGTCGAGCCGGATGCGGGTGTGGTTCTACCGGTCGGGGTGAGCGCGGCGAAGTCACGTGGTGGTTCGGGTCCGGTGCGCTCGGTGCCGGAAGTTGAATCGGGTGACGGTGGTGCTGCGCCAGCCGGGGTGAGCGGGGCGGAGTCGCGTGGTGGTTCGGGTCCGGTGCGCTCGGTGCCGGAGGCTGAACCGATCGATCTGTTGGAGTTCGCCGGACCGTCGTTGGCTCGGCGGGTGGCGCCGGTGTTGGTCGCTGTGTTGGTCGCCCTGATCGTGCTGGCTGTTCGGCGACGGGGGAGGTGATCGCGCGGATCGGGTTGTGGTGTCCCGGTGCCGGGTCGGCGCGGGGTGGTTGGCAAGCGGCCATTAGGGTTGGGTCGCAGCGACCGCTGTGGGTGTGAGGCCTGCGTCGACGGGAGTGCTTGTGCGGGACATCGCCTTGTTCGGGGGGAGCGCGCACCCGGCGCTCGCCCAGGAGATCTCCGAGCACCTCGGGGCGCCGCTGCACCCGGTGCGGGTCCAGCGGTTCGCCAACGACTGCCTCGAGGTGCAGCTGCAGGCCAACTGCCGGGAGCGGGACGTGTTCCTGATCCAGCCGCTGGTGCAGCCGGTGCAGGAGAACCTGGTCGAGTTGCTGCTCATGCTCGACGCCGCGCGTGGGGCGTCGGCGGGGCGGACGACCGTGGTGCTGCCGCACTACGCGTACGCGCGGTCGGACAAGAAGGACGCGCCGCGGATCTCCATCGGGGGGCGGCTGGTGGCCGACCTGATGGTGGCCGCCGGGGCCGACCGGGTGCTGACCATGACCCTGCACTCGCCGCAGGTGCACGGGTTCTTCAGCGTGCCCGTCGACCACCTGCACGCCCTGCGCGAGTTGGCCGGGCACTTCAGCACGCTGGACCTGTCCACCACGACCGTCGTCTCGCCGGACCTGGGCAACGCCAAGGAGGCCGCCCGGTTCGCCCGGCTGCTCGGCGTCCCGGTGGCGGCGGGCGCCAAGCAGCGCTTCGCCGACGACCGGGTCGCCATCTCCTCGGTCATCGGCGATGTGGACGGCCGCGACGTCATCGTCCTGGACGACGAGATCGCCAAGGGCAGCACGGTGATCGAGCTGCTGGCCCGGCTGCGCGAACACGACGTCCGCTCGGTCCGCGTCGCCTGCACGCACGGCCTGTTCGCCGCCGGCGCCCTCAAGCGGATCGGCGACCAGCCCGAGGTCCTGGAGATCGTCTGCACCAACACGGTCCCCATCCACGAGCACTCCGACAAGCTCACCGTCCTCTCCGTCGCGCCCGCGCTCGCCGAGGCCGTCCGCCGCATCCACAACGGTGAATCGGTCAGCGCCCTCTTCGACGCCCCGTGACCCGGTCCCACAGACGCCTCGGTTCAGCCACACTCGCCGGGGTACTCTTCCTGGCTGCCTGCACCGGTGATCCCACGGTCGGGCAGGTCCCCGAGGTGACAGGCACGACCCCGCCACAGGCCACGACAACAACCCAACCCGCCACCCCGCGCTCACCGAGCAGGCCACCGCCGACGGGCACGGCACCCGCGACTACGCCCCGCTGCCGGCCGGGATCAAGCCGGTCGCCGAGGCCGCCGATGTCGCCGTCTGCCACCTGGAGACGCCGATCGCGCCCGCAGCCGGGCCGTTCCTGGGCTACCCGAGGTTCAGCGTCCCGCCCGAGATCGCGTCCGCGTTGGTGCAGACCGGTTTCGACACGTGCTCCACCGCGTCCAACCACACCCTCGACCGCGGCGCGACCGGCGTCACCAGCACCCTCGACACCCTGGACGCCGCGAAGATCACCCACACCGGTTCGGCGCGGTCCGCTGCCGAGGCGGCCCGGCCGCTGCTGCGGGACGTGGCTGGTGTCAAGGTCGGCTTCGTGTCGTTCACGTTCGGGCTGAACTCCGGCACCTCCCGCCCGCCGGGTGCGCCCTGGACGGCGAACCTGCTCACCACCGACGCCGTGTTGGCCGCGGCGAAGGCCGCGAAAGCGGCGGGCGCGGAGGTCGTCGTCGCCAGCCTGCACTGGGGTGTCGAGGGCAGGCACGAGGCGACCGCCGACCAGGTACGGACCGCGAAGGCGCTGCTGGCGGACCCGGCCGTCGACCTGATCATCGGCCACCACGCGCACGTCGTGCAGCCCATCGAGAAGGTCAACGGCAAGTGGGTCACCTACGGCCTCGGCAACATGGTCGCCCGCCACGAAGAACCCCGTGGCGACACCGAAGAGGGCGTCCTGGCCCGCTTCCACTTCACCAAGTCCGCCACCGGCTGGACCGCGGACCGCGCCGAATACCTCCCCATCCTGGTCGACCTCGGCCCGCCGATCCGGCTGCGCGACCTCAGCACCGACCCCGCCACCCCGGCCGCCCGCAAGGCGGAAGCGCTCACCCGAACCGACGGCTTCGTCCTCAGCCGGGGCGCCGCCAAGGACGGTCTCACGCGCCCCGGGAGCTGAGGGCGGTGACCCGGGCGAGGCGGGACAGCCAGCGGTCGCGGGTGCGGGGGTCGGCGTCGGGGAGGGCGTCTGGTTCGGGTGCCACGCGGGGTACGGGCAGCCAGCCGCCGACGGGGTGGAGGGGGTCGACGGCGGCATCGGCCGTCAACAGGGACAAGGTGCCCAGGCCGCACGCGTAGTCCAGTTCCGGAAGGGCCCCCGCGAGCGCGAGACCAGCCGCGATACCCACGCTCGTCTCCAGCGCCGACGACACCACGCACGGCAGCCCAGCGGACTCGGCCACCGCGAGCGCCCGGCGGACCCCGCCGAGCGGCGCCACTTTCAGCACCGCGATGTCGGCCGCCCCCGCGACGGCCACCCGCAGCGGGTCCTCCGCTCGCCTGATCGACTCGTCGGCGGCGATCGGGACATCGACTCGACGGCGCACGGCGGCCAGTTCCTCGATCGTCCGGCAGGGCTGTTCGACGTACTCCAAACCGCCCGCCGCCCGGTCCAGCGCGGTGATCGCGGCGACCGCCCGGTCCACGTCCCACGCCCCGTTCGCGTCCACTCGAACCCGGCCGGACGGTCCGAGGGCCGCGCGCACGGCAGCCACCCGGTCGACGTCTTGCCCCAGCGTCGACCGCGGGTCCGCCACCTTCACCTTCGCCGTCGTACACCCCGAGGCCCGGACGATCTCGGCCGCGCGCTCCGGGTCCACCACCGGCACGGTCGCGTTCACCGGCACCCGGTCCCGCACCGGCGCGGGCCAGCCGATGTCAGCCGCCTCGCGGGCGCAGGCGAGCCAGGGCACGGATTCGGTGTCACTGTAGTCGGCGAACGGGCAGAACTCGCCCCAGCCCGCGTCGCCGCGCAGCAGCAGGCCCTCGCGGACAGTGATGCCGCGGAACTTCGTCCGCATGGGGATGGCGTAGACACGCGTCTGCTCGGCGAACACCCCCGCATCGTCGCAGACCGCGCTGACAGAAGCTCACGATCGCCGAACAAGTGGCTCGACCCAGGGGGTTGGTTGGGTATCGGCCTGTCCACGGCGTTCCTGGCAAGGCGCCGGAACGGCCTCGTACTGGGCGTACTCGGTCGTTTCGGCAACGCGGCCAGGGACGTCGTGGGCAGGTCGAGACCCTGCCAACCCCCTGGGTCGGGTCACTAGGCTTGGTGCCATGCACAGCCTGGACGTGGTGGGGCGCTGGCCGGTGGACAACGCGGCCGCGGCGGTGGTGGCGGCCGACGGGACCGTGCTGGGGACGTTCGGCGAGCAGACCCGCCGGTTCCCGCTGGCCTCGGTGACCAAGCCGCTGTCCGCGTACGCCGTCCTGGTCGCGGTCGAGGAGGGCGCGGTCGAGTGGGACCAGCCCGCCGGGCCCGCCACCGTGCGGCACCTGATCGCGCACGCCTCCGGGCTGGCGTTCGACTCGATGACCCAGCAGGCCGAGCCCGGGACCCGCCGGATCTACTCGAACACCGGGTTCGACGTGCTCGCCGACACCGTCCACAAGGCGACCGGCATCCCGTTCGCCCAGTACCTCACCGAGGCCGTGTTCGAGCCCCTCGGCATGTCGGATTCCGCGCTGGAGGGCTCCGCGGGCGCTGGCGCGGTGTCCACCGCCGCCGACTTGGCCAAGTTCGCCGCCGAACTGCAGCGGCCGACCCTGGTCGCGGGCGAGACCGTGGCCGAGGCGACGACGGTGGCGTTCCCCGGCCTCAACGGTGTGCTCCCGGGTTACGGCATGCAGAAGCCGAACGACTGGGGACTGGGCTTCGAGGTCCGCGGCACCAAGAGTCCACATTGGACCGGAGAACGCAGCTCGCCGCGAGCCTTCGGCCACTTCGGCCAGTCCGGCACGTTCCTCTGGGTCGACCCGGAGCACGCGCTGGCCTGCGTCGCGCTCACCGACCGGCCGTTCGGCGAGTGGGCCGTGCTGGCGTGGCCGCCGTTCACGGACGGGGTTCTGGCGGACCGCTGAACTGTTCGCTCATGGCACCGGGGGTTCCCGGTGCCATGAGCGCGGGAACTCACCCGGGCAGCGGCGGTCCGAGCAGGTCGTCGGCGTCGCAGATCCGGTACGCGTAGCCCTGTTCGGCGAGGAACCGCTGCCGGTGCGCGGCGTACTCGGTGTCCAGGGTGTCCCGGGCGACCACCGAGTAGAAGTGCGCCTGCCGCCCGTCGCCCTTGGGCCGCAACAGCCGACCGAGCCGCTGCGCCTCCTCCTGGCGCGACCCGAACGTCCCGGACACCTGCACCGCGACCGACGCCTCCGGCAGGTCGATGGAGAAGTTCGCCACCTTCGACACGACCAGCGTCCGCAGCTCACCCCGCCGGAACGCGTCGAACAGCTCCTCGCGGTCCTTGTTCTTCGTCGCGCCCTGGATCACCGGCGCGTCCAACGCCTCGCCCAGCTCGGCCAACTGGTCCAGGTACGCCCCGATGACCAGGGTCGGCTCGTCCGGGTGCCGGTCCAGGATCGACTTGACCACCGGGATCTTGGTGCGCGCCGTCGAGCACAGCTTGTACCGCTCGTCCGGCTCCGCGGTGGCGTACTCCAGCCGCTCGTTGTCGGTGAGGGTGACCCGGACCTCGGTGCACTCGGCGGGCGCGATCCAGCCCTGCTCCTCGATGTCGCGCCACGGCACGTCGTAGCGCTTGGGGCCGATCAGCGAGAACACGTCGCCCTCCCGGCCGTCCTCGCGGACCAGGGTGGCGGTCAGCCCGAGGCGGCGGCGGGACTGCAGGTCCGCGGTCATCCGGAACACCGGTGCGGGCAGCAGGTGCACCTCGTCGTAGACGACCAGGCCCCAGTCGCGGGAGTCGAACAGTTCCAGGTGCTTGTACTCGCCCTTGGACTTGCGGGTGACCACCTGGTACGTGGCGATGGTGACCGGCCGGATCTCCTTGCGCTCACCGGAGTACTCGCCGATCTCGTCCTCCGTGAGCGAGGTGCGGGCGACCAGTTCGCGCTTCCACTGCCTGCCCGCCACCGTGTTCGTCACCAGGATCAGCGTGGTGGCCTGGGCGTGCGCCATCGCCGCCGCGCCGACCATGGTCTTGCCCGCGCCGCACGGCAGCACGACGACACCGGACCCGCCCGCCCAGAAGGACTCGGCGGCCATCCGCTGGTAGTCGCGCAGTTGCCACCCCTCCTCGACCAGGGCGATCGGGTGCGCCTCGCCGTCGACGTACCCGGCGAGGTCCTCGGCGGGCCAACCGACCTTGAGCAGCACCTGCTTGAGCCTGCCGCGCTCGCTGGGGTGCACGATGACCGTGTCGTCGTCGATCCGCTCACCCAGCATCGGGATGATCTTCTTGTTGCGCAGCACCTCGGTCAGCACCGCGCGGTCGATCGAGGTCATCACCAGCCCGTGCGCGGGGTGGTTGTGCAGGGTGAGCCGCCCGAACCGGCCCATGGTGTCCACCACGTCGATCAGCAGCGGTTGCGGCACCGGGTAGCGGGAGTAGGTGGACAGCGCATCCACCACCTGCTCGGCGTCGTGCCCGGCCGCGCGCGCGTTCCACAGCGCCAGCGGGGTGATCCGGTAGGTGTGCACGTGCTCGGGCGCGCGCTCGAGTTCGGCGAACGGCGCGATGGCGGTGCGCGCGTCGCCCGCGCTGGGGTGGTCGATCTCCAGCAGCAGGGTCTTGTCGGACTGCACGATCAGCGGGCCGTCTGTCACCACCCCAGTGTCGCAAACCCGACGGGCAGGCAGGGGACGGGCAGGCAGACGGGCAGGGGCGGGCACGGTGCGGGGGCGGGCACAGTTCGGTAACCGCCGCCCGTCGCCCGCGGTGCCGCCCGCTACCGTCCACGGGCATCGAACCCGCACCACTGGCACCTGGGGCAGCATGAGCAAGCCGGAAGGGCCGGAGACCCCGGTCGACCAGCCGACGCCGGAGGAACACCCGCTGGACATCTTGGCAGGCGGTGACCTCGACCCCGAGCGCGGCGAACCCGAACCCGGTGACCACGAGCGCAACCGGTTCGAGTCCGATCCCGGGCAGCGCAAGGTGTTGCCGCTGTGGGCGGTCGGGTTGATCGCGCTGCTGATCGCCGGGGTCGGGTTCGTCGTGTTCCGGTACGTGCTCGGCGACGACTCGTCGAGCGGCGCCGGGTGCGCGGTGGTGACCGGCACCAACGAGCACGCCGAGGTCCGGTTCGTCGGCTGCGACGCGGGCTCGGCGACGTTCCGGGTCGCGTCCCGCAAGGGGTTGTCGGTGGCGGGCTGCGCCGAGGGCGCCTACCGGGAGGTGCGGACGGACACGGAGCTGCTCTGCCTGATGCCGAACTTCCGGGCGGGCAACTGCTACGTCGCCGACGACGCCGACCAGGCCTTCGAGGTGGGGTCCTGCGACGCGCCGGAGGCGATCAAGGTCACCGACGAGCTGGCGAACACCACCGACTCGTCCAGGTGTCCGGAGAGTAGCGGTTTGGCCTATGCCGAACCGCCGGTCGTGTTCTGTTTGGCGCCGCCGACCCCTGCAGGCCGGTAACCACCGGGTAGCTAGTTACACAAAGTAATCTCGGTCCCAATTGTGGGGTTTCCGTTACGTCCGTTCGAGCTACGGGTTAGATTGCACCGCCGCACCAGCCGCGTCCCCAGGGGGGATGGTGCAGGCCCAGTCGCTTTTGGATCCCATGAGGTGCACATGTCCAACCCGCAGCAGCCGGGTCAGTTCGGTCCTCCGCAGGGCCAGCCCTTCCCGCAGGGTCCGGGAACCCCGCCCGGCGGTCAGCCCTACCCGCAGCAGGGCCCGGGAACCCCGCCCGGCGGCCAGCAGTTCCCGCCGCCGCCCGGCCAGGCGCCGCCGCCCCCGTTCGGGCAGCCGCCGGTCGGCTACCCGGCCGCGCCGCCGCAGGTCGCCCCGGCCAAGCGGGGTGGCGGCAAGAAGGTGCTGCGGATCGTGCTGATCCTGATCGTGCTGCTCGTCGTGGGTGGTGGCGCGGTCTACTACTTCACCAAGTCGCCCGCGACCGCCTCGGTCGGCGACTGCATCAAGATCAACAAGGCCAGCGCGACCAACGCGGACGTGGAGAAGATCGACTGCGGTGACCCGGCCGCGCTGTACAAGGTCGGCAAGAAGCTGGACAGCTCGTCCTCCAGTTGCCCGTCCGACAGCGACTTCACCGAGTTCCAGCAGACCGGCAGCAACGGCTACGTGCTCTGCCTGGCCTACAACGTGAAGAAGGGCGACTGCGTCGCCAACTACAAGGACGACGAGAAGGCCCGCAAGGTCACCTGCGGCGGCTCCGGGTCCGACCTGGAGGTCGTCGACGTGATCGACGGCAAGGCCGACCGGGAGGGCTGCGCGGACAACGTGCCGCTGGTCTACAACGAGCCGACCAAGTTCACCCTGTGCCTCAAGGTCGACGCCTGAGCCCGACCTGAGCCGGACAACCGAAGGCCCCGCCGGAACTCTGGCGGGGCCTTCGTGCTGTGACCGGTGGACTACCGAACGGTGACCGGACCGCCCTGCAACATCCCGGCGACCCTGGCCCGCAGTTCGACGAACTGCTCGCTCGCCCGGGTGGTGATCTGGTCCCGGCTGGACCCGAGCGGCACGTCCAGGTCGGCCACCACGCACGCGGGGGACTTCGACAGCACCAGCACCCGGTCGCCCAGGTACACGCTCTCGTCGATGTCGTGGGTGACCAGCAGGACGGTGGTGTCCTGCTCGCGCCGCACCCGCAGCAGCAAGTCCTCCAGTTCGAACCGGGTCTGCGCGTCCACCGACGCGAACGGCTCGTCCATCAGCAGCAGCGCGGGCCGGTAGGCCAGCGCCCGCGCGATGGCGACCCGTTGCTGCATGCCGCCGGAGAGTTGCCACGGGTACTTCTTGCCCGCCCCGCCCAGCCCCACGGCATCCAACGCCTCACCCGCGCGTGTGGACCGCTCCGAGCGCGACAGCCGCCGCAGCGGGAACTCCACGTTCCGCGTGACCGACAGCCACGGGAAAAGCGAGCGGCTGTAGTCCTGGAACACCACGGACAGGTCGGACGGCACGCCGTCCACCCGGTTGCCGTGCAGGCTCACCGTGCCGCGCGACGGCCGCAACAGACCCGCGATCGACCGCAGCAAAGTGGACTTACCGCAACCAGACGGCCCCACCACGCACACCAACTCGCCCATGCCAACGGTGAAGCTCAGCCCGTCGATGGCGGTGTAAGCGCCGTCCTTGCCTTGATACGTGTGGCCGACCCCGTCGACCTCCAACATGTTCACGTCAGCCTCCGGTGGCGATCGCCTGCGCTTCGAGCGAGTGCCGTGGCTGCCACGCCAGCGCGCGCCGCTCGAACGCCAGCAACAGGGTGTTGAACAGGTAACCGAGCACGCCCAGCAGCACGATCCACGCCCACATGTCCGCGGGCTCGTAGTCGCGCTGGGCGAGCACCAGTTGGTTGCCGATGCCGTTGGCCGAACCGACCAGCTCCGAGATCACCATCAGGATCAGCGAGATGGACAGGCTCAACCGCAGTCCCGCGAACACCTTCGGCAGCGCCGACGGCAGCACAACGCCGACGAGCCACTGCGACCGCGACAGCCGGAACACCCGTGCGGTGTCCACTTTGGTCGCGTCCACCGAGCGGGCGCCGTCCACGGTGTTGAGCAGCACCGGCCAGATCGCGCCGAACACGATGGTCGGCAACTGCATGCTGGTCGCCCCGACGCTGGCCACGAAGAACGGCACCAGCAGCGGTGGCGGGATGGACCGCAGGAAGTTGAACACCGCGCCCAGGTAGGCCATCGCGCCGCGCGAGCGGCCCAACAGGACACCCAGGGCGACGCCGATCACACCCGCCAGCGCCCAACCGCCCAGCATCCGGCTGACCCCGGGGACGATGTGGTCGCCGAACGCCGAGGAGAACCACAGCCTGCCCGCGGCGCCCGCGATCTCCGACGGCGGCGGGAAGAAGAAGCTGATGCTCGTGTCGCCGGAGCGGGCGGCGCGGGTGACCAGCTCCCACACCCCGACCGCGACGACGAGCACGACCCAGCGCTGCGCGACCCCGCTCAGCCGGTTCACTTGTCACCGCCCCTGGGCAGGTTCCACGCGAACAGCTTGCGGTGCGACCACTCCAGACCGGCGTTGGCGCCGAAACCGATCAGTCCGGCCAGGACGGTGCCCGCCAGCACGGTGTCCATGTTGAGGCCGCCGCCGCTGGCCACCTGCACGACCTGGCCGAGGCCGACCGTGCCGCCGGAGAACAGCTCGGTGCTGATCACCACGCCCAGCGCGATCGCGAACGAGAGCCGGACGCCGGTGAGCACGAACGGCGCCGCGCTGGGCAGGGCGACCCTGGCCAGCACGGCCACCCGGCCGCTGCCGAACGCCCGAGCCGTCTCGACGTGCAGCGGGTCGACCTCGTCGAGCGCGTACATGGTGTTGAACAGGATCGGCCACACCGCGCCGTAGACGGCGAGCGCGACCTTGGTGTCCGGGCCGGTGCCGAAGGTCAGCAGGGCCAACGGGATCAGGGCGACCGACGGGATCGGTCGCAGGAACTCGACAAGGGTCATCACGGCCCGCCGGACCGGCGGTACGCTTCCTAGAATCAGTCCAGCCGGTACCGCGACCAGCGTCGCGATGACCAGGGCGAGGACGGTGGCGGCGAACGTCGCCACCGCCGCCCGCACGAACTCGGGGTCGCCGAGGAGGCTGACCAGCTTGGGCAGCACGACACTCGGCGGCGGTAGGTAGTACTCCGGAACGAGATCGGTCCGGCTGGCGACTTCCCACACGGCGAAGAAGCCGGCCAGACCGATCAGGCTCGCGGGCACCCGGGGAGCTCCGCTCACGGTGATGTGTGGGCTCCCCCGGCGGGGAGCCCGCCTCCAGACCTACTTGTTGCCCGCCGAGTTGCCGCTGTTGCCGTTGACGATCATCGTGGACACGTCCAGGTGCCCCTTGATCACGCCGAACTCCTCCATCAGGTTCGCCACCCGCTGGATCCGGTTCGCCTCGAGCGAGGTCGAGTAGGTGGCGATGGTGACCAGCTTCGCGGTCTCGGCGTCGATCTTCGCGTACTTGACGAACATCGGCTCCACCTTGGACCGGTCGGTGGCCTCCGCCTGCGCCTTGGCCAGCGCGCGCTGGAACGCGGCCACGGTGTTCGGGCTGGTGGTGGCGAACTTGCCCTGGCCGCCGATGGCGACGTAACCGGACATCGGCATCTCGGCGGTCGGGCCGGACGCGCCGTCGAACACCGGGATCGCGCCGAGCTTCTTCTCCGCGGTGGTCACCCACGGCTCCACGACCACGGCGCCGTCGACGTCACCGCGCTGCATCGCCGGGATCATGTCCGGGAAGTTCATCTCGCGCCACTGGATCTGGGTGTAGTCGACGTTCTGGGTCTTGAGCACCGACATCGGCGCCAGGTCGGTCATGGTGTTGCGGGCGGTGATCGCGATCCGCTTGCCCGGGGCGTCGGTGGCCTTCTTCAGCGGCGAGTTCGGCGGCGCGACGACCACGATGTGACCGGGCTTGGCGGCCAGCGCGTCCGCGACGATCTTGAAGTCGGCGAACTTGCGGCTCTGCGCGAGCAGCGGTGCCGGGTAGGACGAGAACGCGATGTCGATGTCACCGCTGAGCACCGCGTTGATCGACGCCGCGCCGCTCGCCTCGACGACCGGCTCGACGTCGAGGCCCTGCTCCTTGAAGTAGCCCTGCTCGATGGCCCGGTAGAACGGGGCGACGTCCACGACCGGCAGCACGCCGACCTTGATCTTGGCCTTCTCCACCGCGCCGGTGCCGCTGTTGTTCTGCCCGGAGGGCGACCCCGAGTCATCGCCGCCGAGCAGACCGCAGCCGCTGAGCGTGGCGAACAGGGTCAAGGCGAGAGCGGCGATCGGCAGACGGACCCCGGCGGTCCGTCTGGTGGCAACGCGTCGAAGCATTTGGAGCCTCTCCTCGTAGGAGGTCGGTATTTGTCGAGGTGGGTGCAAGTCCCCCTGCGGAACCAAGGACGCACTCTAGAGACCAAGGGGTGCAAGTCACAATGAGTGCGCACAAGATGCCTTGCGGTGAACTCTCTCACTGATTCGGGCGGTCCTGTTGAGCCAAGTGGGGGAACTCTGCGGCCGCCCTGACCTGGGGTTACAGTCGGTAGCTGAACATCGGGATGGTTAGAGATTGCTCATCCATATGGACGATGGTGAACATGGGGAAAACCACCACAACATCACCCTGATGAAATGTTGCCGGGGCTAACTAGCGGATACTGGCTGTGATGATGCCCTGTAAGGGTTACATCGTGACGGAGAGTTCGCTACCTTCTGTGTCCACACAGTGAGGCGCTCAACCGAGCGGTAGGGGAGAGCTGGCGCCATGGTCGCGAGTAACGTTGGACCCTCCCGGTCCGACATCTTGCGGGCAGCCGCGCCACGCACCGAGCGTCCGCGACGTGCCGCGTCCTTCACTGGGGTAGCTGTCCGTTGGAGCAGGCCTGCTGGGTAACGGGCTACTGGCTCAGATGCAGGGAGTGTGCTGGCTGTGCCCGACCACACCACTGGGGTGCACTCAGGCCCAGGGAAAGACGGTGGTGCCGCCGTGTCCGAACTAGACGCAGGCGCGCCCCCCGCCCCGAGGCCCTCCGGTCGCAAGACCGTGGAGGGCGGCTCGCGGTGGCGGCTGCGCAACTGGCGGCTGCGGACCAAGCTCGTCGCGGTGCTGCTCGTCCCGGTCATCACCGCGGTCGCGTTGGGCGTGCTGCGCGCGACCAACGAACTCGACCGGGCCGACACCTTCGACCAGGCCGCCACCAGCGTCACCGCGACCCTCGACGTCGTCGCCCTCGTGCACGAGATGCAAAGCGAGCGCAACGTCATGGTCGCGTTCGTCGCGGGCGGCCGCACCGGTGACACCGCCCCGGTGCAGGGGCAGATCCAGAAGACCAACGCCACCCTCACCCGCCTCAAGCAGGCCGTGACGAAGGTCTCCACCACCAACGCCGACCTGCTCGCCTCGCTGGCCACCCGGCTGGAGGCGGTCGACGCGGTGCGCTCGGCCGCGCTGTCGAGCCTCTACCCGGACGTCGGCGTCTACCAGTCCTACACCGCGCTGCTGGAGAACGTGCTGGCCGCGGGCTCCGAGTTCACCTCGTCGCTGGCCCAGCCCGAGATCGCCCGGCTGGCCGCCGCCTCGCTGAGCATCGTCGAGGCCAAGGAGTACCTGGGCCGCCAGAACGCCATCCTGCTCATCGCGGGCGCCCGCAACGCCTTCCCGTCGAGCATGCTCGACCAGGCCCGTGCCGCCGAGGCCAGCTACAACGCCTCGATCGCCACCTTCCGGGCCAACGCCGACGTCAGCGAGGCGCAGTTCTTCTCGGACACCTTCTCCGGCGCCGAGGTCGACGACCGGGAGCGGATCAAGCAGACCGCGTTCGTCCGCGCCGAGTCGCCCACCGGCGGCGACCTCGGCATCCAGATGGACCAGCTCACCGCGGACGCCAAGGCCACCGCGACCGCGCTGCAGAAGGTCGAGGTGACGCTGCTGGGCAAGCTGCGCACCCTGGCCAGCCAGTCCGCCGACGACGCCAAGGCCAACGCCTGGCGGGACGCCATGATCGTGCTCGCCGCGATCCTGATCGCCCTCGTCGTCACCTTCATCGTGTCCCGCTCGCTGCTGGTGCCGCTGCGCGTGCTGCGCCGCGACGCCCTGGACGTGGCGAACCGGCGGCTGCCGGAGACGGTGCAGCGCATCCTCGCCGACCCCGACCCGGTCGAGGCGTCGAAGAACGCGGTGGAGCCGGTGCCGGTGTTCACCCGCGAGGAGACCGGTCAACTGGCCCGCTCCTTCGACGCGGTGCACGACCAGGCGGTCCGGATGGCGACCGAGCAGGCCCTGCTGCGCGACAACATCAACTCGATCTTCGTCAACCTGTCCCGCCGGTCGCAGACCCTGGTCGAGCGCCAGTTGTCGCTGATCGACCGGCTGGAGCAGGACGAGCAGGACCCCGACCAGCTCGCCAGCCTCTTCGAGCTCGACCACCTCGCCACCCGGATGCGGCGCAACTCCGAGTCGCTGCTGGTGCTCTCCGGTTCCGGCCTGTCCCGCCAGTTGTCCCGGCCGGTGCCCGCCGCCGAGGTCGTCGGCGCGGCCGTCTCCGAGGTCGAGCAGTACGCCAGGATCGACGTTCTCTCCGCCCCCGAGGTGTCGGTGCAGGGCCGCGCGGTCTCCGACCTGGTCCACCTCATCGCCGAGCTGCTGGACAACGCGACCTCGTTCTCCGAGCCGGAGAAGAAGGTCTACGTGCGGATGGCCGTCACCCGCAAGAAGGAACTGGCCATCCAGATCACCGACTCCGGCGTCGGCATGAGCGACGAGGAGATCGAGACCGCCAACGGCCGCCTCGCCGACCCGCCGGACATCGACGTCGCGGTGACAAGGCGGATGGGTCTGTACGTGGTCGCCCGGCTGGCCAAGCGGCACGACATCAAGGTCAGGCTGCGCGACAACGAGGACATCGAGGGCGGCCTGATCGCCCGGATCACCGTCCCGGCCAACCTGGTCCAGACCTCCAGCTCGGCCCAGCCGACCAGCATCGTCGCCCAGACCCCCAGCCTCGGCGACACCGCGGCCAAGGCCAGCGGCATCGCGGGCGCCTTCACCGGCAGCATGCCCCGGTCCCGCCCGGACACCGCGGCCCCGGTCGGCGACTCCCAGGTCGACCGCGCGGGCGAGGAGGTCGCCGGGTACCCGGCGTTCGACCCGGCCGCGTTCGCCCGCGACGGCAGCCCCGAGGACACCGGCGGCTGGGGCCCGCCCGCGTCCCCCGAGGAGATCCGGTCCCGGCTCAACGGGCACCTGGTCGACAACGCCGTCACCGGCTCCCTGTTCGGCCTCCCGCTCCCCGAGCCGGAGGACCCGCCCCGGCACGAGGCCCGCAACGGCGCCGTGCCGCACACCCCGGTCACCCCCCGCGAGGTCGACCGGTCCATCGACGCCCCCACCGAGCGGCTGCCGATCTACGAGGCCGTGCTGTCGCAGTGGTTCGAGGCGGGCGACACCGGCTCCACCCCGGTCACCAACGGCCACCTCGTCCCCGAGGAGACCATCGAGCCGGTCGAGCCGGAAGCCGTCGCCGTGGCCCCGGTGCACCCCGAGGTCCAACCCGAGACCGAGGCCGAGCTCACCGGGCACGTCGAGCCGGTACCGGCCGAGGAGCCCGAACCCGAACCTGAACCCGAGGTCGACGCCTGGCGCTCGCCGGGCGACGACGGCTGGCAGCGCGCCCGCGCACTGCTGGACACGACCGCGGACACCATCACCACCGCGGGCCTGCCCAAGCGCGTCCCCAAGGCGCACCTGGTGCCCGGGTCGGCCGGTCCGCGGGAGACCACGGCGGAGCAACCCGCCGTGCCCGCGCTACCGCCCCGCTCGGCCGACGCCATCCGCGGCCGCATGTCCAGCTTCCAGCAGGGGGTCCGTCGGGGCAGGCACGCCTTGATCGACGCCTACGCTGGTGACCAGACCGGTTCAGACGAGAGCCGCCAAGACGAGGAGCAGGAGTGACAACCGCGTCCGTACAGCAGCCCGGAAGCTTCGGGTGGCTCATCACCGACTTTGTCCGACAGGTCCCTGGCGTCGCGCACGCCGTGGTGGTGTCCGCCGACGGGTTGCTGCTGGCCGGTTCGCAGGGGCTGCCCCGCGACCGCGCCGAGCAGTTGTCCGCGGTCGCCTCCGGCCTGGTCAGCCTCACCGCCGGGGCCGCGAGGTGCTTCGAGGCGGGCGGGGTGAACCAGACCGTGGTCGAGATGGACCGCGGCTACCTGTTCCTCATGTCCATCTCCGACGGCTCCTGCCTGGCCGTGCTCGCCGCGCCCAACTGCGACATCGGGCTGGTCGCCTACGAGATGACCCTCCTCGTCGAGCGGGTCGGCCAGCAGATGACCCCGGAGCTGCGCGCGCAGCTCCAGGGCTCGCAACGCAGGTAAGACCGGGCGGAACGGCGGGGTGACGACGCGATGAGCACGGGCCGCAGACCAGCGGGCAGACGGACCGAGGACGACTTCTCCTATCGGGACCTGTTCGAGCCGGACGCCGCCTACGGTGCCCCGGACACCGAACACCCCCGGGACCAGCTTGTTGACGAGCCCGAGCGGAGGCTGCCGGAGATGACCGAACGAGGGTGGGACGAGCTGTCCGAACCCGGCCTCGGCGACCCGCCGAACCGGTTCGACATCGACGGGTTCCGGGCCAGGCTGTTCGGCGGGCCGAGCGCCACCCTCTACGGCGACCCCGGCATCCCGGCCCAGTCCGACTGGGACAGCAAGGAGATCCCGGCCGTCGAGCTCGAGCCGGAACCCGACCCGGACGAGCCCGCCCCGCACGAGACCGGGTCCCTGGTCCGCCCGTACACCAAGACCGGCGGCCGCACCCGGTCCGACTACGATCTCGCGATCGAGGCATTGGTCTCCACCAGCGACCGGGGCAGGCTGCCCGACGCCGCGGTCCGCCCGGAGCACAGGTCCATCTGCGGCCTGTGCCTGGACACCCGGTCGGTCGCCGAGGTCGCCGCCCACCTGCGGCTGCCGCTGGGGGTGGCCAGGGTCCTGATCGGCGACATGGCGGGCATGGGCCTCGTCTCGATCCACCAGAGCGGCATGGTCGTGGGTGACCGGCCGTCGATCGAATTCATGGAAAGGGTGCTCAGTGGGCTCCGCAGGCTCTAGTCCTCTCAGCGCGCGCGGCGCTGCCCCGCAGCCGACCACCTCGGCGAAGATCGTCGTGGCCGGTGGGTTCGGCGTGGGCAAGACGACCCTGGTCGGGTCGGTCTCGGAGATCGTCCCGCTGACCACCGAGGCCGTCATGACCGAGGCCAGCGTCGACGTCGACGACCTGTCGTCGACCCCGAACAAGGTCACCACCACCGTCGCGATGGACTTCGGCCGCGTGTCGCTGGACTCCGACCTGATCCTGTACCTGTTCGGCACCCCAGGCCAGCACCGCTTCTGGTTCATGTGGGACGACCTGGTCCGCGGCGCGATCGGCGCCATCGTCCTGGTCGACACCCGCCGGTTAGCGGACGCCTTCGCCTCCATCGACTTCTTCGAGGACCGCGGCCTGCCCTACGTGATCGCGCTCAACTGCTTCGACCGCGTCCTGCACCACCGCATCGAGGACGTCCGCGAGGCCCTCACCGTGGAACCCTCCGTCCCCATCGTCACCACCGACGCCCGCGACCGCGACTCCACCAAGGAAACCCTGATCACCCTGGTCGAGCACGCCATGCACCAACGCATGTCCCGCGCCGTCTGAACGTTCGCCGCATCGACGGCCCTCGGGTTCTCCCGGGGGCCGTTGCCCGTTTCCGCACCACATTTCGTGGGGCAGCAGCACACCGGTGGTGCCGGTGCGAGCCGTCATCACCGGGGAGGTCGTTGCGCCCGACCGCCCTGTCCGACGTTCTGAGAAACGCTTCCCACCACAAGCATGATCTTTCCGGGCGGAATTCCAGCGACCTGCGGTTTCTCCGCCAAGTTATCCACAGCCTGCCCAACGCCCCTCGCCCCTGCCCTTGTCAGCCGGTAGACTGGCCTCGGGGACGCCCCCCGGTGAGGGTGGGGGCCGGGCTGCGCCCGGGGGGTGCGCTAAGGGCGTTGGTGGGGGTAAGAGGTCGCGGGGCAAGGCGGTGGGTGGGGACGACCAAGTGGTCAAGTCCGCCCATGGCTGCCGGAGACAAGACACGGCGTTGAGGGTGAAGACGCCCCGTGGCTATCGGGGGTGCGGCGACGCTGGGGTGATTGTGCCGGGGGTCTGTAGGCACGGCGGAGCGAGCACCGAAGAGGCGAAGGGGGTCCTTGAGGCCGCGTGGGCGGGCGGCCTCAAGGACGGGGTGGTCAGCGGTTGATCTCGGTGACCGGGTGCACGTACGGGACCGTGTCCAGGGGGAACGTCACGTCCCCGAAGGGGGAGAGGGCGCCCTGGCGGTCGGAGGTCAGCTCGGTGACCGGGTGGGAGCCGTTGTCGTCGTCGCCGCGCCAGGTCGGGTCGACGCGGGCGGGTTTGGCGGTCTTCGCCACTGGTCCTCCTCTTGTCACGAACACTGCCGAGGTTACTGGACGGGGTCGCCGTATACCGTGGTCAGGGTGTCCGGCACCACGCTCACCGACTGGCTCCGCGCGGGGGACGACGACAGGCTCGCCGCGGTGCTGCGCGCCCGTCCCGACCTGGCCACGCCGCGGCCTGCGAACTCCACGGTCCTCGCCACCAGGGCCGCGACCAGGGCGTCGGTGGCGCGCGCCGCCGAGGGGCTGGACACGTTCACCCTCGCGGTACTCGACGCGTTCTTGGCGGCGGGCGCCGATCAGGAGCCGGTGCCGAGCGGTGCGATCGATCTCGGGGTACCGCCCGAACGAGTCTCGGCGGCAGTTGAGCAGTTGCGGCTGTTGGCGATCGCGTGGGGCGATGACGACGGGGTGTCGCTGGTACCGGCCGCGCGGGAGGCGGGTGGGCTGTTCCCGGCGGGGCTGGGGCGGCCGTCACCCGGGTTGGACGGGGTCGACGTGCGGGCGGCCGTGGCGGAGCTGCCGGAGGACGAGCGCAACGTCCTGGGCAAGCTGTCCGAGGTCGGTCCGGTCGGCAACACCAAGGACGCGGCGGCCGTGCTGCCGTTGGCGGAGGCGGTCACGCCGATCCAGCGGCTGCTGGCGCGTGGCCTGCTGACCCGGGTGGACGCGACGACGGTGGAGCTGCCCCGGCAGGTCGGGTTGGCGTTGCGCGGCGACACGGTCGTCATGGACGAGCCGGTGCCGCGGACCAAGGCGCACAAGGCCGTCGACTCGACCGCGGCGGGCGCCGCCCTGGAGTTCCTGCGGCACATGCAGACGTTGCTGCGGATGTGGTCGGACGAGCCGCCGCAGGTGTTGAAGTCCGGTGGGCTCGGTGTGCGCGACGTGCGGAAGCTCACGAAGGCGCTGGACATCGGGGAGCGGGACGCGGTGCTGCTGGTCGAGTTGGCCGTCGGCGCGTCGCTGGTGGCCGACAACGAGGCGGCGGCCAACCCCGAGTACGTCCCGACGACGCACAGCGACTTGTGGCAGTCCGCGTCCCCGGCCAACCAGTGGGCGACGCTGGCCACGGCGTGGCTCGACCTGCCGCGGCTGCCCGGTATCGGTGGTCTGCGGGACGCGAAGGAGCGGGTGCTGGCGCCGCTGTCGGAGGACCTGCGCAGGCCGGTCGCGCCGCTGGAGCGTGGTCGGGTGTTGCGGGTCCTGGCCGACCTGCGGGCGGGTACCGGCATCGTCGACCCGGATGAGCTCGCTGCGCTGCTGGCGTGGCGTGCTCCCCGCCGGGGTGGGCGGCTGCGCGACGAGATCGTCCGCTGGACGCTGGCCGAGGCGACGGCGCTGGGCGTGGTGGCGCACGGCGCGTTGAGCGGACCGGGGCGGGCGCTGCTGGAGGAGGGCACGGCGCCGTCGGCCAAGCGGATGGCCGAGGTGATGCCCGAACCGATCGACCACGTGCTGGTCCAGGCCGACCTGACCGTCGTCGCCCCCGGCCCCCTGGAGCCGCACCTGGCGGCGCGGATCAGCGAGGTCGCGGACATCGAGTCGGCGGGCAGCGCCACCGTGTACCGGGTCGGTGAGATCTCGCTGCGGCGGGCGCTCGACGCGGGCCGGTCCGCGGGCGACCTGCACGAGCTGTTCCGGGTCCACTCGCGCACCCCGGTCCCCCAGTCCCTCACCTACCTGATCGACGACGTCGCCCGGCGGCACGGCAGGCTCCGCGGCGGCGCCACCGCGTCCTTCCTGCGCTGCGACGACCCGGCGCTGATCGCCGAGGTCGCCGCCAGCCCCGCCGCCGTCGCCCTGCGGCTGCGCCGGATCGCGCCGACCGTGCTGGTCAGCCCCGTCCCGATCACCGAGATCCTGGACGACCTGCGCGCCGCCGGGTTCGCCCCCGCCGCCGAGGACGCCGAGGGCCAGGTCGTCGACCTGCGCCCCACCGGCCGCCGCGTGCAGGCCCCCGTCCGCGCCGTCCGCCGCACCGCCCCCAAGGCCCCGGACGACGACCAGATCACCGACATCGTCCACACCATGCGCGCGGGCGACCGCGCCGCCGACAGCAAACGCGGCCGATCGGTCACCGCGGCGGCGGGCTCGGGGGCGAACACCGCGGAAACCATGGCCCTCCTCCAGGAAGCCGCCCGCGCGCACACCACCGTGTGGGTCGGCCTCGTGGACGCGCACGGGGTGGCCCGACAACGCGTCCTGGAGCCGCTGCGAATCGGCGGGGGCATCCTGGAGGGCCGGGACCCGACGACCGAGGAGATCACCCGGGTACCCCTGCACCGCATCACCCAGGCCGCCCTGGTCGACCCGTCCCCCTGATCGGTCCTCCGCCGGTTTGTCCACAACGGCGCCAGTTGTCCACAGCCCACCCATGTCAGCCCTTGACAACCCGCGTTCCGCGCTACCGTCAGGAATGGGCCCCGGCGCCCCGGGTGGGTGGGGTGCTGCGTAGCCGCCGGGTGGCGAGCCGGTCAAGCGAACAACCCGGCTCGTACGGGTGTTGTGGGGGAATCCGGTGGACGCGTAGCGGTCGGTGGTCGGGGTTGTCGGCGGGAAGGTGTGATCAACGAGAGGTCGGCGCGGGGGTCGGGATCGCGCGGGGTTAGGCTCTGTGCCGATTCAGTGAATTACGTCCCATCGGGAGTGTCCGCGATGCCCGTCCCCGGTCCCGGCTATTCGATCACCGTCCGGGTTGAGGCGCCGCCGAGTGCCAGTGCGGCGGGGGATCTGACGAGCGCGGTGGGCCGGGTCGGTGGGGTGATCACGGCGTTCGACGTGGTCGAGTCGCACAGTGATCGGGTGGTGGTCGACATCACCTGCAACGCGATGTCCGCCAACCACGCGAAGGACATCACCTCCGCGTTGGAGGCGCTGCCCGGGGTCGCCGTGCGGAAGGTGTCGGACCGGACGTTCCTGATGCACCTCGGCGGCAAGATCGAGGTCACCGCGAAGGTCGCGCTCCGCAACCGCGACGACCTGTCCCGCGCGTACACCCCGGGGGTGGCGCGGATCTGCACCGCGATCGCCGAGAACCCCGATGACGCGCGGCGGCTCACGATCAAGCGGAACACGGTCGCGGTGGTGACCGACGGGTCCGCGGTGCTCGGCCTCGGCAACCTCGGTCCCGCAGCGGCCCTGCCGGTGATGGAGGGCAAGGCGGCGCTGTTCAAGAAGTTCGCCGGGGTCGACGCGTGGCCGGTGTGCCTGGACACGCAGGACACCGAGGAGATCATCCGCGCGGTGGAGTTGATCGCCCCGGTGTACGGCGGCATCAACCTGGAGGACATCGCGGCGCCCCGGTGCTTCGAGATCGAGGCGCGGTTGCGGGACAAGCTGGACATCCCGGTCTTCCACGACGACCAGCACGGCACCGCGATCTGCGTGGTCGGCGCGCTGCGCAACGCGCTGCGGGTGGTCGGCAAGGACATGGCGAAGACCAAGATCGTGGTCTGCGGGGTCGGCGCGGCCGGGTCGGCGATCATCCGGTTGCTGCTGCAGCGCACCCCGGGCGACATCGTCGCGGTCGACATCGACGGCATCGTGCACCGCGACCGGGTGAACATGGACGCCAACATGGCGTGGGTGGCGGCGAACACGAACCGGGAGAACCGGACCGGCACCCTGCACGACGCCCTGGTCGGCGCGGACGTGTTCATCGGTGTCTCGGCGCCGAACCTGTTCGGGGCCGAGCAGGTCGCCACCATGGCCGAGGGGGCGGTGGTGTTCGCCCTGGCCAACCCGGACCCGGAGATCGACCCGCTGGAGGCGCAGCGGCACGCCGCGGTCGTGGCCACCGGCCGGTCGGACTACCCGAACCAGATCAACAACGTGCTGGCCTTCCCCGGCGTGTTCCGCGGCCTGCTGGACGCGCAGGCCAGGGGCATCACCGACGCCATGCTGCTGGCCGCCGCCGAGGCGATCGCCGACATCGTGGACGGCGACCGGCTGAACCCGTCGTTCATCGTCCCGAGCGTCTTCGACGCCGCCGTGGCACCCGCGGTGGCCGACGCGGTCCGAAAGGCCGCGCAGGCGAGCCACTAGCATCAATGTCGTGGGTGAGTTCAGCCATGTGGACGTGACCGGCGCGGCCCGGATGGTGGATGTCTCGACCAAGGCGGTGACCGCCAGGACCGCCGTGGCCAGTGGTGTGGTCCGCACCACCGCCGAGGTCGTGGCCCTGCTGCGCCGCGACGGGCTGCCCAAGGGCGACGCGCTGGCCACCGCCCGGATCGCCGGGATCATGGCGACCAAGCGCACCCCGGACCTGATCCCGCTGTGCCACCCGCTGCCCATCTCGGGGGTCACCGTCGACCTGGACCTGGGTGCGACCGACGTCACCATCACCGCCACCGTCCGCACCACCGGTCGCACCGGTGTCGAGATGGAGGCGTTGACCGCCGTCGCGGTGGCCGGGCTGACCCTGCACGACATGATCAAGGCGGTCGACCCGTCGGCCGTCCTCGACGCGGTGCGCCTCGACCGCAAGGAGGGCGGCAAGTCCGGCCCCTGGACCAGGGAGACGCCATGACGCGCACGGCCCGGGTGATCACCGCGTCCAACCGGGCGGCGGCGGGGGTGTACGAGGACCGCACCGGTCCCCTCATCGTCGCCTGGCTGCGCGGCCGCGGCTACGAGACGCCCGACCCGGTCGTGGTTCCCGACGGTGTCCCGGTCGAGCGGGCGTTGCGGGACGCGGTCGGGGTGGACGTGATCATCACCACCGGCGGGACCGGCATCAGCCCCACCGACCGCACCCCCGAGGCCACCCGCGCGGTGATCGACCACGACGTCCCCGGTCTGGCCGACGCGATCCGGGCCGCCGGGCTGCCGAAGGTGCCGACCGCCGTGTTGTCCAGGGGGGTCGCCGGCGTCGCCGGTCGCACGCTGGTGGTCAACCTGCCCGGTTCGACCGGTGGTGTGCGGGATGGACTTGGTGTGCTGGAAGGGGTTCTGGACCACGCGGTCGACCAACTCGCCGGGGGTGATCACGTGCGCGTGGCCCCGCCGACCGCCGTGGTGTTGCGCGCCGAGGTCAGCGAGGCGCCGATTTCCGTTGTGGAGCACGAAGATCTGGTCGCCCACCGGGCGGCGGGTGCCGTCGTCGGGTTCGCGGGCGTCGTCCGCGATCACGACCACGGTCGCGGTGTCATCGGGTTGACCTATGAGGGGCACCCCAGCGCCAAGGACGTGATCGCCGAGGTCGCCGCGGATCTGGCGAAAACCGAAGGGGTGCGGGCGATCGCGGTCACGCACCGGATCGGGGACCTCGCGATCGGTGATGTCGCCCTGGCGTGTGCCGTCGCCGCCGAGCACCGGGCCCAGGCGTTCGGCGCGTGCGCCCGGTTGGTCGACGAGGTCAAGGCGCGGTTGCCGATCTGGAAGCACCAGCGGTTCACCGACGGCACCGACGAATGGGTCAACTGTCCTTAGTGGACCGAGGGGCTACCGGCGGATCCACAGGCAGAACGGGTGTCCGGCCGGGTCGAGGTAGACCCGGACGTCCTCTTGCGGTTGGTACTCGGCGAGCACGGCGCCCGCGGCGACCGCGCGCCGCCCGGCCGCGTCCAGGTCGGCGACCTCGATGTCCAGATGCGACATCATCTGCTGCTTGCCCCGGCGGGTCGGCCAGGTCGGCGGGGTGTATTCGGGTTCACTCTGGAAGGACAGCCCGGTGCCGCCGCCGGGCGGGCGGAGGGTGACCCAGTCCGGGTCGTCCGCGCCACGCGGCCAGCCGAGCAGCCGCTGGTAGAAGCCCGCCAGTTCGCGGGCGTCCCCGGAGTCGAGCACGGCGGCCGTCAGCGTCATCCACGGTCTCGATGCCATGCCGCCAGGTTAGGCCGGTTCCCGACCGGGCACCGGACGCGGCCGGGCCGCCACCGCACAACCCTTAAGAGGAGTGCGGTGACGGCCCGGGACAACCGCGCGGACGCGTCTTACTTGGTGGCGATCTTCTGACCGACCAGGATCAGGTTCGGGTCGCCGATGTACGCCTTGTTCAACTCGTGCAGCGCCTGCCAGCCGCCCGCCACACCGTGCGTGGCGGCGATCTTGGACAGGGTGTCGCCCGCGACGACCGTGTAGTCGCCGTTCGGGTTCGACGCGGCCAGGGTGGCCACGGCCACCGGGGCCACCGGGGCCGCCTTGGTCACCGGGGCGGCGGCGGGCTTCGGCGCCGCCTTCGGGGTGACCTTCGCGGTGGTGGTCTTCTTCGGGGCGGCGGCGGCCTTCTTGGGGGCCGCGGCCTGGGCGGAGCCGCCGTGCTTGCCGCAGACCGGCCAGGCGCCGATGCCCTGCGACTTCAGCACGTTCTCGGCGACGCGGATCTGCTCCTCGCGGGAGGCGTTGTGCGCGCTGCCGGTGCCGCCGTTGGCACGCCAGGTGCCGGGGGTGAACTGCAAGCCGCCGTAGTACCCGTTGCCGGTGTTGATGTTCCAGTTGCCGCCGCTCTCGCACTGGGCAACAGCGTCCCAGTTCACGGTGTCGGCAGAGGCGGGTGTCGCGGCGATCGCCAACGGGGCGCCGACCGCGACTCCTGCGACGAGGACGCGGGCGATGGTGCGCTGAGCGGCGTTCTGCTTGCGGTGCTTGCCTCGGTACGACATTTGGGTCTCTCCTCCCGCGCCTGCGCCTGGTGCGCTCTGGGCGGGCCTCGTGGGCCCGGCCGGTTCGCCTAGGAATCCGGCCACCACGCCTCGCGGCGGATTTTCACCGCTTTCCACTCGTCGTGGTCCCTCGCCCCTGTCCGGGAGTTCGCTTTCGCTCGGGGTTGGTTCCCGAGAGCCCGCCGGACAGGGTTTGGCGGTGCGAACTCCCGGGTCGTGCCGACTGGTCGGGGCCAGCCGGAAGCGACGGTACGTAACCGCGAGTGGAATCGAAAACTCCAAGGAGCGTGACCGTCATCACAGTAACGCCGCGCAACCTTCTGCGATCCCCACGTTCGCGCAGGTCAGGCCAGTCAACTTGGGCGTTACCCGGCCGTGTCCGGGCCGAGATATTTAACCGTCGGTGAGGTCTGGCTCACGTCGAATTCTGCCGCTGGGCCATCCGGGAATGGTGATTCAGCCGCCCGCGAACGGTGGCAGCACATCGAGCGCGGCACCGTCGAGCGGTCGAATTGCGAAATTCCGGACCGCGATCCCGTCGAGCAGGAAGCTCGCCGCGCTCAAGACGCGAGTGAGGGCTTCTCCATGAAGATGCTCGATTGTCGTAAGAACGTCGCGAACGGTCCCGGCCTCCGGCAGGTCCACCTTCTCTTCGTGCACGCCCGCGGCCGCGCGCGCGCCCGCGAAATACCGCACCGTCACCAGACCCACCAGGGTCACCCCCCGATCGCGCTCATCGGCCGCAGCGGCTGCGCGAACCCGGCCTCGTTGATGGTGTGCCCGGCGAGCTTGGCCCACATCGCCGCCCGCCACAGCTCGGCGATCTCCCCGTCGTCCGCGCCCGCCCGCAGCGGCCCGCGCAGGTCGGTCTCGGTCTGGCTGAACAGGCACGACCGCAGTTGCCCGTCGGCGGTCAGCCGGGTGCGGTCGCAGTCGCCGCAGAACGGCCGGGTGACCGACGCGATCACCCCCACCTCCGCCGGTCCACCGTCCACCAGCCAGCGCTCGGCCGGGGCCGCGCCGCGCGGGGTCGGGCTGGGGGTGAGGTCGAAAGCCTTGCGCAGTTGGGAAAGTATCTCCGCCGCGGTGACCATGTCCGCCCGGTTCCAGCCGTGCTGCGCGTCCAACGGCATCTGCTCGATGAACCTGAGGTGGTAGCCGTTGTCGAGGCAGTACCGCAGCAGCGGCACGGCCTCGTCGTCGTTGCGGCCCCGCACCAGGACGGCGTTGACCTTCACCGGGTTCAGGCCGGCGTCGCGCGCGGCGGCCAGACCGGCCAGCACGTCCTCAAGCCGGTCGCGGCGGGTCAACTCGCTGAACCTGTCGCGCCGCAACGTGTCCAGCGAGACGTTGATCCGGTCCACACCGGCATCGGCCAGCGCTGCCGCCCGCCGCGCCAGCCCGATCGCGTTGGTGGTCATGGAAATCCGCGGTCGCGGTGCCAACGCCGCGGTATCGGCGATGATCTGCTCGATGCCCTTGCGCAGGGTCGGTTCACCGCCGGTGAACCGGACACTGGTGACCCCCAGCTCCCGCACCGCCACCCGAAGTACCGCGCCGATCTCCGCGTCGGACAACATCTCCGCGCGCGGCATCCAGTCCAACCCGGCCGCGGGCATGCAGTACGTGCACCGCAGGTTGCACCGATCCGTCAGCGAGACGCGCAGATCGGTCGCGACCCGGCCGAACCGGTCGAGCAGGAGCGGGGAATCCGGGCGGTCCGCGCTGGGAGCCGTGACCCGGAGCCTGGGGATGCCGAGGTCGACCGCGCTCACCGGGCCCAGCGTAGTCCCCGAACCGAACCCCGTGGCCGGTTCCCGCCCGGATACCCGGTGATCTCGGCGCGATCGTGACCGTGCGTGCCGACAAGGTCGCACCTGCGGGGATACTGTCTGGGCCATGCCGTATTTCAGGGTCGCCGAGGCCGCCCGGCTGCTCGGCGTGAGCGACGACACGGTCCGCCGCTGGGTCGACCACGGCCACCTGGCCGCCGAGGTCGACGGCGCGGGCCGCAAGGTCGTCGACGGTGCCGCGCTGGCCCGGTTCGCCCGCGACCAGGCCACCGAGGTGCCCGATCCGAGCGGGGTCGGCCGCTCCGCCCGCAACCGGTTCGTCGGCCTGGTCACCGCGATCGTCGCCGACCAGGTCATGGCCCAGGTCGAGCTGCAGTGCGGCCCGCACCGGGTGGTCTCGCTGATGAGCACCGAGGCCGTCCGCGAGCTCGGCCTGGTCCCGGGCACCCTCGCGGTCGCCTTGGTCAAGGCGACCCAGGTCATCGTGGAGACCCCTGGGTAGCCTCACGCCATGACCGGGCGGTGGACGTACCTGATGGACATGGACGGGGTCCTGGTGCACGAGGAGCACCTGATCCCCGGCGCGGACGAGCTGATCGCGGAGCTGACCACGACCGGCACCCCGTTCCTGGTCCTGACCAACAACTCCATCTACACCCCGCGCGACCTGCGCGCCCGGCTGCTGCGCACCGGCCTCGACGTGCCGGAGCCGGCCATCTGGACCTCCGCGCTGGCCACCGCCAGGTTCCTGGACAGCCAGCGCCCCGGCGGGTCCGCGTTCGTCATCGGCGAGGCCGGGCTGACCACGGCGCTGCACGAGATCGGCTACGTGCTCACCGACCGCGACCCGGACTACGTGGTCCTCGGCGAGACCCGCACGTACAGCTTCACCGCCATCACCCGGGCCATCCGGCTGGTCGAGGAGGGCGCCCGGTTCATCGCCACCAACCCGGACGCCACCGGCCCCAGCCGTGAGGGCTCGCTGCCCGCCACCGGGGCGGTGGCCGCGCTGATCGAGCGGGCCACCGGCCGCGCCCCCTACTACGTCGGCAAACCCAACCCGCTGATGATGCGCTCGGCGCTGCGGCGGCTCGGCGCGCACTCGGAGAGCACCCTGATGATCGGCGACCGGATGGACACCGACGTGCGCAGCGGACTGGAGGCGGGCCTGAACACCATCCTGGTGCTCTCCGGGATCTCCGGGGAGCGCACCGCCGAGCTGTTCCCGTACCGACCGACCAGGGTCATCGGCTCGGTCGCCGACCTGGTCGGCCGCACCGCCGACCCGTTCCCCGAGGCGTAACCCGGACGAGGGGGTCACGATGAGCCGCCGTGGGATGAACCGGCGTGGTCGCGCGATCACTGCGCGTCGCCGCCGCCGCTCGCCTATCGTCGTCGCTGTGGAGCAAGACCCCCGGTCGACCTACGTGGTCGGTGACATCCACGGTCACCGCGCGGAGCTGCTCGACGCCCTGCGCGCCGTGGGTCTGGCCGACGAGGACGGGGCCTGGGCGGGCGGCACCGACCACCTGTGGTTCCTCGGCGACTTCGTCGACCGCGGCCCGGACGGCATCGGCGTCATCGACCTGGTCCGCACCCTCGCCGCGGGCGCGGAGGCGGCGGGCGGCCGGGTCGAGACGCTGCTCGGCAACCACGAGATCCTGCTGCTCGGCATGCACCGCTTCGGCGAGGAGGAGGTGCCCTCCGACTACGGCCAGCGCAGCTTCGCCCGCAGTTGGGCGATGAACGGCGGCATCGCCACCGACCAGGAGTCGCTGACCGACGCCCACGTCGAGTGGCTCACCTCCCGCCCGGTCGTCGCCCTGGTCGGCGACCACCTGCTGATGCACTCCGACACGACCGAGTACCTCGGCTGGGGCACCGACATCGACGCCATCAACGCCGGTGTCCAGACCGTCCTGCGCTCCGACGACCTGGTCGAGTGGTGGGAGGTGTGGCGGCGGATGACCACCCGGTACGCCTTCCGCGGCCCGGAGGGGGAACAGGTCGCCGACCTGCTGCTGTCCACTTTGGGCGGTAGCCAGGTGGTGCACGGGCACAGCGTCATCGCCGACCAGATCGGCGTCCTGCCAACCCAGATCGAAGGCCCGCACAGCTACGCCAACGGCAAGGCCCTGGGCATCGACGCGGGCCTGTTCGTCGGCGGCCCCTGCCTGATCGTCAACATCGACTAGACGTGCTCGGGTCGGCGTTCACCCGAGGTGGGACTGCAGCCAGGCAGGGAACTCGGTGAGGCTGCCCAACACCACATCCGCGCCCGCGGCCAGCAGTCGCGCCTCGTCGTACGGGCCGGTGGTGACGCCGACGGCGGTCGCGCCCGCCACCCGGGCGCCCGCCACCCGGGCGCCCGCCATGTCGCCGCCGTGGTCGCCGACGAAGACCGTGGCGCCGTGGTCGAGCAGGGTTTCGCCCTTGGCGGCCGACCAGCGCTCACCGACCAGGACGTCCACCTCCCAGCCCAGCGCGACCAGGTGCTTGGCGGCGTTGGGGCCGTACTTCCCGGTGATGACCAGGGTCCGGCCGCCCACCGCGCGCACCGCCGCGAGCGCGTCGGCCGCCCCGGGCAACGCGATCGTCGACGGGATGACGATCTCCGGGTAGAGCGCGCGGAACCGGTCGACCAGGCCGGGGATGCGTTCCTCCGGGGCCTCGAACCCGCGCAGCACCATGTCCAACGGCGGGCCCAGGTTGGCGGCGAAGTGCGCGCCGTCCAGCGTGAGACCGGACTCCGCCGCCAGCGCGTCCATCGCCGCCGCCATCCCCGGCCGCGGATCGATCAACGTCATGTCCAGGTCGAACCCGACCGCCAAGCCAGCCACGGCACCAAGTTACCCGTGCTGTCGGGCGCGACCGAGCAGTCGGGCCGACACCTCGCGCATCTCGACCTTGCGAACCTTGCCGGTCACCGTCATCGGGAACTCGTCGACCACGTGCACATAACGGGGGATCTTGTAGTGCGCGAGCTTGCCGTCGCAGAACGCGCGGACGCTGTCGACATCAAGGGGCGCAACACCTTCACGCATCCGCACCCACGCCATCAACTCCTCGCCGTAGCGCTCGTCGGGCACACCGATCACTTGCGCGTCAAGGATGTCGGGGTGTGTGTAGAGGAACTCCTCGACCTCGCGCGGGTAGATGTTCTCGCCGCCGCGGATGACCACGTCCTTGATACGACCGGTGATGGTGAGGTAACCGTCGTCGGTCATGACCGCGAGATCCCCCGTGTGCATCCACCGCGCGCTGTCGATGGCCTCCGCTGTCTTGTCCGGCTCGTCCCAGTAGCCCAGCATCACCGAGTAGCCCCGCGTGCAGAACTCGCCCGGAGTGCCCCTGGGGACGGTTAAACCGGTGTCGGGGTCGATGACTTTGACCTCGAGGTGCGGGTGCACCCTGCCGACGGTCGACACCCTCAGGTCCAGCGCGTCGTCGGCGCGGGTCTGCGTGGAGACCGGGGACGTCTCGGTCATGCCGTAGCAGATGGTCACCCCCGCCATCCCGAACCGGTCGATGACCTGCTTCATGACCTCAACCGGACACGGCGAGCCCGCCATGATGCCGGTCCGCAGCGTCCCCAGGTCCAGCTCGGCCACCTCGGGCAAGGCCAACATCGCGATGAACATCGTCGGCACCCCGTAGAGCGAGGTGCATTTCTCCTCGGCAACAGCCGTGAGCGTCGCTTTCGGATCGAAACCCGGAGCGGGGATCACCAGACAAGCGCCGTGCGAGGTGCCTGCCAGATTTCCCATGACCATTCCGAAGCAATGGTAGAAAGGAACCGGAACGCAGATGCGGTCTTGTTCGGTATACCCGCACAGCTCGCCGACGAAATAGCCGTTGTTGAGGATGTTGTGGTGCGACAGCGTGGCGCCCTTGGGAAAACCGGTCGTCCCCGAGGTGTACTGGATGTTGATCGGGTCGTCCGGCGACAGCGGGATCTCCGGCAGCTCCCCGGTTCCCGCCCTGAGCGCGTCCCACGACTCGGTACCGATGAGCACGACGTCCAACAGCGCCAGGCACCGCGGCCGGACCTCTTCGATCATCGCCGCGTAGTCCGACGTCTTGAACGCGGGTGCCGCGACGAGCGTCCGCACACCGGACTGGTTGAGCACATAGCCGAGTTCGTGCACCCGGTAAGCCGGATTGATGTTGACCAGGATCGCCCCGATTTTCGCGGTCGCGTACTGGGTCAACACCCATTCCGCGCAGTTCGGCGCCCAAATCCCCACCCGGTCACCCTTGACCACCCCGAGCCGGGTGAGCCCCAACGCGACCGAGTTCACCTCCGCCACCAGTTCCCGGTACGTCCACCGCCTGCCCGTAGCGCTCTCGACAAGGGCATCCCGATCCGGGAACGCGGCCGCGGTCCGATCAAGGTTGCCGCCGATGGTGTCCCCGAGCAGCGGTACGGCGGAAACCCCGGACGTGTAACTCGGCAACGGCATGACAACCCCTCACTGTGGCTCGGGTCACCATCCTGCAACCGTCTGCCCCGATCCCTCCACCCCCGTGGCCGGGTTGGGCCAAACTGGACACCGTGCGCCTGCTGCTGAACCTCGTCTGGCTCGTCCTCTGCGGCCTCTGGATGGCGATCGGCTACCTGATCGCGGGCATCATCTGCTGCGCCCTCGTGATCACCATCCCGTTCGGCCTGGCGTCGTTCCGCATCGCCAACTACGCCCTCTGGCCCTTCGGCCGCACCATCGAACCCCGCCGCGACGCGGGCGCCGCCTCCGCCATCGGCAACCTCATCTGGATCATCTTCGCGGGCTGGTGGCTCGCCATCGGCCACCTCGTCACCGGCGTCCTGCTCTGCCTCACCATCATCGGCATCCCCCTCGGCATCGCGAACTTCAAGCTGATCCCGGTGTCCCTGGTCCCCCTGGGCTCCCGCATCGTCCCGGCCCCCTGACCGCTCACCGCCCGGCCGCACTCCTGGTTGTTGACCGCCGCGTCGAGTGCGTTCTTTTGTCTGCCGCTGTGCGCCTTTGCCGGTTGTCAGTCCCGCCTGCCCGTGTGAGGCTCGGCTCTCGGGCGCTTGTGCCCATTTCCGGCGTGCGTCTTCGACGCCGGCCCTTTTGCTTGCCGTGTGGGTTCTGATCGCTGCCTTGCCAACTCGACCCCTGGCCAACGACTACGCCGTCCGCTGTGCCGCCCGCCTCTGCCTTCACCAGCGCGCCGCGCCACCTCACCAGCGCGCGCCACCCCCACAACTGCCTGCGCCGCAGGCCACTCCACCCCATAGGCCATCCCAGCCCGTCACCCGAGCCGACCTCCCCCGCGACCCCCATCACCTCATTCGGCTGAAGTCCCCACCCAGCCCACCCCACACCCCGCCCGACCTGCGCGCCAAGTTATCCACAATCCCCCCACCCATCCCCAGTCCAGCCGCCCCCCTGTTCCGCACCGCCAGAACCGGTAGACTGGCACCGGGGACGCCCCCCGGGAAGGGTGGGGGCCGGGCTGCGCCCGGAGGGGGTGGCGTAAGGGGTTAGCGGCGGCGGATGGTGTGGAGGAGGGCGACGGCGAAGCCGGTGGGGAAGGCCATGGTGATGGGCCAGAGCCAGGGGGCGTGCAGGTTGAACGCGGCCAGCACGAAGATGGCGGCGACGGCGGTGAGGCCCACCGCGAACAGCAGGAATGCCAGGCGCAGGGTGGGGGACGGGTGGGTTTGGGCGGGCATGGGAACAGGATAGGCGTCCCGTGCGTTTCGCCCTCAGCGAAGAGGCGGAGGTAACGCGGGGGCGGGGCGGAGGCGACCTAACCGCAGGTGCCTGGTTTGGCTTAGGCTGAGGGGACGCGTCCCGGGTACCCCTGGGGCGCGTTCGTCTTGCGCGGACGTGTTGCGCGGGGCGACTGGACGAATGAGGGAACGGTGGGATTGTGCCGACCGGCAAGGTCAAGTGGTACGACTCGGCGAAGGGCTTCGGGTTCGTCACGCAGGACGGGGGCGAGGACGTCTACGTGCGCGCGTCGGCGCTGCCCGCGGGGGTGGCCGGGCTGAAGGCGGGCCAGCGGATCGAGTTCGGTGTCGCCGACGGGCGTCGCGGGCCGCAGGCGCTGTCGGTGCGGTTGGTGGACGCCCCGCCGTCGGTGGTCGAGGCGCGGCGCAGGCCTGCCGAGGAGTTGCACGGGCTGGTCGAGGACATGATCAAGATGCTGGAGTCCACCGTCCAGCCCGACCTGCAGCGCGGCCGCTACCCGGACCGCAAGGTGACCAAGCGCATCGCCGAGGTCGTGCGGGCGGTGGCCAGGGAGCTCGACCCGTAGGTCGACGCGGGTAGGCGGATCGTCGAGGTGACCCGTGCGGGCATGACCGGCCGCACGGGTCACTGCTCGTGTGGCCAGTGGTCAGGACCGCAGTTCGGTGCTCAGCGCCCAGATGCCGGAGTCGACGAGTTTGCTGCCGTCGATGACCTCGGTCTTGCGGACCTCGACGTAGATGAGGCGGTCGGTGGGGGCGGGCAGTTTCAGCGTGTAGGTGAGCTGCCCGCTGCTGGGGAAGATCGCCCGGCTGCTGGCCACCTGCTGTTGCCCGTTGGCGTCCACGTAGGAGAACACGACCCCCCACGGGGTGCTGGCGACCTTCTCGGACACCGAGATCTGCACCGGCTGCCCGAGCCGGGTCTTGAGGTTGGCGACCGCGTCGGGGTCTTCGAGGCAGGTGGGTTTGCCGATCTCGCACAGCAGGCGCGGGGAGACGGCGGCGCTGTTGCCGTCGGTGTAGAAGGTCACCTCGGGGGGTGGCGGTGCCGAGCACCCGGCCACGGCGACTGCGGCACCCGCGAGTGTGACGGTCAGGGCTTTGCGCACGCCGCGACCCTACGTGTCGTCGCGCATGGGGCGTGGTGCGGGGCGGAACCGGCGCAGGGCGGCGGCGACGCCGTCGACCGCGCGTTGCCCGCCGAAGCCGGGGATCAGGGTGCTGCCGCGGCGGGTGAGCACGGTTTGCGCGAACCCGACGGCGAGCAGCACCGTGACGACGAGGAAACCGACCCACCAGATCGGCGGGAGCAGCACGCCGACCGCGCCGCCGAGGACCCAGCCGAGCTGCAGGACCGTCTCCGACCGGCCGAACGCGGACGCCCGCGATTCCTCCGGCAGGTCGTCCTGGATGACGGCGTCGAGGCTGTTCTTGGCCAGGGCGCTCGCGACCGAGCCGACCAAGCCCACCATGGTCGCCGCGAAGATGCCCGCGGTAAGAGTGGCCACGATCGTTGACGCCAACGCCGCGATCACGCAGCCCAGCACCACCTGCTCGTGATTACCTATGTGGACACGCGCGCCGACGGCGTTGCCCGCGAAGCTGCCCAGGCCCGCCGCGCCCGCGATGAGCCCCAGCAGCAACAACTGCTGGACCGGCGCGGCCTCGTTCTGCGCGCGCACGGCGAACGCGGCGAACATCATCAGGAACCCGGTGAGTACCCGGATCGTGCCGTTGCCCCACAGCGAGACGACGACGTGCCGACCCATCGGTTGCCGCCGCGTCGTCGGCAGCGGCATCCGGGCGCTGATCGACGCGGGCACCTCGCCCTCGGTGACCTCCACCCACGCCGGGATGCGCAGCGCCTGCACCGCCCCGACGACGCTGATCACCACCGTGAACCACAGCGCGCCCGGGGAGTCGAAGATGTTCGCGAACAGCGCCGCGACCGCGCCCCCGCCCGCGCCCGCGGCGAGCCCGAACACGGTCAACCGGGCGTTGGTCTTGGCCAGGGTGATCTCCGGCGGCAGGACTCTCGGCGTGATCGCCGCCTTCAGCACGGTGAACGACTTGGACAGCACCATCTTCCCCAGCGCCGCCGGGTAGAGCATCCAGTCGTTGAAGTGGATCGCCATGATCACGCACATCAGCGCCTGACCGGCCGACGCCGCGCACATGGCGAGCCTGCGGCCGCGCTGCAACCGGTCCAGCATCGGCCCGATGACCGGCGCCAGCAGCGCGAACGGGGCCACCGTGATCAGCAGGTAGAGCGCCACCTTGCCCTTGCTCTCGCCGCTGGCCGCGGAGAAGAACAGCGTGTTCGCCAGCGCCACCGCCATCGCCGCGTCACCGGCGTAGTTGAGCATCGTGGCGTAGGTGAGCGAGGTCAGGCCGGACTTGTCGGCACCGTCGGCGTTCGCGGCCCTACGGAACGCGGTCATCGCCTGCGCGGTCAACTGCTTGCCGCGGATGGCGGCGACCCGGGTCACGGTCAGCTTCTTCGGGTACCCGGCGGGCGGGCCGTCCCGACGCGCCAGTTCCGTCGCGGGTTCCGCACCGGGGTCACGGCGGTGCTCGTCCCGGTCGTACCCGCGATCGTCCCGGTAGTCCCGGTCGTCGCCATGATCACGGGGATCTCGGGGTTCACGGTGATCTCGCGGATCGCGGTAATTCCGGTCGTCGCGGCGATCACCGTGGTCGGGGTCGTCGCGCCGGTAGTCGCGCGAGTCGCGGTAGGCGGGGTGGTCGCGGAACGGGCGGTCGGGCTCGCGGCGGCCGTAGCGGTCGGGGTCGCGGTCGCCGTAGGTCTCGTACCGGGGTTCCTCGGGCTGCTCCAGCGGCCGGGTGCGCGGCGGCTGGGCCAGCGGGTCGCGCCGGTGCGGGGCGTGCGGGGGCAGCGGCGGGTTCTGCCGGGGGATGCCCCCGGTGGGGGGCTCCTGCTCGCGCCAGCTCGGTTGCCGGACATCGGTCCAGCCCCGCTTCGCCTTCCGGCCCGAGCGGCGGCCGGACGGTGGCTGATCAGCGGGGTTGCGAATCACGAGTCCATCCTGCCGTATGGCGGCCTGTTCTGGGGGTGGTTGACCGGGCCAGGTGGACAGTCTCGGCCGGTTAGCCCGCGGTCGCGAACCGGACTCGGAACAACTTGGGCCACAACTTGCCGGTCACGAGGAACTCATCGGTCCCGGGGACCGCGGCGATACCGTTGAGCACGTCCGCGTTGGCGCGGTCGGCCTCCGGCAACAGCCCGGTCAGGTCGACGACGGCGGTCACCGCGCCCGACCCGGGGTCGATCCGGACGATCCGGTCGGTCTGCCACACGTTCGCGTAGACCGCGCCGCCGACGCATTCGAGCTCGTTGAGCATGGTCATCGGGCCGTTCGCGTCGTGCACGTGGACCTCGCCGGTCGCCGCGAACGTCCGCGGGTCGCGGAAGGTGAGCTTGTCGGTGCCGTCGCTCATCACGAGGCGCTTGTCGTCGTGGCAGAGGCCCCAGCCCTCACCCTGGTAGGCGACCCGGCGGCGTTCGGCGAGGGTGTTCCGGTCGCGCTCGATGGCCACACCCTCCTGCCAGGTGATCTGCCAGATCCGATCACCCACCACGGTGATGCCCTCGCCGAACAGATCACTCGACAGGGTTACCCGCTGCCGGACCGCCCCGGTCGCCGGGTCGGTGGCCCGCACCTCCGAGTGGCCGCGCAGCCCGGTGCCCTCGTAGAGGACGCCGTCGGCGATCTCCAGGCCCTGGGTGAAAGCGTCCCGGTCGTGCGGGATCTCGGCGAGCACGGTCGGCCTGAGCCGGACCACGTCCTGGCCGGTCGGCGCGGGTGGCGCCTGCCCGCCCGCGCACCCCGCGGCCAGGCAGGTGACGGCGGCGACGACGGCGGTCAGGCGGGCGAGCACCCCGCAAGCGTGACACGGCTGTATCACCCGCTTCGGGCGTGGGGCACAATCACCGGTGATGACCTCGACCCCAGCACCAGAAGCCGTGACCGACCCCGCGTTGATCGCCGCGGTCGAGTTCGCGCGCGCCGCCGCGCGCGACCAGGCCGGGGCCGAGGTCGGCGCGCACGTCGAGGTGCGGGCCGAGGACTCGGCGTCGGCGACGCACCTGTTCGACGCGGACAAGCCCGGCTACCGCGGTTGGCGGTGGGCGGTGACCGTCGCCAGCGCCGGACCGGACGACACCGTGACCGTCAGCGAGGTCGCGCTGCTGCCCGGCCCGGACGCCCTGGTCGCCCCGGCGTGGGTGCCCTGGCAGGACCGGGTCCGCGCGGGTGACCTCGGCGTCGGCGACCTGCTGCCGACCGCCCCGGACGACCCGCGCCTGGTGCCCGGCTACGCCCAGTCCGACGACCCCGCGGTCGAGGAGCTGGCCGTGGAGGTCGGGCTCGGCCGGATCCGGGTGCTGTCCCGGTTCGGTCGCCTCGACGCCGCCGACCGGTGGCAGCTCGGCGAGTTCGGCCCCAACGCGGACATGGCCCGCGGCGCCCCCGCGTCCTGTGGCACGTGCGGGTTCTATCTGCCGGTAGCAGGCTCGTTGGGGGCTGCTTTCGGTGTGTGTGGCAATGAGATCGCGCCCGCGGACGGTCGCGCCGTCCACGCCGCGTACGGCTGCGGCGCGCACTCCGAGGCCGATGTCGAGCAGGTGTCGCCGGTCTTGGTGGCCGACCTCATCTACGACGACGCCCAGTTGGACGTCGAGAGCAACGAACTGAGCGCTGAGTCGGTCGAGCAGGCCGTCGACGCGCTGGTCCAGAGCGAGGTGGCAGGCGAGCCGTCCGGCCAGCCCGAGTCCGACCCGGCCGAGTGAGCGCCGCCGACCCGTTCGGCACCGCCGCGCTGCGTGCGGCCGTGCTCAGCGCCTGGACGACCTCGCCGACCCGGTTCCGCGAGGACGCCAACGCCGAGGAAGACCTCTACCTCGGCGGATACCGGGACCGGCTGCTGGTCGAGTTGGCGCAGAACGCCGCCGACGCCGCCGAGGGCACCGGCACGCTCCGGGTGTCCCTTGTGGACGGTGAGCTGCGCGCCGCCAACACCGGTCGCCCGCTCGACGCCGACGGGGTCGCCGCGCTCGCGTCCTTACGGGCGTCGGCCAAGAGCCCGGCGCAGGGGGTGGGTCAGTTCGGCGTGGGTTTCGCCGCCGTGCTCGCCGTCACAGACGCTCCGACAGTCTTGTCCGCGAACGGCGGTGTTGCGTTCTCCGCTGAAGACACCCGTGCCGCCATCGCCGATCACCCCGACCTCGCCGCCAAGGCCGCCGAACGCGGTGGGCGTGTACCGGTCCTGCGCATGGTGTGGCCTACCGAGACCGAGGTCCCCGTCGGGTTCGCGACCGAGGTACGGCTACCGCTGCGCGGCGACGTCAACGGTAAGAGGCTGCTGGCCGATTTCGCCGCTCAAGCCGCCGACCTCCTCCTCGCCCTCCCCGGTCTTGACCGGATCGAGATCGGCGACCAGGCGTGGTGGCGGGTCGAGAACGGCGCCCGAGTCGAGGTCCACGGTCCGGACGGCGTCGTGTCCTGGCTGGTGCACCGCGTCCACGGCACCCTCGCCGACGACCTGGTGGCGAACCTGGGGGTCGAGGCCCGCGAACGTCGCGAGTGGACGGTCTGCTGGGCCGCTCGGGTCGACGCCGACGGGCTCCCGCTGCCCCTCGGCGACGACGTCCTGCACGCCCCCACCCCCACCGACGAGCGGCTTTCGCTGCCCGCCCGGCTCGTCGCGACGCTGCCCATCGAACCGACCCGGCGCCGCCTGCACTCCGGCCCCGCCGCCGAGGCCGTCCTCGCCGCCGCCGCGGCCGCCTACCCCGAACTGGTCCGGCTGATCCCGGCCGAGCACCGCACCGCGCTGGTCCCGCTCGTCGGCTTCCCGCTGTCCGAGGTCGACGACCGGCTGCGCGACCTGCTCGTGTCGGCCCTGCGCCAGGCCACCTGGCTGCCCGCCGCCGACGGCGACGACCTCGCCCCCGCCCGCGCCGAGGTCCTCGCCGTCGAGGCCGACGGGCTCGCCGACCTGCTCGCCGAGATCGTCCCGGACCTCGCCGCCGGGTGGCTGTCCGCCCAGCGGCACGCGGGTGCGCTCACCGCTCTCGACGTCCGCGGTCTCGGCCTGTCCGAGGTGGTCGAGATGATCACCGGCCGGGCTCGCCCGCCGGAGTGGTGGCACCGGCTCTACACCGCGCTCGCCCCCGTCGTGGACACCGACGGCACCGCCCGGATGGAACTCGGCGGCCTCCCGGTCCCGCTCGCCGACGGCCGCACCCTGCCCGGTCCGCGCGGTGTGGTCCTCGTCGAGGACGCCGAACTGCTGGAACTGCTCTCGCACGCCGAGGTCGGCGTCCTGCACGTCGTGCACGCCGAGGCCGCGCACCCCGTCCTGGAACGGCTCGGCGCGCACCGCGGCGGCCCGGTCGACCTGCTCGACGCGGGCGGCCTGCAGGACGCCGTGGAACGCAGCCTGGACGACGTCGAGTCCGGAGTGGACATCACCGGCCTGGTCTCGGTGGTGCTCCGCCTGGTCCGCGACGCCGGCGTGCGCACCGGCGAGCGGCCCTGGCTGGGCGCCTTGGCCCTCAAGGACTCCGTGGGCGACTGGCGGCGCGCGGACGAACTCGCGCTGCCCGGGTCACCGCTGCTGGACGTCCTCGACGAGGACGCCCCGATCGGCGCGTTGTCCCCCGAGGTCGCCGCCGAATGGCCCGACCACGTCCTCTCCGCCGTCGGCGTGCTCGACGCGTTCGCCCTGGTCGCCGACGAGGCCCCGACCGGCCCGGACCACGGCCTCGCCGACGAGGCCGAGTGGTGGGACGCCCAGCCGGAGCCGCCCGCCCGGGTCCTCGCCGTCCGCGACCTCGACCTGGTCACCGACGACGCGTGGCCGCGCGCGCTCGCCCTGCTCGCCGCCGAACCGGACACCTGGCGGGCGCTGCTGGAACCGGACGGCTACACCGGCTGGTGGATCGCCCGCAACGCCGTCATCGCCGGTGCCGCCCCCGCCGACTGGCGCCTGCCCGACGCCGACGACCTCGCGGGCCTCTACGACGTCGTGCCCGACGTCGGCGTCGATCCCCGGGTCCTCGCCGCCATCGGGGTGCGCACCGGCCTGCGGGTCGACAACGCCGACGACGCGGAAGACCTGCTGCTGCGCTTGGGCGACCCGGACCGCGGCTTGCACCCGGGCGCTGTCCTGCGCACCCACGCCGCGCTCGCCGAGGCCGTCGCCGACGAGCTGTTCGACCCCACCGAGGTCCGCCTCCCCGAGACCACCCGCACCCTCGCGGGCACCGTCGCCGCCGACTGCGCCGTCCTCGACGCGCCCTGGCTGCTGACCGTGCTGAGCGAGGACCAAGTCATCGCCGCGGGCCCCGACTTCGCGCTGGCCGAACCGCTCGCCGAACTGCTCGACCTGCCACTGGCCACCGAGGAGACCGGCGGCGAGATCGTCTCCGCCGCCGACCCGGTGCCCTGGTCGGACCTGGGCGCCGTCGCCGCGGCCTGCGAGCTCCTCGACGTCCCCATCCCGGCGGGCAGCCTGCTCGTGCACGACAAACTGGTGGTCCGCACCCCCACCGGCGACCACAACGTCCCCTGGTGGGTCCTCGACGGGGTCGTGCACTGCGAGGACACCCCCGAGGCGCTGGCCCGCGCGCTGGCCTGGACCACCGACTGCTGGCCCGACCGGCACACCTTCACCGCCCTGATCGAGGAACCAGCGCATTATGTGACTTAATCCACGCGCTGCGCTGCCTTCGACCCGCGCCGCCCGGCGTTGCGCTGCCACACCATGATCAGCGCGCCGATGACGCCCAGTCCGCCGCCCGCCAACGCCGTCCACGTCCAGATCGCCGGAACACCAGCGACGGCCAGGACCACGCCGACCACGAACCAGGCGGCGGTTCCGGTGTAGACGATCGGCCCCATCGCCAACAGCCGCGGCGGGAGCGGCGGGGGTGGGCGCAACGCTGGTTCAGTCGGACCGGACATGGGGCCAGGCTATCCCACGCCGCCATTGTCAACGTATAGCGCACCGGGGGGCTTGCGGCAAGACCCCGGTCGTACCGCAGAATCCACGCCCGTGGTCGACATTCGAGGAATTGGGGGCGGAATGGACGCGGACGTCGTCGTGGCTGGCGCAGGGCCGACCGGATTGATGCTGGCAGCCGAATTGCGTTTGGCGGGCGTGCACGTGCTCGTTCTGGAACGGCAGCCCGCGGTGTGGGCGGTCCCGAAAGCCAACGGCATCGCGGGTCAAATCCTGGAACTCTTGCGCTACCGGGGTTTGCTGGACCGAATTGAAGCGGAGGGCGGCGCCACCCATCCGGCGCCCCGGTACCCGTTCGGTGATGTCCACGTCGACTTCTCGTCCCTGGCGGACCCACCGCTGCGCGGTGTGACAATTCCGCAACCGCGCCTGGAGACACTGCTCGACGAACACGCGCGCGAACTCGGCGCCGAGATCCGACGCGGACACGAGGTGGTCGGGTTCGTGCAGGATGACGCCGGGGTCACCGTGGACGTCGGCACGTACCAGGTCACCGCTCGCTACCTCGTCGGCTGTGACGGCGGCCGCAGCCGAATCAGGGAACTCGCCGGAATCACGTTCCCCGGCACCACGTATCCGGAGGTCAACCGACTCGGCCAATTCGCCTACGACGTCGAGGTTCCCGGTCTGACCAGCGGCACTTTCACCCGTACGGACACTGGTCTTTTCGGTTTCGGCCACCTCGCCCCCGGCGTCACGCTGATCTCCACCGCCGAAGACGAACCCACCGAATACGACGACACCCCGATGACCCTCACCGAGTTCCAGCACAGCATCCGCCGCGTCCTCGGCACCGAAATCCCGCTGAAAGATCCCATCCGGCTGTCCCGCTACCAATCCCAGTCCCGCCAAGCCCCGAGCTACCGCGCGGGCCGCGTCTTCCTCGCTGGCGACGCCGCCCACCAATTCCCCACCACCGGCATCGGCCTCAACGCCGGAATGCTCGACGCGGCGAACCTCGCCTGGAAACTCGCCGCCACCGTCCACGGCTGGGCCCCGACCGACCTCCTGGACACCTACCACGGCGAACGCCACCACGCCGGTACCCGCGCCATGCTGCACAGCCAGGCCCAGGTCGCCCTCCGCCGCACCCACGACGCCGCAGGCCAGGCGCTGCGCACCCTCTTCCTCGAACTCCTCACCGACCCCCAACCCCTCCACCGCCTCGGCGCCATCATGGCGGGCACCGACCTCCGCCACCCAACCGACGACAACCACCCCCTGACCGGCACCTTCGCCCCCGATCTCCCCCTGCACACCGCCACCGGCCCCACGACGGTCGCCACCCTCATGCGCCCGGCCGGGCCCGTGCTCCTCGACCTCGCGGACACCCCTGCCCTCCGCGCCATGGCCCACCCCTGGCGCGACCGAGTCGACATCCACACCGCCACCACGCCCGTACCCCCCGCCCCAGCCCTCCTCCTCCGCCCCGACGCCCACATCGCCTGGACCGCCTCCCCGACCGCCCCGCCCCTGCAGCACGCACTTCACACCTGGTTCGGCCCACCACTCGACGCCACGCGTTGACGTTGTTCCGCGCGAGGACCGCTTGCCTGCGGCTTCACCGAGCCAATGCCGGCACCGAGTCAACGCCCCGGCACGAGCGCTTTCATCCACAACGGACTCACTCATCCACAGGCAGCCGGCTGGTCCTCTTGACAAGCCGCAGTTCGCGATACGGTCAGGAATGGGGCCCCGTGGCCCCGGGTGGGAGGGGTCCGGCTTGGCCAAGGGCGGTGCTGAAGTCAAGGTTGGTGCCGCGAGTTTTCATTCGCTGTGATGGAGTCGCTGTGTCGGCGTTTCGAGTTTGTCGCTGATTTCGCTGCTGGGTCGGCGGTGTTCCTGGCAAGGCGTCGGAACGGCCTCGTGGGCGTACTTGGGCGTTTCGGCGAGCAGCCAGGTGCGGGCGTGGTTGCTAGAGGTCGAGGGTGTAGCGGAGTTCGCGTAGGGGTGGGGTTTCGCGGTCGTCGTCGAGGGTTTCGCCGGTGGGGGTCCAGCCGTGGTGGGTGTAGAAGGTGGTGGCGCGGGTGTTGCCTTCGGCGACCCACAGGTAGGCGTTGGTGTGGCCGAGTAGGCGGAGTTCGTCGAGGCAGCGGGTGAGCAGGGCGGTGCCCGCGCCGGTGCGCCAGTGGTCGGGGTGCACGTTGACCATGCGGACCTCGCCCGCGCCCGGGGGTGCCGGGTGGCGGGGTGGTCCGGCGGTGGCGATGCCGACGATGGTGCCGTCGTGGTCGGCGACGAAGGTCCTGGCCTCGGACGGGGATGTGACGATCGTCTCCCACCGTCGGGCGAAGGCGCGTTCGGAGAGGTTCGCCAACCGGTCGTCGCCCATGATGCCGCGGTAGCCGACGCGCCAGGCGGCGACGTGGACGCGGGCCATGCCGGAGCCGTCCCCGGGGCGGGCGCGGCGAACCTGCATAGATCAACTTTACCGCGTCGTGTGATGTCGGCGTGAGTTCGTGGCCCGCCGACATATTAGTGAGGTATGCTAACCATTGTGTCCGAGTCCGCTGAGCGCGCGCTGACCAGCCGGTTGCGGCTGGCGGTGGTGCGGCTCAACCGGCGGCTGCGGGCGCAGCGGACCAACTCGTCGGTCACCCTGACCCAGATCTCGGCGCTGTCCTGCCTGCACAAGTGCGGGCCGTTGACGCCGGGCGAGTTGGCCGCCAAGGAAGGGGTCCAGCCGCCGTCGATGACGCGGGTCATCGCGGCGCTGGAGGAACTGGGGTACGCGAGCCGGAGCCCGCACCCGAGCGACGGCAGGCAGGCCATCGTCGCGTTGACCGACGACGGCCGGGCCTACATCGAGGCGGACATCTCCGCCAGGGAGGCGTGGCTGGACAAGCGGTTGGCGGAGCTGGACGACGAGGACAGGGCGGTCCTCGCCCGCGCCGCCGACATCATCGACAGGATGGCGGGGAACCAGAACTAGATGCCGACACACGCGGGTGGTACCCGAGAGCAGACCCAACTCACTCCCTCGACACCCCCGCGGCGACGGCACAGCCCTGCCCCGGTGTCGAGCGCCGAACCGAAGTCCACTGTGGACCCGAAGCCGGGCATGTTCTCCTCGCTGAAGGTCCGCAACTACCGGCTGTTCGCGACCGGCCAGGTCGTGTCCAACGTGGGCACCTGGATGCAGCGCATCGCGCAGGACTGGCTGGTGCTCGTCCTGTCCCACAACAACCCGGTGGCGCTGGGGATCGCCGCCGCGCTGCAGTTCCTGCCCACGCTGCTGTTCTCGCTGTGGGCCGGTGTCCTGGCCGACCGGCTGGACAAGCGCAAGCTGCTGGTGGCGGTGCAGGCGGGCCTGGCCTGCTGCGCGCTGGTGCTCGGGCTGCTCGACGTGACCGGGGTCGTGCAGGTGTGGCACGTGTACGTGCTGTGCTTCGTGCTCGGCACGTTCTCCGCGGTCGAGGTCCCGGTGCGGCAGTCCTTCGTGGCCGAGATCGTCGGCCGGGCCCAGGTGGCCAACGCGGTCGCGCTGAACTCGACCAGCTTCAACCTGGCCCGCATCGTCGGCCCGGCCATCGCGGGCGTGATGATCACCCTGGTCGGGACCGGTTGGCTGTTCCTCGGCAACGCCCTGTTCACCGTCGCGGTGATCGCGGGCCTGCTGCTGATGGACCCGGCCAAGCTCATCCTCGGCCCGAAGGTCCCGCGCGCCAAGGGGCAACTGCTGGAGGGGCTGCGTTATGTCTGGGGGCGCAAGGACATCCTGACCGTCATGGTGCTGGTGTTCTTCGTCAGCACCTTCGGCATGACCTTCTTCGTGACCCTGGCCGTCGTCGCCGCCAACGTGTTCGGGCGGAACGCCGACGGGTACGGCCTGCTGTCCACGACCCTGGCGATCGGCACGCTGGCCGGGGCGCTGTGGGCGGTGCGGCGCAGTTCGCGGGGCAAGCCGCGGACCCGGTTGCTGCTCGGCTCGGCGCTGGCGTTCGGCCTGCTCGAGGTGCTGGTCGGGTTCATGCCGACGTACGCGTCGTTCGCGGTCGCGCTGATCCCGGTCGGCCTGTGCCTGATGACCTTCATGACCACGGCGAACTCCACCGTCCAACTCTCCGTCGCCCCGGAGATGCGCGGCCGGGTGATGGGCCTCTACATGCTGGTCTTCGTCGGCGGCAACCCGCTGGGCGCCCCGATGGTCGGCTGGATGGCCGACGAGTGGGGCGGCCGGTCCCCGTTCGTCGTCGGCGGTGCCATCGCCGCGCTGACCGCGGTCGTCAGCGGTCTGGTCCTGTTCCGCCGCGGCGGCATCCAGCGGCCGGTCACCGGCTGGGGCCGGTTGTTGCTGCGCCGCCCCGGGTACGCGCGCGGCGGCCCGAAGTCCCCTCTTGCCTCGTGACAGAGGTTAGGCTAACCTAACTCTCAACCGCTTCGTGGTGGGAGCGGCAGTCAGTTCGGGAACAGCGAGACCCCCGCACCAAGCGTCCGGTGCGGGGGTCTCGCGCATCCGGCGGGAGCTTGTCGGAGCATCCTGCCGGGTGTTCGCGGGGCCGGTCAGGCCGTCGGAGCCGGGGGTCGCAACCCGTTGACCCCGGCGCGCGCCGCGTCGAACCGCGCGGCCACGTCGGCCCAGTTCACGATGTTCCAGAGCCGGTCGATGTAGTCGGTCTTCACGTTCTTGTACTGCAGGTAGTACGCGTGCTCCCAAGTGTCGAACACCAGCAGCGGCGTGCTGGCGATCGACAGGTTCGAGTGGTGGTCCTTGAGCTGTTGGGTGATCAGCCGGGAGCCGAGCGGGTCCCACGCCAGCACGCCCCAGCCGGAGCCCTGGATGGTGCCGGAGACCGCGTTGAGCTGGGCGCGGAGCTTGTCGAACGAGCCGAAGTGCTCGTCGACGGCCGCCGCCAGCTCACCGGTCGGCTTGTCGCCGCCGTCCGGGCTCAGGTTCTCCCACCACTGGGTGTGCAGGGTGTGCCCGGCCAGGTTGAACGCCAGCGTGGTCTCCAGGCCGACGATCGAGCCGAAGTCGCCCTTGTCCCTGGCCTCCTCGATCTTGTCCAGGGTGTCGTTGGTGCCCTTGACGTAGGCCGCGTGGTGCTTGCCGTGGTGGAGTTCGTTGATGTCGCCGATGATCACCGGCTCGAGTTGCCCGTAGTCGTAGTCGAGTTCGGGCAGGACGTACTGAGCCACCTGCGCTCCTTGATGCCAGTCGGTACTACTTGCAACATACTGGCAGTAGCCCTGGTCGTGGGACCGGCCCTCACACCGGCCAGGTGTGAACCGGGTCACCGGCGTCGCTGAGTTCGATGTAGCGGCGGAGCATGCCGACGAGTGCGGCGTCCCGGTCGAGGCCGCGGGACTCCAGGGTGGCGACAGTCTCGCGTTGCCAGGTGGAGCCGGTTCGCCGGGCGACGCAGCGGGCCTCGATGACGCCGAGGTAGCGCTCGCGGGACTCGTCGGACACGCCGCAATCGCGCAGGCCCTCGTGTGCCATCGGCAGCAGGCGGCGCAGGACCAGTTCGTCCGGCGGGATCCAGCCGATGCCGGGCCAGTAGAGCTGGGCGTCGAAGGCGTGCCGGGCACCCGCGTGCAGGTTCTCCTCGGCGGCCTGGAAGGACATCTTGGTCCACAGTGGACGGTCTTCGGCGGTCAGCGCCCGCTGCGCGCCGTAGAAGAAGGCCGCGTTCGCGATCAGGTCGACCACAGTGGGACCGGCGGGCAGCACCCGGTTCTCCACCCGCAGGTGCGGGACGTCGTCGGCCACGTCGTACACCGGGCGGTTCCACCGCCAGATGGTGCCGTTGTGCAGCCGCAGCTCGGCCAGCCGCGGCGCGCGGCCGGAATCCAGGGCCTCGAACGGGTCCTCGTCGTCGACCTCCGGCAGCAACCCGGGGAAGTAGCGGACGTTCTCCTCGAACAGGTCGAAGATCGAGGTGATCCAGCGCTCGCCGAACCACACCCGCGGCCGCACCCCCTGGTTCTTCAGCTCCTGCGGGCGGGTGTCGGTCGCCTGCAGGAACAGCGGGATGCGGGTCTCGTGCCAGAGCGCCTTGCGCAGCAGGAACGGCGAGTTGGCCGCGATCGCCACCTGCACCCCGGCCAGGCACTGCGCGGCGTTCCAGTTGGCGGCGAACTTGTCCGGCGCCACCTGCAGGTGCAGTTGCGCCGACGTGCACGCCGCCTCGGCCACGATGGAGTCCTGCAGGCACCGCAACCGCTCCGCGCGCTGGCCGGGCAGCGGGACGCCCTCCATGTGCAGCAGCAGTTCCTCGCCGCGCAGCGCGAAGATCTGGTCGTTGAGCTGGCGGTAGCGCGGGTTCTGGGTGATCCACTTCACGTCGAAGTGCTCACCGCGCAAGGTGGGCAGCGCGCCGATCATCACCAGGGTGGCGCCCGCGTCCTGCGCCTTGTGCCCGGCGGTGGCCAACGAGTGCCGCAGTTCGGCTTCCAGGTCGGTGGACTGCTCGTCGCGCAGCGGCCGCGGCCGCACGTTGAGCTCCAGGTTGTGCTGCCCGAGTTCGGTCGTGTAGCACGGGTCGTCGATCTTCTCCAGGACCGTGCGGTTGAGCATGGCGGGCGCCAGCGCGTCGTCGACCAGGTTCAGTTCTATCTCCAGGCCCATTCTCGGGTGCTCGTCGGCGAAACCACCCTCGGCCAGCATGCGCTCCAGCGCGTCCAGGCACCGGCGCACCTTCTGGCGGTAGCGTTGCCGGTGTTCTCGGCTGAAAGCGTCGATGCGTACGTCCTGCCCCATGCCGCCCTCCCGTCTGGCCGGATTTCGCGTCCGGCACACGCGCGGGGAGCCAACGTTCGCACAGCCAACCCGGTCGGGCTAGCGCCCAAACTGGTGCAGTGCGTTATCGCTCCGTGACACAGAGCGAGCAGGGGGCGACCGGGCTACCCGTTCGCCGCAGGCGTGCGAGACTGCCCCCGTGGCGCAGGTGATCGAGGTGAGCGACCCGGCGGATCCACGGCTGGACGACTTCCGCGACCTGTCGACCGCCGACCGCCGTCCGGACCGCCCAGGCGGCCGTGGACTGGTCGTCGCGGAGGGTGTCGTGGTGGTGCGACGCCTCCTCGCCTCGCCGTACCCGGTGCGCGCCCTGCTCGGCGTCGCCCGCCGAATCGACTCGCTCGCCGAGGAAATCGCCGAATTGGACGTACCGGCGTACGTGGCCAGTGCGGAGGTCATGGCCGCCGTCGTCGGATTCCACCTGAATCGTGGTGTGCTGGCCACCGCCGATCGGGCACCCGCACCGGAACTGGCGTCGTTGACCGGGAAAGCCCGGACCCTGGCCGTCCTGGAAGGCGTCGGCGACCACGAGAACCTGGGCGCCCTGTTCCGCAACGCCGCCGCCCTCGGCGTCGACGGAGTGCTCCTCGGACCGGGCTGCAGCGACCCGCTCTACCGGCGCAGCGTCCGGGTCTCCATGGGGCACGTGCTCGCCATCCCGTTCACCGCAGTCGAACCCTGGCCGGACGGCCTGAAGTGGTTGCGCGACAGCGGCTTCCGCGTCCTCGCGCTCACCCCGGCTGCGGACGCGGTACCGCTGTCCGAGGCTGTCGGCGCGGACGAACGGGTGGCGGTGTTGTTGGGGTCAGAAGGCCCCGGCCTCACCCCCGAGGCCATCGCCGCCGCCGACACCGCGGTGTGCATCCCGATGTCCCGCGGCGTCGACTCGCTCAACGTGGCCACCGCCGCCGCGGTCGCCTTCTACGCGCTCGCCGAGAGGGGCACCGATGCGCCTGCGTGCCACCGCTGACCGCGCCGTCCTGGCGGATGACGATCTTGAGGTCGATCCGCACTCGCTCGCCTTGGGCGGTGATCTCGCCACCGCCCTGCACGAGTGGGCGAAGGTTGTGGCGGCCGTCCGCCGCAGCGAGGACGCCGCGGCGGTGGAGCTGGTCAACCGACGAGGGCACCAACTCGCCGAACGCGTCGCGAACGTCATGGGAACCTCGGTGCAGTACGAGGATCCGCTCACTGGAGAGGTGACCACCGTGCAGCCGACCGAGACCGTCGCGCCTGTTGTTCCAGACGAGCCCACGCCGTGGGGGGTGGGGCTGGTCGTGGCGGCGTTCACCGGCGCGCTGGTGCTGTTCGCCGTGGTGACATTGGCGGCGACGCTCTACGAGACGACACCGTTGTTGGCGGTGGCGTCGAATCTGGTGGTCAGTGCGGGGTTGCTGCCGTCGGTGTGGTTGGCGCGGAAGGTACCGACGTGGCGGTGGGTCGCGGTGGGGGTGGCGGGGGGGATCGCGTTGGGGTGGTTGATCTTGCCGTTTATTGTGTTTGGGGGGTGAGGGTTGTTGCTTGGCGGCTGTCGGTGGCGGGGTGGCGGGGTGGTGGGGACTGTCGGTGGGGCCGTTTAGGCTGTGAGGGTTATTCACGCTTGCCTGTAGAACTGTAGGCCGAGGACTGCGGAGATGGTGGTGGCGAAGGTGTCGATGGGGCGTCGGTAGTCGGTGTGGAGGATGCGCCAGGTTTTGAGGTTGGCGATGGCGTGTTCGACGATGACTCGCTTCTTGTTGTGGTGGTGGTTGAAGTCCTTCTCCCAGTCGAGCAGGTCGCGGTGTTTGGGTTTCCTGATCGGTGTCAGCATCCCGGTGCCGACATAGCCCTTGTCGCCCATCCAGGCGGTCACGTCACGGTCATCCAGCATTCCGGATTCTCTCAGGCAGTGCGAGTCGTGTCGGCTT
>NZ_AXWW01000027.1 GCF_000482865.1 Actinokineospora inagensis DSM 44258 | reverse complement strand
TTGGGCTTGGGCTTGGGCTTGGGCTTGGGCTTGGGCTTGGGCTTGGGCTTGGGCTTGGGCTTGGGCTTGGGCTTGGGCTTGGGCTTGGGCTTGGGGCGGAGCCGCCGGGATGGTGGTGGCTTTGGTTGGTGGGACTGGGTTTGCCGCTGGTCAGGTTGAGAGGTTGCTGCCCGTGGTCAGCGGGTGCGGCGCGAATGGTTGTGCCACAAGAGATATCTGGCGGAGGCCGGGAAACCGCACCCACCGGAGAACCACGCGGGCCGGAAGCCGGGAAAACACAGCAGCGGCAGCGGAAAAGTCAGGCGGAGACCGCACAGGCAGGCGGCCGGAACACCACCGGATGGCGGCCAGGCCAGGGCATTCGGGAGCGGAACCGCAAGGGCGATCACGCCTGGGGGATCGCAACCGGGATGGGTGAAAGGTTGGTGGGCAACGTGTGGCGGGGGAGGCGACCGGGTCGGGGGGCGATCAGACTGGGTGGGTGAACAGTGTGGTCGATGGGGTTGTTCGGCTGGTCGAGGCGGCGCCCGCGCGGTTGGGGCGGGTGCGGTTGGTGGCGGTGGAGGGGCCGTCGGGGTCGGGGAAGAGTACGTTCGCCCGGCGGTTGGTGGGGCGGTTGCCGGGCGCGGCTTTGGTGCCGACCGATGACTTCGCCACTTGGGACGATCCGGTTGGCTGGTGGCCGCGATTAGTCGACGGGGTGCTCAAGCCGTTGTCGGTGGGGCGGGCGGGGCGGTACCGGCGGATACGCTGGGTGAACGGGGTGCCGGAGCCGGGGGACTGGATTGACGTCGAGCCCGTCGGAATCCTGCTGGTGGAGGGGGTTTCGGCGGGGCGGCGGGCGGTGGCTTCGCGACTGTCCGTGTTGGTCTGGTGCGATCTGCCCGATCCGGCCGAGCGGCTGCGCCGGACGGTGGCGCGCGATGGCGCGGAGTCCCGGGTGGAACTGCGGCGGTGGCAGGACTTCGAGGCCGGTTGGTACGGGGTGGACCGCACGGTGACGAGGGCGTCGGTACGAGTAACTGTGTGACCGCTCACTGCCGTCATCCGTCCGTTCAGCGGACAAGTTTCGGCCAATTGTCACTGTGCGTGTCATTTCCGTCGCGAACTGGTGATTCCGTGTATAGCAGTTGGCCGGATCGTGACCTCCCGTAGCTAAGGGATGCAGACCTGAACGGCTATGGTCGGCCACCACACGGTGAGATCCCGGAGACAGTGAGACCGGACACGAGGAGTGCGTGATGGCTTACCAGCGATCCGCGCGACTTGGTCGACCGGGCGGCGTTGACCGCTGCCCGCGACTTGTCGCGCAGACGCCCGGACTGGGACGGATGGCGGCATGACGGCTCCCCCCGAGGTCACCGGATCAGCCGCGGACGCGGACCCGGAGGCCGCGCTGCAGGGCATGCCCAAGAAGGCGATCCAGGGCCGCTCGCTCGGCCAGATCGCCTGGCTGCGCCTCAAGCGCGACAAGGTCGCCATGGCCGGTGCCGTGGTCATCGTCCTGCTGGTGCTGGTGGCGATCGCGGCTCTGCTGGCGGACCGGGTGTTCGATGTGGTTCACCCCAACGAGTTCCACCAGGACCTGATCGACACCGAGAACGGCACGCTGGCCCCGAAGGGCGCGCTCGGCGGTATGAGCGGCGCGCACCCGCTGGGCATCGAACCGGTGAACGGCCGGGACATCCTGGCCCGCATCTTCGCCGGGTCGTGGATCTCGCTGCTGATCGCCAGCCTGGCCACCCTCGTGTCGGTGGCCATCGGCACCACGATGGGCATCATCGCCGGGTACTTCGGCGGTTGGGTGGACACCCTGATCAGCCGGGCGATGGACGTGTTCCTCGCCTTCCCGCTGCTGGTGTTCGCGATGGCGCTGGTCGGTGTGCTGCCCGACAACGTGTTCGGGTTGTCCCCGGAGATGGTGCGGATCGGTCTGCTGATCTTCATCATCGGTTTCTTCAACTGGCCCTACATCGGCCGGATCGTGCGCGGGCAGACGCTGTCGCTGCGCGAACGGGAGTTCGTCGACGCCGCCCGCAGCCTGGGCGCGCGTGGTCCGTACATCCTGTTCCGCGAGCTGCTGCCGAACCTGTTCGCGCCGATCCTGGTGTACGCGACACTGCTGATCCCGACCAACATCCTGTTCGAGTCGGCGTTGTCGTTCCTCGGTGTCGGCATCAACGCGCCCACCGCGACCTGGGGCGGCATGCTCTCGGACGCGTCGCGTTTCTACACGATGCCGCACTTCATGCTCTGGCCCGGTCTCGCCATCTTCGTGACCGTGCTCGCGTTCAACCTGTTCGGCGATGGCCTGCGCGACGCGCTCGACCCCCGTGCCCGATAGGTGTGACCAAAAGTCCCGGAATTGCTCCTGGAAGAAAGGGTGCAACAGCACAATGAACAGCAAGCGCTTTATTACCGCGGTTGCCGCGGGCGCGGCTGTCGTCATGGGGCTGTCCGCCTGTGGTGGCGGATCGAGCTCCAACGGCGGCGGCTCCGGGGGCAGCGGGGGCACAAACACCCCGGCCTTCAACGCAGCCCTGAACAGCGTCTTCAACCCCTCGGACAAGAAGGGCGGGACGATCCGGGTCGCGAACGCGGGTACCTGGGACTCGCTCGACCCCGGCGAGACCTACTACGGGTACTCGTGGAACTTCATCCGGCTCTACACCCGCTCGCTGGTGATGTTCAAGCCCGCCGCGGGCAACGGTTCCTCCGAGCTGGTGCCGGACCTCGCCGAGAGCCTCGGCCAGCCCAGCGACGGCGGCAAGACCTGGACCTACAAGCTGCGCAAGGGCATCAAGTTCGAAGACGGCTCCGCGGTGACCTCGAAGGACGTCAAGTACGCCGTCCTGCGGTCGACCGACAAGGTGACCTTCCCGAACGGCCCGGCGTACTTCGAGGGCTACCTGAACCTGCCCGCCGGTTACAAGGGTCCGTTCAAGACGCCGGACATCAACACCGACTCGGCGATCCAGACCCCGGACGACCAGACCATCGTCTTCCACCTGAAGCAGGCCTTCGGTGGTTTCGACTACTTCGCCCAGATGCCGCAGACGGCCCCCGTGCCGCAGGCCAAGGACACCGGCGCGAAGTACAAGGAGCACGTGGTCGCCACCGGCCCGTACAAGTTCGCCAAGAACGAGATCGACAAGGGCTTCACCCTGGTCCGCAACGACCAGTGGGACCAGTCGACGGACCCGAACCGCAAGGCCCTGCCGGACGAGTACGACGTTTCCATGAACGTCAACGCCGACGACATCGACAACCGCGTCATCAACGGTGACCTGGACATCGACGTGACCGGCACCGGTGTGCAGCCCGCCTCGCTGAGCCGCGTGCTCGGCGACCCGGCGCTGAAGGCCAACGCGGACAACCCGTCCGCCGCGCGCACGTGGTACACCAGCATCAACCCGACCGTCCCGCCGCTGGACAACAAGGCTTGCCGCGAGGCCGTGGAGTACGCGACCGACCGCACCGCCTACCAGACCGCTTACGGCGGCGCGTTCTCCGGTGGCGACATCGGGACCACGCTGCTGCCGCCGCAGATCCCGGGTGCCACCAACTTCAACCTGTACCCGGCCGGTCCGGACAACAAGGGCGACGTCGACAAGGCGAAGCAGAAGCTGCAGGAGTGCGGGCAGCCCAACGGTTTCGAGACCAACATCTCCTACCGCGCCGAGCGCCCCAAGGAGAAGGCCGCGGCCGAGGCCCTGCAGCAGGCGCTGCAGCGGGCGGGCATCAAGCTGACCCTGAAGGCGTTCCCGCAGGGTGACTACTTCTCCCAGTTCGCGGGCAACCCGCCGTACGTCAAGGCGAACAAGCTGGGCCTGGTGCTCAACGGGTGGCAGGCGGACTGGCCGGACGGCTTCGGCTTCCTGTCCCAGATCGTCGACTCGCGGGTCATTCGGGAGACCGGTGGTTCGTCGAACACCTCCGTGCGCATCCCCGAGGTCGACAAGATGCTCGACGACGCCATCGGTGAGACCGACAAGGCCAAGCGCGAGGCCGACTGGGGCGCGATCGACAAGCGCGTCATGGAGGAGGCCGTGGTCCTGCCCGGCGTGCACGCCAAGGCGCTGCTGGTGCGGCCGAAGAAGCTGACCAACGTCTTCGTCTCGCAGGCCTTCGGGCAGTACGACTACCTGTCCCTCGGTGTCGCGTAAAACCTCCTCCCCGGTGAGTTGACGTTAGGTAGGTGAAGGCGACAGGAGACAGGCCCGGGACGATCTCCCGGGCCTGTCTCCGGTGCCGGCCACTGTGATCACATACATCATCCGGCGGCTTTTCGCGGCCGTAGTGCTGCTGTTCGTCGTCAGCGCCGTGACGTTCGCGATCTTCTTCCTGATGCCCAAGCTGGTCGGCGCGACGCCGGAGACCCTGGCGACCCGTTACGTCGGCCGGGCCGCCACGGCCGACACCGTGCGGGAGACCGCGCAGCGCCTGGGCTTCTACGACCCCATCTACCAGCAGTACTGGGAATGGGTGAAGGGCATCTTCGCGGGCGCCGACTACAGCTACGGCAGCGGCGTCGAGCACTGCCCGGCACCGTGCCTCGGCTACTCCTTCCGCAACCACCAGCCGGTGTGGCCCGACCTGTTGGACCGGTTGCCGGTCACCCTGTCGCTGGCCATCGGCGCCGCCATCCTGTGGCTGCTCGGCGGGGTCGCGGTCGGCACCATCTCCGCGCTGCGCAAGGGCACCATCTTCGACCGCGCCGCGATGGGCGTGTCGCTGGCGGGTGTGTCGCTGCCGATCTTCTTCACCGGCCTGCTGTCGCTGTCGATCTTCAGCTACAACCTGGGCTGGACCGCGGTCGGCGGCTCGTACACCCCGTTCCTGGACAACCCCGGCGAGTGGGCCTACGACCTGCTGCTGCCGTGGATCACGCTGGCGCTGCTGTTCTCCGCCCAGTACGCGCGGCTCACCAGGGCCGGGATGCTGGAGACGATGAACGAGGACTTCATCCGCACCGCCAGGGCCAAGGGCCTGCGCGAGCGGACCGTCGTCGTCCGGCACGGCCTGCGCGGCGCGCTGACCCCGATCCTGACCATCTTCGGCCTGGACGTCGGTCTGCTGCTCGGCGGCGCGATCCTCACCGAGAGCGCGTTCTCGCTGCAGGGTCTGGGCAAGTACGCCATCGACGGCATCACCAACTACGACCTGCCCAAGGTGATGGGCGTGACGATTCTGGCCGCCTTCTTCGTGGTCATCGCCAACCTGGTCGTTGACCTCCTGTACGCCGTCGTCGACCCGAGGGTGCGCGCAAAGTGAGCCAGAGTTCCGAAGACAACCTCGCCGCGGCCGCCGCGAACCGGCCCGCCGCGAGTGGTGCGCCGTTCCTGCGGGTCCGCGAACTGCGGGTGCACTTCCCGACCGACGACGGCGTGGTCAAGTCGGTCGACAACCTGTCCTTCTCCGTCGACCGGGGCAAGACCCTCGGCATCGTCGGCGAGTCGGGGTCCGGCAAGAGCGTGACCAGCCTGTCGATCATGGGCTTGCACAAGCGCGGTACCGCCAAGATCACCGGTGAGATCCTGCTGGACGGCCAGGACCTGGTCGACCTGCCGCCGGACCAGGTCCGCCAGTTGCGCGGCAAGCGGATGGCGATGATCTTCCAGGACCCGCTGTCCGCGATGCACCCGTTCTACACGGTGGGCAACCAGATCGTGGAGGCCTACCGGGTGCACAACAAGGTCACCAAGGCGGTCGCCCGCAAGCACGCCATCGACCTGCTGGACCGGGTCGGCATCCCGAACCCGAAGTCCAGGGTGGACGACTACCCGCACCAGTTCTCCGGTGGCATGCGGCAGCGCGCGATGATCGCGATGGCGCTGTCCTGCGACCCGGAGCTGCTGATCGCCGACGAGCCGACCACCGCGCTGGACGTGACGGTGCAGGCGCAGATCCTGGACCTGATCCGGGACCTGCAGGCGGAGTTCAACTCGGCGGTCATCATCATCACCCACGACCTTGGTGTGGTGGCGGAGTTGGCCGACGACATCATGGTCATGTACGCCGGTCGCGCCGTGGAGTACAGCACCGCCGCGGACATCTTCAACTCCCCGCAGCACCCGTACACCTGGGGTCTGCTCGGGTCGATGCCCCGGCTGGACCGGGAGCGCACCGAGCGGCTGCAGCCGATCAAGGGCACGCCGCCCAGCCTGATCAACGTGCCGGAGGGGTGCCCGTTCAACCCCCGGTGCTCCTACGCGGGCACCAACGGCGACCTGAGCTTCACGGTGCGCCCCGAGTTCCGCGACATCGGCGGTGGCCACCACATCGCCTGCCACCTCCCCGCCGAGGAACGGCAGCGCATCTGGGACACCGAGATCAGGCCGAAGCTGTGAGTGAGGACGCCGTGAGCACCAAGACCGAATCCGCGGCGGCCGACCGCCGCGTCGGCGACGACCTGCTCGTCGCCACCGACCTGCAGAAGCACTTCCCGATCCGGCGCGGCCTGCTGCAGCGCCAGGTCGGCGCGGTGCAGGCGGTCGACGGCCTGACCTTCTCCGTGCGGCGCGGCGAGACGCTGTCGCTGGTCGGCGAGTCCGGCTGCGGCAAGACGACGACGGGTCGGCTGCTGACCCGGCTCATCGAGCCGACCGGCGGCAAGATCACCCTGGACGGGCGGGACATCACCCACCTGTCCATGGGTTCGATGCGCCCGCTGCGCCGCGACATCCAGATGATCTTCCAGGACCCGTACTCGTCGCTGAACCCCCGGCACACCGTCGGCACCATCGTCGGCGCCCCGTTCCGGCTGCAGAACGTCAAGACCGAGCACGGCGTCAAGCGCGCGGTCCAGGACCTGCTGGAACTGGTCGGCCTCAACCCCGAGCACTACAACCGCTACCCGCACGAGTTCTCCGGCGGCCAGCGCCAGCGCATCGGCATCGCCCGCACGCTGGCCCTGCGGCCGAAGCTGATCGTGGCCGACGAGCCGGTCTCCGCGCTCGACGTGTCCATCCAGGCCCAGGTCGTCAACCTGCTCGAAGACCTGCAGAACGAGTTCGACCTGACCTACGTCATGATCGCCCACGACCTCTCGGTCGTGCGGCACGTGTCGGACCGGGTCGCGGTCATGTACCTGGGCAAGATCATGGAGGTCGCCGACCGCACCGCCCTGTACGAGCGCCCCATGCACCCGTACACCGTGGCCCTGCTGTCCGCCGTCCCGATCCCGGACACCGCCCGCCGGGAGAACCGCGAGCGGATCCGGCTCCAGGGCGACGTCCCGAGCCCGATCAACCCGCCGTCCGGCTGCCGCTTCCACACGCGGTGCTGGAAGGCGCAGGAAGTGTGCAAGACCAAGGAACCCCTGCTGGTCGACTTGGCACCAGGCCACCAGGCCGCTTGCCACTTCCCGGAGAACAAGGACAAGGTGACGACCAGCCCGGTGGGCTGAACACCGGCTTGGCAACGGGGTCCGCGCGTTCGCGTGGACCCCGTTCGCATTCACAGGACTGATCACGTGTCGAGGGTGACCCGGATCTTGCCGCCCTCGCGGACGAGTTTCGGCAGGACCTTGCTGATGGTTCGGGACGAGGCCATGGCCGAGGCGACGTCGGGGTGTTGGGACAGTTCGGTGAGGGTCATCCAGGTGGGCGGCATGAGGGAGCGGGTGCCGGAACGCCAGTCGGCGATGGCGGTGTTGGGCTGTTGCCAGGCCGCGTCGTCCGCCTCGGTGGTCGCGCCGTCCGCGACCTGCCCGGCGGGCAGCGCGGCGAGGAAGAAGCGCGTGTCGTAGCGGCGGGGCTCCGGTTCGGGAGTGACCCAGTTGGACCAGGGGCGCAGCAGGTCGGCCCGCAGGACGAGGTCGTGCGTGCCGAGGAACTCGGCGAAGGAGTACTTCCGGTCGACGAGGTCTTGGCGTGCGGAGTGGTAGGGACGCGTGTCCGACACGATGCTGTCGCCGTCCGGGCCAGCCAAGAGGACGCCCGATTCCTCGTACGTCTCCCGGACCGCCGCGCACACCAGGGAACGGGCCAGCGACTCGGCGCAGCCGAACCGGGTGGCCCACCAGTCGGCGGGTTCACCGTGCCAGCGGATGGTCGTGTCGGCGTCGCGGGGGTCCACGCCGCCGCCGGGGAAGACGGTCATCCCGCCCGCGAAGGCCATGCCCAGGACGCGGCGGAGGAGGAAGACCTCCAGGCCGGTCAAGCCGTCGCGCACCAACATGACGGTGGCGGCGTCCTTGGGGGTGACGGGCGGGTCGGGCACCTCCGGCAGGACGAACCCCTCCGGCAGGACCATCTCCTCAGGCAACTCGGGCACGGGCCCGACCCTATCCGGGTTACTGTCGCGGTACCGGACCCTGACCCAACGGAGTGCTGATGACCCACCCGGCTTACGGCGTCGCGCGGCAGGTCACCCCGTTCGCGAGTGTTCTCCTGGAGGACAACCCCGGTCCGTTGACACTGGACGGAACCAACACCTGGCTGCTGCGTGCCCCGGACTCCACCCATACTGCCGTTGTCGACCCCGGCGAGCTGGACATCCCGCACCTGGAGCGGGTCCTCGCGGCCGCGGGCCCCATCGAGGCCGTGTTGATCACTCACCACCACGAGGACCACGTCGGCGGGGCGAAGTGGTTGGCGGACAAGGCGAACGCGCCCGTGCGGGCGTTCGACCAGGCCCTGTGCCACGGCGAGGGCCCGCTGCGCGACGGTGACACGCTCACCCTCGCCGGGTTGGACCTCGAAGTCCTGCACACCCCCGGCCACTCCAGCGACTCGGTCTGCTTCGCGATCGACCACAATGGACAGTCGGCCGTGCTCACCGGGGACACGATCCTGGGTCGCGGCACCACCGTCATCGCACCGCCGGACGGTCAGCTCGGCGCGTACCTGGACGCCTTGCGCACGCTCGCCGGGCGCGCGCCGAACACCGCCGTCCTACCGGGACACGGCCCGGAACTCCCCGATCTCGTTGGCGTGGCACGGGAGTACCTCGCCCACCGGGAACAGCGACTCGACCAGATCCGCGCCGCCCTTGCCCACATCGGACCGGACGCCACGCCGCGCCAGATCGTCGAGATCGTGTACGCCGATGTGGACAAGTCCCTGTGGGGGCCCGCCGAGTGGTCGGTCCAGGCGCAGTTGGCCTACCTGCGCGGCCGGTGAGACGAAGCCCGCCGGGCCAGGTGGTCCGGCGGGCTCGTCGGCTACGGGGCGGGCGGGATGATCGTGAACGGCGGGCTCTGGCCACCCGGGTTCCCCGGGTCCTGACCACCGCCACCCGGTCCGGGGTCGGTGCCGGTCGACGGCGGCGTCGGCTGGTCCGAGGTCTGCGGCGGCGGGACGTAGCCCGTGCTGACCTGCAGGGTGATCGTCTCGCCGGGCAGCGCCGCGCCGCGCGGCGACTGGCCGATGACGGTCCCCTTCTTGCGGGCGTCGTTGCGGTCGTTGACGACCACCTTGTACCCGGCGCCCTCCAACCGGGCGCGGGCGTCGTCCTGGCTCAGGTTCACCACGTCCGGCACCTGGATGTCCGCGCCGCCGTCGATGTACCTGGGGTCGGTCGGCGGCAGCGGCAGCACCGGCATCCCCGCCATGTACTGCGACATCATCGCGAACCAGGTCCGCGCCGGGACCTTGCCGCCGTAGATGTTGCCCTCCGCGCACAGCCGGGGCGGGTCGGTGTCGCAGATGCCCTTCGGCGCCGGGCCGTCGTTGAAGGTCAGCACCGCCGCCGAGTACTGCGGGGTCGCGCCGAGGAACCCGGCCGACTTGTGCTCCTGCGTGGTGCCGGTCTTGCCCAGGATCGGCCGGTTCCAGCCCACGTTCTGCGCGGCCTGCCGCGAGGTGCCGCCGGACACGATGTCGTCCTGGGACAGGCCGGTGACCAGGGTGTTCGCCAGCGGCTCCGCCACCGCCTGCTCACACGGGGCCTCGTTGACGTCGATCTTCTTGCCGTCCCGGTCGAGCACCTCGACCAGCGGCGACGGCGGGCACCAGGTGCCGCCGCTCATCAGCGTCGCGCCCACGTTCGCCAGTTCCAGCGTGCTCACCGGGCCGGGACCCAGGGTGAACGACGCGTTGCCCGCGCCGTTGCCCGACGGCTTGAAGAAGTCGGACTGGGTCAGCGACCGCTTCGGGTCCTTCGCCGCCGGGTCCGGCGGGGTGCCCGCGTTGCTGACCGCCATCGTGTCGCGCAGCCCCAACCGGCTGGCCATGTCGACCACCGGACCCATGCCCACGCGCTCCTCCAACTTCACGAACGCCGTGTTCGGGGAGGTCGCCAGCGCGTTCTGCAAGGTCATCTTGTCCTGGTACTTGCCCGCGTTCTTCAGGCAGTAGAAGTGCGTGTTGCCGTCGTTGGTCGCGGGCGTGCGCGGGCAGCTTTCCCCGCCACCGACGAAGACGCTGGACGTGTAGGTGTCCGGCACGTCCACGATGTTGTTGATGCCGCCGCCCTTCTCCAGGTAGGCGGCCGAGGTGAAGATCTTGAAGATGGAACCGGCGCCGAAGTTGTTCGCCACCCGGCTGGGCAGGCCGTACGTGGTCTGGCCCGCGGCCGGGTTCAGCCCGTAGTCCCGGTTGGCGACGAGCGCCAGCACCTGGTGCCTCTCCTTGCCCGGCGCCACGATCGCCATCGTGTTCGCGATCCCCGGCTGCGTCTTGGGCACCTCCGCCTCGGCCGCCTGCTTGGCCAACTGGGTGGCGCGGGCGTCGAAGCTGGTCTTGATCGTGTAGCCGCCGGTCTTGATCTGGTCGTCGGTGAAGCCCAGCTTCTCCAGGTACTCGAGCACGTACTGGCAGTAGAAGCCGTACATCGGGCCCGCGCCGACGCAGTTCGCGGCGGGCTTGCGCGGCTGCGGCAGGATGCCAAGCGGCTCCTTCTTCGCCGCGGCGGCCGCGTCCGGCGACAGCTTCTGGTTCTCCACCATCTTGTCGATCACGAAATTGCGCCGGGCAAGCGTCTCCGCGGGCTTGCGCCACGGGTTGTAGAGCACCGGGTTGTTCACCGCGCCCGCCAGCAGCGCCGACTGCGCAACGGTCAACTTGTCCGGGGTCGTCCCGAAGTAGGCGTTCGCCGCCGCGCCGATCCCGTAGATCTCGTAGGCGAACTCGACCACGTTCAGGTAACCGGTGAGGATCTCCTCCTTGCTCATCTTCTGCTCGAGCTGGATGGCGATCCGCGCCTCGCGCAACTTGCGCGCGATGGTCTGCTCCTGGGCCTTGGTCTGCTCCGACTTGTTGTCCCGGTTGACAACGTTGATCAGGTAGTTCTTCACGTACTGCTGGGTCAGCGTCGACGCGCCCTGGGTGTCCCCACCGCTCTGGTTGGAGATCGCCGCGCGGATCGTGCCCTTCCAGTCCACCCCGTGGTGCTCGTAGAACCGGCGGTCCTCCACCGAGATCAACGCCGCCTTCATCGTCGGCGAGATCTGGTCCGCGGTCGCCGGGATGCGGTACTGGTCGTACAGCGACGCGATCGGGTTGCCCGCGCTGTCGGTGATGGTCGTCATCAACGGCAGCGGGGTCGACGCCAGGTCCGCCGACACGCTGTCGATCGTGTCACTGCCCCGGTTCGACGCCACCCCCAGCGCGCCGACGACCGGGAAGAGCATCCCGGCCACCAACACGCCCGCGAGCAGGCAGAGGCCGAGCAGTTTCAGCAGGCTGTCTCCCACGCGCACGGCCCCCAGCCTACGCGTGACCCGGTCGGACCACCGGTGAGGCGTCACGCCCAGTGCCCTTCGGACGACACCACCTGGCGTATTGACTTTCTGTAACACCTCGGCGCACCGGCGTTTTCGATGGAACCGGGACACAGTAAAGTTCGTCAACGTCTCACGACAGCGCCGAACAGCTCCGCGGGTGGAACTGGAAGGCACCGGTACCGGGGGGTACCGGGTTCACGGGTCGCGACGACGACAGGGGTGGGGGATATGCATCTCGAAGCTCAGCAGGCCGACTGGCGGGTCCGGGCCATGTGCCAGGACGAGGACCCCGACGGGCTATTCGTCCGGGGAGCCGAGCAGCGCAAGGCCAAAATGGTCTGCATCGCGTGCCCGGTCCGCACCGAGTGCCTGGCCGAGGCACTCGACAACCGAATCGAGTTCGGCGTCTGGGGCGGCATGACCGAACGGGAACGCCGCGCCCTGCTCCGCCGCAGGCCAGAGGTCGTCTCTTGGCGAGACCTCCTCGCCGACGCCCGCCGCCGACACACCTACGACGACGTGGACGCCCAGGTCGGCTGACCTGCGCGGCACACCCCTCGCGGGGTCCCCGACCACCGCGAGCAGTGCCCGGCGTGCCCTGACCGCGATCGACTCCCGGCCGGGTCGATCGCGGTATTCGCGCGGGACCTGTTCACCGGCCGTCCGGTTGGCTGTGTTCTGGCCTACTCGGCCCCGCGACCTTGGCTGCCCCGCTCTGTGAGTGGCTTCTCGTCGTGGCCCCGACCGGCGATGAACTTGGCCTGCGTGTCCGCCGTGTTCGTCCGGTGGGTGGCTGCGACGTACGCGTCCCTCGCCGCCTGACTGGCGGCGGCCAACCTCGCTGCCTTCACCCCATGGTTAGCTCGGGTGGGCGGCTCCGGCGTGTGTGCTCCTCGTTGTCCGGCAGGCAGATGGTCTTGGCCCGCGTGTCCGCCCTGGTGCTTTCGTGCCATGTGCGTCCGCTGGGTGGCTCCGCCTGTGCTTCCCTCATCGCCCGACTGATGGGCGCCCTGACCTGCTCACCGGCGCTTCCCAGCAGCCCTCGACGGCGGGCGGCTCGCACACGCGCCCTCCCGCCGCTCCATCCGACAGACCTCCTCGACCTGCACACACACCCCAAGCCACCCACCGCGCCAAGCTATCTGCAGGGCCGAGCTATCTGCAGGGCCGAGTCCATCCACTGCGCCACGTCATCCACCGCGTCGAAGTCACCGCCGCGTCAGGCTGTCCGCCACGTCGAAACCACCCACCCCAAGCCGTCCGCCGCGCTGAGTCGTTCACTGCGCAAGCCGTCTACAGCCCAAGTCATCCGCCGCATCGAGCCGTCTGCCGCACAAAGCCGTCTCACAGCGCCGAGGCACCTAGAGCGCCGGGCTGCCCATGGCGTCAGCCACTCACTTGCGCCAGGTCACCGACAGCGTCAAGCCACTCACTTGCGCCGGGCCGCCCGCAGCGTCAAGCCACTCACTTGCGCCTGGTCACCCATCGCGTCAAGCCACTGTCTTGCGCCGGGCCGCCCGCAACGTCAAGCCATCCACCGCGCCAAGCCCATTCACCGCGCCAAGTTATCCACACCGCCCGCGCCCATCCCCAGCTTTTCGCGCCCCCTTCCCCCAGCTCGTCAACCCGGTAGACTGGCCTCGGGGACGCCCCCCGGGAAGGGTGGGGGCCGGGCTGCGCCCGGAGGGGGTGGGGTAAGAGGGCGGTTAGGGGGTGTGGGTGAGGCGGTTGCCGATGTGGCGGAGGCCTGCGAGGTCGTGGACGTCGGCGGCCATGGCGGGGACGTGGATCTGGGCGACGGCGGGGTGGGCCTTGGTGAAGCGGGCGACCAGGCGGTTTTCGCGTTGGGCCAGGGCGACCCGGTCGGCGTGGAGGCGGAGGACGGCGGCGGCCAGGGGGGCGTTGCCGGTGGCTTCGAGGTTGGCGGCGGCGCCGAGGGCTTTGGGGGCGGGGAGGGTGGCCAGGACGGGGTGGGTGCGGTTGACGACCAGGCCCGCCAGGGGCATGGATTCGCTGGCGAGGCGTTGCACGAAGTAGCCCGCTTCGCGCAGGGCGTCCGGTTCGGGGGCGGCGACCACCACGAAAGCCGTACCCGATGAGCGGAGCAACTCGTACGTACGTCGCGCACGTTCGCGGAAGCCGCCGAACATACCGTCGAAGGCTTGGACGAACGCGGACGCGTCGGCGAGGAGTTGGCCGCCGACGATGGTCGAGACGGCCTTGGCGAACAGGCCGAAACCGGCGCTGACCACCTTGCGGATGCCCCAGCCGCCCGCGCGGGCCGGACCGGTCAGCAGCTTGATCATCCGGCCGTCGAGCGCGGTGGACAGGCGCTGCGGGGCGTCCAGGAAGTCCAGCGCGGAGCGGGACGGCGGGGTGTCCACCACGATCAGGTCCCACGTCCCGGCGGCGACCAACTGGCCCAGCTTCTCCATCGCCATGTACTCCTGCGTGCCGGAGAACGACGACGAGATGGTCCGGTAGAACGGGTTCGCCAGCACCTCCTCCGCCCGCTTCGGGCCCGCGTGCGCGCGCACCATGTCGTCGAACGTGCGGCGCATGTCCAGCATCATCGCGCTGAGCTCGCCCTTGGGGTCGAACCCGGGCACGGTGACCTTGCGCGGCACGTTGCCCAGTTCGGCCAGGCCGAGGGCCTGCGCCAGCCTGCGCGCCGGGTCGATGGTCAGCACGACCGCGGTACGACCGCGCTCGGCGGCCCGCACGGCGATGGCGGCGGCCGTCGTGGTCTTGCCCACACCGCCCGAGCCGCAGCAGACGATCACCCGGGTGTCCGGGTCGTCGATGAGCCCGTCGACGTCCAGGGTGCTCACCTGACCCCCTGGTCCACCAGGGCCTCCGCCAGCTCGTAGAGCGTGCCGACGTCGATGCCGTCCACCTGTTCCGGCAGCTCCACCGCGGGCAGGTCGATCTCGGCCAACTGCGCCCGCGCCCGCTGCTCGGCGTGGACCCGGATGGCGTGCTCGACCGTCTCCTCGACCAGACCGTCCACATCGGCGTCGGACAGGTCCAGCCCGGCCGCGCGCAGGTCTTCCCGGACCCGCGACGCGTCGACCTCGCCGTCGGCGGCGGCGGTGACCGACCGCGCGGGCAGCCGCGGCGGGCGGACCCGGTTCAGCAGGATCGCCCCCGGCCGCAGGTCCGCGCCGTCGAGCTCCTCCACGGCCTCGATGGTCTCCCGCACCGGCATCTCTTCCAGCAGCGTCACCAGGTGCACGGCCGTGTCACCGGAGTGCACCAGCCGGACCACCCCGTCGCTCTGCCCCTTGATCGGGCCCACCTTCGCCAGGTCCGCCATGGCCTTGGTGACGTCGAGGAACTTCACGATCCGACCGGTCGGCGGCGCGTCCACCACCACCGCGTCGTACACGTGCCTGCCGGAGTCGTCGGTGCGGGTCACGCACTCCTTGATCTTTCCGGTGAGCAGCACGTCCCGCAGGCCCGGCGCCAGCGTGGTGGCGAACTCGATCGCGCCCATCTTGCGCAGCGTGCGGCCCGCGAAGCCCAGGTTGTAGAACATCGACAGGTACTCCAGCAGCGCCGCCTCCACGTCGATGTGCAGCGCCCGCACCTCACCCCCGCCCGGCGCGGAGGCCACCTTCTCCTCCGAGTACGGCAGCGGCGGCGTGTCGAACAACTGGGCCACCCCCTGTCGACCCTCCACCTCGACGATGAGCACCCGCCTGCCGCCGGTCGCCAGCGCCAGGGCCAGCGCGCCCGCCACAGTGGACTTCCCGGTGCCACCCTTGCCGGTCACCACGTGCAGCCGGGCACGCGCGATCTGCTCGGTCCAACCGACGACGGGGGTGGTCACCATTTCAGCGTAAATGCCCGGTTGCCCCGGCCGCCGCCCGAGTGGCGGGTGATCACCGCTACCCGACCAGCAGCAGCGCGGACGTCACCACGCCGACCAGCACGACCACCGTCCACACCAGCGCGGCGGGCAACACGGTCACGGTCAGCACGCACAGCAGCACCAGGACGGTCAGCGACACCGCGCCCCACATGGCCACCGACCCGGCGGTCCCGGTCCGGTCCCGCACCTTGGCCATCGTCAGCAGCACCAGCACCGCGCCCGCCACCCCGAGCAGCGCGGTGGCGATGATCCGCCAAGACTCCATGCCGGGAACCGTACCGACCGCGGCCGCGACCGGACCCCGGTCCAGCCACCGCCGGGCAGATGTGAGGTCCCTCACCCGGTGCCAGCGGCTAGGGTGGGCCCCGACTTGGCCCGCCTGCCGGGCCGACCTGCGACGAGGTGAGGGACCGGCGTTGGCCGAGCTGACGAAATGGGAATACGCCACCGTGCCGCTGCTGATCCACGCGACCAAGCAGATCCTGGACCAGTGGGGCGAGGATGGCTGGGAGCTGGTCTCGGTGCTGCCCGGACCGACCGGCGAGCAGTTGGTCGCGTACCTCAAGCGCCCCAAGGCGGCCTGAGATGAGCTGGCGAGCCCGCCTGCGGGAGCTCGGTGTCGACCTGCCGCCCGTCGTCGCGCCGATCGGGTCGTACCTGCCCGCCGTGCGCTCCGGGTCGCTCGTGTTCACCTCCGGGCAACTGCCCGTCATCGCGGGTGAGGACCTGGCCACCGGCAAGGTCGGCGCCGAGATCAGCCCTGAGGAAGCCCAGCGGCTGGCCAGGGCCTGCGCGCTGAACACCCTCGCCGCGGTCGACGCCCTGGTCGGCTTGGACTCGGTCGTCCGGGTCGTCAAGGTCGTCGGCTACGTGGCCTCCGCGCCCGGCTTCACCGGCCAGCCCGCGGTGGTCAACGGGGCCTCTGACTTCTACGGCGAGGTCTTCGGCGACGCGGGCGTGCACGCCCGGTCCGCGGTCGGCGTGAGCGAACTGCCCCGCGGCGTGCCGGTCGAGGTGGAACTCGTGGTGGAGGTGGGATGAGCGCGCACGAATTACTCCTCCGGCTCGCGGGCCGGTTGGGCGACCGCCAGCTCTGGCGGTTCCGGGACTGGCTCGCGGCCGACGCGCTCGACGCCGTCGCCCGCGCGCTCCCGCTGACCCTGCTGCGCGAGCGGGTGGCGATCACCCCCGACGAGTACCGGCTCGCCGTCAACGCCCTGATGTCGGCGGGCGCCGACGCGGAGAAGCTCAACGCGCTCCCGTGGGTGGACGAAATCGGTGAACTCGACTACACCTTCTCCGCAGAGTCGCCCGAATGGGTGAGCATGGGCGACTCGGTGGCCGTCGTGCTCGGCGCGATGCTGCGTGGCCGCCCCGAGGTGGTCGAGGCCCGCTCCAGTTGGCGGCGCGGCCGCACCGCCGGGTCGGTCGCCAGGGTCGTGCTGGTCACCACCACCGGCGACGCTCCGCGGCTCACCGGGGAACTGCAGCGCGTGCTGCGCGCCCTCGGCACCTACGAGCCCGCCGTGGAGGTGCTGCCCCGGGGCGTCGAACTGCCGCAGTACCACCGCGCCGCGCTGGCGGCGTCGGAGCCGCTGGTCACCGAGGGCCACCTGGTGCCCAGCTAGCGAGAGGGAGGGGTCGGAACGTGACGCAGGTCTCGCCAGGCAAGGGGTCGTGGGCGGGGGTGGCGCTGCCGGTCCGCGTGCACGACCTGCTGCTCGTCCTGGCCGGTCGGCTCGACGACGACGCGCTCGCCGACGCGCGTGAACTGCTGGCCTCCGCCGAGGTCGACCGGGCGCTCGAACTCGTCGCGGGCTGCGTGGTCGCCGGACCGGTCGGGGTCAGCAAGGGCGAGCGCGACGAACTGCTCGCGCTGTTCGCCCTGGCCAACGCCGACCCCACGGTCGTCGAACGGCTCCGCGTGGTCGAACCGGACCTGATGACCCGACACCGCTTCGGCGTGGGCAAGGTCGACGGCGTCGGCGCGGAACAGGGCGTCTCCGAGGCGATCGGCAAGGTTCTCGAAGCCCTCCCGGACATCCGCGCCGTGTGGGCCGTCTGGCGGCTGACCCCGTCCGGCGCCGCCACCGGCGCCGTCCCGCACCGCGTCGTCCTCATCGGCGTCGGCCCCACCGGGTCCGCCGCGGCCACCGCGTACCGGGTGGAACACGCCTTACGCCGCGCGGGCCTCACCGCGTCCGTCGAGGTGCTGCGCGACGGCACCGAGCCGACCGACTACCACCACACGGCCATGCGGTACGCCACCGAGGTGCACACCCCGCGCAAGAACACCACGGTCGTCGCCAAGCCCACCCCACCCAAGCCCTGGGCGGCAGGCCCCACCGAGGACCCGGACGAATCCCTCAACGACCAGGAACTCGGCCTCCTGCGCCAGCTCCAGGAGGAACTCGCCCGCCGCGAACAAGGCGAGCCGGACCTCAACGGCCAACCGTACGACTGGCACGACGCCAACACGTCAACCATGGTCAACGGGGTCCCGCTGCCGCCGGACAACCTCTCCTGACACCCGGGAAGTCCCCCATTCCACCGAATGGGGGACTTGTGGGTTCGTCAGCCCGCGAGCTTCGCCTTCACCGCCGCCGCGACGCGGGCGCCCTCGGCGCGACCGGCGACCTTCGCGTTGGCGGCCTTCATGACCTGACCCATCTGCCGCTGGCCCGGTGCCGCACCCAACTGGGCGGTGACCTCGGCGAACGCCTCGTCGACCAGGGCCGCGACCTCGGCGTCGTCGAGTTGCTCTGGCAGGTACGCGGTCAGCACCTCGGCCTCGTCCAGTTCCAGTTGGGCCTGCTCGGCGCGGCCCGCGCCGGAGAACGCCTCCGCGGCCTCCTTGCGCTTGCGGACCTCGCGGGCCAGCACCTTGAGGACCTCGTCGTCGGACAGCTCGCGCGCCTCGGTGCCCGCCACTTCCTCATTGGTCACCGCCGCCAGCGCCATCCGCAAGGTGGCCAGCCGGGTCTTCTCCCGGGCCTTCAACGCGGTGGTGAGGTCCGCCTGCAGGCGGTTCTTCAGCTCGGCCATGACCGGTAACCCTACTGATCGTTCAACCCCGGTGCGCCGAACCCGTACCCTCGTGGACGTGAGTGACGCAGTGAGGACCCTCGGCCGCATCGCCATCGGCACCACCGCGCTCGGCGCGGCCACCATCGCCTACGCCGCGGGCTACGAACGCACCCGCTGGACCCTGCGCCAGGCCACCATCCCGGTCCTCGCCGAAGGCGCCCGCCCCCTCCGCGTCCTGCACATCTCCGACCTGCACATGTTGCCGGGGCAGAAGTCGAAGCAGCGCTGGGTCGCCGCCCTCGACGACCTCAACCCCGACCTGGTCGTCAACACCGGCGACAACCTCGCCCACCGGCAGGCCGTCCCCGCCGTCGTCCGCGCCCTCGGCCCCCTGCTCAATCGCCCCGGCGTCTTCGTCTTCGGCAGCAACGACTACTACGCGCCCAAGCCGAAGAACCCCGCCAGGTACCTCTTCCCGTCGAAGAAGCGCATCCACGGCGTCCCCCTCCCGTGGCAGGACCTCCGCGCCGCCATGCTCGAACGCGGCTGGATCGACCTCACCCACAACCGCACCCTCTTCACCGTCGACGGCCGCACCATCGCCGCCGCGGGCGTCGACGACCCCCACCTCCACCGCGACCGCTACGACGACATCGCGGGCAAACCCGACCGCCAAGCCACCCTCCGCCTCGGCGTCACCCATTCCCCCGAACCCCGTGTCCTCGACCGCTTCGCCGAAGACGGCTACGACCTGGTCATGGCAGGCCACACCCACGGCGGCCAACTCCGCATCCCCGGCTACGGCGCCATCGTCACCAACTGTGACCTCGACCGCGCCCGCGCCCGCGGCTCATCCCGCTGGGGCCACCACACGTGGCTCCACGTGTCCGCGGGCCTCGGCACCAGCCCCTACGCCCCCATCCGCTTCGCCTGCCCCCCCGAAGCCAGCCTGCTCACCCTCGTACCCCGCCTGACCAGCAACGACCCCGCCCAAGAAGGCGTCCCAGGGGCCCGATTCGGAGCAGGCGCCCGCGTCAGATAGACTTCCCGTCGTTCCACTTTCGGGGTGTGGCGCAGCTTGGTAGCGCGCTTCGTTCGGGACGAAGAGGCCGCAGGTTCAAATCCTGTCACCCCGACGGACTCTGGGCGATCTGTCCTCACAGAAGGCGTGAGGTGGGTCGCCCGTTGTCGTATCTGGCGGGCGACCCCCAGACCCCCACGGTGCGGTCACTCCCGACCCGCCGTTGCTCGCTCGGCCTGTCGGCCCTCACATCGAGTAGGTAACCAATGGGCTTGTCGCCCATGGTGTGGTGAGGGCCGGTTGGGGATGGTGTGGCTGGGTCGTTCGTTCGTTTCCGCCTTGTTCTCATTTCTCTGTCCTCTTGGTCTTTCCTCTCTTGAGCCATTGGCTGCTGTGGCGTTGGTCTTTGTGGCGTTGGCCTGGGGACTGAGGGATGTGTAATGGGGGTCTCGTGAGGTGGAGCTCTACCGGAGTGGAGGTCGTACGGTCGGGGGAGGCGATGGAAGGATGCGGTGGGTGACGATCTCGGTGGTGGGTATTGGCGGGTCGCTGCGGGCGGGGTCGCAGTCGGAGCGGGCGTTGGGGGTGGTGTTGGCGGGGGCGGCTGAGGCGGGGGCCAAGACGACGGCGTTGGTGGGGGCGGAGTTGGTCTTGCCGTTCTACGACCCGGGGGTGGGGGAGCGGACGGGGGCGGCGTTGCGGCTGGTGGAGGCGTTGCGGGGCGCCGATGGGGTGGTGTTGGTGTCGCCGGGGTACCACGGGACGGTGTCGGGGCTGGTGAAGAACGCCCTGGACTACGTGGAGGACCTGCGGGAGGACGAGCGGGTCTACCTGGACGGGCGCGCGGTGGGGTGCGTGGCGACGGCGGCGGGGTGGCAGGCGGCGGTGAACACGTTGTCGGCGTTGCGGTCGATCACGCACGCGTTGCGGGCCTGGCCGACGCCGTTGGGGGTGGCGGTGAACACGCTTCAGACGCGGTTCGGGGAGGACGGGGAGTGCTCTGACCCGTCGGTGCCGGACGCGTTGCGGTTGATCGGGCGACAGGTGGTCGAGTTCGCGGCGAACCGGGCGGCTACTGACGGGTAACCTGGCGCCGAGGAGGTGCCGGGAATGGTGCTCGACGTGGTTCCGTGGCGGGTTCAGGCCGCGCTGGTGCGGGCGGTGTACGCGCTGCCCAGGTCGGTGAAGCGGCTGGTTGTGGGTAGGCCTGTCCGCATCGATGGGCAGGAGTTGGCGGTGGACGCGCAACTGCTGCTGTTGCTCAACCGCCTGGTCAACGGCAGCGGTATGGCGGGCGGTGACCCGCAGCAGTCCAGGGTGCGGTTGGTGAAGTCCAGTCGCTCTATCTGTGGTGCGCCGATCGAGCCCGTGGAGGTAAGAGGACTTGATCTGGGTGGCGTCCCTGGGCGGCTGTACACGCCGCGCGGGGTTGATGATCAGGCGCCGCTGTTGGTCTTCTACCACGGTGGCGGGTGGGTCATCGGTGACCTCGACACCCACGACAACTCGTGCCGGTTCATCGCCAAGAACGGCGGGGTGAAGGTGTTGTCAGTCGACTACCGGCTCGCACCGGAGCACCCGTTCCCGGCGGCGGTCGACGATGCCTTCGCGGCCTACCTGTACGCCGTCGAGCACGCGCGCGAGCTCGGGGTCGATCCGCGGCGGATCGCGGTGGGTGGTGACTCTGCTGGCGGGAACCTGGCGGCGGTGACGGCGTACCAGGCGGTGCGCGCGGGTAAGCCCAAGCCGGTGTTCCAGCTCTTGTTCTACCCGGGTGCGGATGCCACTGTCCGGCGCCGTTCTCGAGAACTCTTCGCCACCGGCTTCTTCCTCACCGACACGGACATGGACTGGTTCGCCGACCACTACGTCCCGGACAAGGACAAACGCGGTGATGTCCGGCTGTCCATCGCGCGTGCGGAAGACCTAACGGGACTGCCACCGGCTTACATCGCCACGGCCGGGTTCGATCCTCTTCGCGATGAAGGCGAAGCGCTCGCGGACGCGCTAAGAGAGGCCGGCGTGCCGGTGATCCTGTCCCGGCAGGCCGACCTCATCCACGGTTACATCAACTACCTGGCTGCGGGCCAACGATTCCGCGACGCCCTCCAGGAAGGTGTGACAACGCTCAAGGCGGCGCTGGCACTCACCGGAGGTTGAGCGCGCGTAGAGCGAAGTACAGCTCGATCAGCGACTGCTTGATGGTCTCCGCGACGACGAGGGAGCCGTGGCCCGCGTCGTAGCGGTAGACCCTGTGCGGGTGGTTCCGTGCTGCCAACCGCTCCAGGTAGTTGTCGATCTGGCGGATGGGGCACCGCGGGTCGTTCTCGCCCGCCAGGATCAGGACGGGCGCGCTCACCTGATCGACGTAGGTAATCGGCGAGCATTCGACGTACCGGTCGTGCAGCTCGGCGGGGGAACCGCCGAAGAGGGCGCGGTCGAACGCGCGCAACGGTTCCATCTCGTCCTCGTAGGCGGCGAGGTAATCCGCGACGGGCACACCCGCGACGCCCGCGGCCCACAGATCGGGCTGCGTGCCCAGTGCCAACAGCGCGAGGTAGCCGCCCCACGAGGCGCCGTTCACGACACAGCGCGCGGGGTCCGCCAAGCCCGACGACACTGCCCACGCGTGTACGGCGGCAACGTCGGCAAGCTCGGTAAGACCTGGCCTGCCTTCGATCGCGTCACGCCACACGGAACCGTAGCCGGTAGAACCGCGGTAGTTGACGTGTACGACCGCGAACCCCGCGTCGACCCACATCGCGCGATACGCCGAGAACCGGTCCTCGTCGGACGCGTGCGGGCCGCCGTGCAGGCTGAACACGGTTGGCAGCGGGCCTTCGGGCGCGTCGGTAGGACGGGCGACGAGGGCGTGCACCGTGCCGTTCTCGGTCTCCACGAAGGCATCCGTGAGCCGCGCGCTCCCGGGAGCGCGGTCGCCGGGCGGGGTGAGCAGGACCCGTTCGGTGCCGTCGCTGAACAGCGCGCGCACGACGGACGGCTCGGCGGCGCTGGACCAGGAGTACTCGACGGTGCCGTCCGGGCGGGTGTGCGCTGAGCCGATCGTCCCGGCTGGGGTGTCCAAAGTGGTCAGTCTGCCGGACGTGATGTCGTACCGGTGCAGCGTGTTGCGCGCCTCGTGGGTGTGCATGACCAGCAGCGCCGTGCCATCGGTGTACCAGCCCGCCTCGACCTCGCCGGGCAAGTCAAGGGTGATTTCCTGCTCGGTGTCGGCCTTGATGTCCCAGATCAGCAGTTCCTCGCGGCCGCGCCGTTCGTGCAGCACCAGCAGCCGCTGGTCACCCGAGATCGGGCTGAACGCGATACCGCTAAGACCGTTGCCCTTGCCGTCCCACTTCTCGACGACGGTAGAGCCATCGGCGACCGACAGCACGCGCAACGCGGGGTGCCGGTTGTCGCCGTGTTCGGAGTGGGCGATGGCAAGCAGGGTCTCGTCGCGCGAGAGGGCGGACACGCCGCCGTCGTGCTCGTTCTGGTAGATCACCTCGCCGTCGGCACCGCCGCGCGACAGGTAGATCGTGGTGCCGTCGTCGTCCGCGACCCCGATCGCGCGCACGTGGTCGCCGATCTCCAGTCCCGCCGGGTACCCGGGCTTCGCGGCGGCCATCGCCGGAACGGCCTCCGCGCCCGCGGGCCGACCCGCGAACGGCTCGGACACCCACGTGCCGAACTCGTCGCCGTCGGTGTCGGCGAACCACCAGATGTGCTCGCCGTCCGGTGAGACCGTCGAGTACAGGGTGCCGTTGGGGCGGTCGGTGACCTGGCGGTGCGTGTCGGTCGCCCGGTCCCAGGCGTACACCTCCCACACGCCGCTCGCGTTGGACGTGTACACGGTGCGGTCCGGGGCCGCCAGCGCCCAGTCCGGCAGGGTGACCCGCGCCGCGTGGAACCGCGCCCGCCAGCGGGCCTCGGCCTGCTCGTCGTCGGCGAACAGGTGCTCCGGGACCTCGGCCTCGCGGGCGGCGGGCTGGTCAGCGCTGTTGGTGCTCACCCGGTTGATCCTGCCAGGCGATTACACTCGCGTCGCCCGCCGATCGCGCGGGAACCGCACGTGACCTGGGGGCACGAGTCGCGATGACCGAACCGACGCCGGGGTCCACCCCGGACCCGGTACCACCCGTCTTCCCCGCGCCGCGGCCGTCGGACCTGCGACCGTCCGACCCGCAACCGTTTGCGTCACCCGGGCAGCAGGCGCCGTACGGTCCACCGCCGCAGGAGTACCCCTGGTCGACGCTGTCCGACACCATCCAGCCCAAGCGCCGCCGGACGTGGTTGGTGGTGCTGGCCGTCGTCCTGGTCGGGTTGGTCGGCGGGGTCGTCTGGCTGTCCGTGTCGACCAAACCGGCCGAGCGCGCCGCGCCGACCGAGGTCACCAAGACCAAGGTCATCACCTCGACCGACGGCCGGGTCCAGGTCGGCGTGCCCGACGACTGGGCCGAGCTCCCGGCCAAGTACCGCAGCCCGGACGCGGTGCTCACCTACGGGCAGATCTTCCAGGAGCGCTACCTGATGGTGATCACCGACAAGACCACCGACTTCGACGACTTCGCCGACTTCCAGGTGGGGGTGGAGAACCTGATCCGCGGCCGCGAGGACCAGAAGGTGGTGTCCGGGCCGACCGCGCTGCGCCTCAACGGCATGGCCGCGGTCCGCTACGAGGTCACCATGCGGGTCAGCGGCCACCCGACGGTCTTCTGGTACACCCTCGTCGAGGGCCGGCGGGGCTACTACCAGGTGATCGGCTGGACCCTGGAATCCGCCCGCGCGACCTCCGGCCCCGCCCTGGACAAGGTCGTCGACACGTTCGTCGAGATCCGCTGAAATCGCAGGTCAAGCCCCCTCTTTCGAACACTTGTGCGGTATGCTGGTGGTCGGTGTTCGAACGAGGGGAGCCAATGTGTCGACTGGCACCGTGGGGACTGGCGCCGTGGGGACGAGCGCGACCGCCTTCGCCGAGTACGCGGCGGGTGATCGGCGGCGGCGGACCGAGATCGTGGTGTCCGCGCACGAGCGGGACGGGGTACCCGAGCACTACGGCCGGGTCTTCTACCGGCCGATGCTGGCCGCCATCGAGCGGGCCGCCCGCGCCGACGACCCGGCGGGGGTGCTGGCCGAGGCGGTGTCCGCGGCCGAGTTGACCGGCCAGCCGAGGGCGTACGAGCAGGTCGCGGCGGGTTTTCTGGCCTGGTGGCGCAAGGCGCGGGTGACGCCGGTGCCCTGCGGGGCGACGATCGTGCGGTTCGCCGACCTGGAGTTGACGGTGGCGCCGCACCTGGCCGTGCGCGGCCGCTCCGGCGGGCTGCGGGCGGTGCTGTTCCACCTCAAGGAAGCCCCGCTGACCAGGGACGCGGCGAACGCGGCGCTGCGGCTGCTCGCCGTCCGCGTCGACGAGGTCTTACCCGGCGCCGAGCCGCTGGTCGTCGACCTCCGGCGGGCCCGCGAGCACCGGCTGGCGCGTAACACGAATATCCCGAACCTGGACGCGTGGTTGGCGGCCGAGGCGTCCGCGTACACGACGCATTGGTATTCCACCGCGCCCTGATGCAGCTTTGTCGGACGAATTCAGCATTGTCCCGAATTAGTGGAGGGCCCAGGAAAAAGGGCCGGTAATCCGATCCCGGGCATGGATCGGATTACCGGCCCGTGCTGCCACTATCGGCACACCACACGATAGAGCTTGATCAACACACGGTGCCGAGAGCGAGGTGCAGCGGGGTGCGGGTCAGTGACCGCCGAGCAGGCTGCCGAGGATCGGCAGACCACCGAGCAGGCCACCCACCAGCGGCAGGTTGCCCAGCAGGCCGCTGGCGGCGCCGGTCGCGCCACCGGTCGCGCCGGTCGCCCCGCCGAGCAGGCTGCCGAGGACCGGCACGTTGCCGAGCAGGCTGGTCAGCGAGCTGAGGCCGGGCAGGCCGCCGAGCAGGCCGGTCACCGCGCCGAGGCCGGGCAGGCCGCCGGTCGCACCGGTGACGGTGCCGACGCCGGGGAGGCCGCCGGTCGCACCGGTGACGACACCGGTCAGGCCACCGAGTCCGCCACCGAGCAGGCTGCTGAGCAGGCCGGTCACGGTGTTGACCAGGCTCTGCACGATCGACAGCGGGTTTCCTGCGCCGCTGAGCAGACTGGTCGGGTCGACGGGCAGACCGGACAGGCCGGGTAGACCGCGCTCGAGGTTGCCGAGCGCGGCGTCGAGCTGTGCCGCGTTCTGGTCTCCGGACTGGGCCAGAGCGGTGCGCAGATCGTTGTACGCCGTGCGCACACCGGCTAGGTCCTGGTTGGCGACGGCCTGCTGCAGGGCAGCGTCGGCCGTCTGGATCCGCTCGACGGGCGCCGGCGCGGGGGCGGCTGTTTCAGCCTGTGCCAATCCGGCACCACCGAGAGCGAGAACGCTACCCGCGGCGGCCGCGGCGACGAAACGAGCGATCTTGTTCATCGAGTTTCTCCTTGTCGGTTGTCCATGGTGTTGGACAAACCAATCCGTACCGGGGAAATGCCGGAAAAACCATCGCTGCCGGGGGGCCTGCGGAACGATCAATCGGAGCGTGAGGGGTGTGGAATTCGCGGGTTGGTCCGTCGAGTGACGCAAGGTGGTGGGCCAGTAACCATCTGTCATGGATGCCGGGTGCCGGTTCACCGCGTCGCCTGACCAAGGGGCGGCGGTCGCACGATCCGGGTGGATCGGTGCCCGCCCCGACCGGTCGGGTGATGGCCGGGTGGCCACGCTCCCGGTTGGGGCTGACGGGCACCTTGTCTGGAATCACTCAAGGTTGCCCGGTAATCGGCTTGACCGGAGCGGGTGCGGTCAGGTGCCATCGGGGCATGCAGCGCTACCGCCGGATGCTCGGCCTACCCGGCGTGCGGACGCTGATGCTCCTGATGTTCTTCGCCCGCATCCCGGTGGCGGCCACCTCGATGGTGCTGACCCTGTACGTCGCCGTCGGGCTCGGCGGCAGCTACGGCGCCGCCGGTCTGGTCGGCGCGGCCGGGACCATCGGCGCCGCCGTCGGGGCGCCGGTGATGGGCGTGGCCATCGACCGGTACGGCCTGCGCCCGGCCCTGGTCGTCGCCACCCTGGGCGAGACGGCGTTCTGGCTGGGTGCCCGGTTCATGTCGTACCCGGTACTGCTCGTTCTGTCGTTCGTCGGCGGGCTGATCTCGCTGCCGACCATGTCGATCGCCCGGCAGGCCATCGCGGCGACCGTCCCGGACGAACTGCGCCGCACCGCGTTCTCGCTGGACTCGGTCTCGGTCGAGCTGACCTACATGGTCGGCCCCGCTGTCGCCGTGCTGCTGGCCACCCAGCTCTCGCCGCGGGCGGCCACCACCGGCCTCGGCCTGGCCGTGCTGGTCGTCGGCACCCTCATCGCGGTCGTCAACCCGCGCACCCGGGCCGATCACGAGGAACAGACCGCGGGTCCCCGGTTGCCGCGGTCGCAGTGGCTGACGCCCAGGTTCCTCGCGGTGCTCGCGGTCGGCGCGGGCGCGGTGTTCGTGCTGGCCGGGGTGGACGTGACCATGGTCGCGGCGCTGCGCGAGAACGGGCAGTTGAGCTGGACCGGGCTGCTGGTGGTGATCATCTGCGCCGCGTCGGCCCTCGGTGGGCTGGTACACGGCGCGGTCCACCGGTCGCTGCCGCAGGTCGTGCTGATGGGCGCGATGGGCGCGTTGACCATCCCGGTCGCGTTCCTCGTCGGCGACTGGTGGCTGCTGGCGCTCGCCCTGGTGCCGTGCAGCTTCCTCTGCGCGCCGACGGTCGCCGCGACCGGTGAGGAGGTCGCCAGGTTGGCCCCGCCGTCGATCCGCGGCGCCGCGTCCGGCCTGCAGAGTTCGGCGTTCACCCTGGGCTCGTCGATCGGCGCCCCGGTGATCGGGTTCGTCGTGGACCACTCGTCGCCCGCGTGGGGCTTCGCGGTCGCCGGGATGGGTGGGGTCGCCGTCGCCGTCGCCGCCTGGTTGGCGGCCGCGGGCAGGCGCGCGGACACCCCGGTCACCGTCTAGACCCGGCTCGGGGGCGGCCTAATCCGGACCGCCCCCGAGCCGTCAGACCGCTACCGGTTCGCCGTGAGGCTCTCGGCGATCTCGTAGGTGTTCAGCGCCGCGCCCTTGCGCAGGTTGTCCCCGCACACGAAGAAGTCCAGCGTGTTCGGGAAGTCCAGCGCCTGCCGCACCCGGCCGACGTAGGTCGGGTCGGCGCCCACCACGTCCGCCGGGGTGGGGAACCCGCCCTGCGCCGGGTCGTCCACCAGCACGATCGACGGCTGCGCGGCGAAGATCTCGTGCGCCTGGGCCACCGTCACCGGCTCGGCGAAGGTCGCGTGCACCGCCAACGAGTGCGTGGTCACCACCGGCACCCGGACGCAGGTCGCCGACACCTTCAGGTCCGGGATGCCGAGGATCTTGCGGGCCTCGTTGCGGACCTTGAGCTCCTCGCTGTTCCAGCCGTCCGGCTTGAGCGAACCGGCCCACGGCACCACGTTCAGCGCCAGCGGCGCCGGGAACGGGGAGTCCTCCTGGGACAGACCGGCCGCGGTCAGCGCCTCGCGCACGTCGCCCGCGCGGACCCCGACCTGCTTGCCCGCCACCGCCGCGTACTCGGCGTAGAGCCGGTCGATGCCGTCCTGGCCCGCGCCGGACGCCGCCTGGTACGAGGCCACGACCAGCTCGCGCAGGCCGAACGCGCGGTGCAGCGCGCCCAGCGACGCCATCATCGACAGCGTCGTGCAGTTCGGGTTCGAGATGATCCCGCGCGGCCGGTCGGCCGCCTTGTCCCGGTTGACCTCCGGCACCACCAGCGGCACGTCGGCGTCCATCCGGAACGCGCCGGAGTTGTCCACCGCCACCGCGCCGCGCTCGGCCGCGATCGGCGCCCACCGGGCGGAGACCTCGTCCGGCACGTCGAACATGGCCACGTCGACGCCGTCGAACACCTCCGGCGCCAGCGCGAGCACGGTCAGCTCCCGCCCGCGCACGGTGATCTTCTTCCCGGCCGACCGGGGCGAGGCGACCAACCGCACCTCGGCCCACGGCCAGTCCGCCCGGCCGTTCATGATGTCGATCATCACGGTACCCACCGCGCCGGTCGCACCGACCAGCGCGAGCACAGGTCCACCTGCCATGTCAGCGACCACTCCCCGCGTAGACGACGGCGGTCTCGTCACCGCCGAGTTCGAACGCCTCGTGGATCGCGCGTACCGCCTCGTCCAGTTGGGTGTCCCGGATGAGCACCGAGATGCGGATCTCCGAGGTGTTGATGATCTCGATGTTCACCCCGGCGCGGGCCAGCGCCTCGCAGAAGGTCGCCGTCACCCCGGGGTGCGAACGCATACCCGCGCCGACCAGGGACACCTTGCCCACGTGGTCGTCGTAGCGGACCTGGGTGAAGCCCAACTCCTCGCGGATCTTCTCCAGGGCGGCGACGGCGGCCGGGCCGTTGCTCTTGGAGAGCGTGAAGGTGATGTCGGTCTTGCCGGACACCGTGCTGGACACGTTCTGCAGCACCATGTCGATGTCGATCTCGGTGTCCGCGACGGTGCGGAAGATCCGCGCGGCAACACCCGCGGTGTCCGGCACGCCGACCACGGTCACCTTGGCCTCGGACCGGTCGTGCGCGACGCCGGTGATCATCGCCTGTTCCACGGTCAAGTCCTCCATTGACCCGGAGACCACCGTCCCCGGCTTGGTGCTGTACGACGAACGGACGTGGATGGGCACCCCGTAGCGACGCGCGTACTCGACGCAGCGCAGCATCAGGACCTTCGCCCCGCCCGCCGCCATCTCGAGCATCTCCTCGTAGGTGACCCGGTCCAGCTTCTTGGCGTCCGGCACGATCCGCGGGTCGGCGGTGTAGACGCCGTCCACGTCGGTGTAGATCTCGCACACGTCGGCGTTGAGCGCCGCGGCGAGCGCGACCGCGGTGGTGTCCGACCCGCCGCGGCCCAGCGTGGTGATGTCCTTGGTGTCCTGGCTGACGCCCTGGAACCCGGCCACCAGCACGATGTGGCCCTTGTCCAGTGCCTCGCGCACCCGGCTCGGGGTGACGTCGATGATCCGCGCCTTGCCGTGCCGGGACGTGGTGATCACGCCGGCCTGCGAGCCGGAGAACGAGCGCGCCTCGGCGCCCAGCGCGCTGATGGCCATCGCGACCAGCGAGTTGGAGATGCGCTCACCCGCGGTCAGCAGCATGTCCATCTCGCGCTCCGGCGGCACCGGGTTGACCTGTTTGGCGAGGTCGAGCAGCTCGTCGGTCGTGTCGCCCATGGCGGAGCAGACAACGACGACCTCGTTGCCCGCTTTCCGCGTGGCCACGATCCGCTCGGCGACGCGTTTGATCCGGTCGGCGGACTCGAGCGAGGATCCGCCGTACTTCTGGACGACGAGCGCCACTGCGTGCAACCTCCTCCTGCCGGATGCGCGTGCCACCGGGGTCGGTCCACGCCGCATGTCGCGCAGAGCCTACCTGCGCCATCATGCTGGTCCGGCCGCTCGTGTGGCACCCGCCACTGCGCTGTCGGCGGCGGTTACTGTTGGTTCACCGAGCGAGACGAGTCGGGGAGGATCGCGGTGTCCGCCACGGACATGACCAGTGCGGCCGTGGGCGCCGTGGCGGAGCGGGAGCCGGCGGTCGAGGCCGCGCGCCAACGGCGGTTCGGGCCGTGGCCGGTGCTGTGGGCGTTGGCGCCCGCGCTGGTGTACCTGGGGGTGCGCGAGGTCGGGCTGCTCGCGCTGAGCTGGATGGCCGGGCGCAACGGGACGTCGGCGACGGACGCCCTGCGGTCGTGGGACGGGCAGTGGTTCCTGTCGATCGCGGCCAACGGGTACGGCGGTGTGCCCGCCAACCTGGTCGACGCGTTCGGCAGGCGCAGCGCGGAGACGCCACTGGCGTTCTTCCCCGGGTACCCGACGCTGGTCGGCTGGGTGCACGACCTCGGGTTCCGGTTGATGCCCTCGGCGCTCGCGGTGACGATCGCGTTCGGCGTGCTCTGCGCGTACGGCCTCGCCCGGTTGGGGAAGTCGATCGGGGGCGGTTCGCGGGCGGCCGGGTTGCTCTTGGTCGCCCTGTTCGCCGGTGCGCCGATGGGGATCGTGCTGTCCATGGCCTACTCGGAGGCCGTGTTCTGCGCCCTTGCCGTGTGGGCGCTGGTGTTCGTGCTCGAACGCCGCTGGATCGAGGCGGGGCTGGCCTGCGCGTTCGCGGGCCTGGTCCGGCCGACGGCGGCGGCGCTGGTGCTGACCATCGGGCTCGCCGCGCTGGTCGCGATCATCAAGCGGCGGGACGGCTGGCGGCCCTGGGTCGGCGCGCTGCTCGCCCCACTCGGGCTGCTCGGCTACCTGGCCTGGGTCGGCGCGCGCACCGGATCTTGGGACGGCTGGTTCGCCCTGCAGGAGCGCGGGTGGGCATCGGGGTTCGACGGCGGCGCGGCCACGGTCAAGTTCAGTCTGGACGTGCTCGCCGACGCCCGGTCCGTGCTGGAGGTCGCCACGGTCGGGTTGATCGTGGTCGCCCTGGTGTTGTTCGGCGTCGCGGCCAAGCAGCGGATGGCGTGTCCGCTGCTCGTCTACACCGCCGGTGTGTTGGTGATGGACCTGTGCTCGAACGGCCTGATGAACTCCAAGGTCCGGCTGATGGTCCCGGCGTTCGCGCTGCTCATCCCGGTCGCGCTCGCGCTGGCGAAGCGGAAGCGGTCGACGGCCACGCTGACCGTCGCCGCCGTCGTGCTGACCGGCTCGTGGTTCGGTGCTTACGCCGTGACAGCGTGGGGCTATGCGATCTGACGGCCCGCCCGACGACCTGCACCCGCTGATCCGGGACCGCTGGAGCCCCCGCGCGCTCGACCCCGCAGGCGTGGTGACCGGGGCGGCGCTCCACCGGGTGCTGGAGGCCGCGCGCTGGGCGCCCTCGTACGGCAACACCCAGCCCGCCCGGTTCGTCGCCGGACTGCGGGGGAGCGGCACGTTCGACCGGATCCTCGCACTGCTGAACCGCGGCAACCAGGCATGGGCGTACGCCGCGGGAGCGCTGGTGATCGCGTGCGCGGAAACCGAGAACGAGAAGGGCGAAATCCCCTACGCCGAATACGGAGTGGGGTTGGCGGCGGAAAACCTTGTCCTGCAAGCGGTCGCGGAAGGTCTTGTCGCGCACCAGATGGCGGGGTTCGACGCGCCCGGCGCCACAGTGGAGTTCGACCTGCCCGCGTCGGTGCGGCCGCTGACCGCCATCGCGATCGGTGTGCTGGGACCGCCCGAGCTGCTGCCCGAGGACAAGCGGGGCCGGGAAACCGCGCCCCGGCACCGGAAACCGAGCACCGACACGGTGTTCACCGACCGGTGGGGGACACCGCTCAACCCAGCCGACGGATGAGCTTGCTGACCACAGTGGACACAACAAGCCAGCACACGACGGCGATCCCGAAGTTGATGAGCACACCCAATTTGACGTCGTCCAGGGTGAACAACGTCCGGAACCACAACGCCAACGGCTCGGCGAACTCACGCACCTGCGCGCTGATCACGTTGCCCCGGTCCGCGTTGGCCATCACCAACACGACGTGCACCACCAACAGCGCGGCGACGAGCAGCCCAACCCACCGGACCACGCCGGCCAAGACCCCGACGACCTTCTCGCGGGTGTGCGCGAGCGGCCGCCGGGTGTCCTGGTCGGACGCGTCGGTCAGCGGACCAGCCGGGCGATGAACCCGGCAACGACGAGCCAGAACACCGCTGCCAGGCCATAGTTGACCACGACAGCCAGCGTCGGGTTGGCGATGGGGAACAAACCGGGGAAGAACAGGGCGAGCGGCTCGGCCAGGGACCGGATGAACTGGTAGAGCGCGTTGGTGGCGTTCGCGCCGAGGACGATGAGCAGGATGTAGACAACCTCGATGATCGCGAAAAGCGCACCGATACCGGTGATGATCCGGGCAGCGGACCCGCGGGTGCTGGTGCCGTGCCATCTACGAGTAACCATGCCTGGAAAGTGCCCCTGACCAGGACAACCATAACTACTCCGAACGGCCCAACACCATCCCGTGTCGCCTGCACGCGACCGGCGCTGGTGGCCCGAGTTGTCCACAACCTCGTTGGTGGTCCCCAGCTTTGTTGGGCTTCTTGTTCCAGCTCGTCAGGTCGGTAGACTGGCTTCGGGGACGCCCCCCGGGAGGGTGGGGGCAGGGCTGCGCGGGGTGCGGGGTTGGCGGTGGGCGGTTTGTGTTGGTTGGGGTGGGGCTCTGGGTGGGGTAGGCGTGGTGGCTTGGTGGTGTCGCGGGCTGTGGTTGATGGGGCTTGGGTAATGGTGTGCATTCGGGAGTGGGTCTCGGTGTAGGTGAGGTCGGGGGGGGGCTCGATGTGCCGGGCGTTCGTGTGGCGGTCGGCGATTCGTAGAACAAGCCTGTACGTCAAACGGCGTGTTGGAGCCGCGCGGTCGGCATCCTGACCTGCGCTGTTGGCCTGAGTTATCCACAACCTCGTTGGTGGTCCCCAGCTTTGTCGGGCTTCTTGTTTCAGCTCGTCAGGTCGGTAGACTGGCTTCGGGGACGCCCCCCGGGAGGGTGGGGGCTGGGCTGTGCGGGGGTGGTGGGCTGGCGGTGGGGTGGTTGCGGTGGGGCCGGGGCGGGCGGAAAGGGTGGTGCCCACGATGTGGACGGCGGGTTCCACATGGGTGCCGGGTTGTGGTTAGGCTGACCACGTGGCGTGCTCGTTCCTCCTGCTTCTCCGCCGCGACGGGGTCTGACCAGACCGGCTCCCCGTCGCGGAGTTCGGTGTTGCCGCCGGTCGTCGTGTGATACCGAGACCGGAGAACACTGAGCGATGACCACCCCTGACGCCATATCGACCGGGCCGAGCAGGCTGCGTACCCCGACCCGACCCGCCCCGGCCGACCAGCCTGCGTGGAACCCGCAGCGCGGGAGCGCGCTGCCGGTGCACCGGTACCGTCCGTTCCACGAGCTGATCGCACCGATCGAGCTGGCCGACCGCACCTGGCCGGGTAAGCGGATCACGAAGGCGCCGCTGTGGTGCGCGGTCGACCTGCGTGACGGCAACCAGGCGCTGATCGACCCGATGTCACCGGCCCGCAAGCGGCGGATGTTCGAGCTGCTGGTGCGGATGGGCTACAAGGAGATCGAGGTCGGGTTCCCGGCCGCCAGCCAGACCGACTTCGACTTCGTCCGCGAGATCATCACCGAGGGCGCGGTACCCGGGGACGTGCGGATCCAGGTGCTCACCCAGGCCCGCCCCGAGCTGATCGAGCGCACCTACGAGGCGCTGGAGGGCGTGCACAGCGCGATCGTCCACCTGTACAACTCGACGTCGATCCTGCAGCGGCGGGTGGTGTTCCGGCAGGACCGCGCGGGCATCAAGAAGATCGCCACCGACGGCGCGGAGACCGTGCTGGCCTTCGCCGAGAAGTACGCCGACACCGACTTCCGGTTCGAGTACTCGCCCGAGTCCTACACCGGCACCGAACTGGAGTACGCCGTCGAGGTGTGCGCCGCGGTCGGCGAGATCTGGCAGCCGACCCCGGACCGGCCGATGGTGGTGAACCTGCCCGCGACCGTCGAGATGGCCACCCCGAACGTCTACGCCGACTCGATCGAGTGGATGCACCGCAACCTGCCCAACCGCGAGTCGCTGATCCTCAGCCTGCACCCGCACAACGACCGCGGCACCGGGGTCGCCGCCGCCGAGCTGGGCTACCTGGCGGGCGCCGACCGGATCGAGGGCTGCCTGTTCGGCAACGGCGAGCGCACCGGCAACGTCGACCTGGTCACCCTGGGCATGAACCTGTTCAGCCAGGGCATCGACCCGCAGGTCGACTTCTCCGACATCGACGAGATCCGCCGCACCGTCGAGTACTGCAACCAGCTCCCGGTCGCCGAGCGGCACCCGTGGGGCGGTGACCTGGTGTTCACCGCGTTCTCCGGCAGCCACCAGGACGCCATCAACAAGGGCCTGGACGCGCTCGCCGAGCAGGCGCAGGCCGCCGGGGTGCCGGTCGAGGAGCACCCGTGGGAGGTGCCGTACCTGCCCATCGACCCCAAGGACGTCGGCCGCTCCTACGAGGCCGTCATCCGGGTCAACTCCCAGTCCGGCAAGGGCGGGGTGGCCTACGTGATGAAGACCGAGCACCAGCTCAAGCTGCCGCGCAGGCTGCAGATCGAGTTCTCCCAGGTCGTGCAGGCGGTGACCGACAGCGAGGGCGGCGAGGTCACGCCGAAGGAGATGTGGGACGTCTTCGCCAACGAGTACCTGGACCGGGTCACGCCGCTGCGGCTGCGCAGGCACCGGCTGTCCGACGACGGCGCGGGCCGCGACGAGATCTCCGCGGTGGTCGAGGTCGAGGGGGACGAACACGAGGTCAACGGGGTCGGCAACGGTCCGATCGCCGCCTTCGTCGACGCGCTCGCCTCGGTCGGCTACGACGTCCGGGTCCTGGACTACTCCGAGCACGCCCTCACCTCCGGTGACGACGCCCGCGCCGCCGCCTACGTGGAGACGGCGGTCGGCGAGAAGGTCCTGTGGGGGGTGGCGGTGGACAGCTCGATCGTCACCGCGTCCCTGCGCGCCGTGGTCTCGGCGGTGAACCGGGCGCTGCGGTAGTCGGCGTCGGCCGGGCGCCCTCGGGTGCCCGGCTCAGCCGAGCTTCCTGAGCACGTCGTCCAGGACGCGCTGGACGTGCACGCCGCGGTGGACGTCGACCCGGTGCTCGGTCTGTCCAGAGTGGACCATGTCGGTGAACTCCCCGAGCAGCACGGCATACGCGTCCTGGGCTGGTGTCGCCCGGCCCTCGACCCCGAGGTACGCCAGGTCGTTCACCCCGTACACCGCGATGTCGGTGACGGTCGGGCGGGTCGGCAACGCCATGGACAGCGTCAGCGAACTTGTCTGGCCGCCCTCGTGCCGCAGCAGCACCTGCCAGACGTCCGGCTCGCCCCGGTGGGCGGCCAACACCTCGGTGACCGTGCCCAGCGCCGCGTCGAGCAGGTCCACCACGTGCGGACCGATGTCGGCCAGTGCACCACCGTCGTGCCGCCACCGCGACTTCGAGTACGCGCCGCCGAGCAACGCGCCCGAGAGCCACCGGGCCGAACCACCCGCCCAGCCGTCCCGCGCGTGCACGTCCGCCAGCCACCGGACTACCTCCGGCGCGAACCGGCGGATGAACACCACGACCGAGGCCACCCCGGCCTGCCGGATCGCGCCGGCCACCCGGTGCGCCTCGTCCCCGGTCGCCGCGACCGGCTTCTCCAGGATGACGTGCTTGCCCGCCTCGGCGGCCCGGATCGCCAACTCGGCCTGGATCGACGGCGGCACCGCGAACGCCACCGCGTCCACCCGCTCCAGGAGTTCGTCGAAGCTGCTTGCGACGGGAGCGCCGAACTCGGCCGCCGCCTCCGGCCGCCGTGCCCACACCGCGGTCAGCTCGGTCCCCGCGAACCCGGCCAACCCGGGCGCGTGCACGTTCGCCGCCCACGGTCCCGCCCCGACCAACCCGACCCGCACCACGTCTGCGCTCATGCGCCCATCCTGGGCCACCCCGGACCCCGGGCCCACCCCGGCCTAGGCCCTCGGTGGCAGCATCGGCATCAGGATGTACCGCAGTTCCACCTCCCCCGGTTCCACCGCCGTGACGACGGTCGCCCGCATGCCCGGCTGGATGGCCAGGTCGACCTCCTGCCCGGCGAACGGGCGCAGCGCGTCGGCCAGGTACCGCGCCTGGTACGACGGGCTGGTCCGCCCCACCGTCGTGGCCTTCACCGCCTCCTCGGCCTCACCGGCGTTCTGGTCGGTGGCCCGCAGCCGGACCTCCGCGTCGCCGACCTCGACCCGCACCACGCCGCGGGCGTCGCTGTAGAGCGCGACCCGCTTCGCGGCGGCGGCCAAGGCATCCGCGTCGACCCGCACCTGGGTGTCCACATCGGACAACGCGAGCTTGGTTTCGGACAGGTAGCTGCCGTCCAGCACGGCCGTGGTGACCGCCACCCCGGCCCAGCTCACGCCGAACCCGTTGGCATCCGCGTGCAGCCGAACCGGCCCGTCCACCTGACGGCCGACCTCCAGCAGCAACGCGGCCGGGACCATCACGTCCAACGGCTCGTCCTCCGCCCACGGCAGCGACGCGATCGCCATCCGGTAGCGGTCCGTGGCGCGCAACACCAGTCGACCGGACTCGGACCGGACGCGGACCCCGGTGAACACCGGTAAAGCCTCGTCCCGGGACGCGGTGGCGGCGACCGTCGCCAGGGCGGTGGCCAGCGCCGAGCCGGACACCGTGCCACCGACCCCGGACACCGAGCCCGCGCCCGGGTGCAGGGTGTGGTCGAGCAGCGGTAACGCGAACCGGGCGCCCGGCGCGCGGACGGCCAACCGGTTGCCCTCGACGACCAGCCGAACCTCGGGATCACCCAGTGCGCGCAAGGTGTCGGCCAGGGGGCGTGCGGGCACCAGCACGGTCCCCTCGGTGTGCACGAGCGCCGTCGCGCGCACCGTGGCGGTCCGCTCCCGGTCGCCGGCGGCCAGCGTGACCCCTGAGGCGTCGGCGGTCAGCAGCACCCCGCTGAGCACGGGATCGATGAGCCGCCCGGGTACCAGCCGCACCAGGTCGGCGGCGGCAGCGGCGAGCGGGCCGGTTGCTGCGGTCAGGTCCATGCGGCCAAGCTAGCCGTGGGGACCGACAATTCAGGCCGCCACGGACACCAGCCTGGTGGGCTCGTGCTCGACCGTGTGCCTGCGGGCGTACACCGCGAGGGCGAAGCACATCCCGATCGCCGTCGCCGCCAGGTACGACGACCAGATCCCGACGTGCTCCACCAGTTGGCCGCTGACCAGTTGTCCCAGCGCCAGCCCGAGGGTCACCGCGGTGATCACCCAGCCGAACGCCTCGGTCGCCGTGTTCGGCGGGGCGACCAGTTCGATGGCGGCGGAGTGCGTGGTCGCCTGCGGGGTGACCATGGTGCCGACCACCAGCAGCGCCAGCGCCAGCCAGACCAGGTTGGTCGGGATGGCCAGGATCGCCACCAGCACCGCGAACGCGCCGAGCAGCGCCGAGAGCCGCAGGTTGATCGCCCGCGGCCACGGGCGCAGGCCGTAGAGCACGCCGAACAGCACGGAACTGATCGACAGCAGCCCCATCAGCAGGCCGCCCGCCGGGGTGTTGCCCGCGGCCGTGGCGGCGGCGGGTACGGCGACCTCGACGAAGCCGATGACCACGCCGAAGCCCATCGCGGCCAGCGCGAGGGTGCGCATGCCGGGGGCGGCGAGCGGGCCGAGCAGGTGACCGCTGTGGCCACCCGGTTCGGGGCGGTGGTCGCGGATGACCGGGGTCAACGCGAACCACACGCCGCCGGTGACCATGGCGGCGGCGGCGATGGCCAGCCCGGTGCCCGGCCACGGGGCGGCGATGAGCAGCCCGGAGATCGCCGGGCCGAGGATGAAGAAGACCTCCATGCTGATCGCCTCGTAGGTCAGCGCGGCGTCGCGGACCGGGCCGACCGGGGTGACCCTGGTCCACAGCGCCCGGGACGCCGACGCGATCACCGGTTCGGTGGTGCCGACGCACACGCCGAGCACGACCAGCACCGGGGTGGGCGCGCCGGACTCGGTGGCCGCGAAGGTGCCCGCGACGAACACCGCGAACAGGGCGGTGGTGATCAGCAGCGGGTGCGCGGGCCCGATCCGGTCCATGATCCGGCCCTGCGCGACCGAGCCGATGGCCAGGCCGATCAGGGTGGCCGCCGAGACCATGCTCGCGGTGGCGTAGGACCCGGTGGTCTGCCGGAGGTAGAGCAGCATCGAGATGCCCACCATGGCGACCGGCAGCCTGCCCAGCAGGGAGGCGAGGGCGGGGCCGCGCGCGCCGGGCGTGCTGAGGGCGGCGCGGTAGTCGGCGAGACCGGCGGAGTGGGACATGCGTACCAGTATGCCGGTTTCCGGTACGGGCGTACCAGTATATTTCGGGTGCGTCCTGGTGGTTTCCGCCACCACGCCGAGGGGTACTAACCAGGTGGTAGGTCTCGGTTGAGTAACAGACTCCGGGATGTGCCGCGCCACCGGGCAACGAGACCCCGGTCCGGTGAGTCCTTGGCGGTGAAAGCCCGCAAGGGCTGGTGGTTCGCCACCCGAGTTCCCTCCGGCGACGGGTCGGGGCCCGGTTCGGAGGGCGGGGAAGCGGCAACCGTCGGGGGATGGTTGCCGCGACTGTGGTCGGGAGGTCGGCACGCCGCGTCGGGGGCGGCGTCCGATCTCCCGGCACAACTGGTGAAGGGCCGGTCCACGGGTTGGACCGGCCCTTCACCACGTCAAGATGGGACTACCTGGCGCGTCGCGCGAGCCGCTCCGGGTCGAGGATCAGCACGCTCTTGCCCTCCAGCCGCAGCCAGCCGCGGTGCGCGAAGTCGGCCAGCGCCTTGTTCACGGTCTCCCGGGAGGCGCCGACGTACTGGGCGATCTCCTCCTGGGTCAGGTCGTGGGTGACCCGCAGCAGCCCGGCCTCCTGGCTGCCGAACCGCTGGGCCAACTGCAGCAGCGCCTTGGCCACCCGGCCGGGCACGTCGGTGAAGATCAGGTCGGCCAGCATGCCGTTGGTCCGCCGCAACCGGCGGGCGATGACCCGCAGCAACTGCTCGGCGATCTCCGGGCGGGTCGCGATCCACTGCCGCAGCGCGGGCCGGTCCATGGTGACCGCGCGCACCTCGGTGACCGTGGTCGCGGTGGACGTCCGCGGGCCCGGGTCGAAGATCGACAGCTCGCCGAACATGTCGGACGGGCCGAAGATGCCCAGCAGGTTCTCCCGGCCGTCCGGGGACTTGCGGCCGAGCTTCACCTTCCCGGACTGGATGATGTACAGCCGGTCCCCGGGCTCGCCCTCGGCGAAGATCACGTGCCCTCGCGGGAACTCCACGGCCTCCAGCGTCTGCGCGAGCGCTTCGGCCGCGGCCGGCTCGACCCCTTGGAAGATGCCCGCACGGGCCAGGGTCTCATCCACCTCGGTCCTCCTGTTTCCACCCGACGTCAGCGCACGTCCGCGACGCCGATCACGACACACAGTGTAGGGCGTGCGCGGCCGGTCTCCCGCCCGCGCGTCACCACCGTGTCGGACGACCCCGGGACATGGGCCGGTGAACGCTGGTCGTTCGTGAACGCCTCCGCCCACGAACGCACCGGGTGCGCCGCACCCAGCCGCATGACCTTAGCGCCTAGGGCTGACCCCGGCGACCGCGCTTGGCGGCCCGCCCGCCCAACCTGCGCAACCGGAACAGCTCCAGGGCGCGGCCGATGCCGTGCCCGTAGAGCGCCCGCACCTCGTCCGGCCGGGCCGACTCGAGGAACTCCTCGACGTCGGTCTCCTGCACGGCGACGTGCCGCAGCCGGGCTTCGACGCGCTCCATGAACAGCGCGAAGAACATGATCACCAGGGGTACCGCGAACACGAACCAGACAGCCATGTGTCGTCGATCCTCGCTCCGTGGCCTAGTCGACGCCCGGCCCGCCTCGGTCCGGTCGTCGGTATCGGTCTGGTAGACGTCTGGGGCACAACTCGGGTTGTCCGACGGCCCGTACGCTAGCGAGGTGCCGCCGACCACCCGACACCAGCCCCAGCCAGCAGCCGGGGAAACCGGACGCGACCTCGGCCTGACCCGCCGGGTGCGGCGGATGACCAGGGCCCTGGCCGAGGGGTACCCGGACGCGCACTGCGAGCTGGACTTCACCACCCCGCTGGAGCTGTCGGTGGCGACGATCCTGTCCGCGCAGTGCACCGACGTGCGGGTGAACCTCACCACGCCCGCCCTGTTCGCCAAGTACCGCACGGCCGCCGACTACGCGGGCGCCGACCGGACCGAGCTGGAGGAGTTCATCCGGCCGACCGGGTTCTACCGGAACAAGGCGAACTCGCTGATCGGCCTCGGCGCGGCCCTGGTGGAGAAGCACGGTGGCGAGATCCCCGCGACGCTCGACGAGCTGGTGAAGCTGCCCGGCATCGGCCGCAAGACGGCGAACGTGATCCTGGGCAACGCTTTCGGGGTGCCCGGCATCACCGTCGACACGCATTTCGGCAGGCTCGTCCGGCGTTGGGAGTGGACGGCCGAAGAGGACCCGGTGAAGGTGGAGCACGCGGTCGGCGCCCTGGTCCCGCGCAAGGACTGGACGATGCTGTCGCACTGGGTGATCTTCCACGGGCGCCGGGTCTGCCACGCCCGTAAGCCCGCCTGCGGCGCCTGCCTGCTCTACCGCGACTGCCCGTCCTTCGGTGCCGGGCCGACCGACCCGGACCAAGCCGCCAAACTCGTCAAGGGCGAGGAGGGGCCGCACCTGATCGCGCTCGCCGAACGCACCCGTGAGGGCTACCGGCCGGGGAAGCCGACCGGGTGAACGCGGCAGTGAAGTGGATATTGGCCGCGGTGGTCTTGGTGGTCGCCGTGGTCGTCGCGGTGTGGCCGCGCGGGTCCGATCCGGCTCCGGCGGCACCGCCCGCACCCGATCTCGTGGCCCCACGCGCGGCCGCGGCTTTACGCACCTGCCCGACCGGGTCGGGGTCCGCCGCCCTGCGCGGCGCGCGCGCCGAGTGCCTTGCCGACGGTTCACAGGTCGACGCCGGCAACGTCTTCGGGGGTCGACCCGTCCTGGTGAACGTGTGGGCGACCTGGTGTTCCCCCTGTCGGGACGAACTGCCGGTGCTGGCCGAGTACGCGGCCAGCGCGGGCGCGGTCGAGGTGGTGGGGGTCGCGGTGCAGAGCCCGGACAGGGACTCGCTGGACCTGTTGGCCAAGCTCGGCGTGCACTTCCCGAACTTCCTGGACCGGAACGGGCAACTCCAGCGCGCTTTGCGGGTACCTGACGGGTTGCCCGCGTCGTACCTGGTCGCCGCCGACGGCACGGCGCGCATGATCACCAGCCCGCGGGTGTTCGAGTCGGTCGACGCCGTGCGCGCGACCGTCACGCAGTACGCCGGAGGGGGCCGATGAGCGCACACGGACCGCTGGTGGACCCGCGGGACCTGCCAGGGTGGTTGCGCCCGGTGGTCGCCGCGACCGCAGACCTGGACCTGTCGCTGTGGCGCCGGTTCGCCGCGCCCGGACCGGGTTCGCGCGACGCCGCGGTGCTGATGCTGCTCGGGGAGACCGCCGACCACGGCCCCGACCTGCTGTTCCAGTTGCGCGCCGACACCGGCGGCAACCACTCCGGCCAGGTCGCCTTCCCCGGCGGCGGAACCGAGCCGAACGACGACGACGCGGTCGCGACCGCGCTGCGCGAGGCCGAGGAGGAGACCGGCCTCGACCCGGCCGGGGTGCTGCCGGTCGCGCTGCTGCCGCAACTGCACGTGCCGGTGTCCGGGTTCAACGTGACGCCCGTCCTCGCGTACTGGGTCCGGCCGAGCCCGGTCCGTGCGGTCGACCCCGCCGAGACGCAGGCCGTGGCCCGGATTCCGATCGCGCACCTGGCCGACCCGGCGAACCGGTTCCGGGTCCGGCACACGGGCGGCTACGTCGGTCCCGCGTTCGCCGCGCCGGGCATGCTGGTCTGGGGGTTCACGGCGGGCCTGCTCACCATGCTGCTGTCCGTCGGCGGCTGGGAACGGCCGTGGGACACCGCGGACGTGCGCGACCTGGACGCCGCGTGGCGCGCGGTCGGTCTGGGGGTCGGCCGGTGAACTGGGTCGACGTGCTGGTGGTCGCGCTCGCCGTGCTGGCCGCGGTGTCCGGGGCGCGGCAGGGTGTGGTGACCGCGCTGCCCGCGTTCATCGGGGTGCTGATCGGCGCGGTCGCCGGGATCAAGGTGGCCCCGCTCGTGGTCGAGCACATCGACTCGACACCGACCAGAGTGGCGTTCGCGGTCGCGGTGTTCGTGCTGCTGGTGGCCCTGGGCGAGACGTTCGGGGTGTGGATCGGGCGGACCATCCGGCAGAAGATCTCGTCGCCGAAGCTGGCCGGGGTGGACAGCGCGCTCGGCGCGATCGTGCAGGGCGCGGTCGTGTTCGTGGTGGCCTGGCTGATCGCGTTGCCGCTGACCACGGTCGGCGGGCTGCCCAGCCTCGCCTCGGCGATCAACAACTCGGCCGTGCTCGGCGGCGTCAACGACGTGATGCCGCAGGCCGCGCGGGGTCTGCCCAACGAGCTGCGGCAACTGCTGGACGTCTCCGGGTTCCCGTCGGCGGTCGACCCGTTCAACCGCACGCCGAACAAGGAGGTCGACCCGCCGGACCCGGCGCTGCAGGCCAGCGCGGTGGTGCAGCGGGTGCGGCCGAGCGTGTTGAAGATCAACGCCAAGGCGCCGTCCTGTGAACGGGCGCTGGAGGGCAGCGGCTTCGTGGTCGCCCCGCAGCGGGTGATGACCAACGCGCACGTGGTGGCCGGGACCGACGAGGTGAGCGTCGAGTCCGGCGATCGGAGCCTGCGGGCCAGCGTCGTGCTCTACGACCCCGAGGTCGACATCGCGGTCTTGGACGTGCCCGCGCTGCGGATGGACCCGCTGCCGTTCGCCCCGGGTGACGCCGCCAGCGGCCAGGACGGCATCGTGCTCGGCTACCCGCTGGACGGTCCGTACACGTCGGCGCCCGCCCGCGTCCGGGACCGCATCCCGCTGCGCGGACCGGACATCTACGACGCCAACACCGTCAACCGGGACGTCTTCACGCTCCGCGCGAAGGTGCTCAGCGGCAACTCCGGCGGCCCGTTGATCAACCCGTCTGGCGAGGTGATCGGCGTGGTCTTCGGCGCCGCGGTCGACAACTCCGAGACCGGTTTCGCGTTGACGGCGGCCCAGGTGCGCGACGCGGTCGGTCGGGCACCGTCACTGACCGAGCCCGTTGGCACCGGCCGCTGTTCCAGCTAGCCCTTGATGAACGCCGTAAGCAGGGAGTTCGCGGCTGCGGGGGACTCTTCGTGCGGGAAGTGCCCCACACGGGGGAGTTCGTGCACCTCGGTGGGGCCGTCGAGCCATGGGGTGGACGCGGTGCGGGTGCGGGAAAGCACGCAGGGGTCGTCTTCCCCATAGAGTTGCAGGACCGGGACCTCGATCCGGCGGCCGAGGGCCTCGGTGAACCGGCGGCCCTCACTGCGCGCCTGCGAGCGGAACCCCCACCGGTAGTACTCCAGTGAGCTGTGCGCGACACCGGGAACGAGCATCGCGTCCCTGTAGCGCCGTGCGGCTTCGGGGAGTTCGGACCAGTACTGGCCCGACCAAGACCGGAGCCTGGTCTCGACGAGCGCGGCACCGTCACGGGTGAGGCGGCGTTCCGGCCACATCGGCAACTGGGCCGTGAAGAGGTGCCCGAGTGCGCGCGCCTGGTTTCGTGGTTTCCTGCGCAACGCTGTGCGCCGAATCTGTCCTCTTAAGGCGAGGGGGTGAGGTGCGCCCACAGTCGCCACGGACTGCACTACGCGCGGGTGCAACGCGGCGACCGTCCACGCGAGTAGGCCGCCCCAGTCGTGACCGACAAGGTGTGCCTTCGGCTCTCCGAGCGACTTGACGAGACCGGCGATGTCACCGGCCAGTGTCCACGCGTCGTAACCGCGCGGGGGTTTGTCCGAGTCGCCGTAGCCGCGCAGGTCGACCGCGACCGCCCGGAAACCCGCGTCGCCCAACGCGGTCAACTGGTGCCGCCACGACCACCAGAACCCGGCGAACCCGTGCAGCAGCAGCACGAGCGGCCCCTCGCCGGTCTCCACCGCGTGCAGGCGGATGCCGTTGGCGTGGACGTCACGGTGCGCCCACGGGCCATCGATGCGGACACTCGACGGGTCCGGTCGGGCGGCCACCTGCTCGCCTAGGGCTGGGTCTCGTTGCGGTGGGTCAGCGCGGACGCGGTCTCCTTGACGGAGTCGATCGTGCGGCGCGGCGCGCGGATCTTCTTCACCTTGCGGTAGCCGAGGAACGCGAACAGCACCGCGATCAGCAGCATGACCCCGAACACGATGAGGTAGGCGAAGCCCCGCGACACGATGCGGGAGTCGGCGATGAGCTCGGCGCCCGCGATGAAGAAGAAGACGGTGGCGTAGAGCACGACGGTCAGGGCGACGATGAAGAAGACGCTGCCCATCAGCCCGCGCTTGACCTCCTTGGTGACCTCGGCCTTGGCCAACTCGACCTCGGCCCGCACCAGGGTCGACAGGTGGGCCGTGGCGTCCTTGACCAAGTGTCCGATGGACTGCTCGGCCGCCGGGACGGCGCGGTCGTCAGCCAGGGGGATCGAGGGGACTTGGGGCAGCCCCGAACCGTCTGCGTTTCCGTGCGCGCTGGTCACCTGCGTCATCGTGCCATGCTCGGTCGTCGGGAGCCGGGCGGGCGGTGGTGTTCGCGTTCCGCTCGCGCGCCCGGCCGCGGCCGATCAGCAGCAGCGCCGCCAGCAGCGCGGCGATCATCGAGGCCAGCAGGACCGCGGCCTTGGCCAGGTCGGCGTCGGACTGGTCCAGCGACAACTCGGCGATCAGCAGGCTGACCGTGAAGCCGACCCCGCCGAGCATGGCGACCGCGGCGAGGTCCCGCCTGCCGAGATCGGCCGGGAGTGTCGCGAGCCGCAGTCGGACGGCCAGCAGCGCGGCCCCGGTGATGCCCACGAACTTGCCCACGACAAGACCGGCTACCACCGCGAGTGCCAACCGGTCCCCGATGAGCCTGTGCAGGGTCTCCGCGCCGATCGGCACGCCGGCAGCGAACAGAGCGAACACGGGCACCGCCACCGCCGCCGACCACGGCTGCAGCCGGTGTTCAAGGCGGAGTGCGGGCGCCTCTCGCTCGTACGGGTCCTTCTGGACCCTGGTCAACAAAGCCAGGGCGACGCCGGCGATCGTCGCGTGCACGCCGGACGCGTGCACCGCGACCCACACCGAGACCACCAGCGGCACATAGATCCACGATGACGTGACCCGGCGGCGCTGCAGGTACCAATAGAGCGCCAGCAAGACCGCCGCGGCGGCAGCGGCAACCAAGTTGAAGTTGCCGGTGAACAACACCGCGATAAGAAGGATGGCGCCGAGGTCGTCCACCACGGCCAGGCTGAGCAAGAAAACCCTGGCGCTGCCGGGCATACCCGACCCGGTTAGCGCCAGCACCCCCAACGCGAAAGCGATGTCCGTGGCAACCGGCACCGCCCACACCTCACCCGCGCGCGAATCACCCCACGCGACCGACAACGCGACCACCGCCGGGACGACCATCCCACCCAGGGCCGCGATGACCGGTAGAACCGCCGCTTTGACGTTGGACAGCTCACCCAGCACCAACTCGCGCTTGAGCTCCAGACCGGCGACGAAGAAGAAGAGAGCCAGCAGACCGTCCTTGGCCCACTCGTCCACGGTCAGGTCCAAGTGCAGGAACTGCGGCCCGATGACCGTGTCGCGCACGGCTGTGTACACACCGGACGCCGGGGAGTTCGCCAGCAGCAACGCGAGCGCGGCGGCGCCGAGCAGGACCACTCCGCCGACGGTTTCGGTCCGCAGGTAGCGGGCGAACTCGGCGAAGGCCTTCGCGGCGGGACGGCGGCGGTGCGACAAGGGCGGCTCCTAGGACATGGCTGATCACGTTGCCGACCAGACTTCCCGGCGCACCTGTACCCAGCCTAACCCGGCACGCGCTAACCCACAGTCACGCCGAACAACACCCCCACGAAGTAGGTGACCACCATCGCCAACACCCCCACGACGACATTGCGCAGGACAGCTCGCCTCGCGCGCGCACCACCCAACCGCGCGCTGATGAAACCGGTCAGCACAAGACCCACCACAACAGCCACGATGCAGGTCCACACCCGCGCGTCCACCGGTGGCAACGCGATCGCGACGAGCGGGATGAGCGCGCCGCCCGCGAACGACAGGAACGACGCCCACGCAGCCTGCCACGGGCTGGTCAGGTTGTCCGGATCGATCTGCAGCTCGGCCTCGGCGTGCGCGAGCAGAGCGTCCTTCGCGGTCAGCTCCCGGGCGACCTGGGCGGCCAGCTCGGGGGACAGGCCCTTGCCCTGGTAGATCTCGGCGAGCTCGCGCTCCTCCGCCTCGGGCATCTCACGCAGCTCGCGTTCCTCCAGCCGCAGCGCCGCGAGCTCGGTGTCCCGCTGGGTGCTGACCGACACGTACTCGCCGCCCGCCATCGACAGCGCGCCCGCCACCAGCCCGGCCACCCCGGCGGCCAGGATCGCGGTCCGCTCCGCGGTCGCCCCGGCCACGCCGACCACCAGCCCGGCGGTCGAGATGATGCCGTCGTTCGCGCCGAGCACGCCCGCGCGCAGCCAGTTCAGCTTGCCTGCGAGTCCGCCGTGGTGGGCTTCGCCAGCGTGTTCAGTGGCAGTGCTGTGTTCAGTGGCAGTGCTGTGTTCGGTGACGGTCCCGTGCTCAGGGGCGGTGTCGCGTTCGGTGCTCACCCGGGCATTCTCCGCTGAACCCGCCCGGTTGAACCAGGGATGTCGGTGTCATGCAGCAAGATGTGTCCCGTGAGCGAGACCACCCGGCCCATGTCCACCCTGCGCGCCCTTGCCCTGCAGTTCCGCACGCCGCGGCGCGGTCGGGGCTTCTGGTACAGCGTGGCCATCGACGTCATCTGGCCGCTGATGGCCCTGGTCACCAGGCTGCGGTTCCGCGGCGCGGACAAGCTGCCCAAAACCGGCGGGGTGGTGCTGGTGTCGAACCACCTGTCCTTCGCCGACCCGGTCACCCTCACCGCGTACACGCTGGCGGCCGGGCGGATCCCGCGATACCTGGCGAAAGCGAGCCTGTGGCGCATCCCACTGGTCGGGCGGGTCCTCAACGGGGGCCATCACATCGCCGTGGAGCGCAACACCGCCCAAGCCCGACACGCCTACCTCGGTGCGGTTAAAGCGATCGAGAGCGGCGAGTGCGTGATCTTCTTCCCTGAGGCGGGTTTCTCCGACGACGAGGACTTCTGGCCGTCACGGCGAGTCAAGAGCGGTGTGGCGCGCGTAGCGCTGGAGACAGGCGCGCCCGTTGTTCCTGTCGTCAACTGGGGCACGCACCGCTTGTTACCCACTACGGCCAAGTTCCCGAGGTTGTTCCCGCGCAAGACCGTCGACATCATCGCGGGCGACCCGGTGGACCTGTCCGATCTCGTTGGCACCGAACGGGAAACGATCGACGCGGCCACCAAGCGCATCATGCAGGCGGTCACCGACCTGCTCGCCACCCTGCGCGCCGAAACGCCCCCCACCCGGTAGGTGGAGGGCGTTTCGGGGGAGTTGGTCAGTCCTCTGTGGTGCTGGTCTTCAGGCCGCTGGAGATGAGGTCCATCACCGTCGAGTCGGCCAGCGTCGTGGTGTCGCCGATCGCCCGGTTCTCCGCCACGTCGCGCAGCAGCCGCCGCATGATCTTGCCGCTGCGGGTCTTCGGCAGCTCGTTGACCACCAGGATCTGCCGCGGCTTGGCGATCGGGCCGATCTCGGTGGCCACGTGGTCGCGCAGCGTCTTCACGGTGCCCTCGTCCGCCCGCGCCGAGCCGCGCAGGATGACGAACGCCACGATGCCCTGGCCGGTGGTCGGGTCGGCCGCGCCGACCACGGCCGCCTCGGCCACCGTCGGGTGCGACACGAGCGCCGACTCGACCTCGGTGGTGGAGATGCGGTGCCCGGACACGTTCATCACGTCGTCGACCCGGCCCAGCAGCCAGATGTCGCCGTCGTTGTCGTACTTGGCGCCGTCACCGGCGAAGTAGTAGCCGAGGTCGGCGAACCGGGACCAGTACGTGTCGCGGTAGCGCTCCTCGTCGCCCCACACGCCGCGCAGCATCGACGGCCACGGCTGGTCGAGCACCAGGTACCCGCCGCCGCCGTGCTGGACCTCCACACCCTGGTCGTCGACGACCTTGGCGGAGATACCCGGCAGCGGCCGCTGCGCCGAGCCCGGCTTCGTGTGCGTCACCCCGGGCAGCGGGCTGATCATGATGGCGCCGGTCTCGGTCTGCCACCAGGTGTCCACGATCGGGGTGCGGTTGGCGCCGACGTGCTCGCGGTACCAGATCCACGCCTCGGGGTTGATCGGCTCGCCGACGCTGCCGAGCACGCGCAGGCTGGACAGGTCGTAGCGGGCGGGGATCTCGTTGCCCCACTTCATGAACGTGCGGATCAGCGTCGGCGCCGTGTAGTAGATGGACACCTTGTGCTGCTGGATGATCTCCCAGTGCCGACCCTCGTGCGGGGTGTTCGGCGTGCCCTCGTAGACCACCTGCGTCACCGCGTTCGACAGCGGCCCGTAGACGATGTACGAGTGCCCGGTGATCCAGCCGATGTCGGCGGTGCACCAGTACACGTCGGACTCCGGCTTGAGGTCGAAGACCGCGTGGTGGGTGTAAGAGGTCTGGGTGAGGTAACCGCCCGAGGTGTGCAGGATTCCCTTGGGGTTACCGGTGGTCCCGCTCGTGTAGAGGATGAACAGCGGGTGCTCGGAGTCGAACGCCTCGGGGGTGTGCGTCTCGGCCTGGCGGTCGACCACGTCGTGCCACCACAGGTCGCGGCCCTCGGTCCAGCCGACCTCGCCGCCGGTGCGGCGCACCACCAGCACGTGCTCGATGGACGGGGTGTGCGCGGTGGCCTCGTCGGTGTTGTCCTTCATCGGCGCCGGTGCGCCGCGCCGGTACTGGCCGTCCGAGGTGATCAGCAGCTTGGCCTCGGCGTCCTCGATCCGCGAGCGCAGCGCGGTCGAGGAGAACCCGCCGAACACGACGCTGTGCACCAGGCCGAGCCGGGCGCAGGCGAGCATCGAGAAGATCGCCTCGGGCAGCATCGGCATCTGGATGGCGACCCGGTCACCGGCCTCGAGGCCCAGTTCGGTCAGCGCGTTCGCGGTCTTGGACACCTCGCGCAGCAGGTCGCGGTAGGTGATGTCGCGGGTGTCACCGGGCTCACCCACCCAGTGGATGGCGACCCGGTCGCCCAGCCCCGCCTCGACGTGACGGTCGACACAGTTCACCGCGACGTTGAGCTTGCCGCCGACGAACCACTTCGCGAACGGCGCGTCGTCCCAGTCCAACACACGTGACCAGCGGGTCTCCCAGGTGAGCCGGTCCGCTTGCTCGGCCCAGAACGCCGCACGGTCGGCGCTGCCCCGCTCGTAGGCCGCCGCCCGCACGTTCGCCGCCGCGGTGAACTCCTCGGACGGGGCGAACGAACGGCTCTCCGTCGACAAGTTGTCCAGCGTTGGGCTCTGACCGGACTGCTCGGTCATGGACCTGACCTCCTCGGTGAATCTCCGGCTTCTCGGCGGGCGCGGCCGGGTGTCGAGTGGAATCTAGTGGTCCGCGCGTCCGCCCGACAGTCCGACACCGCATAGGTATAGACCAGTAGGGCACAGTCCGGAGTTCGTCCGATCGGGGGGCATCTGCTCCGTTCGGCTGTCCTCCACCGAATCGGCGGAAAGTAGCCTGGTGGAGACGTACCGTGGTCGACGTCGACACCGAACCCGGCGGTTGGCCTGCCAGGTCGGGGCCGATGGCGGGTGGGGAAGTGGGGGCGGGTGGTGGGAGGAACCAGGCAGTGGGGGGCACATCGCCGGGGCAGGCGCGCTGTTCAGGCGGTTCCCGGTGGTCTGCGGCCGGACCGCGGGGCGCAGGGTTCGCCCCGCCCGGTCGGCGTCGCCGCGCACCCCGGTCGACTCGGTCGACTCGGTTGGTTCAGTCGGCTCGAACGGACCCGCACCGGCCCGCCCGACACCGGTTTCACCTGCCGTCGCACCCGCTCGTGTGGTGGAGAACATAGGCTGCGCGCAGGGGTTCCCGCGGGCGGCCGGGGGCGTCGGTCGGCGAAGGTGGTGGTGGCGTGACCCGGGATCAGTACTCGCGGTTGCGCATCGTGGCCTCCTCGACGGTGCGGACAACTGGCTCGACGACTGGGGTTGGGGCCACTCGGCTCAGTACTCGCGGTTCCGCACGGCGCTACCTCCCTATCGGGTCCGGCTGGACCGAACGTCACCCGCCCGCCGCGGGTCACGTCCAGTGTCTCGTCTGTCGCAAAGGGGGACAATGCCCAGTCTGACAAGTCCCCGGGGCTCACGCTCGGCCGGTCTGCCCCTACCCCGCCGGATAAGGGGATTCGACCTCCTCGCCCACACGACCCCCGGTGGGTTCCTGTGGATCGTGGCGGCCGAGGTCACGATCTTCGCATGGGCGGTCGCCGGAGTGGTGACGGCGGGCTTGCCGGACGCGTTGTCACTCCGGCTGTTCGCGCTGCTCACCGCGTTCGCGATACTGCACATGGAGGCAACGCGACCGGCGGAAGAACGACGCAGGGCCGCGCATCTGTCGGGGGAGCACATCGACCACACGGGCGTGTGGACGTGCGCGGGCGCCCTAGTACTACCGGCGCCGCTCGTCGTGGCCCTCGTTCTGGTTATCCGGCTGCGGCGGTACTTCATCGCCCGGAAACCACCCGGCCGCTACCTGTTCACCACGGCGGCCATCACCTCGTCCGCCCTCGCCGCCCAGGCGTTGGCCACCGCGACCCCGGTGCACGACTGGGTGCGCGGCGCCCCGGTGGAGCCGAACCAGGTCCTCAGCGCGACTTTCGCGGTCGCCGCGGCGTTCACGGTGTACTACGCGGCGCAGACGGTGGTCATCGGTGTCGCCCGCGGACTGCGCGGCGACTGGTCGTGGGTGTCGATCCTCGGTAACCGCAAGGAGAACGCGGATCTCGCCATCACCCTGTGCCTGGGTCTCATCGCGGCCTGGGCGGCGGGTGTTGCGTACGGACTGTTGCTGGCCGCCCTGTCCGTCGTGGTCGTCGGGTACACCCGGCACACCCAGCGCATCGAGCAGTTGGAGCTGGAACGGGACCGCCTTGAGGTGGACGCCCTGCACGACCCGCTGACCGGCCTGGCCAACCAGCGCAGCTTCAACCCGGCCGCGGCGCTCGCCCTGGTCGCCGACCAGGCCCGCCGCCGCCCCACCGCCGTGATGATGTTCGACCTGGATCGGTTCAAACAGGTCAACTCCCGCCTGGGCCACCTGGGCGCCAACGAGGTCCTCAAGGCCCTCGCCGCGGTGCTGCGCACCAGCGTCCGCCGCGACGACCTGGTCTGCCGCTGGGGCGGCGAGGAGTTCTCCGTCCTCCTCCCCAGCACCTCCCGCGCCGACGCCTGGGTGATAGCCGAACGCATCCGCACCGCCGTCGCCGCGATGAACGTGGAACTCACCAAGGCCGCGGGCGGCCGCACCGAGCTGGTCGGCAACTTCACCATCTCCGGCGGCATCGCGCTGTCCCCCGAACACGGCACCGACCTCGTCACCCTGCAGGACTTCGCCGACCAGGCCCTCGCCGAGGCCAAGGACAGCGGCCGCAACCAGGTCCGGGTCACCCCGTCCGTTCCGCTCCCCGGCCCGCGCACCCACCCCGGGTCCCAACTGGCCGGTGACCCACCGGTCGGCTACCCCGGCTGACCGTCCACCCCGTGTGCCAACTCGTCGGTACAGTCCCCTCGTGACCGACCCGCTGGCCCCCCTCCTCGACCTCCCCGGCGTCGCCGAGGCCGTCACCACCGCCCGCGACTCGGTCGCCGAGGTCCACCGCCACCCCACCAACCGCCGCGGCTGGCCCACCACCGCCGCCGAAGCCTCAGTCCGCGCCGCCCGCGCCTCCGCGGTGCTGGACGGCGGCCGAGCCGAAATCCCCACGGAAGGCACGGTCACCGACCCGGTCCTGGCAGGCTCCCTGCGCGTCGCCGAAGCCCTCGGCCCCCTCCTCCCCACCTGGGAACGCGCCCCCCGACAAGCCCTCGCCCGCCTCCACGTCCTCGCCGCCGCCGACCTCACCGACCAGTCGCAACTGGGCCGCCCCCGCCCCGACCCCGACATCACCAGCCGCCTCGACCTCCTCGCGAACCTGGTCGCGGGCGGAACCAAGGCCCCCGGCCCCATCCTCGCCGCCATCGTCCACGCCGAACTCCTGGCGCTGTCCCCCTTCCCCACCGCCAACGGCGTCATCGCCCGCGCCGCCGCCCGCCTCACCCTCATCAGCACCGGCCTTGACCCCAAGGGCCTGACCGTCCCCGAAGTCGCCTACCTCCGCCAAGCCCCCCGCTACCGCACCACCACCGCCGCCTTCGCCACCGGCGACCCAACCGCCATAGCGGACTGGATCACCTTCTCCTGCCACGCCATCACCCAAGGCGCCCAAGAAGCCACCACCATCGCCACCGCCGCCATCCCCCCACAGCCCTAACACCACTGTCCACACACGACACCCCACCCGCGCCCGCGCAAGAACCACACCCCCACCGCGCGCCTCGAAACCCAAGCCCCATCAACCAAGCGACACCCCCACCCTGCGCGCCTCAAACCCCCCAAGCCATCGACGAAGCTCCACCCCACCCCGCGCGTCTCAAAACCCCACCCACATCGACAAAGGCCGCCAACCCACCCCGCGCGTCTCAAAACCCCACCCCACATCGACGAGGCACCACGACCAACCAGCACCGCGCACCTCAAAACCCACCCTCCATCAACAAAGGCCGCCAACCCGCCCCACGCGCCTCGAAACCCGCCGATGCCAACCGCCCGCTGGGGTGGAGTTGTTTTGTTTGGGGGAGGCGGTGGCCTAAGCCGGCCGGCGGGTAAGGCCGCGCTTTCCAGTGGCCCCGCCTTTTAGCCTTACCCAGGCCACCGCACAGGGGCCCCAAACAAAACAACTTCACCCCAGCGGGCACAGCCCGAAAAATCTGGCGCCCCAGGCCGGCGTCGCCGAAGGCGACCAGGCCGAACCCCGAGGCGCAGCCGAGGCCCAGTGCCCCCTCACACCAAGATCAACCGCCAGCAAAGCACCCGAATACACAGCCTAGCCTCAAACACCGACAAACCCGCGCCCAAGATCCACACATCAAGATCCACACGCCAAGACCGAACAATCAAGACGAACGACTCAGACGAACGACTCAGACGAACAAAGCAAGACGAAAACCTGGACGAACAGAACGAACGACGAAGACCAACAGTCAAGGCGAACAATCAGGGCAATCAATCAAGGCATAACCCAAGACGATCAAAGCCAGTCAAACAACCAAGGCGAAACAACCAAGGCGACCAAGCAAGCTCACCAGCATCCACACAAGAGCATCCACACGAGAACGCTAAAAAACGTGCGCCCCCAACATCCCCAACGCCGCCCGCACATGCCCCCCAGCCTCAGCCAACGCCCGCCCGGCGTCCCGTACATCCACCCCCGACAGTAAATGCACCATCGCTACCTTCAAATCCCCATGCGCCGCCAATAAAGCCGCAGCACACTCCTGTTGCCCTGACCCCGTGGCCTCCCGCAAGATCCGCAGACTCCGCCCACGCAGTTTCGCGTTGGTCGCCCGCATGCTCACCATGAGGTTCGAGTACGTGCGCCCCATCTTCACCATGACCGCCGTGGAGAACGTGGTCAGCAGGATCTTCTGCGCCGTTCCCGCTTTCATCCGCGTCGATCCCGAGATCGCTTCCGGGCCGGTGTCCACGGAGATCACCAGGTCGACGCCGGGTGCGCGGACGGCGTCGGGGTTGTTGGAGACCAACGCGGTCGTCGCGCCCAGTTCGTGCGCGGCGGCCAGTGCCGCCAGTACGTACGGGGTTCGTCCGGATGCGGTGAGTCCGAGCACGAAGTCCCCGGCCCTGGCGTCGCGGTTCATCTCCGCGGCGCCCGCTCGTTCGTCGTCCTCGGCTCCTTCGACGGCTTCCCGCAGGGCTCCCGCGCCGCCTGCGTGGTGTACGACGAACCACCCGTCGGGGACGTTGTACGTGGGGCTCAGTTCGGCCGCGTCGAGCGTCGCGAGCCGCCCCGATGTCCCCGCCCCCACGTAGTGCACCCGGTGTCCGGTGCGGAGGGCCTCGGTGGCCATGTCGACCGCCCGGCCCAACTGGGGTAACGCCGCGCCGACGGCGGCGGGGACCAGTTGGTCCTCGGTGTTGATGGTGCGGAGGATGTCCAACGTCGACATCCGGTCGATCTCCGTGGTGCGCGGGTTGCGCCGCTCGGTCGGGGAATCGACGTGGACCGACTGGCGTGGCACGGTCATCTCGGGTCCCCCTCCCCGACGCGGTCTCCCCGCGCACCCGGTCTCATTTCCCGTTCTCCCTCGGCTTGCGCCGCCCGTCGTGCCTGGTCTCCAGGCGGTGCGTGCCGACCGCGTCCCTGGTGGAGTCCAGCGCCCGGATGGACTGGTCCAGGTGCTGCTGGGCGACCCCGATGAACAGGCAGTCGACCACGGTCAGTTGGGCGATCCGGCTGGCGGTCGCCCCGGACCGGAAGGTGGTCTCCCTGGCCGCGGTGGTGAGCACGTGGTCGGCCACCTCGGCGACCGGGGACGTCGGGTAGTTGGTCAGCGCGACCGTGGTGGCCCCGTGTTCGCGGGCGGTGCGCAGCGCCTCGACCGTGTCGGCGGTGGCGCCGGTGTGCGAGATGGCCACGGCCACGTCGCCGGGGCCGAGGACGGCGGCGGAGGTCAGCATGATGTGCGTGTCGTTCCAGGCGAAGCTGACCCGGCCGATGCGGTGCAGTTTCTGCTGGAGGTCGGCGGCCACGAACGCGCTGGCGCCGACGCCGTAGACGTCGACCCTGCCCGCGGTGGCGACCGCCTCGACGACCTTGGCGAGCACGTCGACGTCGAGTTGCTCTGCGGTCTCCTCGACGGCGCGCGCGTCGGCGAAGGTGACCTTGCCGACCACGGTCTTCAGGTCGTCCTCGGGGGCGATCTCACCGCCGAGGTCCCGGTCGGCGCGGGCGGCCGTGCGGGCCGTGTCCGCGGCAAGGGCGATCCGCAGTTCGGGGTAGCCACCGACGCCGATCGCCTTGCAGAACCGGGTCACCGTGGTCTCACTGGTGCCCGCGGCCTCGGCGACCTCGGTGATGCTCCGCCGGGCGACGGTGGAGGGGCTGTCCAGCACGACCTTGGCCACCCGCTGCTCCGCACGGGCTAGGCCGGGCAGGAGGGAGCGAATGCGGACCAGGGGGCTTGACTCGCTGTGTTCTGGCGTCATTTGACTCGCACTCACGTGGGAAACTTACTAACAGTTAGGGGGTAGTACAAGGCGGTGCGTGACATCTGGTGACAACGCTACCCAAATGTGTCCGTACCGGTCGTCACCCCTGGTGGGGGCTTGCCCACCGCATCGCCGGCCGAACGCGGATTGTTAGCGTCCGAAGGTCAACGAGTTTTGACCTCCCACTCGACCGGTCGTATCAAGTGGGGTTGTTTCTCACCGTTGAGCAGGATTCGGATACTGTCCGTGACAAGAATTCGATCAATCGTCACCCCTCGCCCGGGAGTGCCACCGTCTGTGACAAAACGCCAGCGAAGCGTCACAGCTTCCCCGGTCGGCGCAATCGCGTGGACAGTCCACCAACTGCGGTGTCCCGAACCGGACAAAGCGGTGACTTCACCGGGTGGCGCACCCGGACCGGTGACGGTCATCCGGAGTGGTTGCCAAGTAACGCCGTCGGTGCTCGCCTCCAGGACCACCCCGCTCGCGGGGTTCGTGTCGACGAAGGCCGCGAAGCTGACGTCCGTCGCCGCCAACGCCGGGGTGCTCAGCGTCGCGCCGCCCGTGTCGGTGTACCAGTCGGTAGGGCCCGCGATCGGCCGGACCGCGAGGGACTGGGCGAGCGCGGTCGCCAACTCGGTGCGGGCGGAGTTGATCGAGCCGTTGGCGCGCACCGGGTGGATTCGATTGGTCAGCAGCACCGCGATCGACCGGGATGCCGGGTCGAGCACCAGGGAGGTGCCGGTGAAGCCGGTGTGCCCGGCGGTGCGGGGACCGGTCAGGCCACCCATGTACCAGCGCTGGTCGAGTTCGAAGCCCAGGCCGTGCGCGTCGCCGGGGAAGGCGGTGTTGTGGTCGGTCAGCATGGCCCGCACGGTGTCCTCGCGCAGGATGCGGTTGCCTTTGTAGCTGCCGCCGTTGAGGATCGCCTGACCCACTACGGCTAGATCGGCCGCTGTGGAGAAGATGCCCGCGTGGCCCGCGACGCCCCCTAGCGCCCACGCGTTCTCGTCATGTACCTGTCCACGGACCATGCCGCGCGGTGGCGCTACCTGGTATTCGGTGGCGGCGATCCTGTCGAGCTTGCTGGGCGGAGGGTGGTAACCGGTGTCTTTAAGCCCTAGTGGCTTGGCAATCCTTTGTGCAACGACGGTGTCCAGCGGTTCGCCGCCGGTTCGCTCCACGAGCACGCCCAGGGTTATCAGGTTCAGGTCGGAGTAGATGTAGACAGTGCCCGGTAGCGCCGTCGGGGCGACGTCCATGACCGCCTTGATCCGCGATGCCTTGTCCGGCCAGTCCTGCCACAGCGGCAGATCCGGCTCCAGGCCCGAGGTGTGCGTCAACAACTGCTCGACGGTGATGGCTTCCTTGCCGTTGGCACCGAACTCCGGCAGGTAGGTCGACACCCGCCGGTTGACGTCGACCTTGCCGTCGTCGACCAGGCGCAGCACGGCGATCGAGGTGAACAGCTTGGTCAGCGAGGCGATGTCGAAGATCGTGTCCGGCCGCATCGGTACCTGCTCGTCGGCGGGAAGCTCGGTCGTCGCGTCCGCGTACCGCACGGCCTTACCGGTGGCGACCTGGTCGACGATGACCCCGTCGTGCACGAGCAGGCTTACCGCGCCCGGGAACAGCGTGCTCTTGGCGATCGCGGCATCGACCTGGGCTATCGGCGTCGGATCAAGACCAGCGGAGGCTGGGCTACCTGTGTGTAAGACCGTTGACGGCGGCGCGAAGCCTGTCATCGGCAGATCGAACCGCCCGTGTGGTCTATCCGCCGCTGCCGGTGTTAACGCCATGATCGCCACGACAGCGACAACGGACCCGAGCGTGCCCAGTCGTGCGCGCATGTCCGCCGCCACACCGCTACCAGCTCAGGCCATGGCCGAACGGATAGCGAATCGTCCCGGATGGACTATCCGCAGGCACGTCGACCGGCAGTTTCCCACGCGGAATCGCCTCGCCGAACAACACGCGGGTAAGAGACTCCAACGACACGTTGCGCCACGAGTAGGTCGCCAGCCACGTGGGGGCGTTGACGTAACCGGCGTCGTATGGCACCTGGGTGGCCACAGCGACAACCGGGACCCCGGTGCCCAACAAGCTGCTCAGCAACGTGCGTTGGGTGGGGTAGTTGGCGAGGTTGTTGGTCAAAACCACCACGAGGTCGTTGGCTTTGGCCGCCGCGACAGCCTGGGCGACAACGGCGTCCGTCGGCTTCGTCCCGGTGGGCAGCGACGTCGCGGTCGCGCCGCGGGCGCCGATCATCGCCGCCAACGCGTTGGGGGAGTTGTCGGGCGTGGCCGGATCACCCACACCGACCACGAGGACGTGCCCCGGCGTCGACCGCAGGGGAAGCGTGCCGTCGTTGTCGAGCACGGTCACCGTCCGGTCGCTGACCCGCTGGACGGCGGCCCGGTGCTCCTTGGCGCCGACCCGCCGGTCGACCGACCGTTCGTCCACCAGCGGGCTCGACACGATCCCGCGCTTCCACTTCAACGCCAAGACCCGCCGCACGCTCTCGTCGATCCGCTGCTCGGTGAGCCGTCCAGACCGGACGGCCGCGAGCACCGAGTTCTCCGCCAGCGCGAGGTCCGGCGGCATCAGCAACTGGTCGACACCGGCCGCCAAGGCCAAGACCGGGATCTCGGCGTCACCGAACATCTCCCGCACCCCCTGCATCGCCAGCGAGTCGGTGACGACAACTCCTTGGAACCCCAACTCTTGGCGCAGCAACCCGGTGATGATCGGCCGGGACACGGTCGCCGGTACGCCCGTCGGGTCCAGGCTCGGGAACTGGATGTGCGCGGTCATGATGGAGTCGACACCGGCCGCCACGGCCGCCTTGAACGGCGGTAGGTCTATCGCGCGCCACTGCTCGGCAGTCCTGGTGATGACCGGTAGCCCCGTGTGGCTGTCGGTCGCCGCGTCACCGTGGCCCGGGAAGTGCTTCGCCGCCGCGGACACCGTCTCGCTCGGCTTGCCGCTCGCCTGGTAGCCGCGCACCTGCGCGGTCACCATCGCCGACACGAGATCCGGTTCGGCACCGAACGACCGTGCGCCGATCACCGGGTTCGCCGGGTTCGAGTTCACGTCGGCCACCGGCGCGAAGTCCTGGTTCACGCCCATCGCGCGCAGCTCGTTGCCGGTCACCGCCGCCAGCGTCCGCGCGTCCGCCGGGCTGCGCCCCGCCCCGACCGCCATCGCGCCGGGATACTCGGTCGCGGGCACGCCCACCCGGGTGACGTTCCCGCCCTCCTGGTCCAGGGAGATCACCAACGGCAACCCGGGCGGCGCGCTGAGCGCCGCCCGTTGTAGACCGTTGGAGAACGCGGCCACCTGGGACGGACCATCGATGTTGTCGGTCGAGCTGTTGTTGAAGTAGATGACCCCGCCGACCTGGTACCGCCGGACGACCTCGCCCGGGGTGTCCACGCCGTAGCGCGCCCGGTTGGTGGGATCGCCCTCGTCCGCCGCCTTCCCCCACACGGTGGCCACGAACAGTTGACCCACCTTCTGCGCCAGGGTGAGACGGTGCAACTGGGCGTCGATCCAGGGGTTCATGACCGCCTCGGGGCCGATCGGGCCACGCGGCCCGGTGTGCGCGCCGCTGACGCCATCAGCACCGTCTGTACCGCCGGGTGCGGCGACCGGGAGCACGGCGCTGGTGAGGACGGTGGTGGCGCAGGCGCTCGCGGCCACCGCCGCGACGAGAGACCAGCGGGTGGGCACGGCGTCTCCCTGTCGTGAGTTCTTCACCACAAGTGGGGTTACACGGTGAAGTTACCCAGTGCCGGGAGCGGTGGTCAACGCGGGGAAGTCGGGTGGGACGGCGGCGGGGCGGCCGGAAAACGATTGGCCGGAAAACGATTAGGCGGTCCCGCTGAGAGCGGGACCGCCCAAAACCGTCTGCGCGAATCACTCGGGCTACCAAGCGTGCAACTCGAGTCGTACCTACCTGGCCTCGGCGTCCGGCGTCCCGGTACGCAGTCCCTTGACGACATGCCTCCCGCGGCGTGCTGCGCGTGGGTGCTCCGGTGTCCGCGCACGGAGCCCGCTCGGGGTGGCTCGGGGCTTCTCTTCGCCTCGTCCCTGGCCGACTCGGGGTCCGCATCACCTTTCTACCCAGTGAGGAAGGTCACTTCAAGGGCACTTTAGGGTGCACCGGTCAAGGTCCCCGGAAGAGTCGACCGCGACAGCCCGTGTGCGTACGCTGGTCCGCCCGCCCCGCGAAGATCCCTTGCGCCCGGCTACTTCCGGCGCTTGCGGTGCAGCCCGTACCAGGCCGCCCCCGCCGTCGCGACCGCGCCGAGGCCGATGGCCGTCACCGCCACCGCCGTCCCCGACGGGACGTGGAACCGCGAGCGCAGCGAAACCGGCTTGGTGAACGCCAACACCGGCCACTCCCGCTCCGCCGCCACCTTCCGCAGCCCGCGGTCCGGGTTCACCACCGACGGCTTGCCCACCGCCTCCAGCATCGGCAGGTCCGTGCTGGAGTCCGAGTAGGCGTGGCTGACGTCGAGGTCGTACCCGTTGCGCTCGGCCAGCTCCCGGATCGCGGTCGCCTTGTTCGGGCCGTAGCAGTAGAAGTCGATCTCCCCGGTGTACCGCCCGGCCACCGCGACCATCCGGGTGCCCACGCTGTGCGTCGCCCCGATCATCGCCGCGATCGGCGCCACGATCTCCTCGCCGGAGGCCGACACGACCACCACGTCGTGCCCGTCCGCCTTGTGCCGCGCCACCAGTTCCGCCGCCTCCGCGTACACCAGCGGGTCCACGATGTCGTGCAGCGTCTCCTCCACGATGGACCGCACCTGCTCCACGTCCCAGCCCGCGCACAGCGCCGTCAGGTGCGCGCGCATCCGCTCGACCTGATCGGCGTCGGCACCCGAGGACGCGAACACGAACTGCGCGTAGGCGCTCTTGAGCACGCCCCGCCGGTTGATCAGGCCGCCCTGGAAGAACGGCCTGCTGAAGGCCAACGCGCTCGACTTGGCGATCACGGTCTTGTCCAGGTCGAAGAACGCGGCCACCCGGCCGGACGCGGGCAGCGGTTCGGTCACCGGGCCAGCATAGGAGCCCACCCGGCGTTGGCCGTTGCCCGGATGTCGCCCGATGACGTGGAAAGCGCACGGCCCGGCCGGTGCGGACCGTCACGGAACCGGGAAGTCCGAACTCGGCAGGGTGTCTTCTGCCGTATGTGGCCAAGCGGGGCCGCCGAGGGGATACAGTATGCCTACCCCGGCCGCGAGCCGGGCCGGTTCAGTCCGACCCCCCGGGGCTGAACCCGTTGACGACCCCCGCCCCTCCCCCCTGGCGGGGGTCGTCCCATATCCGGGGTCGGGCCGTCCCCCGGCCAGCTTGCCCCAGGGCACCGACAGTTCGGGCAGTCGACCCGCCGACTACCCGCGAGTTATCCACATTCGCGCGGTCCGTGCACAGCCTGACCAGCGCGCATTCCGATCTTCCCGTTCTTCCCAGATCCTTCTCGCAGCGCCCGAAACCCGCGAGGAGACGATCCCGATGACCCGCCCCACCGCCCTGCTGCACGACGACGCCCTGCTCGACCAGACCCGCCGCCTCGCCGCGGCCGCGGGCACCGAGCTCGACGAAGGCACCGACCAGTCCACCCTGCGCGCCGCCTGGCACCGCGCGCCCCTGGTCCTGCTCGACCGGGTGGCAGCGGATTCCTGTGCCGGGGCGGCCCTGCCCCGGCGCCCCGGTGTCCTGCTCGTCGCCGCGGGCACCCCACCTGCCTGCCTCTGGCAACTGGCGGTCGCCATCGGTGCCGAGCGCGTCGTTTCCCTGCCCGCGGACGAAACCTGGCTGGCGGGCGCTTTCGCCGACGCCACCGAGGCACCCGCCCGCGCGGTCGGCCGGGTCCTCGCCGTCATCGGCGGTCGCGGTGGTGCGGGCGCCTCCGTCTTCGCCGCCGCCGTCGCCCTGTCCGCCTTGGATTCCCGCGCCAACGCCCTCCTGGTCGACTGCGACCCCACCGGCGGCGGCCTCGACCTCCTCCTCGGCGCCGAGACCGACCCGGGCCTGCGCTGGCCCGACCTGCACCTGCGCGCGGGCCGGGTGCCGATCACCAGCCTGCACGCGTCACTCCCCGGCCGGTCCAAGGGAACCGCCCGCCTCACCCTCCTCTCCGCCACCCCCGACGCCCCGACCCCGAGCCCCACCGCCGCCCTGTCCGTAGTGGACTCCGGCCGCCGCGCGGGTGAGACCGTCATCTGCGACCTCCCCCGCACCCCCGACCCGACCGCCACCGCCGTCCTCGCCCACGCCGACCTCACCGTCGTCATCGTCCCCGCCGACCTCCGAGCCACCGCCGCCGCCCGCAACCTCATCGCTTCCCTTACCGCCCAGGGCATCACCCCCGCCCTCGTCGTCCGTGACCCCACCCACCTCCGCCCCACTGACATCGCCGCGGCCCTGTCCCTCTCCCTCCTCACCACCTACCGCCACGACCCCCGCCTCCCCACCCGAATCGACGAGGGCACGTTCCGCCCTCGCCGCTCCCTCGCCCGCGCCGCCAAGACAGTCCTGCACGCATTGGAGAAGACCTAGGTCCGCCTGCCCACCGTCCCTGACTTCTTGTGCTCTGGAAGGAGATCGTCATGTCCGACCTCGTTGATCGTGTCCGCCGCCGTTTGGCGCAAGGGGGTACCGACGTGTCGCCCACCGTTGTCGCGGAAGCGGTTCGGGCGGAGGCGGGGGTGGTTGGCGACGCCGACGTCCTGTCGACGTTGACCGTTGTGCGGCAGGAGCTTGTCGGAGCGGGCCCGCTCGACCCGCTGGTGCGCGACCCGACCACCACCGACGTCCTCGTCACGGCGCCGGACCAGGTCTGGGTCGACGGGGCCGAGGGGCTCAGACGTACCGCGGTCAGGTTCAGCGGGGAGGACGCTGTCCGGCGGTTGGCCCAACGGCTTGCGATGTCCGCCGGTAGGCGGCTCGACGACGCGCAGCCCTATGTGGACGGTTGGCTGCCCGGCCAGGTGCGGCTGCACGCGGTGCTCCCACCACTGGTCGAACACACCTGCCTGTCTTTGCGCGTACTGCGCCCGGCCACGCACCGGCTCGCCGACCTGCGCGACCTCGGCACCTTCGACGACGAGATCCACCAGTTGCTCAACGCGGTCATCACGGCTCGGCTGGCTTTCCTGGTCACCGGTGCCACCGGCTCCGGCAAGTCGACGTTGCTCGCGGCGCTGCTCGGTGCCGTCCCCGCCAACGAACGCATCGTCTGCGTTGAGGACGCGGGCGAGCTGCAGCCGGGGCATCCCCAGTTCGTCCGGCTGGTCGCCCGGCCGCCGAACATCGAGGGTGCGGGGGAGGTCACCCTGCGGGATCTCGTCCGCCAAGGTCTGCGCATGCGTCCCGACCGGCTGGTCGTCGGCGAGGTGCGCGGTGCCGAGGTCGTCGAGCTCCTGGCGTCCTTGAACACCGGGCACGACGGCGGCGCGGGAACCGTGCACGCCAACTCGCCGCAGGAGTTGCCCGCCCGGCTCGAGGCGCTCGCCGCGCTCGGTGGCTTGGACCGGGCCGCGTTGCACAGCCAACTCGCCGCCGCGATCCAGGTCGTGCTGCACATGCGCCGGGCCCCGACCCGGACCGTCAGCGAGATCGCCCTGCTCGCCCGCACTCCACACACCGTCGCCGTCCAGCCGATCTGGCGGCACGGCGAATGGACCGAACACCGCCCGACCCTGCTCGCCCTGCTCAAGTCCCGAGGTGTCCCATGCCCCTGATCCTGCTGGCCGTCGCCCTCATGCTGTGGCCATCCACCCGAGCCCGACGTCGACTACTGCGCAGACGCAAGCCTGCGCGATTGCCTCAACCGGCGCCAATTCTCCTAGTCCTGGCCGTCGGCACGTCCTGGTACGCCCTCGGGCCCGCGGGTGCTGTCGCGGCGCTCCTACTCGGACTCATCGCCATCCACCGTCGCCGTAGTCAGGCGGCACTCCACCGCGCCCTCGCCGCGCTCGACGACCAAGCAGAAGCCCTGACCGCCTTCGCCGCCGAACTCGCCACCGGCGCTCATCCCACCGTCGCCGCCGAACACACCGCAGCCGACGCGGGCCCGCACGCCGCCGCGATGCTCACCTCCATAGCCACCGCGGCCCGACTCGGCACGGACGTCGGCGCCACCCACCTCGACCACGCCTGGCGGCTCACCACCCGGCACGGCATCCCGCTCACCACCACCGTCACCGCCGTCGCCCGCGACCTGGCCCACCGCGCCCACTTCACCCGGGACGTGATGGCCAGGCTCACCGGTCCGAGAACCAGCGCCGCCGTCCTCGCCGGACTCCCCGTCCTCGGCCTGGCCCTCGGCGAATCGATGGGGGCTCATCCTTTGTCGACACTCGCCACCACCGTCGCGGGTCAGGTGCTGCTCGTCGCCGGGGCGGTGCTCACGGGTGCCGGTCTGCTCTGGACGGCCCGCCTCACCCACCGCGCGATCCCGTTGTGACCTTCCTGCTGATCGCGGCGGCCGTCATGATCGCCGGGGCGGATCCGCACAAACGCAGGCGGTTCCGGCGGGTCCACGGTCTTCGGGTGGCCCGGGGGCGAACCAGGCCGCGCCGGGAGAAGGTCGACGAGTCGCGGCTCGCGGTCACCTGGGACCTGCTCGCCGCCTGCCTGATCGCCGGGATGCCGGTGTCCGGGGCGCTCAGGGCGGTCGCCGACCAGGTGCCGGGCAGGCCGGGCGCCGTCCTCGACGACGTCGCCGACCAACTGGCCCTGGGGGCGGACGCGCGGCAGGCCTGGGCGACGGCGGTGGACTGCGCCGAGGTCGCGGGTCTGGCTCGGGCCGCCAGGCGCACGGCGCGGTCAGGCGCCGGGCTGGCCGCGGTCGCCCGCGGGTTGGCCGCCGACGTCCGGGAACGGTCCGGGCAGGTCGCCGAGGCGCGGGCGCAGCGGGCGGCGGTGCTGGTCACCCTGCCGCTGGGGCTGTGCTTCCTGCCCGCGTTCCTCTGCGTCGGCGTCGTCCCGGTGGTGATCGGGATGACGGCGCCCGTCTTCCACTGAACTGTCCACAACAGACATGAGGAGTAGCCATGCACGACGACACCGGATCCATCTCCATCGAGTTCGCCCTCTGCACGCTGGTCGCCGCCGTGTTGGCGGGGATCTTGCTGCTGGTCGTCAAGAGCCCAGCCGTGTCGCACGCCCTGTCCGCCCTGATCGCCAGGGCGTTGTCGCCGTGAGCGGGCCGGGGAACGACCTGGCTGATGATCAGGCCGGGGAGCGGGGGAGCGTCACGGTGGAGGCGGCCGTCGCCATCGGGGCGATCGTCGTCGCCCTGTGGCTCGGGCTCGCCGGGGTGATGGCGGCGGCCGATCACGTGCGGTGCCTCGACGCCGCGCGGGAAGCGGCCCGGTTGGCGGCGCGCGGCGAGGTCGACCGGGCCCAGGTGGTCGCGGCGGGCATCGCCCCGCGCGGGGCGGCCATCACCGTCCACACGGAGGGCGACACCGTGTTCGTCTCCGTCCACAGCGCCAACGCCGTCCTGCCGATCACCGTGCACGGCGACGCGTACGCGGTGGTGGAGCCGTGACCACCAGTCGGGATCGGCGCGGGACGCCGACGTCAGGGGACGGCGGATTCGCGACCGTGGTGACCGCTTTCGCCACCGCTGTGCTGCTTTCGCTGGTACTGGTGGTGGCGGCGGTCGCGAACGCGGTCGCCGCCCGGCACCGGGCCGAAGGGGCGGCCGACCTCGGCGCGCTCGCCGCCGCGGCGCACGTCGTGGACGGGGTCGGGGCCGCCTGTGCGCGGGCCAAGTGGGTGGTTGAGCGGATGGGCGCCGAACTGACCGGCTGCGCGGTGAGCGGTTGGGACGCCCTGATCGAGACCCGGGTGCGATCGGTCACGCTGATCGGACCCGCCCGCGCCCTGGCTCGCGCCGGACCGGTCGTCGACGGTCAAGCGGTCGACTCCGAACGGTGAACGGCAGGTGCCACCCCGGCTGGGCCGTTCGTGATCTGTCCAGGTCACCCCCGGTGGTACCCGGTGTTTCCGCAGGTCGGGGCCCGACCGCCGAACCCGGTCCGGTTCGGTGTACGGCCACGTCGCGGTCCGGTCCGGCCGGGTAAGTGCCTCAGGGTGACCGGTTCGCCGAGTTTGGTCGCTCCGGTCGGATGACTGGTCATTTACCTCGCCAAAGCGACCAGTTGTCGACGGCGAGTTTCGTACGGCGTCCCCGATGCCGTTGAGTGTGGTGTAGGGCACCGAACCCGGTGTCCGCACCCCGAGGAGGCAGTACCCGAAATGCTGGGAACCGTGAGGTCGGACAACTGGCGGCGAGCGTTCCGCGTCGAGCTGCGTGCCGAGGCCATCGGCCTCGCGTTCCGCGGCTGGCCGGTGCTGCCGGGCACCTACCCGGTGGCGGGCCACTGGGCGGGCCGCGACGGTGTCGAGGACACCGGACCGGTCCCGGTGCACGCCGACTGGCGGGACCGGATCGGGACCAAGGCCGACCAGGTCGCCACCTGGTGGACCGGTCAGCCCTACAGCCTCCTGCTGGCCACCGGCCACGGCCTCGACGCCATCGAGGTCGGCGACGACCTGGGCAGGCGCGCCGCCCGCGCTCTGCGCGCCGTCGGGCTGCCGGTGCCGATCATCGCCACCCCCGAGCACCGCTGGTACTTCCTCACCCGCACCGAGCACGGCCTCACCCCCGAGCTCGCCGCCAACCCCGACATCACCCTGCACGGCGACGGCGCCTGGATCACCCTGCCGCCCAGCCCCTACCAGCACGGTGTCGTCCACTGGCGGGTCAAGCCCGAGGTGTGCGGCTGGCAGATCCCCAGCACCGACCTCGTCCAGGACGCCATCCTGGACGCCGTGCACGACACCCCCACCCGCCACCTCGTCGCCACCGCGGGCGACTGACCACACAGGACAGACCACCACCCGTGGTCGACCGGTTCCCGCTCTCCCGCCTGAGCGTCCGGCCAACCACACCAAGCCTGTCCAGCCGGCCGACACCGCACTCCCGCCCGAGTGTGTCACCGACCGGACAGGCGACCCGCCGAGAACCGCGCGAGACCCCGTCTCCCGCCCAACCACCACGAAACAGGGACGGCGGCACACCACCGCCGGTCGACGAACCCCGCCCCGGGAAGACCCCCTGCCCGGCACCAAACCCGCCTCCTGGTGCCGGAACCGCAGGTCGAGGTACTCCCCGTCGACACTCCCGCGCACACAATCGTGGTGGAAAGCGGTAGCAGACCAGGAAACGCGCCTCGGCGGACGGCAGCGCGCCGGGATGCGCGACCGGTCCTCGACCGGTTGCCCCCGGCGCGCTGCTGTGTGTAGTTGATCTTGCAGGGGGATCTTGTCGGGGGGCTTGGTTAGGCTGTGTATTCGGGGGCTTTGTTCTCGGTTGATCTTGGTGTGAGGGGGCACTGGGCCTCGGCTTCGCCTCGGGGGTCGGCCTGGTCGCCTTCGGCGACGCCGGCCTCGGGCGCCAGATTAAAGCGGGGGTGCCCGTTGTGGTGAAGTTGTTTTGTTTGGGGCCCCTAGCGGTAGCCTGGGTAAGGCTAAAAGGCGGGGCCACTGGAAAGCGTGGCCTTCCCCGCCTGCCGGCTTAGGCCACCGCTCCCCCAAACAAAACAACTTCACCACAACGGGCGGTTGGGATCGGCGGGTTTCGAGGCGCGCGGGGGTGGGTTGGCGGCCTTTGTCGATGTGGGGCGGGTTTCGAGGTGCGGTGCGAGAGTGGCGCTTCGTCGATGGAGGGTGGGTTCGAGGTGCGCGGTGCTGGTTGGTCGTGGTGCCTCGTCGATGTGGGGCGGGTTTGAGGTGCGTGGGGCGGGTTGTGCGGGCGGGGAGGGGTTGTTAGTGGGGGGTTTTGAGGGCGGTTATGGCTACTTGGAGGACCTTGAGGGCGCCTGCTTTGTAGAGGGGTTCGTTGCCGTTGCCGCACTTGGGGGACTGGACGCAGGAGGGGCAGCCGGTGGGGCAGTCGCAGGCGGTGATGGCCTGGTGGGTGGCTTGGAGCCAGGGGAGGAGGGCGGCGTGGCCTCGGTCGGCGAAGCCGGCGCCGCCGGGGTGGCCGTCGTGGACGAAGACGGTGGGGTGGGTGGTGTCGGGGTGGTGGGCGGTGGAGACGCCGCCGATGTCCCAGCGGTCGCAGGTGGCGAAGAGGGGGAGGAGGCCGATGGCGGCGTGTTCGGCGGCGTGCAGGGCGCCCGGGAGTTGGGGGCGGGTGAGGCCGGTGGCCGTCAGCAACTCCTCGGCGATGGTGTACCAGACGGCGCGGGTGGTGAGGGTTTGGGCGGGGAGGTCGAGGGGGATCTGGTCGAGGACCTGACCGGTCGGCAGCTTCCGCAGGTAGGAGGTGACCTGGGAGGTGACGGCGACCTCGCCCAACGACACGGTGACGCCGCCGTACGACTGGGACGAGAGGGTTGACAGCACGGTGATGTCGACGGTCTCGCGGGGGGTGGTGGTCCAGTCGGGGGTTTCCGGGTGGACCAGGGCCAGGTAGGCGTCCAGGTCGAGTTCGTCGACGACGTAGGAGTGGCCCTGGTGCAGGTAGAGGGCGCCCTCGTGGACGGTGGAGCAGGCGCGGCCGGGGTTGACCGTGCCGAGCATGCGGCCGGAGTCGGCCTCGACGACGGCGACCTGTTCGCCGCCGGAGCCGCGGATGTCGACCTCGGCGTGCGGGCGGGTGGGGGCCGTCCAGTACCAGCCGTTGGGGCGTTTGCGGAGGGTGCCGTCGGCCACCAGTGAATCCAGCACAGCGCGGGCGCCGGGGCCGAAGGCGGGTAGGCACGCGGGGGTCAGCGGCAGTTCGGCGGCGGCGCAGGCCAACTGGGGGGCGAGGACGTACGGGTTGCCCGGGTCGGTGACGGTGGCCTCGACGGGCTTGTCGAAGATCGCCGACGGGTGGTGCACGAGGTAGGTGTCCAGCGGGTCGTCGTTGGCGACGAACACGACCAGGGACGCGTCACCGGCTCGACCGGCGCGGCCCGCCTGCTGCCAGAACGAGGCCAGGGTGCCCGGGTACCCGGCCACCACCACCGCGTCCAGACCGGCGATGTCGACGCCCAGTTCCAGCGCGTTGGTGCTGGCGGCGCCCAGCAACCGGCCGGAGGTCAGCGCTTTCTCGAGTTCGCGGCGTTCCTCGGGCAGGAAACCGGCGCGGTAGGCGGCGACCCGGCGGGACAGGTCGGGGTCGACCTCGTCGAGGATGCGGCGGGCGCCGAGGGCGGTGAGTTCCGCGCCGAGCCGGGACCGGACGAACACCAGGGTGCGGGCGCCCTCGATCACCAGGTCGGCCAGGATTCTGGCCGCCTCGGCGCCCGCGGAGCGGCGGACCGGGGCACCGTTCTCGCCGGAGAGCTCGGTCAGCGGTGGTTCCCACAGGGCGACGGTGCGGGCGCCGCGCGGCGAGCCGTCCTCGGCGACCGCCACACAGTCCACTCCGGACAGTCGGCTGGCCGAGGCGGCCGGGTCGGACACGGTGGCCGACGCCAGCAGGAAGACCGGGTCGGTGCCGTACCGCCGGGCGACCCGGCGCAGCCTGCGCATCAGCAGCGCGACGTGCGAGCCGAAGACGCCGCGGTAGGCGTGGCACTCGTCGACCACGACGTAGCGGAGCTTGCGCAGGAACGTGGCCCAGCGGCCGTGCGCGGGGAGGATGCCGCGGTGGAGCATGTCCGGGTTGGTGAAGATCCAGCGGGCGTGCGCGCGGACCCAGTCGCGTTCGACGGACGGCGTGTCGCCGTCGAAGGTCGCGGCGCGGACGCCGGGCAGGTCGAGCTCGTGCACGGCGCGGAGTTGGTCGGCGCCCAATGCCTTGGTGGGCGAGATATACAGTGCGGTCGCGCGCTCGTCCTCGGTGAGCGCGGTCAGCACCGGCAGTTGGTAGGCCAACGACTTCCCGGAGGCCGTGCCGGTCGCGATCACCACGCTGCGGCCGTCGTGCGCGTGCCCGGCGGCCTCGACCTGGTGCGTCCACGGCCGGTCCACCCCGGCCCGCCCGAACGCCGCCCGGACCGCGGCCGGTGTCCACTCGGGCCACGGCGCGGTGCGCTCCACGCGGGCGGGCAACGAGGCCACGTGGGTGACCGGGTTCTCGCCACTGGCCACCCCGGCGAGCACGCGGCTGAGCAGGGCACTGCCACGGTCGGTCGCCGAGTCGACACTCACCCGTCGAGCTTCGCACACCCCACCGACACCCCGGACACCGGGAAAAATGATCATGAGAGCTTGGTCACAGACCGCCCGCGCAACATCACTTAACGTGCACGGTATGGGACGGCTCGCGTACGACCTCCGCTTTACCAATAGACTCCGCCGACATCCCACCGATTGTGGTGGCGCACACGCGAAAACGGGGTCGGTAGACGTCTTGTGGTAATGGCGGATGTCGGCGCTGTACAGGCAGATCATCAGGAGGACGGATGTCCGGGCAGTTCCTCGCGGAGGGCCTGACGCTCACCGGCGGGGACCGCGGTGTAGTCGCCGTGGTCGCCGTGATCGCCCTCGCCGCTCTTGCCGTTGGCTATGTGCTGCTCAAGGAGGTCCTGGCCGCGGGCCAGGGCACCGTGAAGATGCAGGACATCGCCACAGCGGTCCAGGAGGGCGCGGCGGCTTATCTGAAGCGGCAGCGAAACACACTTCTCATCTTCGGCACAGCCGTGTTCCTGCTGCTGTTCCTGCTACCCGCGGACTCCGGTGGCGAGCGGATAGGCCGGTCGCTGTTCTTCCTGGTTGGCGCGGTCTTCTCGTTCACCATCGGCTACCTCGGCATGTGGCTGGCCACCCAGGCGAACCTGCGGGTCGCGGCCGCGTCGGTGGAGGACGGCGGTCGGGAGAAGGCCACCAGGATCGCGTTCCGCACCGGCGGCGCGGTCGGCATGGCCACCGTCGGCCTCGGCCTGTTCGGCGCCTCGATCGTCGTGCTGGTCTACACCGGCACCGCGCCCAAGGTGCTGGAGGGCTTCGGTTTCGGCGCCGCGCTGATCGCGATGTTCATGCGCGTCGGCGGCGGCATCTTCACCAAGGCCGCGGACGTCGGCGCCGACCTGGTCGGCAAGGTCGAGCAGAACATCCCGGAGGACGACCCGCGCAACGCCGCCACCATCGCGGACAACGTGGGCGACAACGTGGGTGACTGCGCGGGCATGGCGGCGGACCTGTTCGAGTCGTACGCGGTGACCCTGGTCGCCGCGCTGATCCTGGGCAGCACCGCGTTCGGCGCGTCCGGCCTGCTGTTCCCGCTGATCGTGCCCGGTCTGGGCGTGATCACCGCGATGCTCGGCGTGTACATCACCAAGGCGCGCCCGGGTGAGAGCGGCCTGTCCGCGATCAACCGCTCGTTCTACATCTCCGCGTTGGTCTCGGCCGTGCTGTGCACCGCGGCGGCGTTCATCTTCCTGCCCGGCTCGTTCTCCGAGCTGACCGGCAGCACCGAGACCAGCACCCCGGGCAGCCCGGCGGTGATCGCCGCGGTCGCCGTGATCATCGGCATCGTGCTGGCAGGCGTGATCCTCTGGCTGACCGGCTACTACACCGGCACCGAGCACAAGCCGGTGCAGGAGGTCGGCCGCACCTCGCTGACCGGCGCGGCGACGGTGATCCTGTCCGGTATCTCGGTCGGGTTCGAGTCCGCCGTGTACACCGCGATCGTCATCGGCGCGGCCGTGTACGGGGCGTTCCTGCTGTCCGGTTCGGTCGTGGTGGCGCTGTTCGCCATCGCGCTCGCGGGCTGCGGGCTGCTCACCACGGTCGGCGTGATCGTCGCGATGGACACCTTCGGCCCGGTCTCGGACAACGCGCAGGGCATCGCCGAGATGTCCGGTGACGTGCACGGCGAGGGCGCGCAGATCCTCACCGAGCTCGACGCGGTGGGCAACACCACCAAGGCGATCACCAAGGGCATCGCGATCGCGACCGCCGTGCTCGCGGCGACCGCGCTGTTCGGCTCCTACCAGGACGCCATCGGCAAGGCGCTGGTCAAGGTCGGCCACCAGGCGGGCGACGGGCTCAGCACGGCGTTCTCGTTCCTCGTGTTCAGCCCCAACGTGTTGGTGGGCGTCGCGCTCGGCGCGGCCGTGGTGTTCATGTTCTCCGGTCTCGCGGTCAACGCGGTGACCCGCGCGGCGGGCGCGATCGTGTTCGAGGTGCGCCGCCAGTTCCGCGAGATCCCCGGGATCATGGAGGGCACCGGCAAGCCGGAGTACGGCAAGGTCGTGGACATCTGCACCCGCGACTCCCTGCGCGAACTGGCCACCCCCGGCCTGCTCGCGGTGCTCGCCCCGATCGCGGTCGGCTTCGGCCTCGGTGTCGGCCCGCTCGCGGGTTACCTAGGCGGCGCGATCGCGACCGGCACGCTGATGGCGGTGTTCCTGGCCAACTCCGGTGGCGCGTGGGACAACGCGAAGAAGCTCGTCGAGGACGGCCACCACGGCGGCAAGGGCTCCGACGCGCACGCCGCGACGGTCATCGGCGACACGGTCGGCGACCCGTTCAAGGACACCGCGGGCCCGGCGATCAACCCGCTGATCAAGGTGATGAACCTCGTGTCGGTGCTGATCGCGCCCGCCATCGTCACCTACTCGGTCGGCGACCAGTCCTCGACCGGCCTGCGGGTGGCGATCGCGCTGGTCGCGGTGGTCGGCATCGTCGCGGCGGTCGTGGTCTCCAAGCGGCGCGGCACCGCGATCGCGGACACCCCGGCCGAGGCGACCGCCAAGGCCTGACCGGGTTTTCTGGCAACTGATGAGGCAGGTCCCGTTCGCGGGGCCTGCCTCATCCGGTATAAGGCGCGTGCGACCATCTTGAGTCTCCGCGAACCCCCGAGGCAAGGAGTACTGACATGGCCCGTCGACTCGTCGCGGTGACCGCCGCGGCCGTTGTCCTCGGCCTGGCCGGGTGCGGCAGCGGCTCGGATTCCAGCTCTCCCAGCTCGGGTGCCGCGCCCTCCTCGTCGACCACCGCGGCGGACAGCTCGTCCGCGGCACCGCCCGCGTCGTCCGGCGCGGTCGTGACGACCCCGGCCGCAACGCCGCCCGCCCGCGCCGACGTGACCGCGTGGGCCGAGAAGGTGTGCGCCGCGGCCGCTCCGGACATCACCGCGCTCGGTCAAGGCCCGCAGATCGACCCGTCGGACATGACCAAGGTCAAGGCGGGCATGGTCGACTACCTGGCCAAGGTCGTCACGGCCACCGGCAAGCTCGCCGACAAGCTCGGTTCGCTGGGCACCCCACCGGTCCCGAACGGCCAGGAGGTCGTCACCCGCGCCCGCGCCGGGCTCGACCAGGCCAAGACCAGCGTGCAGAACGCCAGGGCCCAGTTGGACAAGGTGTCGGTGGCCGACCCGGCCGCGTTCCAGGGGGCGTTCACGAACATCACCCAGGAGCTGCAGAAGGTGCCGCAGCTCGGTGACCCGCTGTCGGTGCTGCGCGGCGCCAACGGCGACCTGGACGCCGCGCTGGACGCCGCGCCGAGCTGCAAGTCGCTCGGCCAGTCCGGTTCCGGCCAGGTCGTCCCGACCGCCTAGGCCCGCGCTGAACACCCGGTCCGCGCTGGTCGCGGTGAGCACCCTGCTCGCCGCGGCCTGCTCGACCGCGCCGCAGGCCGCCGACCCGGCCACCATGGTCGGGTGGGCGGACCGGCTGTGCGGGGTCGTCGTGGACGCCGGGGCCGCGTTGGCCACCCCGCCGCCGGAGGTGGACGTCGACAACGCCGACGCCGCCCGGTCCGCCCTGCTCGGCTACCTGACCGCGCTCACCGACGGCGTCAACCGCGCGATCACCGCCATCGACGCGCTCGGCCCGTCGCCGATCTCCGGCGGCGACCGGGCCGCCCAGGTGGCCGCGGACACCTACCGGGGGATGCGCGCCCCGCTGTCCGAGGCGCGCACGGCCCTGCACGACAACACCGGGCCGGAGGTGGTCGCCGAGGTCGCCGGCGAGGTGGCGCCGAGGGTCGCCGGGCTGGACCTGGCGGACCCGACGGCGGGCATGGCGGGCTCGGACTTCGCCAGGTGGGCCGGTCAGGCGCCGCGGTGTGGCCGACTGTTGGCCGCGCACGACTGATCCGGCCGCTCGCCCGATCGGGTTGAATCCGGGTCGCCCCGCCACCCGGTCGACGCTTTACGCTGATCGAACTCCTGTTCTACCCTGACCGCCGTGGCGCAGCAGATGTCGTTCTTCTCCGCCGAGGCGTGCCACCCCCGGGTCGCCGACCTCGCGGGTCTGCTGTGCGCCACCGGCCGGACGGTCACCTTCGCGGGCTCCACCGCCCGGCTGGAGATCCCGGTCGCCGACCCGTGGCGGCAGCTCGCCCTGGTCAGGGCCTGCGCCGAGCGCGGGGTCGGTGCCGCGGTCACCCCCGGTGACCCCGAGGACGGCGCGGACGGCGAGGGCCCCGTGCTGCGCACCGCGTTCCGCGCCGACCTCGCCCCGCTGGCCGCCGACTGGGGCGAGCCGAAGAAGGTGCCCGCCGGTTTCGTCCCCGACGGCGCGGTGCTCCGGTTGTGGGTCGCCGCCGCCGGTCGCTGGGCCGACGGCGCCTACCTGCTCCCGCTCGACCCCGACGCCCCGCACACCCACGACGAGCTGCTGGCAGCGCTCGGACAGTGCGGTCTACCTGCGGTTTTGTGCCCAACCCCCGACGAGGGCAGCGCGCTGAAGGTCGTCGGCAGGCGCCGGTTGGCGCGGCTGCTCGAACTGGTCGGACCACCGGCCGGACCGGGCCCCGCCGACCAGTGGCCGGCCGTTTCCCGGATGCGCGTCGTGTCCTGACCGTGCTACAGGTGGAAAAGGGGCATACTTCGTCGGCCGATTCGCCGGGCGGGGCAACCTGGGATAGGGCTTTCCCGGCGCGGCGTGCACACTGACAGGCTGACGCGGGACGGACACGGGGTTAGAAGAGAGCGGGACACGTGGCAGGCTCGACTGGGACGAAGAGAAACGGCAACGGCGCCGGCGGCGCCGAGCCTCGGCGGCTGGTGATCGTGGAGTCGCCCGCCAAGGCGCGCAAGATCGCCTCCTACCTCGGCCGCAACTTCGTCGTCGAGTCCTCCCGCGGTCACATCCGCGACCTGCCGCGCAAGGCCGCCGAGGTGCCGGAGCGGTTCAAGGGCGAGACCTGGTCCAACCTCGGTGTCAACGTCGACAACGGGTTCGAGCCGATCTACATCGTCACCCCGGACAAGAAGTCCACCGTGACCGAGCTCAAGGGCCTGCTCAAGGACGTCGACGAGCTCTACCTGGCGACGGACGGCGACCGCGAGGGCGAGGCCATCGCGTGGCACCTGCTGGAGGCGCTCAAGCCGAAGGTCCCGGTGCGCCGGATGGTGTTCCACGAGATCACCGAGCCCGCCATCCTGGCCGCCGCGCAGAACACCAGGGACCTGGACCGCGACCTGGTCGACGCCCAGGAGACCCGGCGCATCCTGGACCGGCTCTACGGCTACGAGGTCAGCCCGGTGCTGTGGAAGAAGGTCATGCCGCGGTTGTCGGCGGGCCGGGTGCAGTCGGTGGCGACCAGGATCGTGGTGCAGCGCGAGCGCGAGCGGATGGCGTTCGTCGCGGCGAGCTACTGGGACATCTCGGCGACCATGGACGCCGGCGCCGAGGCCGAGCCGCGCAACTTCGGCGCCCGGCTGCTCTCGGTGGACGGGACCCGGCTGGCCGTCGGCCGCGACTTCGGCCCGGACGGCAAGCTCAAGGGCGGCGGGGTCCTGCTGCTGGAGGAGCCCGAGGCGCGCCGGTTGACCGAGGCGCTGCGCGGGGCGGCGCTGACCGTCTCCAGCGTCGAGGAGAAGCCGTACACCCGCAGGCCGTACGCGCCGTTCATGACGTCGACGCTGCAGCAGGAGGCGGGCCGCAAGCTCCGGTTCGGCTCGGACCGCACGATGCGCACCGCGCAACGGCTGTACGAGAACGGCTACATCACCTACATGCGCACCGACAGCACGACGCTGTCGGAGACGGCGATCCAGGCGGCCCGGTCGCAGGCGTCGGACCTGTACGGCCCGGAGTTCGTGCACCCGACGCCGCGCCAGTACACCCGGAAGGTCAAGAACGCCCAGGAGGCGCACGAGGCCATCCGCCCCGCCGGTGAGGTGTTCCGCACCCCCGGCCAGGTCGCGGGCGAGCTGGAGACCGACGAGTTCCGGCTCTACGAGCTGATCTGGCAGCGCACCATCGCCTCGCAGATGGCCGACGTGCGCGGCACCACGATGACCGTGCGGATCACCGGCAACGCCGCGAGCGGCGAGGAGTGCGTGTTCTCCTCGTCCGGCCGCACCATCACCTTCCCCGGTTTCCTGCGCGCCTACGTCGAGGCCGTCGACTCCGAGGCCGGTGGCGAGGCCGACGACGCCGAGCGCCGCCTGCCGATCCTGACCAAGGGCAGGCCGGTCACCGCGACCGAGCTGGCCGCGGACGGGCACACCACCACCCCGCCGCCGCGCTACAGCGAGCCGAGCCTGGTGAAGGCCCTTGAGGACCTGGGCATCGGTCGCCCGTCCACCTACGCCTCGATCATCAACACCATCCAGGACCGCGGCTACGTGTGGAAGAAGGGGTCGGCGCTGGTCCCGTCGTGGATCGCGTTCTCCGTGGTCGGCCTGCTGGAGCAGCACTTCGAGCGGCTGGTCGACTACGACTTCACCGCCGCCATGGAGGAGGAGCTCGACGGGATCGCCGCGGGCACCCAGCAGCGCACCAACTGGCTGTCCGGGTTCTACTTCGGCGGCGAGGTCGGTCCCGAGGGCTCGGTGGGTCGCTCCGGCGGGTTGAAGAAGCTGGTCGGGTCCGGCGTCGAGCACATCGACGCCAAGGTGGTCAACTCCATCGAGGTGTTCACCGACGCCGAGAAGCGGCCCATCGTGGTGCGGGTCGGCCGGTACGGGCCGTACCTGGAGCGCGAGGTCGACGGCGCCGCGCAGCGGGCGAACCTGCCTGAGGACCTCCCGCCGGACGAGCTCACCGTGGAGATGGCGGAGAAGCTGTTCGCCACCCCGATCGAGGGCCGCTCGTTGGGCACCGACCCGGTCACCGGCAACGAGATCGTGGCCAAGGAGGGCCGGTTCGGGCCGTACGTCACCGAGGTGCTGCCCGAGGTCGAGGAGCCGCCGCCCGCCGAGGGCGCGAAGAAGACCAGGAGCAAGGCGGCGGCCAAGCCGAAGCCGCGCACCGGGTCGCTGTTCAAGTCGATGACGCTGGAGACGGTCACCATCGACGACGCGCTCAAGCTGCTGTCGCTGCCCAGGGTGGTCGGCGTCGACCCGGGCAACGGCGAGGAGATCACCGCGCAGAACGGCCGCTACGGCCCGTACCTCAAGCGCGGCACCGACTCGCGCTCGCTGACCAGTGAGGACCAGATCTTCACGATCGGCATGGAGGACGCGCTCAAGATCTACGCCGAGCCGAAGAAGCGCGGCCGCCAGACCGCGGCCGCCGCCCCGCCGCTGCGCGAGATGGGCGTCGACCCGGTGTCCGGCAAGCAGATGGTGATCAAGGACGGCCGGTTCGGGCCGTACGTCACCGACGGCGAGGCCAACGCGTCGCTGCGCAAGTCGGACAGCGTCGAGTCGATCACCGACGAGCGGGCGGCCGAGTTGCTGGCGGAGAAGCGGGCCAAGGGCCCGGCGCCCAAGCGCGCCACCGCCCCCCGCAAGGCCGCCACGACCAAGACCGCCGCCGCCAAGACCACCAAGTCGACGGCGTCGGCCAAGACGGCGACCAAGACGGCCACCGCCACCAAGACCACGACCGCGCGGAAGTCGACCACGACCAAGACGGCCACCAGGTCCGCCGCCAAGAAGCCGGAGTGACCGCCTGGTTTCCGGCGGACGAACTCGGGTAGCCGGAAGCCGGGCGGTCCGGCACGCCACCCGGCGAGTCGACAACCCGACCAGCAAGATCACCCAAAGTCACCCGCGCCCGGTCGGGGCCGGCTAGCCTGACCCCGACGGGACCGCGGTGATCGCCCGGACGGGCTAGTCCGCCGGGCGTTGTCAGCCCGGTGTGACCAGCTACTCGGGTGCCGTGCGCCACCCGGATGACCAGGTCAGGGCCGTTGCCCGGTTAGGCTTGGGCGAACCGGACCGCGTGGAAGGTGGGTGGGGGGTCTGAACGGCGAGAGCAGTGTGGGCACCGCTGGGCGATCGGGCGAGAACTCGATGGCCTACCGGGTCCGCAGCGTGCTGTCCATCCGCCCGTTCCGCAGGCTCTGGGGCGTGACCTACCTGTGCAGCGTCGGCGACTGGTTGTCGCTGCTCGCGCTGACCGGGCTGGTCACCCAGGCCACCGAGGACTACAAGGCGCAGAGCTTCGCCTTCGCAGGTGTCGTGCTCACCCAGTTGCTGCCCGGACTGCTGTTCGCCCCGCTGGGCGGCCTGTTCGCCGACCGGTTCGACCGGCGCAAGGTCATGGTGCTGGCCGACATCGGCCGGTCCGGGCTGCTGCTCTCGATCGCCATCGTCGGCTCGCCGGTGTGGCTGTTCGTCGGCAACTTCCTGGTCGGCTGCTGCGCGCTGCTGTGGATCCCGTCCAAGGACGCGGCGGTGCCGAACCTGCTGCGCCGCCCGGACCAGGTGGAGACGGCCAACCAGCTCGGCATGGTGATGACCTACGGCATCGCGGTCATCAGCGCGGGTGGCGTGTACGCGGCGATCACCGGCATCAACACGAACTTCGGTCTGCAGGGCGCCGGGTCGGAGGGCAGCGCGACCAAGCTGGTCCTGTTCATCATCGCCGCGCTCTACCTGGCCAGCGCGGTCACCGTGCTGACCAGGATCCCGGAGCTGTCCAGGCGGGTGACCTCGGCGCCGTCGATGCCGGAGGCGGGCGACAAGCCGGACACCAGCGGCGGGTTCTCGGCCATGGTGCGCGACGCGGTCCGGTTCGTCCGGACGTCGCCGCTGGTGCGCGGGCTGCTGATCGGCATGATCGGCGCGTTCGTCGCGGCGGGGGCGCTCGTCGGGTCGTCGCAGGTGTACGCGACCAGCGTGCTCGGTGGCCAGTCCAGTTTCGGCCTGCTGTTCGTGGCGCTGTTCATCGGCCTGGCCACCGGCATGGCGGGCGCGCCGAAGGCGGCCAGGCGGCTGCCGCGCACCCGGCTGTTCGGCATCGCGATCGTCACCGCCGGGGTCGACCTGCTGCTGATCGCGCTGTCGCCGCACCTGGTGGTCTCGCTGATCACCGTCGCCGTGCTGGGCATGTGCGCCGGGGCGGCGTTCCTGACCGGGGTGACGATCATCGGCATCGAGGTCGACGACGCCATCCGCGGTCGGATCAACGCCATCTACCAGTCGCTGATGAAGATCATCTTCGCCGGCGGGATGGCGCTCACCCCGGTGCTGGTCGGCCTGGTCCGCCCGCACGCGATCACCCTGCTCGGCCGCCAGATGATCATCGACGGCACCCGGCCGGTGCTGCTCGGCGCCGGTGTGTTCGCCGCGGTCATGGGCGTGCTCGCCTACCGGCAGATGGACGACCGCCGGTCCGAGACGATCATGTCCGACCTGCGCGCCGCCATCAGCCGCAAGACCCGGCGCACCGGCACCGGCGTGCTGATCGCGATCGAGGGCAACACCCACCAGGACACCTCGGTCCAGGCCACCATGCTCGCCGAGTGGCTGCGCGGCGCGGGCGACCGAGAGGTCCTGCTCGCCGCCGACCCCGCCCTCGACGACAACCGGCTCCGCACCGCGTTGACCGGCGCGGGCCTCACCAGTGCGCGGGCACACGCCCTCGTCGCCGCCGCGGTGCGCGCGGACCTGGTCGAACGCGAGATCCAGCCCGCGCTCGACCGTGGCGCGCTGGTCGTCATGGAGCGGTTCGTGGACAGCCCGCTGGCGCACCTGTCCGCCGCCGCGGGCCTCGATCCGACCGAGCTGGAGGGCCTGGCCGACTGGGCTACCGAGAAGCTGCGCTCGGACATCACCGTCCTGCTCGACCGCGACCCGGCCACCCTCCCGCCGTCGCCGGGCGGCGCGGAGCATCATTGGCACGTGCAGAGCGTGCTCGCCGACATGGCCGCCGCCGACCCCGACCGCTACGTGGTGGTCGACGGCGACGGATCAGCCGCCGACGTCCACGACCGGGTCCGCGCCGCGGTGCGCACGACCATGGTCGGCCGCAAGCTGGCCCGGTTCACCAAGCTGGCGGAGACGCACTGATGACGGTGTGGTCGCAGCTCGTCGGCCAGACCGAGGCCGTCGAGGTCCTCAGCGCCGCCGCCACCGCGGCCGCCCACCTGGTCGACGGCACCGGCTCGGCGTCCGGCATGACCCACGCGTGGCTGTTCACCGGTCCACCCGGCTCCGGCCGGTCGGTGGCGGCCCGCGCGTTCGCCGCCGCCCTGGAGTGCACCACCCCGGGCGGGGTCGGCTGCGGCGAGTGCCAGGGCTGCCACACCTCGATGTCCGGCACTCACGCCGACGTGCGGATGGTGGTCCCGGAGGGGCTGTCCATCTCGGTCGCCGAGATGCGCGCCCTGGTGCAGACCTCGGCCAGGCGGCCCACCGGCGGCCGTTGGCAGGTCGTGGTCATCACCGACGCCGACCGGTTGACCGAGGGCGCGGCGAACGCCCTGCTCAAGGCGGTCGAGGAGCCGCCGGAGCGCACCGTGTTCCTGCTCTGCGCCCCGTCCGACCACCCCGACGACGTGTCGGTGACCATCCGCTCGCGGTGCCGGGTCGTGTCGCTGCGCACGCCGTCGCCGTCGTCCATCGCCGACGTCCTCCGGATGCGCGACCGGATCGACGTCGAGACCGCGGGCTGGGCGGCGTCGGTGTGCGGGGGGCACGTGGGCCGGGCCCGGCGGCTGGCCACCGATCCCGCCGCCCGCGAGCGGCGGGACAAGGTGCTGCGCATCCCGATCAACCTGCGCAGGCTGTCCGACGTGTTCGACGCCGCCGACGACCTGGTCAAGGCCGCCGAGGCCGACGCGACCGAGGTCAGCGGCAGCCGCGACGAGGTGGAGAAGGAAGCGCTGAAGACGGCCCTCGGCGCGGGCGGCACCGGCAAGGGCACCGCCTCGGCGACCCGGGGCAGCGCGGGCGCGATCAAGGAACTGGAGAAGCGGCAGAAGTCCCGCGCCACCCGCACCCAGCGCGACGCCCTCGACCTCGCCCTGGTCGACCTCGCGGGCTTCTACCGGGACGTGCTCGTCACCACCTCGGGTTCCCCGGCCGCGCTGAACCACCCCGACCACGCGCAGAGCTCGACCCAGGCGGCGCAGCGGTGGGCGCCGGAGTCGACCCTGCGCAGGTTGGAAGCGGTGCTGGCCTGCCGGGAGGCCATCGAGCTGAACGTGAAGCCGCGGATCGCGATCGAGGCGATGGTCACCCAGCTCTACTTGGGCTGAGGCCGCCGCCGGGTCGGCAGCGCGGCCACGATGACCACCCCGATCAGCAGCATCGCCGTCCCGGACCAGAACAGCGGCACCGAGTGGTAGGCGGCGTTGGTGTACGCCAGCGGCGGGGCCATCGGCTGCGGCACCGGCGGCGCCTGCGGCTGCGTCGACCCGCCAGTCCCGCACACCACCCCACCCGCGGGGGCGAACGCCCTGGCCACCTGCTCGCCGAGCGAGACCTGCGCCAGCGCGGACGGGAGGTTCGGCAGTCCGAGCGCGTCGGTCGGCAGCACCTGCAGGTCCAGCAGCCGCGCGGTCGCCCCGAGCTGGTAGCCCCGGAACGGCTGCGTCGAGTCCTCGCCCTGCTGGTTCAGGCCCGCCACCGACAGCCGCAGCACGCCGACGTCCAGCTTCTTCAGGCCCTGGCTCAGCGCGTCCGGCAGCCCCTGCCCACCGGCCAACAGACCACCGATGACGGGCAGTTTGTCCAAGCCGGGTACGGCCGCCCCGGTCGGCAGCGGAATCCCGATCGGCACATCCAGTTTCGGATTGGCCGCGTCAAGTTTCCCGAGGCTCTTACCGCCCTGCACCACCTCCAACACCGGAGCCGTGTACTGGACGGACGAGGTGGCCTTGTCGCCGGTGGAGGTCACGGTGAGCGTCGGCAGGCTGACCACGTTGATCGACACCTCGAACGGCGTGCCCGCCAGCAGCTTGACCGCGGCCACCTGCAACGTGGAGATCGACTGCACGGCCTTGTTGCCCGACCCCGGGATGTCGACCAGCCGGACCGTGGACCGCGCGGACAGCGTGTTCGGCAGGCTCAGCAGGGACCCCTTCGTGCTGCCCTGCCCGCCGAGGACACCGCCGAGGGTGTTCAGACCGCCAGTGAGGCCCTTGAGCCCATCGATCACGGCTTGGTCCGCCTGCGGGTCGAGGTTGGGGGCGTCGAACACACCGGTCAGGTCGGTGACGCTGGGAAGGGTGGGGATCGCGTTCAGAGCGGACAAGCTCGCCAACTCGGTAGAGCTATCGGCGATGGTGCCAACGCACGGCCCGAGGGTGTCGCTCCACTGGGACTGCACGCGGCCGTTGAGCAAACCCGCCTTGACCAACGTGTCCAGCGGTGTGGACGGCAGGTTGATCCCCCCACTCATCGGCTGCGCGTTGTTCGGCGGCGCCGTCTGCGCCAACGCCCCCGGCGTCTGCGGACTCGCCCCCTGCACCGCCACCCCACCCGGCGAAGCCTGCGCGATCGCGTGCTCGAACCCGAGGTACGACTCCGAGTTCGCCTGCGCACTGGCCAACCCGAACCCCACCTCCACCGCCGACTGCCTCGGTAACTTGTCCCCCGCCCCCGGAATAATCGACCGCGTCGGCGCCGAGTTCGGTAACAGCCGCACCACCGCCAGCCCCGTCCCCGCGTCCCCCACCGCACGCCCCAGCGGCTGCTTCGGGGCACCGGACGGCGGCGGCGCACCCGGACTTTTGACCGGCGGCACCGGTGTCGTCGGGACCTGAGCCCCCGCCGGACCCGCCACGAGCACCAACACCGAGGCCACCACCGGTAACGCCACCAACCGCCGCCACATCGCCGGACCCCTCTCCCGTGACCTACTGCCCAGTAAACGACCTGGGCCGCCGCAAGTCACGCCCAAGTACCCGCTATAGTTGTCCCCGACCACGCCGCCTTAGCTCAGTCGGCCAGAGCGGTTCACTCGTAATGAACAGGTCAAGGGTTCGATTCCCTTAGGCGGCTCGCAGGTCAGGCCCTGTCCACTGTGGTGTGGACAGGGCCTGACTCGTCTCTGGGTGATCAAGTCGCCCCGTCGTCGTCCTCCTTGGGGGTCCCGCGAACAGGCGTTCCGGGTAGTTCGTCGCCGTGCATCCGGAGCGCCCGCGGCCACGAGCGCCTTGCCGGTTCAGCGCCGCTGCGGCCAGGTGATCCTTCGGGACACGCGGTGCCGAAGGAGGCGAGCGGGCTGCCGTTCCTGGCTGAGGAAGCCGCGTGATGCGCCGGGCGGATATCCTCATTCGAATGCTGGTGGAACGGGGGCTCATGCCCGGCGCGCCGCCAAAACAACCTGGTAAGCCGTCGGGCAGGACCAACCTGGCGCGCTTCCTACGGCGACGACACGTGCGATCCACGGCTGAGTCGGGCGCACGCCAAGTATCTGGGCGCGGCTCCGCTCGCCCAGCCGACCGCGTCAGAATGTGCGCAACGGGGGTGGTCGACGGGGGCGGTGTCCAACCGGTGGAAATCATGGCGCGATGGGGGTGGGTTGGCGGCTAGCGTCCGGGGGGTGGACTTGTTCGCCGGGGCTATCAGGACTGAGGCGGGGCTGCGGGAGATCTACGAGGAGCCGCCCGCGCGGGCGTGGGCGAAGCAGGTTTCCGGGATGGACGCGCTGTCGCGGGGTTTTGTGGCTTGTGCGCCGATTGTGTTCGTGGCGAGTCATGACCGGGATGGGCGTTGTGATGTGACGCCGCGGGGTGGGCCCGCTGGGTTTGTGTCGGTGGCGGAGGACGGGACCATCGTCATCCCGGACGCTACTGGGAACAAGCGGATTGACACGTTGCGGAACGTGGTGGCGACGGGGTGGGCTGGGTTGCTGTTTGTGATCCCGGGGCGTGGGCAGACGTTGCGGGTGAACGGGGCGGCGTGTGTGACGGCGGAGCCGGGGGTGCTGGCCGGGTTGACGGCGGTGGGGAAGGCACCGCGGGCGGCGTTGGTGGTGCGGGCGGAGGAGGTGTACCAGCACTGCCCCAAGGCTTTCGTGCGGTCGAAGCTGTGGGACCCGGGGAGTTGGCCTGCGGCGGCGACGCAGCCGGATGCCGCCGAGTTGGCGCACGGGCACCTGGGGGATCCGGCGTTGACCGTCGAGGACGTGCGGCGCAGTCAGGTGGAGTCGTTGCTGTACCGGTTGGAGTGAGTCAGCGCGCCAGTCGGCGGCGGACGGCGGCGCTGAACAGGTCGACCACGATGACGACGACGAGCACCATCAGGATGTAGGTCGCCATCTGCTTGAACTGGAACAGTTGGATCGACTGGTAGATCAGGAAACCGATGCCGCCCGCGCCGACCACCCCGAGGGTCAGCGACGAGCGCACGTTCACGTCGAGCCGGTACAGCAGCAGTCCGACGAGCGCCGGTACCACCGCGGGCAGCACGGCGTTCGCGACCACCTGCGCCCCGTTCGCGCCGGACACCCGCAGCGCGTCGGCGGGGCCGGGGTCGACCTCGTCCATCGCCTCGGACCACAGCTTGCCCATGACGCCGATGTTGTGCGTCAGCAGCGCCAGCACGCCCGCGAACGGGCCGAGCCCGACGGCGGTGACGAAGATCAGGCCGAACACGATCTCGGGGGTGGCGCGCAGCAACGACATGATGCCGCGGGCGAGTTGGAACACCACCGGGTTGCGGCCGCGGGTGCCCAGGACGGCCAGCGCCAGCGCGATCGGGACGGACAGCGTGGTGCCGAGCAGGCCCATCGCCAGGGTGACCAGGCACGCCTCCAGCCCGGGTTGGACGACCGTCGCCCAGTCCAGGTCCGGTGGGACGGCCTCGCCGAGGAAGCGGGCCATCCCGTGCCAGCCGTCGGCCAGCGCGCCGGGGGAGATCTCGGCGCCCCGCCAGGCGAACACGTGCGCCACCGCCAACGCGGCGACGATCCCGAACGTCGTGAGGTACTTGCGTGTCTTCACGCTTCCACCACCAGGTCCGGCGCGTACAGCGCGTCGATGTCCGATTCGGACAGTTCGCCCGCCGGGCGGGCGAGCCGGATTTCCCCGTGCAGCAGGCCGAGTACCCGGTCGGCGTGCCTGCGCGCGAGGTCCGGCTGGTGCAGCACGGCGGCGACGGCGAGACCGTCCTCGTGCGCGAGTTCCGCGAGCAGGTCCATCACCTGCTTCGCGGCAGCCGGGTCCAACGCCGACACGGGTTCGTCCGCCAGCAGCACTTTCGCGCCCTGGCACAACGCGCGCGCGACGGCGACCCGTTGTTGTTGGCCGCCGGAGAGCTTGCTTGCCTTGTCCCGCGCGCGGTCCGCGAGACCTACCCGCTCAAGACAGGACATGGCGCGCTCTTTGAGTTCCTTGGGGAAGAGGACTGGTGCGAGAGAACGAGAGAGAGGGAGCCCGGCGAGTCCTCCCGCGCAGACGTTGTCGATGACGCTTCGCCTGCGTACCAAGTGGATCTGCTGGAAGACCATCGCCGCGCTGGTCTTCCCCGCGATCTTGACCTCGCCCGCGTCCGGCTTGGTCAGGCCGACCACGCACCGCAGCGCCGTCGACTTCCCCGACCCGTTCGCCCCGAGCAACACGACCAGTTCACCCGAGTCGACCCGGAAATCGACCCCGTTCAGCACAGTCCGATCCCCGAAGGACTTCCGCAGCCCTTTCACGGAGAGAGCCGTGTCCATTCCATTCCCCTATTTCCTCGCGCCGTCTTTTAGCCCCGCCGCTTTCCACCCGATCGGCTGATCTTCCTGTCCGGCCCCCCGCCTCCCGACGACCACCCCCGGCTGACCTGGATGTCCTTGCCCCACCCCGATTCCACAAGACCTCAAGTTGTCCACAGCCCGCCGCTCCCCGCCCTTGTGATCTTGTCCGCCGGGTAGACTGGCCCAGGGACGCCCCCCGGGATGGGTGGGGGCCGGGCTGGGGCCGGGCTGGGGCGGTGTGTGTGTGTGTGGAATGGTTTTCTTGGGGTGGGTGGGGGATTGTTGGGTGGGTTTATCTGGGCGGTGAGTGGTGTGGCCCGGTTGGGGGTCCAACCGGGCCGTGGTGGGGGTTAGACGTCGCCTTCGGTGAGGCCGAGGGTGTCGGCCATGTCGAAGAGGGGCTTGTAGGTGTCCTTGGTGACGGCGACCAGGGGGCCCGCGGGGTCGACGTCGAGGAACTTGCCGACGGCGGCGACTTCTTCGGGTTTGAGGTTGAGGAGGGCTTTGCGGACGGCGTCCTTGAAGGCGGGGTCCATGCTGCCCGCGACGGTGATCGGGTCGTTGGGGATGGGGTCCGACGACCAGATCTGGCGGAACTTGGACTCGTCGAAGGTGCCCGCGGCCTTGGCGCTGGCGAGCTGCTGGGTGTTGATCTCGGCGGCGTCGACCTTGCCGTTGGTGAGGGCCAGCAGGGCCTGCGGGTGGCCGCCGGAGTACTCGAGCTTCACCGAGGACTTGTCCAGGTTGTTCTTGGCGAGGGCGAGCCGGGGGAGGGCGTCGCCGGAGGTGGAGCCGGGGCCGGAGAGGGCGAGGGACTTGCCGCGCAGGTCGGCGACGGACTGCAGCGGGGAGTCCTTGGGGACCCAGATCCCGGCCTTGTAGGTGGTGAGGTTGCCCTTGGCGTCGCCGAACGACACGAGCGGTTCGGCGTTGGCGCGGCGGCTGGCGAAGACGAAGCCGAGCGGGCCGAACTCGGCCAGTTCCAGCTTGCCGTTCTGCATGGCGAGGACCTCGGCCGAGTAGTCCTGCACGATCTGCAGCTTCACCGAGCAGTTCAGGCCGCGCTGCAGGGCGCCGGTGAGGACCTGGTACGCGGGCGTCAGCTTGGCGGGGTCCTCGTAGGGTTCGATGCCGAATCTGACCTCCCCGTTCGGGCAGGCCTTGGCTCCGGAGTCGGCGGTGGTGCTGGTTCCGCCGCTGCCGCACGCGGTGAGGGCCAGCGCGGTGGCGGCGATGAGGGCGGCGATGCGCTTCATGGTGGGGTTACTCCTGGGGGTCAGAAGCTGTCGATGACGGTGGGGGCGAGCCCGAAGGCGGTGGTCATCCCGATCCCGGAGGTCACGGAAGCCACCCGCACCCCGGGGAAGGGGTCGGCGACGAGGAACTCGGTCCGCTCGGCGGCGGCGTAGACACCGCGCCAGCGGGCGCGCACGGTGAGGTGGTCCACACCGAGCAGGCGGGCGGTCTCCCGCAGGACGAGGTCACCGGTCGGCTCGTCGTCGAACGGGTCGTGGGTGAGCCCGTACCGGTGGGTGTCACCGATGACGAGGTCACCGTCGGGCCGCTGGGTGAACATCAGGTTCATCGCGACGTCGAGCAGGTGCGGGTCGTCGCGGGTGATGCGGTCGCGCACGGCGTCGGCGGACGGGCAGGCGGTGAGGCCCGCGTAGCGCAGCATCGACAGTCCGGAGAGGACGGCCGGGTCGAACACCGCCGAGTCCGGTGTGGACACTTGCATCATCCGGAGCAGGCACCGGCGCACCCCGGCCGCGGCCGCGATGTCGGGCAGCAGCCGGTCCACGTCGTGGCCGACGGCGACCACGACCCGGTCGGCGGCGACGGTGCCCCGGGTTGTCCGGACCGCGCCGGTCTCGACGCCGGTGACCGCCGTCCGCCAACGGAACTCGACGCCGTGGTCGGCCAGCCAGGCGGCCAGCGCGGGTACCGCCTGACGCGGGTCGACGCGCAGGTCCAGCGGCAGCCAGGCGCCGCCGACGACCTCGTCGGAGATCACCGGGAGCTTGGCCCGCACACCGGCCGCGTCCAGCAGCCGGACCTGGTCGCCGCGCTGGGCGGCGAACTCGGCGAGCACGGCCTGTTCGTCGTCGGCGCGCGCCGCGACCACGGTGCCCGCCTCGGAGACCCAGAAGCCCGCCTTCGCCGCCATGCCCAGCCAGCGCTCCCGGGCCACCAGGCCGTAGGCGAGGCCCACACCGTGCTGGGCGGTCAGGCAGATGTGGCCGAAGTTGCGCACCGACGCGCCGACCGCGCGCTCGTCGCGGTCGATGACCACGACGCGCATGCCGCGATCCACCGCCTCGACGGCGTGGGCGAGTCCGACGATGCCCGCACCGACGACGGCCAGATCTGCTCGGGGTGTCATGGCTAAGAAGGTGCGGCGGCGGAGTAGCTGATCGCAACCCCCTCGCGGCACTTGTTCAGACAAGTTTCCGCGTTGTTCACCCAGCTCAGGCCAGATGGGACCGGCTTGACAGAGGGTGGTGGTGAACTCGTATGGTCAAGTCTGTGACACCGCCGCTGCACCACAGGGTCGCCGACGAACTGCGTGGCCGGATCAGTCGGGGCCAACTCCCGGTCGGCGCCCCGTTGCCGTCGGAGGCGCAGTTGTGCGAGGAGTTCGGCGCCTCCCGAGGCACCGTACGGCAGGCGCTCGCGGCGTTGCGCAACGAGGGTCTTATCGGCGGCGGCCAGGGCAAACCCCCGGTCGTCCGACAGGCGGCGGTGGCCCAGCCGTTCGAGACGTTCCTGTCGTTCACCCGCTGGGCCAGGGAAATGGGCCGCGAACCGGGCCAGCGCACCGTCGAGATCGCCCGGCGCGGGGCCAGCCAGGTCGCCGCCGACGCGCTCGGCCTGGACGAGGGCACCCCGGTGATCGAGGTGCTGCGGCTGCGGTTGCTCGACGGCATCCCGACCATGCTGGAGCGCAGCAGCTTCGTCGAACGGGTCGGCAGGCTGCTGTTCGACTTCGACCCGGACGCGGGCTCGATCTACGCCCACCTGCAGGACTGCGGTGTCGACCTGCGCGCGGCCCGGCACACCATCGACGCCATCGGCGCCAACGAGGTCGACGCGGACCTGCTCACCATCGCCCCCGGCGCCCCGTTGCTGCGCGAGCGCCGCCGCGCCACCGACGCCACCGGCGCCCGGGTCGAGTACGGCGACGACCGGTACCGACCGGACCTGGTGACCTTCACCATCGACAACGTGCAGACGGGCCGGGTCAGCCCGCACATCCTCAAGGAGACCTCGTGACCATCGAGTTGGTAGCCCTCGACATGGCGGGCACCACCGTCCAGGAGGGCGGGGCCGTCTACCGGGCGCTCGCCGACGCGGTCGCCGCGGCCGCGGGCGCGCCGGTGCCCGCCGTCGAGGTCCAGCGCTGGATGGGCGCGGACAAGCGGGAGGCGATCGCGGCGCTGTTGGCGGGCGCGCCCGCCGAGGTCGAGCCCGTGTTCGACGACTTCAGGGCCCGGTTGGCCGCCGCTTATCTGGACAACCCGCCCACCGCGTTGCCCGGTGTCGAGTCCGCGCTCGCCGAACTCCGCGGCCGCGGGGTGAAGGTGGCGCTCACGACCGGTTTCTCCCGTGATGTCGCCGACGGCATCCTCGACGTCCTCGGCTGGCGGGTGGGCGCGAACCTGGACGCCGTCGTCACCGCGGACGAGGTCGCCGCCGGTCGCCCCGCGCCGTACATGATCTTCCGGGCGATGGAGGCCACCGGCGTGCACTCGGCCGCCGCCGTGCTGACCGCGGGCGACACCGTCCTCGACCTCCGCGCGGGCGCCAACGCGGGCGCGGGTTACGTCGTCGGCGTGCTCACCGGCTCCCAGGACGCGGCGACCCTCGGCCAGGAACGGCACACCCACCTGCTGACCGGCGTCGCCGAGATCCCGCTGCTGCTGTCCAGATAGCTCGTTATCATCCGCTGAGTCGGGGCTATATAGGTCATGTGCATCTGCACGCGTGTACTATCGTCCTGTTTAGTCCGCCGAGGTGGTGGGTGGACGAAAAAGGCCGAGCAGGGGTCCGCGAAACCCCCGCCCGGCCGGACGGGCCACCTGTGGTCTAGCTGATCACCAAGACCCACAGGCACACCCAGGCAGCGATGACGAGGAGCGTCCAGACCCACGGGTTTGGACGCTCCTCACCCGGGCGCGCGTGGCGCCCCCGCTTTCTTCTTTCGGTCACGCTTTCTCCTGTGTGTGTTCCACCCGCACAGGAACTTCCTGTCCGGGGCCTCATGACAGGAAGTCAGCGTTGACCGGAGCCTAGACGGTGCCCGGGTCGTCCCCTATTCAGGGAGTTTGTTGTAGGTCCGTCAATCCTGTTGACAGGAAATAGCGTCGAAAATAGCGTGGGGAATTGCCGTCAACCGCGGGTGCGACGGGCCGCCCAAGAAGTCGCCAGCACAAAACCGGACGCGGCCACCGCCCCGGCCGCCGCGCTGCCGATGGCGAACGGCAGCGCGGGTTCGTGGGTCAGGATGGCCGTGCTGAACAGCCAGGTGGCGACCCCGAACAGCATGCCGAGCGGGATGGCGGTGAACGGCGCGGACGGACGTCGGTGACCACGGCGCAGTGCCCGCATCTGCGCCTCGACGTAGGCCAGCGCGAACAGCGCGAGGAGCAGGCTGCCGGACCCCATCACGGTCGCCATCGGGTGCGTGGCCGATTCCAGGGTGAACCGCATCGCCGGGTCGGTGCCGAGTTTGACCTCGGCGGTCACCGCGCCGCCCGCGAGCCACCGCAACAACGGCGTCGGTTTGACGACGGTGCTGAACGTGCCATCGGCGGCGGGGGCGATTTCCTTGCGGATTCCGCCGATCAACACGCCCGCCGCGCGGAGCTGGAAATAGAGGTCCGTTTGTCCCGATGAACGGCCCGCGATGGTGATCGGGCGGCTCAGGTCGACCTGGACCTTCTTGTCCGTGGCCTGTCCGTTCACCACGAGGCCCGTGGGCGCGTGCGCCACGACCGCGGGCGACAGCAGCGGCAACAGCACCAGGGCGAGCAGGGCCACGGCGGCCACCAGCGCGGGCCACAGCGGCGAAGGTCCCCGCGGCCCGAGGAGTTCGCTGGCGGGTCGCAGTTCCTGGCCGCGGAAGGCACTGGGCGTGCGGGCCGGGTCGGCGGTCAGTGCCCGCACCGGCGGCGTGACGACGGTGGGTGCGTCCGGTTGCCGGATCAACTGCTGCGAGATCGCGCCGGTGACCCGGGGCGCCAGGTGCACCGGCACCGCCGAGCGCTCCAGCCAACCCGGACCGAAGACGGCGGTCGCGGCGGCGCTCAGGTCGGTCGCGAAGGTCTCGGCGTCGCGGTAGCGGTGCTGCGGGTCGCGGGCGATGCTGCGCATCACCACCGCGGCGAGCGGCCCGGGGACCCGCGGGATCGGCGCCGGGTCGCTGAAGATCCGCTGCCGCATCATGCTGACCGCGCCGCGGCTGCGGTCGTAGGGGAGCTGCCCGCAGAGCAGTTCGTAGAGGACCGTGCCCGCCGAGTAGACGTCCGCCGCCGGGGTCAGCGCGTTGCCCATCGCCTGCTCGGGCGCGATGTAGGCGGGCGTGCCCAGCACCTCGCCCTGGTTGGTGACCAGGGTCGCGCCCTCGCTGACCACCTGGGCGATGCCGAAGTCGGCGACCTTCATCACCCCGGCCGAGGTGAACAGCAGGTTCTTCGGCTTGATGTCCAGGTGCAGCACCCCGGCGGAGTGCGCGGCGTGCAGCCCGCCGAGCATGGCCAGCGCGATCGCGCAGGACTGCTCGCCGGTCAGGCCGGGGCCGCGGAACCGGTCGTAGACGGTGCCGCCGTCCAGCTTCTCCATCACCAGCAGGTTGTCCGCGCCGGTCTGCACGTAGTCGTACACCGGCACGATGTGCGGGTGGTCCAGGCTGGCCAGCACCCGCGCCTCCCGGTCGAACCGGGCGTTCACGGCCGCGTCGCGGACCAGGTCCGAGGGCAGCACCTTGATCGCGACCTGCCTGCCCAGCGAGCGGTGCACGCCCGCGTACACCACGCCCATGCCGCCTGAGCCGATCTTCCCGCCGACCTCGTACTGCGGCAGGGACGCGGTGAGCGACGCGGGTGCGCTCATCCGGGCCACCGCTTCGTGTCGGGCCGGTCCCCTGGCCCGCCCGTCCGCGGGTTCGGTTGCCTGCTGGTCTGCCTGCCAGTCTGGGGACTTGTCTGCTGGGTGGTGCGGGTGCCCGGCGGGGTGGGTCGGTCGTGCCGCCGAGTCTGCGTGGTCGACTGGGTGTAGCTGGCCGTCACGGCCTGGGTCGCCGCGCCGGGGTCGATCACCTGGGTGCGCAGGGCCATCGTCTTGTCGCCCGGCTCATCACCGCCCGCGGGCCCGACCGGGTGCGGGGTGAGGAAACCGAGGACCATCGCGATGGCGGTGGCGCCCAGCACCATCGGCACCTCGACCAGCGGCTCCGGTGCAACGAGCCGGAACACCGAGAGCGACACCACGGCCACGATCCCGGTACCGGCGCCCGCGGGCAGGAACCGCAGCGCGCGCCGGATCCGGTTGGGCGACAACCGGTGCCGGGCGAGCGCGAGCAGCACGGTGGCCCAGATCAGCGCGGTCAGCACGAACATCACCAGGCCGAACACCCCGTACACCGACCACAGCGTGCCGCGCACGTCAGCGACGGTTTCGCTGCCGCCCAACACGTTCCGGTCCTCGTCGAGCAGTTCGACGGCGGTGGGCAGCAGCCCGATCGCCTGGCCGTCGAGGTCGCGGACATCCAGCGGGAACGTCCGGGTCACCCGGTTACCGGGCGGTACCTCGAACGGGAGCGTGGTGTCGTAAGCGAAGAAGGTCAGCGCCAACGCGACCCCGGACACCCGCACCAGGTGCACCTTCTGCGTGCTGTTGCCGTGGTTGACCGCGGTGATGGAGACCTCGGCGGTGCGCGCCGGTTCCAACCGGACAGTGCGGTCGGTGATGTCCTGACCGTCCAGAGTGACCGTCACCGTCAACGGGTCATCGGAGGCCTGGGCGAGCGCGGGTGTCGCACCGCACAAGAGCGCGGCGGTCACCAGCGCAACCACGATGGCGATGAGACGTCCCATCGGAAGACTCCCGGTTGTGTCGGGCGGCGATCGGGGCGGAATGCTACAGCGGTCCGGTGGCCCGCCGGGGCGTTCTGTGAGATCGGCTAGTGGACAGGGGTGCGGCTCTCGTGCGCGGATTAGGACGCTTAACCGGGTTGGCCGTTGCGGCGGCGGTGCTGGCTGTGGCGCCGGTCGCCCCGGCGTCGGCGCAGTCGCTGACCCCGGTGCTGGGCATCAGCCCCGGTTCCGGGCCCGCCGGGTCGTCGTTCACGGTCACCTGGAGCGTGTCCTCGCCCAGGTCATGTCCATCCATCTGGTTCACGTCGTCGCTGTCCATCCCCACGGTCAGCACGGCCGGGAAGACGAGCGGTTCCGTGGTGGGCTCCGCGCCCGCGACGGCCAAACCGGGCTCTTACGTCATCTACGGCTACTGCACGGACACCTCGCCCGGCGTCACGGGCTTTACCGTGACGATCCCCACGAGCCCGACGACGACCCGTCCCACGACGACCACCCGACCGACGTCGCCGACGACCGTACCGCCCACGACAACGGTCCCGCCGACGACCACTCGTCCAACTGTCACAACAACAACGACCGGGCCGACAACAACCACCACGACGACCAGTGGGACAACGACCAACTCCACGACGACAACGACCACTTCGGACACAACCTCGGGCACCCCGACGACAGCGCCGCCCACGACGACGACCACCGCGACCACCGAGGTCCCGATCGTCGACGAGAAGTCCTACGACGGCGGCCTGAAGCTGGACCGGCCGAGCGTGCGCCCCGGGGACCCGTTGTCCGCCAAGGGTTCCGGCTGCGAACCCAACCGCCGGGTCACGCTCACCTCCGAGGGCGAGTCGGTCGGCGGCACGACGGCCGACAACTCGGGTGAGTTCACCGCGACCGTCGAGTTCGTGAAGATCGTGCCCGGCAGGCACATCGTGTCCGCCGACTGCGGGATCGTGCTGACCGGCGCGGTGGACCAGGTCGTCACCAGCTCGACCGGTGGCAACTCGACCACCCTGGTCGTCTTGGTGTTCTTCGTCCTCGCCGGCGCCGCGCTAATCCGCGTCGCGTAGCTGTTCGCGGTCTCGCATCGCGGCCGCGACGAGCGGGGGCACCGCGATCCGGGTCGCGATGTCCTCGTACCGTCGCACGACCTCGGCGGCCGCCGTAGTCGGATCTCCGACGACGGCGAAGGCGTTCAGGACTTCTTCGTCGATAAGAGCGTCCATCTCGTCCCAACGGCCACGCCTCGACAACGTGTTCAGCTCGTCGCCCAGCCGCCCCCACCCGTGGAAGTCCAGCACCGCGCGGTAAGAGGGTGTGGAGCCGTAGAACGCGATCTGCCTGCGCACGTTGGCAACAGACGCGGCCAACTCCTCGTCAGTGCTACCGGTCGCCACGAACGACGGACCACTGACATCGAAGCCCGCCAACGTCTTCCCGACCTTCGCGCGACCGCGTTCCAACGCCGGTAGCGTCACCTCGCGCACATAGCGCTCGGTGGTGAACGCGTGGCACATCATGCCGTCCGCGACTTCCCCCGCGACCTCTGTCATCAGCGGGCCCACCCCGGCCAGGTAGACCTTCGGGTTGCCGTGCGGGTTCGGCCCAGGGTCGAAGAACGGCGTCATCAACGTGTGCTTGTAGAACTCGCCGAGGAACCGCGGACTCGTCCCGTTCTCGAAGGCCGCCCAGATCGCCCGAACGGCCAACACGAACTCCCGCATCCGCGCCGCGGGTGACGACCACGGCATCGAGAACCGCTTGGTGATGTGCGGCTTGACCTGCGACCCGAGACCCAACACGAACCGGCCGCCGGAGAGGAGCTGCAGGTCGTTGGCCTGCACCGCCACCGTCATCGGGTTGCGGGCGAACGCCACGGCGATCCCGGTGACCAGCTCGATCCGCGTGGTCCGGCCCGCCGCCACCGCGAGCGCGACGAACGGGTCGACCTTGGTCTCCGGAATCCAGTAGCCGTCGTACCCGGCCTGCTCGGCGCTGGCCGCCGCCCCAGCCGCGTCGATCACGGTCGCGGCGTAGTCGCCGGAGTCGAGCCTCATGCGCCCCGAGGTTAGCTCCGGCCGGGCTGCCTGCCATCAACCGGCTCGCCGGGAGGCACGCGGAGCGTGTCGCGGGGATAATCAGCGAGTGAGCGCCGGTACCCGGCACGCCGTGGGTGGGCCGTGCCGGGCACCGGGAGTCTGCGGGTGACCGTCGGGCTGTGGCCCCTGGTCGGGGCGCGCTCGCGGAGGGCGCGCGGCAAACCGGTACCAGAAATATGCCGCGTCGCTCTAGCCGTATCTCATCCGAACGGGGTATCAATTCCTGTTATGGCCGAACTCGAGCTTCGACACCTGCGGGCGATCTGCGCCATCGCGGAAGAGGGCAGTGTGTCCAAGGCGGCCATCCGGCTCGGGGTGACCCAGCCCGCGCTGACCGCCCAGTTGCGGTCCATCGAGCGCCTGGTGGGTGGCGAGTTGTTCCGCCGGTCGTCCAACGGCAGCATCCCCACCGAGCTGGGCCGCAGCGTGGTCCGGTCGGCCAGGGTGGTGCTGGAGGACATGTCGGCGCTGCTGGCGACCGCCCGCACGCACACCCAGAACCCGGCCGACGCGCCGCTGGTGGTCGCCTCCAGCCCGATGCTGTTCACCAGCGCCCTGATCACCGAGCTGCGCGCCTGGATCAAGAGCTCCGAGCTGCGCACCGAGATCGACTCGTCCGGTCCGGCGCTGCTCGACCTGATCTCCTCCAAGCAGGCCGACATCGCCGTGTTCGAGCGGTTCGAGGGCATCGAGAACCGGGTGCTGCGCGATGTGGAGATCCGCACGATCGTCGAGGAACCTCAGTTCGTCGCGCTCAGCTCGGACAGCCCGCTGGCCGCCCAGGAGGAGATCGACCTGATCGACCTGGCCGACCTGGACTGGGTCGTGCCGCCGCCCGACCAGGACACCATGCGGCTGGGGTTCCGCGAGGCCTGCGAGAAGGTCGGCTTCACCCCCCGGATCACCCACCACGTCACCGAGGGCCGCACCGCCATGGCCCTCGCGGCGGCGGGCGCGGTCTGCCTCGCCCAGCCCGCGTCGCTGAGCGGGCCCGGTTTCGTGATCCGCCCCCTGCGCGGCGCGGTCCTGCGCCTCCCGGTGGTCCTGGTGATCCGGCTGGACGGGGTGCTGGGCAACCGCCGCCACGAGGTCTTCGCCTGCGTGGCGCACGCCTACCGGTCCATCGTGGACCGCAACCCCACCTACGCCCAGTGGTGGGCCGAGCACCCCGAGGCCCACGTCGACGTCGACGCGGCCCTCGCGCTGCCCCGCCCGACCCGGCCCAGCTAGTCCCGGCTAGTCGGTCCTGTTCGGCCGCAGCGTCCACACGACCGTCATCTCGGCGGTGGTGACGCCCTCGGCGTTGCGGATCGAGCACTCGACGTCGAACTCCGGGCGGGTGCCCGCGTCGAGTTCGGCGATCACCTCGGCGGCGGGCCTGGTCAGCACGGCCTCGGCGGTCAGCGGGCCGCGGGCGAGCTTGCGGTAGTGGATCTCGGAGCGCACCACCAGCGGGGTCGCCCGGCCCATCTCCGCGTTGAACGAGGCCAGCGCCACCGCGCCGGAGGCCGTCTCGGCGAGGCCGAACACGACGGCGGCGTGCGGTCCGCCGACGTGGTTGCGTTGGTCCTCGGCGTCGGGCAGCGAGCACACCACCCGGTCGGCGCTGACCTCGTCGAACTCCACACCGGCCGTGGTCACCCAGGGGACGGTCTGCTTCATGGCGTCGGCGACCCAGCCGAGGTCTGTGCTCATGCCCACCAGATTACTGGCCGGTAACAACAACTGGCAAAGGGTAAGGTCCGGTACCGAGTCGTGACTGGCGTGTGCGGGTGGAAGAACCACCGGGGAGCGGCTGGAGCGGATAGCGGCACCGAACGCCTGGGTGCCCCCGGTCTCGTCGCCGCACGCTCTGGGAGGAACGCCATGCACCAGCCAGGTATCCCACACCTCGCCGCCGCCGACCCGCAGGTCGCGGCCCTGGTCGAGGGGGAGGCCCGCCGCCAGTTCGAGAAGATCCGGCTGATCGCCTCCGAGAATTACGTCTCCGCCGCGGTGCTGGAAGCGACCGGGACCGTGCTCACCAACAAGTACTCCGAGGGGTACGCGGGCAAGCGCTACTACGAGGGCCAGCAGTTCATCGATCCCGTTGAGACGCTGGCGATCGAGCGCGCGAAGGCCCTGTTCGGCGTGGACCACGCGAACGTGCAGCCGTACTCCGGGTCGCCCGCGAACCTGGCCGTCTACCTGGCGCTGGCGAACCCGGGCGACACGGTGATGGGGATGGCGCTGCCCGCGGGCGGTCACCTCACGCACGGCTGGGGCGTGTCCGCGACCGGCAAGTGGTTCCGCTCGGTGCAGTACGGTGTGCGCAAGGACACCGGCCGGGTCGACCTGGACGAGGTGCGCGCGCTGGCGCTGGCCGAGCGGCCGAAGCTGATCTTCTGCGGTGGTACCGCGATCCCGCGCACCATCGACTTCGCCGGGTTCGCCGAGATCGCCCGCGAGGTGGACGCGGTGCTGGTGGCCGACATCGCGCACATCGCCGGTCTGGTGGCCGGTGGCGCGCACCCGTCGCCCGTGGGGCACGCGCGGATCATCTCGACCACCACGCACAAGACGCTGCGCGGGCCGCGCGGCGCGATGCTGATGTCGGACGCCGAGTTCGCGAAGCCGCTGGACAAGGCCGTGTTCCCCGGCCTGCAGGGCGGTCCGCACAACCACACCACGGCCGCCATCGCGGTCGCGCTGGGCGAGGCGTCCCAACCGGGGTTCCGCACCTACGCGGCGAACATCGTCGCCAACGCCAAGGCCCTGGCCGACGCGCTGCTGGCCCGCGGGTTCGACCTGGTCTCCGGCGGTACCGACAACCACCTGATCCTCATCGACCTGAGCAACAAGGGCGTCGGTGGCAAGCCCGCGGCCAAGGCGCTGGACCGGGCCGGGATCGAGCTGAACTACAACTCGGTGCCCTTCGACACCCGGAAACCGTTTGACCCGTCCGGTGTCCGGCTGGGAACCTCGGCCGTCACAACCCGTGGCCTCACCGTCGACCACATGCCCCGGTTGGCCGAGTGGATCGACCGGGCCGTCGCTGCCGGTGACGACACCGAGATCGACAAGATCGCCGCCGAGGTGCGCGAGCTGCTCGCCGACCACCCGATGCCCGGGTGGGTCTGACCTGCGTTAACAGCTCCTGAACACCCCGGTACCGATGTCGGTGCCGGGGTGTTTCGGGATGTGAGCGGGGTCGCAGGTCAGGGGCTTGCGATCCGTCACCCGAAAAGCGCATGCTTGTATCGACCAACTACTTGGATGTTGCAAGCAACTCGGGAGGTGTCGTGACCCAGGCTGAGGCAGCCGAGGGCGTCGAGCCCCGGACCGGGGCGGTCGACACCCCCGTCGAACTCCGTGCCGAGGAGGTCGAACGGGGGCAGCGGCTGGCCACCGCCCTGTTCGCCTTCGGCAAACAGCAGGCCACCATCGCGGCGCGGATGAGCAAGGCCGGTGTGGACCGGTCAGCCATCCTGCTGCTGAAGAACCTCATCGTGCTCGGCCCGAGCCGCTCCAGCGCGCTCGCCGAGGCGATCCACTCCGACCCGTCCACGGTCAGCCGCCAGGTCGCGGCGCTGGTCAAGGACGGACTGGTCGAGCGGCGCGCCGACCCGGAGGACGGGCGGGCCAGCCTGCTCGCCGTCACCGAAGCCGGGACCGACCTGCTCAAGGAGCAGCGGAACCGGATGGCGCTCTCACTCGCCCGGATGGTTCGGCACTGGGATCCGGCGGATCTGGACACCTTCGTCCGACTGTTCGAGCGCTTCCTCGCCGACCACGCGAACCACATGCCCACACTCATCACCGAATGCGCCACCCACGCGCGTTCCGAAGGGGGAAAGTAATGTCAGCTCCGGTCACGGAGGCCGAATCCGGGCGGCTGAGCCACCGGCAGATCATGACGGTCCTGTCCGGGCTCATGCTGGGCATGCTGCTCGCCGCGCTCGACCAGACGATCATGGCCTCGGCGATGAAGACCATCGCCGACCAGCTCAACGGCCAGACCATCCAGGCGTGGGCCACCACCGCCTACCTGATCACGGCCACCATCTCCACCCCGCTCTACGGCAAGCTGTCGGACATCTTCGGTCGCAAGCCGATGTACCTGACCGCGATCTCGTTCTTCCTCGGCGGGTCCATCCTGTCCGGCATCTCGAACTCGATGTACGAGCTCGCCGCGTTCCGCGCGGTGCAGGGTCTCGGTGCCGGTGGTCTCATGTCGCTGGCGCTGGCGATCATCGCCGACATGGTGCCGCCGCGTGAGCGCTCGAAGTACCAGGGCTACTTCATGGCCGTCTGGGGTCTGTCCAGTGTGGCCGGTCCGGTGGTCGGCGGGTTCTTCGCGGGCCTGAACACCTTCGCGGGCTTCGCGGGCTGGCGCTGGGTGTTCCTGCTCAACGTGCCGATCGGCATCGTCGCGCTGATCGTGGTCGCCCGGTTCCTCAACGTGCCGCACCGCAAGGTCGCCCAGCGGGTCGACTACTGGGGCGCCATCGCGCTGACCGTCGGCCTGGTGCCGCTGCTGATCGTGGCCGAGCAGGGCCGCGAGTGGGGCTGGGACTCCGGTCGCTCGGTGCTGATGTACGTCATCGGCGTCGTCGGGCTCGGCGCGTTCCTGTTCGTCGAGAAGCGCATGGGTGACGCGGCGCTGCTGCCGCTGCGGCTGTTCCGCGGCCGGACCTTCGCGCTGACCAACGTGGTCAACTTCGTCATGGGTGTCGGCATGTTCGGCATGATGATGTCGCTGCCGCTGTACTTGCAGATCGTCAAGGGCGCCACGCCGACCGAGTCCGGTCTGATGACCCTGCCGATGACCTTCGGCATCCTGGTCGCCGCCACCGGCTCCGGTCAGATCATCTCCCGCACCGGCCGCTACCGGGTCTTCCCGATCATCGGCCTGGCCGCGACCACCGCCGCGCTGTTCCTGTTCGGACAGATCGGGGTGGACACCCCGGTGTGGCAGACCATGCTGGTGATGGTGCTGGCGGGCGCGGGCCTCGGCCTGTGCATGCAGACCCTGATCCTGGCCATCCAGAACGACGTCCCGGTCAAGGACATGGGCGTGGCCACCTCCTCGGCGACGTTCTTCCGGTCCATCGGCGGTACCGTCGGCACCGCGGTGTTCCTGTCCATCCTGTTCAGCGTCGTCGGTGGCCGCATCAGCGACGCGTTCAGCTCGGCCAGGTCCGACCCGGCGTTCCTGCAGGCGCTGCAGGCGAACCCGCAGTTCGCCAAGGGCCTCTCCGGTGGCGGTGGCGTGGACCTGAACGACACCTCGTTCATCAACCACCTCGACCCGACGCTGGCCCGGCCGATCCTGTCCGGGTTCGCCAGCTCGCTGGACACGGTCTTCCTGGTCGGTGGCGCGGTGACGCTGGTCGCCTTCGCGCTGATCTGGTTCCTCAAGGAGAAGCCGCTGTCGAACAAGTCCGGCATCCAGCGGGCCGCCGAGGCCGCCGCTGAGGCGGGCGAGGTCGCCCCGGCCGCCGTCGCCATGCACTGATCGGCTGCACAAGACCGAACCGGCCCCGCACTCCAGGTGAGTGCGGGGCCGGTTCGCGTTCGCGCGCAACGGCAAACGCCCCCGGGCTCGCAGGTGGCCTGGGGGCGTTTTCGTGGGCTGCGCGGACTAGTGCGGACTAGTGCAGCGTCAGGCCCGACTCCTTGAGCCGCTCGTACGAGCGGTGGATCTCCGCCTCGGCCTCGGTGCGACCCACCCAGCTCGCGCCCTCGACGCTCTTGCCCGGCTCCAGGTCCTTGTACACCTCGAAGAAGTGCTGGATCTCCAGGCGGTGGAACTCCGCCAGGTGGTGGATGTCGCGCAGGTGCTCGGTGCGCGGGTCGTGCGACGGGACGCACAGGACCTTGTCGTCGCCGCCCTTCTCGTCGGTCATCCGGAACATGCCGATGGCGCGGGCCCGGATCAGGCAGCCGGGGAAGGTCGGCTCCTGCACCAGCACGAGCGCGTCCAGCGGGTCGCCGTCCTCACCGAGGGTGTTGTCGATGAAGCCGTAGTCGGCCGGGTACTGGGTCGCCGTGAACAGGGTGCGGTCGAGCCGGATGCGTCCCGTTTCGTGGTCCATCTCGTACTTGTTGCGATTCCCCTTGGGGATCTCGATGGTGACGTCGAACTCCACGGGCTTTTCCTCGCTCCTGCTCGCCTCTGCTACCCCTGCTCGGTTACCTCACTAGTGTGGACCACGGCGTCGCCCCGGCCCGAACCGATCCGGGTGTGACTTTCGCAGTACCGGAGGGGGAGGGCGCGGCGTTGGCGCAGTCGGGGACAGAGCACGGGGCCGGGCCGGACCCGAACCACCGGCAACCTGGTGACCAGGCCGAACGTCCTGTTGACGTGCCGGAGAACAGCCCGCGCTGGCCCGCGGAAGAAGCCGCGGCGTGGCCGACGAACGACGACGACGGCCTCGTCGACCCCGCCGGGACGACCACCCCGAGCGGTGCCGCCGCCGCGTTACGTGACGAGACCCACGTCCCCGACACGCCCGAAACCCGGGCCGCACGTTCGGGTGATTCGCCCACGAAGCCCACCAGGCCCACCAAACCCACCGAGACCCCGACCAAGGTGACCCGCCCGGTCGCCGATCCGCGCGCCGCCGACAGCGGGGTGACCCAGCCCACGGCCACACCGGCTGCCCCGGACAGCGGTGCCACCGCCGCGTTCGCGGTGCCGTCCCGCTCCCAGCCGGTCCGCCCGTCCGGTCCCGGTGGCCGCCCAGGCCCGCCGCAGGCCGGTCCCCAGCGACCAGCAGGCCCGCCTGGCCCTGGCCTGCCCGGCTCGACTGGCCTGTCCGGCCTGCCTGGGCGCCCGCCGCAGGGCGCGACCGGTCAGGGGCCGTGGCCGGGCGTCGCGCCCGGCGGTGGGCGACCGGACCGGCCGGGTGCGCCGGTGCCGCCCGGCGGTCCGCGGCGCGGCGGCCAGGACGGGTCGACCCGGGGGATGGCCCGACCGGCCGTGCCGCCGCCGAGCCAGGCCGAGCGCACCCAGGTCATCAAGGTCGCCGATGTCGGGCCGGAGCCGAACCCGGTCCGGCCGGAGCCGGAGACCGAGCCGTGGTCCGACGCCGTCCCCGAGCGTTCCCCGCACACCGAGCCCGCCGCGGAGCCGAGGCGACCGCGGATCGGCATGCTGGTCCTGATGTCGGTGCTCGTGGTGCTCGTGCTGGGCGCCGCCGCCGCGGTGCAGTTCGTGCCGGGCCTCAAGGACAAGTTGGGCATCACCAAGACCGAGACCGCGCAGGCCGTCGCCCCGCCCGCCGCCGCGGTGCCGTTCACCCCGACGCTGAAGGCCCCGGGTGCCGACTCGCCCGCGCCGACCGCCGCCGGGGTGGCCAGGGCACTGGCCGGGCCGGTGGCCGACCCGGGGCTGAGCACGCTGACCGGCACCGTCGTCGACCCGGCGACCGGCACCGTGCTGTTCGCCCAGAACGCGCAGACCACGCTGGTCCCCGCCTCCACCGCCAAGCTGCTGACCTGCGCCGCGGCGCTGCTGGCGGTGCCGCACGCCGAGCAGTTGACCACCAAGGTCGTCGCGGGCGACAAGCCGGGCGCCGTGGTCATCATCGGCGGCGGCGACCCGACCGTCTCGTCGTTCGCGGCGGGCAAGACCACCGTCTACCCCGGGGCCGCGCACCTCGACGACCTCGTCACCCAGGTGCGGGCGAAGGGCCCGGTCGACACCGTCCTGCTCGACCTGGACCGCTACACCGGCGACAACATCGCCAAGGGCTGGGAGCCCGCCGACGTCGCGGGCGGCTACATCGCGCCGATGGTCCCGGTGATGCTCGACGGCGGCCGCGCCGACCCGACCAAGGCCGTCTCGCCGCGGTCGGCCAACCCGGCCCGGACCTTCGCCGAGGAGTTCGCCAAGCGGATCGGCGCCACGGTGCCCGCCAAGGCCACCGCCGAGCCGCCCGCGGACGCCAAGGTGCTCGGCGAGATCCGGTCGGCGCCGATGGTGGAGCTGGTCGACAATACCCTGCAGCGCTCGGACAACGTGCTCGCCGAGGGCATCGCGCGCGAGGTCGCCAAGACGGCGGGCCAGCCCGTCTCGTTCACCGGCGCCGTCCAGGCCGTGCTGAAGACCTTGGGCGACAACGGGTTCGACGTCAGCACGCTCAAGCTCAACGACGGCAGTGGACTGTCCACTTTGAACCAGGTGAGCGTCGCGCTGCTCGCCGACATCCTCCGCGTCGCCGCCGCGCCGGACGGCTCCGACCCGCGCACCGCGAAGCTGCGGCCACTGCTCGGCGCGCTGCCGGTCGCGGGCGGCAGCGGCACCCTGGCAGGCCGGTACCAAGGGCCTGCCGCGTCCCCGGGCAAGGGCTGGGTGCGCGCCAAGACCGGCACCCTCTCCAGCGTCAGCTCGCTGGCCGGGGTCGTGCTCGACAGTGACGGCCGGTTGCTCGTCTTCGCGCTCATGTCGAACGGGTCGGTCCCGGCGGCCGCCCAGCCCGCGCTGGACGCGGTGGCGGCCGCGCTGCGCCAGTGCGGCTGCAAGTAGCGCGGGCGCACCCCGACTGGTTGTACGGCCGGTCACCCCCACTCGGGTAACGTCGAGAGGGTGAACACGACCGGCGCGGACGTGGTGAAGTCGACGGGTGGGGCGCCGCCGGTCGACTGGGACCTGGCGGTGTCGACCGCGCGGCGGCTGGCCCGCCCCGGTCCGGTGGTGAGCCGGGAGGTCGCCGAGCACACCGTCGGCAGGCTCCGCGAGGTGACCGCCGACGCCGAGGCGCACGTCCGCCAGGTGACCGGCCTGGGCGACGGGCTGCCGCTGCTGCCGGGCGACGTGGTCGACCGGGGCGACTGGATCCAGGCCGCCGCCGACAGCATCGCGGGCCTGACCACCGGGTCGCTGCCGAACCGGCCCAGCAGGGTCGTCGGCGGGGTGCTCGCCGGGACGGCCGGGGTGCAGGCCGGGATGGTGCTGGCGTACCTGAGCGGCCGCGTCCTCGGCCAGTACGACCCGTTCGGCGGCGACGGCGGCAGGCTGCTGCTGGTCGCGCCGAACATCGTGGCCGCGCACCAGGCGCTGGACGTGCCGCCGGAGGACTTCCGGATGTGGGTGTGCCTGCACGAGTGCACCCACCGGCTGCAGTTCACCGCAGTCCCGTGGCTGCGGGCGTACTTCCAAGGGCAGGTCGCCGCGTTCCTCACGGGGCTCGACGACAGCGCCAACGGTGCCATGGCGCGTCTTCCGGAGCTGTTGAAGTCGGCGCGCAGCAAGCCAGACTCGGCTACCTCGTCCAGTGGGCCTCTCGCGCTCGTGGAGATGCTCCAGGCGCCCGAGCAGAAAGCCATCTTCGACCGTCTTATCGCCATCTCGACCCTCTTGGAGGGCCACGCCGACCACGTCATGGACGCGGTCGGCCCGGTGGTCGTGCCGACCGTGTTCACGATCCGCGAACGGTTCACCGCACGTAGGCGAGGCGGCGGCCTGCTCGACCGGGTCCTGCGCGGCCTCTTGGGGGTCGACGCGAAGATGAAGCAGTACGCGGTGGGCGCCAAGTTCACCAAGCACGTGGTCGACGAGCTTGGCATGGAGCGCTTCAACGTGATCTGGACGTCCCCGGAGACCTTGCCGTTGCGGTCCGAACTGGGTGACCCGGCCGCGTGGATACGCCGCGTCGCGTGAGCGGCAAGCCCCACCCTGCCGTCGCCGACGTCAGGCGAGCCGTGCGCGACTTGCTCACCCAGGTCGATCCGCGCGACAGGGTTACCGTCGCCGTTTCCGGCGGCGCGGACTCGTTGGCTCTAGCCGCTGCCGCGCACCACGTCGGTCACAAAGCCGGTTTGCGCGTGGACGGTCTCATCGTCGACCACGGGCTGCAGACCGGTTCCGCCGACACCTCGGCGCGGGTCGCCGCCCAGCTCACCGCGCTCGGCTTGGACGACGTCCAAGTCCTCCCCGTCGTGGTCAACGGCAAGGGCGGCGTGGAGGCCGCCGCCCGCCGCGCCCGCTACGCCGCCCTGAGCACCGCCGCCGAGGGCGACTGGGTCCTGCTCGGCCACACCCGCGACGACCAGGCCGAGACCGTCCTCCTCGGACTCGGCCGCGGCTCCGGTCCGCGTTCCATCGCGGGCATGCGCGCCACCGACCGGCCCTGGGCCCGCCCACTGCTCGCCGTCCCGCGCGCCACCACCCTCGCCGCCTGCGCCGCCCTCGGCCTCACCCCGTGGCAGGACCCGCACAACACCGACCCCCGCTTCACCCGGGTGCGGCTGCGCCACGAAGTCCTCCCCCTGCTCGACGAAGTCCTCCAGGGGGGCGTCCCCGCGGCACTCGCCCGCACCGCCGACCAGCTCCGCGAAGACCTCACCGCACTCGACGCGATCGCCGCCGACGCGCTTCTTAAGGCAACGGTTGGCGACGATTTGGACGTGGCGGAACTCACCACACTGCACCCCGCCGTGCGCCGCCGGGTACTGCGGAGCTGGCTCGTCCAGGGCGGGGTAGCCGAGCTGACCGACGCCCACCTGCGCGCCGCGGACACGCTGGTGTCCGATTGGCACGGTCAACGGGGGATCGTCCTGCCGGGTGGCTTGGTGGCGCGCCGCGCGCATGGCAGGCTCACCCGCGAACGCCCGGAAACCTGAGAGGGGAAGGCGTGTACGACGGCGACATCGCCTCCGTGTTGATCACCGAGCAGCAGTTGGCCGAGAAGATCGCCGAACTGGCCAAGCAGGTGGGGGCCGACTACCCGGGGACAGGTGGGGCGGACCTGGTGCTGGTCGGCGTGCTCAAGGGCGCGGTCATGTTCATGACCGACCTGGCCAGGGCGCTGCCGGTCCCGGTGCAACTGGAGTTCATGGCGGTCAGCTCCTACGGGTCGGCCACCTCGTCCTCCGGGGTGGTGCGCATCCTCAAGGACCTCGACCGGGACATCGCGGGCCGCGACGTGCTCATCGTCGAGGACATCATCGACTCCGGGCTGACCCTGTCCTGGCTGCTGAAGAACCTCGCCTCGCGCGGGCCCCGCTCGCTGGAGGTCTGCACGCTGCTGCGCAAACCGGACGCGGTCAAGGTCGACGTGCCGGTGAAGTACATCGGGTTCGAGATCCCGAACGAGTTCGTCGTCGGCTACGGCCTCGACTTCGCCGAGCGCTACCGCGACCTGCCCTACATCGGCACCCTGGACCCGCGCGTTTATACGAGTTGATTCCCTCGTCCGGGTGGGCGGCGGGGGAGAGGGGTACCCCGGGAACCGGAGCCGTCTCCGGCACGTTGTCCCTGTTGCGCGTCCAGCCGGCACTTCGCCCGGTGAGGGCGCCAGCGCGGACGGTACTCTGGTGGGACCGGAGTGTGCCCCGTCCGGCCGGGTAATGGGTCGTCATTGCCCTCAGTGCACGTCAGGGAGGGTGGAGGCCGCCTCGCGGCCGTAAGTGAATGGACCGCAAGCGCCTGCTTCGCAACCCGCTGCTGTGGATCCTGGCGGTGTTGCTGATCTACTTCGCCTTCAGCATGCTGTTCGACGACACGCGTGGTTTCACCTCGGTGCCCACGTCGAAAGCCATCGCGCAGATCACCGCGGGCAACGTCAAGTCCGCCGAGATGGGTGACAAGGAGCAGCAGCTCAAGCTGACCCTGACCGCCCCGATCGACCAAGACGGGCAACAGGTCACCCAGATCATCACGCAGTACCCGAGCGGGGCGTCCGACGAGGTCTACAAGGACCTGATCGGCAAGACCGGGATCGACTTCAAGACCACGGTCACCCAGGACTCCTTCCTCACCCAGATCCTGATCTTCCTCATCCCGCTGGCGCTGCTGTTGCTGCTGCTGATGTGGATGATGAACAACGTCCAGGGCGGCGGGAACCGGGTGCTCAACTTCGGCAAGTCCAAGGCCAAGCAGTTGCCCAAGGACATGCCGAAGACCACCTTCGGCGACGTGGCCGGTGCCGACGAGGCCGTCGAGGAACTGCACGAGATCAAGGACTTCCTGCAGAACCCGGCCCGCTACCAGGCGCTCGGCGCCAAGATCCCCAAGGGTGTGCTGCTCTACGGCCCGCCGGGCACCGGCAAGACGCTGCTGGCCAGGGCGGTCGCCGGTGAGGCCGGGGTGCCGTTCTACTCGATCTCCGGCTCGGACTTCGTCGAGATGTTCGTCGGGGTCGGCGCCTCCCGGGTGCGCGACCTGTTCGAGCAGGCCAAGCAGAACGCGCCGTGCATCATCTTCGTCGACGAGATCGACGCGGTCGGCCGCCAGCGCGGCGCGGGCCTCGGCGGCGGGCACGACGAGCGCGAGCAGACCCTCAACCAGTTGCTGGTCGAGATGGACGGCTTCGACGCGCGCGGCGGCATCATCCTGATCGCGGCCACCAACCGGCCGGACATCCTGGACCCGGCGCTGCTGCGCCCCGGCCGGTTCGACCGGCAGATCCCGGTGTCCGCGCCCGACCTGATGGGCCGCAAGAAGATCCTGCAGGTGCACGGCAAGGGCAAGCCGATGGGCCCGGACGTCGACCTCGACGGCCTGGCCAAGCGCACCGTCGGCATGTCCGGCGCCGACCTGGCCAACGTGCTCAACGAGGCGGCGCTGCTGACCGCCCGGCAGAACGGGTCGCTGATCACCGCGTCCGCGTTGGAGGAGTCGGTCGACCGGGTGATCGGCGGTCCGGCCCGCAAGAGCCGGATCATCTCCGACAAGGAGAAGAAGATCACCGCCTACCACGAGGGCGGGCACGCGCTGGCCGCGTGGGCGATGCCGGACCTGGAGCCGGTGTACAAGCTCACCATCCTGCCGCGCGGGCGCACCGGCGGGCACGCGCTGGTCGTCCCCGAGGACGACAAGCAGTTGATGACCCGCTCGGAGATGATCGCCCGGCTCGTGTTCGCGCTCGGCGGCCGCTCCGCGGAGGAACTGGTCTTCCACGAGCCGACCACCGGCGCGTCCAGCGACATCGACCAGGCCACCAAGATCGCCAAGGCGATGGTCACCGAGTACGGCATGAGCGCCCGGCTCGGTGCGGTCCGCTACGGCCAGGACCAGGGCGACCCGTTCCTCGGCCGCTCGATGGGCCACGGCGCGGACTACTCGCTCGAGGTCGCGCACGAGATCGACGAGGAGGTGCGCGCGCTGATCGAGGCCGCGCACACCGAGGCGTGGGACGTGCTCAACACCTACCGCGACGTCCTCGACGACCTCGTCGAGGAGCTCCTGGAGAAGGAGACGTTGACCCGCAAGGACCTGGAGCGGATCTTCTCGAAGGTGGAGAAGCGGCCAAGGATCACCGCGTTCAACGACTTCGGCGAGCGCACCCCGTCGGACAAGCCGCCGATCAAGACCCGCCGCGAGCAGGCCATCGAACGCGGTGAGCCGTGGCCGGAGGACAACCCGCGGGAGCCGGTGCCCACCCCGGTCGGCGCCATCCCCGGCGCGGGCGACCTACCCGGCGGTCCGCCGCGGGGCACCCCGGACCTCCCCCCGGGCAACAACGGCGCGGGCCCCAACGGCACGCCGCCGCCGTACGGATCGCCACCGCACTACGGCTCCCAGGGTTCCCAGGGTTCCCAGCAGCCCTACGGGTCCCAGCCGTACGGGAGCCCGTACGGCAACCAGGCCGGTCGCAACGCGGGTCCGCCGAACTACGGCGCCCCGCCCGGGTGGACCCCGGCGACCAACCCCAACCGGCCGCACCCGACCTGGCAGCAGCCGTGGGGCGAGCAGCAGTCCGGCGACCAGCCGACCGATCCCACCACTCGGGATCAGGACTCCGGTGGGCGCTCGAACGGTTCCTGATGCGATGGTGGCGGCGAAGCGCCGCGACGATCCGGAGGTACCGATGACGATGAGCCGTGACGGGGTCGGGACGTTCAGTGAGGACGGCCCGGCCCCGGTGTTCGACCGGGTCCGCGCGGAGAAGGCGATCCGCGAACTCCTGTTGGCCTGTGGCGAGGACCCGGACCGGGACGGTCTGCTGGAGACACCCGCCCGGGTGGCGCGGGCGTACGCGGAACTCTTCGCGGGCCTGTACACCGAGCCGGACACCGTGCTGGACAAGACGTTCGACGAGAGCCACGAGGAGCTCGTCCTCGTCACCGACATCCCGATGTACTCCACCTGCGTGCCCGCCGACCAGCCGGTCGACGCGGTCGGCGGGCCGCTGGCGGCGCGGGACGTCCGGGTCGGCACTCCACTGTGGACGCTGGTGGCCGGTCGGCTGACCGAGACCACTGTGGTTGGTGTCACAGCGAAGCGCTCGGCGGCGCTGGTCGAGGTGACCACGGCGGCGGGGTCGTTCACCGTCACCGCCGACCACCCGCTCGCCACCCCGCACGGCTGGACCGAGGCCGCGCACGTCGCCGGGTCCCATGTGGAGTGGACCGGACATGCCGCGCCCGCCCGCGAACTCATCACCGTCGGGGCCCCGAACGATGACGCGGAGTGGTTGCTGCGCCACGGTTTCGCCCGGTCCGCGCACACGACCACGCTCGGCCAGTCCCAGTGGGTCCGCGTCGAGTCGGTCCGGGCGGTGGCCGCCGAGACCACCGTCCACAGCTTCACCTGCGATCCTCACCCCACGTTCCTCATCGCCGGGCACCTCACGCACAACTGCGAACACCACCTGGTGCCCTTCCACGGCCACGCCCACGTCGGCTACATCCCCAACGACAAGGGCCGGGTCACCGGACTGTCCAAACTGGCCCGCCTGGTCGACCTCTACGCCAAGCGCCCCCAGGTGCAGGAGCGGCTCACCTCGCAGATCGCCGACGCGCTGGTGCGCAAGCTGGACCCGCGCGGGGTGATCGTGGTCATCGAGGCCGAACACCTCTGCATGGCCATGCGCGGCATCCGCAAACCCGGCGCCCGCACCACCACCTCCGCGCTGCGCGGCCTGCTCAAGTCCTCGGCCTCGTCCCGGGCGGAGGCGATCCAACTGATCAACGGGCGGAGCCGGTGACGCTGCTGCCCAGCCCCGGCCGGTGCGCGGTGATGGGCGTGCTCAACGTCACCCCGGACTCGTTCTCCGACGGCGGCCGCTACCTGCACCTCGACGACGCCGTCGCGCACGGGGTGGCGATCTGGGGCAGCGGCGCCGACCTGGTCGACGTCGGCGGCGAGTCCACCCGGCCGGGCGCCCAGCGGGTGGACGCCGACATCGAGATCGCCAGGGTGGTGCCGGTGATCAAGGAGCTCGCCGCGGCCGGGGTCGAGGTCAGCGTGGACACCACCCGGGCCAAGGTCGCCGCGGCGGCCATCGGGGCGGGCGCGGTCGTGATCAACGACGTGTCCGGCGGCCTCGCCGACCCGGACATGGCCAGGGTGGCCGCCGACACCGGCGTCCCGTGGATCTTGATGCACTGGCGCGGCCACAGCCGCGACATGCACGCCCTCGCCGAGTACACCGACGTCGTCGCCGAGGTCCGCGCCGAACTGCTCGCCCGGGTCGACGCGGCGCTGCAGGCGGGCGTGGCCGAGCGGGCCATCGCCATCGACCCGGGCATCGGGTTCGCCAAGACCGGCGCCCACAACTGGGCGCTGCTGCGCGATCTCGACGCCCTGCTCGAACTCGGCTTCCCGGTGCTGGTCGGGGTGTCCCGTAAACGCTTCCTGGGCAAGCTGCTCGCCGACCCGTACGGTTCCCCCCGTCCCCCGCGCGGCCGCGAGGACGCCACCGCCGCGGTGTCCGCGCTGGCCGCCGCCGCCGGGGTGTGGGGGGTGCGCGTGCACGACGTGCGCCGCTCGCTCGACGCGGTCGCCGTGGCCGCGGCCATGACAGGAGGCCGATGACCGACCGGATCACCCTCACCGGGCTGCGGGTACGCGGCAACCACGGCGTCTTCGCGCACGAGAAGCGCGACGGGCAGGAGTTCGTGGTCGACGTCACGCTGTGGATCGATCTCGGTCGCGCGGCCGACACCGACGACCTGCGGCACACCGTCCACTACGGCGAACTCGCCGAGCGCGCCGCGGCCGTGGTCGCCGGACCGCCACGCGACCTCATCGAGGCGGTCGCCGCGCAGATCGCCGAGGGGGAGATGACCGACGAGCGCGTGCACGCCGTCGAGGTCACTGTGCACAAGCCGAGCGCGCCGATCCCACTGACCTTCGCCGACGTCGCGGTCACCGTGCGCCGCTCCCGCCGCCGATGAGCCGCGCCGTGCTCTCGCTCGGGTCGAACCTGGGCGACCGGTTGGCCAACCTGCGCATCGCGATCGACGGGCTGTCGTCGGCTCTTGTCGCGGTATCCCCGGTCTACGAGACGGCGGCGTGGGGCGTGACAGACCAGCCCGACTTCCTCAACGCCGTGTGTGTGGTGGATGACCCAGCCACCGACGCCTGGGGGTGGCTGCGACGCGGTCAGGCCCTAGAGAACGCGGCAGGCCGAGTCCGGGAACTCCACTGGGGGCCGCGGACGCTCGATGTGGACGTGGTGACCGTGGACGACGTGCGCAGTGACGACCCGGAGTTGCTGCTGCCGCACCCGGGCACGCACGAACGCGCCACGGTGTTGGTCCCCTGGCTCGACATCGACCCCGACGCCGTCGTCCCCGGTCGCGGCCGGGCCGACGACCTGCTGGCCGACCTGGACACCGCCGGGGTGCGCAGACGCGACGACCTGGAGCTGCGATGAAGCCCACCAAGGCGCGCGACCTCGTCCCGGCCGGTCTCGTCACCGCCGTCGTCGTGTACCTCGCGCTGCGGCTGCTCTACGGCGTCCTGCCCCCGCTGCCGCGGCTCGCCGGAATCACCCTATTGGTGCTCGCCGTCGTCGAGGCGCTGTTCGGTTTCGCGCTGCGCGGCCGCATCCGGGCCGAGGACAAAGCCGTCCAACCGCTCACCGCCGCCCGCGCCGTCGCGCTGGCCAAGGCCTCGTCCCTGCTCGGCTCGATCATGCTCGGTGCCTGGCTCGGTGTGCTGGGCTACGTCGCCCCGGAGAGCGCGAACTTCGACGCCGCGAAGCACGACATCGCCAGCGCCGTGGTCGGTGCGGCCTGCGCCGCGGCGCTCATCGCGGCCGCCGTCTGGCTCGAGTTCTGCTGCCGTACCCCGGGCAACCCCGATGACCAGCGACAAGACCCGAACAGGTGAACTTGGTTCGCTCCATTTGATCTCGCGGAGATAACGGCCCGGTACGGTAGGCACCATGACGGGCCAGACCGACCCCACCCCGGCGCGGGGCTCCCAAGCGGCGCGCGCCTTGCTGTTCGCCGCTTTAGGGCTGGCCCTGGCCTCCACCGCCGTCCTGGTGCTCAGCGACTCCGTGCGCTGGCTGCGCCTGGGCGTCGTCGCCGCGCTCTGGGCGGCCCTGGCCGGGGCCTTCCTCGCCGCCCGCTACCGCCGCCAGGTCGCCGACCGCGCCGACGAGGCCGCGCACCTGCACCAGGTCTACGAGACCGAACTGGAACGCGAGGTCGCCGCCAGGCGCGAGTACGAGGTCGAGTTCGAGGCCACCACCCGCCGCAAGGTCGAGCAGGAGGCCGCCGACGACCTCGCCGCCCTCCGCGATGAACTGCAGGGCCTGCGGAAGACCCTGGAGAGCCTGCTCGGGGGCGAAGTCCTGGTGGAACGCTTCGCCCTCCACGCCGAAGCCACCAGGATGCGCGGCGCCATCCCCGCCGCCGCCAAACCCCCCATCCGCCACCTC
>NZ_AXWW01000026.1 GCF_000482865.1 Actinokineospora inagensis DSM 44258 | reverse complement strand
CTCCACACCGACTACCGGAGACCACCCAACACGTTCCCGGCCACCATCACGGCAGTCATCGGACTCTACTTCTACGCACGCTCTGAATAACCCTCACAGGCTTCCAGCGCATCGTCCACCCAGCGCGGACTGTCCCGTTCGGGTCAGACTACGAGTCGCAAGATATATGCGGCTTGCTCCGTCGCGTGCGCGGATCGCCCGCCGGTAGCGGGAGTTGAGGGACTCGATCGCGTTTGTGGAGCAGATCATCTTCCGGAACTCGATGTCGTAGTCGAGGAACGGCGCGAACTCGTTCCAGGCATTGCGCCACAGCCTGATCACCGCCGCGTACTTGCCTGCCTTTCCTCGAGTTCGTCCAGCGCCACGAGTGCGGCGTCGGGGTTGGGGGCGGTGCAGATGGGTTTGATGTCCCGTTTCACCGCGCTCCAGCCCCTGCGGGACGCGAGCTGGAAAGTGTTCCGGATCAAGTGAACCATGCAGGTTTGGACGATCGTTCGCGCCAGACTTTCGCCGCGACTTCCGGGAGGCCGTTGCGGCGGTCGCGGCATCCTGTGGCCGGTTGGTCCACTCGTGCATCTCGGCGATGACTTGTCGGTGACGTGGAGTCACAACCTCAGATGCCATCGCTCGCAGTGCCCGTCCCGCCGGATCCCCGGGCTCTGCGGGTCGGGTGGAAATACCGATCTTGGCCGGGTCCCGCGGCCGGGGCCGGTTCGGTGGCGTATGGGTCAGGGGTTCGTGCCGGGGGTGGTCGTTCGGGTGAGGAGGGTGGTGGCGGTGGGGGTGAGGGTGTGGCAGGCGGTGCCGTGGTGGCGGCCGGTGGTGATCAGGCCTGCTTCGCGGAGGATGGTGGTGTGTTGGCTGACGGCGGCGGCGGAGGTGCCTGCGTGGTGGGCGAGGGTTGTGGTGGTGGCGATGCCCTCGGCGATGGCGGTGAGGATGGTGGCCCGGGTGCGGCCGAGGAGTTTGGCCAGGCCCGCGGGTGGTTGGGGGCGTTCGGTGCGGGTGGCGGGGTAGATGAGCAGCATCAGGTCGCCGTCTTGGAGGAGGGTGGGGGATCGCTGGAAGTAGGAGGGGACGATGTCGAGGCCCCGGCCGCCGAGGGTGGTTTCGGCCTCGGAGGGGCAGCCGACGTCGAGGGTGGTGCCGGTCCAGCGGATCAGCGGGTGCAGGCCGGACAGGAGGCGGTCGACGCCGCCGTCGGCGAGGGCGCGGGTGCGGGTGGCGCGGTCGAGGGCGAACGAGTCCTGGACCGCCGTCCACTCGGGGCGGATGGCCAGGTCGTGGTAGGCGCGCAGCGACGCCAGCAGGTCGCGGCGGACGGTGAGGTCGTCGTCGAGGCCGCGTAGCGCCGACGGCATCCGGCCGGACCAGCGGGCGAACCAGTCGAGTTCGGCCCGTACCCGCGCCCGGGGGCTGGCCAGCAGGGCGCCGTCGTCGATCCGGGCGCCCATGAGCGCCACCAGGTCCAGGAAGTGCGGGCCGCGCGGGGAGATCGCGGCGAGCATCCGCGACCACGGGCCGAGACCTGCCCGGACCCGGTCGCGCCACGGCTCCAGGTGCGCGCTGTCGGGGCCGCCGCGCAGGGCGTTGAGGCTGAACAGCGTCTCCGCCACCGGGGTGGGTGCCGGGAGCAGGCGGACCCGGGCGATGTCGGCGGAGCCGAGGATGAGCCGGTGCACGGCAGGGATCTTTCCCGGTTCAGAACCGATCTACCAGGGGGTTTAAGCGGCAGCTTCAACCCGTCGCGGCGTCGGTGCCGCCCCGGCCAGGCTGACGCCGTCAGATTCCCGCTAGCACGAAGGAACTCGATGAGATCGGTGATCATGAAGGTGGCCCTGGCGGTGGCGATGGTCCTGGGCGTCTCGCTCAGCGCCCTGCCCGCCGCTTCCGCGACGGCGGCCGCGGCGGGGTGCCCGGACGGCGTCTGCTCCAGCAAGTACCTCAGCTACAGCGGCCAGCAGCAGATCAACGGCTACTACTGCGGCCCGGCCGCCACCCGCGCCGCGCTGTCGGTCCGGCTGATCAACGTCCCGTCGCAGAGCTCGCTCGCCGCCGGCCTGGGCACGACGGTCAACGGGACCGACCACATCAGCCAGGTCACCGGGGTCCTGCGCAACTACGTCGGTGGCTGGTACGAGACGAAGGAGATCGGCGGCAGCTACGCCGCGCAGTGGCAGGTCGACCTGCTGGTCGCCGACGTCCGGCTCAACATCAACAACGCCTTCCCGATCGTGGCGAACGTGGTCGGCTACGCCTATGACACGAACGGCGGCGTGCACTCCTACAGCGGCGGCCACTACCTGACCGTCGTCGGCTACGAGCAGGGCGCGAACATCTCGGTGATCTTCGACCCGGCCCAGGGCGTCCAGTACAACATGGAGACCTGGCGGCTGGCCGACTGGATCGCGGGCCGCGGCTACAGCGCCTGACTCGGCGAACATCTGACTCGGTGAACATCCGGCTTGTTGAACACCTGAATCGTTGAACATCTGATTCGTTGAGCATTGTGCGAGTTGAGCACCGGGTGACCGGTGGCGCCCGGGGGTGGCGCCACCGGTCACAACCGGTTTCCCAGAGCCACTACTCGCGGGGGAGGTGCGCGGTGAGCGCGACGCGGTCGTCGCTGCCGGTCTTCGTGATCAAGCTGGCGACGTGTTTTTCCACTGTGCGCGGGGAGATGTGCAGCCGGGCCGCGATGGCCTTGTTGCTCAAGCGTTCCGCGAGCAGCACCAGGACCTCGTACTCCCGGACGGTCACCCCCGCCACCCGCAACGCGCGCGGGACCTGTTCGTTGCCGGTGCGGCGTTGCGGGACGGCGGCGCCAAGGCGGCGGAGCTTCGCGCGGCACGCGGAGGCCACGGCGGTGATGCCCGCGCCGTGGAAGTAGTCGTCGGCGGCGCGGAGCCAGGGGATGGGACTGCCCCAGCCCGCGGCGTGGGCCTCGTCGGCCACCAGACGCAGTCCGAGGTGGCGGGCCAGCGGATAGGGCGCGGCCGCCCGCAGCGCGGCAGCGCAGGTGGCCTCGGCTCTTTCGACTTGGCCGTCGCGGCCCAGCAGGACCGCCTGTGCCAAAAGGACGAACTGCTGGTTCCACCGCATGGTGCTGGGGGAGGCGGACTCGGTGATGTGCGGTGTGCCCGCCCGACCCGCCAGGACCGCCAGCAGAAGGGCGAGGCCGTGCTTGCCGGAAAGGTGGAATGTGGTGGGGTTTTCGGCCTCGTAGGCGGCCGCCTTGGCGAGTTCGGTGTCGGCGAGATCGCGGTCTTCCTCCAGCAGCGCGCAGAACGCGCGAGCCAGGCCGAGGCACAGCGGCAGTTCGGGCGGACCGCTGCGGGACTGCTCGACGAGCGCGGTGATCGCCACCTCCATGTCGTGGCGCCTGCCCTGGTGGGCGTGCATTACCGCCTCCGTCATCAGGACGTAGCCGACCAGACTTCCCAGGCGCAGTTGGGTCACCGCGTTCGACAGCGGCTCCAGTTGCCGCGCGGCGGCCGCGTATTCCCCGCACAGCACCGATTGCAGCACCACGATCGCGTCCACATTGTACGCCAGCATGATCGCCCCCACCCGTAGCGCTTCCGCGCGGGCGCAGTCGAGGCTGTCGGTGCTGCCCAGGCGCAGCCAGTCGTTCCCGGCGGCGCGCACCAGCGCGTAGATGCGCTGGATCGGGATGTTCGCCCGGTCGGCGAGCGCCAGGGCGTGGCTGAAACACCGGTCGGCTTCACCGAGGTCGTCCTCCCGGGCGATCACGCCGAGCAACTGCCACGCCTCACAGGCCACTACGGCGACACCGGCGCGATCGGCGGAGTCGGCGGCGCGGCGGGCGAGCGCCGCGGCCGCCGTGACGCGGTCCGGTGCGGGGGTGTTGAGGTTCAGGTAGGCGTCGATCACATCGACCGGAGCGGTGTGCTCGTCGGCCGCGTCCGGGCCGAGCAGCGCGCGGGCTTCGCGGATCTGCACCCCGCAGTCGGTCCAGCGGCCCGCCAGGCAGGCGACTCGCGCGGCGCGGGCGTGCAGGGAGGCCCGTCTCGTCGCGGGCAGCGTGGTCAGCTCGGCGATGGACTCGCCCAGCCGCAGCGCCCGCTCGAAGTGGCCCGCCTCGGACAGGGCGGGCAGCAACGCGTCCAGGGCGTCGGCCCGCGCCTCGGCCGAGGTCGCCAGTTGGTGGGCCCGGTCCAGCAACCAGACGGCGGACTCGGCGGCGCCCGCGTGCAACGCGCGCCTGCCCGCCTCGGCGAACAGCGTCCCCGCCTGCTCGGTCGCCCCCGCGTCGGTCAGCAGCGCGGCCACCATCGGGCACCAGTCGCCGGGAAGATCGGGGTACAGGGCGGTGATCGCCGCCGCCGCGCGCCGGGACAGGTCGGCTCGTTCCGGGGCCGCGAGCCCGGTCCGCAGCGCCTCCGCGGTGAGCGGGTGGCGGAAGGCGTACCAGTCGGGGGCGGGTTCGCCGGGCATGACGAGTCGGGCGGCGACGCCCGCGTGCAGGTGCCGCAGCAGTTCGCCGTCGTCCATGGTGGTGACGGCGCGCACCACGTTCAACGGGAAGCGGTGCCCGAGCACGGCCGCCACGGACAACAGCTCGCGGCCCTGCGGCCCGAGCCGGTCGGCGCGCGCGACGATGCTGCGCACCACGGCCGCGGGCACCTCGACGCGCAACGCGCCATCGACGTGCCAGCCGTGCGGGCCGGAGACGAGCAGCCCGCCCGCCACCATGCCGTGCAGCATTTCCTCGACGACAAAAGGATTCCCGGCGCTGTCCTGCCACAGCCGTTCGACGACCGCGGCCGGGACGTCGTCGGCGTCGAGGAGGCGGGTGGCGAACAGCGCCACCTCCGCGCGGCTCAGCGGTTCCAACTCCAGCAGCACGCCCGTCTCGTGCCGCGCGGCGCGGCGGGCCACCTCCAGCGCGTTGCCCGGGTCGGAGCGGATCGTCGCGATCACCATCACCGGTTGGTCGGCGAGGTTGTCGACCAGGTACTCGACCACGGCCAGGGTCTCCGCGTCGGCCTCGTGCAGGTCCTCCAGCACCACCAGGCACGGCTGGGACCGACCCACCAGCGTCAGCAGCCGCAGCACCGCCTCGGCCAGCACGACCAGCGACTCGGTGGTCTGCCGCAGATCGGCCCACTCCGGGATCAGCCTGCCGAGCACCTGCCGGTACGGACCGAGCGCCGCGTCGGCGGGCAGGTCGCCGCCGCGCACCAGGGACAGCAGCGCCTCGGCGACCGGTCGGAACGGCACCATCGGCCCGATGGGTGTGCCCCGACCGCGCAGGACCCGCATCCCCCGTTCGAAGGCGAGCCCGGCGGCGTGCCGGGCGAGGCGGGACTTCCCGATTCCCGCCTCGCCCGCGATGAACACCCCGAGACCGTGCCCCCGCCCGGCGTTGTCCAACGCCCGCGCCAACCCGGCGATCTCCTGGACACGTCCGATCAACGGGGGTACGCCGGTCTGCATGAAGGCCGACCCTAGTCGGCGATCAGTGCCGGGAGAAATCGTCCTGTCAGGTTATTGTCAACGACACAGTCGCCGAAGTCTCGTTGTCGAGCAACCAGGTCGTCGCGATTGTCAACGGCAGCCCCGCCAGTGCGAGCATCCTGGCCGTGACCCTGGGCAACGCGGGAAAACCCATTTCTCCCAACGGGTTCTCGACTTCGTTAGTGTCGTTGCCTGAGTAATTCGCCGAGTTTTCCCCACTGTCGTTCCCGTTGCCCTCGATGTCAACGGTGTCGGTCACACGGACGTCTTGACGATCCTCCGTGCGGTCGTCCCCTGCTTCGTAAATCCCCATTTCTCGTCCCCTCATCTTGTGTTCTACCGGCCAGGTTCGGCCGATGGCGCGAGGGCGAGCACGGACGGCACGTCGAAACCCAGCCGCAGCAGTCCATACCCGATCCCCGCGAGTCCGGTCAGCAGGCCCGGCGAGGGAACCCCGCCGGGGGTACCGCATCGCGGACCGCGTTGGTCCAGCGTCCCCAGCAGCAATCCCGTCCGCCAGGCCAACAACCGCCGCGCGTCGTCCCGTCCACGCGCGGCGAGCACCACGAGCGCGTCGAGCACGCCCAACTCGCCGTGGCACAAACTCATGTCCTGCAACGGTTCCGGCCCGGGGAGCAGGTCGGCGCCGCCCAACACCAGTCCGGCGATACCGGAGCACCAGCTCATGTCCGCGCCCGGTCGGACCCGCGGCGGCACGCCGAGCACCCAATCGGCCCCGGCCGATCCTCGGGCGAAACCGGTGCCCGACAGCGGAATCCGCGCCAGCCGGGTGGTGTACCGCTCGGCCAGCCGGGCGGCCTCGGGCGAGCCGGTCTCCGCGTGCACGGCCCGCATCGCGGCGGCGGCGCCCGCGATCCCGTCGACGACGGCGAACTCGTCGCAGTCGGGCATGAGCGACACCGCGCTGTCGACGAGGTCGGGGTCCACGCCCAGCAGCGCGACCATTCTGGCCAGGGCGTAGGCGATTCCGCCGAGCCCGTGGAACCCCCCTGGCCCCACGGCGCGCACCAGTTCGGGTTCCTCGGCGAACAAGGCAAGCAGGCGGGCGACCGGCCGCAGCGCCGCCGACGCCGCGTCCAGGTAGCGGGTGCCACCGGTCAGCTTCCCGAGCTGGGCCAGGAACAGCGCGACACCCGTGTAGCCGCTGGAGAACCCCGCGCCGAGGGACATCACGGCCCAGTACCGGTCGTCGACCAGTTCCAGGCCCAGCCAGTTCGTCCGGTGGGCGCCGACACTGGCGTGCGCGAGGATCATGTCCCCGACCCCGCACGCCGCGGTGAGCAGCCGTTGCGGGTCGGGCGGCACCACGGTGCCCGCCGGGCGCCGGGTCGCGCCCGCGCGGTGCTGGACCGACCCCGGTCGGCTGCCCAGTGCCGCGCGGATCAACCACCGCTGGTCGTGCCGGTCGATCTCGCCCATCGCCGAGATCTTGTGGCGCACCGAGGTGAGCCCGTCGCACGGCAGCAGGCCGGGCAGGCGCTCACCCGTGTCGGTCCACAGGTCGCGGGACCCCGGTCGGGTGGTGAACAACGGGATGTCGCCCGCCCACAGCTCCCGGGTCTCGTGCCGCACCAGGGCGAGCAGCAGCGGGTCGTCCCGGGACAGTTCGTCCAGGGTGCCGAAGAACCGGTCGCGGTCGGCCGGGTCCCGCAGCACGTCCGGGTGGGTCGACTCGTCCAGCAGCGTGGCGTAGAGCCGGGTCGGCCGGGTGATCACCCTGGTCTCGTCGTCCGCGCACACCCGCACCAGGTCGAACAGTTCGTCGCGGTGGGCGACGATCGCCCGGTAGGCGGTGTCGAACCCGGCGAGCAGGGCGGCACCGTGGTCGGCCGGTTCGGCGGTCCGCCCGTCGAAGACCGGCCGGTTGTGCCGACCCGCCGCGACGCCGGGCGCGCGCACCAGCCGCATCCGGTCCGTCCCGGCGTCGACCCAGGTGACGACGTCCACGGGCAGCGCGGCGCCCGCGTCCCCGCCCATGCCGGAGATGTCGACGGCACCGTGGTCGCCGAACATCACCAGCGGCAGCAACGCCGTGCGCTGCACCGACCGGGCCAGGGCGACGGTCGCCGGGTCGTCGTTGACCGGCAGGGTCGGGTGGAACAGGGTCTCGACGTCCACGAGCACCGGCTGGTCACCGCACGCGATCAGGTTCTCGTAGTGCATGTCGGTGCCGTCCAGGGCGTAGACCAACGCCAGCAGCGCGCCGAGCCTGCGGTAGAAGGCGTCCGCCGCGACCACGTCGGCGCACGGCTCCGCCGCGACGAACTCCAGCCACCCGTAGCCGTCGCGCGGCAGCACCCGCAGCGTCCGGAACGCGATGGAGGTGCGCAGGCCGAGCCAGGCCACCTGGTCGTTGAAGTGCGCGTGCAGGGTGATCGGTCGGGGCCGGTAGACCAGCCGCCGCCCGTCGCCGAACCGCAGGATCGACACCGAGCGCCCGCCCCGGTGCGGGTCGCCCCGGCCGGTGTCCACCGCCACCGGGTCGCCGGGGTCGACACCGTCGAACAGCGTCTCGGTGATCAGCGCGCGGTCGGCGGCGAACCGGTCGGTCAACTCGCGGCCGCTGTCGACCGCCTGCCGCGCCGCCTGCGCCAGCAGCCTGGCCAGCACGGGGTGGCGGGTGAACAGGTCGTCGCGGTCGAGCGTGCGGCAGAAGTCCGCGAACCGGTCCTGCGGGGTGTCGCCACGCAACGTCCGCCCCTTCCGGGCGCGTCCGAGCTCCGCGACGAGGGTGCGCAACGCGATTCCGACGTGCCCGGTGTCGATGCCGAGCGAGTCCCCGAGTGCCTCTCGCCAGTCACGGCGCACGGCGCTTGTCGTCACCCGGAACAACCTGGCGGCCCGGAGAGGCGCGCGCATGGGTAGTCGCTACCCATATTCCTTGTGCCCGTTTCGGGACCAATGCGGGTGGGTGTCACCCGTGCGCGCGAACCCCGACCACGGCGACCGTCGTGCCAGGTGATCGGGACCGGTGCCTCGCCCGGGTCGACCCCGATCGCCTGACCCACCACCGCCAACCACGGGAGGAACCATGAAGAAGTTCAAGGTGCGCAAGGCCGGGACCGTGCGGCTGACCACCGCCGCCGCGGGTTACGGCGTTCCCTGCCCGCTCGCCCCGTAGCAGACACCGGCGACGTCGTCGCCTGTCGGACGGTTGCCCCGGACCCGTGTGGTCCTGGGGCAACCCCGGAACCCACGAGGTGTGCCGTGAACCCCGCGAACCCACTGTCCTACGACCTGGACTGCCCCGTGGCACTGCACCCGCTGGCCTTCCTCGACGAGGGCGACGGGCAGGTGACCGTGGGGCGGGCCGGAACCGGCCCGTACGGGGTGTTCCCCGCCGACGCGGCCGCCCTGCTCGCCCGACTGGCCGACGGCGTGCCGCTGGGCGAGGCCGCCGCCTGGTACGAGCGCGAGTACGGCGAATCGGTGGACGTCGCCGATTTCCTGGCGGTGCTCGCGGAACTCGACGTGCTGCTGGGGGCGGGCGAGTCCCCGGTACCGCCGCGACCGGTCCGCTGGCGTGGGCTCGGCGCGCTGCTGTTCTCCCCGGTGGCGTGGTTCGGCTACGCCGGTCTGGTGATCGCGGCCGTGCTGGCCATGGTCGACCACCCGGACCTGCGGCCGAACGCCACGCAACTGTTCTTCACGCCCTCGCTGGTGGTCGTGCAACTGTTCCTCGTCTTCGGCGGCATCCCGTTCGTGGTGCTGCACGAGGCGTTCCACGTCTTGGCGGGCCGCCGGATCGGCGTCGACTCGACGATCCGGCTGAGTCGCCGGTTCGTCTACGTGGTCGTCGAGACGTCGTTGGACGGTCTCGCCGTGGTCCCCCGGCGCAGGCGTTACCTCCCGATCCTGGCCGGGACCGTGGTCGACGTGGTGTCCGCCGCCGTGCTGGTCCTGCTCGCGGACCTGCTGCGCGACCCGCAGACCGGCGCGCTCGGTCTGCTGGCCCGGCTGTCGCTGGCGTCGGCCTTCCTCATCCTCTTGCGGATTGTCTGGCAGGTGTTCCTCTTCCTGCGCACCGACCTCTACTACCTGATCGTCACCGCGTTGCGGTGCGTGGACCTGCACGAGGTCGCCTTCGCGAAGCTGATGACGACGCTGCGGCGTCTGCTCGGCAGACCGGCATCGGACGTGGACGAGTCGGAATGGGACCCCCGGGACCGCGCGGCGGCGCGCTGGTACGTGTGGGTGCTCGCCGCCGGTTACGCCGCCGTCGTGGCGGGTGTGTTCCTCGCCGTGGTGCCCGCCACCGCGCACATAGCGCGGGAGATCGCCGCCCGCACCGCCGGGCACCCCTCCGGCCTCGACCTGCTCGACACCACGGTGTTCCTCGCCCTGATCCTCGGCCAACTGGGGTTGGCCGCCTACCTAGCCGTGCGGGCCCGCCGCGCGACCCGGCCGTCCCTGGAGGCGTAGATGTCGGAGAACCAGCACCTGTGGGTACGGCTGTCGCGACCGGTGGACCCGGTCGAGTTGCCCGCCCTGTTGGCGCCATTCGGGCTGCCCGCCCTGCTCGTTCCGTGTGTGAACGCCCATCGGCGGTTGCGCGGCCCGTTCACCGCCGCCGGTGCGGTGGTGCGCGCCGTGGCCCCGCGGGCGTCCGCCGATCTCGTGGAGCGGCACGAGGTGGAGTTGCTGTCGGTGGCGCCGGAGTTGCGGGCTGTGCTGGACTCGCCACGGGAAACGTTGACCTCGTTGGCGATTCCCGAGGAACGGACCCGGTTCTACGCGGGTGTGCGCACCCAGCGGCTCGGCCACGGTGTGGTCGACTTCCTGGACGGGTACCTGCGGACGTCCGGGACCGGGCGCCGCGCGCTGGTCGTCCTGGTCGACGGTGCCGACCGCACGGACCTGGAGTTCCTCGCCGCGCTCGTCCGCCGCACCGACCCGGACCGGCTCACCGTCGTCGTGTGTGGCTCGGCCGAGGAACCGGGGGAGCCGTTGACCGACATCCTCCTCCGCTTTGCCGAGCAGATCACAGTGGACGCCCGCCCGGTCCGGCCTGCCGACGGGGCCGTCGCCCGGTACATCGCCGGGGACGGCGTGCCGGAGTCACCCGAACTCGTGGCGGCCTACCACCGCACGCCCGCCGCGGACCGCGCCCGGCTGCACGATCTGAGAGCCGCCGAACTGGAAGCCCTCGATCAGCCCTCACTCGCGTTGGGGGCCATCCCCTGGCACCGCGAGCACGGCACCGACCCGCACGGCGCGGGCGTGACCGCGCTCGCCGCGGCCATGAACCGTTGCCTGGACATGGGTTTCTACCACTCGACCATGGAGTTCGGTTGGCGGGTGAGGGAACTGACCGCGGACCCGGAGTCGGTCAACCAGTGGTGGCTGGCCAGCACGAAGATCACCACCTCGCTGCTGATGCTGCGCCGCGCCGAAGAAGCCGAGGAGCTCTACGACGAACTCGCGGCGGCGACCGACCACCCCCGCGCCCACATGCACGTCGCCTACGCCAAGGCCATGATCTACACCCGGCACTACGCCGCGTCCCGCCGTGACCACCTGCGCGCCAAGGGCCTGCTCCGCCAGGCCGTCGCGTTCGCGGGCCTGATCGGGGACTCCCGCGCCGACCGGCTGTTCCTCACCGTGTTCCACCAGAACGGCCTGGCCCTCGCCGAGATGCACCTGGGTGACCTGGAGGACGCGCTGCGCCTGGTCGTCGAGGGCGCGGCCCGGCTGGACGAGCTGCTCGCGCCCGGCGAACACGCGCTGCACCGCTCGGTGCTGCTGCACAACCGGGCGCAACTGCTGGCCCGGCTCGGCAGGCTCGACGAGGCCCTGTCCTGCTTCGACCAGGTCATCGCCCTCGACCCCAACCACCCGGACTACTACATCGACCGCGGCAACCTGCGGCACCGCCTCGGCCGCGCCGACGACGCCCTGCGCGACTACGCCACCGCCGTGCGCCTCGGTCCGCCGCTGCCCGAGGCCGAGTACAACCGGGCCGAGATCATGATCGAGCTGGGTCGGGTGGACGAGGCCACCGCCCTGCTCGACCGCGTCATCGAACTCGAACCCGACCAGGTCGACGCGCGCGTCAACCGGGCGTCGCTGCTGCTGGACGCCGGGGACGTCGACGCGGCCCGGTCCGACGTCACCACCGGCCTGGCGCTCGCCCCGGACAACCCGCACCTGCGGGTCCTGCTGGCCCAGTGCCACACCGCGGACGACGACCACAGCGGCGCGGTCGCGGCCTACGACCAGGCCCTGGCATCGGACCCCGACCTGGTGGCGGCGCTGGCGGGCAAGTCCGAGGCGCTCTACGCCCTCGGTGAGCCCGACGCGGCCCTGGCGGTGCTCGACCACGCGGTGACCCTGGCCCCGGACGACCCGGCCATCCGCTACAACCGCGCGGTCCTGCACGAGGCCGCCGCCCGCTGGGACAAAGCCCTCGCCGACCTCATGGTCGCGGCGGCGGCGACACCGGACGACGACGACGTGACCGCCGCGTTGGACCGCTGCCGGGCAGCCGTCTCGATCTGACCCCCGGATTTCCTTGGCGGTCGTCGACCGTCGGGACCCACCGAAGAAGGAGTTCCATGAGTTCGTTCGTCAAGCGGGCAGCCGCGGCCCTCGCCGCGCTGGTGCTCGTGCCGGTGCTGTCGATCAGCTCGGCGGTCACCGCCTCGGCGGGCGGCGTCCCGCTGCCCACGTACCGCATCATCAACCAGGACAACCCGACGGTCTGCCTGGACATCCCGCACGGCAGCACCGACAACCACAAGGCCGTGCAGATCTATACCTGCAACGGGGGCCTCAACCAGCAGTGGCAGTACGTCAACGAACCCAACGTCCCCGTGCTCGGCAAGTCCTACGGCTACCTGATCAACGTGGCCTCCGGCAAGTGCGCGGACGTCAAGCAGGCGTCCCTGACCCCCGGCGCCGCGGTCGAGCAGTACACCTGCTTCCCCGGCACCCGCAACCAGCTCTGGACCTACGACATCATCAGCCAGACGTTCCGCGTCCTGCACAGCGACCAGTGCCTGGTGGCCAGGGTGCCGGGCTCCAAAGTGGACCTGATGCAGTACCCCTGCGACAGCGTCTACAGCAAGCGCTGGGTCATGCTCTGATCCGTCGCCCTGGTTCGCCCCGTGGGCTCCGCCGGTGTCGGCGGAGCCCACGGGCGGTCGGATCGTCACACTTTCGCCCCGTTCGTCATCGTCGGGGTCGGTGTCCGGTTGTCCGGTGTCGTTCGGCGGGGTGCCTTGTGTCGGGCTAGTTTCAGCAGGTGCTCAGGTTCGCCGCTGTCGGCTTGCTCGGACTGTTCGCGCTCGGCGCCGTGTGGCTGGCCGTCGCGGTTTCGCCGTGGTGGTGGGTGCTCGCGGGCGTGCTCGTCCTCCTCGCCGCTGTCGGCGTGTGGGATTTGGCGCAGCGCGGGCATTCGGTGTTGCGGAACTATCCCGTACTGGGTCATTTGCGGTTCTTGCTCGAAGGTGTGCGCCCGGAGCTGCAGCAGTACTTCGTCGAGCGCAATTTCGACGGCCGCCCGTTCGACCGGGATGTGCGCAGCATCGTCTACGAGCGGGCCAAGGGCACCGAGGCCGAGGAACCGTTCGGCACCGAACGCGACGTTTACGCCGACGGCTACGAGTTCTTCGTGCACTCGATGGCCCCGAAACCCCAGCCGGACCAGGTGCCGAGGATTCGGATCGGTGGCCCGGACTGCGCCAAGCCCTACGACATGGCCCTGCTGAACGTATCGGCGATGAGTTTCGGATCGCTGTCGGCCAACGCCGTCCTCGCCCTCAACCGCGGCGCGGCACTGGGGGGTTTCGCACATGACACCGGTGAGGGCGGTTTGTCCGAGTACCACCTGCGCCACGGCGGCGACCTGGTGTGGGAGATCGGCACCGGCTATTTCGGTTGCCGGACATCGGATGGCGGCTTCGACGCGGCGGAGTTCGCCGAGAAAGCCGCGCACGAGTCGGTGAAATGCGTGTCCCTGAAGCTTTCCCAGGGCGCCAAACCGGGCATCGGCGGTGTGCTGCCCGGACCCAAGGTCAACGCCGAGATCGCCCGGGTGCGCGATGTCCCCGAGGGCAAGACCGTGGTGTCCCCGCCGTACCACCGGGTGTTCGGCACGCCGCGCGAGCTTGTCCGTTTTGTGGCGCGGATGCGGGAACTGTCCGGCGGCAAGCCGACCGGTTTCAAGCTGTGTGTCGGTTCCCGGCGCCAGATCCTCGCGGTGTGCAAGGCGATGGTCGCCGAAGGGGTCACCCCGGACTTCATCGTCGTCGACGGGGCCGAGGGCGGCACCGGTGCCGCGCCGCTGGAGTTCGCCGATCACATCGGCACCCCGCTCACCGAGGGGCTGATCACCGTGCACAACGCGTTGGTGGGCACCGGTTTGCGGGACCGGATCAAGCTCGGCGCCAGCGGCAAGGTGGCCACCGGCGCGGACATGGTGAAGCGGTTGGCGCAGGGGGCGGACTACACGAACGCGGCCCGCGCCATGATGTTCGCGGTCGGCTGCATCCAGGCCCAGCGCTGCCACACCAACAAGTGCCCGGTCGGGGTGACCACACAGGACCCCAGGCGCGCGCGGGCACTCGACGTCGGCGACAAATCCCAACGGGTGCACCGGTTCCAGCAGGCCACAGTGAGCAGTGCCCTGCAGATCATGGCCTCGATGGGCGTCGACCACCCGGACGACCTGCGCCCGCACATGCTGCGGCGGCGGGTGGACCCGCACACCGTCCGGTCCTACGACGAGCTCTACCACTGGCTGGGCCACGGCGAACTGCTCGTCGACCCGCCGCAGGGCTGGGTGGCCGACTGGACAGCGGCGGATCCCGACCACTTCACCGTCTAGGAGGACGCCATGTCCCGCAGCGTTGCCCAGGTCGTCATCGATGGTCTGGTCCAGTTGGGGGTGACCCACGTGTTCGGCGTCGTCGGCGACGCGCTCAACCCGCTCACCGACGCGATCCGCCGCACCGACGGGCTGACCTGGGTGGGGTGCAGGCACGAGGAGGTCGCCGCGTTCGCCGCCGGGGCGCAGGCCCAACTGACCGGCACCATCGGCGTGTGCATGGGCACGGTCGGCCCCGGCTCGATCCACCTGCTCAACGGCCTCTACGACGCCGCCAAGAGCCACGCCCCGGTGCTCGCCATCGCCGGGCAGGTGCCGCTGGCCGAGGTCGGCACCGACTACTTCCAGGAGGTCGACAACGACCTGCTGTTCACCGACGTCGCCCTGTTCCGGGCGACGGTCACCTCGCCGGAGCAGATGCCCGGCCTGCTGGAGATCGCCGTCCGCACCGCGATCGGCCGCCGGGGCGTCGCCGTGCTCACCATCCCCGGCGACATCGGCGACCAGGAGGTCCACGCCGACCGGGAACCCCGGTTCTCCGTCGCCAGCCGGTCCACCCGCCCGGACGACCCGGCCCTGGACGAGGCGGCCCGCCTGCTCAACGCCGCCGACCGGGTCACCCTGCTGGTCGGGCGCGGCGCCAGGGAAGCCCGCGCGGACGTCCTCGCCCTGGCCGACCGCCTGGCCGCGCCGATGGTGATCACCTTGAAGGCCAAGGAGGGCTTCGAGGACGACAACCCGTTCCAGGTCGGCCAAACCGGACTGATCGGCAACCCGGCCGCCGCGTCCGCACTGGACTCCGCAGACACACTTCTGCTCCTGGGCACCGACTTCCCCTACCGCGACTGGTATCCCCAAGGCCGCAAGGTCATCCAGGTGGACGCGGCCGCCGACCACATCGGACGGCGAGTCCCCGTCGACATCGGACTCGTCGGTGACGTGGGGCCGACTGTGCGCGCGCTACTGGACCGCCTGTCCGTGCACAGCGACCGCGACCACCTCGACCACGCCCGCACCCACTTCGACAAGTGGCGCGCAGGCCAGGCCCGGCTGGCCGCACCCGACCACGACAGCAGCCTCATCGGCCGCGTCCGGTCCGCTTTGGACAATCGCGACCACCAGATCCGCCCGGAAGCCCTGGCTGCCGTCGTCAACGAGGTCGCCGCCACCGACGCCGTGTTCACCTCCGACACCGGCATGGCCACGGTCTGGCTGTCCCGCTTCGTCCACATGACCGGCACCCGCCGCCTACTCGGCTCCTACAACCTCGGCTCCATGGCCAACGCCATGCCCCAGGCCATCGGCGCCCAGTTCCTCGACCGAACCCGCCAGACCATCGCCTTCTGCGGCGACGGCGGCCTCACCATGCTCCTCGGCGACCTCATCACCATCGCCACCCACAACCTCCCGATCAAACTCGTCGTCTTCGACAACCGCCGACTCGGCATGGTCAAACTCGAACAAGAACAAGCAGGCCTCCCCGAGTTCGGCACCGAACTCCACAACCCCGACTTCGCCGCCGTAGCCTCAGCCATGGGCATCACCGGCTTCCGCGTCACCGACCCCGACGAACTAGACCCAACCGTGCGACAAGCCTTCGCCACCCCCGGCCCAGTCCTCCTCGACGTCCTGACCAACCCGGAAGAAATGTCCGTCCCCCCCAAACCCACCGTCGACCAAGGCTGGGGTTTCGCCATCGCCAAGGTCAAAGAACTCCTCCACAGCCCCGGCGAAACAATTTAACCCGCACCCGCGTCACTGTTGGGGTCGGAGCGCGCTAGCCCTCGACCACCCCGTAGGGGATTTCGCGATTCGCCCGTTCGGCGGTGCCGTCTGGCAACGGGTCCCCATGACGGAGCCGGAGGCGACGTTGGCACAGATCGCCCTGGTCACGCCGGAGTTGCCGCCATGGCCTGCGAGCAACGCCGATGTGCGGACTCGTGTCGGCGGCTTCCGCCTGGTGGTGCGCGGCGCAGGCGAGTAACGACCTGACCGGCCTTCTCGATCACTGACATGTTGCTCGCCGATCCACGTCCGACTCACTGAACTGCTGACCGATCCAGTGGTCTGGGGGCTGCCCGCTGGGCACTGTCAGGTGGTGGCCGAGCCGAAGCACGCCGAGACAGTGGTCGAGATCGTCGGCGCGGCCGCTGCCGCTGCTATGGACATGCTGCTTGTGTACTAAGGGGGGCACGGGCTGGTTGTGTCCGAGCGGGCCGAACTGGGGTTGGCGCTCACCGGGTCCCGGACGGACAAAGTGCACACGACCCTGCCGTTCGACTGGCTGCGCCCGTGCTTGTTGGAATGCGGGCTGAGCGCAAGGTGGTCATCCTGACTGCTGCTTCAGCGCACGCGCCATGACCGGCCAGATGGCCCCCGACGCGGGCCTGGCCACCGCACCGCGATAGAAGGCACCTTCGTGTTCACCGCCGCCGCGGAGAACAAGAAGGCCCTCGCCCCACCCGGCGAGCGATTCACCGCGTTCACCGGTGAACTGATCGCCTTGCTGGAGCGCGGCATTCCTGGAGCCGTCGCCGGTCGGCGTACCCATTTCGCCGCTGGTCGTCGTGGCCGACGTCGACGCGTTCGTCCTGGCCCACCGCCCCAATCCAACCGACTTCGATCGCGCCCTGCGTCTGCTGCTGTGGGACGCCGACCTGCTGCTGACCCGCGAGGCCCTGGAGTATACCTGGGCCACCGACCAGGCTGGCGGCTCGGAAATCGTGGTGGTACAACACTACGAGTACGCAGGCGGGTCGATCCGCGGATTTCCCGTCAACCGCGGTGTGCGCTTGGTCAACGACCTGATCGAGTCGATCCGCACGCTGTGCGCGACGTATCCGACAACAGTTCTGCCTGATCGTTCAGGCGAGCCGAAGCAGTAACCAGGAGATGGCGCTTGAGCCCGTGCGGTGATTGGCCTGCGGGGCGCGTCCGGTCCGGTGTCCTCCACCAGCACGGTTACTGGACCTCAGCGGGCTCGACCGGGAGTGGGCGGCCGCGTGGGGGGAATTTGAGGTGGCGGAGGTTGTTGAGGTTGGGGTCGACGACCATGGCGGTGATGTTGCCGTTGAGGGTGGTGGCGAGGTGGGCGACCGTACCGGCTTCGGTGGGGGTGTGGGAGAGCAGGACCCAGCCGCCGCGGTAGGGGACCAGCAGGCCCTCGTGGTCGGGGAGTTCGATGACGGTGCCGCGTTCGGCGGCGGCTCGGATGTGGTGGGCGATGACCCGTTGGCGGTGTTGGCCCAGGGCGGCGATGCGGCGGGTGAGGGAGGAACGGGGGGACGCGCTGCCGAGGTCGGCTTGGGTTTGGCGGAGGTCGTGCAGTTCGGTGTCGACGCGGTCGAGGTGGGCCTGCCAGTTGGGTGAGCCCGCGTCGACGTGCGTGCCGTACTCGTGGGCGACGCCTGCGGGGAGGTCTGATCCGCCGACGTAGTGGTTGTCGGCGTTGAGGACGACCGCGTGCACGAGGCCGAGACCGGGGATCGCGCCGGGACTGGCCGGAAGGGTCGTGCCGAGGTGGGGGTCGATGAGCAGGACCCGGTTGTGTTGGTTGACCAGGTTCCAGCCGTGGCGGGTTCCGTCGGGCAGCCTGCCGAACACGAGGGCGGCGGAGCCGTGGCCTGCGAGGGTGACCCGGTCTATCAGCGCGCCCAGGGCGTGGGCGCCGGATCCCATGTACTCCAGCGGGTGTTGGGTCCAGTCCGCTGGGGCGGTGTTGTATTTCGTGTGATACGCCAGCACCGCGTCCACACTGTTGGTCGAAACTGCTCGCGAGACCACGACGCGTGCGGTCGAACCGGTGCCGTTGGTCGCCGGCGCCGATGATGTGGTGGGTGACTTCGGCGGCAGGGCGATCGGGCCTGTACCGAGGTCGTGCTTCGGCAGCGGGAAGGGCGTCCACTCGCTGAGCGGGCCACTCAGCGAGTAGGCCACGGTCGGCCGAGTGCGCAGCGGCAGTCCGCGCACCAGGTCGACGACCATGGTGCCAGGCACGTTCGGTGCCACGTAGAGGGCACGCCCATCGGATCGACTGTGCTTCGGCGGGTCGGGCGGTTCCTGGCTCTCCAAGTGCAGCATGACGCCGTCGCCCGCGGCGGTGAAGGCAAGTCCCTCCGGAGCCGTCACCCCCGCGTGCTGCCAGACATGGGCGAGGGTGAGGTTGAGCGCGGTCAGGTGCAGGGCGTCAGACTCCCAAACACGAATCCGGACATCCTGGTGGCCGGTGACCAGAACCGTACCCGCCGGAGTGTCCACATAGAACTCCGCGTCCGCCGTGAACAGATAGGATGGTCCGCCTTGGCGCACGCCGGGCCCGCCCGCCACCTCCCGGCTGTGCACGACGGAACTCGCGCCCAGCTCCGTGGCGACCAGGGTGAACGTGTTCGGTACCAGCCGGGCACTGATCCGCACCCCCAGGGTCTCCTTGCTCCCCGGGACGTGGTTGACCTCGGCTGACCCGCCGGTGAACAGGTTCCGAGCCGCGGTACGCAACGCCTGACCGGTGGTCAGCTTCTGAATGGCCAATTCAGATGGCGTACCAACCTCGGTATAACGCGAAGTCCGCGCCGCGGCAGCCGCCAGGTCCTGTATGGACGAATGTCCCACTGCCGGCGGCGCACCGCCGAGCTGAGCGTAGAGGGCGTCCCGCACCGCGGCGGTCGTGGCCGATCCGATGACCTCGACACTCCACATGGAATCCGGGTCAAGCGTTGCCCGCCGGACAGCGCCCGGCGGGTTGTGGTCGAGCACGGTCACCGTGGGCTCCGCCTGCGGCCGGGACATCGGCGGCGATGTCTCCGCGTTCGGGTACGCCAGGCCGACCGCGCCCAATACGTTCTCCGTGCGCACCTCGGCCGCGCGGTTGGCGTTGTGGGCGGCGGTCAGGGTGAGTGCGCTGACCGGCGACGACGCCACGTGCTTGCGCGTGATCACCAGCGTGTAGGTCACGTCGCGGTGCGCGCGGTCCACCGTGGGATAGGTGTCGGTGTACCAAGACCCCGTGGTCGGACCCCGCCCGCCGACCGACATCGAGTTCGGCGTGAACTGCGTGATCTTGCCCGTACTCGTCGTCAGCCGTGCCTCGTGCGCCGTGGTGCGTCTCGCGGTGACCCGGATGTCGACAATCTCGGCCACGTGCGCGCCCACTCCGGGCACCGACACCGCGTGCACGCCACCGAGCGCCTCGGTGAGGTTCACGAACTCGCTCGGGCTGCTGAACAGCCAGATGATCCGGTGCTCGACCTGCGTCGCCCAGATGCCGGTGACCCCGAGCTCGCCCAGTCGGGCGCGCACGCCCGCCAGTGGATCGCTTCCGCGCAGCCAGGAATCGGTCACCACCGCCGGGCCGTACGCGACGTATCCGGAGCCGATCGGCAACAACTGCTGCGTGCCCACCGATTGCACCCGATCCGGCTGCGCGTCCAGGATGACGCTCAACCCCGGGTGTTCAGGCATCCCTGTCACCCGGAGCAGTTCCACGGCATTGCGCAAGGGCATCTGGACGAGGACGGCCTCCGGCTCGTCGACGGTCACCGCCACCGGCCCGGCGTTGGCGCGGGTCTCCGCCAGCCGCGTGGCGACCTCACCGGTGAAGGTGTAGCGGGCGTCCAACGCGACGAACGCCGTCGGGCCACGGTAGTCGAACTCCTGGTGGGAACCGGGAACCAAGTCGGTCATCGCCCCGGCGTCGCCGGTGCGCGAGTGGCTCTCACCCCGGCGCCGCAGGAACCCGTCGACCCGGATGTCGACCACGCGCGGTGCGAAGAACCGCACCCGCCCGCTGAGCGTACCCGTCATGGAGCTGGCCCCGTCCTTCGCCGAGAACCGGTCTATACCGCCGAGCTCGCCGTTGATCCCGTGCACGGCAAGGTATCGGGCGCCGTGCTGGGCGGCGAGGGTTCGAAGCGTGGTCGCGGTGGCCGAGCCGGGCCTGGTCAGCGGTGAGAGCCGGTAGCGCAGGACTCGACCAGGCGTGCCATCGTCCCGTGTGGACTCGACAAGCTCGCGCCGCCCCCACGAGGTCAGCTCCGATCCCAGCGCCGCCTCGCGGTAGCGCACCGACCCGCCTTGATTGTCTACTCTGGACTCTGTGTTCGCCCGCCCCTGTGTGGACAACGACCGGACCGCCGCGGGTGGCGGTACGCGACCGGTCTCCGGATGCCGCCGCCACGACGGCCACCCGGACGTCCCCGGCACCAGCAGCCGTTCACGCTGGTTCGGACCGGGTACACCGCCCAGCAGCGTCCCGGTGCCGGAACGCGGCAACCAGGCCGGACGCGCCCGTCCGGACACCGCCTCGACGTGCGCCGCGAGCGCGATGTGCGGGGCCTCCACCATGGCGGGCGACATCCGCGCGTGCTCGACGCTCACGAACGGCCCGAACAGCTCCGGGGGGACGGCGTGCGCGGCGACCTCGGCGGCCAACGGCGGTGGCTCGCCCACGTAGAGGCCGGGGGAGAACCCGGGGGTCGCGGCGGTCGGCTCGTCGACCCAGGCCAGCTTGTCGGCGGGCGTGGACACGACAACCGCGTCACTCACCCGGGTCGCACGCAGGTTCCCGCGATCGCCGTTGACCGCCATGCGGTCGAGGGCTGTGGCGACGTCCGCCGCGGTCGGTTCGACGAGCCGAACAGGCTCGGTCGGGTCGCCGAACAGGGTCCGTCGGACCACCTTCGACTCGACGACCTCGCGGCGCACCACCACCAGCTCCAGATCGCCGGTGAACCCGCGGTGCGCCCCCGGGAACCCCGAGCCCCGGGCGACCACGCTGACCTTGGACATCCCGGGGGAGGCGTTGTCCCGGTTCGTCACCTGGTCCCGGGTGGTCGCGTCGGTGCGGGGCGATGGGAACGTCGCCGCGGGCGGGGTGATCTCGGCGTGCACCTCCAGCAGGACCGTCCGCTCGCCCGCCGCCCAGGTGATCTGCAGGCCACCGTGCAGGGCGTCGAACACGGCGGCCGCGGCCGAGGCGTCATCGGCGAACGCCGACCCCACCGCCGCCCGGCCTGCCAGGTCCAGGCCGTCGGCGACGAAGTCCCCGATCCGCTGCCTGCCCGGCACGCCGAGGATCTCGTCGGTCCCGATCCGGTAGCGGCCGGTACCGGGGGTGCGCGTCAGGTCGGGGTCCGGCGCGAGCTGCCTGGGCACCGGCAGACCGAGCCGGGCCGCGTCGAGCACCGGCAGCGCGGTCACCCCGTCCACGTACCCGGGGGAGCCCGGGTGTCTGCCGACACTCACCGCCACCCGTCGCCTCGTCTGGTAGACCAGCGTGGTGTCGGTCGCTCCCCGGACCACCTCGGTGTGGTTGCTCTGCCGGAGGCCGGGCAGGCTCACCGGGCGCCGCACCACCACCTGGTCCGACGGTCCGATCAACCTCACCTCGATCGGGTCGCCCGTGATCCGCACCGGCGTGCCGTCGGGCAACCCCGTGCTCAACACCTGACCGGCGGGCAACCGCAGCACCTCGGTCGAGCGCAGCAAGTCCGCCAGGTCGGGTAGGTGCTCGTCGCCCACCCGCCCGGCCAGTTGCCAGACGAGCGCGAACTCGACCCCGATCGCCTGCCGCTCGGTGAGCTCGGCCAACACCCCCGCGGGCACGGTCCCCCGCCGGACTCCGGGGTCGGCCGGGGGCACGTACGGTGTGAGGTCCGTGGCGACCGGTGGCACCCGCAGTCGGACGTTCACGGCCGCGTGCTCCAGCGTGGCGCTCCGACCCACCCTGGCCAGGGTGATCTGCAGCTTGGCGTCCACCAGCGACCGGCCCCCGGGACCGGCGGCCATCCCCGCCGGGGGGACCGCACCGGCGTCCACGCGCGTGTCGGTGGGCACCGCGACCTGCCCCATCAACCAGACCTGCGCCGGGTCCGCCGGCGTGGGCAGGGTGACCAGGTGCCCGCCGCCAACGATGTCGGCCAGGTTCTCCCGCACGGCCTTCGTCAACGTTTCCTTGACCGAGGACAGCGCGGACGGGTCGGCGAACAGGCGCTTGACCGCCCTGGTCAAGGGCGTCACGTCGACGCGCGCCACCTCGACGCGGCGGTCGAGCGGCAGGTCGCGCAGCAGGGTCAGGCTCCGCTCGACGTCGCCTTGGCCCGCCGCCACCTCGGCGGCCTTGGCCGCCTCCCGCACCCGGCCGAACTCCGCCAGGACGGTCGGGTAACGCCGTGCGGCGGTGTCGGCGGCCCACCAGCCCAGTTCGACGCGTTCAGCGCGGGCGTCCCAGGCGGCCCGGTCGGTGTCCGGCGGCAGCGCGGCCAGCTCGTCGCGTTTGGCGGTCAGGGTCGTCTCGGCCAGGTCGATGACCTTGGTCGGGCTTTCGGCGCGGGTGTGCGCCGCGCGGGCGTCGGTCAACGCGGCGGCCGCGGCTTTGGCCTGCTGGTCCGCCTCGGCGGCGACGGCGGCTGAGTTCGCCGTGCGCCGCAACGCGGCCAGTTCGGCGCGCGCGTCGGCTCGGGCCTGGGTGACCTTGGCCAGGGACTCCCCCATCTGGGTGACCGCCGGGGCGAGCCGGACCTGCGTCGCCGCGGCCGCCGTCGTCTTGGCCAGCGTCTCGGTCAGGTGCGCGACCTGGCTCTCGTACCCGGCCATGGCCGCTTCACGGGTGTCGATCTCGGCGAGCAGGTCGTCGAGCGAGCGGCCGCCCAGGTTCGCGCGGCTGTTCGCCAGGATGGCGGCCACCCCCGCCACCGTCGCCGCCTCGGCTGCGTCGGTCAGACCGTGTCTGGACCATTCGAGCTGTTGGGTGGCACGCCGCACCGTGCTCGCCGCCGCCAGGTACCCGCGCACGTCGGCGAGCGCTTCTACCGGGTCGCCGATCTCGGCCGCGAGCGAGATGTTGTCGCCCGCCGGGCCGACCACGATCGCCTTGACCTCGCCGATGCTGTGCTTGCCGTCCCGGGGCCCCTGCTCGGCCGCCAACCAGTCCCCCGGCTGACCGTCCACGTGGTACACGACGCCGTTCTGGTTGATCATGTTCCACACGTGGCCAACCTCCGCGCCCGCCCGGATGGTCCTGACCAGGGCCGATGCCCCGTGACCTGCCGCGAGCAACCGGCTTGCCACGGTGTTGACGGCGGAGTGGCCGTAGCCAACGACCTCGTCGGCGAACCCGCCTGCCTTCTGCCACACGCTGTTCGGTCCGTGCTCGCGCGCGGCGGCCTCGGGACGGCCCTGCCAGGTGTTGTGCACCGCTGCGGCCGTGTAGACGCAGTTGTGCGTGCCCCCGATCGCGTTGATCCGGGGGAGCCAGTCGCGGAAGTCGGTGAACGGCCGCCCGGCCAATGCCGCGAGCACCGGGTCGGTGAGCGCCGGACGCACGATGTCGCTGCTGGGCGCCTCGGGAGCGTGGTCCGGTGTTGGTACCCGCACTCCCGGGTCGGCCACCTCGGGCGTTGTCGTGCCGGGCCGCGGGTCCGCGCCTGACTCGGACCTCTCGACCCCCGGCCGCACCGCCGACCCGACCGCGGCGTGCGTGGTTCCGGCCACCGCGACTTGACTCCCGGCGCCGCCGGCCTGAGCAGCGGTGACGGTAGGCGCGACTGTGCTCGGTCGACCGAGGGACGCGATCGTCCTGTTCGGCTGGGGGAGTACCCGGTCCGGGTTGCGCACCTGACTGGGGTTGCCCGCGACCGGCTCGGCTCGCACGACCGCGTCCTTGGTCACCGCCGCCGGTGGCGCGATGTCAGCGGAGAATGGTGCGATTGTTGGTGGCGAGGTGACTGACTCTACCGGCCTGCTCGGTGCTGTGGTCTGCGGGGCAGCCTGCTGCCCCACGACTGTCGACTGTGGACTGATGGGATGTGCGGCGATCGTGGGCCGCGCGTTACCATCCCCAATGGACACTTCGTGCTGCCCGGCGGGTGGGGATGCGGGGGACGTGGCTGGGTGTGTTCTCTGCATGGCGGGCGATGTGGGGTCGCCTGCGTGCGTGACCGTGGATCGTGCGATACCGCCTCCGGCTGGTGAAATCGGGTGCGTGGTGACCGGCGTGCGATCGGGGGAGGCCGTCGGACTGCTCGGTCGGGCGATCGCGGGTTGTGCGGTTGTCGGGTGCCCTGGTCGGGTTTGCGGAGTCCGGGCGGCGTTTCCTGGTTCCCCGATCGCGGCAGGTCCATTGGTCGGGTGGTTGTGCGGAGGGGAGCCGGATCGGGTCACCGCCAAGTGGGGGAAACTCGGTGCGGCTGGGATTGGTACCGGGATGGACTGTCTCGTTGTTGCTTCGGGCGTGATTTCCGGTGTGCCGTGGGGAATTGCCGTCGGGCCGACGTTGTGTCCATTATGGATCTGCAGGGCGGGTGCGTGGCCGATGCCCTTGTGCCGGATGGACCGTCCGGCGGCGCCGCCCATCCCGGAGATGCCGCCGGAGGTGGCCGACCACCCGTTCATGCTGAACTCGCCGGTGGTCAGGAAGTTGTAGAGGGTCTCGGTGAACACCTCGTGGAACGCCTCGACCCCGATCTCCGACACGAGTTCCGGCACCGTGTGCGCCCACGACGGGATCGACTTGGCGAACTTCGCGAACTTCGACAGCACCGACTCGACGCCCTGCGCCGCCGCCCGCGCCAGTACCTCCCCGACCGCGGACAGCGGGAGCATCAACACGCCGCCCAACGCGCCGACGGCGAAGGCGTTGGTCGTGTAGCCGGTGTTCCAGGTGTGCCGGGTGCCCATCGCGAACTGCATCCCCTGCGCCAGGATGTCGATCACGGCCTGGAACGCCATGCCCACCAGTTCGGCCTGCGCCAACCGCAACGCCAACCGCCCCAACGCCGACTTGAGCAGGTACCGCACCAACGCCACCCGCTGCGCCAGCCACACCACACTGGCCCCACCCGTCTCCGCCGCCGCGGCCGACGCCCACGCGATCTCCACCGCGAGCGCCCCCAGGCTCAGGACCGAGACCAGCTTGACGTACTCCACATCCACCGCGAGGTCGTGCAGGTACTGCGCCAACCCGTGAAACTGCTCCGCCGCCGCGTCGACGTAGTTGTCCGCCCCCTCCACGAACGGCGACATCCGCGCCGCGAACGCCTGCTCCGCCGCACCGGAGAAGGTGGACCGGACCGCCGCCACCGCCCGCCGCAACTCCGGCCCCAGCTCCCCCGACAACCCCCGCCCGGCCGACTCCCAAGCCCCGGCCAACACGTGCAACTTGTCCTCGTTCGCATCCGGCCACTCCTCCCCGGTGACCACCAAGAACAACCCGCGCACGCCATCGGGGACCATCATCGCCATCAGACCGCCCGCCCCCACCCAGGGCTGATCCAAGACACCGGTCCGCTTACCCCCGGCAACCCCCACCCCCACCAACCGGTTCGCACGGGGCCGACCATGATCGCGAAACCTAGATCCACGTCACACCCACCAAAAACACATCGAGATGAACACCACACCAAATCCGGGTGAGCGCACCCGGCGTCGGGTACAGCCGGTGATCCGGCCTGCACGGCCGCGACCTGACATCGCCGGAGTCCGCCGCCCTGTGCGGAAACCGAGAGCGACGGGACCGGTCATGTGCGCCCTAACCCCGTCGCCCGCACAGGTTCGCGGTCGGCGTCGTGGACTGTGGTCCGGTTAGGACGGTGCTCGGCGTGGGGGGTTGCGCGGTCTGGGGTGGATGTCGGGATCGGTCTGGCTGGTGGTCTGGACCAGATGGCGGTGCGGGCATGATGTCGCCGTTCATTTGGCGTCCGTTCATCTCCAGTCACGTTTTGTGGATGGCGCGGGCGGTAGGTTCCGCGGCCAGGGGGCATGTGGCGGCTGACCGGGCCGGCGCATGTCCGCGTTCCGGGTGTGGCGCCGAGCAGGTGGTCGCGACTGTCTACAGGAGACGAACGATGGCGAACGTCACCGTCCTCGACGGGCGGCGGGTCGGCTTTTCCGACGACGTGAGCCGAAGTGGTCGTCCAGGCACCGCGGCGAAGGCGTAGTCGCCGATGGCCATGATGGTCCCGGACGACGTCCGCAGGCTTTTCCTGGTGCTCACCGGCGAGGAGTGGCCGGACGCGGACGAGGACCGGCTGCGGGTGCTCGCGGACGCCTGGGACACCGCGGCCCAGCGGCTTTCCGGCGAGCTCGCCCCCGAGTTGCTCAAGGCTGTCGTCGCCATCCGGGCCACTTTCGACGGTGAGACCGAGCGGGCGTTCGTCGCGAAGATGTCGCCGTACGTGGAGGGCGACGACAACTACATCTCGGCCGCCAGCGAGCAGTTCCGGTGGCTGGCGAAGTACCTGCGCGACCTGGCCGTGGACGTGGAGTACGTCAAGCTCGTCTCGATCCTGAGCATCGGGGCGCTGATCGTCGAGATCGCCTGGGCGAGCGCGGCCGCGTACGCGACGGGTGGGGCCAGCCTGGAGTGGCTGGCCGAGCGGGTGGCCGTGGTGCGTACATTGCTGCAGACGGCCGCGGGCAGGTTGGCGATCGCCTTCGCCCAGGCCGAGGCGGTCGGCATGGCGTTCCAGGCCGCGATCGACGTGCTGGCGCAGTCGATCCAGTTCGCCATGGGCACCCGGCACACGTGGAACACCAGTTACACGACCAACGCCTTCGCGGTCGGCGCCCTCGGCGGCGTGCTGATGCTCCCGCTGACGAAGGTCGGCCAGGTCCTGGCGCACGTGGCCGAGCAGGGCCTGGAGACGGCGCTGGCCAAGTTCGCGAAGTTCGCCAAGACCATCCCGTCGTGGGCGCACACGGTCCCGGAGTTGGTGTCCGAGATCGGCGTGGAGGCCTTCCACGAGGTCTTCACCGAGTCGCTGTACAACTACTTCACCACCGGCGAGTGGAACATGAACGTGTTCTCCGCGACCTCCGGTGGTTTCTCCGGCATTGGCGGCGCCGCGGGCCGGTCGTTCGCCCACAACCGGTCCACGGGCGGCGCCCACGGTGCTCACAGCCTGCCCGCGGGCGCGACGGCCGAACACCCGGCGGCGCACGTTCCCGAACCGCGGACCACGGACCTGACGACATCACACCCGCTCATCGACGTGCCGAGTCCGGGCTCGACCTCGGTGCGGGCCACCCCCGGCAGCCGGGTCGAGGCGATTCCGAGCACCCCGGCCCCGACCCACCCGAACCCGGCCTCACCACACCTGACGGTGACGACCCCGACACCCCAGACCCCACCCGGCCACGGCACCGCCGCCGCGAGCACGCCCGACCACCCGGCCGCAGGCCGACCCACGTCACCGACAAGCTCAACCCCGGTCACCACCACACCCGAACATTCTCCGACCACCCACCTTTCACCCGAACAGCCTGCGGCCACCCACTCCTCACCCGCTCAGCCCTCGACCACGCCCCCCTCGGTCGCACCCTCTTCATCCGCGCACTCGCCGGCTACGCCTGCCTCGACCTCCCAGCCCTCGGCTGTGCAACCCTCGACCGGGCACCCTTCGACCACACCGCTCTCGACCGGGCACCCCTCGCCCACCCGGCTTTCGGTCGAGCACCCCGCGAGCGCGAACTCCTCGACCACCCATTCCTCGCTCGACCAGCCCGCGGCCGCCCAGTCCGCGTCGACGCGGCCGCCGGTCGCCCAGCCGTCGACCGCCCAGTCCTCGACCACGCCCCCTTCGACCACGCACTCGCCTGCCACGCACGCCTCTCCCGCCCAGCCCACGGTCGCGAACTCCTCGACTGCGCAACTCTCGACCGGGCACCCTTCGACCACACCGCTCTCGACCGGGCACCCCTCGGTCGCTGAGCTTTCGGCCGTGCCCCCCTCGGTGGCCCAGCCTTCGGTCGCGCACCCTTCACCAGCGGAGCTTTCGGCCGCGCGCGCCCCGAGCGCGCCGTCCTCGCCCACCCAACCCTCGACCGCACCACTTTCGACTGCGCCCCCCTCGATCACCCAGCCCTCGACCGCGCAACCGACTGGGGCGCCGTCCCATTCGGCGGTGGCACAGCCGTCGGTCGTTGGGGCCGGTGTCGGGCAACCTGTCGGGCCGCGCTCGTCGGAGGTGTTGTCCTCGGTGGGACAGTCGCTGGTCGAGCCGCTGTCCCCGGGTGGGCCGTCGATCGCGCAGCCCGGTGGGGCGCAGACGTTCTCGGCGCCGCAGCCTGCGGTCGCGCGCACCGCGGATACGCAGGCATCGGTCGTGCCGCCGTCCTCGACGACCCAGCCCGGCACAGCCCGGACCCCATCCGATCGGACCGTGGCGGGCCAGGACACCACGGCGCGGACCTCGGCGCCCGAGGTGTCCGAGGGTGTCCTGGGCCAGGGCGAGACCGTCACGGCGGAAGCTGCCGCAGGAATCCCGGACCCGGCGCGCACGATCGTCCACGAAACCCTTACCCCGGAAGAAGTTCCATCAGAGTCCGGAGTGGACGGTGCCACCTGGGCGCGGCTCTGGGAGTGGCCCAAGCCCGGTGAGTTCGACACCGTGGGCGCCGGTGTGGCCGAGCCGAACGTGCCCCGGACCGCCGGTGAGGCGGCCACGGTCGTCGACACGTGGCGGCGGGAGGTCGACACGCTGGTCACCACCGCGCGGACGTACCAGCAGGCCGCGCGCGACGAGTTGGTCATCACCAAGCGGGCCGCCGAGATGGCGGAGTCCGTCGCGGACGCCGCGCTGGGCAGGTTGGACCAAGGGCTCGGTCCGTACCGCCCGATCGATCCGGGGCCGCGGTCCCTGCGTGACGCGCTCAACGGTCTCGACCAGATGCGCAAGGCGCTGCGTGACCACGACAACCACATCAGCCGGATAGGCCAGGAACTCAGCCAACTTCAGTCCACAACAGACGGCACCCGGACTCACGACGATGTGCGAGTCCTGTCCGACGCGCTCGCCGTCCTCGTCCCGGCTCGGAACTCCCTGCGGCTGCGGCTGGAAGCGCTGCGGCCGGAAGCGGACATCGCCACCGAGACCACCGAGGCGGCGATCACGGCGGCGACCCACGTCACGGCGGCCGAGGCGGCGATCGGCGACATCGGCCAGGCCATCGACACGCTCGTGGACCTGGCAGGCCAGGTGACGTCGGCGCACGGCATCCTCGTCGCCGGGACACCCGATTTCCTCGCGCACATGACCGCGGCCGAGGGTGGGCGCAAGCTGGCCGAGACCACGCTCGGTTCCGTGACGGGCGCGTTGCAGGAGGCGAACAAGGCCGCCGCGGGCGCTCAGCAGGCCTTCGCGCGCAGCACCCTGGAGCGGAGCACGACGCTCCTGCGCGACCTGCCCCTCGCGGGCGACATCGGTGTGGTGCGGGTCGACGAACAGCCGCTGGGCGACGTCGGCACCACGTTGTTCGGCACCGACGCCGAGGCGGCGCGACAGGTCACCAAGAGCATCGGTGAATCGCTGCGCGACCACCTGTCCGAGGTCGTCAACCGCGGCCGCGAGATCACCGTGGGCGGGACCAGGGTCTGGTTGGCGGCCGAGGTCTTCCCGCCCGGCGACGCGCGGCTGTGGGCGGGGGCCGCCCCACCTCGGCACGCGCATCCCGATGTTGTCGACATCGCCAGCACCGACAGCCAGAGCGCGCGCACGGCGACCTCGACGACCAACCACGCCACCCGGCTCCCGATCACCATGACGGAGCTCCTCCCTTTCCTGCGAACGCTTGTGTCCATGGGGTTGCTCTCCCAAGGGGTCGAGGTCGCGGCGACCAGCACCACCAGCCGTCCCGGTCTGCGCGCGGGCAACCGGTCGGTGGTGGACGCGCGGGTCGGGATCGTGGCGACCCGGCTCGACAACGTCCGCCTCGCGCCCGCGGCTGCGATCGTGCCCGTCCGACTGCGCGTGCCGCTGGTCGTTCCGACGTCCGTCGCGCTCCCTGCCGTCGCCCAGGCCGCGTCCGCCCTCCCGGGCGTTGGCCGCCGGGTCACCTTCCAACTCCCCTCCGCGACGGCGGAGTCCGGTCGGGTGTCCACGTCCTCCGACGACGGTGTCTCGTCCGAAACGTCGGACGACACGACATCCTCGTCGCTGATCACCATGAGCAGCGCGGGCGCCCCGACCTCCGCGCCGTCGAGCATCCTCCGCAGGCCCACCCTCGGCGGGCTGACCGCGACCACCCGGTCCGAACTGGCCGCGGGCGCGCAGATCCGGGTCCCGCACGGGCTTGTCCAGGAGGTGGCCCGGTCGATCGCCGTCGAACAGACCGGTGCCGTGGGGGAGTTGCTGGCATCGGCGGACCTGCTGGGCCTGCCCGACAACGGGCACCTGAACCGGGAGATCGGCGGCAGCCGGGTCCAGGTGACCGCGGGCGGACTGGAGGTGTCCCTGGTCGGGCCGTCGAGCTGGGTGGTCGAGCAGCGCACCGGGTCCACCGCCACCGGGGTGGCGCTGTCCGGCAGCGGCGCCATCGCGGGCCTCGGGTTCGGCGGCGGCCACGACAACGGCACCACGCGCTGGTACGCGGGCGCGTTCGGCGACCTCGTCACCCAGCAGACCGGCGGCACGAGCCTGGCCAACGAGGCCGCGGTCGAGCGCTACGCGGCCCACACCACGCTGGTCTACCAAGTGGACCGGCCGGTGGTGGTGACCGTCGGCACCGCCCCGTCCGTGCTCGGCCGGGTGTCCGGGTTGGTCTCGCTGCCCGTGCTGGACGCCCGTCGGCTCGGCCTGCCGGTGCCCGACCACCTGTCGCCGGGCAACACGACCGAACGGCCCGGCGCGGGCGCCGTCTACCGGATCGGCCGGGACGACATCGTCGCCGTCCCCGGCCAGGACGAGATCGTCGAGTTCCTCGGCGAGGGCATCGACGAGACCGGCCGGGCGGCCGTGCGCGCGGCGTTCGCCGACTTCCCCAAGGCCGTGACCACCCTCTACAACTCGATGCACGGCGGTCACCAGGTGACCTGGCAGGCGGGCGGCCGCCTGCACGTCCTGGACATCCGCGGCGCGATCGCCCCGCCCGAGGAGACCTTCCCCTCGACGCAGACCCGGTCGCACATCCAGGACCAGGTCACCACCCAGTACCGGTCCGTCGCCCAGGTGGGGCGCGACTTCAAGGCGGGCCTGGGCGCCGAGGTGCGCGACACGCTGACCGACGGCCCCGGCAGCGGCTCGCGCGGCGGTCCCACCAGCCTGCTGCCGCGGGTGAACCTCGGCGGCGCGGCGACCCGCACGGTCACCACCTCGGTGGGCACGAACAGCCGCGACAGCCACAACACCACCTACGAGGGCGTGTTCCGCGGGTTCAACGGCGATCTCCAACTGGTGGTGGTGCACAGCGAGGTCGTGCTGCCGACCTGGTTGCAGCACAACGTCTTCTTCGACCGGATGATCGGCGGACCACGCGCCGCCGATCGGCTCGTCGAACCCAGCGTCACGGAGATCAGGGCGGCGTTCACGGAGGCGAGCAGGCCGGGCATCCCGACGCCGCCCCGGAACGGGGAGTTCGCCCGCGGCAAGCGGGTGTCGGGGGCCGTGGTCGTCTCCACGCCCAACGACCGGCTGCCGGTGGCCGACCGGGCGCCCGCGCCGACCCCCGGGTTCGTCTCCGGCATCTACGTCGGCGAGCCGCCCCCCTTGCCGAACCACGTCCGCGCCCACACGGTCGCCCCGGAGCTGTTCGGCAGGTTCACCACGGTCGACCACGTGCGGGTCAGCGCCAACACCCGGGAGGCCCTGCTGCTGGCGCTCGCCAAGAGCGTGCAGGTGATGGGAACCACGCCGGGGAGCAGGTGGTTCCGTGGCAGGCGCGAGCAGACCCTGCGGAAGTCGCCGCCGGGTGCGGGCCTGTGGCCGTCGTGGGGGGTGCGCCGCGCCGAGGAGACCCGGTTCAACGGTCATCCCGCGCGGGTCCTGCGGTACCGGCCGTCCGCGCTGACCAGGCCGGGTGCCGACTCGGCCGAGGTCATCCGGCAGTTCGTGTCGCAGGTCGGTGCCAGGGGGCTGGCGGTGCTCGGGCTCAACGGCGAGGTCAGCGGCCCGCACCCGCTGCTGCTGCCCGGCACCTTCACCAACCTGGCCGGTTCGATCACCGGGCGGGTCCAGTACCTGTCGCCGCGGGTGGTCCAGGTGCGCACCAACCACCACCTGCACCGCCGGGGGGACGGCGACAAGCCGGTCAACTCCGTGTCCGTGCGCCAGGCGGGGGTGGACGGGAACCTCACGTTCCTCTCCACACCCGGGCGCACCACCGAGTGGGGCGCGCAGATCCAGCTCCTGCTGTCGGGCAACCGCAGGCGCGGGCAGGCGATGGTCAACGAGCTGACCCCGGGCTCCCGGCAGGTGCTGCACTACACCGGCCCGACGGTGTGGGTGGCGCTCGACGCCCGCTACACCTTCACCGGCGAGGTCGACGTCCAGACGATGCTGCGCACGAACAGCGCCCGGCCGATCGAGGTGACCGTCGACGAGGCGGAGGCGCTCCTGGTGGAGATGCCCGTCGCCACCGCGGCGCACATGTTCGCCACGCTCGGTATCGACGCGCCGGTGGACCTCGCCTTCATCGACCGCACCGCGCCGAGGCCGAACCCGGTGCCGGGTTCCCAGCAGCTACTGCGGGACCGCGCGGAGTACGTCGCGTACGGCCCGGTGGCGGTCTTCGGTTCCCGGCTGCACACCCCCGACGCGCTGGCAGGCGCGGGCACCAGGCTGACCGAGTTGGGTGTCGGCGGGAAGTGGCGGCAGAAGGTCCTCGACCGGCTCACCAAGCTGTTCACCAGCCCTTCGGAGTGGGTGAACCTCAAGGACGTCCTCGGCGGCGAACGGGTGCTTTCCGTGCCCCAGCACGGTGTGTTCACCACCGACGTCGTCGACATCCGGATCACCGCGGTGCCGAGCACATCTGGCCCAGGGGGTCGGGGGGCTGCGGCGGAACCGGTGGTGCCCAACTCGATGACGACCTACACCTACGCCTCCAGCACGAGGGCCACCCAGGTGAACGCGGCGTCTGGGTACTCGATCGGCCTGCAGAGCACCGCCACCATGACCGAGCCGGGCACGTCGGTGGAGACCCTCGGCGCGGCCGTCGGAATCGGCGGCCAGGTCTCCACCGTCGAGACGGTGCCGGGCTCGGCGACCCGGCGGCCGATGATGATGGCCACCTACGGCAAGCTCGACCTGTCCCCGCACGACGTCACCTACCAGTTGGTGATCACCCGGCGGCAGACGGCGATGCCGCTGCTCACCGCGGTCACCCTGACCGCCGCCCGGTTCTTCAACCGCGTGTACGGCGCCGCCGCCGCGCCGGTCTTGGCCCACGGCTCGGTCGAGCTGGTCTCACCCGGCCACGGCACGGTGCCGTCGATGTCGCGCCCCGCCGCCGCGCCCACCTTCACCGTGGCCGAGGGCAACCGGACGGGCGCGGTCAGCACCGGGCCAACGGTGCTCGACCCGAAGGCCATGTGGTACATCGAGCACCTGGGCTCGACCACCACCACCGCCATCCGGGACGCGGCCTACGCCCAGCTCGGCAGCGCGCCGCTAGTCCCCCGGCGGCCGGACCGGGGACAGGCGGAAGTGGCCGCCGCGGCGGCGCGGACCTCCCGGTACACCGACCGCAGTTGGGCGTCCGAGCCCGCCCTGCACGCGTTGACCGCGGGCCAGTCGCTGTACAACGGCGCCTGGGAGATCTTCACCGGCGACGCGTACTCGGCCAGGGAGATCCTCGGTCCCAAGCACCTGCTGCACGAGGAGACCTTCGACCTGCACGTGCGCGCCCGCCTGGTCCCCGGCACGTTCACCAAGGTGTCGCCGGGCCCCGACGCGGCACCCGTCGTGCACGGCCGGGAGATCGAGGAGATCAAGCTGCAGGGCATGTCCCGGGTGGCCGCGCAGGTGCGCGGGCTGTCCGGGGTGGCGCAGTCCACGCAGAGCTTCACCGACGGGGGAGTGCCCTCGGAAGGCACCGCCCTCGCCCAGGTCGGCCTGGACACCACGGTCGCCCGCCAGGTCGCCGACAGCGTCGGCGAGTACAAGGTGACCCTGGTCAAACAGGACGGTGAGTCCTACCTGTTCACCGCGGACGCCGAGTACCAGGTGCACACCGCCGCCGGGAAGGCCGCCCCGCCGGGCGCCTCCCGCCCGGCCACCGGCACATCGACCACGGTGGGGATCACCGTGCACCAGGACGTCCGGATCCGCGTCTGGGAAGCCGACGCCCTGCGCGCGGGCCTGATCACCCTCACCGACGTGTGGGATCGCGCCGGGGTGCGGTTGCCGACGCCGCCGTCCGGGGCCGCGCTGACCTACACCGCCGCCCCGGACGGCCTCGTCGTGACCCGGGTGAACGCCCCCGCGACCGGCCTGCCCGCCCCCGTCGAGCAGGCGCCCGACAGCCGGGGCCGCACCTTGTACCTCGGGCCGGGCGTACCCGCCGACCTCGTGCTCGACTTCGTGCGGGGCCTGCCCACCAACCAACAGGCCACCCAACACATCGCCCTACCCGACCCCACCTCGCCCCCGTCACCCTCCACTGCGAGCACCCCGACGAACGCCGAGCCCGCCGCCGACATCCAGGTCGACGACGGCGCACGGGAAGATCGCGGCCTCGCGACGCTGCGCTTGGTGGTCCCCCCGGACACGGTGTACAGCGACCCGCGCGACTGGGTCGGCCTGGTCAACACCGCGCCCCTCGGCCTGCGTCGCCAAACCGACGGCAACGCGGCCGCCGCGATGTTCCAGTCGACCTACCACGGCACCCCCGCGGTCGCAGGTCAATCGACCCCGCCCGCGCACCCGGCCAACCGCCCACCAACCCCCATCGGCTCCGGTACGGCGGCCCTGCGCCAGGTGCTCGACCGGGTCGGCCAAGCCGAACACGGCACCACATCCATCGTGACCGCACACACCCCCACCGACACCTACACCTGGAACGTCGTCAACCACCACGGCGAGGTACTGATCTTCGACCCGGTGGCGGGCACCTGGACCGACGCCACCCGAATCTTCAACCCCCCCGGCATCCCCGGCCTCGCCCCCGGCGACGTCGCCACCTTCACCGCCCCGGACGTCATCCCCAACCTCGGCCCGATATCCGCGATCCACCTGGACCGCTACAACAACCACCTCGCCCCCGACCCCCGGCAGCACAGCACCGAGACCGAGCAGCCCGCCATCCAGGAGTCCGCCGCCCACCGGCCAGTCGGCGAGCCCCCGCTTGCCGGCCCGGACGCACCTCGGCCCACCCCGCCCCTGTCCACACCGCCCGAGGGGGCGCCGCGGGTACCGATCGCGCGGCGGCGGGGCTTGGCCCCACCGCCGCCTATCGACACCTCCCGGCCCGGGGAGGTTGGGCTACCGGCGATGGACCCGGACACGCGGCTGGCCGCGTTGCGGTACGCGGTGTCGCGCGGACCCGTTGACCCCTTGGGGTGGGTTCACCTGGTCAACGGCGAGGCTCTGGGGACAAACCCCGCCGATGCGGCGAGGGCGTTCCACTCGACGTACCGCGGTGAGCCTGTCGTCGTGGGTACCCGGTCCGGTGGTGTCCGAGCGGACGCGCGCTGGGCGCAACAACCGATGGAGGACTTCGGGACGGGGCCGGGCGCCTTCCAGGGAGTGATCGACCGGGTCGTGCGCGGGGGACGTGGCTCGGCGGCCATCGTGTACGACTTCCGGTCTGGCGAGTTGTCCTCGTGGAACGTGGTCTACCACCACGACGTGGTACGGGTGTTCGAACCGCGATCGGGCGACTACGTGGGGTCCACCGCGGATGCGCTGGGCGAGGTTGGGTCGGTGTTCGCGGTCGCGGTCGACGCCCACGACAACCGTCTCGGTGCCGAGCTCATGTCGGACCCCAGATTGGCTCAACTGCGGGAGATCGTGTCGGCGGGCGAGAAGTTCACCCACCCGGCGAGTTGGCTGAGCCTGATCAGGAACACGTCCGGGTACTCGGGTTCGGCCAGCGCTTTCAACGCGTCCATGGCGGTCCTCGCGACCTACCACGGTGAGCCCGTTGTGGAGGGCGCCGAGCCCAGCCGGATGCCTGCGTGGGCCGAGCACGACTTGGAGGACTTCGGGGCCGGTCCGGACGCCGTGCAGAGGGTGATCGACCGGGTCGCGCGTGGAGGGCACGGGTCGGCGGCCATCGTGTCCGGTTATGTGGAAGGGGAAGAGGAGCAGGGGTGGTGGAACGTGATCAACCACAACGGCGAACTGTTGCTCATCACCCCGGGGGAGAACTCGATCCAACTGGCCGACAAGCACGTACTCGGCAACCCCGTGCAGTTGTACGCCATTCCGGTGGACGCGAACGGCAACTTCATCACCGGCTTGGCGCCTGCCTCACCGACACCAGGCCTGGTGTCGGTGAGCGCCTTCTCCGACCCGCGCGTCTGGATTCGGACCGGGGTTGATCCGACCGGTGCGACCGATGCCGTTGAAGCCTCGAAGAAGTTCCAGTTGGCCTATCACGGTTATTCCGCAGGTGTCAATGTGTCCATAGCGGACATCCACAATGCACCAAACTGGGTTGGTGCTCCCATGCAGCCCATCGGCGCGGATCAGCACGCCCTGCGCGGGGTGATCAACGGGGTCGCCGCGGCGCCACCCGGCTCGGCAGCGATCGTGCGGTTCTTGACGGTCGGCGACAACAGGTCGCACACGTGGAACGTGGTCAACCACGGTGGCGAGGTGTTGATCCTCGACGCGGCCGCGGGCACTTGGACCGACGCCACCCGTGTCTTCCAGCCCGAGTCCGACTTCGTCGACCCGCACGTGATCGCCGACATCGGTACCGTGCACGCGATCCGCCTCGACGAGACCAACGGATTCATCGACATCCAGCCGGTCCTCCCACCCGCTCCGACCGATCGTGCGGTGGCGCTGGAATCGATGGTGCGGATGATCAGCGAGAGCCACCTTTCCGAGTCGCTGAAGGCGAAGGTGCTCCTCTCGAGCTACCTGCCCGGGGGCGCGGAAGCGGTCGAGTGGGCCGAGCCCAGGCTGGAGGCCTTCGGGTCAGGCGCCCCGGGTTTCCGGGCGGTGCTCGACCGGGTCGCCGCCGGGGGGAGCGGCGCGGAGGCCGTGGTGGTGGCCCAGGTCGACGGCCTGGAGTCCGGTGTGTGGAGCGCGGTCAACCGGGCGGGCGAGGTCTGGCTGTTCGACCTGGGAACCGGCTCGCACGAGCCCGCCACGGCGCACAAAGTCGGCAACTCCGCCTACCTGTACGCGATCGCGCTCGACCCGGACGGCAACCACCTCGCCGCTGAGCAGCGTGCCCATACCGCCGAAGTCGAGGCGGGCAGGAAGCTGCTCTTGTTGAGGGGCTGGATGCCGACCGGCAACAGCCGGTCCATCCACTTTGGACATTGGTTGGGACTGGTCAACGGTGCCCACGACACGGAGTCACCCGCGACGAACAGCTACCGCTCGGCGGTCGCGTTCCACTCGATCTTGAACGGCGACCTCGTGGTGGTCGGCGCCCCCGGCAACGACATCAAGCAGGTCGCGGACGACGCGTGGTGGAACCAGGAACCCACGGAGAGCTTCGGGCTCGGCGTCGAAGCTGTGCGGAAGGTGGTCGACCGGGTCGCAGGCGGGGGGTACGGCTCGGATGCCATCATGGTCGGCTTCCACATGGACAAAGGACCGCAGTACACGTGGAACGTGGTCAACCACGAGGGCACCGTGTACATCGTCGACCCGCGAGCAGGCACCTACGAGCTCGCCGCGAACAGCACGGTCGGCCATGGCCTCGGAACCGTGCGTGCGATCCCGATGGACGCGGGCAACAGGTTCATCCAACCGCGCCTGGCCACCACCGAGTTCGTCGAGGAACCCGTCGAGCAGGTCGACACCGTCGACGTGAACCAGCGGTTGGTGACACTTCAGTCCGTAGTGGGTAGTCAATACGTCGATCCGAACCTCTGGGTCGAGTCGATGTGGGGCGCCGAGGGCGACCAGTCCGCCGGGGTTGAGCCCTTCGATCTCGTCAAGGCGGTTCACCTGACTTATCGCGGTGAACCCACGGTGGTGGGGGCGGGCGACACCCGGGTCGGACAGTCGGCGGCGTGGACGAGGTACCCGATGACCGATGTCGGCTCAGGCCCCGAGGCCCAGTTGGCGTTGCTCACCGCGGTCGCGCGCGCGGGCTGGCACGCGAGCGCTCTGGCGATCAGCCACAACGGGCGGGGTCAGTCGCGGGCGTGGAACCTGATCAACCACTATGGTGAGATCCTGTTCATCGAGCCTGCGGCCCATCATATCGAGAGCCTTGACGACGGCACGATCCCCGTGGACGGGCGGATGTGGGTACTTCCGCTGGACGCGCAGAACGTCTACATCAACCTCAACGCGGCGCCTGACCGCCACATCTCGCGGATCGTCGAGTCCGATCCGCGGTTCGAGGCGCTGAGGACGATGGTCCCGGTGTCCGGGCGGTACACCGATACCAGCGCGTGGGCAGGCGACGACATCGTCGACCTGCCCGCCGGGGCGGGCCTGGCCGAGATCGGGAGGTTCGCTCCCCTGCCCGGCGTGCCTGAAGCGGGCGTGCCGGGGGCCGCGTCGTTGTCGTGGAGCGGGTATCCGATGGTCGACTACGGTGCGGGCCGCACCGCTCAGCGAAACCTGCTCGGCCTGGTCACCACCCGGGGCCACGGCGCGGGCGCGCTGGTGATCAGCCAACGAGTCGGGTGGTCCACATGGGACACGTGGACCCTGCTCAACGTCAACGGCGAGATCGTTCTCGCCGACCCGCTGAACGGGCGGATCGGACCCCTTTCGGAACACCCGTTCCCGAGGCTGGGGCGGACGTTGGTGCTCGAACTGGCGGACCCGAACGCCGTCAGCGGGCAGGTCACCGCCAGGGTCGACAGCCCGGCGGCCGTCGAGGCCGACAGCCCGGTGGTCGACGACGTCCTTCGTTTCGAGTGGACGGACGAGTTCCAAGGCGCCACTGTGGACTACGACTCCGACGCCTCGTCCGTTGCCGTGGCGAACCTGCCGGACTCCGGGACCCTTCAACCCGACGCCATCGTCGTGCCTGGTGCCGTGCCGCCGGGCGGACGCATGGAGCGGCTGGGCTCGGCGGACACCAGGCACACCCATCCGCGGGAATGGGCCGGGTCCGTGGCTGCCGAGTCCACTTCGGACATCCAGTCCACTCCCTTCGACCACGCCATGGCGGCCCACTCGGTCTGGCAGGGCCAACCCGCCGTGGTGGACGCGAGCGACAGCCACGGCACCCGCCCGGCGACGTGGACCAACCACCCGTTGGTGGACTTCGGCACCGGACCCACCGCCCAGCGCACCCTGGTCGACCTGGTGGCGGACGCGGGTCACGGCGCGGGCGCCCTGGTGGTGAGCCAGGCGGAAGCAGGCGCCCAGGCGTGGAACCTGGTCAACCACAACGACGAAGTCTTGTTCGTCGACCCGCTCACCGGCGATCACGGCCCAGCCGCCACCCGCCCCACCGCGGACACCGAGTCGATCCAGGCCCTCCCGCTGGACGCGAACAACAACCCCCTCGACCCCCCTGTCCCCACCGAGCCTGCGAGCGCGTCGACCCGACTCGCCGAGGTCGACCGGGCACGCAGCGACCTGGCCCAGGTCGCCGACGCGCTGACCGGCGCCCCACGGCGCACCATCATGGACCGGATCGCCGCCCTCGGCGCCTACCGGCGGCGCGTCATCGCCGAGCAGCTACGGGCGACCGCCGCCCGGGGCGGCGTGATCACCCTCCCCGACGACATCGGCATCCTCGTCCCCCACCGCGGCGGCTGGGTGCTGCTCTCACCCACCCCCGCCGCCGCGGGCGAGATCGCCCACTACGCCACCGTCCTCGACGGACAGATCACCGCCATGGTCGTCGGCGCCGACCTCGACGACCTCCGCCACCTCAAGTTCCCCCCACGCGGCCGCCCCCTCCCCGTCGAAGACAACCCCACCGACGACGGCCCCGACGACGGCCCCGACGACAACGACCCCACCGGCGACGACGGCCCCACCGCCGGGGACAACCGCACCGCCGGGGGTGACTCTCCTGGCGATGACGACCCCGCTGCCGGGGACGACGCTCCCGGTGACGATGACCCGACCGCTGGGGACGATGCTCCCGGTGACGATGACCCCACGGCCGGAGACGATTCCCCTGGTGACGACGATCCGACCGCTGGGGATGACGCTCCCGGTGACGATGACCCCGCTGCCGGGAATGATTCCCCCGGTGAAGATGGTTCCCCGGCTGGAGATGGCTCCACCGGTGAAGATGGCTTCGACAACGCGGATGGTTCCGGTCGCGGCGATGGCGGTGCCACCGGAGACAACCTGGCCGACAGCCCCGAGCCCGACACCGACCCCAGCTCGGTAACCAGACCCGGCCCCGCCGGATCCTCGGTTCCGTGGCGACGCAGGCACCGAGGCCGCCCCGCCATGGCCGACATCACCTAGGACTGCACTAGTCCACTGTGGACTCAGGCATCGTCACCACCACGTCGAGGCCGCCTTGCGCACGGGGGATGGCGGTGATGATGCCGTCGTGGGCGTTGGTGATGGCGCGGGCGATGGCGAGGCCGAGGCCCGCGCCGCCGTGGTTGGTGTGGCGGTGGGCGCGCTGGAAGGGTTCGAAGAGGACGTCCACTGTGTTCTGCGGGACCGCCGGGCCGCTGTTGGCGACGGTGAGGGTGTTTCCGGTGATGGTGACCGTGAACCAGCCGTCGGGGGTGTTGTAGAGCATGGCGTTGCGGACGAGGTTGTCGACGAGTTGGGTGAGCAGGACCTCGTCCCCTGGCACCACAAGGGAGTCCGCGTGGACTGAGCCGCGCACAACAGGCGCGTCCGGTGGGGGAGTGGCCAGTGCCTCGGTCACCACGCGGGTGGCGACGGCGGCCAGGTCGACGGGGACTCGTTCGGGGAGGCCGTGGTCGCTGCGGGCCAGGGTGAGCAGGCCGTCGAGGAGGCGGTCCAGGCGGCGGTTGGCGGCGAGGAGGTCGGTGCGCACCTGGGTGTCGGCCAGCCGCACCTGGATGATGGCGCGTTCGACGGCCAGCGGGGTGCGCAGTTCGTGTGAGGCGTTGGCGACGAACCGGCGTTGGCTGGTGAACGCGCGGTCCAACCGGTCGAGCAGGTCGTCGAAGGTGTCGGCGAGGGCGCGCAGTTCGTCCGGTGGTCCGGTCAGCGCGAGGCGTTCGTGGATGTTGTGGGCGGACATGCGGCGGGCGCGGGCGGTGATGGTGTGCAGCGGCCGCAGGACCCGGCCCGCCACCCACCAGCCGACCGCGCAGGCGAACAGGACCATCACGCCGATCGCGATCGCGGACGCGACCAGCAGTTGGCTCAGCGCGTCGACCTTGATGTCCTCGGCGAGGGCCTTGATCTGGGCCTGGCTCAGCGCCGCGCCCTGCACCTCCGGGAGGGTCTGCTTGGGCAGCACGGTGACGTTGGTGCCCCGCTGGCCGGTGACCGCGTGCCGGATCACCATCTCCACGTTGCCCGCCAGCGTCTGCCCGGACAGCAGGAACACCACCCCGAGCAGCACCACGCAGGCCGCCAGGGACAGGCCGCCGTAGAGCAGGGTCAGCCGCAGCCGGACCCCGCTGCGGCCCCGGGTCAGACCCGGTAGCCGACGCCGGGGACGGTCACGATCAGCGGCGGGTCGCCCAGCTTCGCGCGCAGCCTGCTGATCGTGATCCGCACCGCGTTGGTGAACGGATCGGCGTTCTCGTCCCACACGCTCTCCAACAGGGTTTCCGCGCTGACCACGCCGCCGCCCGCGCTGAGCAGGATCTCCAGCACCGCGAACTCCTTGCGGGACAGCGCCAGGTAGCGGCCGTCGCGCACCGCCTGGTGCCGGGGTACGTCGAGTTCCAGGTCGCCGTGCCGCAGCACGGGGGCGACGACCCCGGTCGGGCGGCGGCCCAGCGCGTGGATGCGGGCGACCAGCTCGTCGAAGTCGAACGGTTTGGCCAGGTAGTCGTCGGCGCCGAGGGACAGCCCGCCGATGAGGTCCCGTTTGGTGGCGGACGCGGTCAGCATCAGCACCCGGCTGCCCGACCCGGACGCCACTATCCGCCTGCACACCTCGTCGCCGTGCACCACCGGCAGGTCCCGGTCCAGCACCACGACCGCGTACCGGTTGGTGGCCAGCCGCTGCAGCGCCTCGTCACCCGTCAGGGCGATGTCGACGGCCAGCGCGTGCCTGCGCAGGCCCTCGGCGATCAGCTCGGCCAACGCCGGTTCGTCCTCGGCGACGAGCACCCGCACCGCTTCTCCCGGTTCCATCGCGGCGGACTCCCCGCCGGGGATTCGGCCACCCTAGTGAGCGGGGTGTTTCACGAGCATATCGGCCAAGCGTGACGACCGGGATAGCCGCGTTTCGCTAGACCTGGCACCAATCCGTGCGTTCGTGTTCACCGGAAGGTGTTCCCCCGTGAGTCTGCCCTCGAAGTCCCTGACCGGTCTGGTGCTGCTCGGTGCCGTGCTGGGCGGCTGCTCGACCGGCACCGGCGGCTCGTCGCCGCCTGCCACATCCACCGCCGTCGCCGCCGACGGCCCGGTTCGGTTCGTCCAATGCGTGCGCGACCAGGGTTTCTCGCTGCCCGACCCGCCGCCGGGCGCGCAGACCGTGCAGCTCCCGCCCGAGGCCAAGACCGACCCCGGTATGGCCAAGGCGGTCGACCAGTGCAGGCACCTGCTCGGCCAGGGCAGCGGCAAGGACGCCACCGACCCCCAGCAGCAGGACCGGGCGCTGGCCACCGCCCGCTGCCTGCGCGGCAAGGGCATCCAGGTCGACGACCCGGCCCCCGGCCAGCCGCTGCGCCTCGACATCGACGCCAAGGACCCGAAGGCGCTGCAGGCGGTGCAGGACTGCAGGCGCGAGGTCGCCGCCCAGTTCGGCGCGGCAACCACCCAGCCGGGCGGGCAGACCAGTGGCGGGTGAGCGCCGCCGTCGCCGCTGGTGGTGGCTGGTCGTGGTGGTCGTCCTGGTCGGGGCGGGCGCGGGGGCGTTCGTCCTGGTCCGGCCGGACCGGACCGCCGCGGCGGGTCAGGCCCGACCGGTCCCACCGACCGCCCCTGTGGCGCGGGCCGACCTCGCCCAGACCACCCGCGCCGACGGCACCCTCGGCTACGACGGGACGATGTCGGTGCCCGCCGCGCCCGGCGGTGGGGTCGCGACCTGGTTGCCCACGCCCGGCACCGTCGTCCACCTGGGTGAGCGCGTCTACTCGGTGAACAACCGCCCGGTCCCCTTGTTCCACGGCGACACCCCGCTCTGGCGGGACCTGGCCGAGGGCGTGGACGACGGGCCGGACGTGCGTGAGCTGCGGGACAACCTCCGGGCCCTCGGGTTCGGCGCGGATCTGGCCGACAGCGCGCACTTCTCCTCCGCCGTCGGCGACGCTGTGCAGCGCTGGCAGCACTCGATCGGGGTGGCGGAGACCCGAACGGTGCGGCCGGGTGAGGTCGTCGTGGCCTCGTCGGACCTGCGCGTGGTCGAGGTGCGGGCGACCCTGGGCGGGGCGCTGCCACCGGTCGTGGCCACCGCGTCCGGCACCGCACGCGTGGTGACCGTCAACCTGGGCGTCGCACAGCAGGGCCTCGCCAAGGTCGGTGCCGCCGTGCGGGTGCTGCTGCCCACCGGCACGGCGACACCGGGCAAGGTGGCCTCCGTCGGGACCGTCGCGACCGCCGTGCCCAACGACCCGTCGTCGGCGGGCAACGACGGCAACAACAGCAACGATGCCGTGCGGGCCACCGTGCCGGTCCGGGTCACCCTGGACCAACCGGACGCCGCGGGCACGCTCGACGGCGCCCCGGTATCGGTCGAGTTCACCAGCGACGTGCACCGCGGGGTGCTCGCCGTCCCGCTGGTCGCGCTGCTGGCCATGCCCGACGGCGACTACGCGGTCGACGTGGTGGAGACGGACCCGGCGGGCGGCTGGCACACCCGCCGGGTGGTCGTCCGGCTCGGCTTCTTCGCCACCGGCCAGGTCGAGGTGGCCGCCGCCGGGCTGACCGAGGGGATGAAGGTGCAGGTGCCCGCCCGGTGACCGACATGATCACGGCCGACCACGTCGGCAAGCGCTACCGCGGCGGTGTCCCCGCCCTCACCGACGTGTCGCTGACCATCCGCGAGGGCGAGTTGGTGGCGATCGTGGGGCCGTCCGGATCGGGCAAGAGCACCCTGCTGCACCTCATGGGCACCCTCGACACGCCGACCTCGGGCACCATCCGCCTGCTCGGCCACGACGTCGCCGCCGTCAGCGACCGGACCCTGTCGGCCATCCGCGCCCACTGGATCGGGTTCGTGTTCCAGCAGTTCTTCCTCGGCGCCACACTGTCCGCTGTGGACAATGTGGCCACCGGCCTGATGTACCTGGGGGTCCCGCACCGCCGCCGTCGCCGCCGAGCCGCCGAGGTGCTCGACCGGGTCGGCCTCGGCCACCGCCTCGACCACCGGCCCGCCGAGATGTCCGGCGGGGAACGCCAACGCGTCGCCATCGCCCGTGCCCTCGTCACCGACCCGGCGATCGTGCTGGCCGACGAGCCCACCGGCAACCTCGACACCGCGTCCGGCGCGGTCGTGCTCGACCTGCTGCACAGCCTGCACCGGGACGGAACCACCATCGTCGTGATCACCCATGACACCGACATCGCCAACCGCCTACCCCGCCGGATCCGCATCCGCGACGGCGCCGTCGTCGGTGATTCCACTGGTGCGGCCGTCCTGGATGGGGGAGCGCGATGACCGCCGTGGCGCGGGATCTGCCGCCGTCGTCGGCCCTGCGGTCGGCGGACCTGTTGCGGGAGAGCACATCCGGCATCCGGGGCAGGCCCGCCCGCGCCGTGCTCTCCCTGCTCGGCATCGCGGTCGGGGTGACCGCGATGGTGGCCGTGCTCGGGATCAGCGCGGCCAGCCAGGCGGGCCTCATCGCGCAGATCAGCCGGTTGGGGACGAACATGCTGACGGTCTCGCCGGGGCGGGACCTGTTCGGCAACCAGACCGAGTTGCCCACCGAGAGCGTCGCCATGGTGGGGCGGATCGATGGCGTCGAGTCGGTCAGCGCGGTCGGGGCGGTCGGCGGCCGCTCGGTGCGCCGGACGGACAAGATCGACCCGCAGGACACCAACGGGATCGCGGTGCTGGCGACCAGGTTGGACCTGCTCGACACGCTGGGCGGCTCGGTGCTGGCCGGGTCGTGGCTGACCGGGGCCACCGAGCGCTACCCGGCGGTGGTCCTCGGCTCCGTCGCCGCGGCCCGGCTGGGGATAGCCGGTCCCGGTGACCAGGTGTACCTGGGCGACCGGTGGTTCACCGTGGTCGGCCTGCTCGACGGGCTGCCGCTGGCCCCGGAGATCGACCGGGCCGCGCTGGTCGGCTGGCCGGTGGCCCAGTCCGATCTCGGGTTCACCGGCCACCCCACCACGGTCTACGAGCGGTCGGCGGATTCCGCCGTCGCCGGGGTCCGGGCGGTGCTGGCGGCCACCGCCAACCCGGAGAACCCGCAGAACGTCGCGGTGTCCCGGCCGTCGGACGCGCTCACCGCGCAGTTGGCCGCCCGGTCCGCGTTCGACCAGTTGTTCCTCGGCCTCGGCGCGGTCGCGCTGCTGGTCGGCGGGATCGGGGTGGCCAACACGATGATCATCTCGGTGCTGGAGCGGCGCGGCGAGATCGGGCTGCGCCGGTCGCTGGGGGCCACCCGGGCGCACGTGCGGGCCCAGTTCCTCGCCGAGTCGGCCGTGTTGTCCGGGATCGGCGGGGTGCTCGGCGTGCTGATCGGGATCGCCGTGTGCGTCGGCTACTCGCTGTCGCGGGACCTGCCGGTGACGCTGCCGTGGGCGGTGCTCGCCATGGGGTTGGCGGCCGCGGTCGGCACCGGGGTCGTCGCCGGGCTCTACCCGGCCGGGCGCGCGGCCCGGCTGAGCCCGACCCAGGCGCTGGCCTCGGTGTAGCGGCAGCCAGGAGGTCAGGAGGTCTGGACGAGCCGGTGGCGCGGTTCCACAAGTGGGCAACCGTCCCCGGCGGCACACAGGGGGGCAGATGGGGGCACGCAAGTTCGCCAGACCGGCGCGCGACGCCGAGGAAGAACGCACGCTGCGCAAGCTCGCCGCGTCGCGGACGGTGCCGCGCTGGCTCGGGCAGCGCGCCCAGATCGTGACGCTGAGCTGGGACGGCACCCCCACCGAGGAGATCGCCGAGCTGGTGGGGCTGCGTCCGCGCACCGTACGGGGCTGGCTCACCCGGTTCGACACCGACGGTGTCGACGGTCTGGCGGACCTGCCCCGCTCCGGTCGGCCGCTGCGGCTGACCCAGGCGGACCGCGCCGCGTTGACCTTCCTGGCGGCGGGCGGGGACGGCCGGGTGCCGTGGACGCTGTCCCGGCTGACCGCGGCGGCCAGGGCGCGCGGCATCGACGTCAGCCGCAGCCAGGTGCGCCGGGTGCTGCTCGACGCCGGTGTCGCCTGGCAGGAAGCAGCGGCGGAACTCCGCGAAAATGCGGCAGAATAAGTGGACAGGAATGTGTTCGCGTTCTTTTGGAACGAGCGCGGGTCTGTTCTTTCCGGAACCTGCTCCAAAAGCGTGAAAGCATTACTTGTGGAGTTGACGTCGTCGGCCGGTGCTCCCGAGAATCGGCCTCGGCAGCCGATTCCCGTGGTTGCCGATCCCACCACTGAGCAACAAAAGAAACAGGGGTAAGCCATGTCCGAGAAGTTCTCCCTTGACGCCGACGACGTCGAGGTGACCAGAACCCCGCCCGTGTCGGCGGACTTCGTGATCTCCGACAACGACCCGACCGACCCGGTGCTGGTCATCGCGGACAACGACCCGTCGGACCCCGTGCTCTGATGCCGGACGTCTCGACGCCGGGGAGGGCCGCACGGCCCTCCCCGGGGCTCGCCGCGCTGCTCGACCCGCTGCCGGTGGACCGGTTCACCACCGAGTTCCACGAGCGCGGGCACGTGCTCGTCCCGGCGGGTGACGGCGGCCGGGCGCTGCCGCTGTCCCTGGCCGACGTGGACGCGATCCTGGCCCAGTCCAGCCTCCGGTCCACCGACCTGCGGGTGGTCGCCGACGGCCGGGAGACCCCGGTGGCCGAGCTGGCCGCCCCGGGGGACGCGACGGCGCTGGAACTGCTCTACGACTGCTACCGCAAGGGTTCCACGCTGGTGCTGAAGTTCCTCGACGAGCGATGGCCGCCGCTGCGGGAGTTGTGTGCGGCGCTGGCGGCCGACCTCGACGCGCGGATCCAGGTGAACGTCTACCTGACACCGCCCGGCGCGCGCGGTCTCACCCCGCACTACGACACGCACGACGTGTTCGTGGTGCAGGTGTCGGGCAGCAAACACTGGCGCATCTACGACTCCCCGTATCCGCTACCGCTGCACGGGCAGTCGTACGCCCGGCACCGCGTCGGTCCGGACCCGGGCCCGCCGGTGGAAGAGTTCGTGATGCGTCCGGGCGACGTGTTCTACATGCCGCGCGGGTGCGTGCACGACGCGCGGTCGCGGGACGAGGCGTCGCTGCACATGACCATCGGCGTGCTGCCCGTGCTGTGGGCGTCGGTCGTGCGGGACGCGGTGGAAACCGCCATAGAGCGCGACGAGCGGTTCCGCCGGGCCGTGCCCGCGGGCACCTTCACCGAGCCGGGGGGCCGCGCGGACGCCGAGGCCGCGGTCGGTGAACTGCTCGACCTGGTCCGCGCCTTGGCCGACCCGGCGCAGTTGCTCGACCGCGCCGAACGCGCCGCGGCGGTGGGCAGACGACCGGAACTCGGCGGGCACCTGCTCGACCTGGAGGCCCTGCGGTCACTCGACGGCACCACCACCGTCCGGCGGCGGGAACGGGTACCGGTCGCGGTGGAGTCCGACGCGGAGCGGATCCACCTGCGTTTCCACGGCAAGCAGGTGAGCCTGCCCGCGCGGGTGGACGAGCAGGTGCGGTTCATCTCCTCGGCCAGCGGTCCGTTCCAGCCGGGCGACCTGCCCGGCGGCTTGGACTCGCCCGGCCAGGTCCTGCTGGTGGGCACCCTCGTCCGCGAGGGCCTGCTCACGGTCGGCTGACCGGCGTCACCTCGCCCGGCTCCTCGGTTCCCCCGCCGAGGTGCCGGGCGAGGAACCGTTCGACGGCCGCGTGGAACACCATCCGGTTGCGCGGCCGCAGGATCGCGTGACCCTCATCCGGGAAGAGCAGGTACTCGTGGTCGATCCCGTTGGCCCGCAGCACCGCCACGACGCGTTCGGCCTCCGCCACCGGCACCCGCGGGTCGTTGGCGCCGTGCGCGACCAGCAGCGGCACCCGCAGCCGGTCGATCGCGGCCAGCGGGGAGCGGGCGAGCAGCATCTCCGCGTCGTCGACCGGGTGCCCGATTCGGCGCCAGATCCGCTGGGTGAGGCCGGACAGGCCGCCGCCGGGGACGGTCGCCACGAACGCGCGCAGGTCCGACGGCGCGGCCAGCGCCACCCCGCAGCGGAACACCTCGGGGGTCGCGGTGACGCCCACCAGCGCGGCGTACCCGCCGTAAGAGCCGCCGTATATCGCCACCCGCGCCGGGTCGACCCAACCCGCCGACACCACGTGGTCCACGGCGTCGAGCAGGTCGTGTTGCATCGCGGCACCCCACTGGCGGTCACCGGCGTTCACGAAGTCCTTCCCGTAGCCGGTGGAGCCGCGGAAGTTGACCTGCACGACGACGTAACCGCGGTTGGCCAGCCACTGCGTCTCGGCCCGGTAGCCCCACAGGTCCCGGGTCCACGGACCGCCGTGCACGACAACGACAGCGGGCAGGCCCGCGCGCGTGCGCCCCGGCGGGAACGTCAGGTACCCGGGGACAGCCAGGCCGTCACGCGCGGTGACGGTGAACGGCTCGACCTTGGCCAGCGGCAGACCGGCCAGCGCGGTCGTATGGGAGAACAGCGTGGTCGTCCGGCCGGTGTCGCGGTGATAGAGGCGGTATATGGCCGGGCCGTCGTCGACCAGGTAGCGCACCAGCCAGGTCCGGTCGGCGTCGTCCTCGCCGAGCACGGTCACCTCGCCGGGACCCCCCGCGCGCAGCGCCTCGATGTCGGCCTCGGTGTCCGGCCGCAGCGGCTCGATGTCGGCTCGCTCGCGGCGGATCACTGCCAGCCTGGCCTCGCCGTCGGGGTCGACACCAGCGCCGATCACGTCGTACCGCGGGTCCTCGGCCAGCACCTCGGCCACCCCGGTGGCCACGTCCACCCGCAGCAGCCGCGCCGCCGGGGCGCCCTTGCTGGACAAGAGGAGCAGGTGCGTGCCCGCGGCGGTGAAGCCGACCACGCGCAGCAGCATCGTGTCGTCGTGGTCGACCGCGTGCAGCGTGCGCCACGAGCCGTCCGCGTCGCGCACCACCACCGCGAGCCCGTCCTCGGGTCGCGCCTCGACGGCGGCCCGCGGGTCGAGGTCCGCGTCGGCGGTCCAGGCGGTCACTCCGGGCCGTGTGGCGACCAACTCGGTGTCGCCGGTGCGGAGGTCGAGCAGGTGGGCGTCGGCGCTGGCGCGGTCGCGGCGGTTGAGCGTGATCAGGGCGTGCCCCGGGCGGTTCGGCCGCAGCGCAACCAGCCGCGCCTGGACCCCCGGGTACGGGGTGAGGTCGCGCGGCTCGGGGGCGGTGACGTCGACCGCCTGCAGGTGGGTGTTCTCGTCACCGTCGCGGTCCTGGGCGTAGAGCAGCGTGGTGCCGTCGTGCGCCCACGCGAACACGTGCACGCCGCGGCCGCGGTCGTCGGTCACCGGCTCGTACGGGCCGCCGACCGGACCGCACAACACATTCTTGACACCCCGGACCGGGGCGATGAACGCGATTCGCCGCCCGTCCGGCGACAATGCCGGGCTCATCCGGTCCGGGTTTCCGAACAGAATCGCGCGCGGAATGATCCTGGGCTCGGTCACGGCGGTCAGTATGTTGATCGCGCGCGACCGCTGTCCAGCGACCGAATGGTGGACCGGACAACACGGGGAGAGTCATGTCGGTGCGTTTCGTGTTTTCCAAATCCGCGGGCGACGCGGGCGGCAGCGGCCTCACCGGCGACCCGGACCTCGGCGCCGCGCCTGCCGCGCCCGCGGGCCGCCGCCACCCGTTGGCCGCGCTCACCGGCGTGGTCCGGGTGCTGCGGCTGGTGTGGGGGGTGGACGCGCGGCTGACCGGGTGGCTGGGCGCGGCGATCGTCGTCGCCGGGCTGGTCCCGGTCGTCACCGCGGCCACGGTCCGGGTGCTGGTCAACGCGGTACTGGCGGCGCTGTCCGGCAAGGGCGGCGGCCCGCTGGACGTGCGACTGCCCGGGTTCGCCTTCCACCTGCCCGCCTTGCCCACCACCACCGCCGTGGTCGTCCTGGTCGGCACCCAGCTCGCCGTCGCCCTGCTCGGCGGCGTGGCCTCGGCCGTGCGGACGGGGACGCAACAGTTGTTGCAGGAGAAGGTGACCCAGCACGTGCGGGCCCAGATCATGGACCACGCCGCGAGCCTCGACCTGGCCTTCTTCGAGCGCGGCAAGTCCTACGACCTGCTGCGCCAAGCCCAGCAGGAGGCCGCCGTCCGTCCGGTTGGGATGGTGGGCAGCGCGTTCGGCCTGCTGCAGAACCTGGTCATGTTCGCGGGCCTGGCCGTGCTGCTGGTGACGGTGAGCCCGTGGTTGGCCCTGCTGGCGCTGCTCGCCCCGGTCCCGGCGTTCATCGCCGACGCCCGGCACGGTACGCAAGCGTTCCTATTGTCCACTTTGGCCGCCCCGGCCCGACGGCGGATGGACTACCTGTCGTCCCTGCTCACCACGGACACCTACGCCAAGGAAGTCCGGGTCCTCGGTCTCGGCGCCTACCTGACCGAACGCTTCCGCCTCATCGGCGACCGCTACTACCGGCGTCTGCGCACCCAGGTCCGCCGCCGCCAGATCGCCGCCGCCCTGTGGGGGGTGCTGAGCACACTCGTCGGCGCGGGCACCTACCTCTACATCGCCCTGGCGGCCACACAAGGCAAACTGACCGTCGGCGACCTCATGCTGTACACCGCCGCCGCGGTAACCTTGCAGGCGTCAATCCAGGCGATTTTCTCCGCCCTGTCAACAATGCACGAGAGCACGCTGTACCTCGACCAACTGTTCGCCCTGCTCTCCGTGCGGCCCGACACCCCGGGCGGGACACTGCGGTTGGCCCCCGGCGCCCCTCGAATCACCTTCGAGAACGTCTCCTTCCGCTACGCGGACTCGGCGGAGTGGGCCCTGCGCGACGTGAGCTTCGACCTCCCCGCAGGCGGAGTCACCGCCCTCGTCGGCCCCAACGGCTCCGGTAAGTCCACTGTGGTCAAACTGGCCTGTGGCCTCTACCACCCGACATCCGGCCGAGTCCTGTTGGACGGCAAGGACTTGGCCACGTACGACCCCGCCTCCGTCCACGCCCGCACCGCCGCCATGTTCCAGGACTATGTGACCTACCAGGCCACCGTCCAAGAAAACGTCGGCCTGGGCGACGTCCCGCACATCGACGACACCAACGCCATCACAACCGCCCTGGCCCGCGCCGACGCGACATCCATCGTGAAGTCCCTCCCCGCAGGCCCCCAAACCATGCTCGGCCGCTGGTTCGGCCGCGGCACCGACCTCTCCGGCGGCCAATGGCAACGCCTGGCCCTGGCCCGCGCCTTCCTCCGCGCCGAACCAGGTCTCCTCCTCCTCGACGAGCCCACATCCGCCCTGGACGCCCGCGCCGAAGCCGACCTCTTCACCCGCCTCACCGCTCTCTCCCAAGGCCGCACCGTCCTCTACGTCTCCCACCGCTTCTCCACCGTCCGCCACGCCGACACAATCCTGGTCCTGGACAACGGAACCCTGGTGGAAACCGGCACCCACACCACCCTCCTCACCCACCCCGGCAGCACCTACGCCGAACTCTTCCACCTCCAAGCCGCCCCCTACCTCGACAACCAACCACCCCGACCCCTCGACACCAAACAGCCTTCGGCCGCCATCGAGAGGGAGTAACCCGCGCAGGCCACACTCCCGCACTGCGGTGGATGCGTGTACCCACCGACGGCCAACCAGCGTCAACGTCCCCGGATGTATGAGTCGCCGACGACCCAGCCCGCGTAGGACCAGCCATCGGCCAGTACGGCGAAGACGTCGTCGGGATCTGCCCCCACGACACGACTCGTCTTGCTCATGAACCCGTGTGGCGGTGCCGCGGTACGGCTTGCTCTCGCACCGCGGCCTTTCCCTTGAGCTCGAGTGCTTCGGGGGTGGCAAGCACGTCCAGGCGCGACACGTTCCCGTCCACGCGGGCGGTCCGGAGAGCACGGACCGGTCCCGCCCCCAGCCACTGGTCGTCGTCCGGGTTGTGCCGCAGTACCTGCTGGAACGGCAAGTACGCCAACGGCGCCAGGCTCGTCGCCGTGCCGGGGTGGCCGTTGACCGCTTTCTGCACCGCGTCTGCGGCCGGCACGCGGATCGTGTCCACCGCACGGATGTCGATCGCGCCCAAGCCGGTCTGCTCGGCCAGCGGTCGTGCGAACGCCGGATCGCGATTGGTCATGGCGTGCGCGGAGGGTGTTCGGTTGCCCAGGTGCGGTTCTCCCTCTGGCTGCTCCCGGAACGGGTCGCCCACCGCTGTTCGGCGACACCGTGTCGGGTCGGGATCGGTTCCCCTGCTGTCGCCTTGTCGGTGTCGCGCGGCAGTTCCCGACCGCGCGGGCCGGGTTGGTCCTCATCCGGAGGGGGCGATCGCCGAGTTCATCACGAGGTCGGCGCGGTCCCATGCCCGGTGTAGCCCCAGCGCGACCACCAGATCGTTGGTGAAGGTCTTGTCCGCGGCCTCGGCCAGCAGCACGCCGGGGGCGTCCAGGGCGACGCCCGCCGCACGCAGGATCCCGTCGCCGTCACCCCAGGCGGCCAGGGCCTTGCAGTGCCGGTATGCCTCTTGGAGCAGCACCACGAGCTTGATGTCGGTGCTCGGCGTCGTGCCACCCGCGACGACCAGTGCGTCGAACTCGATGGAGCGGGCGGTCAGCAGGGTTCGCGTCACGGTCTGCTTGCTGTTGCCGCGGCTGAGGACACCCCCGAACGGCGCGATGACGTGGACGGTCACGCCGAGCTTCTCGATCGCCTTGCGCAGCGCGGCGATCCCGGGCAGGTCGGCGCCCGCGTCGGCGATCACCCCGACCGTGCGGCCCGTGACGGGACCCGGTTCGGTCACGATCTGCGACAGACTCGGCGAGAGCGCACCGTCCTCGGCGGGCTCGCCCTGCGGCGCCGGTAGGCCGAGACCGGCGGCGACCTGGGCGCACAGTTCGGCGTCGACATTCGCCAACACTCCCAGTTCGCGTTCCTTGACCGCCTGTTCGTAGCACTTGCCCAGTTCGAAGGTGAACGCCTCGACGATGTGGGCCTGCTCCAGCGGGGTGAGGCTGCGGTAGAACATCGTCGCCTGGGAGAAGTGGTCGGCGAACGACACCGGGTTGGCCCGCACCGCCGTCCCGTCGATGCGGCGCGGGGTCTGGACGTAGCCGCCTTCCTCGGCGGTGGCGACCAGCGGCTCGCCGTTGTCCAGGCTGTTGGGCCGGTAGGGCGCCACACCGGTGGGAATCGCGGTCTGGTGCATGCCGTCGCGCAGCATGTCGTTGACCGGGCAGTGCGGCCGGTTGATCGGTAGCTGCGTGAAGTTCGGGCCGCCCAACCGGGTTAGCTGAGTGTCCAGGTAGGAGAACAACCGGGCCTGCATCAGCGGGTCGTTGGTCACCTCGATGCCGGGTACCAGGTTGCCGGTGTGGAAGGCGACCTGCTCGGTCTCGGCGAAGTAGTTCGTCGGGTTGCGGTTGAGGGTCAGCCTGCCGACCACCTGCACCGCGGCCAGTTCCTCGGGCACGATCTTCGTCGGGTCGAGCAGGTCGATGCCCTCGAAGGAGTCGGTGCCGTCGTCGGGCATCACCTGAATGCCCAACTCCCACACCGGGTACGCACCGGCCTCGATCCCGTCGGCCATGTCACGGCGGTGGAAGTCCGGGTCGACACCTGCGGCGATCTGCGCTTCCTCCCACACCAGCGAGTGCACCCCGGCCTCCGGCTTCCAGTGGAACTTCACCAGGCTCGACCCGCCCGCGGCGTCGACGAGCCGGAAGGTGTGCACCCCGAATCCCTCCATCGTCCGGTAGGAACGCGGGATGCCCCGGTCGCTCATGTTCCACATGACGTGGTGGGTGGCTTCGGTGTGCAGGGACACGAAGTCCCAGAACGTGTCGTGCGCGGACTGCGCCTGCGGGATCTCCCGGTCCGGGTGGGGCTTGGCGGCGTGGATGATGTCGGGGAACTTGATGCCGTCCTGGATGAAGAACACCGGGATGTTGTTGCCGACCAGGTCGAAGGTGCCTTCGTCGGTGTAGAACTTGACCGCGAAGCCCCTGGTGTCCCGAGCCGTGTCGGCCGAACCGCGGGAGCCCAGCACCGTGGAGAAGCGGACGAACACCGGGGTCTGGCGGCCCTCCTGCGCCAGGAATCCCGCCTTGGTCACCGAACCGGCGGTGCCGTAGGCCTCGAACACCCCGTGCGCGGCGGCCCCTCGGGCGTGCACCACGCGTTCGGGAATCCGCTCGTGGTCGAAATGGGTGATCTTCTCGCGCAGGTGGAAGTCTTCCAGCAGCGTCGGCCCGCGGTCGCCCGCCTTCAGCGAATGGTCGGTGTCGGGCAGCCGGAGCCCGTGCGCGGTGGTGAGGAACTCACCGGTTTGGGCGCGGGCGTCCCCGGTCGCCGGGTCACCCTCGACGGTGCCGGTGGGACCGGTCGGCGCCGGTGCGCTCTGGTCGGACTTGCGGGACGTGGGCATGGCGCCTCCAGGTACCAGGAAATGTGGATACGCCGGGGTCTGGGGCGCACGGGCCTGTCAGGTGTCACAGGCCCACGATCTTGTCTTCGTCTACCCCGCGAACTCCCGCTTCACACGTGCACGCTGCCCCCACTTCGCCGCCGCGCAGGCCCATTTGCGGACGCCCATGCGCAACTGGATGCCCCGGTCGAACATCTCCATCATCGACCTCGCCGCCGTACACGCCCGACACCGACGCCGTCCCACCCCTCACCGCCGCGTGCAGGGCGTCGAGCCGGTCGACGGCCAGTGTCTTCGATGCGCGGGCTTGCTCCGACCACCCACGACCGCCGGGCGTCCAGGCGAGCGACGAACCGGTCTGTCCACAATGGGTAGTGCGTGGCGACCACCCCTACTGCGCGGTGGTGGTGGTCACCGGCGGCTCTCGGGCGCGGATGGACTCGGAACGCGAGCGGTGAGCAGACCGAGGGCGATCATGACGGCCGCGAGGCCCAGGTGCAGCCAGTTGTCGGCGGTGTTGACCGGCACGAAGTTCGCGGTGGAGTTGTGGTCGACGAGGAGTCCGTAGACCCACAGCACCAGGTAGATCAGGCCGCCACCGATCAGGTATGTCCGCGCGGAGCCCGGTGTGCGAGCCAGTGCGAGCCCGGCGGCGCCGAACAACAGGTGCACGGCGTTGTGCAGGATCGACACCATGAACAACCCCAGCAGCATCGCCATCGAGCCGTGTCCGGCGAACGACAACTGATCGTAGTTCGTGGTCAGCCCCGGGATGAAGCCGCCGATGCCGACCAACAGGAACACAACCCCGAAGGCCCTGGCGACCAGTTGCGCCGGGGTGGCCTTGCCGGGGGTGATGCCGCTGGTGGCTGGTCCTGGCTGAGGGTGGTGTGGTGTGGCCATTGGCAAACCCCTTGTCAGTGGTGGGGAACTGGGTGTGCGGCGGGAGGGAGGCGGCCGGGGAGAGCCTGCCCGCCCCCCTTCACGTGGACGTCAGGGGGAAATCAGGACAGCCGCGGGAGTCAGTGCTGGGTGGGATGGTCGACGTCACCGCGCCACGCGCCGGTCTCGTGCCCGTCGCGGTTCTCGATGAACGCTTTGAAGCGTTCCATGTCGCCCTTGACCTTGCGGTCGAGGATGCCGAGCTTGTCCGCGACGTTCTCGACGAACCCCTCGGGGTCGATGTCCATCTGCGCGGTCACCCGGGTGGTGTCCTCGTCGATGTAGTGGAACGTGATCACCCCGGCGTGCGTGGGGCCGGAGTCCGATTTCCAGGCGACCCGCTCGTCGGGTTTCTGCTCGGTGATCGTCGCGTCGAACTCCTTGGTCACCCCGGCGACGGTGATCCTCCAGTGGGTGTGGGTGCTGCCGGTTTGGCGGATCTCCTCGACACCGTCCATGAACCGCGGGAACGACTCGAACTGGGTCCACTGGTTGTAGGCGGTGGACACGGTGACCTTCACGTCGACGGATTCGGTGATGGTACTCATTGGACAGACCTCCTTCTCGTGTTGTGTGCTCGTCCGGTCGGCGGGGTCGTCGGGGACGACGAGCAGGTCCGTGGCGAGTCCACTGCCGGGCCGCGCACAGTGTGCGCAGATCGGTGGACCGCGATCAACCGGCGACGTGTTGTTGTTCGACGAGGCGTTTGATGTTCGCCAGGGTCTCGTGCAAACCCCGCTGCACGTCGTTGTCGCCATCGGGCACGCGTGTGGTGTGCACGCTCACGCGCACCTCGCAGTTGCCGCGGGCGTCGTGGACCTCCAGCGAGCCGTGGTAGTTGTTGTCGCCCTTGGATCCCCACTCGATCCGGCGGTTGTCGGGGTCGACCCGGAACCAGGCGTTGCCCTCGACGTGCTTGCCGTGGGGCAGTTGGGCCGAGGTGTGCACTTCCTCGCCGTCACCGGCGGTCGCGGACGTCATGCGCGTGAAGTACGCCGGCAGGTTGTCCACTGTGGACAAGTAGCCGAACACCGCGTCCTGCGCGGCGTCCACGGTTGTCGCCGCCTGGAAATCACCCATGTTGTCGTGCCTCCGTCGGCTGGATCGTGCTGCGTGGTTCGTGGTGGGGGTAGTGATCGGGCCAGGTGGCCGAGTCGATGCGGCGCAAGAGCGCCGTGCGTTCGGCGACGGTCAGGCCACCCCACACGCCGTAGGGCTCCCGCACGAGGAGCGCGTGCCTGCGACATGCCCGGATCACCGGACAGGCGCGGCAGACCGCCTTGGCTCGGCGATCACGCTCGTCCTTCTCCGGGCCGCGTTCGTACTCGGGATGGAAGAACGTCGTGCTGTCGATCTCGCGGCACGCCGCGTGGAGCTGCCAGTCCCACACGGCGGTGACCGGGCGCGGCAGACGGCTCACATCGACCACGGTGACCCGCTCCGGTCACCGGCGACGCGGGTCGGGCAGGGCCTGTCCAGCACCACGTGCGACCCGTCATCGGGTTGTGTCGAGCGGCGGGCGAACAGCGCAACGGGCTTTTGTGCGGAAGGAACCATGGACCGCCGATCTCTCTGGCGCACTGCGCAACCTGTGTGCGGGTGCCGCCAGGGGCAAGGGCGGTGGTGAAACTCGATGACCCCGTCGCCGCGGACGCTCGACTCGCGTGCACCGCGTACCGGACCAGGATCATGAACTCGCCCAATCGTTGCACAAGCGATGCGCCCCGGCAAGATGAGCGGGCACCCGGCGCGGAGCGAACGCACCGGGGGCGCGTCGTTCGGCGAGGTGCCGACATGACGAGGACACTGGCCACGCGACGCAGAGCCGGACCGGAACACGCCTGGGCAGGCGTCGTCGCCAGGGTCCGCTGCCGCACGGCCGTCACGGCGCCGTCCGGCGGGCGCACCGATCACCGTCCACAGTCCCGCGTCAGGGGAGAACCGCCATGGTCCAGGTGCGGCGCACGATCACCGTGCGCAAACCCGTTGCTGTTGTTGTGAACTACCTGAAGGATTTCGCCCGAGCGGAGGCGTGGGATCCCGGCACCCTGTCCTGCACCCGCCTCGACGAGGGGCCGATCCGGGTCGGTGCCCGCTGGCGCAACGTGTCCTGGTTCAAGGGCAGGGAAACCGAGCTGGTGTACGAGCTCGCCCTGCTGGAGCCGGAGCACCTCGTCTTCGTCGGGAAGAACAAGACCGCGACCTCCACCGACGACCTCACCCTGACCTCGACCCCGGATGGCACGGTGATCACCTACGAGGCCACCGTCGTGTTCCACGGTCTGGCCAAACTGGCCGACCCGTTCCTGAAGCGGGAGTTCGAGAAACTGGGCGACGCCGTGGTCGACTCCCTGGCGGCCGCGGTCGACGCCACCGCGGTCTGACGCGGGTACCGAGTTCGATCGATGACGGGATCAACCAGGTCGCCGGGGGCGCACCGCCACGCTCGATGTGGCTCGGGGGTGAGGATGGGACCGTGGAGCGTGCGGCGGTTGACGGTGTGGTCTGGACCGCGGGGCAGGTCGCTCGGCAGTTGCGGATCGCGGAGTCGACGCTGCGCGCCTGGCATCGCCGCTACGGTGTGGGGCCGCACGCCGCTCGGGCGGGGCAGTATCGGCGGTACACGGCCGAGGACATCGCGCGGTTGCGGCGGATGCGGGATCTCATCGACGCGGGCACGTTGCCCTCGGAGGCCGCCCGCGCGATCACCGCGGCCATATCGGCCGCCCAGGCCCTTCCACAGGTGCTCGCCGCCGCGCGGGAGTTGGACAACGCGCGCTGTGTGGATCTGCTGGAGAACGTCTTCGCCGACGTCGGAGTGGTGGACCTGTGGGAGCGGGTGTGCCGCCCGGCGCTGACGGCCCTCGACGACGGGCCCTGTGCCGAGGACGGGATCGACACCGAGCACGTCCTGTCCTGGGCCATCACGGCGGTGCTGCACCGGGTGTCCCGCCCGCCGACGGAGCAGGCGGCACCCGTGCTGTTGGCGTGCGCGGCGACCGAGCAGCACACGCTCGGGTTGGAAGCGCTGGCGGCGGCACTGGCGGAAAGCCGGGTACCGGTGCGGATGCTTGGTGCGGCGGTCCCGATGCCGAGCCTCGTGCACGCGGCGGCCATCGCCGCGCCCGCTGCCGTGGTGCTCTGGGCGCAGCGACCCCAGACCGCACAACCTGACGCGCTACGGGCATTGCGGTCCTTCTCGTCGCGCCGTGTCATCGCGGGCCCGGGATGGCCGCGGCGGCCGCTCGCCGGGGTCGACCACGTCGACAGCCTGTCCGCGGCGATGACCTTGTTGACCTCATGACACCCGTGTGCTCGGGCGGCTGATACCGGCGAGTGCCCGCCACACGGCGGCGGTCAGTGCGGCGGTGCGGAGTGTCGCTGCCTGCTGTGGTGGGTCAGGACCGTCCGGGGATCGAGGGTGGCGTTGGCCAGTTGGGCGGCGACGTCGGACAGGCGCGCGGAATGGTGGCGGGCGTAGTCCCGCAGCACCTCGAACGTCAGGTCCATGTCGAGGTCGCCCGCGTGGGAGAGCACACCCTTGGCCTGCTCGATGATGACGCGGCTGTTCAACGCGGTCTGCAACTGCTCGGTGAGGACCTCGCCGCGGCGGATGGCGCGTTCCTGCAAGATGCCGATGGTCGCGGTGTCGGCCAGCGCCTGGGCCACGAGCAAGTCGGCCGTGGACAGGCGACCGGTGTGGCTGCCGAACAGGTTCAGCGCGCCGATCACCTCACCGCGCAACCGCAGCGGAACGGCGTGCACGGACGCGAACCCCTGCTGGAGGGCTTTCGGCGCGAAGGACGGCCAGCGCCGGTCGACGGTGGAAAGGTCGTCGGCCAGGATGCGTTCGCCGGTGCGGTAGGCGTCCAGGCAGGGGCCCTCGTTGGCCTGCACCTGGAACAACTCCAGCAACCGGACCGCTTCGGTCGACGAGGCCAACACCTGCAGGCTGCCGCGCTGATCAGCCAGCAGAAGACCGGCCGCGGCGGCGTCCAGCAGCGCGACGGTGTGCTCGACCAGGCGGTGCAGGACGTCGACAACGTCGTAGTCGGCCACGAGGGTATCGGCCATCTCGACGAACGCGGCCACCATCCGGGCTTCCCGGGCGGTGGCGACGGAAGATGTGTCAGTCATCGTCGCTGTCTCCAATACTCTTGTCCCAGGGTAGCGGTGCTGGTCGGTTGTGGTGCGTGGTCGGGTTGTGGTTCGGCGGTGATTTCACTGAGCGATCTCGCGGGGGTGCAGGCGGCGGTTGACCAGGTCGGCGGCGACCTCGTCGACCAACCGCCCGGTGGCGAACGCGTAGCCGCGCAGCAGCGCCAACGCCTGACCGGCCGGGACGCGGTGTTCGGCGATGAGCATGCCGGTGGCCTGGTGCACGTGTTCCCGGTGGAAGGGCAGCGAGGCCAGCCACTCCTCGTCGATCTCGGCACCGGGTCCGGCGGCGGGTGGGCCGATCAGCGCGGCGGCGGCGATGTCGGCGACCTGCAGCGCGATCGCCAACTCCGGCGGCGTGAGCCAGCCGGGGCGAGTGCGGTACAGGTCCATCGCGCCGACCCGGGCGGCGCCGTGCACCAGCGGGAACGCGAAGATCGCCCCCACCGGCCGGTCGGCCATCTGCGCGGCGAACACCGGCCACGCGGTGGCCGCGTCCGCGGCCAGGTCGGTGACCAGCACCGGCCGTCCGGTGGTGAACGCCTCGAAGCAGGGTCCTTCGCCAAGGCTGAACTGCAACGTCTCGATGTGGTCGACGACCGCGTCACTGGCGTAGATGGTCTCGCGCTGGTCGGTGCCGGTCATCAGCGACACCGACGCGCCGTCGACCGGCAACAACTGCACGCAGGCCTGGCACAGCCGGGCCAACGGGTCCACGACGTCGATGTGCTCGCGCAGCGCGAGCGCGACCGCGGCCCGCAACCGCTCCAGTGAGACCGCCGGATCTGGAACGGCATGGTCACCGCTCACCCAAGGCACCCTCGTGCACAAGGGGAGCCAGGCATGCCCAGGGCCGCCTGACAGGCATTTCGCTCACCCTCACCTCGGGACTCGGCCACAGGGCCTCCCGGTGGTGACAGGTTCAGGGCCCACACCAAGACGCGTGTTCCCGGCCGAGGGTAGCCCTGTCCCGACGCCGACGCGCGTCGGCTACCTGACGGTGCGCGACGCGCACGCGAGCCCCGGCCTCGTGGCGATTGCGCCGGGTGGGCACAATCCACCCAGTGGGGAGGCTGACAGACTGGCCCACGCGTGCTACAAAGACACCACCACCTGGTCTTCCGATCGTCGTCAAGGTCGTAGACTGCGGCGGATGCATCGTCGAAAGTGAAGGCTGTCCCCGACCTCGGCAGTCAGACCACACCCTCGTGTGACATGTCGACAGGGACCAGACCATGGTCATGCAGCGATTCCGCGTCTGCGACCACGCCAAGACCGCCCACCACACCGCCTTCCGGGCCCCGGCGACACCTGTTGCGGTAGTTGCCATCCACGCCAAGGGCATCCTCGTGGTCCGCCACCACCGCACCGCGCGGCAGGCATTCGACCTGACGGGGTGTGTGTGATGCCCGCCGTGGCGTCGCTGCGCGTGGTGGCGGGCCGCTCCGCGCCGCGACTGCTGCGGCTCGGCGGGGAGATCGACCTGTACAGCGCCCCAGCGGTGGGAGAACAACTCCTCGCCATCCCGGCCACCGACGACGTGGTCATCGAGATGTTCGACGTGCGGTTTTTCGGCGCCGCCGCCATCACCGCGCTACTGGAGTTCCGCGCCCGTCTGCACCACGCGGGCCACACACTGCAGTTGGCCGCCGTGCCGCGGGTGGTCCGCCGCCCGCTGGACCTACTCGCCCTGCTGGATGTCCTGCCCTGCTGGACCCTGACCACCGAAGCCATCGCCGCCTGCGCTCGTCCCGTCACGCAGTAACCCACACACCGAACACCCACATCACGCGGCAAAACCCTTTGCCGCCAAGGGAAATCCCGGAGGCTGAGGTGGGTTGGCGAAGGGGTGGACGCCGGCGCCAGGCTTGCGTCAAGCGATGTGTTCGGCGGTGCGGGCGACGAGGATCCGACCGGTCGCGGCGTTAGCGTCGAGGAGTGGTTCGGGAGGTTGGGCGGGTGAGGGTCACTCGTCCGGTGTAGAGGGTGGCGCTGGTGGTGAGGAAGAGGGCGGTGAGCAGGAGCCAGCGGTGCAGGAAGGGGTCCTGGGTCAGGCCGGTGGCGGTGTGGAAGGTGTCGCCGCCTTGGCGGAGGATGCCGGGCAGGAACATCAGGAACAGCAGTCCTGAGGCCAGCAGCGGGATCCGGATGTGGTTGACCAGGGGCACGCGGGTGTCGATGCGAGCGATCAGCCGGTCGGCAGCGGTGTAGGCGGGGAACAGGACGAGGTCGTGGGCGACGGCGGCGGCGAGGAACCAGGTCAGCATCCTCGGCAGGTCGGGGTCGTCCAGGACGCGCAGGGTCGCGTAGGCGGTGACGGCGAAGCCCGCCAAGAGCACGACCGTGTGCCAGGGGCCGTGGGCGTGCGGCTCGGAATGCCGGGTCATGGTGCCCGCCGGAACTCGATGGAGCGGACCCATTTGGTGTTGTGCACGCCCGGCAGCGCGGGGACGATCACGCGCGCCGGGTAGCCGTGGTCCGGGGACAGGTCCACGCCGTTGACGTGGAGCGCGAGCAGCGCGTCGGGATTGGCGATCTGGTTGCCCTGGAGGGTGGCTTGGCCGAAGGGTCCGTCGCGTTCGAGGGACCGCACGTGCGCCGACGCGGGGGAGTCGACGCCCGCGAGGGTGGCCAGGTCGGCGAGGCGGACACCGGTCCAGTCCTGGGTGGTGGACCAGCCTTCCACGCAGGCGATCGGCAGGGTGGCGGTGTGTTGGGGCAGGGCGGCGAGACGGGCACGGTCCAATGTGACCGGTCGGGGGCCGCCGAGCAGGAGCAGGGTCCACGCGGGGCCCGTGGCGGCCGCGGTGATCCCGGCGGCGGTGGCGGTCCGGTTGACCGGGAAACCGTTCGGCCCGTCGCCGGGTACCAGACCACGCGGCACGAGCAGGGCCAGCGGTCGCAGCCATTCGACGGTTTGGCCCACGGTGAGCGCGCCCACGAGCAGTGAGCCGCCCGCGACCACGGCCAAGGCGCCGCGCCTGCTGATCGTCGCCGGGGTGGGCGCGGTGGCCACCAGGCCGCTCTCGACCGGTTCGGGGCGGGTGTCGACGCGCTTGGTGCGGAGTTCGGTGCGCAAGGACCGGGACCGCAGTGCCCGCGCCATCGCCGGGACTTTGATGACGATGTGGGTGGCGAACGCGGCGATGAACACCCACGCGCCCCAGTAGTGGGCGGTGTAGAAGCTGAAGCCGAAGACGTAGTCGTACTGGATGTTGAGCAGGCCGGTGACGATCTCGAACAGCACCGACCCGACCAGCAGCAGCACCGACACCCGCTCCAACAGGTGGGTCGCCGACCGGACCGGGGGCCAGGCGAACAGCCGGGGCAGCACCGACCACAGCTTGGCCAGCACGACCGGCACGAGCACGAGACCCAGGCCGACGTGCAGCCCCTGGGTGAGCTGGTAGAGCCAGGACGGTCGGCTCGGCCAGTCGAACCAGGGCAGGCTCAGCCAACCGACATCGCCCGGGATCGCCTGCCCGAACTGCGGTCCGTAGGCGATGTAGGACAACAGCCCCGTCACGACCACGGTCGGCAGCGTGGTCAGCAGGACCAGGCCGAGGACCGAGGTCAGCCACGGACCGCGCAGCGGGCTGCGCCACGCCTCGGGGCGGAACGGGCCGCCCGGTCGGTGTGCGCGCAACCACCGGAGCAGACGCGGGTCAGCCGCCATGGACCAATCCCAGCCGGGCGAAACCGCGACCCGCCAACGCGCCCTGCTCGGCCACCCGCAACCCGGCCCGCAGCGCCACGCCGACGATGGCGTCCACGCCGACCTCCGCCCAGGCGAACCACTGGCCAAGGACACCGCTGTGGACCCCGCCACGCACTCGCGCGGCGCCGCGCCACAGGCCCCGCCTGCCCGGGGCGGTCTCCACCAACACGCTGCCACCGGCCCGAACCAGCGTGGCGGCTCGGCGCAGCAACGCGACCGGGTCGCCGCCGATGCCGATGTTGCCGTCGGCGAGCAGCACGTGGTCCCACCGGCCCTCGTCGGGCAGGCTGGTGAAGATGTCGGCCCGGCGGACCGGCACACCGCGGTCGTCGCACTGGGCGATCGCCTGGTCGGACTTGTCCACCCCCAACGCGGGCAAGCCGCGCAGGCGCAGCGCTTGGACGAGCCTTCCCGGCCCGCACCCGAGGTCCAGGGTTGGTCCGTGGCACCGGTCGAGCAGCCAGTGGTCGCCGCCCGCGGCCCGGTCGCGCCAGCGGTCGGGCTCCATCGGGCAGTGGCCCCCGTCGGAGAGCTCCAGCGCGGTGGCGTGCCCGGTCAGCACGCTCGCGAACTCGTCCGGTACCGAGGCGAGGGCGGTCACGCCAGGTCCTCGACGGCGGTGCGGAAGCGGCTACCGGGAACGGAAGCGGCGACGAGCCTGGCGTCGTCCATCGTGTCCACATCGGTCAACACCGGCGCCCCGACGACACACAGGCCGTGGGCGCGCAGCGCGTCCGCGGTCCGGCTGCCGGTGTCGGCGCGCGAAGTGGGTACGTCGGTGATCGCCGATGCCGCGGTCGGGTCGCGCAGGCCCAGGACCCACCAGCCCCCGTCGGTGGCCGCGCCGAGCAGGGCGTCGGTGCCCGGTTCGCGCAACGCCCGACGGCAGTCCGCGATCAGCTCCGGACTGATCTGCGGGGTGTCCATGCCGACCTGGAGGCTCGCCGCGCCCGGCAGCAGTTCGGCCACGTCGCGGTGCGCGGCGCTGATGCGCTCGCCCAGGGTGTCGCCGCGCTGGACGATGACCGGGAGGTCGCGCACGGCGCGGCGCAGTTCGTCGCGTTCGACCGCGTCGTCGAGCTCACCGGAGAGCACGACGACCGGCTGGGCGTCGGGGACAGCGCGCAGGGCGCACAGGGTGTCCAGCAGCGCGGCGGCGGCGATCCTGGCCGCCTGCTCGGGTGTCGCGGGTGGACAGAGCCGGGTCTTGACCAGTCCCGGTCTCGGGGACTTGGCCAGCACGAGCAGGGCCGTCTTGGGCGAGGTCATGCGCGGAGTACCGCCGTTCCGAGGTCGCGTACCGCCCGGACGGTACCGATCACCGAACCGGACACTTTGGACTTGCCGCCCGCGCGGGGCAGGTAGGTCACGTCGACCTCCTCGATCCGCCACCCCGCGGCGGCGGCGCGCACCAGCAGTTCCACCGGATACCCGAAAGCGCGATCCGCAACCCCCAGGGCGAGCAGGTTCTCCCGGCGTCCGACGCGCACCGAGGCGATGTCGTGCACCGGGACACCGCGACGGCGCAGCATCGCCGACAGCACGGTGTTACCCGCGCGGGCGTGCCAGGGCTGGACCGAGCGGTCGGCCGCCACCCGCCTGCCGACGGCCAGGTCGGCGCCGTCGTGCACGAGACCCACCAGGGTGAGCAGTTCCGACGGGTGGATGGAGCCGTCCGCGTCCAGGACGGCGACAAGATCGCCCCGCGCGTTGGCCAGTCCGGAGTGGACAGCGGCGCCGTACCCGCGCCGCGGCTCGACCACGACCCGGGCACCCAGACCGCGAGCGATCTCGGCCGTACCGTCGGTCGAGCCGTTGTCGACGACCAGCGCGGAGTAGCCGTCGGGGAGTGCGTTGAGCACAGCGGGCAACGCCTCAGCCTCGTTGAGGCATGGCAGGACCACCTCGACTGTTTCGGTCACATCGCTGATTCGTACTGCAGTTCGGCGCGGATTGCCCGTCGAAGGGGATTTCCGGCGGTCTGCGGGTCGGTGCCGGCGGCCCTAGACTCGCGTCGGTGCGCTCTCCAGATTCCCCCATCACGGACAAGCCGACCGGTTCTCGTCCTCGGCGTGCCGCGATCCTCGATCTGCTGGTCATCGCGGTCGTGGCGGGGGTGGTCTTGGCCTCCGCGCTGGTTGGACGAGCGCTCAAACGCGACGGCACGGACATTTTCCTGCCGTTCCCGCCGTTGCTGGCGGAGTGGCTGCCGCACGTCGGTCCGGGCACGGCGTTCGCGGTTATGGTCGCCGTCGGGGTGGTGGCCTGGGGTCCCGCGTTGGCCGGGCGGATGCGCTGGCGGAACCTGCTCGTGGTCGGGTGGGCGACCTCGCTCGCGTGGACGTTCGCGCTCGCACTTTCCGACGGCTACGCCAAGGGGTTCGCCACCCGGCTCACCAGTCGCGACGAGTACCTGCACGACGTTCCCCGGGTGACCGACATCCCCGCGATGCTGCGGGACTTCACCTCCCACATCCTCACCGACCAACCCGGTGCCTGGACCACCCACGTCGGCGCCCACCCGCCGGGCGTTTTCCTGCTGTTCGTCTGGCTCGACCGGATCGGTCTGGGTGGTGGCCCGGCGGCCTCGGCGTTGTGCGTACTGGTCGGGTCCTCGGCGTGCGTGGCCGTGGCGGTCGCCGTGCGCGCGCTCGCGGACGAGGACCTGGCTCGCGTGCTGCTGCCGTTCTCAGTGCTTTTCCCCGGCGCGGTCTGGGTCGGGGTATCGGCCGACGGCTTGTTCGCCGCGGTGTTGGCTTGGGGCGTCGCGGGTGTCGCGTGGGCGAGCGCTCGCCGTGGTCGGGTGTCCGCTTTGGTCGCTACGGGTTCGGGTGTCCTGTTGGGATATTGTCTGTACCTGTCGTACGGACTCGCGCTGGGCGCCGCCTTGGTGGTGGCGGTGATCGCGATGACGAAAGCGTGGCGCACGGCGCTGTTCGCCGCGTTGGGCGTGGCGGCCGTGGTGGCGGCTTTCACCGTGGCGGGCTTCTGGTGGATCACCGGGTATGAACTCACCAAGGTTCTCTACGCGGGCAGCATCGCCCAGTCGCGGCCCTACTCCTACTTCATCTGGGCCAACCTCGCCGCACTGGTCTTCGCACTGGGACCCGCTGTCATCGCGGGCCTACGACACGCGGTGGCCGCGCCGAGACTGGTGTCGTCGGGTGTCGCGGTGCTGGCCGCCGCTGCGCTGGCGGTGGTCCTCGTCGCGGACATCTCCGGCCTGAGCAAAGCCGAGGTCGAGCGGATCTGGCTGCCCTTCGGCACCTGGCTGGTGCCGGCGTGCGCGTGGCTGCCCCGGACCCACCATCGGTGGTGGTTGGCCGGGCAGGCGGTGCTCGCCCTGCTGGTCAACCACTTGCTGCTCACCGTTTGGTAGCTATCCGCGCAGCGGAGCCTTCGCGAACTCCACCATGCCGTCCTCGAACGCGATCCCTGCTTGGAACCCGAGTTCGTCGCGAGCCCGCGCCGGATCGGCCACCACGTGCCGCACGTCGCCGGGACGCGCCCCACCCACCACCTCGGGGACGGGGCCGCCCATCGCCTCGGCCAACGCCACCGCCATCTCCCCGACGGTGTGCGGGGACCCGGAGCAGACGTTGACCGGGCGGCACGTCCCGGCACTGCCGGGGGTGGTGATGGCGGCCAGGTTCGCCATGGCGACATCGGATACGTGCACGAAGTCGCGCCGCTGCTTGCCGTCCTCCATCACCCGGGGGGCCTCGCCGCGCTCCAGGGCGGACCGGAAGATCGAGGCGACCCCCGCGTAGGGCGTGTCCTTGGGCATCCGCGGACCGTAGACGTTGTGGTAGCGCAACGCCCACACGGTCCCGCCGGTCTGGCGTGCCCACGCCGAACTCAGGTGTTCCTGGGCCAGTTTCGTCGCCGCGTAGGTGCTGCGCGGGTCCAGCGGGGCGTCCTCCGGCACCAACCCCGGCTCCAGCGGCTCGCCGCACAGCGGGCACCCGGGCTCGAACCGCCCGGCGTCGAGGTCGTCGACGCGGCGCTGCCCCGGGGTGACCGTGCCGTGCGCCTCGCAGCGGTAGCGGCCCTCGCCGTAGACGACCATCGAACTGGCCAGCACCAACCGATCGATGCCGTGCTCGTACATGGCGGCCAACACCACCGCCGTCCCCAGATCGTTGATCCCCGCGTAGTCCGGCGCGTCCGACGGGTCGACCCCGTGCCCCACCATCGCCGCCTGGTGGCACACCACGTCGACCCCCGGCAGAACCCGACCGAGCACGTCGCGATCACGGACATCACCGCGCACGACCTCGAAACCATCCAGCCACTCGGGGAACTCCCCACCGGAATGCGCCTGCGGCAACAGCGAATCGAGCACCACGACCGAGTGCCCCGAGCCCCGCACGACCTCGGCGACGTGCGACCCGATGAACCCGGCACCGCCGGTGATGAGAACCCGCATCGCCCAACCCTAGTGCGCGCAGGCCACCCACGCCGCACGACGGACAAGCAGGCCCGACCCGAACGACGCGGAATACCAATCCGGGTGGCACCCACCAGCCCAGGTGGCAGGCCTTTACACCGAAATGGACAGCATCAAGTCGTGAGCATGGAGATGGCGGTGGTGGCGATGTGGTCGAAAAGGGCGATGTCGTCCTGGGTTCTGGCGATGAGGACGGCGCCTTCCAGAGTGCCGAGAAAGGCGGCGGCGTGGTCGTCGGGGGTGTGTCGTGGGTGCGGGGTTCTCGGAAACCCGCTGTTCTCGATGCGGGTGGCCAACCATTCCCGGTTGACGCGGAAGAATTCCGCCACCCCGGCGGCGACCGGGGGTGGGACGGCGGCGATCTCGGCCGCGATCACCCCGCACAGGCACGCCTCGCCGTCGGTCAGACCCTCGCGGTACAGCGCGGCGTAGCGTTCGAGCGCGTCCACGGGGTTGGTGGCGAGGCGGTCGATGTCCGCCAAGCGGGACTGGAACCGCGCGGTGTAGCGGGCCACCAACTCGACGCCGAGCTGTTCCTTGGTCGCGAAGTGGTGGTGGACGCTGGCCTTGCGGATGCCGACGGCCGCGGCGAGGTCGGCGTAGCTGAACGCGGAGTAGCCCCGGGTGCGAACCAGTCGCGTCGCGTGGTCGAGCAGGGCGCCCCGGGTGTCGACACGGTCCATGACCACACCCTACCTGTCGATAGGTAGGCGTGACGGCGATCTCACCACCTTGACGGTCCGCCGCACGGACCATCAGCCTATCTACTAGTAGGTAGAACACCTGAAGGAGCGCACATGACCCGTCCCCGGCGGATCCTCGTCACGATGTCCTCGCACGCCGACCTCGGCGTCAGCGGCAAGAAGACCGGCACCTGGTTCGAAGAGGTCGCCACCCCGTACTACCTGTTCACCGCGGCCGGGTTCCAGGTCGTCTTCGCCTCGCCCCTGGGCGGGCAGGCGCCCCTGGACCACCTCAGCCTGCGGGCACCGTTCACCACGGCCAACACCGACCGCTTCCTCGACGACCCGGCCGGGATGCTCGCCATCCGGGACACCGCCCGGCTGGCCGACGTCGACCACCGCGACTTCGACGCGCTGTTCTTCCCCGGCGGCTACGGCCTGCTGTGGGACCTCGCCGTCGACTCGCGGGTGATCCGGATGGTCGAACAGGCCCTCGCCTCCGGCACACCGGTCGCCATGGTCTGCCACGCCCCCGGCATCCTGCGCGACGTCAAGTCACCCACCGGGGACCCGTACGTGGCCGGGCGCAAGGTCACCGGCTTCGCCAACACCGAGGACGACGAACTGGACCTGTCCCGCCACCTCCTCTTCTCCCTGGAGGACGACCTCACCCTGCGCGGCGCGACCTTCACCAGGTCCGCCGCCAACTGGCAGCCCAACGTCGTCCAGGACGGCCCGCTGATCACCGGCCAGAACCCGGCCAGCGCCCCGGTGATCGCCACAGCACTCATCGACCACCTCGCCTGACCCCCACCGGACACCATGACGGGCCATGGCCCAACGTGGCGCAGGCCTGGAGGAACCCAGGTTTCCCCAGGCCTGCGCCAGTCGGACCGACCTTCGCGGTCGACCGCCATCTTCCGGTCCCCGGGCGGGATGGTGGCATCCCAGCCTGAGCCGGTCAGCGGTTGTTGTCAGGGTGGTAGACGCTGAGCTCGCCGTAGGTCGACAGGGTGCCTGCCAGGTCACCGGATCCGTTGCGCAGAACGGAATCCAGGAAAGCGAGAGTGGTAGCGGCGACGACGTGTGGGCTTTCGGTGCGGCCCAGGGAGCCGACGATCGAGGGGAGCGGTGGCAGGTACAGGGGAGCGTCCGTGAAGGTGAGGTGTGCGGCGCCGGGGATGGTGAGGCGGTAGTTCTTCGCCGTGCCGCGCGTGAGTACGTCGGTGAGCTGGGGTAGGTAGCGCGGATCGGTGTCCGGGGTGATGGCCTGGGTGAGCGCGAGTGTCGGCTGGTTGAGGTCGGGTGATTGGGGGCCGCGGGGGTAGCCGTCCAGGTCGATGACGGCGGTGAACCGGTGGTCCCGTTTGGCCGCTTGCAGTGCGGCGGCGCCCCCCATGGAGTGGCCGGTCGCGGCGACTCGGCTGGTGTCCAGGCGACCGGCCAGCGGGTCGGCGCCGTCGAGGCCTTCCAGTCGGGTCAGCGCGAAGCTGAGGTCGGCGGCCCGGATCGCGGTCCAGTCGTCGGCCAGCTTGTCGTCCTTGTCCCGGTCGCCGGTGGAGACGGTCGCGCTGGTGATCGTCCGGCCGTCGGTGAGTACGACGGCGGCGGAGTCGTACGGGTGGTCGAGCGCGGCGACCACATAGCCGTGGCTGGCCAGTTCCTCCGCCCACGCGGTGTTCTGGGTGCGCACTCCGCTGGACCCTGGCGAGAACAGCACGATCGGGAACCGTTGTCCCCCATCTGCTACCGCGGCGTCCGGAACCGCGTGGGTGCGGGCGAGCGGAACACCGTCGAACAGGAAACCCGGCAGGCCGACTCCGCCGGCGAGTGCTTCGGAGACGGTGCGCGCCTCGTCCTCGGTGCGGCCGAGGTACTGGGCGCGCGGTGCGTCCGCCGGGCTGTTCCGCGCGGGGTACCAGAGCTGGGCGACGACCGTGCGCCGGTCCTGCGGGTCGGCGGTGAAGGTCTCGGGGCGGTCCGGGTCGGTCCACTGCAGCACGCGGGTGCCGACGGCGAAGTCGCCAGTGGGCTCCGGGAAGACGGGGACGGGGAATGCCCACGCCGCCACGGGGCCGGTGGCGACCAGGCAGGCGCAGGCCACCGATCCCGGCAACGCCAGCCACCAGCGGACCCGCCGAGCGCGGCCCCGCACCAGCGGGGAGACCGCGAACGGCGCCGCGACGATCGCACCCGCCAGCACCGGCAGCAGTTGCCAGCGGAGCCCGGTCACGCAGAGCAAGATGGCGGACAGCAGGAACACCGCCCCCGAGGCGATGGTGACGTGTCGGCGGGCGGCGGCGGGCAGCCAGCGCACCACCACCAGCGCGAGGGCGCTGAGCAACGTCAGGAGTTCCAGTGGGGACAGGTTCAGTCCCGAGATGATGTCGGTCACCAGGTCATATTCGATGCCGGACCCGTGCGCCCACATCGCTCCCCTGGCGCGGTCCCCGTGCCGTCCCCGGTGGCAATCGAGCAGCCCGGATCAGCGGCCGCACTACGACCACGGGAGGTATCGGGACTCCTACCGTGGTCGCAATCCGGCTCGCCGCGGTCAGACGGCGGGCTCATGTGCGCGGCGGGCCGTCGACCTACCATCGTCATGTGATGACCGAGCGGCACTGGGCGTCCCGGCTGCCGCAGGCGGCGTGGGACTCGCTGCTACCTGCGCTTCTCCTGCTGAACGTCCTGACCATGTGGACGCCCGCGGAGTTGCCGGTGGCCGCCGCGCTCACCGTCGCACTCGCGCTGCCCCTGGTGTGGCGGCGCCGGGCTCCGCTCACGGTGTTCGGCGTGGTGACGGCCGCGGCCGTCGTCCAGTGGCTTGTGGACATTCAACTGCCCGCGGACGTCGCACTGCTGGTCGCTCTGTACACAGTGGCCGCGAACTCGAGCAGGCGCGTCACGCTCGTCGCCGTCGCCGTCGTGGAGGTCGGGGCCGTCCTCGCCTGCCTGCGCTGGGCGACGGACAGCGCGTTCCTGACCCCGTTCGCCGCGCTCACCGCGATGGTCGTCGCCGCGGCTGTCCTCGGTGTGAACGACCGGACCACACGTGCCTACCTGGGTGCCGTGCGGGACCGGGCCGTCGCCGAGGAAAGGGCCAGGATCACCAGGGAGATGCACGACATCGTCACCCACAACCTGTCCGTCATGGTCGCGCTCACCGACGCCGCCGTCTACGCGCAGCACCGGTCGCCGGACAAGGCCACCACCGCGATGCTCCAGGTCTCCGAAACGGGCAGGCAGGCGCTGACCGACATGCGGCGCTCACTCGGCGTCCTGCGCACCGACGAGCCGGACGCGGCGCGCCACCCGCTGCCCGGCATCGCACAACTGGAGACCCTCGCGGGCCAGATGTGCGCCGCGGGGCTCCCCACCGGCCTCGACATCGACGGCGGCCACGCGCACATACCCGCGACCGCGCAACTGACCGTCTACCGGCTGGTGCAAGAGGCCCTGACCAACACCCTCAAGCACACCCCCACCGGCACGTGCGCGAAGGTCCGGATCGAGTGCGCCGCCGAGACCGTCACGGTTGACGTCACCGACACCGGCCCGCCGGCTCCTCCCGTCACCACCTACGGCCACGGCATCACCGGCATGCGCGAGCGTTCGGCGGACTACGGGGGGACGGTGCTGGCCGGACCGCTCCCCGGCGGCGGCTGGGGAGTGCACACGCGCCTCGTCTTCGGCGGCGTCCCGTGACGGTCCGCGTCCTGATCGCCGACGACGAGGCGCTGCTGCGCATGGCGTTCAGCATGGTCTTGGCGGCCCAGCCGGACCTGGAGTCGGTCGGCGAGGCCGAGGACGGCGCCACCGCCATCCGCCTCGCCGCCGACCTGCGCCCCGACGTCGTCATCATGGACGTCCGGATGCCGGGAACCGACGGGATCGAGGCGACCCGGCAGATCGTCCGGACGCGCCCGCAGACCAGGGTGCTGATCCTCACCACCTTCGACCTGGACGAGTACGCCTTCGCCGGGCTCAAAGCCGGGGCCTCGGGCTTCCTGCTGAAGAACACCAGGCCCGAGGAACTGCTCGCCGCGATCCGCACCGTGGCCGCGGGCGACGCGGTGGTCTCCCCCCGCGTCACCCACCGCCTGCTGGAGAAGTTCCGCCCGCACATCCCCGACGCCGTCACCACCGCCCGCGACGAGCGGCTGGGCAAGCTCAGTGCCCGTGAGCGCGAAGTGCTCGTCCAGGTGGGCTCCGGCCTGTCCAACGCCGAGATCGCCGCCACCCTGAGCCTCGCGGAGGCGACCGTGAAGTCCCACCTCGGCCGAATCCTGCACAAACTCGAACTCCGCGACCGAATCCAGGCCGTGATCTTCGCCTACGAAAGCCGCCTCATCCACCCGGCGTGAAGTGTTCCAGTGGCTCGACCCGTATCTCAAAAGAGCCACAAAAGCCCGCCGGACTCGGTGTTGAGGTAGTAGTCGACGCCCCGGCCCTGGTCGGTGTACGTGCAAATGTCCTGGCGGCCGTCGTGGTTGAAGTCGGTCTGCCAGATTCGGTTCGGCATGATGTCCCCGTATTCCCTGCTGACGAAGGTCACCGTTGTCGGGTCCGTTTGGCGCAGCACGTAGAAGGCGTACGCGGTGTCGAACGCGTCGTAGTCGGTGGTCACGATCTCGTTCGTGCCGTCACCGCCGAGGTCGACGACCTCGCCCATGTCGCCGCACACCGGGTACTGGAGGGGATTCGGGAAGCTGTAGGTGATCGCGGCGCCGTACCCGCCACCGGGCAGGCCGTGGGCGATCTGCAACGTGCACGTCGAGCCCACACTGCCGGTGAGGGTGACCACGTCGGCCCGCCCGTCGCCGTCGACGTCACCAGAGAACGGCGCGTTCCATTCGCCCGCGCTCGCCGGGGACGCCAAGGCCAGCGTGAGCACCGCGGCCACGCCGAGGACGCCGAGTTTCTTCGCCATTGCTCAGACCTCCGTGAAGTTGCCGATGCCGTCATTGCGGAAGTGCCGCCCGCGCAACTGGGGCACGTGCGAGATCGCCACCCCCTGGCTTGTGCATAGAACTCCCCCTCCCCAGTCGGACCCGCGCCGTCGCGACCCATCCACCCAGCTGATCGCCCCCGACATCCTGCGTGTTCACCCCCTCACCCACAGTGACTCCAACCGGCCCTCATCCCACCGGCAAAGCTCGTACACCGCACGGTCAATCGGCCCCGTCCAGCCCGCGCCGGTTCCCGCGAACCCGCACCGCCGAGGTACTCGACGAGATCAACGTGCAGGGGTCAACCGACCAGCGCACCGACGTGTTGGGCAGGTTCGCCGACGCTGGGGCGCAACGGGTGTACCGCGATCGTGGCGGGCAGTTCACTGCGGCGTTCGACGGTGTCCTGGGCGGACTCCGGTATCGAGGTCGTGAAGATCGCTGCGCGCTGCCCGCGAGCGAACGAGTACAGGCTCGCTGCTGCCTAACCCGCAGGTCAGAGACACTGAGCCGAGTAAGAAGATCGGCGACGGGCAGGTCTCAGCCGTACAGCTCGACGAGTGCTTTGCCGATCGAGGCCAAGTGGTCTCGCACACCCGTGGGGCCGGTCACCTCGAGCCATTCGACCAGTCCGGCGAGCTCGCCGGCGAGCGCGTACTCGTTGTAGCCGCGGATCACGACCTCGATGCGGCCGTCGGTGGTGGAGCCTCCGATCTCGAGCCGGTCGCCGAGCACCATCCGGAGCCGGGCTATCCCGTCGGGTGTGCAGGTCGCCTGGGTTTCGAGGGGGGTCCGCCTGCGTTCGACCTCGTCGGCGATATCGCGCCAGCTCTCGGCGAGGTCGAAGTCGTCGGGTCGGTGTACGGGATCGTCGGTCGGGTCGGCGGACGACACGCGGTCGATCCGGAAGGTCCGCCTGCCTGCGTCGGTGTTGCAGACGAGGTACCACGACGCGCCCTTGGCGACGATGCCCAGCGGGTGGGTGGTTCTCTCGGTTTCGGCGCCGTTGCCGTCGACGTAGCCGAGCCGCACCTGGACGCCGCGGATCACCGCGTCCTGGAGTTCGTCGAGGAAGCGGGGCGGCGGCCGGTGCTGGATCCGACCCGACCCCCACCGTTGCGGGTCCGTGACCAACGACGCCGCTGCCGCCTCGGCCTGCACCCGGAAAGGCTCCGGCAGGGCACGGACAAGCTTGCGCAGCGCTGCTTTCACGGGTGGCCTCGCGGCCGAGGCCGGGCCTGCAACCAGGAACAGGGCGCGGGCCTCGGTCGCGGTCAGCCCGGACAGGTCGGTGCGGGCGCCGCCCACGAGGCGCCAGCCGCCGCCCCGGCCCTGTATGGAGTAGACGGGCACGCCTGCCATGGCCAGGGCGTCGAAGTCACGGCGGGCGGTGCGCTCGGACACCTCCAGCTCCCGGGCGACGTCCGCCGCTGTGAGCTGCTCGCGCTGTTGCAGCAGCAGGAGGATGGCCATCAGCCGGTCGGCTCGCATACCGCCAACACTCCCACAGAAAACCGGTCATTGGGTGACCTGTTTCCACCGGCACGATGGCGACATGACCGCATCGGCCGTCAGTCGCACCGACGCTGACGCCCCAAGCGACCGAGAGGAAATACGATGTTCAATCCGACCGACTTTCCCGAACCCACCATTGTCCCCGTCAACGGTGTGGAACTCGAGGTCTTCGAAGCGGGCCGAGAGAACGCGGGAAAGCCCATCGTGCTCTGCCACGGCTGGCCGGAGCATGCCTTTTCCTGGCGCCACCAGGTGCGGGCCCTGACCGCGGCGGGCTACCACGTCATCGTCCCGAACCAGCGGGGCTACGGCAACTCGTCCCGTCCTGCCGACGTGACGGACTACGACATCGAGCACCTGTCGGGTGACCTCGTCGCACTCCTCGATCACTACGGCTACGCGGACGCCACGTTCGTCGGCCACGACTGGGGCGCGTTCGTCGTCTGGGGCCTGACCCTGCTGCACCCGAACCGGGTGAACGGCGTGGTGGCGCTGAGCCTGCCCTACCAAGAGCGCGGGGAGATGCCCTGGATCGAGTTCATGGAGGCCGTGCTCGGCGGCGACTTCTACTTCGTCCACTTCAACCGGCAGCCGGGCGTCGCAGACGCCGTGCTCGACGAGCACACGGCCCAGTTCCTGCGCAACATGTTCCGGAAGAACCTGCCCCCGGCACCGCCTCAGCCGGGTATGACGATGATCGATCTCGCCAGAGCGGAGACACCCCTCGGCGAGCCCGTCATGAGCGAGAGCGAACTGGCCGTCTTCGTCTCCGCCTTCGAGTCGACAGGCTTCACGAGCAGCATCAACTGGTACCGCAACCTCGACCGCAACTGGCGTCTGGTGGCCGACGTGGACCCGGTCATCCGGCAGCCCGCACTCATGATCTACGGCGAGCGTGACACGATCCTGAAGTCGGAACGACTGGCCGAGTTCGTGCCCAACGTGGAAGTGGTCGACCTGGACTGCGGTCACTGGATCCAGCAGGAAAAGCCGGACGAAACGAACCAGGCGATCCTGAACTGGCTGGACCGGCGAGCCGCCGCCCGAGACGCGTCCGGTAAGTGAGTCAGAACCATTCGTTGATCGCCTGGTAGCGCACGGCCTGCCTCGCCCAGCGGGTGGCCATGCCGCAGTTGCGTTTGATGCCACATTCCACGGCATTGCGCTGTCGCAGACCTCGGGTCGAAGGCAGGCGGGCGTCCGCCCTTCGACCCGAGGTCGCGCCGGTTCACAGCGTGGTGGGGTTCGGCTTGAGTGCGCGGATGCGGGCGTCCACCGCTTCCCGCTCGGCGGGCGCCTCCCCGCTGGGTTTCCGGGTCAGGTGACGGGCCGCGTCAGCAGTTCAGGGCGCGAGCCGGCTTGTTGATGGTGGCTGCGCGGCTGGTTGACGCACCTCTTATCGCGGCTCCTGCGTGCGATCGAGTCGCTCATGATCGACCGGGACTCGGCAGGCATGCGGGTGGTCGACTTCGGTACCCTCCCGCTGGGCGCAGTCGGTGTGGCGCGCTCAGGGCAGGTATGCCCACAGTTCGCTGTCGCCCGCCGCGGTTGCTGTGGGTGGTTGGATCTGGTCGCAGATGAAGGACTTGATCAAGCCCTGTTGCACGAAGTAGGCGCCCGCGCTGTTGCACTCACCGATGCCGCCGCGGATGTCCTTGTAGTAGACGTAGTTCGCCGGTACGCCGGGCGGGCGCGGCGGGCCATCCGCGCTCGCGGTGCCTGCGAACATCCCCGTGGCGAGAAGACCGGTCGCGACGACCACAAACCCGGTCATGACACGTTTCATGAAATCGTCCCGTTCGTTGAAGTGGTGCGGCCTACTTGCCGCAGGACACGACTCGTATCGTTGCCGAGTTTCCGCTCCGGCGAAATACCCGCAAGCACCATTGCGGACTTCGGTTCAAGCCCTTGCGCTGACGGGAGCAACACAGGTTCAGCCAAGATCGCGGCGAAAACTGTAACCCGGTCACAAAACGTATGAACAGACACGCGGTCCGGCTCGGTCTGCCGGATGGTTCAGGGCATGCGACGGGGATCGGGTTGACAGGCATTTTCGACCAGTGCAGGAGGACTGGGAGTTGTGCCTGTAACGCAATCACGTGGTAGCGGATGTCGTGACCAGTCCGGCACGGATGAGGCGTCGCAGGAGGTGTTGTTGGATTGGGGAGAGTTGCCCGGCCAGTTGGCGCGTGGTCGGTTTGGTGGCCAGGAGTGCGAGCAGCCGCGCAGTTCCCTCGCGGTCCAGTCCGCGGATGCGGGTGCGGGTGTCGTCGTCGGTGAACGAGAAGCGGTAGGCGGTGGTGGGTTCGGCCACCGGGGAGGGGATGGCGTCGTGGTGGGCGATCGGGTCGGACCAGTACTTCGCGACGGCGGCCCTGGTGCGCTCGTCGATCTCGCTGTCGAACGGCGGTACTGGGAGGAATCCCTTGAACCCGGGCACGTCCAGGCCGATTCCCTTGCGCACGAACACGTTCGGGGCCAACGCGAGTGGGGCGTCCGGGTCCGCCTTCGGGTGTCGGTCGTGTTCGATCACCCGGGACAGTGGTCCCTCGCCGTGTACCGGGGGCGGGGCGAGGCCGTCCACCCGGGTGTCGACGATGTTCTGCAGGACGTGCGCGGTGACCGCGGTGTTGATCAGCACGTCGAAGGTGCGTGGCTGGATGTCGAGATCGGGGCTGGTGCCGCGGTGGGTCCAGTAGACGCTGTCCGGGTCGCTCTTGCCGAGCGCGTGGTACCACTGGTCGATCGCCAGGGCGAAGGTCTCGGCCATGTTGTGCCAGCCGTCGTCGTAGTCGTCCCACAGGTCGCGGAGGTCGCGGTCATCGAGGTCGCCCGCGAGTGTGCGGTCCAGGACCGTGGCCGCGTTGACGGCCATGGTGGTGGCGAATCCGGCTCCGGAGGAGAACAGCGGGTCGACGAAGTACGCGGCGTCGCCGACGAGCAGCCATCGTTTGTCGTAGTCGGCGAACTGGCCGTTGATCATCGAGTAGTTCGTCGCGGTGAGCATGCCGTCCGCGACCGGTTCGGCATCGGCGATCAGGTCCCGCAGGTAGGGCACGGACTTGATGGTCTTGACGAACGTGCTCTGGTCAGTGAGGTCGTAGCCGTCCCGCTTGAGGATCTCCGGGATCGTGACGATGCCGATCGAGTAGGTCCGCCTGCGCTCGCCGTTGACCACCTTGCGGACCGGGATGTACCAGCACCAGCCGTCGCGGAAGGCGAAGCAGCCGATCGGGGACAGGTCGTTCGCACGGAAGATGTTCCAGTCGCCGGGCAGGGACTGCACCGGTTTGCCGCCGGTGAAGTGCTGCCAGATGGCGATGTTGCGGTATCCGGAGAGCCACTGCCGCTTCTGCTTGGTGGCGATGCTGTTGCGACGGCCGGACGCGTCGACGAAGTAGCGCGACCGGACCGCGGTGCCGTCCTTGAGCGTCACCGTGCAGCCGTCGTCGTCGGAATCGACCTGGCTGACCGGGGTTCCCTCGAACACCTCGACACCGGAGTCGGCCGCGTGCCGGAGCAGTACGTGGTCGAACTCGGCCCGGTTCACGTGGACGGCGAAGCGGTGCACGCCGTCGCGGCGGTAGTTGGGTTGGTCGAAGAAGGCGAACATGGGCGTGTCGCCCCAGTTGAACAGGCCGCCGCCGAACTTCTTGACCCAGCAGTCGCTCGCCAGCACCTTGGCCAGCGCGCCGCTCTGCTCCAGTGCCGGGATCATGGTGTGGGCGAACGACTCACCGATGTGCTCGCGCGGGAACCGCTCCTTGTCGAAGATCGCGACGCGCAGCCCCGGGCGGCGGGCCAGCAACGCGCCGAGCGTGGCGCCCGCGGGTCCGCCACCCATGATGACCACGTCGTAGTCGATCGCCTTGTCCATGACGGGTTACCTCCTGGGGGTTCTTCGCTCGACGTGCGATGTGGACACGGTCAGGGACTCCAATCCGTGGAAGCCGAAGTAGGCGTTCCACTTCGGCGGCGGGTCCTCGCGCACAGCGATGTCGGGGACCCGGTCCAGCAGGGTGCGCAGGGCGACCGCGGTCTGGATCCGCACGACCCCCGCGCCGATGCAGCGGTGCGCTCCGCCGCCCAACGACAGGTGTCTGGGGCGTCTGCGGATGTCGAGCACGTCCGGGTCGGTGAACTGGTCCGGGTCGCGGTTGGCCGATCCGATGAACGGCAGCACCGGCTGCCCCTTCTCGAAATCGTGGCCGCGGAAGGTGAACGACTCGGCGGCCAGCCGCCCGATGTACTGGACAGGTGGGTCGAAGCGCAGGAACTCCTCCACCGCGGCGGGCCACAGGCGCGGGGCGTCCACCAGCAGCCGTCGCTGGTCCGGGAACCGGTGCAGGGCCATCATCGCGTTGCCGATCAGATGGCGGGCGGGCTCGATCCCCGCGAACATCATCATCACGCACTGCGCGCAGGCCTCGGCCGCGGTGAAGCCGAACCCGCCGTCCCGCTGTGCCATCAGTTCCCCCAGCAGGCCGCGGTGGGGAAGCCCGCCCGTGTCGGCGGCGAGTTCGCGCAGGTAGGCCATCAGGGCCCTACCGCCTGCCCAGCCGCGCCGGACGTCCTCGACGGTGAGTGCGCTGGCGCCGAACAGGTAGACGAGGTCGTCGGACCAGCGGTCCAACTGTTCGTGATCACTCTGCGGGGCTCCGATGAGGGTGGTGAGCACCATCGCGGGCATCGGCCGAGCGAAGTCGGCCACCAGGTCGACCTGATCGCGTCCGTCCCATCCGTCGATGAGCCCGTTGACCACGCCCCGCACCACCTCGGCGACGAGCGACGGGGTGAGCACCCGGAAGGCTTCGTCCATCCGCGCCCGCCGGACCGTGTGTTCCTCGCCTTCGAGGAACCCGGTCCACATGCGCAGGAACGTGACGAACTCGTCGAACTCACCGCGCTGGTGCTCGGGCAGGGCCATGATGGGCAGCGTGGCGCGGTTGTTGGTCAGCCTGGGGTCGCGCGCGAGGGCGGCGGCGTCCTGGTAGGAGAACAGGAGCCAGGAACCGCCGTACATCCGCGAGTGGTGGATCGGTTCGCGTTCGCGGATCTCCGCGTAGACCGGGTATGGATCGACGACAAGGCTCGTATTGCTGAAGCTGAACGCGCGTGCGTCGAAGGGCATGACGTCTCCATCGGTCGAACCCGGTCACCGCGGCCACCCCGGCCGGTCGAGTCGTTCATCCGGCTGTTCCCTCGGTGTCGGCAGCGGTCCTTGGCACGCACCGGTCGAGCACCAGCAGCAGTGGGCCGGTCACCGAGGTGGTCGCCACCGCCATCACGACGAGCGCGACGAACACCGGTGGGGTCAGGATTCCCGTGTCGTGGCCGACCTTGAGCACGATGAGTTCGGTGAGGCCACGCGTGTTCATCAAGACGCCGACCTTCGCCGCGGTACGGCTGTCCTCGCCCGCCATGCGCGCGCCGAGGTAGCTGCCCGCGCCTTTGCCGACCACGGCGAAGACGGTCGCGACGACGATCAGCGACCACGACAACGTGCCGATCCCGGCGGCGAACACGGTCAGCCCGGTCACGACGAAGAACACCGGGACCAGTGCGCGGCCGACCCTGGTCACCGAGGCGACGACCCGTGCCCACGAGTCGTCGGCGGGCACCGCGAGTCCGATCAGGACGGCGCCGAGGATGGCGGTCAGACCGAGGTGTTCAACGCCCAGGGCGACCGCCAAGGCGAGCACGGCGAGGAACACGGCGGTGATCGCGGGCGCACTCCGGCACAGGGCGGTGGCGGCTTGGCCGCGCAGCGCGTACCGCACGGCCGACGCGACCAGCACGCCGCAGGTGAGCACCGCGATGGCTTGCAGGAGTCCGTGCGGCCGCCCGGAAGCCAGGCCAACGGTCGCTGAGAGCAGCAGCCAGCCGACGGTGTCGATGACGACCGCGGCGGTCATCGACAACCGGCCTTCGGAGGTGTCGGTGGCACCGCGGTCGGCGAGGATTCGGGCCAGCACCGGCACCGCCGTGATCGAGAGCGCCACTCCGCACATCAGCAAGAACGCGGGTAACGGGGCGTTCCCGCGTACGTCGTGGTCTTCGGCGAGCAGGATCCACCCCGCGAACGCGACACCCGAGAGCAGCGCGGGTGCGAGCCCGCCCGCGACGACCCAGTAGGCCGCGCGGCGCGGCGGTCGCTGTTCGCCCTGGTGGAACCTGTGCGCGAGCCCGAGCAGGAACAGGACCAGCCCGACCTCGGCGCACAGCTTCAGCAGATCGACGACCCGGCCGGGCAGCATGACGGCGAACGTCCGGGCACCCAGCACCGCGACCGCCGCGGGCCCGGCGACCAGGCCCGCGACGATCTCGCCGATCACCTCCGGTTGGCGCAGCCGCCGGGCGGCAGCGCGGCCGAGTCGGCCGACGGCCAGTACGACGGTCAGCGCCGCCGCCGCGTGCGTGCCGCGCAGTAGGAAGTCCGCCACGTTCATGTGCGGCGTATCTCGGTGAAGTACTCGTACTGCGAAGGCAATGTGCTGACGAGGTGGCGAGCCTTGTCGCGGATCTCCGCGAACCTCTTGCGCGCTGCCGTGTCGTCGGTGAGGCTCAGCGCGGGCGAGGGCCGGAGCGCAATGGCGCCGGTGCCGATCAGGACGCACATGTACGAGTACGGTGCCAGGCCGTGGTAGTGCGGAAATACGTTCTCCGTGTCGGGGAGTTGCACCTGCCAGTGCTCGATCCGCTCGGCCAATCCGTCCGGGAGCTCGCGGGTCTTGGTGTCCTTCCAGTACTGCGTGTCATGACGTGCGGCGCCGCGGTAGTGCAGCACGAGGAACTCGCGGACGCCGTCCATCACGTGCGCGACGGCGGAGTTGTACTGCTCGCGCAGCCTCGGATGCCAATCCGCGTCTGGGAAGTGCCGGACCAGTTGCTCGATCGCGTGGTGGATGAAGAAGATCCCGGTCGACTCCAGGGGCTCGACGAAACCGCTGGAGAGTCCGATCGCGACGCAGTTGTGCTGCCACGCCTGCGCGCTGCGGCCGATCCGCATCCGGATGTGGTTGGCCTCGACCTCGGCCGCCGCCGGGCCGACGAACTCGCGCAGGGTGCGCTCGGCCTCCTCGGGCGTGCAATAGTCCTTGGCGTACACGTAGCCGGTGCCGATCCGGCCGAACAACGGGATCGTCCAGATCCAGCCCGCGCCCTGGGCGGTCGCCGTGGTGCACGGCCGGATGCCGAACTCCTTCATGTCGAGCGGTACCTGCATGGCGACCGCGCTGTCGTTCGGCAAGGTGTCCTGATAGGACACGAACGGGACCTTGAGCGCCTTGTTCAGCAGCAGGCCCCGGAAGCCGGTGCAGTCGACGAACAGATCGGCGTGCAACTCGCCGTGCTCCTTGGCCAGCACGTGGTCGATCCAGCCGCGGTCGTCGAGCCGCACGTCGGAGATCTCATCGATCACGTGCCGCACGCCGCGGTCGGTCGCGTACCCGGTGAGGTACTTCGCCAGCAACGCGGCCTCGAAGTGGTAGGCGTACGGGAACTGCGTCTTGCCCTGGTGTTCGGACATGGTGAGACCGAGGGGTTCGTCGCCGGATCCCCGCTTGAACAACGATCCGTCCAGGTGACGCGGGCTGCGCCCGGCGTCGCAGAGCGATGCCAGCACGAAGCAGTCCGAGTCGAACCGGTCAGTCGGCCCGCCCCGCAACCACCAGTCGGTCAACGGGAACCCCTTGACCGACTGCATCTGCTCGAAGGGGTGGTAGAAGTGATGACCAGGCCCGCGCCAGTCCTGGAACCGCACCGCCAGTTTGTACGTGGCGTTGCATGCGGGCATCCAGTCCTCTTCCTTGAGGTCGAGGAACTCGAAGAAGTGCCGGATATCGCTGAAGGTCGCCTCGCCGACGCCGATGGTGCCGATCTTCCCGGACTCGACGAGCGTGACCGAGATCCGGTCACCGAATGCTGCTTTCAGGTACGAGGCGGTCATCCACCCCGCGGTACCGCCGCCGACGACGACCACTTTCCTGATCAATGAGCCTTTTCATCCTGGGCTGGATGTGTTGGCGGGCAGGGGTTCTTGCGGATAACAGGTTGATGACCACCGGCGCGTCGACGCCTGGATGTGGCGAAGCCCCTGGTAGCAGAACTCTCGACCAAGATCGTCCTGTAGCACCCAGGGGCTTCAGATGCTGTTCTACCGTGCCGCTCTGCCGTTGTCACATCGGACCCTGACCTTCGTGTCCGGTCTGATCCGCGCCCATCGCAGGGACATGGGCTCGGTGTGGCGCAAGCTCGACCCGGGTGAACAGGCCCTGCTGGTGCTGGTGTACCTGCGTAAGGGTGAGCCGTTCGCCGAGGTCGGCGCCGGGTTCGGGGTCTCGACCACGACCTGCTGGCGCTACGTCGGCGAGACCGTGGAACTGCTCGCACGACGGTCCCCGAAACTACGCGAGGCGCTGAGGGAGGCGAAACGGCGGGGCACGGCCTTCGTGGTGATCGACGGCACGCTGATCCCGATCGACCGGATCGCCGCGGACCGACCGTTCTACTCGGGCAAACACCGGATGCACGGGATGAACCTGCAGGTCCTCGCGTCACCGGACGGCACCATCCTGTGGGTGTCGGGCGATCTGCCCGGCAGCACCCACGACACCGCCGCGGCCCGGATCTGGCAGATTCTCGCCGCTCTGCGCGATACCGGGCTGATCGCGTTGGGCGACAAGGGCTATCACGGCTACGACCCCACCCGCCGGCACGTCATCACCCCCTACAAGGGCAAGAACAAACCCGAGTCACAGAAGGACGCCAACCGTGCCCACGCCCGCCTTCGAGGCCCCGGCGAACGCGCCAACGCCCAACTCAAGACCTGGCGCATCCTGCGCAAAGTCCGAGTCAGCCCACGCCGCATCGGCCGACTCGCCAAAGCCATCCACGTACTGCAGAACCACGAAACCACCACAGGATGAAAAGGGCTCAATGAGTACCCCGATCCAGTGGGGCGCTGCTATCGCGAGCGCGAAGCATCCGATGGCTACTCGAGAAGGTCTGATCGCCCATCTCGGAATGACCTCGTCAATCGTGGTCAAAGACTAACACTCAAGAGGAGGGTCCTGCGAGAAGTTGACCTGGTCGGCGGAGTCGAGCGCGACACAGCTCACCAACCGGAACCCTGACTACGACGATCAGGCGAGACGTCACCACCCATGCCACCGGCACGGATCAGATCGGCGGCGCGGGCGATGTCCGCGTCGAGCGGGCGATCGTGGTCGGAGAACGGGATGTGCAGGCGCACCACGTCGTGCACGGCCCGGGTGCCGGGTGCGAGGCTGTCGGCACCGCGCAAGTCGGCGGCCTGGGCCAAGGCGAGCAGGTGCACCGCGGCGACCTCGATGGCCAGGTGCACGGCGGCACGGGCGTGCCGGGCGGCGATCGTGCCCATGCTCACCTTGTCCTGGTTGTGCGACTCGGTGGAGCGCGAGAACGAACCCGCGGGCATGGTCAGGTGCAACGCCTCCGCGGTGAACGCCGAGGCCGCCACCTGCGCGCCTTTGAAACCGTGGTGCAGGCCGCGTTCGGCAGGGTCGGTGGGGGAGACGAGGTTCGGTGGGAGTCCGTGGCTGTACTTGTGGTCGACGACGAGTTGGAGTTGCCGGTCGAGCAGGTCGGCGACGCTCGCGGCGGCCGAGCAGATGGCGTGCGCGGCATGTGCGACGTGACCGCCGTAGAAGTGGCCGCTGTTGTGGGCGGTCCCGGTGTCCGGGTCGATCAGCGGGTTGTCGGTACAGGAGTTGATCTCGATGGTGAGCCAGTCGCCGGTCCAGGACAGGGTGTCGCGCAGGACGCCGATGGCGTGGGGAGCGCAGCGGATCGAGTACGGGTCCTGGATGTGCCGTTCCGATTCCGCGCCTGCGCCGGTGGCCAGGCCCGAACCCGCCAGCAGGCGTTCAACGCGCCGGGCGCTCGCTCGCTGACCCGGGTGCGGCTTGTGCGCGTGCGCGGCGGCGGCGAACTGCTCGACCGGGCCCCGGCGAACCTCGGTCGCCAGGGCCGTGCACAGCTCCGCGACCAGCGCCAGCTCCGTCGCCTCCGCGTGTGCGACGGCCGCGTAGGCCGCCATGAAGGACGTGCCGTTCACCAGGGCGAGTGCTTCTTTCGCGCGCAGCCGCGCCTGCGGCAGACCGAGTTCGCGCATCGCGTTCGCCGCCGTGGTCTCCCGGCCCGCGTGCCTGACCGTTCCCTCGCCGATGAGGGCGGCGGCGAGATAGCTCAGCGGCGCGAGATCGCCGCTGGCACCCACCGATCCGCGTTCGGGGATGTCCGGCAGGACGTCTTCTTCGAGCAGTCTCAACAGCGTCCGCACAACCCCCGGCCTGATCGCCGAGTAGCCCCGCGCGGCGCTGTTGGCCCGGATGAGCATCGTCGCCCGAACCACCTCCGGCGGCGCACAAGAGCCCGCGCCGACCCGGAGAAGGCGCACCAGGTTCCGTTGCAGCGCCTCGCTTTTCTCGGTCGCGATCCGCCGGTCGCCGCTGTCACCGATCCCGGTGGTGACCCCGTAGACCGTCGACCCCGTCGCGATCAGCCGCTCCAGCGCACTCACCGACCGGTCCATCCGGACCCGCGTCCGGTCATCCAGGAGGTAGGTGAACGCACCGGGGTTGTTGGCGCACCGGAACACCTCGCCCAAGGTCAACCCGTGGCCGTCCAAGGCAACGGATTCCCTGGGCCCCCCGCCGGGGAGCGCGGACCCGCTGACGTCGTGCGACATCACGCATCACCTCCGTGGGTGAGCAATGACCTCTGTGCCCTGCATAGCGGGCCGCACACCATCGTTCAACCAACATCACCCATCCGGTGCATGCGCCGGGCCTGTCTCGACAACGGTGTTCCAGCGCCGGTGATCAGTGTTCGCCGTGTCGACTCGGCCCCCGCGTGGATGCCCGGTTGCCCATACTGCACGGGTTCGTGACTGCAGGCGCGCGCCGTCACTACGCTCGGATCTCCCGGTCTCACGGGGGTGGGGATGTCCGATGTGAGTTCGGAACCCGAGTCTGGTTCTCAACTCAGCTTGCAGGCCGCCGTCGGCCTCACCGCGATGTCCAACTCTCGCGTCAGGTCTGCTTTGCAGGAGCTGGAAATGCCCACTTGGTGCAGGAGCACGACTTGATCCGGCTCTCACGCGGAGGGCGTACGCCATCTGGAACAGGCACTCGTCTTGGTCGAGCGTGCCGACCACCGCGAAGAACAGGCCCACGATCTAAGATGTGGCTACTGCGAGACCGCCCTCGCTTTGGGCCGATCCCACGGCAACGAGCACGTGGCGGCCGGGAAACCAGACAACCTGGGCCGCTTTTCCCACCTCGCGGCCACGACGAGCAAACGTTGGACTACCATCAGAAGTCGCTCGGTGGTTGTCGCGAGCCAGGACTCAAGTACTACGAAGCCGATATCCTCGATCGACCGGCTCAGGTCTTTCAACTGCCTGGTCGACAGCAGGACGCACGGAGATGTGTGGCAACAGGCTCTCGTGCGCTATCAGGCGCTATATCGCATCACCGACGCCCGATCGCGTCCACCAGGAGTTGCTCCAACTTGATCAGGACTTTCACTGATGTCGGAGCTGAACGGCCGCAACCGTTTCGAACGTAATGACTTCAGCGCCGCCAATTTGGCTTGGGTTTCCTTTCGCGACGGAATCGACCTGCGGCTTGGCCGGGCGTGGACGGCGACCGACAACTGCGCGGGCCAGCCCAGCACGACGCCGGGCTCAACCACGGTCGGCGGCGCTTCGCCGTACTGGACGTCGTGGACGTTCAACGACATCGGGCTGCGCACCGGCCAGGTCCAGCACGGCATCGGCCAGGCCGACACCACGACGGGGTACACCTACCCGACCTCGGGCGCCGGTGCGGTCCGCCCGCACGCGCTGACCTCGACGACGGTGTCGGGGCCTGCCTGCACCACCTCGTCGACCTTCGGCTACGACAACGCGGGCAACAGTTCCACCCGCACCGTAAACGGCGACGCGAATGCACCGACCGGCTACTCATCACCGGCCAAAGTCAATTTCAGCACGTACTGGGCGCCTACGTCGAGCACTACAACGCCAACCGCAGCCACCAAGGCCACCGCATAGAACTACAAGCACCCGACGATGATCCGGAATTGAGTCCCCGTCCTACCCCGACCGACCGGATCACACGTACACAACGACTCGCGGGACTGCTCAACCACTACCAGCCAGCCGCCTGAACCCGCAGCTCACAGCCCGTGACAGCATTTCGACCACCACAGTCCCCGATGGCTAATACACGCTCCACCACGGCGATACGCGAAGGTGGGGTTGGCCTCCCGAGCCGCGCTCGCGAGCGCGGTAACCCGGAGGACGACAAAACGGCGGATGTGCCCGCCTCGGACCGCGTGAGCGTGCGGCACTCGGCTGCGACCGCCGAACCTCCGATGTCCCCGCCTCGGGCGGAGCGGGCACTGTTTCCGTTGGAGCGCCCGCCAGGTTCAGGCAGGCATGGAGTCGAACGTGAGGTCATCGTCTCCGTGCGACTCCTCCCAGAACCAACGGTCTCCGTCGACCGGGCGCAGATCGTCGAACCACACGGCGTGCTCGTCCAAGTGGGCGAAGAACGGGCGTGCCAGCCACGAACGCTTCCTCGCCTGCAGTAGGCGCAACGCGAATGCCGGACCGGAGCCGAGTTGGACCGTACCGTCGATCAGTACCTTACCCGGCGCGGTCGACATCACCGGCCCCCGCGCGGTCCGCTCCAACCCGGACACCCTGCTGAACGCGTCGCGGTAGATTTCGAACGCGCGCAGCAGGGGAAGCTCGAAGTAGCTGCGGGCTCCGGTGTCCCGCTCGACGAACATGTAGTACGGCATCGCGCCGAGACGTACCAATTCCCGCCACATCGAAGCCCACGTCTCCGCGTCGTCATTGACATGTCGCACGACAGGGGCTTGGGCGCGGATCACTGCCCCGGTGGATCGGATGCGGCTGATCGCGGTGCGTACCGCGTCGGTTTCCAATTCTCTCGGATGGGAGAAGTGAGCCATGAGCGCGACATGTCGCCCGGCATCGACGCAGCGTTCGAAGAGTCGCAATAGATCATCCGCGTCGCCGTCGGCGAAAAAGCGGTACGGCCAATATGAGAGCGCCTTGGTGCCGAACCGTAGGTTCCTGATGTGGTCGAAGTCGTGCTTCAGCAGGGGATCAACCCAGGACTCCTGCCTGGCTGCCGACATGATAAGAGGGTCGCCGCCGGTGAAGAGGACGTCGGATGCCTCTTCAGCTACTTCGTCCGCGCCAAGGTCTGGGGCACCGTCTCCTCCCCGTTCGCCACCGGCAGCGGTGAGGAGACGGTCGCCATCGCTACGATGGCCCTCGGCACCCTGTTCGTCATCGTCGCCGCCACCTTGGCCAACCGCGCGTTCAAGCGCCGTCTCGAAGCCCGCGGCTGGCTCTTCCGGGCCGCCACGGTGGTCCTGATCCTCGCCCCCAGCCCCGCCGACCTCGCCCATCGCGACAGGCTGACAGTGTGGGCCGAGGTCTTCGATGTCGCACTCCCGCTCCCGGGCGTGTTCCTCGCCGCAATCACCCGACGAAAGTGTCCACCGTCGCTGATCGCACCGCGTTTCGCGGCGTATGAGGGTGGACCTGTCGGTCGGAATTGGGCGGTAAGTACGACCCGCGCAACCCCTCCCAAGATGCACATGAGCGTGCTTGGCGGCATGAGCGAGTCCGGACGCAGGCACCTCGTCGGCGGCCACGACGTCATGCCCGAGCAGTGCGACGACTGCTCACGGCAGGCGACACCGAGGCAACAATGATCCACATCGTCCCACTCGACGCTGGCCACTACACAGGTCCAATTGGGATGTCCAGGGAGGTTGGTCAGCCGGGTGACCGGCGGCTTGCCGCCGGTTGAGCTGTGGGGTCGGTGGTGGCAGAGTGCGTCAATCACCAAGCCGTGCACGACGCGGATCGGTCCTCGATCGCTTCTGGTGCTGTTCTCGGTGGATGGTTCCTCGGTCGGGGATGGCGGAGTCGTTTGTCGTCGAAGACGCGGTCTGCGCGGCTTCGGTTGTACGAGTAATGGCGTCACCGTCGAGGCCGAGGACCGTCAACAGCGGTTGAACACGGCCGTCCGGCGGTCCTGCCTGGTGGACTACGGGAGCCGGACGACGTAGCACTCGTCGAAGTTGGCGTAGACGGCGACGAAGACCCCGTGGATGTTGACGACGCAGCCGATGACCTTGTCGGACAGGGCCATCATCGGGGCGAGATCGATCACCTTCGTGCCGATCAGCGACGCGAACGGCTCTTCGTCGGACACGTCGAACGCGGTGAGCTTGCCAGACCGCCTGACGAACTCGACGTTCTCCGGGGTCATGTTCCCCTCGAACGGGTCCACCCATGCCTCGGCCGACATCCGGATCGACTCGCCGTCCGGGCCGGAGTCCATGAACAGCACTCGGCTGGACTCGAACCGGAACTCCACGGCGCCGACCGACCGCTCCACGGTCTCGCCGACGGCGTGATGGATCCGGCGCACGCCAGCCAGAGTGTCGCCGAGGTACGCGCGGAAATCGATGGTCATCGTGTCCTCACTTCACCGGAGTGGCGCCGTTGAACCAGCCGTTGGACTGGCCGCCCTTGAGGACGGTGACGAACGTTCCATCACTCTTCGTGACCACCACGTCTTCGCCCTTCCGGAGGAAATAGTAGTCGCTGCCCCCGCCACCCTGCGGGTTCCAGGGGCCTTGGCGGACCTCGTTGGGCGTGCGGGAGATGTCGTCGACGTGCTGCCGGACCCACGCCCGGGACTCGGCGTCGCCCGGGTTCAGACCGTAGTCCTGGGCGTGCTTGCCGACCTTGGTGCCGAACTGCTTGTCGTCGACCTTCACCTCGGGGACACTGTCCGGCCGGTTGACCTCCCGCGGCTCAAGCCCGTCACCACCGGACGATCCGGTGTGGTCAGTCCGCATCGGTGACACGCTGTCATCACTCGCGGCGTGCATCAGGATGTCCCCGCCGGCGGCCGCGACGGTGGTGGCGCCCAGCCCGATGAGCGCGGCAGAGCCCACGTTGACCGCCACGCCCGCGGGTGCCAGCACAACGGTCGCGTCCAGCAGGCCGCCGAGGCCCTCCCCGCCCGCTCCGGCCGCGATCGTCAACGCGCCCAGGGCTGCCGCGGTGACGTCCCCGGGATGGTGGATGATTGCGTTGCCGACCGACGCCACGGTGTTGACCACCGCGCCCGTAACGTTCTCCAGGGTGGCGCCCACGTCCGAGGCGATGTCCGTGATGCCGTCCCACAGCTTCGACCAGAACCCGGGCTTCTCCGGGGCCTTGTCCCGCGCGGCGCCGACCGTCTTGTTGGCGGTGTCGCCCGCGCTCGTGAGCTGGCCACGTGCCTTGGAGAGGATGCCACGCGCGGCGGCCCGCTTGCCCTCGCCGACGGAGTCGTCGAAGGGGAGGCTGTGGCCGGCCTCCTGCTCGTCCTGTTGGTGTTCGGCCTTGGCCTGGTTGGTCGCGGCCTCGCCGTCGTTCCATTGCCGGATCGCCTCGACCGCCTGTCCCTGTGCCCAAGTCAGCGTCGAGGTGTACGTCTCCAGCGCGGTGGCTGCGTTGTGGAAGCAGTCGCCCGCCTCCAACCACTTGCCGGGCTGGCCGTCGAACACCTTGCGGAAAGCATCGCCCGCCGCGCCCGTCCACCCCTCGGTGGTGTCGATCTTCTGAAGACCCTCGCCAGCCTCGTGCAACGCGTCGCCGTATGCCCGCATCGCGTTGAGCGTGCTGGTCACCGAGTCGGCGTCACCCGGAACCAGCTCCTTGGGATCAGACGTCTCCCCGAGTTCCTTGGCCATCAGTGCACCCCGGGATCATCGCCGCTGGACCGCTGCAGGACGCCGTCGAAGTGCCCTTTCAGCGAATTGTCGACCTTCAGGTACCCGGCGACGCTCTGCGTGAGCCTGGCCGAGACCTCCTGCCCGTCCTTGGCCAGGTGCTCGACACCGATCTCCCAGCGTTCGCAGAAGTCGGCGACGGTGTCCGCGAGGTCGTCGTGCCCGAAGGCGCCCTTGTCCGCGTCGATGTCCTTGACCTTCTTGGCCGCCAGCTCGTCCAGGGTGTTGTTGACCCCCTCGGCCGCCTTCTCCAATGCGCCGAGATCGACCGTGAATCCCTCTGCCACCGATGCGCACCTCCCGGCTCAGCCCAATCACGACTTGGACGTGCCCCGGGCCCGCTCAGTTCCCCCAGCCTTTGAGCGCGGAGACAGCGACCAGGCCGAGGCGCCGCCGCCCTCGATCGCGGCGACCTCACCGGTCACGGCAGGCCGGTCGAGGGCTTGGCCTTCAGCGCCTTGGCCGCCATGATCACGCAGGTCCTCAGCCCCGTTGCTGTCGCCATTCGGCATCCCGCTGGAGGTAGCCCTTATCGCCGCAGGCGCGGGTGGCATCCTGCTCGGTTTCGGCTGGGGCACGAACATCGCCAACATCGAACTCACCTACGACTACGCGCTGCGTGCGCTAACCGCCCTGCTCATGATCGCCTTGGCCTTGGCGCTCCCCGTCGGCCTGCTGCCGAATCGCAAGTCCGCTCCATGGTCGGTCCCGCTCGTCGCCGTGGCCGCGGCGGCCATCTTCGTCTTCGCGGTCATGCACGCGGGAAACGCGTTCGACTGGACCCGGTAGCGCTCACTCGCGACCCCGCACGATCGTCGGCTCCTCACGCTGGCCCCCGGGCGCAGCCCCGAGCCCACGTGAGGCGCGGTCGGGACTGCTGTAGCGGTCGGGCACAAGCGGGCGAGGGTGATCCGGTGCCGGATCGCGCCAGGCCATCGAACGCACCACGGCAGGCTAACCGGTACAAGCAACTCCCGTCCCGCTACAAACGCCACCTCCGCAACCACCCCGCCTTCATCGACCTCACCGCGCCATGCTCTGCTGGAAACACTTCCTCGAGAACTCATGACCACCACAACGACCCACCACCACGTTGGACTCGGTCTATCGGGTTCAGACCACGCTGCTCCCGCGTGCTGCCGAAACGATCAACGCCCCACCAACGTGATCCACCAGCAGGGCGCTGACCTGCGGATATAACCAGTGGGCGATACCGGATCGAACCAGTGACCCCTTCGGTGTGAACTATGTACGCGATATCGCGTTGACCTGCCGAAACGCATTTTCGGCAGGTCAACGCACGTTTGTTCCGAGTCTTTGAGGGCAGTTCAGTGCCGTTCGCAGTGCATTTCTGCTCCCCGTAGCGTCGTCTGCGACGGCACGCGGACCAGTGTCGCCGTGTCCTGGCCACGGTGGACGCGGCTGGCGCTGTCACCGCCACTTTCACCTACGACGCCTGCGGTACCGGTACGCAGCGGCCATTGACACGACCCGGACGTTCCGGCTCCCGCGGTTTCGGCCGGTCCCGCATCGCGGTGGCACGCTGACGCGCCATCCACGCCCGATGAGCGACACAACCACCATGATTGAACGACACGTGCCCAAGCCGACATTGTTGCGAGCAAGCCGGGCGGTGGAGGATCACGGTCCAATGTGGATGAACGGCGCCCAGCTGTCCGGCTCGTTCGGGTACCGCTTCCGCAACGCCGCCGAGGTGGCCGTCAGTCCCCGTGCCGCGTCGGCCGCCCGCAGGCCGCTCGCGGTGAGTTGTCGGTACAAGGACTGCGCGGCCGAGGCGGCGATCGGATCCGACACCGGCCATTGGGTGGCGATCACGTGTCGGAATCCCGCCAACTGCAAGGCGGCGGCCAAATGCACTGTCTCATCGGCCAGGGCGACCGCGCCGCCTGCTGTGTGGCAGGCCGACAAGTAGGCCAGTTCGGCGGCGCCGAGGTCGTGGGCGGCGAGGTCGAGTACGGACAGGTCGCCGCCGTGCAGGTGTAGTGCGCTTTCACCGGGTCGTTGCAGGTTTTGGGTGGCGTGGCAGGCGAAGTGCACCCAGGAGTGCCCTTGTAGTTGTGACAGCACCGCGGCCGGTGTGGCGTCCGGGCCGAGGAGGGTGCGTGTTCCCGGTACGGTGGCGGCGATGTGGGTCAGTTCGTCGACCACGGCGGGCAGCGGTGCTCGTCCTTCTCGTTCCGGTACTCCCACGGCCAGCAGCCGCGAGACTCGGCCTTGCCGTTGTCGGCTGCGGATCAGCGCTCCCAGTCCTGTTGTGTAGGACGACACGGTCTGGTCGGGCACGGTAGGTCGCCGTCGGACGCGCCAGCGTTCGCTGTTGACGTATCTTCCTGCTGCGTGCAGGGGGAGTAGGGCCATGGGGCCGGTCGGGCACCACCAGACCCTGTGTCGGACCGGACCGTCCATGGTGTCCAGTGCGGCCAGTACGGGGGCGGCCGTGGTGTCCCACAGCCAGCGCAACATCGAGACCAGGGTCTGCCGCAGGTCGACCGGGTTTCCGCCTGCTTCTGCCAAAGCGTCCGCGCGTCGACGTGCGTCCGGGAGCCGCAACCAGGGCAATGGCACCACCGTCACCCCGTCCGCGCGGACGAACAGGGCGTCGCACCGGGCCGGGCTCACGTTGATGATCACTACCGTGCCGCCCACTGCGGCTCGGCGCAGTTCGCTGAACGGGACCGTGTCCAGGAACGCGCCGAATCCCGGTAGTTGCCGGGCCTGCCCGAGAAGTTCTTCCCACCGTGCGGCGAGTCTGCGGTGGTGTTCGGCCGACGTGGGGTCGTTCGCGCTGGCCGTGAGCGAGCGTCGGGTGCCATCGAGGCGGTCGGCGAGTTCTGGGGCCACCGCGCGTAACACCGACAGGTCGCCGCGGGTCTGCACGGCCTGGCGCCACAGGACTGTGCGGCCCTGTTCGGTCAGTTCGACCGCGTGCTCCGGGTTTCCCATGTGTATGGCGAGTGCGGCGGCTTGGCCTGCGAGCCCGGCGACGTCAGCCAGTCTGCGCTCCTGACCGGCCCGGTCCAGCCCGCGCTCGGCCAGTATCGGCAGCAGTCGGATCGCGGCGGTGGCGGCCTCGGCGGCGCCGGGGAGGTCGCGGAGCCGCAGGGCGGCCTCAAGCCACGACCGGGCGGCCGTCATCCGGCTGCCCGCGTTGCCCGCGGGCAGTTCCGTCGCGGTGCGCCAGAGAGCCGCGGCGGTGGTCAGGTCGTGTTCGTCGCCCTCGGCGAGATAGCGCTGGCGGTGTGCCTCGGCCAGTGCGTTGAGCGCGGAGGCGCGTTGGGCGTGTCCGGCCTCCAGCACCTCGAGGGCCTGTTCGCCGTGTTGGATGGCCTCGTCGAGGGCGGTGCCGGGCTGGCCTCCCTCGGCGGCGACGGCGGTCAGCATGGTCATCTGGGCGTGCAACCTGCTGATCCGGGTGTCACCGGCGCGCGTTGCGGCGATGGCGGCCCGGATGTGCTCGATCGCGCCCGCCAAGTCCTCGCGCCGACCGTGCTGGCAGTACCGCAGCGCCAGCGCGCTGCTCAAGTTGGTCAGGGCGATCGGCCGGATCCCGTCGAGCCGCTCCGACATCGCCAGGGCCTCCTGCGCGATCGCCACCGCGCTGTCGAGGTCGGTCTGCCCGCCGCCGCGGCGCGCCCGCCGGTTGAGCAGCGCGGACTCGTTGACCGACCACATTGCCCGCACCGGCCCGCCTGGTCCGAGGGCGGGCCGGATGACCTGGCACAGTTCGATGGCCTCGGTGAGGTCGTCGGCCCGGTCGAGGTGTTCCACCCGGCGGATCAGGCAGGTCGCGAGCACTCGCCGCAGCGCCCCGACGATCGGGTGCCCGCTGGGTGCGGTCGCGACCGCCTCGCGGGCGAGTGCGACGGACAGATCGAGGTCGGCCATGTCGTTGGTGCTCTCGAAGCGCATCCGCAGCGCCTCGGCCCGCTGCACGGCGATGTGCGCGACCAGCTTGCCGCGATCGTCGCGCAGGTGTCGCTCGGTGAGGGTGAACGCCTCGCGCAGGTGGGCCTCATCGCCGAAGAGTTCGTAGTTGACCAGCAACGCCCACGCCAGCGTGTTGACGCTGTCGACCAACCCGGGGGCGTCTGGGACGAGCGTGGTCAGCGCGGTCCGAGCCGCGCGCAGCAAGGCGGCGGCGTCAGCCGGGTCGGCGTGCATGGTCAACTGCGCCGATGACAGCTGGATGGCCGCATCCGCCACGCCGTGGCGCAGCGGGTGGTCCGCGGGCAACTCGGCCTCCACCGAGCGCAGCAGCACCCCAGCCGCGGCAACCCGCGTGTGATCGCCGGTGTCCTCGAATTGTTCGAGCAGCGTCACGACCGTGGCGTGCGCGGCGGTCACCCGGTCGGACTCGCCCGAGAGGACTGCACGCAGGTCGTCAGTGAGCGCCGCCGGATCGAGGTCACGCAGCAGGCCCGCGCACAACCGTGCCGAGCGCAGTGACGGCAGCCCTACCCCCTGCGGCAACGCGCTGTAGTGGCGCAGGAACCAGCGGCCCAGGACCCGCAGGACCGGCACACCGCCCGCGCGGTCGGCCACGACCTCGCCGTAGAGCGCCAATGCGGCCCGGTGCGCGGCGTCGTCGAGCACCTCGGTCTGGTGCCCGTCGCGGTCGAACCGGGCGATCCGCGCTCCCAGGTCGGCGAGCACCGCCGCTTGCGAATCCGCCATCCTCGCGTGCGCTCCCGGGTAGAGTCGATCTTCGCCACGGTAGCCTGCGCGCGACAGACTCGAAAGGGGTGAACGGCCGTGCCACCGGACCGGGCCGAGGCCGAGCGGTTGGCGCTGGCGGCGCTCTGCGCCGCGCTGCCAGACCTGCGCCCGCGTGCCGCCCGCGGCTTCTGGGAGGACGCCCTCGACATGCATGTCGCAGAGGTCGCGGGTGGTGGTTCGGCGGTGGCCGCCTGCCGCGAACTCGGCCTGCAAACCGATGTCACCCACCCGCCCAACCGCGGCGAGGACCCAGCCGACGTGGGGGTGCGCACCGACTGGCTGCCGTCGCCGACCCTGGTCGGCGACTACCGCTGCCCCGGCAGGCACTGCGCCCGCCGGGCCGACCGCGACGAGCAGGCCCGCCCGCCGCGCTGTGCGATATTCGACGAACCGATGCGGTTCGTGCGCGGCAACACCGGCTAGGGTCGCCCCGGTGACGGCCCTGATCGGGGAGGTAACCAAGCGGCTGCCCGACCGCTGGCTCGCAGGCACTCTGCTGCCCGGCCTGCTGTGGCTCGCCGTGGTCGGGCTCGCGGTCCGGCAGGGCGACGCGCATCCGTTCGACCCGCGCGTCGTCACCGAAGCCGCCCGTGCCCTGGGCACCCTTGCGCGGGACCGTCCCACCGAAGCACTTGTCTGGGCGGCGTTCGCGGTAGGTGGCGCGGGGCTGGCCAGCTTGACCGCGCGCGGGCTCGGCGGCATTGTCCGGTCGCTGTGGTGGGGTCGCTGGCGCGGTCCTCTGGTGTGGCCCGCGCGCACGCTGACCCGGCTGCGGGCACAGCGCGTGACCCGACGGCTTGTGCGGGCGGGAACCCGGCTACCCGAGCGGTACCTGCCCGCGCTCCCCACGTGGATCGGCGACCGGCTGCGCTTGGTGGACGTCCGCGTCGACGCCCAGTACGGGCTCTCGCTCGCGTTGGTGTGGCCGAGGCTCTGGCAGCGGCTCGACGCCGACAACCGGAGCTTGGTGCGACAGGCCAGGATGCGCCTCGACCTCGCCTCGACCCTGGTCGGTTGGGGTGTGCTCTACCTGGCGCCGACGTGGTTCTGGTGGCCGAGCGCGGTGGTCTCGGCTGGTGCCGGTGTGGTTGGCTGGCGGCGAGGTCGGGCGGCGGCCGAGGTGTTCGGCGGTGCTGTTGAGACCACGGTCGACCTGGGTCACCTCGGACTGGCCACAGCGCTGGGGCACCCGGTGGACGGCGGGCTCCGACCCGAGGTGGCCGACGCGATCAACGACCAGCTCCACAAGGGCGCCACGCCTCAGCAGGTCGCGACGGCGACCGACGAGACCTCGTAGGTCGCGGTGAACCGGACGGTCGCCAGCACGCACCCGCCCGCCTTGGTCGCCAGGGAAACCGTGGCACGGGGCGTCGAAGTCCCCTCGCCCCAGAAACCGATGATCCGGCCACCGCTGTCGTAGGGGCCTTTTGCCGCGAGTTCCTCGAGCACTATCCGAATGATGAACTTGGCGGCGTTCACCTCGCAGACCAGTGAATTTATCGCGGACCTCGCCTTGGTGAGGCCGTCACCGCCGTGGACATCGGGACTGGCGACCGCGGCGAACACACACGGCATGTCGGGCAGGGGGTCCATCGTCGGGAGGGTGAGGCGGGTCATGGGCGGGACGTAGAGCGATGGAAGTTGGCGGGTATAGGATGGATAGATCCCTTGGTAGCGCGGGAGCGCGGGACCCGAGGTCGGCTTGTCGGAGCTGCGGAAGATCATCGCCAACACCGCGACCAGGATGAGCGACAGCGGGATCGCCGCCCATTGCCACAACGCAACACGTCGCTGCTTGGCCCGCGCTTGGGTCGCGGGCCTTGACATCGGGACAGTGGGCTCTGGGGTGGGCTCAGGGGACTCGGTGGGTTCGGCGGGCAGTTCGCGCAGGGCCGTGGTCAGCGGACCGACCCACGACCTCGGGGTCGGCCGCTCGAGCGGATCTTGTGACAGGCTCGCGGTCACCTTGGCGCGCAACCGGACCGGCACCGACCGCAAGTCGGTGCTCTGTTGGTCACTGGCGAACACCCGCACGGCCAGCAGCCCCAACTTGTACGAGTCGCTCTGCGGGGTCGCCAGATCTTCCGCGCCCACGGCGCTGATCTGCCAGTCGGGGGTTTCCACCTGCGGCAGCACGCTCGCACCGGCCAGGCGCATCGCATCGCAGTCGATGAAGAAGCTGCGTGGGCGTGCGGTCATGCTGAACAACATGTTGTTCGGCGACAGGTCGCCGACGCAGATGCCCATCCCGTGCAGCATGGCCAGCGCCTCGGCGGTGTCGTGCAGGAACTCCAGCCGGAACGGCGCGGTCACTCGCAGGCCGCGGTCGGCCAGGTAGGCGGGCGGGTTGAGCAGGTACTGCACCAGCGCCAGTTCCTCGGTCGTCCGCGAGCCGAACCGCATCCGTGTGGAGTACTCCACAGGTGCCTTGCGCATCAGGAATCCGCTGACCACACCGTCCTTGCGGACCACGACCTGCGGCCACGCCAGTCGGGCAAGCAGCGCCGAGCGCGCGGACGGCGCCAGGCCGTGCGCGAACCCGACGAAGTGGCGCAACGCGTCCACGTCGACCTCGTCGATCACCCGATTGCTGTACTCCTTGTACACCAGGGGGTCCTGACCATCGGCGTGGTCGACGAGCAGTTGCACCTTGCCCTGGCCACCGGAACCGAGCAATCGCATCGGCCCGAGACCGCGCACGTCGACCTCGGGGATGTCGGTTGCCGTGCTCACCGCCCGCCCCTCGGCCACACCGCCAACAGTGTCCGGTCGTCGTCGAAGGTCTCCCGGGAGAAGTCCAGCAGCCGGGTGAACTCCAACGGGGGCGGGGCAGTGGCCAGCGTGGCGGCGAACGCGTCGCCTACTGATCCGGATCCGTCGCCCAGCGCGGTCCCGACACCGTCGGTACCCAGCAAAAGCACCGACCCCACCGGCAGTTCGACGACCTCCGCCCGGAGCTCGTGCGGCACGTGCGGCAGGGCGACGGTGGCCACCTCGGCGGTGTCGGTCTCGGTCGCCTGGAACACCGGCGCCCACCGGTCCCCGGCCAACACCCAGGCCGTCGAATCTCCGACCCGGCACACCGACGCCACCGCGGAACCGTCCGGACGCGGTCGCACGAGCGTGACCACCACCGTGGTTGACAGCAGTCGCCCGGCCCGCGCGGCGGGCTCGTCGTCGCCAGGTTGGGCGCGGGCGAACTCCACCAACGCCCAACTCGCGCAGCGCATCAACTCCGGCCAGTCGGGTTCCGCACCCTCGTCCAGACGGCGCAGCAACTGGTCGGTCGCACTGCGGCATGCCAACGTGGCGCCCAAGTGGGCCAGCTCGACACTGGAGACGCCATCGGCGACCGCCGCGACGACCGCGCCGCTGGCCGCGTGCCAGGACACCGCGAAGTCGTCCTGCCGTGGACTGCCGTCGTGGCGGTGTTGGTAGCCGCGCACCGAGGCGCCACGCACGGTCAGTTCCGCGCTGGACCACCCGTCGACCGCGGTGTCGGGCCGGTAGCCGGTGCGGTGCGGCGGGCGCGGCTCGAACACGGCGACCGGCGTGCCGATCACCAACGGATCACTCAGCTCAGACAACGTCGACGGCCATCACGAAGCTGTTCGGCCGCTCGACGACCAGCTCGGTCCGGTCGGCCGCCGCGGCACGCGCGGAGGCGACGATGCTCTTGGTGAGCGCCACGCTGAACTCGGCGATCGCCAAACCCAACTCGACTCCAGGCGCCCCGATGAAGGCGAATTCCGGCCGGGTGGCCACCTCCAGGATCGTGCGCGCTCGCGCGGCGCCGATCCCGCACGCGATGATGTTCGGCGCCGCGTGGGTGATTTCTTTGTCCACCAAGCGCTCGTAGGGATCGCGCCAGGCGGGCTCGTCGGTCGGCTGGCCGTCGGTGAGGAAGAAGACGGCAGGCCGGTAAACCGAGTACCCTTGGGACTTGAGCGCGTCTATGTCCGCCGGAATCCGGTGCAGCAGTTCGCCGAACGCGGCGCCGTAGCTGGTTGTTGACCGGGTGGTCAACACCGGCAGCGCGGACTCGGTGCGCAGGTCGGCCAGAGACAGCCGAACCTGCACGTCGTCGGCGAACCCGAGGATCGTGAACCGCACCTTCGCCGCGGCCATCGGCTCCCGCAACAGTGCTTGGTGCAACTCCGCCAACCCCGAGTTGAGCTCCCCGACCACCGGGCCCATCGACGCCGACTCATCCGCGACCACGTACACCGGAAGCACGTTGCCCAGGTTCTCCGCCACAGGTCTTCCTCTCCCCTCAACCGCTGTGTGACGACTATGCCACGCACCGCGCCCGGCGGAGCCCGACTTGCCCAGCCACACCCGAGATTGACCACGGGTCCGTGGGGCTCAGGGCGGCGGAGTGTGGTGGTGTCCGGCGGTCGTTTGCCGACGGCGAACTTCGGGCGGACGCCTGGCGGGTGGGTCAAGTCCTCCGGTAACAACAAGCGGCTCCTGGAGGCGGGTCGGCTTCTCCGGGGTGGTCGGGACCCCCGGGTGACGCGCTCGGTTGACCACGCCTCGGTTCTTGACGTGGTCCGGGATCCGACGGCGCGTGACTGGACGGGCTTGTCCTGGAGCGCGCGGAGTTCTGAGCCTGCCTGTGTCTCAGGTCATGATGGCCTTCTGCTGTCTCGGTTCCCGGTGACTTCTTTGATCTTTGTCTCGGTGTGGCGGTCGTGTACGTGTTGATCGACAAGGCGAACATCCGCGCCAACGTGACCATGCGCGTCGATCTGGCCGTCAGCTACAACTACGCGGCGCGGGAGTGGGAAGGCGGACGGTGCGGGACGGTGGCCAGACTGGCGCACGTCCGGGGGCATGATCATCGGGCGGCGTTGGACTACATCCAGATGGTGTGTCCGGGGTAGTGCTCGCCGGTGGGGGTGCCCTGGCGGTCGGTCACCGAGAACGTTGCGGTCGCCGGCCGGGACTACGACGGGTTGCAGGCTGCTGACCTGTACACGGGGATGCTCAACGCCGCGTTCACCATCCTGCTCAGCACCACCGGGGCCACCGTCAATGGCGCCGTCTCCTACACCCGCGATGCCCTCGACCGGATCGTCCGCCGCGACGCCACCCAGGGCGACCCGACCGGCACCGTGCTCTACGGCTACTCCAGCAACCCCGACCTGGCCACCGCCACCCTCGACACCGCCCACAACATCGTGACCTGGACCGTCACGCTCCCCGGCGGTGTCGATCTGACCGTCCGCAACTCCTCCACCCCCGCGACCTGGGACTACCCGGACATCCGGGGCAACCTCACCCTCACGGCGGGCACCACTGGCACCCAGACCGGCGCCCTGCGCACCTACGACCCCTACGGCAACCCGATCAACACCAGCGGCGCCGTCGACCCGCAAGCCGTCCCCGACAACCAGCCCGGCAACAACGACTTCGGCTGGCTCGGCCAACACCAACGCCCCTACGAGCATGCGGGCGCGCTGTCCATCGTGGAAATGGGCGCCCGGCCCTACAGCCCGCTGCTCGGCCGGTTCCTGTCGGTCGACCCGGTCGACGGCGGTTCGGCCAACGCCTACGACTACGTCACCGGCGACCCGATCAACAGCACCGACCTCGACGGCCACAAGAAGAAGTCTCACAGCCACTGGGAGCATCACGAGCGCCGCATCGCCCACCACCTCGGACGGTCGAGGAGACAGGTCAAGGACGCGATCCACCGCCTCAAGCGCCACGGTGTGGGCAACCGGGTCCACCGCAACCCGGACCTGGAGATCAACGTGCACAACGGCGACGCACGGGTTAAGGGCAGCGAAGAGGTCATCGGCAACATCTGGGACGAAATGGAGATGAAGCACCTGCAAAGCCTGGCCAGGTCCCAACCCCCGTACTTCCCGGCCCCTGCGGCCTCCGCCGGGAGCAGCAACAACACGGGCAAGATCGTCGCGGGCGGCGCCGCGATCGTCTCGACCGGTGCCCTACTGTGGTGGTTGGGCAAACTCGCCTCACCGCTGTGCGGCCCGGCGGCCCCGGCCTGCGCCGTCGTCCTCTGAGCCGGAGCGTGAAAACCTTGATGTCACACGACAACAGCGGCGCGGAAGCCCCGTGGAGCGAAGTCGGTCTCCGGGTCTTCGACCCCCCGGCCGACCTCGCCGAACGGCTGACCGCGGCGGCGGAACGGGAATCCTGGACGAGCCGGGCAGGGAACGGCGTGCTGTCCGTCGACCTCGGGTCGGCGGGCGATGACCCGGCGACCGTGCTCGGGGCCGCGGTCACCGTCCTCGCGGGGGAGGTCGACGCCTTTGATGACGCCGATCTGTTCGTCGGCCTGTTCTCCCCCGACACCCGCGAGACCAGTTCGTTCCCATTCCCCGCCGACCTGTTGTCCCGGTGCGCCGACCTGAACCTCCAGTTCGTGCTCGACGCCTACCCACCCGCCACCGACGAGGCCCCCGAACGGGCGAACTCGACCAAGTGGCTGCGCCTGTCCGCCGAATCGGACACCGCTGCCGCCGTCGAGGAGATCGAGGACCACACCTCGGAGTCGACCAGCGAGTTGATCGCCGACCGACTCCGCGAACTGGCGGCCACCGACGGGCCACGGGAAACCGCGGTCCTGGAGATCGCCTCGAACGGCCAGTTCGGCGCCGTCCTGCGGGTGGACACGCTGCGCACCCTCGCGGCACGGTTCGCCACCTTCACCGTCAGACTGGTTCCCCCGCCGACGGAGTAGCCACTGACACCGCCTGCCGACCCGGGTTCCGGGTCGGCAGGCGGTGTTGTGAGCGGATGGGCCCGGGGCAGGAGCACGAATTCCTCCTGAGCCAGGGGCCAACGCCCAGGTTAGGCGGGGCAGAGTCGCCTCCGGTATGGGAACCCGGCCGATCGCGCGCCGCGGGTCTGCCGCTGCACCTGATCGGCCACGAGGACGTTATCGTCTTCTGCACCGCCCTGCACATGACCGCCGACAGCAGCGCCTGCTGCGCTACACCGGACCACGCCCCAGGTCGAATTCTCCCTCGCCAGACGGACGACCAAGGCAACGACCTCGTCGCTGATCGGAGGACGGCCCGGCGGTTTCGGATGACACCACTTCCTGGTCACGAGTCTGCGATGCCACCGGAGCAAGGTTGCAGGCGTGACGATCCGACAGGCCCGCAGGGACCTCGGTAGCAGCCGAGACAGGGCCGCGAGCACCGCCCGGTCGGCCCAGTCCAGCCGTGGACGTTGGGTTGGTACAGCGCAGAACCGCCACCTCATGGCGTAGCACGAGTATCTCCGCGTCCTTGGAAGCCGAACTTCGGCCTAACAGCGCCAGCTAGGACAACACCTGAACCAGGAGTCCGTACAACAGTCGAACAGCCACGGACCACCAATCAACGAACATCACACAACAGCAGCTCAGGCTAGCGACCGAGTCTCCGACCAGCACAGGGAGGCCTCAAACGAGGAACCGAGAGGAAGCAACGATAAACCTGACTGCGCTGTTTGCACCCGTTGTGGCCCAGGCCGCGCCCGCAGCGGCGCTGGAAAAGCCAGTGCGCGACCCTCACGGCGCCGGGCGGCGGGTCCGCTTACGTGTCCAAGTCCTGGTACAACAAGAACAGCGTGGGCCAGTTCGACAGCACCTGGTCGGTGTCCCGCTCGTCGTCCAACGTCACGGTCTGCGCGTAGGTGCGATCGTCCCCGACGAGTCATCGGCGGAGTGGTCGGCCGGAGAAGCATCATCGTCGGGGATCGTGGACGCGATCCTGTACGTGGTGGCCACCGGGTGCGCGTGGCGGGCGTTGCCCGCTGACTTTCCGCCGTTGGAGACGGTGTACTGGTATTTCACCCGGTGGGAGCAGCCGCGCCACCGACAGATCATGGCCAAAAACCAGATGCCGCGTCCGGTACCTGTTCGCCGACACCGACTCCGCCAGCGCCCTGGTCGACCGGGCCCGCACCTAGCGGACCACGATCGAGATCATGCCCAAACCCGCGGGCCGGACAGGTTCGCGGTCATCCCCCGACGATGGGCGGTCGAACGGACCTTCGCCTGGCCCGCGACCACGAACGCCACCTCCGAGGCCAATACCCGCAGGGCCACCACCACCATGACCGACCGCATCACCCCACGGACACGCCGCAACCCGACTCGGACCACACCCACTCGCCGCACGGTGGATCTCAAACACGCTCTCAGTGCCGGTTGGCCCGGAAGAAGTTCAGCAGCACGGGGTTGACCACGTCCGACCGTTCCCAGTGGACGTTGTGCCCGCACTCGTTGGCTACCACGGTGCTCACCCTGCGGAAGTGCCCGGCCAGCAGGCGCTGCACCGGTGGTGAGGTGTGCGGGTCGGCGTCCCCCCACAGCAGCAGGGTGGGCACGGTGAGCCGTTCGATCACGGCCCAGTTCAGCGAGGTCGCCCTGGGCTGGACGATCCCGTTGGGTCCGGCCCGGTGCTGGATGTCCAGCCACCTGGCGACACCGTCCGGGTCGATCGCGCGGTAGGACGGGCCCAACTCCCGGAAGTGGATGGGCAGCGCGTCGACCTCGGGCGAGCGCAACCGCTCCACCATGTCCTGGTAGTCCTGCTCCTGGACTTGAAGCACGCACGCGCCGATCACCAGGCTGTGCAACCGGTCCGGGTGGTTGAGCGCGTAGTCCATCGCGTACCAGCCGCCACCGGCAACGCCGACGACGTGGAACCTCCCGATGCCCAGGAAGTCCACGAGGTCGTGCAGGTCCTCGATGCCGGTCCTCGGGTCGTTCGGGTCCTGCACCGGCGAGTTGGCGTACCCCCGACGCGAGTAGCCGATGACCCGGTACCCCGCACGGGCGAGGTACGGCTGCTGGTACGGCCAGCTCTCGCCACTACCGCTCAGAGCGTGCAGCAGAACCACCGGCTCACCGGGCCCGCCGGTGTCCCAGTACCACAGCCGCGCCCCGGGCACCTGGAACAAGCCCTGGGCAGCCGGGACCTGCTCGGGCACCGGGATCGGGCGCACCGGGCTGCCAGGGCCCGGGACGCCCGGTGGGTGCGCGTCGGCGGTCCCGTCGACCAGGGCCGTGCCGCCGAGGGCGAGCCCGGTTCCCCGCAACAGGGTCCGGCGGGATATCGCAAGCGACGGGTTCGGGTTGGCCTCGGCGTTGCCCATATGACCTCATCTCGGGTGACCGGTTCCCGCCGACGTGGCCGGACGTGCCGAGGAACCGAACCATTGGCGTATCGGTGATCACGTGCCTAGTCAGGCGGGTGCGGCAACCAGGTCGAGCACGCCGGTGTAGGCGCGCGGCGTGCTCGGGTTCGTCCTCACCCTCGGCGAGTGGAGGAAGGCGTCGACCGACGTGCGCACAGCCTGCCCGCCGACGCACCGGCCCCCGTCCGCCGGGTCTCCAGCTCCGTCACCGTCGCGACCATGAACCGGCCTCCCCGATCGACCCACCGGATAACGTGCACGAGTGGCACAGCGACCGCTGAACGGTCCCCACGGGCCGCCACCCGCCGCTGTGGATCAGGCTACCGGATGCTGGCCCTTTATCACATGCCTTTGGTCCAGTAGGGCTGTCCGTCTGGATTCATGATCGGCGTAGAAGCTTTACGATCGTCGTAAATCTGTTGAGTCCGTGGCCTTCGCGGTCTGCAACGGCCACATCGCCCGCCCCCAACCGCACCCGCTCACGCACAGCACCCGGCCCGCGCGAGTCGACGTAGACCCGCCCGACGGTGGCACACCGACCACGACGGTCACCGACGCTCGGGGCAAGACCACTCAGACCCGGCACTACCTTGGCACATCGCCCACCGGGGCTTACCAGAGCACCGACTACACATACACAGCCAGGGGCGATCTTTCCACCATCACCGATCCCACGGGCTCCGTGAACCGGTTCTTCTACGATCTGCGCGGTCTTAAGACACGGACGGAAGATCCGGCCAAGGGCGTCACCACGATGACCTATGACGACGCGGGTCGGATCGCTACCAGCACGGACGCGCGCGGCGTAGTACTTGCCTACAGCTATGACCAACTGTCGCGCCGCAAGGAAATGCGGGACGTCTCGGCCACCGGCACACTTCGCGCCAAGTGTATGGGCTCAGGACATGCTTGACGTTTTGTCGTCGGGACATGCTTGACGTCAGCCGGGCGTGACGCTTTTGCCGGTGACGTGCAGTCGGGTGATGGGTTTGAGGCTCTGACGGGGTCGGACAGCGATCTCTTCGTCGCCGTGCAGGACACGCAGGTGGGTGTCCTCGATGACCACGGTGACCAGTTTGCCGCGGTGACGCGGCCCGAGCTTGATCCGCTGGCCGCCGACGAGGATGCGGCCGCTGGCATGGACCCGTCGTTGGGCGCGCAGCGATCCCGCGGGCAACGGTGGTGGGGGCAGCGGACTGGACGGTGTACTGGCGCCCTGCAGCCGCGCGAGCTGGTCGGCGGGGATCGGACAGGGCCTGCTGCCGATGAGGGCGTTGTCGAGCACAGCGTGCATCAGATGGCCGTCCAGTCGCAGCGCGACTCTGCGGCCTGCGTGGGCGAAACTGATCAGGTGCGTGGTGCCGGCGATGGTGACGACACCGTCCTTGTTGACCGTGCGCTCGATCTCGACCGCGCCGCCCTCGGGCAGTACGGGGATGCCGTCACGTCGGCGCAGGGCGGGTAGTGCTGGCTGTGGTCCGGCGGTGCGGGCTCCGCGCATCAGCAGGTGGCGAAGATCCTCGGGCCGCAGCCGGGAGACGATGGTGCGCACGACGCACGACGTGCCCATCGCAGCTGAGGTGGACGCTGCGCTGGTCGGCCCAGACGGTGACGGTCCGCCCGGCCATCGCCTGGTGCAGCGAGACCTTCTGCCGCCCGGACAGCACGCTGAGCTCGCCGCTGGGCGGCACGCGTGCCTCGAACTCCACGGCCATCCCGTCCGGGGCGGGCGTGGGTGGCTCGATCACGTCGACCGCCAGATCAGGCGTAGCTTCGTCCGATGTGGACGGGGGAACTTCGAGCCGGGTGGGCCCGTTGGGGCGGAACAGACTGGCCGGGGTGGCCATGTCCAGCGACTGGTGCGGCCGCTGGTGGTTGTAACCGGCGACCCACCCGTCGATGGCTTCCTGCGCGGCGGTGATGGACTCGAACGGTGCGACATGGTCGAGGAACTCCTCGCGCAGCGTCTTGTGGAACCGCTCGATCTTGCCGGTGGTCGTCGGTGAGCGGGGCTTGGTCAGCCGCGCGGTGATGCCGTTGTCCCGGCAGATCCGCTCGAACAGCACCTCAACCAGCAGCGGCTTGGTGTACTTGCCGGTGAACTGCTTTCCGTTGACGCTCAACACTTCTGAGGGCACCCCGTAGCGGCGCATCGCCGCGGTGAACGCCTCACACACCGCCCGGCCCGTAGGCACCGCGACCACCGCCGCGATCACCACGAACCGCGAGTGGTCGTCGATCCCGGTGACCATCTTGCACTGCCGTTCATCGGCCAGGGGCACGCCACCGACGATGTCGAGCTGCCACAGGTGCATCGGCTCCGCGCGCTGCCAGCGCCGGTACTTGCGCTTGTGCTGCTGGGCTTGCGGATCGATCAGGCCGTTGCGCACCAGCACCCGGTGCGTGGTCGCCCGCGACGGCGCCGGCTGGACGCCACTGCGGCCGAGCTCGTAGCTGATCCGGCGAGCACCCCACCGAGGATGATCACGCCGCAGCTGGCAGATCAACGCTTCCACCTCGGCCGCAGTGCGATTCAGGCTGGTACGCGGACGCCGCGAGCGGTCCGACAAACCTGGCATGCCTTCCTGCTGGAAGCGTTGCCGCCAGGTGTGCAGCGACTGCCGCGAGGTTCCATACCTGGCCGCGACCTCGCCGATCGGCGACCCGCCCAGCACGTCGCACACTGCTCGGTAGCGGTACTCCACCTGCGCTTGCTGATCCACAACCATCCGCCTCTGATCCGCCTACTCGATCAAGAGCGACAAGATCACGATCGGAGAGAATCCGTCAAGCATGTCCCGAGAACGATCGGTCAAGGATCTCCTGAGCCCGCACACCGACAGGCAGCCTGGTGGTCGAGCGCACGTTCGGGTTCCGGTCGTCGGAATGAGAGGTTTGTGTGGTGGCCACGGCCGCTCGTTGGGTTGGGGACGCGCCGCGCGATATCCGTGACCGGTAGCGGGGTTGATCTCCTGCCCGGCGACTTCGTCGCCGGGCAGGAGATCGCATTGATGGCTAAGCCGGTCGAAGGACGTCGATCGACTGTCGGCGGGGGCTGCAGGCGGTTGCAGTACGTGCGCCAGGGCGCGCCTCCGTGAGGGTGTTCCACCGGGCCGGGCCGGTCAAGGCCGGCTGAGTGTCGCGTCACCCAGCGCGACGTCCGAGAACGTCGTGCCCGGCGTGTTCGTCGAGCACGAGATCGTCAACTGCACCGCACCGTCCAAGTCGATGGAGACGGGTGTCGGACTTCCGAGGTTCGCGACGATCGGCGGCCCGAGCGCGACCGTGGAGTTGTCCTTGTAGAACGTGATCGTCGGATTCACGCCGGAGGTCTGGTACTTGGCATCGTCGGGAACACCGACCGTGGCCTTGAGGTTCTTCGCTTTTGACACGTCATAGACCACTGATGTGACCGTGTTCTGGCAGAGGAATCGGAGACCTTGTACGTACTCCGTTCCCTTCATCCGCACGGGGCCGACCTGGAGGCCGGTGGGGGTTCGCTGTCCGAGCTGCTGGAGCTGCGTGAGGTACTCGCCCGCCGCGGAGGCGGAGCTGCTCCGCGCGGCCGGAGAGGGTATTGACGACTGATCCGCGGTTGTCGGCATCGGTGTGCCGGCCGTAGCGGTCGCGGCGGGGCCAGCCTGTCCGGCAGACGTGGTCGCGGGCGCTGCGACCAGTGGTGCGAGCGCCACCAGCACCCCCAGGACGAGCGCGGCCGTACCGAGCCGCCTGAGAGTCCGTGCGGTCGCCTGGTCGAACGACGTGCCCTTGCGCGGGTGGAACACCTTGGCGAGCAGGAGTTCACCCTTGGTCGACGACGCGACGAGCAGGCCGATGGCGATGACCACGAGTCCGACCCCGCCCGACACGACCGCTGCTGAACCTGTTTCCACGATGCTCCTTCGGTGGCGCACCCCTTCGCGCGGCCCACGCCACGAGTGACTACGAGAGGGGTCTCCGCCCCTTTGGTCTGCGGACGGGAGCCGGGTGTTACCCGATCACGTCAAGGCGACCGCGTCGTGAGCGGGATCCTCCGCACGGCTCTGTTGTTCACTGGCGACGACTGGGCGAGGTTGCAGGGAGGTAGTTGTCGGCACGCACAAGGGCTGGCCGCTCGTGACCTGGCCAGAGTTCCACGTGGTCCGGAACTGTGCTGCCGTGCTGCCGGTTGAGGACATGCGGGAGCCATCGACGCCAGCCGGCGAGCGGAGGCCGTTCGGCGTAACGCTTCCAGCAGGTCGTAGTCATCCAGGGTGGCGCGGTCGAATGCGGCTTCGAGTTCCTTCCGCGTGAGGATGGTGTTGCCATGCCTCACGGAGGTTCTTGCACGGGGTCGCGTCGGGTTGAGCTCGGTGGCGCCGAGGGTGAGGCAGGTCGCCGCGATCGAGTCCGGTGGGATGCTGTGCCCGCCGACGCCGATGGTGATCACGTTGGTGTCGGGCCCGGCGCCCGCATTCCGGTTGGGTGGGGCACGGGGTGAGCCGGTCGCCCGCAGGCCGAAGACTCAGGTGTTGTCGAGGCGTGTGGGAGGGGGTTCGCGTGAAGGGTCGGGCGGGGTGGGCCGCGGTGGCTGTGGTGATCGTCTCCGGTGTCCTGTGGTTGTCGTTGACGTCGGTGGAGCCGTCGCAGGCAGGGCCGTGACGGTGACGGCGTGGGGTCGGTCGGACGAAGTCGCGGCGTTGCTGGGTGGTGGCTCATCGGGGCGGCCGCAGAGGCTGGTGTCCGGCGACGTGGGCGCGGTGCTCGTTGATTGCTCGGACGGTGTGGCATCGCGGCGGTGGTGGTGTGCCGGGTTGCTGGTGCCGGCGGTGGGAGCAGGCCTGCTGTCGTGGCGCGGCCGTGCGGCGCGGCCAGGACGGTGAGTGCGGCGACGGTGTCGCCCGGCCCCGGCGGCTGGGGTGCCTGCCGTCGCAGCAGAGCGGTATCCAGGACTGGGCCATACGGGGTAGAGGGCGGAACTTTCCTACCTGGTAGTGATATTTGTGGGTAATCTTTGCCCGGCTGGGTGCGGCGATTGGGGACTGCGCCCACTGGGGACAAGAAATTAGCGTCCATGCGACGTCTGGCCCTACGTGGCTTTATTTGTGCTGCCATTGTTTCCGTACTCGGCGTCGGATCTCGGCAGACTTTTACAACGAGACGGAGTTTTTCACCAATGACGCCATGACCAAGTCGTTCGCGTTTGGTCTGGACATGCGCTACTCGAGCACGGGCACGGTGTTCCAGCCGTACTGGGTCGACTACAGCAACGATTACCTCTACCACAACGTCGGCACCGCCTTGTCCGCCCCGGACGGGCGTCTGCACACGTTCATGGCGATCCCGAGTTGCGGCAACTGCTCGACATGGGACGTGTTCTACGACTTCGCGAAGGTCGGCACGACCGGGGGGCAACCGGGGCCCTCGTCGCACCACCTGATGACCGGGTGGCTGCTGTCGGGTATGTCCGGGCAGATGGGTCTGAGCGCCACCAGCGACCGGATCATGACACCGCCGGCCTCGAGCAGCAGGCCCAGCGGCTGGTCAACGCACGTCTGGGAGGCACGCGATGATGCGCCGTGCTGTCACCCTTCTGGCCGCCGTTGGTGCGCTGCTGGTCTCGGTCGTCCCCGCCGCCACGTCCGCGGCGGCGGCCCCTGCCTCGCGAGTGTCGGCGCAGGCGGTCACCGACCTGCGCGGCGAGTGCGCCGCTCACCAGGCAGAGGCGGGCCGCGTGCAGGGGTGGGCCCGAAGCCGGTTCGAGCAGTGCCACCACTACACCGAGAAAGTGTCGCTGTACAACACGAACGGCTCATACCTGGGGTACTTCGACTTCGAGCTGTGGATCCTGGCGTTCGCCTACGACGGCAGCCGCCGCGTGGACTACGTGACCAGCGTCGAGAACGTCCACCAGTCGACCACCATGAGCAACGAGCTCACCTGGTTGACCATTAGGCTCGACTGCCGCGGCACTGACCTGGTGTGCCCGGCGGGGCTGTCGCGGGCAGACACCATCGCCGGGTGGTACGCGCGCTCGACGATGGACACCGTCACCATCACGTCTCCCGACACCGCAGGCACCGGCCCGTACAAGACAGTCCCCCTGACCGAGACCGTGGGCTTCACCGGGGAATACCGCGATGGCCGCACAGCCCCGTTCTACAAGGACACCGAAGCGATCAACCACGTGCGGTTCGACAGTGCCGACTCGGCGCTGGGCAACGGCAAGTACAAGGGCACGGTCTTCACCGACCACGTGCCCCGCTTCGCCCTCGCTCGCACGGGTGAAGGCGCCGACGAGGAGGCCAGGCACGTCGACGACACCCTCCACCACCCCGAGCGCACGTTCCCCGCGGTCATCGGCAAGAACGCCCCAGGCGAGAACGCGCCGCTGCACCGGCTGATGGACCCGACCAAACGCCGGGCCAACCACGATGCCGCGGTGCGCTTGTGCACCAACGTCTGGGGTACCAACTACGCCGCAGGCGGGATGGAGTGCGACGAGTACCCGTTCCAGTCGACCTACGAGGGGGCAGCGGAGTCCACCGGCAACCAACCCGGCTTGTGGAACGGATCGGCCCGCCCCATCCCGGCCGCTGACAACGGTCGGGGCGGCACCTTGCTGGCGAACTTCTACGGAGCCAACCGGGTACTGGACAACGACGCGTTCTTCATCGCCCTCACCGGCTGAGCGCGGGTGCTGGGGCGACCCTAGACTGCCCGGGTCGCCCCAGCACCGCACCGAAACGGCCACACACCCCATGCCGAACCTTCTTGACGAACACAACGTTGTTCTCACCCCGGCGTACCGAATCCTCAGCCTGCGCGACGCCGACGCGGACGCCGGGCACGACCCGGACAACGCCCTCGGCCAGGCCTACGCCACGGTGGCGACGAGCACCGGTGCGGAGCTCTACCTGGTGTGCGCACAGGCTGAACTGCCTGTCGCAGTGGGTCTTCGTTTGTGGGACACAGATCCGGCCGTAACCGCGCAGGGCGACGGTGCGGGGCTCACGGCGCTGCTCGAAGTGGAGTTCGCCACCGGTCTGGTCGTGCTGTCCTCACCCACCGCGGAAGCGGTCGACATCCGACTGCCCACTGGCCCCGGAACCTACGCCGCCGTGGTCGAACACAGCGGCCGGACCTTGGCCGAACAGCACCGCCCGAACGCTGATCCGGCCGGCAACGAAGTCTCCCACGAGAGATACACGATCAACCTGTGGCGCACCGGCGACATCGAAGACGACTAGTGGTGTGTCACGCAACCTTGGTGGGGTAATGGGTCCAGGTTCGGATGGGTGAGTCGATGGCGAATCCGGTCTTGGGCTGGGAGTGGGTGTTGCGCCAGCGTATGTGGGCTGCCAACGCCTGGTTCTGTTGTTCGTGGGATCGGTGGTCGGTGCCGTTGAGAGCGAAGTAGCGCAGTGCGGCGAACTCGGTCTCGATCCAGTTGAGCCAGGACGAGTAGGTGGGCAGGAACACCAGCTCGACATTGTTGGCCGCGGCCCAGTCCCGGACCTTGGGGTGGCGGTGCGGGGAGAAGTTGTCCATGACCAGGTGCAGGCGCTGATCCGGCCAGCGGTTCCGCAAGGACTGAAGCAGATCGAGGAGTTCACGGTGGCGTTTGCGGGCCCGGATCCGGTAGTGCAGCTTCCCGGTGGCGAGGTCGAGGGCGGCGATCATGTGCATCACGCCGTCGCTGCGGTTGAACGTGGCTCGTAGTCGGGCGGGTTTGCCTCGCGGGCACCAGGCTTTGCCTTTGCGGGGCTGGAGGTTGAGCGGGCCGAACTCGTCGATGCAGATGACCCGCCCGCCTTCGGGCCGGTGGTCGTAGAGGTCGAGGATCCGCTGCATCTTGGCGATGAAGCCGGCGTCGTTGGAGGCTTTCCAGGTTGTGGTGGTCTGCCAGGACACCCCGCCCTCGCGCAGGATGCGGCGCAGGGTCTCGCGGCTCAGCGCGACAACGGTGCCCCGGCCGAGCAGGTGGTCCCTGAGTTTCGACAGGGACCAGGTGCCGAACGCCGTGATGCCCCAATCGGCGGGAGACGTCCTGGCGATCAGACAGATCCGCTTGCGGATCTGCTCACCGATCCTCCTCGGGCGTCCCCCTCTCCATTTTGGGTCCAGCGCGTCGAACCCCCGCTCGTTGAACGCGTGGATCACATCACGCACATAACCGTCACTGACCTGCAGCAACGACACGATGTCGGCCACCGCCTGGCCCTGGGCGGACATGAGCACCACGATCGCCCGCCGCAACCGCACAGGGTCCTTCGAGGTCCTGGTGATCCGTGCCAACCTCCGGCCCTCGTCCATCGACACCGGGCGCACGAACACACTCGCCTTCCGCGCCACAACCACCTCCCACAGTCGACCTGCGGGACCAGCCTGGCGGACCCACCACCAAGATCAGTTACCGGGCCAACCTTCTGAGCAGCACCACTAGC
>NZ_AXWW01000025.1 GCF_000482865.1 Actinokineospora inagensis DSM 44258 | reverse complement strand
GGCAGTCGGCAGGACGGGTGCGGGCGGGGCGGCGAGGGGCGGGGTCATCGGGGCGTCGTCAGGGAGTGTTCGAGGGTGGTGAGGGCGGAGGTGACCTTGGTGAGGTCGGCGGGGGTGAAGGTGGGGGTGTGGGCGAAGCGGGCGCGGTGGTAGGCGTGGCGGAGGGTGGTGAGGGCGGGTTCGTCGGCCTGGTGGGCGGTGAGCAGGGCGGTGGCGAACTCGGTGGGGGTTTGGTGGGGCGCGCGGGGGGTGCCCAGGGTGGCGGCGGTCTGCTCGAGTTCCAGCCACGCGGCGATGATGGCGTCGGCCGTGGGTACGGCGGGAGCCGCGGTGAGGCGGAGGCGGGCGTTGTGGGCCGCGGTGGCGAGGGCCGTGGCGGTGGCGGTGCCGTCGGGTGGGGCCGAGTGGGGTGGCAACTGGAGGTCCGGGAGGACGGGGCGGACGCGACGGCGGCGGGTGAAGCCCATGAGGAAGCCGGTTAGGCCGATGAGCAGCATGGTGGCGACGGCCAGGAGGAGCAGGCCGGTGCCGATGCCGCCGACGAAGTCGAGGAAGGGGTTGGCGGTGGGGGCCGGGGTCGCCGAGGAGACCACCTCGTCCCGGGCGGTGGACGGGGCGGCGGTGGCCGGTCCCGCCGGGATCGCCGACGTGCCGCGGGCGGCGGCGGCCGCGAGCAGCAGCAGCGCCGCCGCGACCGGCAACGTCGACAGGCGCGGGGACATGGCGCACAGCTTGCCGCACCGGCGCCCGCGAATCGAGGACTACGCGCGCACGAAGGCCAGCAGCCGGTTGACGCCCCGGCGCGAGATGTCCAATTTTCGGTCCGGATTCTTGGAATCCCGGACCGAATTGCCGCCCGGCCACCTGGCGAGTTCGACACAATTGGTGCTCTCGCTGTAGGAGCTTTTTCGCCACCGCGCCAACACCACAGTCATCAATGCCCTCCGCGTTCGGCACCCCCACGCGGGAGCGCAATACCGGGGCATTATTTCGTGGTGGTCGGTGACCAGTGAATCCCCTGCCCGGGTAGCACCGATGCCCCGAACGCAGGGCACGCCCATCGGAACACCACTGACCCAAAGTTCTACCCAGAGTAATTATCACTCTCGGTCGAGGTACCTCATCGTGGTGGCCGATCTCCGCGTTGCGGGGAACATTCCGGGGCAGCGCAAACGGGTCCAGCCGTGCTACCTTGCCAAACGCTGGCAAACCAGCGGTGAGGTGGCCGACAGCCAAGTGGCACTCCGCCGAGTGGCTCTCGCCCTATGGTATGACACCCCGTAGCCGATACGACCACTCGCCACCGCCGTCCGCCGACCCCACCAGACGCTCCCGGACCCACCCCACACTTCCGACCGGAGTCGCACGATGCCAAGACAACGGGACCCCCGCTTCTCCAAGCGCCAGCTCGGCAGACTGCTGCGCACTTTCCGCGAGCAGGCGGGCAAGACCCAGCCCGAGGTCGCCGCCACCATGGACTGGTCGGTGTCGAAGCTGATTCGCATCGAGAAGGCCGCCGTCGGGGTGTCCACCACCGACCTGCGCGCGCTGCTGGCCGAGTACGGCACCACCGACGCCGAAGTGGTCAACGACCTGGTCGAGATCGCCAAGGAGAGCCGCGAGCAGCCCTGGTACGCCCGCTACGACGCGATCACCAGCGAGCCGTTCCGCAGGCTGCTGGCCTACGAGGGCTCCGCCGCCGCCATCCACCAGTTCCACCCGGTGCTGGTCCCCGGGCACCTGCAGACCGCCGACTACGCGCGCGCCGTGCTCAGCACCGTCTACACCGGCGTGGAACTGGACCTGGCGCTGGAGTGCCGGATGCGGCGGCAGCAGCGGTTCGACACCGACCGTCCCAAACTGTCCGTGCTGGTCGACGAATCCGCTGTGCGGCGCACCATCGGCGGCCCGGAGGTGCTGCGCGCCCAACTGCGCGCGCTGCTCGACCGCGGCGCGCAGGACGACACGTCGATCCGGGTGGTGCCGTTCAGCGCGGGCGAGCACCCCGGCCTGGCGGGCGCGTTCATGCTGCTCGAACTCGACGACGAGATCGGCGACACGGTGCTGTTCGAGGAGACCGCGGGCAAGGACTACCTGGCGACCGGCGACAACGACGTGGTCACCGCCGCCTGGGAGCGGTACCTGGCGATCGAGCAGGCCGCGCTGTCCGAGTCCGACACCGCGTCCCTGCTGCGCCACTTGGTCAACGACTGAGGCACAGCGGCATAAAGACCTGACAACGTTGTCACGACCCGACAATGGCGACCTGCCGGTCCGGTCGACAACTGACAGTCCCAACGCGACCGCCGGTGGCGGCCCACCCGGACCGCCACCGACACCGAGCGTCACCGGTCCCGGGATCAGGTTCCGCTATTCCCGTAAATCGCCCCGACCAACCACAATCTCGACACTCGGCAGCGGCAACGGGCGAACCACCACCCGGATCTCCCGCACCGGTTTACCCAACAACCAGCGCAGCAACAGGAAAACAAACCCCCACGACATCAGCACGGCAAGCAACACAACCAGCGCTGTCACAGTGGCAACTCCATCACCCCGCCAGAACCACAATCCCCCCACACGCGGCGGTAGCGCACACCCCCAATCCTAGCGATCGGTGTCAATGCCCCGATCAGTCCAAGGCACCTGCAGCCAGACGCAGCTAGGGTCGGTGGACAACCTTCGGCAGCACCGGGTGGTCAGGATCGCACGCGGCGGTCAAGCTGTCGCTCCGGTCGCCCTTGTCGGTGAAACAGAACGCACCAGTGGCCCCTTGGAACACCTGGTGCCCCACGCCGGTGTACATGGTGCTGGCAGTGAGCAGCACTTGCTCGACCGTCAGGGAGCGGTCATCCGCCATGGTCCGGTTGACCCAGGCATCCACGACCCGCAGCGCGTCCCAGGCGTTGGCCAACCACCCGGTGTTCAGGTCGTCACTGGAGAAGTTGAGTTCGGTCATCCTGTCCTGCAGGTTCTCGTAGTCTGTGCCTGTAGCAGGCTGAGACAGCGGCGTGTAGTTGATGGAGACCTTCGCGCCGAGATCCTTGTTCATCGCACCGATGCCCCACGCATTGGTCGCCTGCTGGTCTGCGTTGGCCAATCCCAGGATGGCGGCGTCAGAGGTGGAGAGCACGGTGACGTGGTCACAACTGTTGTCCTTGACCAACTCGTTGAGCATGTCCTGGGGCACGATTTGCTTGCCGCGCAAGAACTTGGCGACGGGATCCGCAGCGGACTTGGTGTACGGATCTATGTCATCCACGTACCGCATGACTACCATGGGATCCTCGATGTATTCACGAAGGTCGGCAAGCAGCGCGTCGACCTGCAGTTGGTTCGAGTAGGCAATCCGACGGAAACCCGTGGCGCCGCCGATATCGTTCGCGGTGACCACATCGGACACCATAGGAATCCCTCTGTCCGACAAGTATCTGGTGATATCAGCCAGCGGGGCCCGTGTCCAACCCGAGGCCCATGACCGCGACGAGCGGTTGGTCACTGTCGTTGACCAGGTTGGCCACCTGGTCGACCACCGTTTCCCACTGCCCCTCCACTGAACCGAGGTGGGCCAACAGAAGCCGAATGGCGAACGGCCGGTCCTTGTTGATCTGCCGCTGCGCCGCGGCCGCGCCTTCGAGTTGGTGCACCAACCGAGGCCCCGACAGGTCTGAGGTGAACGGGGCCAAGAACGCGACAGTGACTCGAGGCTTACTCTGGTCCAAGGCGGCGTTCTGGTCGGCGATCGTCGACTCGACGTGGTCGAGGGCGTCGCGGGTCACGGGACCGAAGTCGTTGCTCAAGGCGCTGGAGAACTTGTAGGTGCCGTCAGTGACGCCGACGCATTCGCCGTCGGAGCGGCTGATGCCGGGGTCGAAGCCGCCGTCGAGGCAGGCGAGGTAGCTCCAGGACGACGCGATCGCGACCACCGGGCAGGCGATGAGGGCGACGACCACGCCGATCACGACGGAGCGACTCGGGACGTGGCGGGGTCTGCGGATGATGCCGTACCAGATGACGACCGCCCAGAGCAGCAGGGCGGCGGCGGAGATCACGAGGGCGGTCACGCCGCACAGTGTACGAAAGGCCACCGGTCCGGTTTGAACTTCACCCGAACAGCCCAAAGTTCGCCGGAGGGCGATCTGGTCCAACCATCCACATTAGATGTCCAATATGGACTGTCCGATGTGGATGGCAGCGGACCCCGCGGAGTCCGGCGCGCGGGGTCCGCTGCCGTGGTGGTGGGGCGGTTATTCGACGGTCAGCACGAACCTCGGTCGGTTGAGGCGGATGTGTCGTGCTGTTTCCTCGAGGGCGTCGGCCAGGGCATCGGCTTGTTCTGGGGATGCCCAGCCGATGATCAGACCGGAGGCGTAGTCACGCAACCGGGCGGGCAGCGGATCCAGTTTGGCGGCGAGCAGGACGACCGCCCGTGCCGTGTCGACCTGCTCCGGGGTCGCCGTCACACCGTGCCGCCGGACCGTGTTGCGGACCCGATCTCCCCGACCAAGCCCATCACCTCCTCCACCGCGGTCAACGCTAGAGGCGGGGCGCCGGGCGGCTTTGCCACTGTGGCAAGGTCGCCCGTTCGGCCGTACACCTCACGACAGCAGGCCCGCCCGGTACGCGAGTCCACGCAGCTCACGGCCGATCGCGTCGTCCCTGGCCCGTGCCAACAACTCCGCGAGCACCGAATGCATGAACGGATGCCTGTGTACGCGGGCGGGCGAGATGCGTTCCGCGCGGCGCAACATGAGCACGGCCTCGTCGCGGCGGTTGGGCATCCTGGCCAGCGCGCGGCCGTACTCCCGCCAGTACGCCGAGCGGCGTGTCGGCGACGGGAGGGCGTTGTGGTCGACGGTGGCGCCGATCCGGGCCGCCTCACCGTGTTCGCCCGCCTCCAGGGCCACCGACATTCGCCACACGGCGACGTTCGACGGGCCGAAGCCGAACCACAGCGCGTTGCCCTCGCCCGCGAACCTGGCCAGGTCGCCCGCGTGGTTGAGCGCCGCGGTGCGCTCGGCGTGCTCGCCGTCGGCCGCCGCGACCAGCGACCTGGTCAGCGTCAGCATCCCGGCCAACTGCAGTTCGGTGTTGCCCGCCGTGCCGGGGTCCGTCTCGACCAGGACCCGCCTGGCCAGGTCGAACCCGCCCGCCCCGATCAACCCGAACGCGGTGCCGAACCCGCTGACCGCCAGGTAGAGCGGGTCGTCGAGCGACTGCGCCGCGTCGGCGGCCAGGGTCGCGGCCTGCCAGCCGAGGTCCTGGCTGGCGCCGATGTCGCCGAGCCAGGCCTGGGTGCCCTGCACGTGCGTGATCACCAGCAGCCGCAGCACCTCGGGCTCGGCCCGCCCGGCGGCCAGGGTCGTGTGCAGGTCTCCGATGAGACCGGGTAACAGCGCGCCGACGGTCGCGTAGTCGCAGCTCCGCTGCCGGTCGAGCAGGTCGCCTGCGCGCGCGGACAGCTCCTCGACGGCGCAGACCCGACCGCGCGAGGCGTGCATCGCCGCGGCGAACAGGGCGAGGCGGACGGCGCCGAGCGCCCGGTCCTCCTCGGCCTCGCCGGGCGCGGCCAGCGCCACGTTGGTGATCTCGGTCGGTGCCACGTCCAGCGCGCGCGCCAGCGCCACGATCAGCGACCGGCGGTCCAGCGCCCGGTGCCCCGACTCGAGCCTGCTCAGGTACGACGGCGAGATCCCGGCCAGCCCCGCCACCACCGCCAACGACTTGCCCCGCGCGTTGCGGATCTGGCGCAAGCGGCGCCCGATATCGCTCACCCTTGACCCCTTCGCCGAAGGGAGGCCCGCTGAAGTGCCCCCGGCCGGGTCGACCGGGGGACACCGCTCAGGGTACGGGCTCGGGGTCGGCGTGGAAACCGCTTAGTTGCTAACGGTTCCGCGCACGAAGGCCGCGATGTCCGCCGACTGGCGAAGCCGGGACGGTTCGTGCACGTACATCATGTGCCCGGCCTCGTAGTAGAAAACCTCGATGTTGTCCCGGAGCTGGGCCGGGATCTCAAGCTGTGCCAAGGAGTGTTCGGTGGCGAAGTACGGGGTCGCGCCGTCGGTGTACCCGGATGCGACATGCAGCCGCAGGTGCGGGTTCGCCCGCATGGCCGCCGCCAGCTTGTCGGTGACCGTGACGTGCGCGTTCTCGAACTCCTTGAACGACCAGGCCCGGTTCACCTCGAGGCTGAGCACCTCGTAGGGCAAGTCGTTGGGGTAGGCCAGTTCCGTGTGCAGATAGTGGTTTATACCAGCGGTGTACGCGCCCATGATCGCCGAGGACGCCGGGTCGTCGCTGAGGTGCTCACGGCCGTAGTCGACGTCCCAGCCGGTGAACCGGCCGTCCAACCGGCCGACGGTTTGTTTGCGGTGGCGCAACAGCTCGGTGAAGAACCGGATGTGCTCGACGCGTAGATTGACCCGGTCGACGTAGTCGGTGGACAGGCCGGTCAGCGCGGCCAGCCGGGCGACCACCCGGTCCCGATCCTCAGTGGACAGCCGGGAGCCCCTGGCGAGCGCGGCGGGGTACTCGCCGGAGGCGAACTCCTCGGCCTCGGCCAGCAGGTCCGGCAGCGCCCGGTCGCCGTGCAGGCCGTGGTAGTGCGCGATGGCCGCGTAGCTGGGCAGGAACATCGGGTACGGCACGTCGTTGCCGGTCTTGAAGTCCAGCGTGCCGAAGTCGAGCACCGCGGAGATCAGCACCAACCCGTTGAGGTACATGCCGTACCGGGACTGCAGGTGGTGCGCCAACCCCGCCGCCCTGGTCGTCCCGTACGACTCCCCCGCGATGTACTTCGGCGACACCCAGCGGCCGTTGCGGGTCGTCCACAGCCGGATGACCTCGCCCACCGACTCCAGGTCGGCCTGGAAGCCGTGGTAGTCGCCCGCCTTCTCGCCCTTCACCGCCCGGGAGTACCCGGTGGACACGGGATCGATGAAGACGAGGTCGCTGTGCGCCAGCAGGGTCTCCTCGTTGTCGACCAGGCGGTACGGCGGGGCCGCCAGGGCACCCACGTCGCCGGTGACCACCCGGCGCGGGCCGAACAGCCCCAGGTGCAGCCACAGGCTCGCCGAACCCGGCCCACCGTTGAAGGCGAACGTCACCGGGCGGGTGGCCGGGTCGGCGCCGTCCAGGGTGTACGCGGTGATGAACACCTCGGCCTTGGGCAGGTGCCCGTCGAACTTGCCGTCGGTGGTCACCTCCTGGCGCAGCACGACGCGGCCGGTGGTGGCGGTGTAGTTCAGCTCCGCGCCACCCGCCGTGATGGAATGGGTGGTGGAGACGAGGTCGTCGGTGGGGTCGGGTGTGGTCGTTGTCGGCTCGTCGGCCTCGGTGCTTCCCATGCCGTGACACTACTGCCGTGGTGGGATGACACACCGTGACAACACTCGCCGACCTGGACTCCCGAGTCGTCAACTGCCGGGCCTGCCCGCGCCTGGTCGCCTGGCGGGAGGACGTGGGCGTGGTCAAACGCGCCGCCTTCCGCGACCAGGACTACTGGGCCCGTCCCGTCCCCGGCTTCGGCCCCGCCGACGCCCCGCTCGCCGTCATCGGCCTCGCGCCCGCCGCCCACGGCGCCAACCGGACCGGCCGCATGTTCACCGGCGACCGCTCCGGGGAGGTCCTGTTCGCCGCCCTGCACGCGGTCGGCCTGGCCTCCCAGCCGACCGCCACCCACATCGGGGACGGACTGGAGTTGCGCGGGGTGCGGATGACCGCCCCGGTGAAGTGCGCGCCGCCGCAGAACAAGCCGACCCCGGGCGAACGGGACAATTGCCGCAGTTGGCTGGTCGAGGAACTGGCCCTGATGCGGCGGACGCTGCGCGGGATCGTCGTCCTCGGCGCGTTCGGGTGGCAGGCGCTGCTTCCCATCCTCAAGTTCGCCTGGTCCGTGCCCAGTCCCCGGCCCCGGTTCGCGCACAACACCACGCTGACCCTGGACGCGGTGGACGGCGGGGCACCGCTCACGCTGTTCCCGTGCTACCACGTCAGCCAGCGCAACACCCAAACCGGACTCCTCACCCCCGCGATGCTGGAGGAGGTCCTGCGCCACGCCGGGCGGCGGACCGGGCTTCTCGAGGACTCATAAGGAAAGTCGCATGAATCCGGGCTGGAGCTGAACAGGGGAATGGCCCCTCGGTCCCGCCGGACCGAGGGGCCATCCCGACCTGACTAGAGGAACTTCTTGCCGTTGGTCACGGCGTTCCAGGCGTCCACCGAACCGTGGCCGTAGAAGCTGTTGAACGACGGCGTACCGGTGCAGGTGGCGTTGAACTCGGCCGGGCGGCCGACCGGGGTGTAGTCCACTGTGGCCGGAACCGGGCACGGGATCGGGGCGGCGGTTCCCTCGAGGACCTTGCGGACCTTGTCCGGTGCCAGGGAAACCCCGTCCCGGGTGTACGCGCCGTACTGCGCGACGATCAGCGCGGCCACGCCGGTGGCGTGCGGTGATGCCATCGAGGTGCCCTGCAGGTATTGGTAGTACCCGCAGGTGCCATCGGCCTTGCACGCCTTCTGCACGCCCAGGGCCTCGCCGTCCGGTGTCACGTTCCCGTCCGCGTCGATGGCGCCCTCGGTGAGGGCCACGTTGCGCGGGTAGGTCGACAGGACCTCGTTCTCGTTCGTGCGGTACCAGTCGGTGCCGAAGCCGTCCCGGAAGTAGCCGCCGGGAGCGGCGACCGAGATGCGTTCGGTGCCGTAGTTGGAGTAGTCCGCCTTCGCCTGGGAGGGGCCGTACGCGCCGACGCCGATCGCGTGCGGACCCTCGATGGGCAGCGAGGAACACGTGGAGTTGTCGATGGTGCGGGAGTGGGTGGTGCCAACGGGGTAGTCCGGACTGCTGGTGTCGGGCAGCGGCTTGGCGAGGTCCATATGACCGTTGCCCAGCGACACGATCTGGGTGACGCCCTTGCGGTGGGCGTACTCCATCGCGCGGGTGATGGACTTGACCACCAGGCGCTGTTCGGCCTGCTGGTCCGGGGTGTCGGCGGGGTTGTTGGCGCAGTTGAACAGCCACGGGTCCACGTAGAACGACATGTTGACCACGTCGATGCCCGCGTCGCCCGCGTAGGTGAGGGCGTCGACGACCGGCTGCAGGAAGAAGAAGCCGGAGTCCTGCCCACCGCGGATGTTCACGATGGACACGTTCGGCGCGACCCCCGAGATGCCGAAACCGTCGGCCGCGGCGGCGATGGTGCCCGCCACGTGGGTGCCGTGGCCGCCGTTGTCGACGTCGGCCGGGTCGACGCAGCCGCGGTACTCGCACGGCCCGTCGACCACGGCCCCGTTCTCGTCGTACGGGATGTCGCGGGTGAAGTTGCGCGAGTCGGCGCGGTCGAAGTTGGGCGCGATGTCCGGGTGGCTGCCGTCGACGCCGGTGTCCAGGACACCGACCTTGACCCGCTTGTCACCCGCCTGCTTCGTCCGCGCCAGGTTCGACCGCACCGCGGACAGGCCCCAGGCGAGCGAGTCGAGCGGGTCCATGCCCGCCGTCGCCCTCGGGGTGGCTTTGGTGCCCGCCCTGGCCGCCCGCGCCTCCTGCTCGACGGCCTTCGTCTGCTGGACCCGGCTGGTGCGGGGCACGGAGCCGATGGTCTTCGAGCGGGCCGCCTCGCCGACCGACCGGTCGCCCGCGAGGCGCGCGGTGAAGCCGGTGGCGGGGGCGGTGGCGGTGACCAGGCCGGTCGCCTGGTTGCTGGTGACGACGGTGCCGCCCGCGGCGCGGACGGCCGCCTCGACCGACGCGGCCGTGGCCCCGTCGGCGGCGAGGACGTTGTACTCCACGGTCTTACCCGAGAGCGCCGGTTGAGCCGACGCCCCGGGCACGAGCGCGAGGCCCACCAGGAGCGGGACCGCCAGGGCGGTGCCCACCAGTTTCCGATTCACGCGTACTCCTCCTCGTGGTTTCCCTATCTGGACCCTGAGGACTGCTCCCCGACTCAGGGAACGACCGACTTCTCCTCGGCGAAGTGGCAGGCGCTGGGGTGGTTGCCGACCCTGGTGACCAACTCGGGCACCTCGGTCGCGCAGATGTCCCGCGCCTTCCAACAGCGGGTGCGGAACCGGCAACCGGACGGCGGGTCGACCGGGCTGGGGACATCGCCCTCCAGCCGGATCACCTGCCGCTGGTCGCGCAGCTCCGGATCGGGGACCGGTACGGCGGACAGCAGTGCTTGCGTGTACGGGTGGGTCGGGTGCTCGTAGATCTCCTCTTCCGTGCCGACCTCGACGATCTTGCCCAGGTACATCACGGCGACCCGGTCGGACAGGTGGCGCACCACCGACAGGTCGTGCGCGATGAACACATAGGACAGACCGAACTCGGTCTGCAGGTCGCCGAGCAGGTTCATCACCTGCGCCTGGATCGAGACGTCCAAAGCGGACACCGGCTCGTCGCAGACGATCACCTTGGGCCGCAGCGCGAGCGCGCGGGCGATGCCGATGCGCTGGCGCTGGCCGCCGGAGAACTGGTGCGGGTAGCGGTTGATGTGCTCGGGGTTGAGCCCGACCACATCCAGCAGCTCACGCACCTTCTGCGCCCGCGACCCCTTCGGCGCGACCTCCGGGTGGATCTCGAACGGCTCGCCGACGATGTCGCCGACGGTCATCCGCGGGTTGAGCGAGGTGTACGGGTCCTGCAGCACGATCTGGATGTCGCGGCGCAGCTTGCGCAGCTCCGAGCCCTTCATCGTGAGCATGTTCCGGCCCTCGAAGGTGGCCGACCCGCTGGTCGCGGGCTCCAGCCGCATCAGCACCTGGGCCAAAGTGGACTTCCCGCAGCCGGATTCGCCCACCACGCCGAGGGTTTCGCCGCGCTTGAGGTCGAACGAGACGCCGTCGACCGCGCGCACGTGGCCGACCACCCGCTTGAACAGCACGCCGACCCGCACCGGGAAGTGCTTGACCAAGTCGCGGACCTCGATGATGGTGTCACTCACCGTTGATCAACTCCTCGGCGAAGTGGCAGGCGCTGAGCCTGCCCGGGGCGGGGCGGTGCTGCGGCGGGACCTCGGCCTCGCAGATGTCCTGCGCGCGCGGGCACCGCGGGTGGAACGGGCAGCCGCTGGGGATGCGCAGCAGGCTCGGCGGCAGGCCCTTGATGGTGGTGAGCTCGGTGCCCTTGAGGTCGAGCCGGGGCAGCGAGTCGAGCAGGCCCCTGGTGTACGGGTGCCCTGGGCGGCGGTAGAGCGAGCGGGCGTCGGACTGCTCGACGATCCGCCCGGCGTACATGACCGCGATCCGGTCGGCGACCTCGGCGACGACACCGAGGTCGTGCGTGATCAGGATGAGGCCCATGTTCCGCTCGACCTGGATGTCCTTGAGCAGGTCCATGATCTGGGCCTGCACGGTGACGTCGAGCGCGGTGGTCGGCTCGTCGGCGATGAGCACCTCGGGGTCGAGCGCCAGCGACATGGCGATCATGGCGCGCTGGCGCATGCCGCCGGAGAACTCGTGCGGGTACTGCCGGACCCGGCCCGCCGGGTTGGGGATGCGGACCAGGTCGAGCAGTTCGACGGCGCGCTTGCGGGCGTCGCGCCGGGACATGCCCCGGCGCAGCCGCAGTTGCTCCTCGATCTGGAAGCCGACGGTGAAGACCGGGTTGAGCGCGGACAGGGCGTCCTGGAAGATCATCGCGATACCCGAGCCGCGCACCTCCCGCCGCCGCCTCGCCGAGACCTTGAGCAGGTCGACGCCGTGGTAGCGGACCGCGCCGCCGGTGATCACGCCCGGCGGCATGTCCAGGATGCCCATGATGGTCTGCGCGGTGACCGACTTGCCGGAACCCGACTCGCCGAGCACGGCCAGCGTCTCGCCCGCGTCCAGCCGGTAGCTGACGCCGTTGAGGACCTTGGCCACGCCGTCGCGGGTGCGGAACTCGACGAACAGGTCGTCGACCTCCAGCAGCGGCGCGCCGGGCACCCCGTCGACCGCCACCGAGTCCACTTCGGACTGTGTCGTTGCCATTGCGCTACCTCGCCTTGGGGTCGAGCGCCTCGCGCACGGCGTCGCCGAGCATGACGAAGGCGAGCACGGTCGCGGTCAGGAACGCGGCGGGGAACAGCAGGATGTGCGGGGCCACCCGGATCACGTCGCGCGAGTCGGAGATCATCACGCCCCAGGACACGACCGGGGCGCGCAGGCCGATGCCCAGGAAGGACAGCGTCGCCTCGGCGCCGATGAACGCGCCGAGCGCGATGGTCGCGTAGACCAGCACCGGCGCGATCGTGTTGGGCAGCAGGTGCCGCACCATGATCCGCGGGGTGCTGGCGCCCAGCGCGCGGGCGGCCTTGACGTAGTCCTGCTGCTTGGCCGCGATCGCCGCCGACCGCATGATCCGCATGCACACCGGCCAACTGAGCACCGAGATGGACAGCACGACCAGGACGATGATCTCGGTGGCGCTCGCGTCGCCGCTGCTGCGGAAGCTGGACAGGATCACGATCGCGCCCAGCACGAACGGCAGGCCGAAGAACACGTCGGCGACGCGCGACATCAGCCCGTCCAGCCAGCCGCCGTAGTACCCGGCCAGCAGCCCGAGGGTGGCCCCGATGAGCACCGTCAGCAGGGTCGCCGAGATGCCCACGATGATCGAGGCGCGGCTGCCGTAGATGGTGCGCGCGTACAGGTCGTAGCCCTGGTTGTCGTAGCCGAACCAGGCCTGCGCGGACGGTCCCTGCCTGCTGCGGGCCAGGTCGCCGTAGTTCGGGTCGACCGAGGTGAACAGGCTCGGCCAGATCGCCATCAGCAGCACCAGCGCGATCAGCAGGGCCGAGATGATGAACAGCGGGCGCCTGCGCAGGTCGTGCCAGGCGTCGGAGGCGAGGCTGCGGGGTTTGCCCGGGGCCTCGACGTGTTCGGCGGCGGTGACGAACTCGCCCGCCGCGGTGGTCACCGCGGCACCGGTGGCGGCGGTGCTCGGGTCAGTCATAGCGGATCCTTGGGTCGAGGACGGCGTAGAGCAGGTCCACCAACAGGTTCGACACGAGGTAGACCACCACCAGCAGCGTGACCACGCCGGTGACCGTCACCCCTTCCTTGCCGAGGATGCCCCGGTAGACCAGGCTGCCGATGCCCTTGATGTCGAAGATGCCCTCGGTGACGATGGCTCCGCCCATCAGGGCGCCCAGGTCGGTACCGAGGAACGTCACCACGGGGATGGCGGAGTTGCGCAGCAGGTGCACGCCGACCACGCGGCGCTGCGGCAGGCCCTTGGCGATCGCGGTGCGCACGTAGTCGGCGCGTTTGTTCTCCGCGATGGACGTGCGGGTCAGCCGGGTCACGTAGGCCATCGACAGGCTGCCGAGCACGAAGCCGGGCACGATCAGGTACTGCCACGGAGCAGGCGAGGCGGACACCGTGGTCTTGATCCACTTGAGTTCGAAGCCGAGGGTGATCTGCAGGACGAACCCGGTGACGAACACCGGCAGCGAGATCAGGAACAGCGTCGACACGAGCACCAGGTTGTCCAGGAAGCCGCGGCCGCGCAGTCCGGTGAGGACGCCCGCGGCGAGGCCGATCACCGCCTCGATGAGCAGGGCGACGACGGCGAGGCGGATGGTGTTCGGGTACGCGTCGCCGATCAGCTCGCCGACGTCGAGGCCGCGGAAGGTCTCGCCGAAGTCGCCGTGCAGCAGGTTGAGCATGTAGCGGCCGTACTGCACGATCAGCGGGTCGTCGAGGTGGAAGCGCGCGGTCATCTGCGCGATGTACTCGGGCGGGCAGGGCCGGTCGCCGCACTTCCCGGCGAACGGGTCGCCGGGCAGGCTCCAGACCAGCCAGTAGATCAGGAACGTTGTCCCGATGAACACCGGGACCAACTGTAGTAGGCGTCGGAGGACGTAGCGTCCCATCAGGGTCTCCCAACCTGACTCCGGGCCGGGGGCACGGGATCGCCGTGTCCCCGGCCCGGAGCGGAACCGGTGTGGACTACTTCTTCTTCACCGTCACGGTGGTCAGGTCCAGGTCCTTGAGCGAGCTGAGCCGCGCGTGGTCGATGCGGTCGGACCAGCCGAACTGGGAGGTCTGGTTCCACAGCGGGATGACCGGCATGTCGTCGTTGAGGACGCGCTCGGCCTCCTGGTAGAGCTTGTTGGCGTCCTCGACCTTCGGCGACGCGTCGGCCTGGGCGAGCAGCCCGTCGACCTTCGGGTTGCTGTAGAGGCCGTCGTTGGAGCTGGCGCCGGTCCGGTAGAGCTGGTTGAGGAAGTCCTCGATCGACGGGTAGTCGGCGATCCAGCCGGAGCGGAAGATGGCCTTCATCGAGTGCGCCGTGATCTGCTGGCGGGTCTCGCTGAAGGTCGGGATCGGCTCGTAGACGCAGTCGAGGCCCAGCGCGTTCTTGATGCTGTTGCAGGTGGCGGTCATCCAGTCCTTGTGGCCGCCGTCGGCGTTGGTGCTGAGCTTGATCTGGCCCTTGAAGCCGGACTTGGCCAGGTAGTCCTTGGCCTTGGCCGGGTCGTACTTGCACAGCTCGGGGCACTGGTTCTTGGCGTAGCCGGGAACCGCGGGGTTGACCCAGCCGTCGGCGGGGATGCGGGTGCCGTCGAAGATCTTGTCCACGATCTCCTGGCGGTTGATGGCCAGCGAGATGGCCTTGCGCAGGTCCGGGTTCTGGTAGGTCGGGTCGTAGAGCGGGAAGGTCAGGGTCTGGTTGCCCATGTACGGGGTGGACCCGTTGTGGCCCTCCAGGTCCTGCTTGTACTTGCCGCCGGTCAGGCCCGCGGGCGGGATGTTGTCCAGGAAGTCGAGGTCACCGCCGACGACGGCGTTGTAGGCCGCCTCGTTGGTCTCGTACATCTTGTACGTGAGGTCCTTGAACTTCGCCGGGTCGTCACCCTTGTAGTCGTCGTTGCGGGTGAGCTTGATCTCGGTGTTCGGCTTGCGCGAGACGAACTTGAACGGGCCGTTGCCGATCGGCTTGGCCTCGAAGCCCTTCTCATCGGCGAAGAACGAGTCCGGCAGCGGGAAGAACGGCGTGTAGCCGAGCTTGAGCTCGAACACCGAGAACGGCGCGTACAGGGTGACCTGGAAGGTCGTGTCGTCGACGACCTTGAGGCCGGAGAGCTTGTCCGCGGTGGGGGTCGGCGCCTTCTGCGGGCCGTCGCCGTCCGGGTCGGCCGGGTGCACGTCCTTGTAACCCTGCACCTGCTCGAAGAAGCTGGCGCCGAGCTGGGCGTTCGGGCCGTAGGTGGTGTAGTTCCAGGCGTCGACGAAGTTCTTCGCCTTGACCTCGGTGCCGTCGTGGAACTTCCAGCCGGACTTGATCTTGATCGTGTAGACCTTGGAGTCGGTCGTGTCGATCTTGTCGGCCATCGCGAACTTGGACTCGCCGGTGACCGGGTCGTACCTGGTCAGACCGGTGAACAGGGCGCGAACCACCTTGGTGCCACCCTGCTCCACGGTGTTGCCCGGGATCAGCGGGTTCTGCGGCTCCGTGGTGAACGCCGACAACGCGCCGTTCGGGTCGACACCGCCACCCGAACCGTCACCGCTGCTGCTGTCGTCGCCCCCGCCGGCGCATCCCGCGACCGTGAGCGCGAGTGTCAGCGGCAGCACCGAGGTCGCTATCCAGTGTGGTTTGCGCAGTGGTGTGCGCATGGGTCTCCTCCCAGGCTAGTTCGACGTGCTCGGGGCTTGGTGTGCCGACGGCAGTCGACGATCGCGGAGCGGAACCGTCCCCACTCCGAAAGTGAGTGAGAGTTAACCGGAGGGGTGAGTCCGCGGGCGATCAAGGACGTCACAAACGAGTCACAATCGGCGGTGATTCATCCATTTGGGGGATGACCTCTGCGGAGAGTGACCGCAAATCGAACAGTGGTCGGGTGCGAATTCGGGTCAGGACATTGTCATGCCTACCGCGATTTAGTCACTCGCGGTCAGCGGCCTTAGCGAGGGACAACGCTATCCCATCGAGAATGTCGTGCTCGCTCACCAGCAGGCTTGTGATCTCCGTCTCGCGGGCCAGCCGCCGGGCCAGCGCCCGCACGACCAGCGCGCCGCCACCGATCACGTCCACCCGGCCGGGGTGCATGGCCCCGATCGCGGCGCGGTCCCGGTGACCCAAGGTGAGCAGCCGGGAGGTGATCTCCTCCACCCCGGCCAGCGGGATCCGGCTCAGGTGGATCACCTCGGGGTCGTATTCCGGCAGGTCGAGGGCGATCGCGGCCAAGGTGGTGACGGTCCCCGCCACCCCCACCCAGGTGCGCGCCCTGGCCACCGGCACGGCCTCGAACGCGGCTTCCAGCACGGACGCGGCGATGGTGTCCGCGGCCGCGATCTCGGCCGCGGTGGGCGGGTCGGAGTGCAACGCGCGCTCGGTCAGCCGGACGCAACCGATGTCCACCGAACGGGCACCCTCGAACATGGGCCGCTTGCCGTCCCACCGGCCCAGGACCAGTTCGGTGGAACCGCCACCGATGTCGGTGACCAGGAACGGGCCGTCGTCCGGGTCGAGCTCGCCGACGGCACCGGTGAAGGACAGCCGAGCCTCCTCGTCGCCGCTGATGACCTCGGCGTCCACCCCCAGGACTTCCCTGGTCATGGTGAAGAAATCGGCCCGGTTCGCGGCGTCCCGGGTGGCCGAGGTGGCCACCATCCTGACCCGTTCCACGCCCTTGCGGCGCAGCACGGCGACGTAGTCGACGAGGGCGGCCCGGGTTCTGGTCAGGGCCGCCTCGGCCAGCACACCGGTGGCGTCCACGTCCTGGCCGAGTCGCACCACGCGCATCTCGCGGTGCACGTCGCGCAGCCCGACCACCCCGTCGAAACCGCTGGTCACCTCGGCCACCAGCAGCCGGATCGAGTTCGTGCCGCAGTCCACGGCGGCGACCCTGGTCATGGGGTGAGCCTATGCTTCACCCATTTAAAGGGTCTTCGCGCCCCTGGCGAACCCTACTTCCGACGGGTTGCCAGAACATTGTTCACTCTGCGTCCCCGGTCCCCCGCGTCCGGATATCGGGACGGCCGGGCGGCTAAAGGCAACTCCCCGGTAGCCGCGGAATGGTGTGACCAACCCCGGCGGAATTACCGTTTGCCAATTGCCGCGCCGCGGTGCGCCCACTCCCGATCGATCCGGGCGATCACGTCCCGGCCGTAGAGCCGGGCCGCCTGGTGGTAGGCGAACTCGGCCAGGTACGCGCGGAACCGGTCGGCGGGCTCCTCGATGTGCGCGACCATGGCCCGGTTCGCCGCCGCCGCGGGCGTGTCCAGTTCGCGCACCGCCGCCTCGATCGCCTCGGACATCCCCTCCGGGGGCACCACCTGGTCGCACACGAGGTCCGCCGCCGGGTCGGTGGCCGCGATCCGGCCACCGGAGAGCACCAGCCTGCGCGCCTGCCTGCCGCCCGCCATCCGGCCCAACCGGAACGGCGCCACCGCGGGCACCACCCCGTCCGGCACCGCGAAGTAGGCGTCCCGCTCGGCGATCACCCGGTCGCAGCCGAGCAGCGCCTCCAGGCAGCCACCGATGGCGAACGAGTCCACCGCGGCCACCCACGGCTTGCCCATCGTCGACGGCAGCCCGTGCACGATCTTGCTCGTGTAGCCCAGTTCCCTGCGGATCGCGAAGTCCACAAAGGACACTCGGCCGCGCTGCAGCAACCGCAGGTTCACCCCCGCGCTGAACACCCGCCTGCCCGCGTACCGCTCGTGCGTCATCACCCCGCCGCGCAGCACCCCGACGTGGATCCGGTCGTCGAGCAGCACCAGGTCGACCGCGGTCTCCAGGTCGTCGACGAACGCCTCGTCCTCCGCGTTGAGGCTGTCGGTGTTGTGCAGCGTGACGTGCCCGGCCGGGCCGCGGCGGCACACCCGGACCGAGCCGAGGTCCACCGCGCCCGACTCGGCGAACCCGGCGAGCAGGTCCAGCGCCCGCCCGGTCGGCTGCCGCATGGCCAACACCAGGTGCCCGCCCGCGGTCGGCGACCGCAGCACGGCGCGCAGGAAGATCCCCTGGTCGATCTCCCTGCCTTCCTTGTGCCCCTGGGTGTTCGCCCGCTCCTCGGCCAACTGCTCCTCCGTCGGCACCAGACCCGGCACCGCGATCGACGCGTCGGCCAGCAGCTCGGGCACCCGCACCAGCCGGGTCCGGTCCCCGGTCACCGCGTCGTACACGGCCTCGACGTGCAGGCGCAGGAATTCCTCGCGCACCCCGCGGCAGGCGGCGAACGCCCCGTCCGCCACCGCCTGCTCGGCCGCCGACCGCTGGGCCCGCCGGGGCAGGCCGACCAGCACGGCCTCGGTCTCCCCGGCGAACCCGGTCAACGCGGCGGCGTCCGCCGTGACGTCCCCGCTCAACACCGGCGGTGGCGACAACCGCGCCCAGCCCGGCACCGATCCACGCATGCTTCTCCCCCTACGGTGACTCCCCTTGCCCACCACGCATTCCCCCGGGCCGTTGAGTCCACAAGAGACAGTTGACGACCCGTGCGCGGGTGCGGAAGGACAATTGACCACTTCCGCTCGGGCACCCGAGCACAGCATGCGCACACGCCGAGCACGGTGTCAACCAGCCCTGCCCCTTTGGTCGCAGACTCGGCGAACCCGCCCGCGACACCTCCCACCAGCGCTATTCTGGTCGGCCGTGCCCAAGATCCTCGCCCTGGCACACCGTCGAATCCGACCACGCCGGATCGGTTCCCGCCGAACAACGCGAAACCGCGCCGGGGCAGTCCGCGAGACGACGACAGCCGCCCCACCCGGCGGGTGAAGCGGCTGTCGGTCGGATCGCTGTTACGGCGTCGGCGTCACCGTGGAGCCCGCGGCGCCGGTGGCCGACGCGGGCGCGGAGGTGGTCTCCGGGGCGCACGGGTCCGGGGTGCCCGCGGGCGTCGTCGTGGTCGTCGGCGTCGTCGATGCGGTGGGGCAGGTCGGCGCCGTGGTGGTGGTACTCGCGGGCGGGACCGTCGTGGTCGTCGTGCTGCTCGGCGGCGGGGTCGTGGTGACCACCGAGCTGGACGGCGCCTGCGTGGAGCTGCTCGGGTTCACCGCGGGCGGGCTGCTCGGGTTCTGCGGCGCGGTCACCCCCGGCACCGGCGGCGTCGTCGGCTGCGCGGTCGGCTCCAGCGGCGCGGGCAGGGCGACCTGCTCGGCCTGGTCGACCGGGGTGCTCGGCAGCGGGGTCACGCCCTTGGCGTACTGGTCGGCCAAGACCAGCACCAGCCGCACGTAGCTGTCGGAGTGGTTGTAGCGGAACACCGCCGCGGCGCGCTGCTGCGGGTTCGACACGTCGAGCCCGCCGGAGCACAGGTACTTCGCCGAGCCCAGCGCCGCGTCGAACACGTTGTTCGGGTCGGTCTGGCCGTCGCCGTTGCCGTCCGAGGCGTAGCCGCGCCAGGTGGACGGGATGAACTGCATCGGGCCGACCGCGCGGTCCCACCGGGCGTCACCGTCGTAGCGGCCGCCGTCGGTGTCGGCGATGGCGGCGAAACCGCCGCCGTTGAGCAGGGGACCGAGGATCGGGTGCGCGGTGGTGCCGTTCGCGTCGACCTGACCGCCGCGGGCGTGACCCGACTCGACCTTGCCGATCCCGGCCAGCAGCGGCCAGTCCAGGTGGCAGCCGGGGGTCGTCGTCGCCATCGTCTGCGCGGCGCGCATGTACGCCTGTAAGACCACCGCCGGGATGCCGCTGACCGGCGGTACGTCCAGCACCGGCCCGCCGTTGTCCTTGAGCAGTTGCGGTGACCCGGCCAGCGCTACGACCTGCTGGCCCAGCGCGGCGTTCTCCGGTGCCGAGCCGTCCGCGTTGACCTCGCCCGGATCGGTCAACCCGATCAGGCCGCCGCCCGCGTTGCCCGCCAGTGCCACGGCCGGGCTGCTCGCCCCGGCCAGGTCCACCGGCTCACCGGCCGCGACAGCGGGGATGAGCAGCAGCGCGCCCGCCGCGGCGACCGCCCCACGTCTGCTCTTGCGCTGCTGGCGGTGCTTGCCCGCCCGCCTGCCCCCGGTCGTCTTGGCGCTCACCCTGAAACCCGCCCCTCGCGTCGTCCGTGCGCCGGCCTCCGCCGACCTGCGTTCGCGTTATCGACCATCTACCCTGCCTCATCTCGGTGCCGGAGTCACCGCCAACCGGCGATGGCGGCCCAGAAGTCTCCATCCGCCGCCCGTTCGTCCGTCCGTTGTTCACCCTGGAGGGCACGTGTTGGTCCACTCGACCAGGACTGGGACGTAACGCGCAACGCCCCCGGTTGCCCCCGCCTTCGGGTTACCCTCCGGTAGTGACCGCCACCGAGCCCACCGCGCGCCGCATGGACCGCACCCACGAGGTGGTCAACCAATCACCACCGCTGCATCGCCTGAACCCGCTGTCTTGTGACCCCGCCCTGGTCAGCGCGGTGCGGGCGTTCGGGTCGACCGACGTGCTCGACTCGCTGACCGACCTCGCCGCCGAAGCCGGGTCGGACACCGCACGGCAGCACGGGCAACTGGCAAATACACACCCGCCGGTCTTGCACACACACGACCGCTACGGCAACCGCGTCGACGAGGTCGAGTACCACCCCTCGTGGCACTGGCTGATGTCCCGCGCCGTCGCGCACGGACTGCACGCCGCCCCGTGGTCACCCGACGCGGGCGTGCACGCGCACCTGCGGCGGGCGGCCGCGTTCACACTGTGGTCACAAGTGGAGGCGGGCCACGGCTGCCCGATCTCCATGACGTACGCCGCGATCCCCGCGCTGCGGCACAACCCCGAGGTCGCCGCCGTCTACGAACCAGGACTGCGCTCATCGGCCTACGACTTCGGTCTACGCCCGGCGGCGGCGAAAGCCGGCCTGCTGGCGGGCATGTCGATGACCGAGAAACAAGGCGGCTCCGACGTCCGCGCGAACACGACGACCGCCACCCCGTCCGGCGACGGCACGTACGCGCTGGTCGGCCACAAGTGGTTCACCTCGGCTCCGATGAACGACCTGTTCCTCACGCTGGCCCAGGCCCCGGGCGGCCTGAGCTGCTTCGCGCTGCCCCGGGTGCTCCCCGACGGCACCCTGAACGCGATCCGCCTGCAACGCCTCAAAGACAAGCTGGGCAACAAGTCCAACGCGTCCGCCGAACTGGAGTACACCGGAGCCACCGGCTGGCTGATCGGCGCGGAGGGCCGGGGGGTGCGGACCATCATCGAGATGGTCACCATGACCCGCCTCGACTGCGTCCTCGGCTCCACGTCGAACATCCGCGCCGCCCTGACCGAGGCCACCCACCACGCCGCCCACCGATCCGCCTTCGGCGCCCTCCTGCGCGACCAACCCGCGATGACGGCGGTACTCGCCGACCTCGCCATCGAATCGGACGCCGCCACCGTACTGGCGATGCACCTGGCATCCCTTGTGGACAGTGATTCACCACTCCTGCGCCTCGCCCTGCCCGCCGCGAAGTTCTACGTGTGCAAACGAGCGCCGCTCGTGGTGGCGGAAGCACTGGAGTGCCTGGGCGGGAACGGATACGTGGAAGAATCAGGAATGCCGCGGCTGTACCGGGAAGCGCCGCTGATGTCCATATGGGAGGGATCGGGAAACGTCACCGCCCTGGACACGCTGCGGGCCTTGGGCCGCGAACCGCTGAGCGTGGAAGCACTCTGGGGCGAGTTGGCCACCACTGCGGGGGCCGATACCCGGTTGGACGCGGGCGTGTCCCTGCTGCGATCGGAGATCACCGCGGCCACACCGGCGCGCGCCCGCCGGATCGCGGAACTGATCACCCTGTGCCTACAGGGAAGCCTGCTGATCCGGTATGCGCCAGAGGTGGCAGACGCCTTCCTCGCCACTCGCCTCACCGACCGCTCCGGCGTGCTGGGCGTCCTACCCGCCGAGGTCGACGCGGCCGCGCTGGTATCCCGGGTGACTCCCGCAGGCTAGCGGGCGGCCAGTACACCACCCGGCGGCGTTGCTCCTCGGGGTTGTCCACACGCTCCTTGCCTGTCCACAGGCCACGCTCGCGGCCCTTGACAAGCCGCCTTCAGCGATATCGTTGGGAATGGGCCCCCGGCCCCCGGGTGGGTGGGGCTCTGCCTGGACCCGGATCGAGCCGGAGTCAAGCGCGAGTTCGGGTGAACGAGCCGGATGACGGGTCGGCGAAACACGGCGGGGAGTGGAGCGAGGGAAGCGGTGCGAGGACGCGGAGTGAGCGCGGAACTGGCGGCGGGGTTGGGTTGGGGGCCAGGGCAGGCGAGGCCGAGCGGCCGGCGTTCGGATCTCAGGTAGGTAGCTGAAAACCGTAGGCAGGCTGGGGTTATCCACAAGGCACTGAGCAGTCCACAGCCGGCGGCCTGCGCCTCTTGACAGGTCGCTGATCGCGCTACCGTCAGGAATGGGCCCCCGGCCCCCGGGTGGGTGGGGCTCTGCCTGGACCAGGGTGGGTGTTTCGTCAAGTACCGGAACGGGGGGCGCTGGTCCAGCGTCGGGGGGATCGTCGGCGGGGGTGGTTGAGTGGCGGGGTCGCGTTGGGCGTCGACCGAAACTGGTGCGGGGGGTGGGGATCGGGTGGTGCAGTCCACAGAGGACTAGTCCACAGCGGCGCAGTCGCCGGTGGGCCAGGAGGTGAGCAGGGCCAACGCCTCGTCGCCGAAGGGGTTGTGGCCGGGGGTGGTGGCGAGGGAGTGGGCGACGAGGGCGTGCAGGCATTTGACGCGGCCGGGCATGCCGCCCGCGGTCACCTGGGTGCCGAGGGGGTCGAGTGCGTCGCGTTCGGCCAGGTAGGACTCGTGGGCGCGCTGGTATGCCTCAGCCAGGTCCGGGTCTGACGACAGGCGTTCGGTCATGTCCTTCATGACGCCCGTGGTCTCCAGAGTGGAGATGGCGGCGGCCAGGCGCGGGCAGGTCAGGTAGTACAGGGTGGGGAACGGGGTGCCGTCCTCCAGGCGCGGGTTGGTCTGCACGACCGCCGGGTGTCCACTCGGGCAGCGCGCGGCGATGGCGCGCAGCGCGCGCGGCTCGCGACCCAACTGCGTCGCGATCACGGCCCGGTCGTCGGCGGTCACCGGTTCGAGGGTCACCGGTGCGTCCCGGTGACCGTGTCCCACAGGCCCTCGTACCAGGCTTGTTGCGGGATGGGCTGTCCCGGGTTGGCGGCGCCCGCGCCGGTGGACGGGTTGGCGGGCAGTTCGACCATGTACGGGGTTTCTCCGGGCATCACGTACCGCAGTCTCTCGCGGGCCTGGGCGCGGACCTGCTCCGGGTCCGACAGCCGCTCCTTGCGCCGGTTGAGCTCGTCCACCTGCTGCCGCAGTTCCGCCTGCCGCTGCTCGTAGACCTGGATGTCCGACCGCTGCGACAGGTAGTTGCGCAGCGGCACCGCGACGCTCAGGGCGAGGGCGCACACCACCGTCGCCAGGACCGCGGCGCGGCGGGTGGTGGCCAGACCGAGGACCCCGCCGCGCTTCTTGCGGCGGGGCTGCGGTTGCGTGGACTGCTGCGCGGTGGCCGGGCGCGTGCGCCGCACCCGGGCCGGGCGGCGCGCGGTCGACTCGCGCCGACCCCGGCCGCCCCGTTCGGTGCCGCGCCCGACCATGCGGTCAGGACTCCGCGGTGAAGCGCGGGAAGGCGAGGTCGCCTGCGTAACGGGCGGCGTCGCCGAGGGTCTCCTCGATGCGCAGGAGCTGGTTGTACTTCGCGGTGCGCTCGCCGCGGGCCGGGGCGCCGGTCTTGATCTGGCCGACACCGGTGGCGACCGCGAGGTCGGCGATGGTGGTGTCCTCGGTCTCGCCGGAGCGGTGGCTCATCATGCTGCGGTAGCCGTAAGAGGTCGCCAGCGTCACCGCGTCCAGGGTCTCGGACAGCGTGCCGATCTGGTTGACCTTCACCAGCAGCGCGTTCGCGGCGCGGCGGGCGATGCCCTCCTCCAACCGGTCCGGGTTGGTGACGAACAGGTCGTCGCCGACCAACTGCACGCGCTCACCGGTCTCGGCGGTCAGCCGCACCCAGCCGTCCCAGTCGTCCTCGGCCAGCGGGTCCTCGATGGACACCAGCGGGTAGTCGTTGAGCAGCTCGGTGTAGTACGCGGTCAACTGCTCGGCACTCTTCTTGGCGCCCTCGAAGGTGTAGGCGCCGTCGGAGTAGAACTCGGTGGCGGCCACGTCCAGCGCCAGCGCGATGTCGCGGCCCGCCGTGTAGCCCGCCTTGTCGATGGCCTGCAGGATCAGGTCCAGCGCCTCGCGGTTGTTGCCCAGGCTCGGCGCGAACCCGCCCTCGTCACCCAGGCCGGTGGCCAGGCCCTTGGCCTTGAGCACCGACTTGAGCGAGTGGTACACCTCGGTGCCCCAGCGCAGCGCCTCGCGGAAGCTCTCCGCGCCGATCGGCGCGATCATGAACTCCTGGATGTCCACATCGGTGTCCGCGTGCGCGCCACCGTTGAGGATGTTGAGCATCGGCACCGGCAGCACGTGCGCGTTCGGGCCACCCAGGTAGCGGAACAGCTCCAGGCCGCTGGAGTCCGCCGCGGCCTTCGCCACCGCGAGCGACACGCCCAGGATCGCGTTGGCGCCCAACCGGGACTTGTCCGACGTGCCGTCCAGGTCGACCAGCTTCTGGTCCACGATCCGCTGGTCGACGGCGTCGACGCCCTGCAGCTCCGGGCCGATCTCGTCGAGCACCGCGGTGACGGCCTTCTCGACACCCTTGCCCAGGTACCGGCCGCTGTCGCCGTCGCGCAGCTCGACCGCCTCGTGCTCACCCGTGGACGCGCCCGACGGCACCGCGGCGCGGGCCAGCGTGCCGTCGTCGAGCGCGACCTCCACCTCGACCGTGGGGTTGCCCCGCGAGTCCAGGATCTCGCGCGCGCCGACCTGCTCGATCACAGCCACGTGGTGCTCCTCACAAAAGCGTCCGACCTACTCGTTGCTCGCCGCCGAGCCTAGCGGTGCCGGTCCACGCCCGGTGTCGAACACGACCGGGGGATGGCTCACACCGCGTCGCCGAGAAGTTCCACCGACCGCCGGATTCCGGGGTCGAGGAACCCCCCGCCACCGCGTAATGTTGATCTGACTATGACCCACGAGCCGGTCGACACCTTCGCCGCGTTCCGCCACGCCGAGTCACTGGTGGCGCGACGCAGGCCCCTGGACGCCCTCGCCGCGCTCGCCCCCGTCCTCGCCGCCGCACCGGACGCCCCCAGCGTGCACCTCCTGGCAGGCCGGGCCTACCTCAACTCGGCGCAGTTGCTCCGCGCGGAAGCGGCGTTCCAGCGGGTCCTGGAGCTCGACCCCACCGACCACTACGCCCGGTTCGCGCTGGGGAAAACCCTGCAGCGGCAGAGCAGGCTGCCCGAGGCCCAGACCCAGCTCCGGATGGCGGTGGCGATGAACCCGCTGCCGGAGTACCAGGAGGCGCTGGGCGAGGTGAACGCCAGGATGGCGGTCGAGGGCAACCGCTGAGCCCGGCGCCTGGTCTTTCGCCTGCGCGTGGTTCAGCCGAACGCGGGTTCCGGCCATCACCGGTGGTGTTCGGGCGGTTTCGGAGAAGATTGGTCCCGACCCCAGTCCCCCAGGCGGTTGACGGGAGAATGCGGAGGATGAGCATCCACGAAGAAGCGCAGCGGTTGAACGGCGTCGCCGACCGCGTACCCGTCAACGAGACCCAGCGGTTCCTCAGCGAACTGGGCAACATCGGCGCCGAGGTGTCGTCGATCCTGGGGAACACGTCGACCTCGGGGAACATCAGCAACCTGTTGCACCAAGCGGAGTCACACGCGGACGCGCTGAACCAAGCGCTGCAACAGGCGCGGGAGGCGATCCAGCAGGCGGCGCAACACCACCTCACCGGGGGCTGAGCTCGTTCGCCTTGCGGGCGTAGGCGGCGGCGCCGCTGTACACGGAGCGGGCGTACTCGTTCGACTGGTTGTAGGTCAGCACGGCCCGCCACCAGCCCGCCCCGGTGGACAGGTCGCCGCCGACAGCGCAGAGGTAGTTGGCGGCGGTCAACGCGGAGTCGTCGACGTTCTGCGGATCGGGGGCACGCCCGTCGTCGGCGGCGCGCAGCGACCAGCGGGACCAGGTGGCGGGCAGGAACTGCATCGACCCGACGGCCCGGTCCCACTGGGCGTCACCGTCGAGCGTGCCGCGGTCGGTGTCCGGGATCGCCTGGACGCCAGGGGACCCGTCCAGCGGAACCCCGATGATCGGCTTCGACAGGGTCCCGTCCTCACCGATGGTGGTACCGCTGTACCGCCCGTGGTGCGACTCGACCCGCCCAACCCCCGCGAGCGTCACCCACGACAGGTTGCACCCCGGGTCGCGCGTGCGGGTCTTCGCCTCGGCCTTCCCGTACGCGACGAGCGTCCGCACCGGAATGTCCGTCGCGTCCGACACCCGCCGCGCCCACCCGGCTAAGTCCGGCGGCACCGGCCCCGCCGCGGGCGGCACCTCCCCCGGGCTCACCGCGACATCCTCCACCGCGAACCGCGGCGCAGGCGGCGGCTGTTTCTCGTCGTCGAGCAACACCACGGTCCCCGCCGCCAACGACACCATCAACGCGGCCAGCACCAACCGCCCCACCACCCGCAACCCCCGCCTACGCGGCGGCGGCGGGGACTCGGGCTCCAGCAAGACGGCCAACGAGGACGCCTCGGGTGTCAGGTCAGCGGACACGCCCCCAAGGCTACGTGCTCACCACCGGTGCTCCGCCCAAACCACCCACCCCACCCCGAACCAAGGTCGCCGCTGACCAGCCAAAACGCCCCACCAAATCAATCCAACCCCACCCGGAGCGTTGCCCCCTGAACCACTCCCGCCCCCCCTTGGCCCGCCTGCCTCGAACCCCCACCCGCCCCACGACCGTGGCCAACCCCCACCCCTTGACAACCGCCGCCGCACCACACACCCTCCGGGCGGCCCCCACCCTCCCGGGGGGCGACCCCGGTGCCAGTCTACCGGCTTGGCCGGGGTGGGAACGGGGTCGTGGTCGGGGTGTGGGTGAGCTGTGGGGTTGTGGACAACTTGACCTGGGTGGCGGGTGGTGGTGGGAGCGGGTGGGCTGGAGGTGCACTCGGGCGGGGGCAGCGGAGTACTGCTGGGAGGCCGCGGTGATGAAGTCGGTGTGGGCTAGCACGCCATCCCCGAGGAGCACTGGGTGGCCCGCGCCCGGCTGGTGCGCTCCGGTTCCTCGGCTTCGGCCCGGTGCAGGACGGCACCTGGCCGGCTGCCCGCGACCGCGCCGACGAGGTCACCGGTCTGCTGGCCGGCCTGGGTGTCCGGCACCGGGTCCGGTCGGCCCGCGCCGAGCCCAGTGCCGCCGGTGCAGAGTTTCCTTGGAGGACGTCGCGGTAGGCGGTTCGAGTGGGTCGAGATGCGGGCGCGGGCAGACGAGGATGTGCCCTGGCGGATGTTCGCGGGCCGGGTGGGCTGACGGATGCGCTGAGCCGACGTGGATCCGCGAAGCCAGCTCAAAGTGACCCCGCTACGTCCGCCAAGCCAGCAAGAACCACCCGACAGCCCACTCGGAACCAACAAGGAAGCCCGACGACAGCCGCGCAACTGGCCAGGGTGATCTCGCGACGTGCGTGAAAGCCAGCGAGAACTACCAGACAACACGCGCCCAGCCAACCAGGGCGGCCGCGAAGTTGGCCAGACGACGGCATGCGCCGAGCCGACGAGAGTGCGCCGACGACATGCGCGGGGCAGGCGACAGCAGCCCGGTGACCGACGACAGATGGCCTGACGACACCAAGGGTCCGGCCGGAGCAACCCACGCCAAGCCGCAATCAATACGCCGCCCCAAAACGGGCTAGGGGCGGGTGGCCTGGAGGGCGTAGATCAGGGGGATGCGGGGCGCGTTGTCGGGGAGTGAGTACCAGCCGGTGGTGGGGGTCATGGTGGACCAGCGGGGCCAGGGGAGTTGTTCGGTTTCGCGGAGGCGGGTGATGCGCAGGCCCGCGGCGATCAGGGCGTTCACCACGTCCCCGATGCCGTGTTGCCATTCGTGGCTGGTGGTGGCCGTGGTCAGTGGGGGGCCGTCCGTGTAGGTGTGGGTGGCGTCTCGGGTGGTGGGGCCTCGGCCGGAGAGGTAGTCGTGGCGGAGGAGGAGGGTTTCGTCGCCGTCGGGGGGTGGGGTGGGGCTGAGGGCGTTGAGCAGGGGGTGGAACTCGACGATGTACACCTGCCCGCCGGGGCGGAGGAGGGTGTGGACCTCGGTGGCCCAGGCGGTCAGGTCGGGGATGTAGCAGAGGGCGCCTTTGCCGGTGTAGACGATGTCGAAGCGGGAGGCGCCGAGGGTGTCGGCGGCGGCGTGGACGTCGGCTTGCACGTACTCGACTTCCACCCCCTTCGACGCCGCCAGGGCTCGGGCGGCGCGCACCGATTCCCCGGAGATGTCGAGGCCGACCACCCGGGCACCCAGCGGCGGGAACGCGATGGTTTCGCTGCCCAGGTGGCATTGCAGGTGGACGAGGTCCTTGCCGGACAGGTCACCGAGGTCGTCCCACTCGAAGTCGGCGAACCAGGCGCGCGGGTCCCGACCGGGTAGGTCGTAGAAGGCGGACGCCGCGTGGATGGGGGTGCGGGCGTCCCAGTTGGCCTCGTTGGCGCGGATGCGGGCCGCGGTGTCGGTGTCGAAACCGCGGCCGGTCGATCCCGTGTCGATTCCCATGATCGCCATCCTGCCGGTCAGGTCAGCGGCGGCAGCGCGGGCGGGGTGGCGGCGGGCTTGGCGGCCAGCCGCTGCAGGGCGATCTCGATGGCGGTGTCCAGTTGCGGGTCGCGGCCCTCGGCGTGGTCCTGCGGCCGCATGACGACCTCGACGTCCGGGTCGACGCCGTGGTTCTCCATGCCCCAGCCGGTGTTCTCCATCCAGGTGGCGTACCGGGGCTGGGTGACCAGGGTGCCGTCGATGAGCCGGTACCGCATGTCGATGCCGACCACACCGCCCCAGGTGCGGGTGCCGACGACCGGGCCGATGCCCAGCGCCTTGATCGCGGCGTTGACGATGTCGCCGTCGGAGCCGGAGAACTCGTTGGCGACGGCGACGACCGGGCCGCGTGGGGCGTCGACCGGGTAGGTCTCCTGGTAGTAGCCGTCGCGGGCGCGGCCCCAGCCGACGATGCGGCGGCTCAGCTTCTCCACGACCAGTTGCGACAGGTGCCCGCCGCGGTTTTCCCGCAGGTCGACGACGACGGCGTCGCGGCGCATCTCCAGTCGCAGGTCGCGGTGGAACTGTGCCCACCCGTTGGCGACCATGTCCGGCACGTGCAGGTAGCCGACTTTGCCGTCGCTGATCTCGTGTGTGTGGGCACGCCTGTCGGCCACCCATGCCTGGTAGCGCAAGGGCATGTCGTCCAGTAGGGGCACTACGACAACACGCCGGGTTGTGCCGCCGCCCTTGGGTTCGACGGTCAGCTCCACCGGTGCGCCCGCCGTACCGACCAAGAGCGTCGACGGGCCGCGCACCGGGTCGACCGCGATCCCGTCGACCGCGACGATCGCGTCGCCCTCGCGCACGCCGACCCCGGGCGCGCGCAGCGGCGACCGGGCCTTCGGGTCGGAGCTCTCCCCCGGCACGATCGACGTGATCCGCCAGGCGCCGTCCGCGTCACGGGTGATGTCCGCGCCGAGCAGGCCCAGCCGCCGCCGGTGGTCCGCGCCGCCGCCCGACGGCATGACGTACGCGTGCGAGGTGCCGAGTTCGCCGTTCGTCTCCCACAGCAGGTCGACGAACTCGTCGTGCGAGCCGACCGCGTCGACCAGCGGGCGGTACGTGTCGAGCACGCCCTTCCAGTCCACCCCGTTCATGTCCGCGCGCCAGAACAGGTCCCGCATGAGCCTGCCCGCCTCGTCGAACGCCTGCCGCCACTCGGCGGCCGGGTCGACCCGCACCCGGACCCGGCCGAGGTCGACGCCGATGTTGTCCTCGGAGTGGTCGTCCGAGTCGGCCTTGCGGTCGGCGGGCAGCACCCGCAGCGACCGGCCGTCCCGGACCACGATCCGGTTGCCGTCGCCGCTCGACCACACCTGGTCCAGCCCGTCGACCAGGGTGTCGACCTTGAGCTTGGCCAGGTCGTAGCGCTCCAGCACGGACCGCGGCGCGACCGAGCCCGAGTCGTCGAGGTCGTCGCCGAGTGACCCGGTCAGCGGGTCGCGCAGCCAGGCCACCCCGCCCTTGACCGCGATCAGCCCGGAGTAGCGGGCCGCGGGGACCGGGAAGGCGACGACGCGGTCCGCGATGCCCTCCAGGTCAACGGAAGTACGCGGGGTCTTGTTGTCGGTGTCCTTGTCGTCCTTGTCCTCGGCGTCGCCGAAACCGCGGCCCTCGCGCACCGGCGCGAACGGTGACGGGGTGAGCGCGGCCAACGGAACCAGGTAGGGCCTGCTGCCGTTGGCGAACGACAGGTCGAACACGTGCACGTCGTAGATCGGGTCGAAGCTGCGCGACGACAGGAACGCGATGTGCTTGCCGTCCAACGTGAACGCCGGGTCCGAGTCGACGAACCGCAGCGGTGTCACGTCCACCACGGTCAGGCTCGTCGTGTTCACCATCTTGATGTGCCGCAACGGGTCCGGGCCGGGGTGCGACCAGGCCAGCCACGCCGAGTCCGGCGAGAAGGTGATCCCGGTCGGGTCCGACTCGGTGGCCTTGGTGACCTCCTTGACCTCGCCGTCGTCCACGTCGACCAGCAGCAGCCGACCGTCGTGGGTGACCGCGGCGACCCGCCTGCCGTCCGGGGACGCCGCGAGTTCGAGCACCCGGCCGAGTTCCCCGGTGGCGACCCGACGCGGGCTCACCCCCGGCTCGCGGCCCTCGGCAGGCGCGAACTCCAACGCGTCCTCGCCGTCGGCGTCGGTGACCCACACGACCAGGCCGGTCGTGCCGAGCACCCGCGGCAGCCGCGCGCGAACCCCCGGTTCGACGGTGAGGGCGCGCACCGGTCCGTCCCGGTGGGTCACCCAGTGCACGGTGCCGCGCACCTCGACCGCGCTGGCCCGACCGGTGCGATCCGGCCCCAGGTCGCCGATGTGGCGGCCCGCCGTCACCGGGTACACCTGCCGCGACCCGCGCGGACCGCCCAACCGGACGTCGAGGCGGCGCGGCTGGGCGTCGAGACCGTCGAGCAGCCACAGCTCGCCCGCCCGGTGGTAGACGACCCGGGTGCCGTCGGTGGTGGCGTTGCGCGCGTAGAAACCGCTGTGCTCGCTGTGCTTGCGCACGTCCTGCCCGTTGACGTCGGCGGAGTACACGTTGCCGACCCCCTCGTGGTCGGACAGGAACACGACCCGGTCGCCCACCCACAGCGGACAGACCAGGTGTCCGTCCACATCGGACAGTATGCGGCGGAAGTCGCCGGTACCGCCCGGGTCGACCCACACCTTGCCCGCGGTGCCGCCCCGGTACCGCTTCCACCACGCGGGCTCCCGGGAGATCGCCGACCCCACCGCGACCCCACCGGTTGGCGACAGGTCCAGCGACGCCAACGGCCCGTACGGCAGCGCCTCGGCGGGCGACCCGTCCAGCGGCACGGCGTACGCCCAGGTCGCCCGGATCGACGACCGGCCGACCGACGACCGCGCGGTCACCCGCCCGTCCGCCGTCCACCCGGCCACCGCCGTGTCGACCGACCCCCAGTACGTCAGCCGCTCGCTGGGGCCGCCCGCCACCGGGGCCACCCGCACCTCGGGCTCCACGTCCAGGTCACTCGTCCACGCGATCAGCGCGCCGTCCGGGGAGAACCGGGGGTTGGCCACCGGCACCTGGTCGGCCGACAGGCGCCACGCCCGTCCGCCGTCCACCGGTGCCAGCCACACATCGTCCTCGGCGACGAAGGTGATCAGATCCGCGTGCAGGTGGGGAAATCTGAGATAGGCGTCGGTCACCCTGCCAAGTTAGCCACTGACCGGCGGTGCTGCTGCCGGTTTCACCGGCTATCCCCCACCTGTCCGCCCGACTGTCGTAGCGCCCGTCAACCACCCCGCCCGACCGCCTGCCGTCAGCGACTTCCCAACCGGCGACCGTCCACCGACAACCGCCGGTACCGGACCGCGGATCGGCTCGGTGTCACCGAAACCGGCGGTCGTCCGACCGGGTCCCGAACGGCGGTCACGGCCAGAAAGCGCGCCAGGTTTCCGGGAGGGTCAGGTCGGCGCCCTCGGCCTTGGCGGCTTTCTCGGTGGCGCGGATCCGGTCGGCGAACCGGCGGGCGGACTCGCGGAGGTCGTGCTCCGGGTCCCTGCCGTCGAGGCGGGACCGGGCGGCGAGGGTGAACAGGCGATCCCCCACCGAATCGCCCTGGGGCACGAGGTCGGCGGGGAAGCCCGCGCGGGTGGCGCGTTGGACGAGTTTGGCGACCAGCGCCACGGCGGGTTGGCCCATGGCGACGCCGTCGACGCTGGAGTCGCGGCGCTTCTCCTGCTGCTTCAGCTCGTCCCAGCGGGACTGCTGGGTCTCGGCGTCACCAACGTCGGGGCCGTCGGCGAAAACATGCGGGTGGCGGGAGACGAGCTTGGCGACCAGGCCGGTGGCGACGTCGTCGACGGTGAACGGGTCGTCGGCGTCGTCCTGGGCGACCCGTGCGTGGAAGAGGACCTGGAGGAGGACATCGCCGAGTTCCTCGCGGAGGGCGGCGCGGTCTCCGTCGTCGATGGCGTCGAGGAGTTCGTACGCCTCTTCCACGAGGTACTGGCGCAGCGACTCGTGGGTCTGGTCGGCGTCCCACGGGCAGCCGCCGGGTGAGCGCAGGACGTCCATGACCTCGGCGGCGGCGATCAACGCGGCGCCTCGGGTCAGGTAAACCGGGGCACCCGGGAGGTCGACCGAGGCGGGGTCGTCGGTCAGGACGACCACCGGGTCGGCGGCGGTCAGGCCGTCCGGGACGGGGTCACCGAGGGCGGGGTCGACGCCGGGGGTGGTGTAGACGTGGGTGGCCGACCTGATCAGCGGCACCGCGGCCGCGGGCACGGTCGCCGCGGTCAGCACCACCACGGCGGCCCCGGTCACGGCGTGGCGTTCTTGACCGGGAACACCACGCCGGTGGTCTCGGCCTCGGACGGCGCGATGGACACCGACGCCCGGTCCCACACCCCGTACCGGGGGCTGATCTTGACGCCGAGCTGGTCTGCGGTGGCCTCCAGCAACTGCGGGGCCAGCGTGGTGGCCACCCGCGGGTCCGGGGCCTCCGCGTTCGCGGCGGGCTTGGCGTCGGTGTCCCGCTTGCGGATCACCGCGACCACCCAGTTCGCGTTCTCCGGGTTCGGCTGGAACGCGATCACCGAGTTCACCGGCGCGCCGAAGATCACCGTGCCCGCGATGTCCGGGGCCAGCGCCGGGGTCAGCGTCTCGTTCTTCGACGCCTGGGCGCCCGCGGCGATGTCGGCGTCGATGACCTTGGCCGCCCCGTCCAGCCCGGCGTCGGCCAGCCCGCGCGCCTTGTCCACCGCCTGCTGCCGCAGCGACCCGGTCGGCTGGCCCTCGCCGGCCGCCGCGATCAGGGTGAAGTCGAAGGTGACCGAAAGCTTCTGCGCCTCGTCCTGCCCGATCTGCGCCATCAGCAGGTAGTCACCGGCGATCTGTTCCGGGTCCAGGACCCGGTTGACCGCCTGCTGCACCACCGTCGACGGGTCGGTGCTGCCGTCGGTGGGCAGCGTCTGGAACGACCCCTTGATCTGGTCGGCGAACGCGGACACCTTGGCGGGTTCGACCGACAGGTGGTGCTCCGTCGAGTAGCGCTGGACCAGCTCGTGCAGCACCAACTGGCGCAGCACCCCGCGGGACACCAGGTCCAGCTTGCGCTGGTCGGCCAACTGGCGGGCGGCGGGCTCGGCCTGCACGGCCTTGGCCACCAGGTCCTGCACCTGGTCGACGCTGATGGTCTTGTCGCCCACGATCGCGGCGGCGTTGACCTGGCTCGGCCCGGACGAGCAGGCGCCGAGCACCAGCCCGAACGCGAGCAACGAGGCGGCGAGCGGGGCCCGGCGGCTGATGACGGTGGTCACAGTGACCAAGCCTCTCACAGCCCCCCACCGACGGCGACGAGTACCCGGCCGTGTTACGGGGGGTGACCAGCACCGGTCCACCCGGGACAGCCCCCCACCGCCGCCGACCAGCCACGGCGGCAGGCGGGGGACCTCGGGGTCGCCCGGAACGATCTCCTACAGGCCGTGGGCGGCGGCGGTCTGGCGGAGCAGGTGGGTGAGGTGCTCGCGCAGCACCGCGTTGTCGGCGGGCGCGAGCATCACCCACTGCCTGCCGTCGGCGCGGACGGTGCGCAGGAGGGCGTAGCGGCCGTCGTCGGCGACGTCGAACCAGAAGAGGGTGGGACCGCGTTCGGCCTGGGCGGTGACGCCGAGTTGGCCCGCGCGGAGGCGGCGGGCCGCCAGCAGCTCGGTCAGCAGGGGAGCCTGTTCGGCGTGTTCGGCGCGCCAGGTGCCGCCCGGTTCGCGGCCCGCGCGGTCCACCGGGAGCTCGGCCACCACGGCGGCCGCCAGCGCGGTGATGCCGACGTCGCGGACCAGGACATCGCCGCCCGCGTGTTCGCTGGGGCCCGGTTCCTGGGTGGCGATGACGGCGCGGCGGCCGACGCGGGCGGCGAGGACGCGGTGCGGGGAGTCGGAGCCGTCCTCGGCCATCCACACCGAGTCGACCGAGACCTCGGGGGCGTGCAGCATGCGCAGCCCGGCGTCCAGCTCGGGGTCGAGGCGGTCACCGCGGCCGAGGATGTTGGCGGCGCGCAGCCGGGCAAGGACCCGCTCGTCGACCTCCGCCTGCTCCCGCCGGGTGATGCCCGCGCGGGCCACCTGCAGCGGGTACGGGAAGACGTCCATGCCGAGCCGGTCCCACAGGTGGCCGAACTCGTCCGGGGTCAGGGTCCAGCCGAGCTGGGTCGTCAGGGTCACCGCTGCTCCCCGATCACGGGCGGTGCGACCGGACGGCCCGCACCGAACACCTCGTTGTTGGTCGCGTCGGCCGGGTACCGGTCGTGGCCCGCGGTGTCCCCGTCCCCGTACGAGGAGCCCGCGGCACCCATCGGTCCAGGCGCGCCCGCCGACCCTGGCGCCACCGGAGCGGATCCGGTAGGGCCGAACTGCCCTGGCGCGATCGGTCCGCGGGGGACCTGTCGACCTACCGGCGTTGGCGGACCACTCGCCGCGAGGAAATCGGACGAGAACCTCGACGACGCGGAGCAGCCGCCCACATCCGTCCACTGCGGACTGTAGCGAGTGGACCGCGGTGCGTGCGGTCGCCGGTCAGCGCACCGCTGCCGGTTGTCCACCTCGGACAGCGACGGCGTCGATACCGGCCGCGCCACCGGTCATCGACCCCCGCCGATCCAGCGGAGGCTGTCCAGGTCGGCCTCCGCGTAGCCCTCGGCGATCGCCAGGAACTTCTCCGCCATGTCCAGCAGTTGCGCCCGGACCTGGGCGACCCGGCGCTCGAAGCCGGTGAAGGCGACCGCCTTGTCCTGGAACCCGAAGGCCGGGACCGGCTGCCGGTCGCCGTAGTCGTCGCCGCAGTCGTCGCCGTAGTCGATGAACTCCTGCACGGACGCCGCCGCGGCGAGCGCGTCCAACCGGTCCACCTGCGCCAGGCACGACACGTGCGCGCGGCGCGCCTCATCGGGACTGATCGAGAACTCCCCGGTCATGCCGCCGCCTTCCGCCCTGCCCGCGGCCCATTCCAGGGCCGCCCGACCGGGGAATCGCGGGGTACCGGGATCGTGTTACCGCAATCCGGTGGGTCCCGTTCGGACACGCCGAATTGTCGCCGGTCGCGATCCGGCCGTCCGGCCGAACGGCGGCGATTCCGCGCCGCCAACCTGCCCAGTCGGCACGCACAGGTGGCCGCACCGGCCTGCCGATTTCCCCGTCGGCGCCGGGAAAACGTGGGAAAAGGAAGTCGGTACCGCTAATGCGTGGTTGGCAATATGAGGATGGTTGGGAAAGAACCGGATGGGCGGTCCCGGTCAACCGGCAGGACCGCGCGCGGGAAAAGCTGAGAAGAAACTGAGAATCCACCGGACGGATCGGCACCGGCGATAGCCGCGCCTGCGGTGCTCCGCCGGTGCCGAACAGCGCGGGTCAGGAACGGGAGTCAGGACCCGACCGGCGCCGGGGTGGTCTCCAACGACTGGAGGAACTTCGCGCACCAGTCCAGCAGGTCGCGGTCGCGCAGCACCGGCGCGCCGATGCGGCCGCCCGCGGCACCCTCCGTCGGCCTCGGCACGGTGACCGTGTTGGTGACGGCCTTGTGCGTCGCCTTGGGGTGCAACCGCTTGAGCCGGACCAGTTGCGAGTCGCGCAACGGCAGCGGGGCGAACCGGATCTGGTTGCCCTGGGTGATGACCTCGGTGACGCCGTGTCCGCGGCACAGTTGGCGGAACCGGGCCACGGCCAGCAGGTTGACCACCGGGGTGGGCGGTTCGCCGTAGCGGTCGACCAGTTCCTCGCGCACCGCGTCCAGGGCCGCGTCGTCCGGGGCGGCCGCGAGCTTGCGGTAGGCCTCCAGCCGGAGCCGTTCGCCGGGGACGTAGTCGTGCGGGATGTGCGCGTCGACCGGGAGGTCCACCCGCACCTCGGCGAGGTCTTCCTCGTCCTCCGCGCCCGGTGCGCCCGCGTGTTTGCGGAAGGCCTCGACGGCCTCGCCGACCAGCCGCACGTACAGGTCGAAGCCGACACCGGCGATGTGCCCGGACTGCTCGGCGCCGAGGATGTTGCCCGCGCCGCGGATCTCCAGGTCCTTCATGGCCACCGCCATGCCCGCGCCCAGCTCGGTGTTCTGCGCGATGGTGGCGAGCCGGTCGTGCGCGGTCTCGGTGAGCGGCGACTCCGGCGGGTACAGGAAGTACGCGTAGCCGCGCTCCCGGCCGCGGCCGACCCGGCCGCGCAACTGGTGCAACTGGGCCAGGCCGAGCATGTCGCCGCGCTCGACGATCAGCGTGTTGGCGTTGGAGATGTCCAGACCGGTCTCGACGATGGTGGTGCAGACCAGCACGTCGTGCTCGCGCTCCCAGAACCCCTGGATGATCTTCTCCAGCCGGTCCTCGTTCATCTGGCCGTGCCCGGTGACCACCCGCGCCTCGGGCACCAGCTCGCGCAGCCGCCGGGCCGCCTTCTCGATCGAGGACACCCGGTTGTGCACGTAGAACACCTGGCCGTCGCGCAGCAGCTCGCGGCGGATGGCGGCGGCGACCTGCTTGTCGTCGTACCCGCCGACGTAGGTCAGGATCGGGTGCCGGTCCTCCGGCGGGGTGAGGATGGTGGACATCTCGCGGATGCCCGCCAGCGACATCTCCAGGGTGCGCGGGATCGGGGTGGCCGACATGGTGAGCACGTCGACGTGCGTGCGCAGCGCCTTGATGTGCTCCTTGTGCTCGACGCCGAACCGCTGCTCCTCGTCGACGATCACCAGGCCGAGGTCCTTGTACCGCAGTCCGGTCTGCAGCAGCCGGTGCGTGCCGATGACGATGTCGACGCTGCCGTCGGCCAGGCCCGCGATGGTCTGCTCGCCCTCGCGGGCATCGGTGAACCGGGACAGGCCGCGGATGGTGACCGGGAACGAGTGCATCCGGCCCGCGAAGGTGTTCAGGTGCTGCTGGGCGAGCAGCGTGGTCGGCACCAGCACGGCCACCTGCTTGCCGTCCTGCACCGCCTTGAACGCCGCCCGGACCGCGATCTCGGTCTTGCCGTAGCCGACGTCGCCGCAGATGACCCGGTCCATCGGGACGCCGCGCATCATGTCCGACTTGACCTCGTCGATGGCGGCGAGCTGGTCGACGGTCTCGGTGAACGGGAACGCGTCCTCCAGTTCCCGCTGCCACGGGGTGTCCTGGCCGAACGCGTGACCGGGGGCGGCCTGCCGGGCGGCGTAGAGCTGGACCAGCTCGGCGGCGATCTGCTTGACCGCCTTCTTGGCCTTCGCCTTGGTGTTCTTCCAGTCCGAGCCGCCGAGCTTGTTCAGCGTGGGCAGCTCGCCGCCGACGTAACGGGACACCTCGTCGAGCTGGTCGGTCGGCACGAACAGCCGGTCGCCGGGCTGACCGCGCTTGGAACTGGCGTATTCGAGCACCAGGTACTCCCGAGTGGCCCCGGCGACCGTGCGCTGGACCATCTCGACGTACCGGCCGATGCCGTGCTGCTCGTGCACGACGTAGTCACCCGCCTTGAGCGCCAACGGGTCCACGGCGTTGCGGCGGCGCGACGGCATCTTCGCCGACATGTCCCTTGTGGACGTCCCGTGCCTGCCGCCGGTCAGGTCGGTCTCGGTCAGCACGACCAGGTTCGACCCGGGCGCGACGAAACCGTCCTCGAGCGCGCCGCACACGACGGTGACCGCGGCCGCGCGCGGCGGCTCGGCGAGACCGTCCTCGGCGAACACCGCGGCGACCTCGGCCTCGGCCAACTGCTCCACGGCCCGCTTGGCGGTACCGGCGCCGGGGACGACCAGCACGGCCGCGCCACCCGTCGCGGTGTGCGCCCGCAGGTCCGCGAACGCGCGCTCGACCTCGCCGCGGTACGCCTCCACCGGGCGGACGTCGAGGGTGATCGCCTCCTCGTCCGGCGTGGTCAACTGGGACAGGGTCCACCACGGGTGGTCGCTGTCGCGGGCGTGCGCGGCGACGTCACCGAGGTCGCGGTAGGCCGTGGCGCCAAGGTCGATGGGGGCCTTGCCGCCACCGGCCGCCGCCATCCACGACGCCTCCAGGAACTCCTGCCCGGTGCGGACCAGGTCGTGCGCCCGCGTGCGGATCTTCTCCGGGTCGTTGAGCAGGACGTGCGTGCCCGCCGGGACGACGTCGGTGAGCAACTGCATCTGGCCGGGCACCAGCGCCGGGATCAACGCCTCCATGCCCTCCACCGGGATGCCCTCGGCGAGCTTGCTCAGCATCTCGTGCAGGTGCGCGTCCGCCTGGTGCGCCTCGGCCAACCCGGCCGCCCGCTCCCGGACGGCGGCGGTGAGCAGCAGCTCCCGACACGGCGGCGCGGTGATCTCGGCGACCTCCGCGTCCTTGCCCGGCAACGACCGCTGGTCGGCCACCGCGAACGGGCGGATCTCGCTGACCTCGTCGCCCCAGAACTCGACCCGCACCGGATGCTGGTCGGTCGGCGGGAACAGGTCGACGATGCCGCCGCGCACCGCGAACTCGCCGCGCTTCTCCACCATGTCGACCCGGGTGTAGGCGAGGTCGGCCAGCCGGGCGACCACAGCGTCGAAGTCCTGCTCCTCACCCGCCCGCAGCCGCACCGGGGCCAACTCACCCAACCCGGGAGCCATCGGCTGGATCAGGCTGCGCACGGTGGCCACAACCACCTTCAACTGCCCCGCCGGGTGCTCCTCCGGGTGAGCCAGCCTGCGCAACACCGCCAACCGAGCACCCACGGTATCCGCCCGCGGCGACAACCGCTCGTGCGGCAACGTCTCCCAACTGGGAAAATCGGCCACCGCCCGCCGCCCGAGCAGGTCGCCGAGCACACCGACCAGGTCGTCGGCCTCCCGCCCGGTCGCGGTGATCGCCAGCACCGGCCGAACCGCCGCCAACGCCGCGATCACCAGCGGCCGAGCGGCAACCGGCCCGAACAACGCCCGGGTCGGCGCCCCAGCGGCCTCAGCGATGGCGACCGCGGCGGGGTCAGCGAGCAGGGTGGTGAGCAAGCCGTGCAGCTTCGGCGGCGTTCCCACGGGGGTTGGCACGAGGAGTCCTTAGTGCAAGAGGTGGCAGCGGGTATGTGCGAGCGCCCCGCCCCGGACTGGCCCGCCCGTGGCTGAGGTCCGTCCCCCACCCTACGGCGTACCACCGACACCGGGCCGCACCCCATACCCCGACTCCGACCAGCCCCCGCCCCGTCCCCGCTACGTCGGTATGCCCTGGTCAGATCCTTCGGCGACCGATCGCCCTCCGACCACGCGCCAACCCGACGCCCGCCCTCCGCCAGCCCCTCACCGGCCGGCCCCCAGCCCCCACCCTGTCCCGGGGGGCGTCCCCGAGGCCAGTCTACCGGCTGGGGGCGACCGTGGGAGGGCCGGACGAGAGCTGGGGATGGCATGGCGCGTTGTGGATAACTGCCGATGTCCGGCCGCCTTCGCGCAGTCGCCGTAGCTGTCCGCGACGTTCGTCTCTCTTCGTTCAGTTGCCTGCGGTTATCCACAACGTGTCCCGTCGTCCCCAGCTTTTGCTCGGCCCTCCCACGGTCGCCCCCAGCCGGTAGACTGGCCTCGGGGACGCCCCCCGGGACAGGGTGGGGGCTGGGGTCCGGCCGGTGGGCGGGCCGAACCAAGGTCGGGTACGGCTCCACCTGCCCTCGGTGGCTCTCGACATGGTGGCTGAGCTGCGGAGATACCCGGGTCGCTGTTCCGGACCAGCGCCTGCTGAGTCCCCGATGCGCCGGGGAGAGCGAACCGACCATCGCCTGGATCTGTCGCGTTGCCGCAGACTTCATCCGCCGCAGGCAGCGAGTGGGCGGAAGCAGCACAGACTGACTTCACCGCAAACGACGGCACGGACAACCGCGGCAAACTGCGCAAACCCGGCCAATCCGCAGGCACCACCGAGCCGTATAGCCTGCGTCCGTGCAGGAGCGGTTGACGAGCCCGGGGCTGCCGGAAAACCTTCGGCGGCGGTTGTTGGTGCGGTGGTCGGAGCCGCACCGGCGGTATCACGACTTGGCGCACCTGGAGATGGTGTTGTCCGGTGTGGACTTGCTCGCCGGGCACGCCGACAACCCCGATCTGGTGCGCCTGGCCGCGTGGTACCACGACGCGGTCTACCAGGGTCGTCCCGACGACGAGGAACAGAGCGCGCGGCTAGCAGAGGTGGAGCTCCCCGAAACGGGACTCGACGCTGATTCTGTCGCCGAGGTCGCTCGTCTCGTTCGCCTTACCGCCGGCCATAGAACCGAGCCGGGCGACCGCAACGGCGAGGTGTTGTGTGACGCCGACCTCGCGATCCTGGCGTCCGACGGGTACCGGGCCTACGCGGACGCGATCCGGGCGGAATACCGCCATGTCCCGGAACCGGCGTTCCGCGAAGGCCGGGCCGCCATCCTGCGCGACCTGCTCGCCCTCCCCAACCTCTACCGGACGCCACTGGCCCGCGAGCGCTGGGAGGCACCCGCGCGGGCCAACATGCGGGCCGAGCTAGAAGCGTGGGGTCCGCTTCTCTAGGAACGCGGCGACGCCCTCGGCGTAGTCGGGGCTGTTGACCGACGCCGAGTACATGAAGTGCACCTCGTCGTCTTCCTCGTGCCGCCCGTCCACGATCCGGCCGACGATGTCCTTCGCGCCGCGGATGGTCACCTGTGACCGGGACGCCATCGTCGCCGCGAGTTCCAGTGCCCGCTTGACCGGGTCGCCGTGCAGTTCGTTGACCAACCCGATCCGCTGAGCCGTTTCGGCGTCGAGAATGTCGCCGGTGAAGAGGATCTGCTTCGCCCACGCCGGACCGACGGTGTCGACGAGCAGCTTGGTCGAGGGCAGGTTGAACACAATCCCCAACTTCGCCGGGGTCACCCCGAACCGCGCGTCGGCCGCCGCGATCCGCAGGTCGCAGGCCAGCGCCAGTTCGCAGCCGCCGCCGATGCAGAACCCCTCGACCGCGGCGATCGTCGGCTTGTCCAGGCCTGCGAACGCTTTCGTGGCGGCTTCCAGCACCTCGTTATACCGGCGGGCGCCGTCGGCGTCGGCGCGCAGGGACGCGAACTCGCTGATGTCCGCGCCCGCCGAGAAGGTGCCCGCCGACCCGGTCACCAGCAGGACCCGGACGTCCGGATCGGCCTGCACCCGGGCGGCGATCCCGGGGATGGCGGCCCACATCTCGTAGCTGATCGCGTTCTTCTTGGCGGGCCGGTCGATGGTCATGGTGGCGACCGGGCCGTCGGTTTCCAGGAGGAGGTGCTCGCTCACGGCGGTCACGGTAGCCCGTGAAGTTGCCATAAGTTACCCGAACGGCGAATGGGGCAGTCTGCTCGTATGCGCCATACCCCCGTGGTTGTCCTGTCCGCCATGTTGGTGCTCAGCTCCCCCGGCACGAGCGGAGCCGCCCCGTCGTCACCCGCGACGGGCTTAACGGTGCAGACGGTGGCCAGTGGCCTCGTCCACCCGTGGGACGTCGGGTTCCTCCCCGACGGCAAGATCATCATTCCGCAGCGGATCGGCACGTTCGCGCTGCTGTCCGGGTCGACCGTGCGCGAGATCAAGGCCGACACGGCCGACATCCAGGTCAAGGGCGAGGGCGGGCTGATGGGGTTGGTCGTACACCCCGACTTCACCCGCAGCCGCCAGTTCACCACCTGCCAGACGCACCAGGAGAACGGCAAACCGGTCGACATCCGGCTGGTCACCTGGAGCCTGTCCCGCGACGGCGGGACGGCGACGAAGGTCAAGGACCTGCTGACCGGGCTGCCGTTGTCACCCGCCGGTCGGCATTCCGGCTGCAGGCCCACCCTGGCCGCCGACGGCGCGCTGCTGGTGGGTACCGGGGACACCGCGAACCCCACCGTCTCGCAGGACCTGCACGCCCTCGGCGGCAAGGTGCTGCGGATCAACCTGAAGACCGGAAAACCCTTGCCCGACAACCCTTTCCCGGGCTCTCCGGTCTACAACTACGGCCACCGCAACGTCCAAGGCGTGGCGTTGCGCGCCGACGGCAGGGTTCTCACCGCCGAACACGGCCCGGACAAGAACGACGAGGTGAACCTCAACCTCCCCGGCGCCAACTACGGCTGGGACCCGTCTCGCGGCGGCACCAGCACCAAGTACGACGAGTCCGTTCCGATGACCGACCTGGACCGGTTCCCGAACGCGGTCCCGGCGAAGTGGCAGTCCGGTGACATCACCGAGGCCATCTCCGGCGCCACCTTCCTCGGCCACTGCTGGGGACCGCTGGAGGGCACCCTCGTCATCGCGGCGCTCAAGGGCGCCAAGGCCATCTTCCTGACCGTCGACAAGGACGCGAACGTCACCGGATCCACGATTCCCCCGGAGCTGCAGGGTTTCGGGCGACTGCGGGCCGCCCGCACCGCCCCCGACGGTTCCCTCTACCTCACGACCTCGAACGGCACCGACGACAAGGTCCTCCGCGTGACGCCGGCAACCAAGTGACTCCGTGACAGCAAGGGGCCCCGGAGGTTCCGCCCTCCGGGGCCCTTCGCGTCACGGGTTCACGGCCGTTCCATCAGGACCGGCTTCTCCTCCAGGTTGGACAGTCCGTTCCACGCCAGGTTGACCAGGTGCGAGGCCACTTCCGACTTGCGGGGCTTGCGGGCCTCCAGCCACCACTGGCCGGTGAAGGCAACCATGCCGACCAGGGCCTGGCTGTACACGGCCGCCAGCTTGGGTTCGTAGCCGCGCCGCGCGAACTGCACGCCGAGGATGTGCTCGACCTGGGAGGCGATGTCGTTGAGGAGGCTGGAGAAGGTGCCGCGCGCGGTCGCGACGGGGGAGTCGCGGACCAGGATGCGGAACCCGTCCGTGCTCTGCTCCACGTAGTCCAACAGGGACAGTGCGGCCCGTTCCAACAGGACCCTGGGGTGGGCGTCCTCGGACAGCGCCGCCGTCATGCCTTCCAGCAGGGAACGCATCTCGCGGTCGACGACGACCGCGTAGATGCCTTCCTTCCCGCCGAAGTGCTCGTAGACGACGGGTTTGCTGACCCCCGCGCGGTTGGCGATCTCCTCGACGGAGGTGGCGTCGAACCCCTTCTCCGCGAACAGGGCGGCCGCGACGTCGACGAGCTGCTGGCGGCGCTCCTTCCCGGTCATCCGCACCCGGGGCGCCTCGGTCCGTCTCGGCATCGACCCAGCCTAGGGGGTCGGGCCAGTGGGTTTCAGCGGGCGGCGAGCTTGGCCAGCCTGGCCTCGGACGGCCAGCGCACGTCGGTGACCCAGCCGAGCTTCTCGAAGACCCAGATCAGCCGGGCGGAGGTGTCGATCTGGCCGCGCTGGACGCCGTGCCGGGCGCAGGTCGGGTCGGCGTGGTGCAGGTTGTGCCAGGACTCGCCGAAGCTGAGGATGGCCAGCGGCCAGAAGTTGGCCGCCTTGTCCCGGCTGGCGAACGGGCGCTCGCCGATCATGTGGCAGATCGAGTTGGTGGACCAGGTGACGTGGTGCAGGAACGAGATCCGCACCAGACCGGCCCAGAAGAACGCGGTCAGCGCGCCCCACCAGGACCAACTGACCAGTCCACCGAGGACGGCGGGCAGCACCAGGGTGAGGCCGGTCCACAGCGGGAAGAACCGGTTGACCCACATGATGTCCTCGTCGGCCATCAGGTCCGGGGCGAACCGCTCCTTGTTGGTGACCGAGTCGTCGAACATCCAGCCCATGTGCGCGTGCCAGAAGCCCTTGGCCAGCGCGGCGGGCGAGGTGCCGAACAGCCACGGCGAGTGCGGGTCGCCCTCGCGGTCGGAGAACGCGTGGTGGCGACGGTGGTCGGCGACCCAGGTGACCGGCGGCCCCTGCACGGCGAAGCTGCCCATGATGGCCAGGAAGATCTTCAACGGCCGCTTGGCCTTGAACGAGCCGTGCGTGAACAGCCGGTGGTACCCGACGGTGACGCCGAGGCCGGAGAAGTAGAAGAAGAACACCGCGAGCGCGATGTCGGTCCAGCCGAGACCCCAGCCCCACGCGAACGGGACGGCGGCGACCAGGGCGGCGAACGGCAGCAGGATGAAGATGTAGACCGCGATCTGGGTGGCCCGGTTGCGCTTGCCCTCGATCATCGGTTTCGGCCCGACGCGGTCCGCCTTGTCGGCCGTGTCCGAGTCCAACGTGCTCGTCATGCGTGTCCCTCTCGCGTAGAACCAAGGCCAGGCTCACCTACGGTGGCGTAACTTACGACAGCGTAAGGAACGAACGGGGCCCCGCGCCAGTGCCCCGGGTCCTCCTCCGGCGGCCGGGTTCCCCCGTGGCGCCCAACCCACCGGGCGATAAGGTTGATCAGGCAATAAACGGTGCGCGCACATACCGACCCGTTGTGTGACACCGAAGTGGGACTTGTGACACCGCTAACACCCGTTCGGACGCGAGGAACGGGTAATCGCCCGGGTGGGGCTGCCCCGGTCGGTACCCTCGTGCCACGATGTTCCCCACTGTGAGCGAACACCGCTCGCGATCCGCCGTGGTGTAAAGGCAGCACCTTGGATTTTGGTTCCAATGGTTCAGGTTCGAATCCTGGCGGCGGAGCAGCGCGCACACCGCGCACCTGACCTGGTCGGCTTCTCGACCGAGTTCCAGACGCGTACGAGGGGGTGCCGCGCCGCACGTGGACGACGAGCAACGGGGCGCGCGGCGCGACGCGGGCGAGCTGCCCGCGTTGGAGGAGCGCTCCGACGCCTGGCTGGTCGGCCGCGCGCGCGAGCTGCTCGCGGTGATCCAGGTGAGCCCGGTCGCCGAGCGGGTCCGGCTCACCGAGGAGGTCGACCGGCTGCTCGCCGAGGCCCAGCACCGGGGTGAGCCGCGGATGGTGGCGCAACTGCTGCGCTCGGCGGTCGCGGTCCGGGTGGTGGTGCACGAGCTGGCCGACTCGGCCGAGCCGCTGCTCGACGAGCTGCTGGCGCACACCCGCAGGCACGGCCTGGTCGTGTTGCAGGCCGACGCGCACGCGCTGCGCGGTCGGCGGCTGCTGCTGGCGGGCGCCGAGGACGCGGCGCTCTCGGAGGCGGCGGTGGCGCTGGCCATGCTGGACGAGGACATCACCCCGGACGTGCTGCTCGGCGGCCGCAACTGGGACATGATCATGGCCGCCACCCTGATGGACATCGGCACCGTGCTCACCCAACTGGGGGTCTACGAGGTCGCCGACCAGGTGATGAGCCGGGCGAACAAGTGCATCCGGGCCAGCGCCGGGCCGCACCTGATCTCGGTGCACCTGATCAACCGGGCCCGGCTGCTGATCGGCTGGGGGCTGCGGCTGGAGCGGATCGGCGAGGACGAGCGGGCGGCCGAGCGGTTCGCCACGGCGGCGGCGATCGCGGTGGCGGTGGAGGCCCCGTTCCGCGAGTCGCTGTTCCCGCGCGACGCCGGTCAGGCCGCCGCCGACCAGAACCCGATCATCGGCGCCGCGCTGGCGCTGGCCCAGCCGTCCGGCGCGCACATCGGCAGGCTGCAGCGGCTGTCCGCGGGCATGCGGTACCCGAGGGAGCTGGTGATCGTCGCGGTCGCCCTCGCCCGGTGCCTCGAACACGAGGGCCGCGAGGAGGAGGCCGTCGACGTGCTCGGCGAGGCCCGGTCGCTGATGTACGACGAGGCCGCCGAGCCGACGCTGCGGCTGTGCCTGATCCGGGAGTACGCGCGGCTGTCCGGTCCCAGCGGCGGCGAGCGCACCACCGGCGCGCTGGAGCACTACGCGACCGAGCTGGAAGCGCAACTCTGGGACATGCGGGAGTCGCGGATCGCGACGCTGAACACCCGCCGCGAGCACGAGCGGCTGTCCAGGATGCACGGCGCGATCGCCCGGCAGGCGCTGCAGGACCCGCTGACCGGGCTGCCGAACCGGCGGGCGCTCGACGAGCGGCTGGCCACGCTGGCCGGGTCGCCGAACAACCACCCGCTGGCGATCGCGCTGGTGGACCTGGACGGCTTCAAGGGCGTCAACGACCGGATGTCGCACGCCGAGGGCGACGACGTGCTGCGCGTGGTGGCGAGCACGTTGCGCGACGCGTTGCGCGGCAGCGACATGGTCGCCCGCTACGGCGGCGACGAGTTCATCGTGCTGCTCCCCGGCGCCCCGTTGCCCGCCGCGGCGGCCGCGTTGCGCCGGGCGTTGACGGCGGTTGCCGGTTTGCCACATGACCTCTCGCATGGTGTGACGCTGTCCATCGGGGTCGTCTCACTCCGTCCACAAGAGACGGCGGTGCGCGCGCTCGCCCGCGCGGACGCGGCCATGTACCAGGCGAAACGCGGGGGCGGCAACGACATCGTCGCGGTGCACGGACTGGACGGCAGCGACGACGGGGACGAGTCGGGCGCCGCTTCCGGCAAGACCGCCGAGAATACGGCCGAGGACTCCACCGCCCCCACGGGCGACCCGGCTTGGGTGCTGCCGGAGACCACGTAGGATCGGCCACCGGCCGCCCGTCGTGTGCGCGTACCCGCCGACGGCGGACCCCTCTGCCTGCTTCGCCACAACGCTTAGGGAGCGCGATGTCTACACCCTCCCCCGACCGTGCACGCCCGGGTCAGGTCACCGCTGTCGTCCTGGCCGCGGGGGAAGGCACCCGGATGCGGTCGTCGACCCCGAAGGTCCTGCACCCGGTCGCGGGCAGGCCACTGGTCGAGCACGCGGTCCGGGCCGCCGCCGGGGTCAAGCCGGAGCACCTCGTCGTCGTGCTCGGCCACGGCCGGGACGCGGTCGGCGCGCACCTGGCGACCGTGGCCACGGTGCTGGGCCGCGAGGTCGTCACCGCGGTGCAAGAGACCCAGGATGGCACCGGGCACGCCGTGGCCTGCGGGCTCGAACCGCTCGGCGCGGTCACCGGGACGGTCCTGGTCACCTACGGCGACGTGCCGTTGCTGGACACCGACACCCTGACCGCGCTGCTCGCCGAGCACGCCGACCGGGGCAACGCCGTCACCGTGCTGACCGCTCGGGTCCCCGACCCGACCGGCTACGGCCGGATCGTGCGCGCGGGCGACGGCACCGTCGAGAAGATCGTCGAGCACAAGGACGCCACCGACGCCCAGCGCGCCATCGACGAGATCAACTCCGGCGTGTACGCCTTCGACGCCGCGGTGCTCGCCGACGGCCTGGCCCGCATCCGCACCGACAACGTCCAGGGCGAGCTGTACCTGACCGACGTGCTGGGCATCGCCCGCGGCGACGGCCGCCGGGTGGGCGCGCTGGTGTGCGCGGACCCGTGGCTGGTCGAGGGCGTCAACGACCGGGTGCAGTTGGCCCGGCTGGGCGCGGAGCTCAACCGGCGGACGGTGGAGTCCTGGATGCGCGCGGGCGTCACCGTCGTCGACCCGGCCACCACCTGGATCGAACTGGGCGTGACGCTGGGCCGCGATGTGCTCATCGAGCCCAACACGCAACTGCGCGGCGTGACCACGGTCGGTGACGACGCCCTGGTCGGGCCGGACACGACGCTGACCGACGTCACCGTGGGCGCGGGCGCGCAGGTGGTCCGGACGCACGGGTCGTCGGCCGAGATCGGCGACGGCGCGACCGTCGGACCGTTCGCCTACGTGCGGCCCGGGACCCGGCTCGGCGCCAAGGGGAAGATCGGGACCTTCGTCGAGACCAAGAACGCGCAGATCGGCACCGGGTCCAAAGTCCCGCACCTGTCCTATGTGGGTGACGCCACGATTGGTGAGCACAGCAACATCGGTGCGGCTAGCGTGTTCGTCAACTACGACGGGGTGAACAAACACCACACAGTCGTCGGATCCCACGTGCGCATGGGATCCGACAACATGTACGTGGCACCGGTCACCATCGGTGACGGCGCCTACAGCGGGGCCGGGACGGTCATCCGGCGCGACGTGCCCCCCGGTGCCCTCGCGGTGTCGGGTGGACCGCAGCGCAACGTGTCGGACTGGGTGCCGCGGCGCAGGCCGGGTACCCCGGCGGCGGAAGCCGCCAAGCGCGCACAGCAGGACGAGTCGACCGGCGCAGAGTCTGACAGCGAGGACAACGGATGAACACCAAGCCCGGCACACCCAAGAAGAACCTCATGTTGTTCTCCGGCCGGGCGCACCCGGAGCTGGCGGAGGAGGTCGCCAAGCACCTCAACGTCAGCATCACCCCGCAGTCGGCCTACGACTTCGCCAACGGCGAGATCTTCGTCCGGTTCGAGGAGTCGGTGCGCGGCTGCGACGCGTTCGTCATGCAGAGCGCCACCGCGCCGATCAACCAGTGGATCATGGAACAACTGCTGATGGTGGACGCCCTCAAGCGGGCGAGCGCCAAGCGGATCACCGTGATCATGCCGTTCTACCCGTACGCGCGGCAGGACAAGAAGCACAAGGGCCGCGAGCCGATCTCCGCCCGGCTGATCGCCGACCTGTTCAAGGTCGCGGGCGCCGACCGGATCATGACCGTAGACCTGCACACCGCGCAGATCCAGGGCTTCTTCGACGGCCCGGTCGACCACCTGTTCGCGCAGAGCATCTTGGCCCGCTACCTCAAGGACAACTACTCGGGCCGCGACATCGTCGTCGTCTCGCCGGACGCGGGCCGCACCAAGCTGGCCGAGAAGTGGGCCGACGACCTCGGCGGCGTGCCGATCGCGTTCATCCACAAGACCCGCGACCCGCTTCGGCCGAACGAGGTCGTCGCCAACCGGGTGGTCGGCGAGGTCGACGGCAAGCTGTGCGTGGTCATCGACGACATGGTCGACACGGGCGGCACCATCGCCAAGGCGGTCCGCCAACTGCTCGACGAGGGCGCCTCCGACGTGGTCATGGCCGCCACCCACGGCGTGCTGTCCGGCCCGGCCCGCGAGCGGCTGTCCCAGTGCGGTGCGCGGGAGATCGTCTTCACCAACACGCTGCCGATTCCCGACGAGAAGCGGTTCCCCGGGATGACCGTGCTGTCCATCGCGCCGCTGCTCGCCCGCGCGATCCAGCAGGTTTTCGAGGACGGTTCCGTGACGTCGCTGTTCGACGGGGACGCCTGACCGGCGTTCCCGCCACCGGTGCGGGCCCACCCCCGGGTTCGCCCCACCGGTGGCACGTGCGTAAACTATTCGAGTTGCCTCGGCGAGGCGGGCATCGCGCCTGGCGTGATCGACGTGGCGGTTCCCTCCCGGGCCGTGCCGTCCCTACCGCCGCCCGTGCCCCTTGCCGCAGGCCGCCGCCCCGACTGAGAAGTCGCGCCCCCGCCGCACTTTGATCGCAAGGAGAGCACCACCGTGTCCGAGGTACGTCTGGCCGCCGAACAGCGCACCGAGTTCGGCAAGGGCGCCGCGCGCCGCACCCGCCGCGCGGGCAAGATCCCCGCCGTGCTCTACGGACACGGTTCCGACCCCAAGCACCTGGCCCTGCCCGGCCTCGAGTTCGCCCGGGTCGTGCGCGAGCACGGCCAGAACGCGGTGCTGACCCTCAACATCGGCTCGGAGACCGAGCTGGCGCTGACCAAGACGGTCACCACCCACCCGCTGAAGAACTACATCGAGCACGTCGACCTGCTGCTGGTCCAGCGCGGCGAGAAGGTCACCGTCGAGATCCCGATCGTGGTCTCCGGCGACCCGGTGCCCGGCTCGCTGGTCACCCAGGACCTGACCACGCTGCTGGTCGAGGTCGAGGCGCTGCACATCCCCGACCAGGTCGAACTGTCCATCGCCGGGGTCCAGGTCGGCACCCAGATCACCGCCGCCCAGGTCACCCTGCCGCGCGGCGCGACGCTGGCCACCGACCCGGAGGCGCTGGTGCTCTCGGTCAACCCGTCGCCGACCGCGGAGCAGATGGAGGCCGAGATCGACACCGCGGGCGCGGGTGTGGTCGAGGAGCCCAAGTCGGACGCCGCCGCGGGCTGATCCCCCGGCTGTGCAGGCGCCCCGGTCCCGGTTTCCTGGCTCCGGGGCGCTGTTGTGTTCTGACGGCCTGTGTTCTGACAGCCTGGTGTTCTGACGGCCTGTGTTCTCGGCAGGCCGGTGCTCTGAAGGGCCTTGTTCTGGAGGGCGGGCTGGCGATGGCTGACGACGCGCCGATGATCGTGGTCGGGTTGGGCAACCCCGGGCCGCAGTACGCGGGCAACCGGCACAACATCGGTTTCCTGGTCGCCGACGAACTGGCCGACCGGGTCGGCGGCCGGTTCAAGGCGCACAAGTCCGGCGCCGAGGTCGTCGAGGGCAGGCTGGGCGGGCAGCGGGTGGTGCTGGTGAAGCCGCGCTCGTTCATGAACCTCTCCGGCGGCCCGGTGGTCGGCGCCGCCCGGTTCTACAAGGCGGCCGCGGACCGGCTGGTGGTCGTGCACGACGAGCTGGACCTGCCGTTCGGCGCCGTCCGGTTGAAGCTGGGCGGCGGCGAGAACGGCCACAACGGGCTGCGCTCGATCACCAAGTCGATCGGCACCCGCGACTACTACCGGGTCCGGTTCGGCATCGGCAGGCCCCCGGGCCGGATGGACCCCGCCGACTTCGTGCTGCGCGACTTCTCCGCCGTCGAGCGCAAGGAGTTGGCGTTCGAGATCGACACCTGCGCGGACGCGGTGGCCGCGCTGGTCGAGCAGGGCATCGAGGCCGCCCAGAACACCTTCCACGCGAACTAGGAGTCCCCGCCGTGTCGCTCACCCCGGACGCCGTGCGCGCCATCACCTTCGACAAGGCCCCCTTCGGCCGCCGCGGCTACCACGAGGACCAGGTAGACGCCTTCCTGGACAAGGTCGAGGCCGCCCTCTCCGGCACCGGCACCCTCACCCTCGACGACGTCCACGAAGCCGAGTTCGACGCGGCTCCCTTGGTCAAACGCGGCTACCACGAAGACCAGGTCGACGAGTTCCTGGACACGGTCGCCGCCGAGCTGGAAGCCCGCGCCGCCGAGAACGCCCTCAAGGTCATCCCCGCCAACTCCGAGGCCCCCTACCTCCCGTTGCCCCCCGCACCCCCCGGCACCCGCGGCTACCACCCCACCGACGTCGAACGCCTAGCCCACCTCCTCGACCGAGCCGCCAACGAACACGACGGCGGCCCCACCGTCGACCAAATCGAATCCGCCCGCCTCGGCCTCTCCGCCTACCCCGGCCAGGGCTACCACCCAGCCGCCGTAGACGCCCTCAAAGCCGCCTGGATCACCGAACTCCGCCGCCGCTGACGCCCCCGCGCATTCGTGCCGTGTCGACGTCACGACTCGGCAGGGCTGGGAATCGGGCAGGCGACCGCTCTCGGCGGTGCGTACCGGAGATTTCCTGCGGCTCTGCCGCGTGTTGCCGAAACTCGGTGCTCTGCGGCGAACGACGACAAATCTGATCACTTGGCCGCTGACCGGGCTCATGCCCGCTCACCTGGGCGTGTTCAAGCCGCGACTGCCAAGTCATGGCCCGACTCCGGACGGTCCGGTGTTGACCGACGAGGAACGCACACGTTTCCTGGACCACCTCTTGGCAATAGCCCAGGCCGCTCCTCGGCGGACCCTGCCACTGTTGCGACGGCAAGCCGTTTACTTGCTCGGATTCGACTGGCGTCAGGGAGTGCTCGACTGGCTCCGCGCCGAATGGCAGCAGGCGAGCAGGCTGAGCACAGGCACGAGCATCGCCGCCCTACTGGAAGCCCGGTCGGCTTCGGTGGCCCTGGCCGCGCTGGGTGAAACCGCGCACATCCACGACTTCGTGGAAAGCACGGGCGACGAACAATCCGAATTGGCCAACATGAACTACTGGGCGAATTGGGTCGGCGAGTTCCTGGACGACCAGCACTCCGACGACTTCATGGTGGCAGGCGCACGTCGTGGCCGGGCACGCACCTGTTCGACCACGTCACGGGTGGTCTGTCCGCGAGTCGCCGCGAACGGCTGAGCGGTGCGCTGGACACGCTGGGCGATAGCTTGACCCATACCGATCGCACCCAAGTGGTAGGACTCCGGTACGCGATTCGGCCTGCAAGCCGCTGAAAGGGGTGCAGATGACCGGCGACGCGCGGGCGGTGGCCGCCTTCGGGTTCGAGTTGGGGCTGCTGAAGCGAGTCCGGCGGTCGGGTTGGTGGCACGCCGGTGTCCGCGACCCGGAGTCGGTCGCCGAGCACACGATGCGGGTGGCGCAGTTGGCGGCGCTGATCGCCGTCGAGGAAGGCGCCGACCCGCAGCGGGCCGCGTTCCTGGCCCGGTGGCACGACTCGCAGGAGACCCGGACCGGCGACCTCCCGCACACAGCCACCGCCTACCTGGGCAAACCCGACCCCCGCCACATCACCCGGGACCAGACGTCAGCCCTGCCGGACCGGTCGAAAACCCTGGTCCGCCAAGCAGTCGACGAGTTCGAGGACGCGACAACCCCCGAAGCCCACTGCGCCCAAGACGCCGACCGCCTGGAAATGCTGCTCCAAGCCCTCGAATACCAGGACACCGGCATCCACCGCGTCACCGGCTGGATCGAGTCCGCCCGCACCGCCCTGACCACCCCCACCGCCCAACACATCGCCGACGCAGCCCTATCCCTATCCCCCTTGACCTGGCGCGACCGCTAACCCCACTCCCCCAACTCTTGACACTCGCCAAGCCATCACCCACCCCAGAGCAGCCCCCACCCTCCCGGGGGGCGACCCCGGTGCCAGTCTACCGGCTGAAAGGCACCGAGGACCGAGACGGGCGCCAGCTGTGGACAACTCAAGCCTTGTGGACAACAAACGAGCCAGGTCGAGGGCGACGCGACGGCCGGAATCAGCCGAGGTGTACCCGAACGGGTGTCGGCCGGGATCAGCTCTCGGAAGCCCTGATCATCGGGGTCAACCTCCGGACTGGCACACGCCGGCGCGACGACCGTCACCCCAACGACGGTCGGGCGTCGTCGATCACCTCGGCGGCGGTTTTCTGTTGTGCGGGGCCGGTTCTGAACGACAACAAGCGGATCGCCGACCGCCGACGCGCTGGTGCCACGATGCGGCAGATCGCCGCCGAACTCGGTCGTGATCCCGCGACGATCAGCCGGGAGCCGCGCCGCAACGCCCATCAGGTCTCCGGTGACCATCGTCCGCACACCGCCTGGGACCAAGGCGGCGAAAGCACCGCCACCACGAGTTCACCCTCGGCACCGGCAGCCCGGTCTACTTCCGCGACCCCACAGCTCCTGGCGACGCGGCAGCAACGAGAACACCAACGGCCTGCCCCAAGCCACCGACCTCGCCGTCCACACCCGAGAACACCCCGACGCCATCGCGGTCCACCTCAACGGCCGCCCACGCACAACACCCCGGCCGACCGCCTCGCGACACTCCCGACCACAGCCAGTCGATCAGTTGGGTTGCGACGACCCCAGAACCCCCAGAGCAGCCCCCACCCTCCCGGGGGGCGACCCCGGTGCCAGTCTACCGGCTGAAAGGCACCGAGGACCGAGACGGGCGCCAGCTGTGGACAACTCAAGCCTTGTGGACAAACGAGCCACGTCGAGGGCGACGCGACGGCCGGAATCAGCCGAGGCGTACCCGAACGGGGGACGGCAGGGTCAGCTCTCGGAAGCCTTGACCGTCGCCGCGACCTGTTCGCCTGCGGCGGCGCGGCGGAGTTTGCCGGAGGGGGTTTTCGGCAGGGAGCCGGGCTTCAGGACGACAACAGCAACCGGTCGGGCGTTCACCGTTTCGAAAACCCGCGCGGCCACATCCTTGCGCAGCACCTTCACGGCGGATTCGTCCTCCGCCAACCGCGATTCGACGACCACCGCGAACCGTTCCCGGCGTGATCCCGCGTCGATCCGAACCGCGACGGCGTTTCCGGCGCGCACGCCCTCGACCGAAGTGGCGGCCCGTTCGATGTCGGTCGGGTAGATGTTGCGCCCACCGAGGATGATCACGTCCTTGCGGCGGCCGCAGATGACGATCTGACCGTCCACTGTGTACCCGATGTCCCCGGTCGCCAGCCACCCGTCGGTGTCCTGGGTCGGCACCGGGCCGTCGACCGTCAGGTACCCGGGGGTGACCGCCGATCCGCGCAGCCGGATCTCGCCGACTTCGCGTTCCCCCAACACTTCCCCGGACGAGGACACGATCCGCGCCTCGATCCCCGGCAGCGGTTTGCCGAGCACCGCGAATGCGCGCCCCGATTCCGCGGGCACGGCCAGGTTCTCCGACTCCAATTTGTCCGCTTCGACACAATCCAGGGTCAGCCCGGTGAAAAGCGGTGCAAAGGAAACGGCCAGCGTCGCCTCTGCCATTCCGTAGGCGGGGAAGACGCATTCCGCGTGCAGCCCGAACCGGGCTCCCTGGTCGGTGAACGACCGCACCGCCTTCTCGTCGATCGGTTCGGCGCCGTTGAGCGCGATCCGCAGCGACGACAGGTCGTACCGCGCGTCGTCGTCCACACCGGACAGTCGGCGGCCGAGCAGCGCGTAGGCGAAGTTGGGTGCCGCGGTGATCGTGCCGCGGTGCCGGGAAATCAGGTCGGCCCAGATCAGCGGGCCGTTGAGGAATTCGACCGGGGTGACCTTCACCAGTTCCAGCCCGAACGTCATCGGCACGGTCAGGAAACCGACCATGCCCATGTCGTGGAACAGCGGCAGCCAGGACACCATGACGTCGTTGTCGACGTCCAATTCGGCCATCTCGACCATGGCGGACAGGTTGGAGTGCAGGTTGCCGTGGGTGATCCGCACGGCCTTCGGCTCCGCGGTCGACCCGCTGGTCAACTGCAGCAGCGCGGTGGCGTCCTCGTCGACCTCGACGACCGTTGCCAGCGGCGCACCGGCCGCGAGGTCCTCCAGCCGCAGGTAGCCGATGCCGTGCTCGTCGAGCAGCGGGGCGAGCTGGTCGAACGGGGCGCCGAGCAGCACGAGCTTGGAGTCGATCATCGTGAGCACCCGGACCGTGTCGTGTGCCCACTCGGCGAGGTCGGTGCGCGCGGTCGGCTGGTGCAGCATGGTGACGCTGCCACCTGCCAGCCACACCGCCTGGATCGCCGGGGCGATGTCGACCGGTTCGGCGGCGAGCACCGCGACCGCGCCGTTCTTGGCCAGACCACCGGCGGCCAGCGCGCCCGCCATCCGCAGCGCGCGCTCGTGCACCTGCCCCCAGGTGTGCCGCACGGGTTCCTTCGGCTCGCCCGTGGTGATCCCCTTGACGTCGCCGCGGGCGCGGGCGGTGTCCAGCAGCGTGTCGACGAACCGGCTCATAACACGCAGCCTAGTTGACCGTTACTCCGCGGTATCAGCCACTTCGAGCCACTTCTGCTCCAGTTCGTCCTTCGACGCGACGACCGACCGCAGTTCGGCGTCCAACTCGAGCAGCCGGGCCGCGTCGGTCGCCGCCTCGGCGAGGGCGTCGTGCAGCCGGGTCTCCTTCTTGGCCAGGGTCTCGATCTGCCGCTCCAGCCGGGCCAACTCCTTCTGCGCCGCCCGCCGGTCGGCCGCGCTGGCCTTCGCGGGCTCGTCCCGAACCGGCTTGACCGGCGGCACGACGGTGGCCAGGGTCGCGGCGCGGCGGGTCAGGTACTCCTCGATGCCGCCGACGAGGTGCGCGACCTTGCCGTCGCCGAACAGTGCGACCACCCGGTCGCAGACGCGCTCCACCAGGTACCGGTCGTGCGAGACGACGACGATGGTGCCGGGCCACGAGTCGAGCAGGTCCTCCAACTGCTGCAGGGTGTCGATGTCCAGGTCGTTGGTGGGCTCGTCGAGCAGCAGCACGTTCGGCTCGGCCATCAGCAGCCGGGCCAGTTGCAGCCTGCGCCGCTCGCCGCCGGACAGGTCGCCGATCGGGGTCCACTGCCGGTTCGCCGGGAAACCGAACCGCTCCGCGAGCTGCGACGCCGACATCTCCTGTTTGCCGAGCGTCACCCGCCGCGCGATTTCCTCGACGGCTTCCAGAACTCGTTGCTGCGGCGGAAGTTCGTGCAGTTCCTGGGTCAGGTGAGCCAAACGGACGGTTTGGCCCTGAATGCGTTTACCGGTAAGAGGTTCGCTTGCCCCTGCCAACAACCGGAGCACGGTGGTCTTACCGGAGCCGTTAACGCCAACGAGCCCGACGCGGTCACCAGGTCCGATGCGCCAGGTCTCGTGGTCGAGGATGCCCTTGTCACCGGCTTTGACCGAGACGTCTTCGAGCTCGATGACCGTGCGACCCAAGCGGCGCTTCGCGAACGCGAGCAGTTCCACGTTGTCGCGCGGTGGTGGCACATCCGAGATCAACGCCTCGGCCGCCTCGATCCGGTACCGCGGCTTGGACGTCCGCGCCGGGGCGCCGCGCCGCAACCACGCCAACTCCTTGCGGGCCAGGTTCTGCCGCTTCTCCTCCAGCGTGTCCGCCAGCCGTGCCCGCTCCGCCCGCGCGTACACCCAGTCGGCGTAACCACCCTCGTACTGCTCGACCCGACCGCCGACGACCTCCCAGGTCCGGGTGCACACGGTGTCCAGGAACCAACGGTCGTGTGTCACCACGACGAGTGCCGAGCCCCGGTCGAGCAGGTGGTCGGCCAGCCAGCGGACCCCCTCGACGTCCAGGTGGTTCGTCGGCTCGTCCAGCACCACCAGGTCCAACTCGCGCACCAGCGCCGCCGCCAGCGCCACCCGGCGCCGCTCACCACCGGACATCGTGTCAACCGGGCTGTCCATCCCGAGCGCGGTGATCCCCAGACCGTCCAGGATCGACCGGGCCCGCGCGTCCGCCGCCCACTCGTGCTCCGCGGTGATCCCCAGTGGATCCAGCACCGCGTTGCGCACAGTGGACCCCGGCGCCAACTCCGTGCGCTGCGTCACAACCGCCATCCGCAGGTCCCGGACCCGGCTCACCCGACCGTCGTCGGCGGGCTCCACCCCGGCCAGCACCTCCAGCAACGTCGTCTTGCCGCCGCCGTTGAGGCCCACCACCCCGATCCGGTCGCCCCGGCCGACCCCGAGCGACACCCGGTCCAGCAACGGCCGCACGCCGAAGCTCTTGCTGACGTTCTCCAGGTTGACCAGGTTGGTCATCTGCCCCGCTCCTCGCCCCGACACCGGGGACCCAGGGTAACGACCGGCCAGTGTGGCCGGACGGGCGCGGGCCGTGACATTCCCAGATTTACCGAATATCGAGCGCATTCGGGCAACGACCCATCGTGAGCCACACCGTTTGTTTGCAACGGATCAAGCACGCTCCGTGTGATTCTTTTGACCCGGTAACGAAAATCGACTAATTACGACGTACAAGTTCGTCTGGGAGGTAAAATGTCGAACGCGCGCCGGTGGGCGCGACTGCCGGTCGCCATCGCGGCCCTGGCACTCGCCGCCTGTTCCAGCGATGCCGGGTCGGGGGACGGAACCGAGACCGCCCACCTCGGCAACCGGATCACCATCCGGTCCAGCAGCAGCCCCACCCTCGCCAGCCTGTGGCTGGAGAGCGTCGCCCCGGTCGACTGCACCGAGCCGGGCAGCCTCCCGGCCAGCAGCGGCCACTACCTGGCCGCCACCATCGTGCTGCAGACCACCGAGCAGTACACCCCGGACTCCGGTTGGTGGATGAGCGCCGCCGACTTCACCACGGAGGACAGCGGCGGCAAGGTCACCGGCCACGGCATCGTGACCTCCTGCCTCCCCGAAAACCGCTACCTCCCGGACGACTTCTACCTCTCCGACTCCGGCTACTACGGCGTCGTCCTCATCGACTCCGCCAGCGTCCACGGCACCGTCACCTACAAACCCCACAACCTCCCGAACGACGTCGCAGGCTGGCACTGGGACTACTGACAGACCACGTCACCCGTGTCGCGTTCCAACCGGACCGCGGTGTCAGACTTTGTCGATATCAACCTCGCCAGCCTGACCGCAACGGCTTGAGCGAGCTCAGCGCATGACAGCCACCTGAGCACCCCCGCCCCTCACCAAAACATTGGCCTTGCCCCACCGCGATCCGGCCGACAATCCCCTCCGCCACCCGCCGACCAGGCCCTCTTACCTGCCCAACTCGGCGTACCGCAACACCCGCCCCCAACTCTTACCGCGACCCTCCGGGCGCAGCCCGGCCCCCACCCTTCCCGGGGGGCGACCCCGGTGCCAGTCTACCGGCTTGCCGTGATCGACAGGGTCGGGTGAGGTGGGCTGTGGAGAGCCGGAGGGGATGTGGACAACTCGGGGCCGCGCGCACGAGGAGCCGGGGTGAAGATCACTCGGAGGGGTGGGCGGCAGGGCGCTGAACTGCGATCTTCGTCGTCGGCCGATGACCGGGGTGAACAGGGGATTCCTGACGGGCCCGCGGGTCCCCGTAGGCTGGAGCGGTGCTCGCAGTCGTGCCTCCCCCGGTGACCGTCCGGGTTCCGTCCAAGGTCAACCTGCATCTGGCCGTGGGGGACCTGCGGCCGGACGGGTACCACGACCTGGCCACCGTCTTCCAGGCGCTGTCGCTCACCGACGAGGTGACGGTCGCGGTGGCGGACGAGCCGGGGGTCGAGGTGCACGGCGAGGGCGCGGACGCGGTGCCGACCGGGGCGAGCAACCTGGCCTGGCGCGCGGTGCAGGAACTGGCCCGGCACGTGGGTCGGGACGCGGACGAGCCGAAGGTGCGCATCGTCATCCGCAAGGGGATCCCGGTGTCCGGCGGCATGGCGGGCGGCAGCGCGGACGCGGCGGCGACGCTGGTCGCGCTGGCGTCGTTGTGGCGGCTGGAGATCGGGCGGGACGAACTGGCCCAGGTCGCCGCGAAGCTCGGCAGCGACGTGCCGTTCGTCCTGCATGGGGGCACTGCTCTGGGGACCGGCCGCGGCGAGCAGTTGGTGCCGGTGCTGACCCGCCACACGTACCACTGGGTGCTGGCGTTCGACCGCCGCGGCCTGTCGACCCCCAAGGTCTACGGCGAACTCGACCGGCTGCGCGACGAGGGCGACCCGCCGCGCATCGGTGGTGTCGAACCGGTGCTGGAGGCCCTGGCCACCGGCGACCCGCGGCAACTCGCGCTGCTGCTCGGCAACGACCTGCAGGCCGCCGCCGTCTCGCTGCGCCCCGGACTGCGCCGCACGCTGCGCGCCGGGGTCAACGCGGGCGCGCTGGCGGGCACCGTCTCCGGTTCCGGCCCCACCTGCGCTTTCCTCTGCGAGGACGCCGACGCCGCCCTCCGCGTCGCCGCCGAACTCTCCGGCGCGGGCGTCTGCCGCACCGTCCGCGTCGCCCACGGCCCCGTCCCCGGCGCCCGCGTCATCACCGGCGACGACGCGCCGCGGACCATTCCCCCACCCGAAGCCCACGCCTGACCCGCGTCCCCGGCTCCTCGCGCGCGAGTTGTCCACACCCCCTCCGGCTTTCCACAGCCCACCTCGCCCCACCCTGTCGATCACCGCAAGCCGGTAGACTGGCACCGGGGTCGCCCCCCGGGAAGGGTGGGGGCCGCCCGGAGGGCTAGGGGCGGGGCAGCGGTTTGTCAAGGGGTGGCGGCGGGGGTGTGGGTTGTTGCTGGGAGACGGCCACCGGCGGGGCTCAGCGTGATGGGGCGTCGAGTGGTCGTTCGGGGTGAGCTTGCGGTGTCGGGCGAGGAGTTCAGCCGTGCGGGCTGTTTGACGAACCTTGTGCTGGGTGGTTGATCGGGGCAGTGCGGGCGCGGACATGGTGGTCTTGCTGACGGTGTCGCGCCGCGGAGCAAGGTCGGGGAATGAAACCGGCCGCCCACGGGAGAGTGGGCGGCCGGGGGGCGTCGGGTCAGGCGGCGATGGCGGCGGTGAGGGTGGGCTGTTGGCGGATGACGGCGCCGCGGGTGGTGAGCCAGGTGAGGGTTTCTTGGGCGTGCGGGCCGGTGAGGCCGACCAGGAAGCGGGCGACGGGGGTCTCGCCGACGCGGGTGAGGCCGCCGCCGAGGATGGCGATGGGGGTGGCGAAGCGGGCGGTGGCCTCAGGGAGGAGGGCGCCGACGGCGGCGAAGCCGATGAGGGTGATCTCGGCGGAGCGGTCGTGGCCTGCGGTGGCGCCCTTGGGGGCGTCGATGGCGGGGAGCAGGGACTGGGCGACGTGGCTGGTCGGGTCCTGGACCAGGGTCAGCAGGTTGCCCGCCTCCTGGACCCGGCCGCCGTCGAGGAGGGCGACGTCGTCGGCGATGCGGCGGATGACGCCGGTGTCGCTGGTGACCACCAGCACAGTCGCGCCGAGCTCGGCGCGGGCCCGGTCGAGGACGGTGAGGACACCGGCGGCGGCGTCGGCGTCGAGGGACCTGGTGGGGTCGTCGGCGAGCAGGAGGCCGGGGTCGCCGACGAGGGCGCGGGCGACCTCGATCCGGGCGCGCTGGCCGGGGGTGAGGGTGTCGGGGTAGTGGGCGGCCTTGTCGGTGAGGCCGATCAGGTCGAGCAGCTTGCCGACCTTCTCGCGGCGCTGCGGGCCATCGACCCCGGCCTGCTCGAGTGGCAGGGCGATGTTCCCGGCGGCGGTGCGTTGCGGCAAGAGGTCGCCCTGGGTGACGACCCCGATTCGTCGGCGGGCGGCGCGCAGTCTGCGCGGGTCGAGGGCCGCGGTGTTGAACCCGTCGACCCGGATGACGCCGCTGTCCGGGCGTTCCTGCAGGGCGATGAGGCGGGCCAGGGTCGACTTCCCGGACCCGGCGGGTCCGACGACGCCGGTGATGGCGCCGGTCGGCACGTCCAGGGTGACGTCTTCGAGGGCGACGACGGGGCCTGCGTTGCCCCAGAAGGACTTGCTGAGGTTCTCGACGGTGATCACAGTGCTACTCCAAGCGGGCGCGCGACGGCATACCGCGAACCGGTCGGTCCACAGGGGACAGTCCGGTGCGGAAAGGGTGGCGAAAGACGTGGTGCTACGCGGAAATCAGCTAGCTACGCACATCGGTCGACATGCCGTCACGGTTCGCCTGCACTGGTCGATGACCCGCCGCGTCGTGAGGATCGGCATCCGCTCTCAACTCCTCCATCGCTCCTGGCGGTAGCACCTGCCCACGGTGGGTGGTTGCTGCGGCGTCAACGAGCCAGGTCTCTCAGCCGCTCGGGATGGAATGCCCACAGAGTAGACCTGACGCGGACCACCAAAATCAAGCACCGGAGGGCAAGACGAGGTCACCCCGTTCCACACATCACACCGGGGGAGTAATCCGGGCAGGTCAGCCCTACGACACCCGAGTGAACGCCTGGGCTATTCGGACGAAGTCGCTTACCGACAACTGCTCACCCCTTACCGCCGGGTCAACCCCCGCGGATGTGAGCACCGCCTCGGCTTTCGCGGGTGAACCGGCCCAATCGGACAGTGCGGCGCGCAGCGTCTTCCGCCGCTGCGCGAACGCGGCGTCGACCACGCGGAACACGGCGGCCCGGTCGACCCCCGTCGGGCTGGGGCGACGGGTGAGCAGGACCAGCGCGGAGTCGACGTTGGGTACCGGCCAGAACACGCTGCGCGACACCGTGGCGACCCGCCGGGCCTCGGCGTACCAGGCGACCTTGACGCTGGGCACCCCGTACACGCGGCTCCCGGGTCCCGCCGCCATCCGGTCGGCGACCTCCGCCTGGACCATGACCAGCACCGTGCGCAGGCTCGGCAACTCCGCGAGCAGGTGCAGCACGACGGGGACCGCGACGTTGTACGGCAGGTTCGCGACGAGGGCGGTGGGTTCGTCACCGAGCTCGGGGCGCGTGACGCGCATGGCGTCGGCGTGGACGACGGTGAGGCGGTCGGCCGTGTCCGGGGCGCGGTCACCGACGGTGTGGGGAAGTCGGGCGGCCAACACGGGATCAAGCTCGACGGCGACGACGGAGGCGCACGCGGGCAGCAGCGCGAGGGTCAGGGAGCCGAGGCCGGGGCCGACTTCGAGTACCCGGTCGGTGGGAGCGAGGTTCGCCGTGGTGACGATGCGGCGGACGGTGTTGGGGTCGTGGACGAAGTTCTGGCCGAGCTTCTTGGTGGGGCGGATGTCGAGATCGGCGGCGAGCCTGCGGATGTCGGCAGGGCTGAGCAGCGCCGGGGTCATTGGGGGGAGGGTACGGGATTGGGGGGAGGGGGTTCTTGGCGGGAGTGGGCTGGGACTCGGGTGTGGATGGGTGTTCCACATGTGAGTGGTGTGCCATACGCGAGTGGGGTGGGGGTTGTGGATCGGTGTTTGTGGATGGAGGTTCCACAGGGATGTGGGTGGGTGATCCACAGGGGGTGTGTGTTCTACAAGGGGGTGTGGATGGGTGTTCCACAAGGGGGGTGGGTGTGCACAGGGGCGGGTTGTGCGGGGGTGTTGGTGGGGGGATCTCTCGTAGGCTGGATTCGGGGGGTGCATTTTTGGGGTGCCGGGTGACTGCTTGTCGCCTTCGGCGACGCCGCTGGATCGCGCCAGATTTTCGCGGGCTGTGCCCGCTGGGGTGAAGTTGTTTTGTTTGGGGCCCCTGTGCGGTGGCCTGGGTAAGGCTAAAAGGCGGGGCCACTGGAAAGCGTGGCCTTACCCGCCAGCCGGCTTAGGCCACCGCCTCCCCCAAACAAAACAACTCCACCCCAGCGGGCAGTTGGTATCGGCGGGTTTCGAGGCGCGCGGGGTGGGTTGGCGGCCGTCGTCGATGTAGGACGGGATTTGAGGCGCGCGGGCAGGCTGGCGGGCTTTGTCGATGTAGGACGGGATTTGAGGCGCGCGGGGCGGGCTGGCGGGCTTTGTCGATGTGGGGTGGGGTGTTTCGAGGCGCGCGGTGTTGGTTGGTCGTGGTGGGTTGTGGTGCGGTGGTTTGTTGGGGGGCGGCGCGGGGTTGGCGGGCTGGTGTTGCCTGAGCTACTGCTGGGTGAGGTGGGATATTTCTAGGTTTTTGTCAACTTGACTGTTGGTATCTGAAAAGTCGCTGCGCGATGGGGTTCAACAGAAAAGGCGGTCCCCAAGGGATGGGGACCGCCAGTGGAAAGAAGAAAAGTGGGGGGTCAGGTGGGGAGGCCGAGCTTGGCGGCGCAGGCGGGCCAGGCGCTGTAGCCGCCGCGGGCGTCGCGGACCTTGGTGGCGATGGCGATTTGTTGTTCGCGGGTGGCCTGGCTGGGGAGGGGGGCGTAGGCGCCGCCGCCGTTGGAGAGCCAGGTGCCCTTGTCGAACTGGAGGCCGCCGTAGTAGCCGTTGCCGGTGTTGATGGCCCAGTTGCCGGTGGCCTCGCAGTGGGCGAGGGAGTCCCAGACCGAACCGTCGGAGATGACGGGCTGGGGGGGTTTCTTGGAGCCGACCTTGATGATCTTGGGCTTGGGGTCGACGAGGGTCTTGGCGCCGATTTCCTCGCGCTTGACGACCTTGCCGTCCTTCTGGGTGATCCGGTAGGTCACCATCCGCTGGCCGGGGGTGCCGGGGTCGACCACGGTCTGGGTGCCCTTGTCGGCGTCCGGGTCGTCGACCGTCTGCACGGGGGCGTCGACCGGCTCGGCCTGGTTGATGACGGTGACCCCGGTGCGGCTGATGTGGATCTCGGCGCCGTCCTTGAGGCCCGGGTCGGTGCCGGACTGCAGGGCGTCCTGCGGGCCGAGGGACAGCTTGAGCTGGTCGAGCAGCTCCTGGACGGTCACCGCGGTGGTGTGCACCGGGGAGGGGGCGTTGCCGCCGTCGTACAGGGTGACGGTCTTCGGGGTCTTGATCTCGACGGTGAGGCCGGAGAGCGGGACGGCGGCGTCGGCGGCCGCGGACATCCAGGAACCCTCGGGAAAGGCGGTACCGGCCTGGCGCAGCGCCTCGCCGAGGTTGTCGGCGCGGACCCAGACGTCGCGCTGGGCACCGTCGACGGTCAGGTGGAGCTGGCGGCCGCGCTGCAGGACGATCTTGCCGTCGTCGCCGATCTGGGCGTTGGGCGACGGGCTGAGCGAGTCGTGCGGGCCGACCTGGACGCCGTCCTCGGCGAGGACCTCGCCCACCGTGTCGGCGTAGGTGTTGACCCGGTGGGCCTGGCCGTCGACCTCGACGGTGACCGAGTTGTTCATCGCGATCGCCGCGCCGCCGCCACCGATGAGGGAGACGAGGACGGCCGCGATGGTGGCCTTGAGGAAGGTGCCCTTCCACCGCTTGACGGCGGCGATGAGGCCGGGGGCCGGGGCGTCCGGGTCGGTGACCTTGAGCGGCTGCGGCGCGGCGGACAGCTCGTCCGGGAGGGCGGGCAGCACGGTCGTCTCGGCGTTGATGAGCCGGATCAGCTCGTCGACGTCGACACCGGCCGTGGCCATGATCTCGTCGGCCTGCGGGCCGAGTGCGTGCCGGACGTCCTGGTCGGTGATGGCCAGCGAGGACGAGTAGCCGGACTCGTCGAACTCGCGGCGGACGTCGTAGAAACCCGTGGACTGGGCGTCGGGGAAGTTCGGCAGGCTCGGGAACTCCGACTGCCAGGCCCGGAAGTCCTCGTCGAGCTCGGTGCCACCCGGCGCGGCGACGGGGGTGAACCAGTCGGTGTCGGCGAAGAAGCTGTCGTTCCCGGGGCGGTCGAGACCGCCGCGCTGTTTACCGCTCACAGGGTCGATTCCTCCAGCGGGCGCGGGCTCCGGCCCCAGCACGGGCGTGGCTGTCGGTCGGGTCTTGCCACCGGCGTCCACTCCCTCTCGTGCTCGGCCGCTCTCGCGCCTCGTGTGTGTCCGACGACCCGTAGCGCGCCACCCCGACGTGCTCGCTGGCTGACTGCGGGCCGACTCGGGGCTGGTGCCCCTAGTCGTACGGTCACGGGACAGTAACGAGGGGAGGCGGGTTGCGCAAACACATCGAGCGATCTCGTGAGTCCTGTCACACCCCTGTCCGCGATTCGCCATCCCCCGATCATCGCAATTTCTCACCGTTGGTCAGGTCCGATGTCACGGAGCGGAGTCGGAAGAAGCGGTCAGCGGTCGTGGACACCGCGCCGGCCAGTTCCGCGACGTCGTCGCCGCGCAGCGCAGCGATCTCCCGCAGCGTGTAGGCGGCGCAGTAGGGCTCGTTGGGCCTACCGCGGAACGGGTGGGGGGTCAGGAACGGCGCGTCGGTCTCGACGAGCAACTGGTCCCGGGGCACGAACGCGGCGGCCTCGCGCAGCGGCGCGGCGTTGCGGAAGGTCACCGGGCCCGCGAACGACAGCAGGTACCCCCGCTCGACGCACTGCCGCGCGTAGCCGAGGTCGCCGGAGAAGCAGTGGAAAACGACCTTTTCCGGCGAACCCTCCTCGGTGAGGATCCGCAGGATGTCGTCGTGCGCGTCGCGGTCGTGGATCATCAACGGCTTGCCGACGCGTTTGGCCAGGTCGATGTGCCACCGGAACGCCTCGTGCTGGGCCTCGGGCGGGCTGTAGTCCCAGTAGTAGTCGAGGCCCGTCTCCCCCACCGCGACGACCCGGGGCTCGCGCGCCAACCGCTCGACCTCCGCCTTGTCCGCGTCGGTGAACGACGCCGTGCGGGTCGGGTGGACGGCGACGGCGGCGAACACCCGGCTGTCCCAGGTGGACGCCTCGGCCGCCCACCGCGCCGACGCGAGGTCGTCGGCGACGGTGATCACCCGGTCGACGCCGACCGACGCGGCCCGGTCGACCATTGTGGACACGTCGGCGGAGTCCTTGGCACCACAGGCGTCCAGGTGGGTGTGCGCGTCGACCACCGGTACCGGGAGTGGCTCCGGGACCGGTGGTCGCTCACCGCGGCGGGGGGTCACTTCTGGATCGGCGCCCACTCGGGACCGGTCTCGCCGAGCTCGGGGTCGAGCTTGGCGAACAGCGGCACCGGCTTGTCCAGCGGCCTGCCGACCTCGATGTCGACCGACTTCCACGCGGCCTGCTCGCCCGCGTAGTCACCGGTCAGCACCGGGTACCGGATCGACGGGTCGTCCAGGTCGTCGACCTCGCGGACCTCCGGCTGGGCCGCCCACACGCCGGTACCGCCGAGCGCCTCGTGCACCTTCTGCGCCGAGTGCGGCAGGAACGGGGTGAGCAGCGTGTTCGCGTCGGACACGACCTGCAGCGCGGTGTGCAGGATGGTGTCGCGGCGGTCCGGGTCGTCCTTGCGCTTCCAGGGCTCCTCGTCGGACAGGTACTTGTTCGCCGCGCCGACCACCCGCATCGCCTCGGTGGCCGCCGCCTTGAACCGGGACCGGCGCAGGTTGTCGCCCACCGTGTCGAAAGCGGCCTTGGCCAGCGCCTTGAGCTCCGCGTCCGCCGCGGTCGGGCTGGTCGGCTTCGGCACGGCGCCGACGTTCTTGTGCGCCATCGAGATGGACCGGTTGACCAGGTTGCCCCACTCGTTCGCCAACTCGAAGTTGGTCCGCCGGACGAACTCGTCCCAGGTGAAGTCCGTGTCCTGGTTCTCCGGGCCCGCGACCGAGATGAAGTACCGCAGCGCGTCCGGGCCGAACTCGCGCAGGAAGTCACCCACGTAGATGACGGTGCCGCGCGAGGTGGAGAACTTCGAGCCGCTCATGGTGAGGAACTCGCTGGAGACGACCTCGGTGGGCAGGTTCAGCGCGCCGAACCGGCCGGGGGTGCCGCCCTTGTCGCCCGCCCCGTTCTGGCCGAGCAGCAGCGCGGGCCAGATCAGCGAGTGGAAGACGATGTTGTCCTTGCCCATGAAGTAGTAGCCCTGGGCGGACGGGTCGGTCCAGAACTGCTGCCACGCGTCCGGGTCGCCGGAGCGGCGGGCCCACTCGACGCTGGCCGACAGGTAGCCGATGACCGCGTCGAACCACACGTAGAACCGCTTCATCGGCAGGTCGCGCCAGCCGTCCAGCGGGATCGGGATGCCCCAGTCCAGGTCGCGGGTGATCGGCCGCGGCCGCATGTCGTCGATCAGGTTCTGGCTGAACTTGAGCACGTTCGGCCGCCACTCCGAGCGGGTGGACAGCCACCGGCCCAGCGTCTCGGTGAACTGCGGCAGGTCGACGAACAGGTGCTCGGTCTCGACGAACTTCGGCGTCTCGCCGTTGATCCGCGACCGCGGGTTCTTCAGGTCGACCGGGTCGAGCTGGTTGCCGCAGTTGTCGCACTGGTCGCCGCGGGCGCCGTCGTAGCCGCAGATCGGGCAGGTGCCCTCGATGTAGCGGTCGGGCAGGGTGCGGCCGGTGGACGGGCTGATGGCGCCCAACTGGGTCTGCGACTGCACGTAGCCGTTGCGCCAGAGCGCGAGGAACAGGTCCTGCACGACCTGGTAGTGGTTGCCGGTCGTGGTGCGGGTGAACAGGTCGTAGGACAGGCCGAGCCCGTGCAGGTCCTCGGCGATCACCCGGTTGTACTTGTCGACGAGCTGGCGGGCGGTCAGTCCTTCCTTGTCGGCCTGGACGAGGATCGGCGTGCCGTGCTCGTCGGTGCCGCTGACCATGAGCACTCGGTGGCCGGACATGCGCATGTAGCGGGAGAAGACGTCCGAGGGGACACCGAATCCGGACACATGACCGATATGGCGGGGGCCGTTGGCGTAAGGCCAGGCCACCGCGGTCAACACGTTGGCGCTCATGGGCCACTAGCGTACGGAGCCCGGCCCGAGCTGGGCCATCGGGTTACACGCGGCGCAGAGCGGTGGCCGACAGTTGCTGGTGAACAGTGCCGCGACCACCCGCGCAAACGCTTGCAGCCATCATGGCCGTCGTCCGGAGGCTTAAGACAGGTCTGCCCGCATCAGGTAGACGTTGTAGGGGGACCACTGCGACATCGTGAAGTGGATGACCGGGCCGTGTGCGGACGCCGGGTGGAGGAAGCCGCCGTAGAGGCCGGGGTAGTCACGGCCGGTGGCCAGCACCTCGGGTTCGCTCCACGGTCCGGTCAGCTCGTCCGCGCGGCGCAGGACCAGGGCGGCAAGGGCCTCGTCGAGGTGTACGGCCAGCCATTGTCCGAAGTGGACAGAGTAGATGACGGACAGCTCGGCGACGTTGCCGAGCAGCACCGGGGTCGCGCGCAACTCCTCGCGTGGGTACCAACCGGCGCCGTTCCAGTAGTCGTAAGAGCGGAGGTTTAGTACGTCGTTCTTGGGCACTCGGGCGAGGCTGGCGCCGTTCCATCGACCGTTTTGTGTGCCTAAGAGGTAGAGGTAGTCGTCGGCGAGGGCGAAGGCGCCCATTTGGAACGGGTGGTCACGTTCGGCTCTGTTGGGCCATCTGGCGCCTACGGGCTTGTCCCAGGTTTCGCCGTCATCGGTGGAGACAGCGATACCGCCGTAATTGGTGGCCCACCGGCCTCGGCTGCCCCACGCGTGCACTGACATGTAGTGCAGGTAGTGCGTATCCCCTATCGCGACCCCCGAGCACGGGATGACGGTTTCCTCGGTGCCGTAAGAGTCGCGGTCGAGGATTTGACGGGCGTGGCCGTTGGGTCCGGCGATGACGTAGTCGAACTTGAGGCCGTTGTCCAAGTCCTCGTCGGTGGATACGGCGAGGAAGTTGCACCGCCAGTCGCTGCCCTCGGACGGACCGGCGCCGTCACCGCACCAACCGTGGCCATAGGTGTCGCCGAAAGCCACGAACGTGCGGCCGCCGCCCCCGTCCCACATGACACCGAGGTCCGTGGCGTGCACGCCGAACCGCGCCGCCGTGTCGTTGACCGAGCCGTGCCCGGTTATCCGCTCGACCAACTCCGCTGCCATGCTCGACTCACTCTCATGCCCGACTGACGGCCGCGTCGTACAGGGCCTTCTTGCTCATCCCCGTCGCGGCCGCGACCTCGGCGGCGGCGTCCTTGAGCCGGGTGCCCTCCGCCGCCAGCGCCCTGACCCGACCGACCAGGGTGTCCAGGTCCAGTGTGCGCGGCTCGGCGCCCGCCAGCACGACGGTGATCTCCCCGCGCACCCCGTCCTTGGCCCATTCGGCCAGTTCGGCCAGGGTGCCGCGCTTGACCTCCTCGTACGACTTGGTCAGCTCCCGGCACACCGCGGCCCGCCGCTCGCCGCCGAGCACGTCGACCGCGTCCGCGAGCAACGCGTCGATCCGGTGCGGCGCCTCGAACAGCACCGCCGTCCTCGGCTCGTCGGCCAAGACCTGCAGCCACTTGCGCCGCTCCCCCTGCTTCCGCGGCGCGAAACCCTCGAAGCAGAACCGGTCACACGGCAGCCCGGACAACGCCAACGCCGTCGTCACCGCTGACGGTCCCGGTAGGCACGTCACGGGCAGGTCGGCCTCGACGCACGCGGCGACCAGGCGGTAACCGGGGTCGGACACGCTGGGCATGCCGGCGTCGGTAATGAGCAGAACGGTTTGACCGGTGCGGATAGCGTCAACGAGCGCGGGCGCCCGAGCGGTCTCAACAGCGTCGTAGAAGCTCACGACCCGACCGACCGGAGTGACACCGAGCGCCACAGCGAGCGACCGCGCTCGCCGTGTGTCCTCAGCCGCGATCACATCCGCCGACCCCAACGCCTCCACCAACCGCGCCGAGGCGTCCCCAACCTCACCGAGCGGGGTCGCCGCCAACACCAACCGACCGCTCACACAACTCCTTCGACAACAGACCTGACCGGCAGCGCGCGCCAGTCGACCGGGAACATCCAGACCGGCACCCGGTACCGCAGACGCCGCGCTGCCCAGCGGGAGAAGAAGTCGCCGTTGTGGTCGACCTCGCCCGCGCGGAACCGCAGTCGGCCCCGTCGGTACTCCTGGAAGTCCACCCAGTGGTAGGTCAGGCGGAATCCGTTGGCCACGTACTCGCAGCCGTCCTCGGTGACCGCCAACCACTGGCGGCGAGCGTTGACCGCACCGATCACCAGCCACATCACCCCGGTGAACCCGATGGCGATGGGATCCGGGCGCGGCAGGACCAGCAAGACCGCCGTGGTTACCAGGGCCAGAACCGCACCGAGCCCCAGCACGATGCTCCAGCGCGGGCGGTAGGTGGTCACGGTCGAAGGGTACTCGCCCAGGTCACGCCGGATCTCGGGAAGCGGAGACGGCCAACTCGGTGATCAGGTCGGCGGATTCCGGTGCGGGCAGCGCGGCCGCCGCGATGCGGTCCCAGGCGTGGCGGTGGGTTTGGACGGCGCTGTCGTCGTCGAGGAACAGGGTGCGGGAGCGGTGCTCGGTGTAAACCAGGGACCGGTCCTCGGCGAAGTCCATCAACAGGAACGACCCCTCCAGCCCGGGGTGGGCTCCCGCCGCCATCGGCACGACACGGACCACCACGTGCGGTTTGCGGTTCAGCTCCGCGAGGTGCCGCAGTTGCGCGGACGCCACGGCCTGGCCGCCGACCGGGATGCGCAGCGCGGCCTCGCCGATCAGGGCGTGCAGTGACGGCGGTCGCTCCCGGCTGAGGATGCCCTGCCGGGCCAGCCGGGCGGCGACCTTGCCGTCCAGTTCGACGTCGCTGGGCCGGACGGCGGCGGTGTCCCGGATCGCGGCGCGCGCGTAGTCGGCGGTCTGCAGCAGGCCCGGCACCAGGCCGCCGTGGTGGGCGCGCAGGGCCAGCGCCTTGGACTCCCAGTCGATCAGGGTCTGCCACTGCTCGGGCAGGCCGCGGCCGTGCACCTGCACCCAGCCCGGCTCAGCGGCCCGGCGGACCAGGTCCAGGATCTCCTCTTGGCGCGGCTCGGGCACCCGGTAGAGGCCCAGCATGGCCTGCACGTCGCGCAGCCGCAGCCCGCTGCTGCCGGTCTCCACCCGGCTGACCTTGGCCTGGGACAGGCCGAGCCGGGCGCCGACCTCGCCCGTGGTCAGCCCGGCCTGCTTGCGCAGCCTGCGCAGCTCGCCAGCGACCTGCCGCGACCTGATGGTCGGCCGTCCAGGAGGCACCGTGCACCCCGCCCGTGTGTTGACCCGCGGTCCCGTCGAGCGCGGCTGATGATCCTCTTGTACCGTGCCTGAACTGGGCAAACAACTACACGATCAGTTGATCCCACGGCGGCGGCCGGACTGCGACCCGGCCCGATCGAGGAACTTCCGACGCGGATACCACACCGGTCCGCCTACGATCTCCCCCCGTGAGCGCCCTGCTAGCCCAAGACGAGGCCAGCCGCACCCTGTCACCCGACCAGGTGACGCCGGACGCGGACCCGATCGAGGCCACCCGCGCGCGGCTGGTGGGCACCCCGCTGCCGACCGACCGCCTGCGCGGCTGGCTGGTGACCGCGTTCGTCGGCGTCCTGGCCGCGATCGTCCGGTTCCAGAACCTGGGGTTCCCCACCGACAAGGGGACCCCGGTCTTCGACGAGAAGCACTACGTGCCGCAGGCGTGGCAGATGCTGCGCAACGGCTGGTTCGAGGACAACCCGGGGTACGAACTGACCGTGCACCCGCCGCTGGGCAAGGTCATGATCGCCATCGGCGAGGCCCTGTTCGGCTACAACGGCTGGGGGTGGCGGTTCACCGCGGCGCTGTGCGGCGCGCTCATGGTCGTCATGGTGGTGCGGATCGCGCGCAGGTTGACCCGGTCCACGCTGCTCGGCGGGATCGCGGGCATCCTGCTGATCGCGGACGGTGTGTCGCACATCCAGTCCCGGATGGGCATGCTCGACATCTTCCAGGCGTTTTTCGTGCTCGCCGCGTTCGCGTGCGTGCTGCTCGACCGCGACCTGGTGCGCCAACGGCTGATGCGGGCTGTCGAGGCGGGCTGGGCTACCGAGTCCCCTTACGGCCCCCGGCTCGGGGTGCGCTGGTGGCGTCTCGCTGGTGGGGCGCTGTTGGGCCTGTCCTGTGGGGTCAAGTGGTCAGGTCTGTACTTCATGGCCGCCTACTTCCTGCTCACGATCGTGTTCGACCTGACCGCGCGGCGGGCCGTCGGCGTGCGGCACCCGTGGTGGGGGACACTGCTGCGGGACGCCCTCCCCGGGCTGCTGGCGTTCCTGGCCCTGCCGATCGTGGTCTACGTGGCCTGCTACGCGCCGTGGTTCGCCAGCGAGACCGGCGTCTACCGGCACCGGGTCGAGACCGGTGGCACCGACGCGTGGTCGGTGGTCAAGGGCGCGGTCGGGTCGCTGTTCCAGTGGCACGAGAAGGTGCTCGACTTCCACGAGCACCTGGTCACCAGACCCGAGTCGCAGCACCCGTGGGAGTCCAAGCCCTGGGTGTGGCCGATGAGCCTGCGGCCGATGCTCTACTACTACGAGGGCGGCACCACCGCCTGCGGCGAGGCCAAGTGCGTCTCCGCGACGATGCTCATCGGCACGCCCGCCCTGTGGTGGTTGTCCCTGCCGATGCTCGGCTGGGGTCTCTGGCGGATGTTCAGCCGGTTCGACTGGCGCTGGGCCGCCGTCGTCACCGCGTACCTGGCGGGCTACCTGCCGTGGTTCCTGAACCTCGACCGGCAGATGTACTTCTTCTACGCCACCCCGATGGCCGCGTTCCTGGTCCTCGGCATCACGCTCGGTCTGGGGCACGTGCTGGGGAAGGCGACCGACGGGCCGGAACGCCGTCGTACCGGCCTGCTCGCCGTCGCGCTCTACGTGGGCCTGGTGGTGGCCAACTTCGCCTGGCTGTGGCCCATCCTCAACGGCGACTCGATCACCGAGTGGCGTTGGCAGGCGGAGCTCTGGTTGCCGTCCTGGCGGTAGGCCTGCTGGAGGGCGGCCAACTCGGCGGCCACCCGTGCCCGGTCGCGATCTTCGACGTGGCTGCCACCGGCCGGTTCCCGGGTGCGGACGTGGTTGCGGTTGAGGCCGTAAGTCACCGCTGCGACCAGGGTGACCAGCACTAACACTGTTGTCATGGCACTAAGTTTGCGTTGGCGGATTTACTGCCAACAGTGGCAGTTCTGACCTTGTGCGATAAAATCCTGCCAGCTACTCTTCTCGGCATGTTGAAGACCGTGGCCGCCGTGCTGATCGACGGCGTGGCCCCGTTCGAGTTCGGCGTGCTGTGTGAGGTGTTCGGCACCGACCGGACCGAGGACGGCGTGCCGCCGATCGAGTTCCGTGTGTGTGGCGCGCAGGCAGGCGTGCCGGTGCCCAGCACCGTCGGCGTGCCGTTGATCCCGCCGAACGGTCTTGACGCGTTGATCGGCGCGGACCTGGTAGCCGTACCAGCCACCAGAATCCGTGAGCACTACCCGCCGGTGGTTCTAGAGGCGCTGCGGGAGGCCAACCGGGCGGGCAGCACCATCCTGTCCGAGTGCAGCGGCGCGTTCGTCCTCGGCGCCGCGGGCCTGCTCGACGACCGCGCGTGCACCACCCACTGGCGCCACGTGAGCGAGTTCGCCGAGCGCTTCCCCCGCGCGCGGCTCAACCCGGACGTCCTCTTCGTCGACGACGGCGACATCGTCACCAGCGCGGGCACCGCCTCGGGCATCGACGCCTGCCTGCACGTCATCCGCCGCGAACAGGGCTCGGCCGCCGCCACCGCCATCGCCCGCCGGATGGTCGTCCCCCCGCAGCGCGACGGCGGCCAACGCCAGTACGTCGAACTCCCCATCCCCGAGTGCTCCGCCGACAGCCTGCAGCCGGTGCTCGCGTGGATGCTGGAGAACATCGCCGACGACCACAGCGTCGCCGCCCTCGCCCAGCGCGCCCGGATGTCCGAACGCAGCTTCGCCCGCCACTTCGTCGCCGAGGCCGGGACCACCCCGCACAAGTGGCTCTCCACCCAGCGCGTCCTGCACGCCCGCAGGCTGCTGGAGCAGACCGCGCTCCCGGTCGACGAGGTCGCCCGCCGCTGCGGCTTCGGCAGCGCCGCGCTCCTGCGCCACCACTTCCAACGCATCGTCGGCGTCGCGCCCAAGGACTACCGCCGCACCTTCGCCGACCAGGCGGGCTGACCGGGCTCAGTCGACCGACCTGGCCTCGTAGCGGTCCTTGATCTCGTGGTTGAGGAAGGCGCCGAGGCTGGGCGCGGACGCGAACTGCCAGTACAGCTTCTTCGGCACGTCCAGGTACTGGTAAACCCGCCCGTTGTGGAACTCCACCTCCAGCACGCGCGCGTCGGCGTCGTAGCCGATGGCGGCGACGCTGGTGGAGGCGACCGGTCTGCGGTCCACGGTCAGGTCCCGGGTGGGACGCGGCCGGGGGGCTGGTTCGCGTTGTACCGCACCGGTTCCGGGCGGGTGGGGCAGTCCATGGGCGGCCTCCGTCGCGTGCGCCTGGGACCACCATGCCACCAAAGCGGGCCCGTCGTGGCCGTAGGGCGCACGGGGACGGCTCGATAGACTGGCCGTGGCGACCGCCACCACAACCCCGGCACCGGCTGTGGCGTCCTGTGGACAACCGACCGGGTTCCGGTCGCGGTTCGCCTACCCTGGAGCCCGCGTGTGCCGGGGAACGGCCGGTGGAGAGAGGAGCTGGGGACGCGGTGCTGGAGCTGGCTGCCTCACTGCTGTCCTTCGCGCACAGCATCTTCGGGCCGGGCATCTGTCCGGGCGACTGGGTGTGGGCGACGGGCACGGCTGGCGCGTTGATCGCGTTGTTCCCGGTGCTCGGCACGGTGATCATCGCCCTGGTCCGGAAGTTCACCGGCAACACATACAACGCGGCGACGCTCACCGCGTTCGGCGTGGTGGGCGGGGTCACCGCGTTCCTGCTGCCGTGGCTGCTGTTCAACGGCGTCAGCAGCGTGTTCCGCAGCCTGTTCACCGGCGACGGCGAGGTCGCGCTCAGCGGCGTCGAGCTGCGGTCGTTCCACGAGGGCACCTGCTGGGTGAGCGCGCAGGACCGGTATCTGGGTGGCGGCGCCACCGGGTACGAGGTGCTGTTCCACCCGTTCGAGTCGTGGCCGCTGTACCTGCTGCGGATCGGCGCGCTGGTCGTGCTGCCCGCGGCGAGCCTGCTGTTCGTCATCCTGCAGGTCCGCGCGGCGACGCGGCGCGGTCCGCGCTGGCCGGGCAGGCTGGTGTGGGTGCCGTTCGCGGTGATGGCGTTGCTGAGCCTGCCGGTTGAGGCGAACACCGCGGGCTACCTGTGGCTGGGGTTCCTGCCGATCAGCGTGTTGGGGTTGATTCCGGTGTACGTGATCGGGCCGCCGAGTTGGTCCACCGTCGAGCGCAACTACCAGCGGCCCGAGTCGGGGCCGCCGCAAGCCCAGCAACAGCAGCCGCCGGGGCCGCCGCCGTACGTGCCGCCGCCTCCGGTGCCGCCGTATGTACCGCCCGCCTCGACGAGGAAGGCGCCGTTCGGGGCACCGCCGTTACCGCCGCGCCGCGAGCCCGAGCCGGATCGGGCGCAGTTGGCCGCCGATCCGGGGCCGTTGCCGTTCACGCCGCGAGGGGCGAAACCGCCGCCTCCGCCGGTCCGGCCTGCCGGGGGGCGTTTCCGCAAGGTTCGCGCGCTCGGGCATGGCGGGTTCGGGACGGTGTGGCTGGCCGTGGACACGCAACTCGACCGGACTGTGGCGGTGAAGACGGCGCACGCTCCGGACGCGGAGACCGAGGAGCGGATGCTGCGGGAGGCGCGCGCGCTGGCCGCGGTGCACCACCCGAACTGCGTGCGTGTGTACGACATCGTGTCCGAGCCGGATGGGCTCGGGCTGGTGATGGAGTACATCGAGGGGCAGCCGCTGGCCGACCGGGTCACCAAGGGTGGGCCGTTGGACGACGTGTCGGTCGCGCGGTTGTGGATCACGATGGCGGGGGCGTTGGCGGCGGCGCACGCCAAGGGGGTGCTGCACCGGGACGTGAAGCCGTCGAACATCATCATCGATCCGGACGGGAACGCGCACCTGATCGACTTCGGGATCGCGCGGTCGAAGGGGGACTCGACGCTGACGGCGACGGGGATGATGGTGGGGACACCGGACTTCCTGGCGTCGGAGACGGCCGCGGGGGAGAACGCGACTCCGGCTTCTGATGCCTGGCAGTTGGCGGCGACGGTGAGCTATGCGTTGACCGGGAAGCCGCCGCGGGGGAATCGGGAGAACGCGATGGCTGCGTTGATGGCTGCGGCCAAGGGGGAGCGGTTATCGGAGCTTCCGTTGCATAGTGCGCATCGGCGGCTGCTTTATGCGTCGCTTGATGCGGATCCGGCGCGGCGGCCTACCTTGCGGACGGTGGCGCGGGAGTTGAGTGATTGGTTGGCGCGGGAGGGGCATACGGAGACGGGGCCGGTGACGCAGATTGTTCATCGGAAGGCTATTGGGGATGTTGATCGGACTCGGCCGATGCGGTGAGTTCACTGGGCCTGGGGGACTGCTTGTCGCCTTCGGCGACGCCGCTGGATTGCGCGGGTTTTCGGGCTGTGCCCGCTGGGGTGAAGTTGTTTTGTTTGGGGCCCCTGTGCGGTGGCCTGGGTAAGGCTAAAAGGCGGGGCCACTGGAAAGCGTGGCCTTACCCGCCAGCCGGCTTAGGCCACCGCTCCCCCCAAACAAAACAACTCCACCCCAGCGGGCAGTTGGTATCGGCGGGTTTCGAGGCGCGCGGGGCAAGTGTGGGGCTTCGTCGATGGGGCCGGGGGTTCCGAGGCGCGCGGTGCGGGGGTGGCGCTTCGTCGATGCGGGGTGGGTTTCGAGGCGCGCGGGGCCGGTTGGTCGTGGCGCTTTATCGCGGGCGGATTTGGTTTGTTCCGAAATAGAGTGAAGGCCCGGCGGGATGCCGGGCCTTCGGTTTAAGTCGTGAGGGTGTCCCTGTTACTCCGCTGCGTTGGGTTGGGCGGCGGCGACCTGGGCGTGGACCTCGTCCATGTTGACGGCGCGGACTTGGCCGATGAGGTCTTCCAGGGCGGGGGCGGGGAGGGCGCCGGGCTGGGCGTAGAGGACTACGCCGTCGCGGACGGCCATGACGGTGGGGATGGAGGTGATGTTGAAGGCGGCGGCGAGTTGCTGCTGGGCCTCGGTGTCGACCTTGGCGAAGACGATGTCGTCGTGCTTGGTGGAGGCGGCGTCGAAGACGGGGGCGAACTGGCGGCAGGGGCCGCACCAGGAGGCCCAGAAGTCGACCAGCACGGTTCCGCCACCGCCTACGACCTCGTCGAAGTTCTCGGTGGTCAGCTCGACCGTTGCCACGGGGCCTCCTCAGGGGGCGGGGTTCGCCAAGGTGTTCGGAGCTACAGCGGTACCAACGAGCCGGGATGGGTAAACATTCCCGGGTGGTGCCACCAGTCGCGGGACGTGGCGCGTGGGTACCTGGTCATTCGGCCTCCTGGGTTGGGGCGACCAACGTTAGGTGCGACACCGTTGCAGTCGGGTTGCACGGGCTGCGGCGGGCGGTGGCGGGACCGCACCATCGGGGTGATGAGTGAGCCGACGCGACACCACCGCGTAGTGGACGAGGCGCCGCCGATCGCGTACGCGGCGGATGACCTGGTGGAACTGCGGGCCGGGCACCCGCTGGCGGGGGTGCTGCCGGTGCTGCGGGCGACGCTGGTCGACATCGCCGACGAGGCCGAGCACGTGATGGTCGTGGCGGACGCGGCGGCGACCGTGCTGTGGCGGGAAGGGCGGTCGGACGTGCGGAACCGTGCGGACGGGATCGGGCTGACCGAGGGTGCTCGGTGGAGTGAGCAGACGGCCGGGACCAACGCCATCGGGACGGCCTTGGCGGCGGACGCTCCGGTCGCGGTGCACGGGGTCGAGCACCAGGCGTCGGCCGCGCACCCGTGGACCTGCGCGGCGGCTCCGATCCACGACCCGGACACCGGTGCCGTGCTGGGCGTGGTCGACGTGACCGGGCCCGCGCACACCCGGCATCCCACGACACTCGCCCTGGTCACGGCCGCCGCCCGGCTAGCGGAGGCCGGTTTGCGTGAGCTGATGACTACCCGCGACGAGCGCATGCGGCAGCAGTACCGGCTCCAGGATGGTGTTGCTCTGCTGAGTTCGACAGGCAGGGTTATCGCGGCTGAGGGCTGCGGGCTGTTGCCCGCCCGGATTGACCTGACGGCGCCCACCGGGGCTCTAGAGCCCATCGCGGGGGGCTACCTGTTCCACGCTCATGCTCGACAGCGGCATCTGCGTCTGGACTTCCTCGGCGCTGATAGCCCTGTCGCGGTACTGGACGGCGTGCTCACCCCGTTGTCCATGCGGCACGCGGAGATCTTGGCGTTGTTGGCCATCCACCGAGATGGGCTTACCGCCGATCGGCTCGCTCTCGCGCTCTATGGCGAGTCGGGCAATCCGGTTACCGTGCGCGCCGAGGTCCACAGGCTGCGTGCGGCTACCGGCATTGTGCTCACCCGGCCCTACCGGCTGTCGGCAGAGGTAACGGCGGACTTCCTGGAACTCCCCCACCTCATCAGGTCGGGCAAACTGCGGGAGGCTGCTGCTCGCGGGCCGCTGCTGCCGCGCTCGGACGCACCTGAGATCCGCGCACTACGAACCGAATTGGTCACCGCGGTGCACCGCGCCGTCATCGACACGGGAGACCACGAGGACCTTTGGACGTTGGTCCAAGGCCCTACCGGCTCATCGGACCTGGAGGTCGTGCAAACGCTCTTGGATGTGCTGCCACGCACGGATTCCCGGCTACCGATCATCCACGCCCGGCTCACGCGCCTGTTGGCTGACTCCGCCTGACTCACCCAACCGCGCGCGGATGGCGGTAAGAGCGCGGTCGTAGTGGATGTTGGCGTTGGTGAGAACGCCGTCGTGGTTGGCGGCGCGGCCGAAGGCGTTCAACTCGAAGGCGAGCTGGGCGACGTCAGTGTCTTCGGGGAGGTGGCCTTCCTCGACGGCCTCGGACGCGAGACGCTGCAGCAGGTCCATCCACACCTGCCGCCACTCGACCACGACGTCGTGCACCCGGCCTTCCCGCGCGTCGAACTCCGCGGTGACCGCCGAGAAGAAGCAGCCGCCGGTGAAGACCCGGCCGCGGGAGAAGGCCATCCACCGCTCGAACAGGGCCAGCAGCCGGGGTTTGCCCCTGGGCATCTGGAACGCGGGCCGCAGCACGTGCTCGGTGAAGATCTCCTCGGCGAACGCGATGGTGGCCAACTGCAGCTCCTCCTTGGAGCCGAAGTGGGCGAAGATGCCGCTCTTGCTCAACCGCAGGTCGGCGGCCAGCCCGCCCAGGGTCAGCCCGTCGAGGCCGGACACGGTGGCCAGGTCGACCGCGCGGGCCAGGGTGACGCGGCGGGTGTGGATGCCGCGGGCGTGTCGTCCGTCCACGCGAAACAATGTAGACGGTCGTGCCGGGTTCTGACACTATTTGACCGATCGTTCGAATACTCCTGGAGGGGACTCGTGGACATCAGGGACCTGGACCGGCGCGCGGTCGAGTCGACCGGCGCGATCGTCGCCCGGCTCACCGACGCCCAACTGGACGCGCCAACGCCGTGCGAGCGGTGGACCGCCCGAGACGTGGTGGCGCACATGAACGACAACAAGCGCAGGCTCCTCACCCGGCTCACCGGCGGCGCCCCGGAACCCACCGGCGACGTGCGGGCCGAGTTCGCCCACCTGGGCGCGACGCTGGCCAGGGCGCTGGCCGACGAGTCGGTGCTGGACTTGCCGATCGAACTGCTCGGCAAGCCGTACACCGTGGGGGTCGCGCTCGGCGTGCACTTCTCCGACACGCTCGTGCACGGCTGGGACCTCGGTAGCGCCATCGGCCTCGACGTCCGACTGCCCGAAGACCTGGTGGCGGCCGTCTCCAAGGTCATGTCGCAGTTCCCCAACGACGGCACCATCTGGGGGCCAGACGGTCTGTTCGCCGAACAGTTGTCGGTTCCCGAAGGCGCGACACCGCAAGAGCGGATGTTGGCGTTTACCGGCCGCCCGGCACAGTGGACTCCGGCAAGTACGTCGTAACCGTCACCGAGCCGGTAACCGTGACCGGTTCCGGCAACGCCAACACCTGCGCGGTGATGGTGTCTGCATCGGTATGAAACGCCGTAGGACCCATACCGACCAAGGCTGCGGCATCACGATGGGACAAGGTCATCGTGAACTCGCGCAACACGCGGTTTTCCTCGGTGAAGTAAGGCGCGAGCCGCGTGGAGACCTGTTCACCCTTGCCCGCCGCGACCGTCAACATGTCCACTGTGGACATCAGCTCGCCCAGGTGGCGTTCGGTCGGCGCAACGACGACGAGTCGGCCGGATGGATGCAGGACCCGGTGCAGTTCAACGGGATTACGTGGAGCGAACACGTTCAACGCAAGACCCGCCGAGCCTGTCCGCACCGGTAGCGGCTGCCAGGCGTCGCACAGGACAGCGCCAAGTCGCGCGTGCGCCCGAGCGGCCCTACGCAACGCGGGTTTAGCCGCGTCCAATGCGATGCCAACGCGATCGGCGCGCGCGTCGAGAACGGCGGCCAGGTAGTGCCCGATACCCGCGCCGACGTCCAACACACACCCGGGACCCGGTTCAACCGCGAGCAGTTCGCGAACGATCGAGGCGTAGTGGCCCGCGCCGAGGAACGCGGCCCGCGCCTCGATCATCGCGCCGGTGTCACCGGTGAACGAGGTCGCCGCGCGCAACAGGCTCACATAGCCCTGTCGTGCGACGTCGAACGTGTGCCCGTCGGCGCAGCGCAACGATGAACCGATTTGCCCAAGGGCGCCGCCGCAGTGCGGGCAGACCAGGTACGGCAGGACGTCGGCGAGCACGCTAGGCGCGCAGGTCGGCCAACGCCGACTCGATGGCCCGGTGGAACGTGGGGTACGCGTAGATCATGCGCCGCAACTGGTCGACCGGGATGCGCGCGTGCACGGCGAGGACAAGAGCGCCGAGCACCTCACCCCCGGTCGGACCGACCGACGTGGCCCCTACGAGCACGCCCTGGTCGGCATCCTCGACCAGCTTGATAAGCCCGTCGGCCTTGTGCAGGAACCCGCGCGTGGACGACGACAACGGGGTAAAGCCCGTGCGCACGTTAAGACCGGCGGCGCGCGCAGCAGCCTCGGTAAGGCCAACAGAGCCGATTTCCGGGTCGGTGAAGGTGACCCTGGGTACGGCGTGGTACTCGGCGCCGGGGTTCTCCTCGCCCAGGATGTCGGCGGCGGCGATGGCGGCCTGGTACATCGACATGTGCGTGAAGGCGCCCCTACCGGCGATGTCGCCGATCACCCATAGACCGTCCGCGGCGCGCATGTGCTCGTCCACGGTGACCCCGCGCGCGGACTCGTCGAGCCCGTAGGCGCCGATCCCCAGCTCGGCCAGGTCGGACTTGCGGCCCGCCGCGACCAGGACCTGCGCCGCGGTGATCGGCTCCGCGGCCGCCAACTCCAGGGTGAACCGCTCGCCGTCGTGGCGCACCGAGGTGATCTTGACGCCGGTCCGCACCCGGATGTCCTCGGCGGCGAACCGCTCGGCGAGCAGCGCGCCCGCCTCGGGCTCGTCCTGGGGCAGCAGCCGGTCGTTGGACTGCAGCAGGGTCACCGCCGCGCCGAACCGGGCGAACACCTGGGCGAACTCGCAGCCCACCGGACCGCCACCGATCACCACCAGCGACTCCGGCACGGCAGTGGCCCGGACCGCGTCCCGGTTCGTCCACACCGGAGTGTCCGCGAGCCCCGGCACCGGCGGGACGGCCGGATCGGTGCCCGGGTTCAGCACGATGCCCCGGCGGGCCCGCACCACCCGGTCCGCCACGGCGAGCAGCCCCGGCTCGGTGATCTTCGCGCGGCCGCGCACGACCTGGACCCCGGCCGACTCCAGCCGGTCGACGGCGGCCCGGTCGTCCCAGTCGGCGGTGATCTCGTCGCGCACCCTGGCCGCGACCTTGCCCCAGTCCGGGGTGACCTGCGCGGTCCCGGCGAGGTCGGGCACCCGGCGGGCCTCGGCGAGCACGTCGGCGGCGCGGATCATGGCCTTGGTCGGCACGCACGCGTAGTACGGGCACTCGCCGCCGACCAGCCGGGACTCGACGCCCGCGACCGCCAGCCCGGCCTGGGCGAGCCTGGTCGCCAGCGCCTCACCGCCCGGACCGAGGCCGACCACAGCGACGTCAACGACCAACTCAGCCACGTCCACCAACTCCTCGACTCGACTCCGGCACAACCCCAGCACGTAGTACCCGGCCGCGCAGGGTCAACACAACCACGACCGGGGCGGCGAGCACCGCGGCGATCACGTACGAGTTGCCGAGGAGGATGTCCGCCGCCGTCCACCTCAGTTCACTCTTGGCACCGCTGGGAACCAGGCGGAACTGCCACCCGGTGAACACGACGGCCACCGCCACCAAGGCCCACCAGTTCCGGCGCGTGATGAGGTAACCGATGAACGGTATAACCCACACCCAGTGATGCGTCCAAGACACAGGGCTCACCAACAGGCCGACAGCCGCGGTCACCAGTAGCGCGCCCAGGTTGTCGCCGTCGCGGTGCAGCCGCCGCACCAGCAAGGCCCCCACGGTTAACGCCACCAGCGAAGTGACTGCATAGAGGGCCAGTGCGGAATGACTTTCACCGGTCAATCGCTGGAAGATGCCGTTGAGGGACTGGTTGCCGATCCAGGAGTTGGTGGTGGCGTCGTTGCCGTCGATAAGAGCGTTGGTCCAGAAATCGACGGTGTCGCGCGGTAGGACCAACGCGGCGATCAGGTTGAGTGCGACAAAGGTCCCGAACGCGCGCGCCGCGTCGGCCCAACGTCGAGTGAGGGCCAAGTGCGCCACGAAGATCAGCGGGGTGAGTTTGACCGCGGCGGCCACTCCGATCAAGAAGCCGGCACCCTTGCGGCCACGCAACAGCAGGACATCGACCATCACCATGGCCATGAGCAGCAGGTTGACCTGCCCGAGCCCCAACGACCGCCACACCGGCTCCAAGACCAAAGTGGACAGCAGCAACGCGCCGAACCGCCAGCCGGACCGCAGTCTTTCCGGCAGACTTTCCCGGAACGCGAACCCGAGCGCGAGAGCCGACAACGCGGCCAACAGACCCCAACCCAACTGCGACGGTAGGGCTGTCAGCGGGAGGAACAACAGACCGGCGATAGGCGGGTACGCGAAGGGCAGCGGCGGCGCCCACGAGTCCTCTGTCGTAAGAGGCGCGTAGAGAGAGTCACCGTGCAAGAGGGTCAACGCGCCTGCGCGGTAGACAGAGCTATCGACGCCTAGACCACGGTCCGCGTACCAGTAGGCGACAGCGAGCACGACAAACGCCCCGGCCATCACCAACGCGGCGTGCGGCACCCGTCGCGCAACCCCCATGCGGTCACCCTAACGGCGCAGCTCACCTGGCCGCGCGCAGCCTGCGGATCCGATCGGCCGTGGCCGGGTGGCTGGCCAGCATCCGCACCCGCCACGGCCTGCGCCGCCCGTGCTCGGCGGCCAACCAGCCGGACAGCACGTCGACCAGCGCGGGCCCGTAGCCGAACCCGGCCGCGGTCGCGTCCGCCCGGTACTCGCCCAGCCGGCTCGACCACGCCAGCAGCGGGCTGAGCAGCGGCATCAGCAGCAACCACGGGTTCAAAGCGATCAACCCGACCAGCAGGACCAGGCTCACCAGCACTGACGCCAACGCCCCCGCCGCGCTGCCGAACCGGGCGAACACCCGCCCGACCAGCAGCACCGCCCGGGTCGCCAACCCCACCAGCCAGATCGACGCCCGCGCGGGCAACTCGTACCACCACGCCAGCAGCGACACCCGCGAGTGACCGGACAGGTGGTGGCCCAACTCGTGCGCCAGGATCGCCTCCAGCGCCCGCGCGGGCAGCTCCACCGCCCGCCTGGTGACCGCGACCGTCCGGCCACCGGCCGCGAACGCGTTCAGCTCCCGCGACTGCTCGACCCACAGCACGTACCGCGCACTGTCGACCCCGGCCGTCGCGCACACCGATTCCCACAACGGCCCCAACCGGGTCATCTCCACCGTCGAGGGCCTGCGCATGTCGAACATCCCGCGCGCGAGCAGCGACTCGACCGACGGGAGGAACGTGACCGCCCCGGACAGCACCCACAGCGCGACGACCGTCCACACGACCCAGGGGGCGGCCCAGATCAACCGGGCCACCAGCGCCACCACGACCGCGCTGCTGACCAAGGCGGGCAACGCGAACAACACCCCCAACACCGCCGAGGCGTCCGGCCGCACCCCCCGCCGGGGCTCACGCGGGATCCAGGTCCCCTCCACCGCGCTCCTCACAAGATCGACAGCAGTCGCCCCAGCCTGGCGTCCACCGACCCGGCTGTCCACCCCGGGCGCCGGGTACCGCACGATGGCAATATTTCTGGAGCATTGATATGCTGTGAATCCGCTGTGCACCGCGCATTTATGGTGAATTTAACACCCATTGGGCCGCATAGCGGTAATTGATACTTTGTTTGGGAGGTCCGCGCGGACCGGGCACCCCGCCATCATGGGTTCTCCATATTCCCGACAACGATGGAGGAACCCACCCGTGAGGTTGACCAAACGCACCCTCGCCCTCTTGGGGGTGAGCGTCACCCTGGCGTCCCTGGCGTGGACGGGCACCGCGTCCGCCGACGACAACCCCACCCCACCGCCGCCGGACCACCCGCACCCGCCGTCACTGCTGTGCGCCGTCGGGTTCGACCCGCACCTGCCCAAGATGGTGATGGGCAGTTGCGTCGGCGAGGGCGCGTTCGTGCTGCAGGCGTTCTGCGCCGACCCCGGCCCGCACATCAGCTCGCCGATCCGGTTCCACGGCCAGGCCGACACCTTCGTCGCCGCCTGCGCCCACGGCCCGACCTGGGCCAAGGTGTTCGAGTTCGACGAACACGGCGGCCCGCAGAAGGAGCTCGCCGCGGCCAACGTGTAAGCGACAGGTGGGGCGCCGGGATGTCTGCTACACACCCCGGCGCCCCACCCGATTGTCCCAGTACCGCTGTCGAACGCGGCCATCCCGCTCCGTCATCCTCGCCACCGGAACCACCCCGCCCGTGAGGAGCAGCCGATGCTGACCGACGCCGACCTGCGCGCCGAGATCGTCACCCAGACAGCCCTGCTGACCAGCACGATCGCCGACGCCGACCTGCGGACCCCCGTCCCGTCCTGCCCCGGCTGGACCGTCGGCATGCTGCTGCGGCACATCGGCCACGGCCACCGCTGGGCCGCTGAGATCCTCACCACCCGCACCACGGAGCCCCTGGCCGACGCCGCTCTCCGGGACCTGACCGGCTACACGGACGAGGACCCCGCCGTCCTGTCCCCCTGGCTCACCGAAGGCGCCCACCTCCTGCACGACGCCCTCGCCGCCACACCCGCGTCAACCCCGCTCTGGAGCCCCATTCCCGGTGGCAACGCCGGGTTCTACGCCCGCCGCTTCACCCACGAAACCCTCATCCACCGCGCCGACGCCACCCTCGCCCTGCACCGCCCGTTCACCGTGACCGCCCCGGTCGCCATCGACGCGATTGACGAATGGATGGCGCTGACCACCCTCCCCGCCATCCTCGATTTCTACCCGGAACGCAAAACTCTTCTCCACCACCCCAAATCCATCTCCTATTCCGCCACCGACGCCCCCATTTCCTGGCAGGTCGACTTCTCCGGCCCCGTTTTCAGGTACACCACCCACACCACCCCCGCGACCGCCACCGTCAGCGCACCCCTCACCCTGCTCCTCTTGGACCTCTACCGGCGTCTCGCCGACCCCCTCCCCGCCACCGGCGACCAGTCCCTCGTGTCCGCCTGGCGCACCCACTCCACCTTTGGCTGACGCCCTGACTAGAGTTCCCGTGTGCTTCGTTGGCTGGATGAGCCGTGAGTGAGTACCAGTACTTCGAGTTCCTGGCGATCGACCGGCCACTGGACGATGACCAACTAGCCGAGGTCCGGTCGCTGACGACCCGGGCGAGCATCACCGCGACCAGGTTCGTCAACGAGTACCACTGGGGCGATTTCAAGGGAGACCCGCACCAGTTGATGGAGCGCCACTACGACGCGCACCTGTACCTGACCAACTGGGGCACCCACCAGGTGATGTTCCGCCTACCCCGCGACGTTGTGGACCTCGGCACCATCGAGGACTACTGCGTCGGCGACCAGGTGACCGCCTGGACCACGGACGAGTCCGTCATCCTCGACTTCACCATCGAGGAATGCCTCGACGATTTCGACTACGAACCCGAGACTTTGCTGCCCGCGATAGTCGGCGTACGCGCCGAACTCGCCGCCGGTGACCTCCGCCCCCTCTACCTCGCCTGGCTGGCCGCCTACGGCGTGTGGGAACGAAACGAAGACGCCTTCGGCCCCGAAGCCGACGACGACATCGAACCCCCCATCCCCCCAGGCTTGAACGCGCTCACCACCCCTCAACGCGCCCTAGCCGACTTCCTACACCTCGACACCGCCCTACTCACGATCGCCGCCGCCCCCTCTCAACCCCTGAACGAACGCGTGGACGCCCCCGACGACCTCGCCACCTGGATCACCCACCTCCCACCCACCGAAAAGGACCGACTCCTCACCCGAGTAGCCCAGGGCGCACCAGTCCACCTGGAACTCCTCCGCCGCTTCCACCAGGAAACAACCCCACCCACCCCCACCCCACCCCACCGAACCGTCGCCCACCTACTCGACACCACCGCCCACCACCGAGCCACCCACTAGCCAGTCACTTGGCGGTCCCCCGAATCCCATCAACTCGTCGGACAACGTCATCCACGAACCCCGGCAGAAACCCGCGCTCCCGAACAACCCACCGCTTCGCGACAACATTCGTCGGATAGATCAGGACATCGCCAACCTCCCCGTAAACAGCGATCTCCGCCCCCTGCCCGTCCTCCACCACAACCCAGCGCAGCCCACACCGCCGCACCAGGTGCTCCCCCAGCCCCAACCCAATGAGGTTGATGGTCGGATTCGGATCCAACCCAACGTTCTCCCCACCCACCCCCCACTCGTCAAGCTGGGCGTCATAAAACTCCCCCAACCACCCACCATCCCCAACGTCAACCCCCAAGTCCCCAAGAACCCCCAAATTCCCCAAAACCCACTCCCACTCCCCCTCACTCAACGGAAGCACCCCACCCGGCCGTCTCCCCCACCTAAACCAAGCCACACCCACTCCTAACGCCAACCCCGTGCACCGGAATTCGGGGCAAGCGTCCTATGTGATCGCGATACGCCACCGCCCTGATCTTCATCAGCTTGTCCTTCCGTCAGGGTTGATCCGCGCATAGCCGAGATACGGGGCGAGTGCTTTAGGCAGCACGACCGAGCCGTCCGCCTGCTGCCCCTGCTCCAGGATGGCGACGAGAGTCCGGCCGATCGGCAAGGCAGAGCCGTTGACAGTCGCGGCGTAGCCCCTCTTCCCGTCTTTGCTCTTGACGCGGATGCCCGCACGACGCGCTTGGAACGTCGAGCGATCCGAGCAACTGGAGATCTCGCGGTAGCGCTGCTGGCTGGGCAACCACACCTCGATGTCGTAGGTGAACTGCGCCGAGAAGCTGATGTCCCCCGCAGGCAACGCGACAACCCAGTAGGCGAGACCCAGGTCCTGGAGACACGCTTCGGCGTGTCCCAACATCTTCTCCAGCTCCTGGCTTGACGTCTCCGGATCGCAGAATCGCACCATCTCCACTTTGGCGAACTGGTGCTGGCGGATCAGGCCACGGGTGTCGCGTCCGTAGGAACCGGCTTCCGACCGGAAGCAAGGTGTCCACGCTGTGTAGGCGAGCGGAAGGTCGTCAGCGGCCAGCACTTCGTCCGCGTGCAGGTTGGTCAACGGGACTTCCGCGGTAGGCGTCAGGAACAGTTCCCGGTCGCCGATACCGGTCTTGAACAAGTCTTCCTCGAACTTCGGAAGCTGACCGGTACCGGTCCTCGTCTCGCGGGTAACCAGGGCGGGCAGCGAGAACTCGGTATAGCCGTGCCGTTTGGTGTGAATGTCCAGGAACAGTTGAGCGATCGCTCGCTCAAGCTGGGCGCCGACGCCTTTCGCGACGACGAACCGAGGCCCCGAGAGTTTGGTCGCCCTGGCAAAGTCGAAGATCCCGATGCGTTCACCGATGTCCACGTGATCCGCAGGCGTGAAGTCGAACGCGGGAGGCGTGCCCCACGTCCGCACCTCGACGGCAAACTCGTCCGAATCCCCGTCAGGACAGCGGTCCTCGGGCAGATTCGGCACTCCGAGCAGAAACGCCCGCAGCTCGCCCTCGACCTTCTTATGGTCCTCCTCGGCCAAGGCGATCTCAGCCTTCAGCTCACGGGCCCGTTCGACAAGACTGGAGGTGTCCTCGCCGGCTTTCCCCGCCGCACGGACCTCACCGGCGATCCGGTTGGACTCGGCGCGAGCATCGTCCCGACGTTGGATCAGGGTGCTTCGACCAGAGACCAGACTGCAGGGCACTTCCGAACCCACCAGTACCAAGCGAGGTGCCGTTGGCGATCAAGGTTCGCCGCTCCCGCAGTCGCTCGGCAGAAGATGGCGCAAACCACGAGGTCCTTTCGGACCCGTCACCACTCGTGTGCACAAGCACCCGGACTCACATCGTTCGTGACATCCGACGCCACAGCCCAGCGCATGCCCCGCACCTCACCAGGGTCCAAGCGCCTGCCCCAGCTAGAACCATGGGGGCTTGGACCCCCGAACCCGAACCAAGAATGGCGTCCGCTCCCCTCGAGCACCCACCCACACTCGCGGAGCAACCACAGTTTTGTTCAACCCCGACCCACTCACCGCAACCACAGCCGGGGGTTCGGGGGCGCGAGCCTCCCGAGCGGGGTTTGGGGTCGCACCCCCAATATGATCGCGAAACGCAAACGGCCCGCGCCCTCTGCGGGCACGGGCCACCTATGCGTGGAGCTGCGGGGAATCGAACCCCGGACCTTCTCGATGCGAACGAGACGCGCTACCAACTGCGCTACAGCCCCTTGTTCGTGCTCGCAGAGCTTAGCAGTCCTGGCGGCGGGTGCCGCGCAGGGGGTCTTATTCGCCTGCGGCGCGGCGGTAGGTGGCGGTGGGTTCGTCGAGGTCGTCGAACCAGGGGTCTTCGTCGTCGAGGGAGACGATGGTGGCGGTGGGGTGGAGGCGGGTCGGGGGGACGTGGTCGGCGACCGGGGCCTCGGTGGGGCGGGCGTGGGAGCGGCGGACGGCGGTGGCGCGGGCGGCGCGGCGTTCGCGGATGTCCTGTTCGATGCGGACTTGGCGGCGCAGGTAGGTCAGGTAGCCGACGAGGGTGGCGCCGACTAGGGCACAGGCCCACCAGAGCAGCGGGATGACGAGGCCTGCGGCGACGCCGGTGCCGATGGCGGCGAGCAGCATGAGGACGACCACGCGCTGCCGGAAGGCGTACTTGGCGCGGGCGGAGCGGGCGGCGGCGTCGGGGTCGTAGCCGCCGCGGCCGGGGCGGTAGCGGGGGGTGTCGACCTCGTCGTACTCGGGGTCGTCGTACTCGGGCTCGGGGTCGAAAGACGCGTCGGGCTCCACGGCGGCTTCCTCCCGGGGCTGGGCACCGCTGCGGACGACGCGGGCGGCGAGCGCGGTGTCGGTGGTCCGGGCCACCTCTTGGCGCTTGCGCACGACCATCGGTACGAGGACGACGAGCCAGGCCACGACCAACCCGACCACGATCAGCGAACTCGGCATGGTCCCGTCACCTCCCCCTGCTCAGCGGCGTCCTGGTGATCGCCACGTTAGTCACAACAGTCACACGTGCGGCGGAGGCGCGCCGACCTCCGCCGCACGGGGTTACCCGATCGGGTAGTTCGCTTGTGGACCGTTCCCCGTAACGGGGGTGATCAAACTTCACCCGGGGAAAACATGAATCCGACTACGGCCGGGTGGCCAGTCCGGCCGCGACCAGCCGGGACACCAGGCCACCCGGGGCGTCCTCTGTGGTCAGAGCGAGGCACAGGTGGTCGCGCCAGCCACCCGCGACGTCGAGGTAGCGGCGGAACAGGCCCTCCTCGCGGAACCCCAGCTTGGCCAGCACGCGCAGGCTGGGCGCGTTCTCCGGCCGGACGGTGGCCTCGACCCGGTGCAGGCCGCCGACGGTGAAGCAGTGGTCGACGACCAGGGCGGACGCCGCGGTGGCCACTCCCCCGCCGACCGCGTCGGTGGCCACCCAGTAGCCGACCCAGGCCGAGCAGAGCGACCCGCGCACCACGTTGCCGACGGTGACCTGACCGGCGAACCGGCCGTCCACGGTGATCACGAACGGCAGCGACATGCCGCGCCGGGCCAGGGCGCGCAGGGTGGACCACTGGCTGAACCAGGCGGTCGGCGCGTTGCGCTCGGCCCAGTCGCCGGGCGCGGTGGGTTCCCAGTTCTCCAGGTAGTCGCGGTCGCGCATCCGGATGCGGCTCCAGGCGCGGCCGTCGGTGAGCCGGGGACCGCGCAGTTCCACCACACCCGCGGCGACCTGGAGCGGGCCGAGGCGGGCAGGCCAGCCGGGGTGCCTGCCCGCGTACGGGGGGCTAGCCACGCTGGGCGAGGAACATGACCTGGACTTGCTCGCCGACCGAGACCTCGGTGGTGTCCTCGTCGACGACGATGAGGCAGTTGGCCTCGGCGAGCGAGGCGAGCAGATGGGAGCCGGACATGCCGAGCGGCTGCACCAGGTACTCGTTGGTGTCCTCGTCGCGTAGCAGTTGCCCGCGCAGGTAGCCCCGTCGAGCTTTGGTGGAGGTGATCGGTGACAGGAGGCTGGCGGAAACCACCCGGCGATGGGGTTGTTTGCCCTGGACGGTCCGGATGAGCGGGCGCACCAACACCTCGAACACGACCAGCGCGCTCATCGGGTTGCCGGGCAGCAGGAACGTGGGAGTGGCGTCCGGGCCGAGCCTGCCGTAGCCCTGCACGGAGCCGGGGTGCATGGCGACCCGGGTGAGGTCCAAGTCACCGAGGTCGCGTAGGGCGGAACGGACCTCGTTGCCGATCTCGCCCGCGACACCACCGGAGATGAGCACGATCTCGGACAGCAGCAGCCTACTCTCGATCGTCTCGCGCAACCGTCGCGTGTCGGTGGAGACGATGCCGACGCGGATGACATCGGCTCCGGTATCGCGGGCGGCCGCGGATAGCGCGTACGAGTTCACGTCGTAGACCTGTCCCTGGCCGGGGGCTCGGTCGACGTCCACGAGTTCATCGCCGAGGGAGATAACCGAGACCCGCGGCCGCGGGTACACAAGAACCTTCGACCGGCCCACCGCGGCGAGTAGACCCACCTGCGCTGAGCCGATCACCGAGTTTCGGCGCACGGCGACGTCACCGGTCTGCACGTCCTCACCGGTCCGCCGGACGTAGGCGGCCGACGGCACGGGTTGGTTGACGGTGACGCGGGCGTGGTGGCCATCGGTATAACCGACCGGGACTACCGCGTCGGCCAGGGTGGGCAGCGGTGCTCCTGTCGCCACGCGCACCGCTTGCCCTGGTTGAAGCCTGCGTGGTTGGCGAGACCCGGACGCGATCTCACCGACGACCGGTAGCACTACCGGCTCGGCGCCCTGGGTGTCGACGCTGCGCACGGCGTAACCGTCCACGGCAGCCTGATCGAACCCGGGCAGGGCGCGCTCCGCCACGATCTCTTCGGCGCAGAGCAGCCCCTGCGACTCGGAGATGGCGACCCGCACGGGGGCGGGCCGGACCGCGGCAGCCAGTGCCCTGGCGAGTTGCTCGTCGACTGACCTCATCCGGTTTACCTTGGTTTCGTCCGCTGTTCTCGGCTACTCGGAACCGACCCGGTCCCGCAGCCACCCGCGCAGGCTCGGCCCATACTCCGGGTGCTCGAGCGCGAAGTCCACGGCGGCACGCAGGAACCCACCCGGATTCCCCAGGTCATGGCGCCCACCTCGGTGCACGACCACGTGCACGGGGTGGCCCTCGGCGATCAGCAGCGCGATCGCGTCGGTCAACTGGAGTTCACCACCGGCGCCCGGGGTGATCCGCTTGAGCGCGTCGAAGATCGCCCGGTCGAGTAGGTAGCGGCCCGCGGCGGCGAAGGTCGACGGGGCCTCATCCGCCGGGGGCTTCTCCACCATGCCGTTGACCTTCTTGACGTCGTCGTCATCGGTCTCCTCGACGTCGAAGACGCCGTAGGCGGAGATCTCCGCGCGCGGGATGTCGAACGCGCACAGGACGGAACCGCCCTTCTCCGCGCGGACGGCGGCCATCCGGGCGAGCACACCGGTGGGCAGCACGAGGTCGTCGGGCAGCAGCACCGCGACGGCCTCGTCCTCCGGCCGCAGGTTCGGCTCGGCGCAGCCGACAGCGTGACCGAGACCCAGCGCCTGTTCCTGAATGGCTGTCTCCACCGAGAGCAGGTTGGGGGCACGCCGGACCTTCTCCAGCAGCTCCGTCTTACCACGGTCCTCGAGGGTCTTCTCCAGCTCCGGGCGGGGCTGGAAGTACTGCGCCACAGCGTCCTTTCCCGGCGAGGTGACGATGATCAGCCTGGTGGCACCCGCCTCGGCGGCCTCCTTCGCGACGTACTCGATGCCGGGGGTGTCCACCACCGGCAGCAGTTCCTTGGGCACGGCCTTGGTGGTGGGCAGGAACCTGGTGCCCAGTCCCGCCGCGGGCACGATGGCGGCGGTGAATGCGGTCGACGCGCTCATGGACATGCAGCCTAACCTCGACGTGTGGCAGGCCCGGGTAATGATCTCGACGCGACGCGCGCGTGGACCAAGGACCAGTGGCGGCGAGCACTGCTCGCCGAACGGCGCCGGGTGCCCGCGAGCGTCCGGTTCGCCGAGGCGATGCAGCTCACGGGCCTGCTCACCAGTGGCAGGGTGGTCGGCCGGGGACAGACGTTGTGCGCGTACGTGCCGATCGGGTCGGAGCCGGGGTCGGTGCAGATGCTCGACGAGGTGGCCGACCACGGAGTGCGGATACTCCTGCCCATCGTCACCGGGCCGGGGCCGCTGGACTGGGCGTGGTACGACGGTCGGGAGTACCTGCGGCCGGGTCCGTTCGGGCTGTACCAACCGATCGGGGAGCGGTTGGGGGAGACGGCGCTGCGGATCGCGGACGTGGTGCTGGTGCCCGCGTTGGCGGTCGACCGGTACGGGACCCGCCTGGGTCGCGGCGCCGGGTACTACGACCGGTCGCTGTCGCTGGCGGCACCGGACACGCCGTTGGTCGCCGTGGTGCGCGATCCGGAGGTGTTCGACCGGCTGCCCGCCGAACGGCACGACGTGACGATGACGGGGGTGCTCACCCCGGGTCGCGGATTGCTGCGCCTGTACTGACGGTGTGTGACTTCGCACCGGAACATTTGCGCTCCGCACACGCGTTACCGCAGAATCGGTTGGCACTCTGTCCGGCGGAGTGCCAAGTGCGACAAGGGAGCCCAGTCCGTGCCCACGTACCAGTACGCCTGTACGGCATGCGAGCACCGCTTCGAGGCGGTGCAGTCGTTCACCGACTCCGCGCTGTCGGAGTGCCCGGAGTGCTCGGGCCGCCTGCGCAAGCTCTACGGCTCGGTCGGGGTTGTCTTCAAGGGCAGCGGCTTCTACCGCAACGACAGCCGGTCCGGTTCGTCGAGCGGCACCCCGGCCGCGACGCCGTCGACCACGAAGACCGAGTCCGGGTCGAAGTCGGACTCGCCCGCTCCGGCGACGGCGACCTCGTCTTCGTCGGGTTCCTCATCCGCGTCGACGTCCTCGTCTTCGTCTTCGTCGTCGACCGCCACGGCCAAGGCGTCGTAGGTTACCGACGAGTTATCCACAATGCCCGGGGTTGTCCACGGCCGCGATCCCGGGCCCCCGCTGGGCGCGCAATCCTCCTAACGTCGAGGTCAGACCCGATCTGACCAGGAGGAACCGTGATCACCCCGCGTCTACCCCGTTCGCTGCCGCACGCCATGACCGTGCGCCGGGCGCTGGCCGCCGTGCTCGTGCTCGCCGCCGTGGTGGTGGCCTGCCAACCTCCGCGCGCGGAGGCCTCGGTGCCGCTGCTCGTGGCCGTGCGACCGCTGGCACCCGGCGTCGCGTTGACTGCGACCGATGTCCGGGTGGTGCGGGCACCACCGGATCTACGGCCACCGTCCGCACTGTCCGAGCCGCGTGAGGTTGTCGCGCGCATACCCGCCGGAGCTATCGGCGAGGGTGAGGCCGTCACGTCGGTCCGCCTTGTCGGCGCGGAGAACCTCTTAGCGACAGCAGGGTCGGATGCCGCCGCTGTACCCGTGCGGGTGGCCGACACTGAACTGCTCTACCCGGGTGCCCATGTCGACGTGGTGACCGCTGATCACGTCGTGCTCGCCCGGGACGCGATGGTGGTGACGGTGCGCCCGTCAGACGACGGTGGCCTGGCCGTACTCGCCTTACCCAGGGCCGCGGCGGCGGAGGTAGCGGCGACGGCATTGACCGCGCAGGTAGCGGTTACGCTCCGGTAGCCCAACGCCCCCGGACGGTGACGAGCACACCGTCCCACCCCCGAGAATGGAGCGCACACGTGCTGAAGGGCTTCAAGGACTTCCTGATGCGCGGCAACGTCATCGACCTCGCGGTCGCCGTGATCATCGGCGCCGCGTTCACCACCATCGTCACGTCCTTCACCGACGGCCTGATCAAACCGCTGATCAACTCGGCCGGTGGCACGCACGCCGCCGACGGCCTCGGCTTCCGCGTCATCGGCGGCAACCCGTCGACGTTCCTGGACTTCGGCTCGGTGATCAACTCGGCGGTCAACTTCCTGATCGTCGCCGCGATCGTGTACTTCGTCATCGTGCTGCCGGTCAAGCACATCCAGGACCGCCGCAAGCGCGGCGAGGAGCCCGGCCCGGCCGAGCCCACCGACGTCGAGCTGCTCACCGAGATCCGCGACCTGCTCCGCCAGCAGCAGAACCGCTGAGTCCGGTCCGGCGTGGGCCACCCGCACCGGTGGCCCCGCCGCGCCCGGGGACGGCGGCCCGGTCAGCCACCGTGGTGAGGTGGGCGGTTGCGCAGGTACCAGTCGTCCGGGGTGGCCGCGGGGGTCGTCGGGTCGCGCTCGTCGGCGGTGGTGTCCGGGAGGACGTCGCCGAAGATCTCGTCGAGGGTGGGGCGGCGGCGCTTGGCGGGCTCACCGGCCTCAGGTGCGTTCGACTGGGGGGCAGGTCCGGCCGAGGCCCCCGAGCCCTCGGGGGTGTGGGGGTCGGGCGAGACCGGTGTGGTGGGCATGGGCCTCAGTTCGTGTCGAGGCCGGACAGCTCGCCGATGACGTAGGGCACGAGGGAGGACAGGGTCGCCATGCCGTCGCGGACGGCGCTGCGGGAGCCCGCGAGGTTGACCACGAGGGTGCTGCCGGAGACACCGACCAGGCCACGGGAGACGCCGGCGTCCACGGCGCCCGCGGCGAGGCCGGAGGAGCGGAGGGCCTCGGCGATGCCGGGGATCGGGCGGTCCAGCACGCCCTGGGTGGCGTCGGGGGTGACGTCGCGCGGGGAAACGCCGGTGCCGCCGACGGTGACGACCAAGTCGGCGCCGCCGATGACGGCGGTGTTGAGCGCGTTGCGGATGGCCACGGTCTCGCCCTCGACGGTGACGACGCCGTCGACGATGAAGCCCGCCTCCTCCAGCAGCTCGGTCACCAGGGGGCCGACGGTGTCCTCGTGCTCGCCGTGGGCGACCCGGTCGTCGACGATCACGATCAGAGCCCGGCCAAGCCGCTGCGCGCTGCGTTCCATGGGGCTCACCGTAGTCGTCGGAACCACCGAGAGCCGCCGGAGGGCGGTGCTGTCAGTCACTGTTCACCACCTGAGCGCGCACGGCCCGATCAAGCGAAGCTGACCGACAACAGGAAGGCCAGATACAACGCGACAGCCACCATCGCCGTCCGGTTCAACACGATCCGCTCCGCCCCGAGGGCGTATTCCAGGCACACCGCGCCGAGCACTATCCACACCGCCGGGTGCGCCCAGTGCACGAAGAACGCGTGCGTCCCGGACAGCCCGTCGGTGCGGATGGTCAGCACCGTCGCCTGGAGCACCGCCACCCCGACGCACACCGCGGCGGCGAGCACGCCCAGCGGCAGCCGCACCGGTCCGCGCAGCGTGTGCCGGACCCGGCGCAGCGACGTCGCCATCGAAGCCATAGCCCCATTGTCACGGCTGCGAGGCCGCGTTGTCGCGGGAGAACGCCTGCTGGTAGATCACAATTCGCGATCCTGCCGCTGTTCTGGAGTCAATTGTGCCGCTACCACCGTGCAAAGTGCAGTTCGCAATGCCGTTACTGGGTTGCGAAGTCCGGACCAGACACTCGACGGGGGCCGAACGGAGTATCGCCAACTGTAGCCCATCCCGCCACACCGTCCACTACAACCGGTGACGAAAACGGCCACGGAGAGCGAATATGACGTCCCTTCAACGATTTGCCAGGTTGACCTGAGTGGACAGTCAGCTCGGGCCCCGACCGGAACTGGGAGCGCTACCAGTCCCGTGCACCGGCACCGGCCGTCCGCCGAGTCGTCGTACCGTGATCCGGCGAGCGCATTACCGGAAATCCTCCCCGGTATCCGGGAATGGAGATGTCGGGACACCGAGCGGACCGGGTGCCGCTTTTCCGAGGTCCGCCTTCGACAATTCACACCGAACCGTTTGACGAACTGGTGATGAACCACCGGGACGCGGCTCTCGGTCGCGAGGGCGGGGGTGTCGGGCTTGCCGCCGACCCGATCTCGGGCCGAACTCCGCGACCCGTTCCGGTGGCCGATCTTGTCGCCGGCATTGTTGGTGATCTTGTCGGTGGTCGCGGCTAGGGTGTGCATTCGGGGGCTCGGAGCGGGTTGATCATGCTTGGGCGCGGTAGCCGATTTTGTCGGTGGGTCTGTTTAGGCTGTGCATTCGGGGGCTTTGTTCTCGGTTGATCTTGGTGTGAGGGGTCTCTGGGCCTCGGCTGCGCCTCGGGGTTCGGCCTGGTCGCCTTCGGCGACGCCGGCCTCGGGCGCCAGATGACGCGGCTGCGCCCGCTGGGGTGAACTTGTTTTGTGTGGGGCCCCTACGGCAACCGCACGGTAAGGCTAAAAGGCGGGGCCACTGGAAAGCGTGGCCTTCCCCGCCAGCCAGCTTCGCGGTCACCGTCCCCCCACACAAAACAAGTCCACCCCAGCGGGCGGTTGGTGTCGGCGGGTCCCGAGGCGCGCGGGGCCGGTTGGTGGGCTTCGTCGATGGGGCTGGGGGTTTTGGGGCGCGCGGGTGGGGTGGGTTTCGACGGTCCTGTGCTTGGACGACCAGGAGCCGCAGCGGGCGGTGAGGGGATTGCCGTCCGCGTGCGGCTTCTGGGGCGGGCTCCCGACGGGGGAGCCCGGTCCGGTTCGGGGGCAGCGAACCGGGGTTGGTCTCGGGCGCTGGGCGCCCGAGCGTCGTTGGGCTAGTGGCTAGTTGGTCGTCACTGGCTGGCCGCCGAGGGTGGCTTGGACGGTGCGGTTGTCCTGGAGGGTCAGGGTGACCTTGTCGCCGGGGGCCAGGGCTCGGACGGCGGCGACGAGGGCGTCGGAGGTGTCGATTCGGCGGTCGTTGAGCTTGGTGACCACGTCGCCCTGTTTGAGGCCTGCCTTCTCACCTGCGCCGCCTGCGACGATGTCGGCGATGAGGGCGCCGCCGTTGTCGTTGTCGCGGACGGAGACGCCGAGCACGGTTTGGGTGGCCTTGCCGGTTTTGACGATCTCGTCCGCGGTGCGCCGGGCCTGGTCGATCGGGATGGCGAAGCCGATGCCGACCGAGCCAGCCGACGCCTCGCCGGACTGGGGGCTGTAGATGGCCGAGTTGATGCCGATGACCTGGCCCTGCATGTTGACCAGCGGGCCGCCCGAGTTGCCCGGGTTGATCGCGGCGTCGGTCTGGATGGCGTCCATGACCGTGGTCTGGCTGCCGCTGTCGCCACCCGCGCGGGTCGGGCGGTGCAGCGAGCTGACGATGCCGGAAGTCACGGTGCCGGACAGTTCGAACGGCGAGCCGACGGCGACCACGGCCTGGCCGACCCGCAGGTCGTCGGAGCGGCCGAGTTCGGATACCTGCAGGCCGCTCACGCCCTGCGCCTTGACCACGGCCACGTCCGATGTGGGGTCACGCCCGACGACGGTGGCGGTGGCGGTCTTGCCGTCCTGGAACACGGCCTGGATCTGACCGCCGTCCGCCGCGACCTCGACGACGTGGTTGTTGGTGACGATCAGCCCGTCCGCGCTGATCACGAACCCCGAGCCCTCACCGGCGGCCGAGCGGCCGCGCACCTGCAACTGGACGACGGTCGGCAGCACCTTCTGGGCGACCGACTCGACGGACCCCGCCGTGGCGGACCCGGTCTGCTTCGCGGGCGGCTGCGCGTCGAGCGCGGTCGACGAGGAGCCACCGGTCTTGTCGTGGTTGGCACTGAGCAGCCCACCCGCCACACCCGCGCCACCCCCGACGAGCAGCGCGAGCACGGTCACCCCCACGACAAACCCGGTGCGCCTCGGCTCCCGCCGCTGCTGCGGCGGGAACTGCTGAGTCCCCGCCGCGCCGTAGTACGCGGTGCCGGAAACCCCGCCGGTGTCGTACCGCGGCTGTCCGGCCGCACCGCCGAAGGTGGCGTGCTGTCCCGTGTCACCCGCCTGGTGGCTCGGGCCGAGGCCGTAGAGAGCCTGTTGTTCGGGCGCCCCGGCCTGGCCTGCGCCATGGTGCGCCTGCTCACCGGAGTACTGGCCGGAGTGGCCTACTTCCGGCTGGGAAGCGGCGCCGTGCGGCGTCGGACCCGTGACCGAGCCGTGGGCGGTCTCCGGCTGAGTGCTGCCCGCGCCGTGGACGGTCGGCTGGTCGCCGGTGTGCCGGCTCGTGGCGAAGCCGCTCGGCTGCCCGGTCCAGGTCTGGTTGGGGGTCTGGTCGGAAGCTCCGGCCCCCGACGCGGCGAGGCCCTGCTCCTCGCGCGCCGGGGTGCCGGCCTCCGGACGGACGGGGCCCTGTTCCCCGTCCGGCGTCCGATCGCCCGACTGCCCGGCGGCCGCGTTGGCGCCTCGGGCTGACCACGGGCTGATGTGTCCTGCCTGGTCATCGGGTCCGTTCTCCGTCATGTGCACCACCTTGCGCGTCGCGACTGAGAAGCACCTGAGACCGTCCTGTGCGCAACCCGTGGTTTTCCGGGCCGCGCGAACCGGTCAGCGCAGGCGCGCGGCCATGTCCTCGGGCGTGACGTCGTTGATCCAGACCGCCATGCCGGACTCGGAGCCCGCCAGGTACTTCAGTTTGTCCGCCGCCCGCAGTATGGAGAAGACCTCCAGGTGCAGCCACGCGAACTCCCGACCCTCGCGCACGGGGGCTTGGTGCCACGCGGCTATGTAAGGCAGTTCCCGGTTATAGAGACCGTCTAACCTACCCAACACTCTTAGGTACAGATCGGCGAAGTCATCACGCTCCGCGGGTGATAGAGCGGGTAGGTCGGGAACTTGGCGGTGTGGCACCAGGTGTACTTCGATCGGCCAACGCGCGGCGGCGGGGACGTAAGCGGTCCAGTGCTCGGAGGACGCCACTACGCGACTTCCGTCGGATCGTTCGTAGGCGAGGACTTCCCCGAGGACAGGCCCACCGTGCGCGCGGGCTACCGCGAGCATCTTCTCGGTGCGTGGTGTCACGAACGGGTAGCCATAGATCTGCCCGTGTGGGTGGCTGAGTGTCACGCCGATCTCATCGCCACGGTTCTCGAACGGGAAAACCTGCTCGACACCCGGTAGCGCTGACAGTGCCTCGGTGCGGTCGGCCCAAGCGTCTACGACAGTGCGTACGCGTGCGGGACTCAGTTGACCGAACGCGGAGTTGTGGTCGGACGTGAAGCACATGACCTCACACCGCCCGACTCCCGGTGCTCGCTCGACCAAACCGCGCTCCACCACCCCGATCGCGTTCTGCGCGAAGGAGGGGAACCTGTTCTCGAACACCACCACGTCGTAGTCGGCCTCCGGGATCTCCGTCGGCCGGTCCGGTGCGGACGGACACAGTGGACAGAGGTCGGCGGGCGGCTGGTACGTGCGGGTCTGCCGGTGGGCGGCGATCGCGGACCACTCGCCGGTCAGCGGGTCGCGGCGGATCTGCCCGGAGTTCTCGGTGGGCGGCAGGTCGCGGCGGTCGACAGCGGTGCGCGTCGGCGCGCCCGGGGTGTCGTCGAAGTAGATGATCTCCCGGCCGTCGGCGAGCCGCGCGCTGGTGCGCCTCACGCCTCCGCCTCGGCGAGTTCCCCGACCTCGGGCCGCGCCTCGGCCACCACGAGCTCGCCGACCCGGTCGCGCAGCACGGCGACGGCATCGGCGGGCAGGCCGTCGTCGGTGATGAGGACGTCCGCCTCGTCCAGCCGGGCGATGGTGGAGATGCCGACGACCCCCCACTTGGTGTGGTCGGCGATCACCACCAGCCGTCGCCCGGCGTCGACCAACGCGCGGTCGGTCTCGCTCTCGTTGATGTTCGGCGTCGTGAACCCCGGTCCCTCGGCCATGCCGTGCACACCGAGGAACACCATGTCCAGGTGCAGCGACTTGAGTGTCTGCACCGCGACCGGCCCGACCAGCGCGTCGGACGGGGTGCGGACGCCGCCGGTGAGCACGACGGTGCGGTCGCCGCGGCCGCCCGCGCGCAGCACGTCGGCGACCCGGATGGAGTTGGTGACCACGGTCAGCTCCGGCACCTCGTCGAGGAACCGGGCGAAGGTCCACGTGGTGGTGCCCGCGGAGATCCCGATCGCGGTGCCGGGCCGGATGAGCGCGGCGGCGTACGCGGAGATGGCTTCCTTCTGCGGCAGCGACCGCACGGACTTCGCCTCGAAACCGGGTTCGTGCGCGCTGGGCTGCCCGACCGCGGCGGTGGCACCCCCGTAGACCTTCTCCACCAGGCCGCGTTTGGCCAGCACGTCCAAGTCGCGGCGGATGGTCATGTCGGACACGCCGAGCCGGGCGACAAGGGCGTGCACCTGGACGGCGCCGGTGCGCCGTATCTCCTCCAGGATCACTTCCTGACGCTGACGAGCGAGCACAACACAATTCTACGCAGTCAAACGCTCGGTCTTGTTGGTCCGCGATGCGCTCTTACCCCGGTCGGCTCAATCCGGACTACCGGGCAGACGCATCGCCATCAGCGCGCCGCCGTCGACAGAACGTCCCGCGAACACAGACCCACCATGGCGTTCCGCGGCTTGTTTCACAATTGCCAGACCCAGCCCGGAGCCGGGCAGCGTGCGCGCTTCCTCCGACCGGTAAAACCGGTCGAAGACGTGCGGCAGGTCCTCGTCGCTGATGCCCGGTCCCGCGTCCGCGACTTGCAGGAACGCGAAACCGTCGCCCGCGGACGCCAGGTCGACGCGGACAACGCCGCCCGGCGGGCTGAACTTGACCGCGTTGTCCAGCAGGTTGAGCACCGCGCGTTCCAACGACGCCGCGTGTCCGATGAGGTGCCACGGCTGCAGCCGCACGTCGAACCGCACGTGGACCGCCCGCCTGCGCGCCCGGTCCAGGGCCTGCTCGACGACCTCGACCATCTCCACGTGTTCTTGCACCGACGGCGCGGCGTCCTCACGGGCCAGTTCGACCAGGTCGCCGATGAGCTGGGTCAGCTCGTCGAGCTGGGCGCGCAGGTCGTCCTGGATCTCGGAGCGGTCCAGCGCGGACAGCGTGGGCGCGCCGGGCGCCTCGGACGCCAGCAGCAGCTCCAGGTTGGTGCGCAACGAGGTCAGCGGCGTGCGCAGCTCGTGACCCGCGTCGGCGACCAGCCTGCGTTGTCGCTCCTGCGCTTCGGCGACGGCGCCCAGCATGGTGTTGAAGCTGTGCGTGAGCCGGGACAGCTCGTCGTCGCCCGCGACCGGAATCGGCCGCAACTCACCGGTTCGGGTGACGCGTTCGGCGGCGGCGGTGAGCCGCTGCACCGGCCGCAGGCTGCCCCGGGCGACCGCGGTGCCCGCCAGCGCGGCGACGATGATCCCGGACCCGCCGATCACGATCAGCACGACGGCCAGCTTGCTCATCGTGGTCTTCGTCGAGTCCAGCGGCTCCGCCAGCACCAGTGCGGTGTTGTCCAGGAAGGGGTAGTCGACGGCCAGCACCCGGGAGTCCGTGGCGGTGTCGGTGCGGACGTTCGAGGTCTTGTCGCCGGAGGCGACCTTCAGCTCGTCCGGCCCGACCGGCGGCCGGATCACCTGCTGGCGGATCGCGGACCGGCCGCTGCTGTCCACCACGTCGAACTTGATGTCGGACAGCTCCAGGAAGTACCGCGGGATCTGGGTGAACCCCTCGGCGACCACCTGGGTGTTGCTGACCATCGCGTCGGCCCGCGCCCGCAGGTTGTCGTCCACCTGCTGGTAGAGGCCGCGGTAGACGGTGATGTAGGCGCCGAGGGACACGAGGGCCACCGCACCGCCGACGCAGAACGCGGCGAGCAGGGTGATGCGGGACCGCAGCGACATCCGCTGCGCCGATGGTTCCCCCGGGTGGGTGACCGCCATCAGGGGGGCGTCTCGCGCAGCACGTAGCCGACGCCGCGGACGGTGTGGATCAGCCGCGGCTCACCGTCCGCCTCGGTCTTGCGGCGCAGGTACCCGACGTAGACCTCCAGCGCGTTGCCCGAGGTCGGGAAGTCGTAGCCCCACACCTCCTCCAGGATCCGGCCGCGGGTGAGCACCTGCTTCGGGTGCGACAGCAGCAGTTCCAGCAGCGCGAACTCGGTCCGGGTGAGGCTGATCGGGCGGTCGCCGCGGCGCACCTCGCGGGTGCCCGGGTCCAGCTCCAGGTCCGCGAAGCCCAGCGTCGGCTCGGCGGCGCTGGCCTGCTCGTGGACGGCCCTGCGCAGCAGCGCGCGCAGCCTGGCCAGCAGTTCCTCCAGCGCGAACGGCTTGGGCAGGTAGTCGTCGGCGCCCGCGTCGAGGCCCGCCACCCGGTCGGACACCAGGTCGCGCGCGGTGAGCACCAGGATCGGCAGGTCGTCGCCGACCCCGCGCAGCCGCCTGCACACCTCGAGCCCGTCCAGCCGGGGCATCATCACGTCGAGCACCATGGCGTCGGGCCGCTCGCCCGCGTCGCCGCCGGTGCCGAGCACCGACTCCAACGCCTGCTGGCCGTCGCTGGCGAGATCGACCTGGTAGCCGTTGAACTGCAGCGACCGCCGGAGTGACTCGCGCACGGCCCGGTCGTCGTCGACTACGAGGATGCGCATGCGGTCAGTGTTCCCTGTGCTGCTGAGACGCGCCTGAGAGTTCACCGGTCGAGCCCCCTGGCCACCGGCGCGTGCCACTGCCGCCACAACGACACCAACCGGATGGTGACGACAATCGCGGCGGCCGCGACGGTAACCGGCACCGCGGGCCACGCCACCCTGGCACCAACCACGACGACGACGGCCCCGGCGAGCGAGGCCAGTGCATAGATCTCACGGCGAAGGACGAGTGGGATCTCCCGCAGTAAGAGATCCCGCATGGCACCGCCGCCGATGCCCGCGGTCATCCCGATCAAGCAGGCCGTGTAAGCCGGGACGCCGGTCTTGAGCGCGGTAGCGGTACCGGAGACCGTGAACAGACCGAGCCCGATGGCGTCGGCGAGCAGCACGGCTCGCCGCAGCTTCGCGACCTGCGGGTGGAACCCGAAGACCGCGAGCGCCGCCGCGACCGGGACCAGCAGGTACGGCCAATCCCTGAGACTGGTCGGCGGGTGCACCCCGAGCAGGACGTCCCGGATCACGCCCCCGCCCAAGGCCGTGGTGAGCCCGAGGACGACGACGCCGAACACGTCGAGTCGCGCGCGGACGGCCGCCAGCGCCCCGGAGGCCGCGAAGACCACCAGGCCCGCCAGTTCCAGGACTACGAGCAGCACAAACGCGCAGGGTAGTGGGCGGGTCAGAAGGTCTCGGCCATGTGCACCGGGTGCGGCGCGCCGGTCAGCCGGTCGAGTGCCACCCCGGCCGCCGGGTCACCGGTGAGCAGCCCGGCCGTGCGCAGCGCGGCGGCGGTGGCCGAGCCCGCGTACCAGGGGCCCAGGGCGCGGGTGGTGAGCTGGAGCGCACCGCTACCGCCCGGTTCGGCGGCGACGACACCGTCCTCGTGGACGAGCCGCCAGCGACCGGACTGCCACGGCGCGTGCGGGTCGGCGACCTCGATGTCGACCGTGAACGGCTTCGACTCCGCGACGGCGGGCCAGCCGCGCGCGGCCACCGCCGCCGGGAGGTCGACGACGCGCAACATGAAGTCGTGGACCTCCAGGCCACGCCGCAGCCCGCCGGGGACAGCCAAGTCGAGGGTGTGGCCCAGGACACGGATGCGCGCGTCGGTGAGCGTTCCGGCCCACCCGGCGAGCTGACGGAGCAGGGCGTGCGCGGTATCGAGGTCGTCGGCGACCAGGTCATAGGCGCGCAAACGCTTGCCGTCTGGGCGGTCGGCGTTGAGGTAACCGCGGATCCCGTGTGGGCCTGGGGCGACCGTCACCACGTCTCGTTCGACTAACCAGGTCAGGTCAAAACCGGGGGCGGAGCGATCGATCATCCCGTCGACCGTTGACGCTGTCCGCAGGTAGCACTCGTGGATGTCATCCAGGTCCTCTTGGACCGCTGGGCGCAGGGCGACCGACGAGCGTGGAGTCGAGGCGAGACCTGAGAGGGTCAACAGCGCCAGTTCCGTCGTGCCGACGTGTTCCCAGCCGTAGCGCCGGTATGGGGGGATCACGTACGGGTATAGCGCCGAGATGACCTGCCCTGCCTCGCGCATGACGCTCAACGACTCGGTCAGCAACGAGCCCGCGACGCCGTTACCGCGCGCGTGGGGCTGCACGGCCACGCTCGCGATACCGCCCATCGGCACCGCTTTGCCGCCGAAGAACTGGTGGTAGGCCCAGATCCGCAGGAAGCCGACCAGGCCCGTGTCGTCGTCGGCGACAAGACCACGCCACGCGTCCGGATGCTCAGGCGGCGTGGCAGACCGCTGGGCGGGACCACCGAAGGCTAGTCGCCGCAACTGGTACGCGGCATCAGCATCTTCACGCGTGTACGGACGGACAGTCACCATGTGAAGAACCCTTGCCCCGTCTTGCGTCCCAGTTCACCCCGGGCGACCTTGTCACGCAGCAACTGCGGTGGCTCGAACCTCGGACCGAGTTCAGCGGCAAGGTGCTCGGCGATGGACAGCCGGACGTCCAAGCCGACGAGGTCGGTGAGCCGCAGCGGACCCATCGGCCACGCGTATCCCAGCCGCATGCCGGTGTCGATGTCCTCCGCCGTCGCGACCCCCTCCGCCAGCATCCGGATCGCCTCCAATCCGACGACGAGTCCAAGTCGTGACGTGGCGAAGCCGGGCGAGTCGCGCACCTCGATCACGGTCTTGCCAAGCGCCTCAGCCCACCCGCGCACGGTCGCGACGGTCTCGGCGGCCAATCCCGGGTGCAGCACCAGTTCCACCAGTGCCTGAACCGGGACCGGATTGAAGAAGTGCATCCCGATCACCCGCTCACCGGGCAACCCGCCGGCCAACTCGGTGATCGACAGCGACGACGTGTTGGATGCCAGCACCGCTCCCGGACACCGCCGCGCCACGGCGTCGAACACGGCGCGCTTGAGGTCCAGCTTCTCCGGCACCGCCTCGACCACCAGCGCGGTGTCCTCGGGCAACGCACCCAGGTCTTCCACTGTGGACAACCGGCCAAGCAGCTCGGTCGCGGACCGGTCGAGCTTGCCGCGTTCCTCGGCCTTGCGCAGCGAAGCCTCGACGTTGCTTAACCCCACCGCCGCCCTTACCGCGTCAGCCTCGGCAAGCACGACAGAACTACCGGCCGCGAGGAAAACATGGACGATGCCTGCGCCCATGGTCCCGCCGCCCACTACGGCAACAGTGTTGGGAACGCTCACGACAGCACCTCCGCGGCGAACATGGCGACAAGATCCAGCCCGCCGATCTCGGACAGGTTCGCCCCCGCCACCTGCCATTCAGGCGACTGCAGCGCGGCCTTCATCGCCGCTTCGTCCGCGAAGTACATCTCCGCCACCAGGTACGGTTCGCTCTCGCCGAGGAACCCCGGCACGAACACCCGCCGCACCTTCGCCACCTCGGTGCGCAGCAGGCCAGGGGTGTTGCCGACCAGGTCCAGGTGGCTGCCGAAGTACTTCTCGTCGAAGGCCCCGGGGTCGTCCGGTCGCCGGTACAGGGCGATGTACTTGATCACGGGTGTCTCCTCGGCACGTCAACGGGCTCCGACATTGGGCACCATAGTGTTCGTGCGGATCATCCTGCTGCGGCACGGCGAGAGCCTGGGCAACGTCGACGAGCTCGCCTACTGCCGCATCCCCGACCACGCCCTCCCCCTCACCCCCCGCGGCGAGGCGCAGGCCAGGGCCGAGGGCGCCCGCCTGCGCGCCGTCCTCGCCGGGCGCCCGGTCGCGGCCTACATCAGCCCGTACGTGCGGACCATGCGCACCTTCGAGTTGCTGAACCTCCCCGTGGAACGCCACGTCCAGGAACCCCGCCTACGCGAACAGGACTGGGGCAACCTGCAGGACCCGGTGGAGCAACAGGTCCAGAAGCAAAAACGCCACGAGTTCGGCCACTTCTTCTACCGCCTCGCCCACGGCGAATCCGGCGCCGACGTCGACGACCGCGTCGCCAGCTTCCTCACCGAACTGGAAACCCGCGTCGAACACGACCCCACCCACCCCGACACCGCCCTGGTCGTCTCCCACGGCCTGACCATGCGCCTGCTGTGCCGACGCATGTTCTCGTGGAGCATCGAACTCTTCGAGTCCCTGTCCAACCCACCCCACTGCGACCACCGCGTCCTCACCCTCACCAACGGCCGCTGGACCCTCGACCGCCCCTTCACCCAATGGCGCCCCTCCCCCGACACCACCACCCAACTCTGACCCCAACACCACCCCAAAGCCCAACCACCGCCCCCACGGCCCTTCACCCAATCCGGCACCCCCACCCCAAACCTCTTGCCAACCCACCCCCAACCCCCCAAGGGCGGCCCCCACCCTCCCGGGGGCAGCCCTCGATGCCAGTCTACCGGCAGGTACCGACAGTGGATCTTGGCTTGACCAGGGGAGAGTCTCTCCTGTGGATAACTCCTGTCGCTGAGACGGGTGAAAGTCCGCGAGAGGTCAAAGCGGGCCGATGTGACTTGACCTGCGGTTCGTCCCGGATCGCCCGGCTCCCCACAGCACGGCCCCACGGCGGTCAGCAAAAAACACAGGGACCCGCGACTACTCCGTTCGGGCCACGAGTCGCGTGGCGGGTAATCTTGCCGCACTGTGTCGCAGGCCACGAACGGGCCGCCGTTCGCTGAGGGACATGTCGAGGACGGTGTGGGGCACGACGACCGCGGGGCGACGACGGAGGCGTTGTTGGCGGACCAAGAGGTCCGCCTGCTCATCGACGCCGGTCGGGCGGAAGAGGCGAACACGCTGTTCGACCAGCTCTTGGCCAAGGTCCCGGCCGGGTTGGACCCGTGGGCGCGGGCCGCGATCCTGACTCGGCGGGCGGTGGCGGCGTGGCGGTTGCGGCGGATCCCGCTGGCGTTGGAGTTGGCCGCCGAGGGGTGGAGCGACATCGACGCGGAGCAGCCGCGGGGGTCGTTCGCGGCGGACACGTTGGGGCGGTTGGGGTATCTGCTGGAGGGGATCGGCCATCGCCGTGCGTCGTTGGACATGTGCCGGTTGGCGGTCGATGTCGCTCGAACCGGTGATGACCGGGAGATCCTCGCTCACTGTCTGCAGGGCCTGGGTGGGACGCTGAACTTCCGGGCGTGCGAGCTGCCCGAGGACCTGTCGATCGCGACCTTCCGTGAGGCCATCCCGCTGCTGGAGGAGGGCCTGTCGCTGCTCGACGAGGGTCGGATCCACCTGGCGCTGCTGGCGGCGTACGGGGCGTCGCTGGCCGGGGTCGGCGAGTTGGCGCGGTCGGAGCAGACGGCCAACGAGGCGTTGACGTTGGCGGCGCGGCAGGACAACAAGTGGGCGCGGTCGGTCGGCAACTGGGTGTTGTCGATGATCCGGCGCAGGCAGGGCCGGTTGGACCAGGCGAGCACATTCGGGCGGGTCGCCGTGGCGGAGGCCGACCGGATCAACGACACGTCGCTGCTGCAGCGGTACTCGCAGGACCTCGCCGACATCTGCCGCGACAACGGCGACGCGGTGGGTGAGGCGGAGGCGTTGCGGCGCAACATCGTGGCCCGGCGGACGGCGATGGAGACGCTGCAGGAGGGCCTCGGTCAGGCGTTGGAGCAGCGCAGGCTCGCGATCCGGGCGCAGCGGTTGGCGACGGCGGCGCAGGAGTTGGCGGCGCGCGACCCGTTGACGGGGTTGTCGAACCGGCTCGGTTTGGAGCGCACCGCACCCGGCATCCTGGAACGCGCTGTCGCGACGGGTCGCATCCCGTGGTTGGTGCTCATCGATGTCGACTGGTTCAAGGGCGTCAACGACGCCGCGGGGCACGCGGCCGGTGACGCCGCACTACGGGAAATCGCGCAGCTTCTACGCGCGGAGTGCCGTGGCGGGGATGTGATCGCGCGGTGGGCCGGTGACGAGTTCGTCGTGCTGCTTACCGACGCGGTGGTGGACCACTCGGAAGGCCGTACCAGTCCCGTCGGTGTGGCGGTGGCCGAGCGGATAAGGCAAGCCGTTGACCGCCACGACTGGATGGCGGTGTTGGGCAGCACGCAGCGGCCCACCGTGAGCATCGGCGTCGCGACCGGCCCGGACACCTTGGAGCGGTTGTTCGCCAATGCGGACGTGGCGCTGTACCGGGCGAAGCGGCACGGTCGCAACCGGGTCGAGGTGCACTCCCCGGCCGACGACTACGCGATCAAGCCGCCCCGGTAGGCCACCAGGGCCGCCTGCACCCGGTTCGCCGCGCCTATCTTGCCGAGCACGGCGGAGACGTACCCCTTAACGGTCGCCTCGGACAGGTGCAGTTGCTGGCCGATCTCGGCGTTGGACAGACCGTGCCCGACGAGGGTCACGACCTCCAACTCGCGGTCGGAGAGCATCGACAAGAGCCTGCGAGCCGGTTCCGCAGCGCGGGCGCCATCAGCGACGGTAGAGACAACGCGCGCGGCAACCTTGGGATCTAAGACAGCGCCACCGCGCGCCAAGTCCCGCACGGCCTTGATGAGGTGTCGGGGTTCGGTGTCTTTGAGCAGGAAGCCGCTCGCACCCACGCGTAGGGCCTCGCGGACATACTCGTCGACGTCGAAAGTCGTCAGCATGGACACGGCGGGCGGCTCAGGTAGCATCATCAGCCCGCGGAGGGCGTCTATGCCGTCCGAGGTGCGCATGCGGATGTCGAGCAGGGCCACGTTGGGGCGGTGTAACCGGGCCAGTTCGGTGACGTGGACACCGTCGTCGCACTCGGCCACGACCTCGATGTCGCCCGCGCTGGAGAGGATGGTCCGCAGACCCGACCGGACCAGGTCCTCGTCGTCCGCGATGAGAACTTTGATCACACGCGCCTCCTGAAGCGGCGTCCGCAGCCCAGTTCACAGGTCAAGCCATCACCAACTAGCAGTGTATGTCGTGAGATCTTACCCTGCGCCGTGCCGATCACACTTTGACAACCGGTGGCAAACCCGAACTCCTGTCGCGACTGTGCTACGCGCCGGTAACATCACCCGGCGTCACGCCTTCGCGAGAGGAGTCTCGGTATGGCCAAAGCCGCCCTGCCCGTGGCCTGCCTGCTGGTCGCGCTGACGATCACCCCACCACCGGTCTCGGCCGAACCGCACCGAACAGCCGCCAACGACTACTGCTCAGGCCAGTGCTCGGACATCGTGCCGCCGGGTGAGAACGGCAGCGCGACGCTCACCGAGATCCTGGCGCACAAAGCGTTCGGTGTCCGTCCCCGGCACTCGGACGACCAACTCGACCGCTACGACAGCCTCGCCAAGGGATACTCCACCCTGACCACCGACAAAATCAACGCGTTCTTCAACGACGCGTCGTTCGGGGTACCTGCTGGTCAGGTTGAGAGCACTCGCAAGCCGCGCGCGGATGTCACCATCGTGCGCGACAAGGCAACCGGCACACCACACGTCTACGGCACCACCCGCGCGGGTACGACGTTCGGCGCCGGTTATGCCGCCGCGCAGGACAGGTTGTTCCTGATGGACGTGTTGCGGCACGTCGGCCGCGGCCAGTTGACGCCGTTCGCGGGCGGTTCCGAGGCGAACCAGCAGCTTGAGCAGAGCTTCTTCGCCGCGGCCCCGTACACCGAGGCCGAGCTGCAGAGACAGGTCGACCAGGCCGCCGCGTCCGGCCCGGAGGGCGCGCAGTCCATGGCCGACGCGAAGTCTTACGTGGACGGGATCAACCAGTACATCACCGAGTCGTACAACGGCCGGTACTTCCCCGGCGAGTACGTGCTGCTCGGCCACATCGACCCGATCACCAACGCGGGCAAGATCGACCCGTTCACCCTGACCGACCTGGCCGTCGTCTCCGCGGTGATCGGCGCGCAGTTCGGTGGCGGCGGTGGCGGCGAGGTGCAGTCGGCCATCGCCAAGCTGGCCCTCCAGGAGCGCTATGGCGTTGTCCAGGGCGAGAAGGTGTGGCAGGGGCTGCGTTCCGAGGACGACCCCGAGCACGTCAAGACCATCCACAACGGACAGAGCTTCCCGTACGGCAAGACCCCCGCCAATCCGCAGGGGGCTGCTCTACCGGATAAGAGCTCTGTTGCGCCTCAACAGTTGGTGTTTGACCGTACGAGTTCAGCCGCTCCCGCACCTACCTGGCCCGGCTTAGACTCTGTGCGGGGGATATTCGACAAGGGTGTCTTGCCGGGCGACTTGTTGGAGAACAAGCACGGTATGTCCAACGCGCTACTGGTCTCTGGTTCGCATACCGCGAGCGGCCACCCGGTAGCCGTGTTCGGGCCGCAGACCGGGTACTTCGCACCACAGTTGCTGATGCTGGAGGAGCTGCAGGGTCCGGGCATCAGCGCGCGGGGTGCGTCGTTCGCCGGTATCAGCTTCTATGTGCTGCTGGGCCGCGGGCAGGACTACTCGTGGAGCGCTACGAGTTCGAGCCAGGACATCACGGACACCTACGCGGTCGAGCTGTGCTCACCAAACGGCAGTCCGGTGACGAAGGACAGCAACTACTACCTGTTCCGCGGCCAGTGCCTGCCCATGGATGTCGTGGAGCGCAAGAACTCCTGGTATTCGTCGGTAGGCAGCACGGCACCTGCGGGCTCTTACACGCTCCGGTCGTACAGGACCAAGTACGGACCCGTGACGTACAGGGCCACTGTCGGTGGTAAGCCCGTCGCGTACGCCGAGTTGCGGTCGACGTACATGCGCGAACTCGACGCGGTGACCGGGTTCCAGAAGTTCAACGACCCCGACGCGATCCACTCGGCGACCGACTTCCAGCGCGCGGCCTCGCACATCGGCTACACGTTCAACTGGTTCTACGCCGACTCCAAGGACATCGCTTACTACAACTCCGGCAACAACCCGGTGCGGCAACCGACCGTCGACCCAGCGATGCCCGTATGGGGCAACGCGGGGTATGACTGGGCTGGCTGGGACCCGGCGACCAACCTCGCGAACTACACCCCGTACGAGCAGCACCCGAACGTCGTCAACCAGGACTACCTGATCTCGTGGAACAACGGTCAGGCCCCGGGGACAGCGGCCGCAGGCTTGGAGCGGCAGTCGGTACACCGGGCGGATCTTCTCGACACACGCGTGAAGGCCCTGATTGCCAACGGCGGCAAGGTAGACCGAGCATCACTGACCAAGGCGATGGCGGAAGCCGCCCTTACCGACCTTCGCGCGGAGAGGGTGCTACCGCTGCTTCTTAGGGTCGTCGGCAACGGCGACTCGTCGACGTCAACGGCGATTACCGAACTGCGCCAGTGGCTCGCCGCGGGCGGCCGCCGCACCGAGACAACACAAGGCAGCAAGGTCTACGCCGACGCGGACGCCATCCGGATTCTTGACGCGTGGTGGCCTTTGCTGGTGAAGGCGGAGTTCGAACCGAGCATGGGTAACGCCGCCTACGCCGAGATGACCAAACGCGTGAAGGTCGACGAGACGCCCGCCAGCCACGAGGGTTCTTCGTTCCAAACCGGCTGGTGGGGCTATGTGAACAAAGACCTGCGCGCCGTGCTCGGCGACCCGGTGACCGCACCGTACGCCACGAAGTTCTGCGGCGGCGGTGACCTGGGCACGTGCAGGCAGGCCATGGTGGACAGCCTGCGCCAGGCCGTCGCCACCCCGAAGGAGCAGGTCTACCCGGCCGGGAGCGGGTGCGCCGCCGGTGACCAGTGGTGCTCCGACACGATCATCCACAACCCGCTGGGCGGCATCACCCAGAAACCGATCAGCTTCCAGAACCGACCGACGTTCCAGCAGGTCGTCGAGTACCCGAGCCACCGCTGACCAACGCCGATGGGGTCCTCGGCGACCGAGGACCCCATCGGCGTTCGCGCGGGTCAGGCCGCGCGCAGGGCGTCTCGCAGCTTCACCCGGGCGCCGCTGCGGGTCACCGCGTTGCTGTAGATGCGGCCCGCGAGCCACACCAGGGCGGGGATGAGCAGTACGACCAGGACCACGGCCAGGCCCGCCTCCCACACCGGGACCCCGCCCATGGCCAGCCGCATCGGCATCAGCGTCGGCGCGAACAGCGGGATGATCGACAGGACCTCGACCAGGTGGCTGCCCGGGTCGCTCGGCAGGATCGAGATGCCGAGCACGTAGCCGAGGATCACGAACATCAGCGGCGGCGTGATCACCCCGCCGACGTCCTCCTGCCGGGACACCAGCGCGCCGAGCGCGGCGAACACCAGCGAGTAGGCCACGAAACCGAGCAGGAACCACACGACCAGCCAGATCACCGTGCCGATCGCCGTCGACACCGACAGCGTCAGCACCCCGGTCGCCAGGCCCGCGGCGATGCCGACCCCGCCGATGATCAGCATCTGCAGCAGGCCGACCGCGCCGATGCCGAGGACCTTGCCCGCCATGAGCTGCCACGGTCGGATCGTGGCCAGCAGCAGCTCCACCACCCGGCTGGACTTCTCCTCGACCACGCCCTGGGCCACCGCCTGCCCGTTGATCAGCAGCGACATGTAGATCAGGATGCCCGCGATCATGCCGATGACGAGTTGCTGGCCGTTGTAGTCGTACGGCGGCTGCATCGGCTCGACCACGGCCTTGGCCCCGGCCACCTGCTGACCGATCCTGGTCGGGTCGCCGCCGAGGTCCTTGATCTCCTCGTTGAGCGCCAACTGCCCGGCCAGCACGTTGAGGACGTTGCGCAGCTTCTCGTCGATGTCCTTCTTGACCACCACGACGATCTTGCTGCCGTCCCCGACCAGCAGCGCGTCCAGGTCACCGCTGTCGACCTGGGACCGGCCTGCGGCCTCGGTGACCTCGCGGGTGTCGATGGTCTGCCCGATCGACGTCGCGGTCGCCTTCAGCGGCGCGGCCAGGGCGGCCGACCCGCCGGACACACCCACCGTGGCGTCCGACCCGCCCGCGGCGAACTTCATCACCAACGTGAACCCCACCAGCAACACCAACGTCGCCGCCGTGGTGATCCTGAAGGCCTTGGACCGCACCCTCGTGTTGATCTCCCGGTTCGCCACCAGGCCAACCGCCTGCCAGTCGCCCACCCGCACGTCCGCGCTCACGCCGCCACCGCCTCGGTGTGCTCCGACACGACGTTGCGGAACAGCTCGGTCAACGACTGCCTGCGCCTGCTGAACTCGGTCACCGGGCCGGTCGCCAACGCCGCCCGCAGCACCGCCTGGTCGTCGGCGCCGTCGCCGAGGTCCAACACCGTCCGCGTCCCGCTGTGCTCCACCACGGTGACTCCCGCCAGGCCGTCCGCCCACCCCGGCCGCGCGCCCGGCGCGTCCACCACGAGGTGCACGACGCCACCGGCACGCAGCGCGTCCACCGTGTCACACGCCACCATCTGTCCACTGCGAACGATCCCCACCCGGTGGCACAGCCGCTCCACCAGGTCCAACTGGTGGCTGGAGAACACCACCGGCACCCCCTGCGCCGCCTTGTCCAGCAAGACGGTGCTCATCACGTCCACCGCCACCGGGTCCAACCCGGAGAACGGCTCGTCCAACACCAGGATCGCCGGGTCGTGCACCAACGCGGCCGCCAACTGCACCCGCTGCTGGTTGCCGAGGCTCAACTTCTGCACCTCGTCATCCCGCCGCCCCGCCACCCCCAACCGCTCCGTCCACTCCTCGACCGCCCGCTTCGCCCCGGTCGCGCCCAGCCCGTGCAACCTGGCCAGGTACACCAGTTGTTCGCCCACCTTCATCTTCGGGTACAGCCCCCGCTCCTCCGGCATGTACCCGATGTGCCGCCGCGTCGCCAACGTGATCGGCTCCCCCGCCCACCGCACCACCCCGCTGTCCGCCGCCAACACCCCCAACGCGATCCGCATCGTGGTCGTCTTCCCGGCCCCGTTGGACCCGACGAACCCGAACAACTCCCCCGCCGCCACCGCGAACGTCATCTCCCGCAACGCCACGACGTCCCCGTACCGCTTGGAGACCCCATCGATCTCCAACCGCCGCTCCACCACCGTCGCTCCCTTCACCAGCCATGACCCCAGGCATCCTGCCCAAACCCGAGCAGACCGCCATCCGGAATGGCCCCTAGTGGACCACCCGCACCCCTCCCCTGGCGTCCACCCCCGGTACCACCCCACCACCACCCCCAGGCCCACCCCCGGTAGGGTGAGCCCGCCAGCCCTCGTAGCTCAGGGGATAGAGCATCGGTTTCCTAAACCGTGTGTCGCAGGTTCGAATCCTGCCGGGGGCACACAAAACATGGGCAACATCAGCAGTCGGTCGGTTAACGCTCGAAGACACCTACCAGGTGTGAGCGCCAGCTGGCCGATTGCTGCTGCCGAGGGCCCACCCGCACCTACCATCTAGCCTGGTCGTGCGCTAATCGAGCGTCAATAGTGTCGTGAGTAGTTGATTCGTTCCGTGTACGTGGCGTGGGTGCAGAGGATCTAGTCGGCTGATGTGGTCCACACGACCGGTTGGGGATCCTTGTTCCACTCGTCGAGCCAGCGTCGGACGTCGGCTCCAGTTAGATGGCGCTGCGATGGCGGACCGGCGCAGCTTGCGGGTGGTCAACTCGACGAATCAGCGCTCCACGAGGGTGAGCCAGAACTGCTGGTTCGAGGTGAAATGCAGGTGGATCCGCAGGTTGTGGATCAGCCGTTGCTTGACCTTGGGCGTCTTGCGAGTTGCGTGGTTGTCAGTACGAGGTGCAGGTCCAGTCCTTTCAGAACCAGGGCGTCGATCAGCGTCAGGACCGCAGGAATATCCTGGTGACGATGGCGCCGATAGTGCTGGGTGATCACCGAGCCGCTGCCGATGGCGAAGGCGGCGAAGAGACTGGTGGTGCCGTGCCGGACGTAGTCATGCGTCATCCGCGCCAGCGTGGTGGGCAGGATCGGCGCGGCCCGGTCGATCGCCTGCACCCGCGACTTCTCGTCGACCGTGAGCACCGGGGCGTTCTTCGGCGGGGCCAGATGCAGGCCCAGCACGTCGCCGACCTTATCCACCAACTGCGGGTCGGTGGACAGCTTCCAGGCCCGATTAAATGCGGCGCCAGCTCGGCCAGGGCTCGTCGGACGAGCCCTGCGGCCGGTCGGCGAGAATCCGCGTCTGCCACTTCGAGACCGTGTACCGCTAGACGAGTAATGCGAAAGTCGGTTAGTGGTCGTAGGCGGTCAGGGATCGGGTGAGGGGTTGGCCGGTGGCGCGGTTGTGTCAGATGGCGGCGGTCAGGGCCAGGAGGCGTTGGGCGACGCGGACGCCGACGCCCTCGATGGTGCGTCCGCCGTGCTGTTCGAGGTTCAATTGCCCTTTGAGGGTGTCGTTGACTGACTCGATGAGCTGGCGGATGGACTTGAGCAGCGGCTCACCGGGATGGGGCTGGCGGTTGCGGTAGGACGGTCGGATCAGCCGGACTCCGCGTTCGCTCAGGAAGCGGTCCAGTTCGTGGGAGATGTAGCCCTTGTCGGCGATGATCAGCAGGTCGGGGCGGTCGGCGAGCAGGTGGGGTTCGTGGTCGCAGATCGCCATGAGCGCCTGTCGATCGTCGATCTTCGGGTCGGCCAGGGCCCACGTGACGGGCAGCCCGGCCGGGGTGCAGACCAGGTGCAGGCGCAGGCCCCAGAACCAGCGGGAATGTGAGCGGCAGTAGCCGTACTTGGCCCAGCTGGCAAGCTCGGAGCGCTTGACCGTGGGCCGGGAGCGGCCGCACTCGACCGGGGTGGAGTCGACGATCCAGGTGGTGTCGGTCCACAGGTCGGTGTTGGCCGCCAGCCAGCGCATCACCTGTTTGACCAGGGGTAACGCCGCCCGCAAGCGGCGGTTGTAGCCGGACTGGCCGGGCAGGTAGCGGAACGCGCCGGGCATCCGGGTGGGCAGGAACCGCAACCAGCGGGCCTCGGAGGTGAACCCCAGCAACGCCTGGGCCACGGCCAGGGTGACCAGCTCGGCGTCGGTCAGCTTCGGTGGTCTGCCCGTCCGGCGCCGGCCCGCGAGGTGGTCGTCGATCGTGACGTAGAGTGCGGTGAGAAGGGTGTTCAGGTCTGTCGTCACAAACGGATCTTGGACACCTTGGTCTCAAGTGATCGGTGCGCCACCGTGTTTGACCAGTAGTTCGTTGAGTTTCTCGACGGGTTTGTGCCAGTCGAGGGTCTGGCGGGG